>CAVVWF010000017.1:0-203336 GCA_963751855.1 uncultured Alphaproteobacteria bacterium | reverse complement strand
GATCTACTTCGAAGGCCATGATCACGTGATGACTGGCTAAGCACTACAGAGCCAAGCACAACAAAGCCCGCCGGATCATCTCCGGCGGGCTTTTGCTTTCAGGCGAGCTTTCTTTCTGCGTGCGCGATTGATCTCATGACTCGCTTCAACGGATGCGGTCAGATCTCCTGGCCTGGCAACCCGCGGCCGATCGTCACGCGGATCCGCTGCACTTCAGCGCGTATTCCCGGATATCTGACTTCGATCATCATGACGTCCACGCCCACGAAGTCAGGCTTCGAGCGGTAAATTGCGACAAACCCCGGGACTTCCACCGCCTGGCAGTGCTTGTAGTTCGTTCCGGTTATTTTTCCCCGCTTGATGGTGACCGTGCCGTGCGCAGGTTTTGCGATGAGGCGGATGGCGGGCAGGGGCCCCGATGTGCAGTCCGGCTCGAGATTGATGTAGATCCCGATGCGCACGTCCTTCGCCGGAAGTCCCTTGGCGGTGCGTTCGACAACTTTCTGCGCAAAGGCGGTGGTGCTCGCTGCCTGCGAGAAGCAGTGAGATGGCCAGGCAGCCTGCGGCGAACGTGATCAGCCGACGTATCGGTCGCGCAAAAAACAAAACCGTGTCCGTTGCCATCGCACGGTATCCTTTTATGACTTGGATCAATGAATTCAAAAAAACGCAGTCTCTAAAATCGGGCGGAAGCATAGCACGAAGTGCCGCTCCTGACATGGCCGGAGATCCGCTGGCACTTTGTCGACGAGATATTGTCCGGCGTCCTGTTGACGGCGGTCATCGCCAAAAGCAGAAGAGCCCGGCTTGGGGCCGGGCTCTGTGCAATGCTTGTGAACAGCGCGGAGGGAAGACGAACCCTTACATGAGCACCGGCAGGGACGCCGCGCCTGAACTCATGCTGAGCGTGATCTCCTGACTGCCGAACTCGGTGTTCTCGATGCCGGGTTGCTGCAGCGATACGGCATCGGCTGTGTCTGTTGGCGAAGCTGTCTTTGCCCACATTATCCGCGGCCGGCGCGACGGTCTTGTCACTGTCCTGCGTGCGCTGTGTCAGGTAGGGCGAGGCAAACATGTTCACGCCGCTGTGGTCCAGCTCGACCAAGGGTGTGAAATGCTGCAGCTCGCTGTCGGCTGACAATGCGGAGCGACGGTTGTCCATGACGGTCCATGCCCCGTCGAGGCGCACCGCGAGCACGGCGTGATCCTCTCGGACCGCGCGGTCGCGTACCAGAAGAACGCGAAGATCCTGTTCCGGAACGCCTGCTTCGCGCAGCAGGACGTATTTGGCGATCGCATAATCCTCACAGTCGCCGCGGCCGCTGCTCAGCGACGCCAGTGGCGCGGACCACACGTCGATCGCGCCATGCTGGATGAGATCGCGCGTGTAGCGGATCGCGGTGTTGACGAGACGGTTGGCGGTCTCGATGCGCGCCTTTCCTTCACGACCGCGAACATCATCGACCATCAATGTAAATCGTCGCGCGGCTTCGCTGCATGCCGCGCTATCGGTCTTGCAGTTCGCGGCTTCGCGCAAGTCGGCGGCGATGTCGCTCTGGACCGCACGCCACTTGCGCCACAGCACGCCCTCGGGCGCGCGGAATGTAAACAGGCCGAAGGGCTCGCTGGTCGGTGTTGCCGACGGGCGTTCCACGGTGATCAGCATCGGACGGCGCATCCGACACGACGTCGTCGCTGGTGATGGCGGCGAGACGAACGGGTGCAGCCATGGGCGGCGCTTTGCCGTCGAGCTTGGCCAGCACGCTGTTGATGGAGAAGAACCGCGCGCCGTTCGTCTGCACGCGTGCGGGCTGAACCGGCTCGAGCGGCGCCATCATCGAAGGCGTGATCAGGTCATCAAAGATGTATTTCCTCGGCTTGGCTTTCGCCGCAGCCTGATCCGGCATCACTGTGCCGGCGATCATGGTGAGGCACGCAATTGCCCCGAGGGCGCAATGCGCCCGTGAAAGTAATCGACATAATAACGCCCCTGTATCCCGGGTCTGTCGGTCAGCCCTGAAGCTGATCCCGTCCCGTGTGATGGGGCGATCATTGTCGAGGTGGAGCTAGAGCGGCGTTAAACGGCGTTCACCTGTGCGGGTATCTTGCACGGCAAGGTAGAGCGCGTGAAAATGAAATGCGCGGCGATTGAGCCAAATTACGCCGGCAGACGTAACCGCGCATTAACGCTGATAAAGTGTGAAAGGAGCGGGGCGCCTTAGCGCTCGCGCAGGGCCTCTTCGCGAAGCATGCGGGCCGGCTTCACGACATAGTCGAGCACCGATTTTGCGCCGGTCAGAACCTCGACCGTTGCCACCATGCCCGGAATGATGGGCAGCGGGTTTTCGGTGGTGCCGAGGTGGTTCTTATCCGTACGAACCATGACGCGATAGAAGGTCTCGCCTTTCTCGCCGCGTTCGGGCTTTTCGTCGGCGATCGTGTCCGCGCTGATGCGCTCGACCTTGCCCTTGAGCGAGCCAAAGACCGATGAATCGTAGGCCGTCAGTTTGACGACGGCCTCCTGACCGGCGCGGATGAACGCAATGTCCTGCGGGCGAATGCGGCCCTCGACCAGAAGGGTGTCGTCGAGCGGGACGATGTCCATCAGATTTGCGCCGGGCTGGACCACCGCGCCGACGGTCGTCACGTTCAGCTTGTTGACGATACCGCGTACGGGCGACTTCATCTCGGTGCGGAAGACGCGATCCTTGGCCGATTTGATGTTCTCATCGAGCACCGCGAGATCGCCGCGCGACTTCGCGAGATCTTCATCGGCCTGCGCGCGCAGCGTGGTGCGTGCATTCTGCGATCGCGCCTGCGCTTCCTGAATGGCCGCGTCCGCCTTGGCGGTCGAGGCCTTGATGACCTGGATCTGTCCGCGCATCTCGCTGGCCTGGCGGTCGACGCGCAGCATCTCGATCTCGGGAACGACCTTCTGCTGATACAGGTTTCTGGTCAGGTCGACTTCCCGTTGCAGCAGCTTGAGCGTTTCCGTCAGCTTGGTTTCGGTGGCTTTGTACTCGTCGAGCTCCCTGCGGCGCTGGGTTTCCTGCTGCACCACCACGTCGATGTCCTGCGCGAGCTTGCGTGCGCGGGCGTCGAACAGGCTCTTCTCGGCCAGCGACTGCTTTCGGGCGCAGCGTCGATCTGGTCCTGAGGGAACTCCACCGTGTCCTTGCCCGCGGCCTCGGCCTCGAGGCGCACCACGCGCGCCGCCATCGCCGCGCGGCGTTCGCGGATTTCACCGAATTCGGACGCGAACTTGGTATCCTCGATCCGCATCAGTGGCTCGCCCTGAGTGACGAGAGCGCCTTCCTGAACAAGGATCGCACCGACAATGCCGCCTTCGAGCGATTGCACCACCTGCATCTGGCGCGTCGGAACCACGCGGCCATTGCCGCGCTTCACTTCGTCGAGGACGGCGAAATGCGCCCAGATCAGCCCGACCACGAACAGCCCCAGCGTGCACATCAGAATGAGGCGCGTCGTGCGCGGCGTGCGCAGTTCGACCGCCGCGCGGATGTCGTTGGCGAATGCGAAATCAGACTGCTGCATTGGTCTTCACGGCTGGTGCTTCAAACTTGACGGGTTCGGCTGCGCTTCGCGCTCGCCTGAAGCGACGCGAGAATGGCTTCGCGTGGGCCGTCCGCAACGAGTTTGCCTTTCTCGAACACGAGGATGCGGCTGACCAGCGACAGCAGGGAGGGGCGGTGGGTGGACACGATGATCGTCATGTCGGATTTCGCGATGCCCTTCAGGCGATCGAGGAATTCGGTTTCGCTGCGCACATCGAAATGCGCGGTCGGCTCGTCCATGAACATGATCTTCGGCTTGCGGATCATCGCGCGCGCGAGACCGATCGCCTGTTTCTGGCCGCCGGACAGGCTGCGGCCGCCTTCGGCGATCGGCATGTCATAGCCGAGCGGATGGCCGGCGATGAACTGCTCCACACCTGAGAGCCGTGCGACCTCGATGACTTCCTCATCGGTGGCCGACGGCTTGCCGAGCGTGATGTTGTCGCGCAGTTTTCCGAAGAACAGATCGGTGTCCTGCATGACGAAGCCGATACCGGCGCGAAGATCTGCAGGATCGTACTGGCGCGCGTCGATGCCATCGACCGAGATGCCGCCTTCCACCGGATCGTAGAACCCGGTCAGCAGCCGGCCCACCGTGGTCTTGCCCGAGCCGACGCGGCCGATGATTGCGACCCGCTCGCCCGGTGCGATCTTGAACGAGATGTTCTCGAGCGCGGTTTCCTTGGAGCCGGGATAGCTGAAGCTGACATTGTCGAAGGAGATCGCACCGTGCTCGATCTTCCGCGACACATAAGTGCGCCCCGGCGGCCGTTCGCGCTCGAGCGACATCAGCCGGTCGATGGAGCGCAGCGCGCTGACGGTCTGCGTCGCACGCGTGATGACGGACGCGAGGCTGGAGATCGGCGCCAGCACGCGGCCCGACAGCATGTTGGCGGCGATCAGCGCGCCCATGGTGATCTTGCCGTCGAGGATCAGGAACACGCCGATCACGACGAGCAGCATGCTGGTGATCTGCTGGGCCGAACTCGAAATGGTGAGCGCCAGCGACGACCAGAAATGCACATCTTCGCCGGAACGTGCGGTTGCCGCGACTGAGCGTTCCCAGGCCGTCTGCATGCGGGATTCCGCGCCGGTCGCACGGACGGTTTCGATGCCGGAGAGGGACTCGATCAGCACGCCGTGCCGTGCGGAGGATTCCGCCTGCAGCCGCTTCATCGCGCGGTCGAGCGGCCGCTGCAGCAGGAAGCCGGTGCCGATCACGATCGGCAGCATGAGCAAGCGGGATCCAGGCGAGCGGACCCGCGATGATGAACAGAATGACGATGAAGATCATCGCGAAGAACAGGTCGGTCGCCGCGATCACCGTGCCCGAGGTGAAGAACTCGCGCACGGAATCGAAATCCCGCATCTGGTTGGCGAGGATGCCGACCGATGCCGGCCGGTTCGCCATTTTTAACGCGAGGATATGCTCGAAGATGTCGGCTGCGAGCACGACATCGATCTTCTTGCCGGTGAGATCGACGATCCGGCTGCGCACCACGCGGATGACGAAGTCGAAGATGATGGCGAGGCCCAGACCGATGGCGAGGGCGACGAGGGAAGGGATCGCGCCGTTCGGGACGACACGATCGTAAACGTTCATCGTGAACAGCGGCGCGGCGAGCGCGAGCATGTTGACGAGCAGTGCCGCCAGCGCGACGTGGCTGTAGTTCGATCCAAAGCGGCGGACCACCGACCAGAACCAGTGACTGCGCGGCAGATCGCCGGCGGCGACGGTTCGCGCATCGGCGGTGGCAACAGGTTTGACGAGGAAGAAGTAGCCCGAATAGTGCGCGGCCAGCTCGGCAAGCGGCATGTTCTTGACGGCTTGCGGTTGGGTTGGATCGACGATCTGCGCAATCTGCGTGATGTCGTCGAGCTTCCTGAAAATAAGCGGTACGCCGTCTTTCATCACCAGCAAAGCCGGCAACACCAGCGCGGGAATGTCCGCAAGCGCACGCTTGGCGGGCTGGATCTCGAGCCCGGCACGCAAGCCGGCGCGCTCGACAAGTGACGCGGTGAGACGACCGTCGATGATCGGCAGTCCGGCGATCAGGGCTTCGCGGCTGATGGCGCGGCCGTGATGAGCCGCGAGGTAGATCAGCGCGTCCGCGAGCGGATCGCGTTCGTGCTCGATGCGTTCGCGTGCATCTGGCTTGGGAACGTCACGAAATGTTGCCGCACTGGGATTCACTGGGCGCGCCCTGGCTAATAATTTTACTCAAAATATTCATAGCGCAGCGCACTCGGGCGCAGCAGGAAACCGTTTGGTAAGCCTAACGCAGATCGCGGAACCGCAATGACAGCGGCTCCGCGTTCATGTTCCGCACCGACTGCCGGCGCGGATATTAAGGTAAACGTACGTGTCAGCGGGTCACGGATGCTGGTTCTTCGCGGCTGACCATCTGTTCGCGTTAGCAATCCATTCGTTGACGGAATTCACGCTGTTCCAGCGCTCGTCGAAATGGCTTGGGTGCGGCTCGAGAGCATTTTCCGAAGCGGCGTAGTTCAAAGCAGGGATCGGTTCTACGCGCACCGGCACAGCCAGCGGCTCCGGTCCTGAAACCGGGGTGTGCAGGATGATGGGAGGAAGCTTGGTCGGGATGAGACCGAACGGTATCTCGTCGAGCGGAGCGGCATCAGCCGGCGGCGGCGCCTTCACATATTCGATCAATCCGCCCATCGCCGCGAGAAGCTGATAGTCGGCGAACACGGCGACGTTCTGTGTGGAGATCAGCGACACCAGGCCGTTGAACAACTGGTTCTGGGCGTTCAGCAGGTCCACCAGCGAGCGCTGACCGAGCTCGTATTCCTTCTGGTAGGAGACGATGACCTTGCGGTCCGATGTGATCTGCCGGTTCAGCGCCGAGATGCGGTCCGCGGTGAGGGTGCGGGCCGCCCAGGCCTTGTCGATCGATTCCACCGCGTCGCGCTGCAGGCGCGCATGCCTCATGGTTTCTTCGACATAACGCTCCGCCATTTCGGAGCGCTTCCAGGTGTCCTGTCCGCCACGGAAGATGTCCCAGCTCACGACGACCTTGCCGGCGACATCGTCACGCTTGCCGACGTAACCGTTGGCGTCGGTGCCGGTGGACGCGCGGCCTTCCAGATAGACGTTGGGGACGAACGCGCCCGACGTGCTCTTGAAGGCGTATTTCGCGGCGCGCGCATCCGAATCCGCAGCCTGGATGGTTGGATTGAACTTCAGAGCGACCGCAAGCAACTCGTCCTTGGTCTTCGGCAATCCGGGAAGACGGTTGGGTTGGCGCAGATTGAACGGCTCGAGGCCGACAGCCCTGCGGTACTTGGCGCGTGCTTCGTCGAGATTCTGGCGGAAGCCGGCGAGCGTTGCGATTGCGTTTTCGACGCGCTCACGCGTCTGCTCCAGATCGCCTTCACCCGAGCGGCCGCCGTTGAAACGGGCCTGAACGTTGGCGAACAGGTTGCGGTGAACCCGCACATTGTCTTCGGCGATGACGATGAGGCGCGGTGTAGCGAACGACGTCGACGTAAGCCTCGGCCGCGTCCAGCGCCAGCAATTCGGTTCGTTCATGCACGCGGGCCGCAGACGCGTTCACGCGCGCGGATTGGCGCCAGATTTCATTGATCGAAGTGAAGCCGTCGAACACGAGCTGGCGCGCCACGACGGACACTTCACGTCCATTGCGCCAGTCACCGTTTCCCAGCGGAGCGGGGACCACCTGCTGGTTGAATCGCTCGGGGCCTGTGCGCGCTTCGAGCCGGACCTGAGGCAACAGCGTGGATTGTTGCTGCCGCAATTCTGACTCAGTTGCGCGGCGGTTCGCAGCCGCCTCGCCTACGCCGGGATGGGTCTTGATGGCTTGCTGGAGGGCATCGTTGATGGGAAATGCCGCCTGACTGAATGCACTCTCGGGAACCAGATAGCTGAGAAGCAATGCCGGGATGGCGTAGGCCAATGTTCGCATTTGATAAAAATCCCAACCACAAAAAAATCTTAACAGTCAGTAATGATTTAGCCTGAGTAGCAGACCTCGCGACATAGTGAAATGGTGGCTTTTTCAGAGTCTTTTGGAATGTGGCACTTGTGTCACATTTTTGGCCAGTCTGAGGCGGTGCGCCATCGCTATCGGTATCATGGCACCATATCTCCGCGATGCACAACGACACGCAGCGGTTGTGGGGCACCATCGAGGCCCGCGGCTGGCCGGCGCTCTGGGGATGTTTGCGCGGGTTGAGACAGGCGCATCGCCGGGCGAGGGAGCGAGACGGCGAATCGGACGCCCGAGACAGAAAAACCGCTCTCCGTGGTTATCCGGAAAGCGGCTCTCAAACTCGAATTGATGACCGGCTTAGAGCCGCAGATCAGTCCTGATGGACCCTGCGCTTCTTGCGCGGGCGCGGCTGGTCGTCGTAGCCGTAGCCATACTGGCCATATTGCTGCTGCTGGAAGGCAATGACCGGGTTGAGCTGGCAGTAGGCGCGCCGCCCGGAGGCGCTCGCCATGCACTGTCCATATGTGTCGTAATAACAGGTGCCGGGCCCGGGCTCGAAGCCCTCGAGCAGGCAGTAGCGATAAACCCTGGCCTCTGCAGGGGCGGAGCTGAACGCATAAGCGCCCGCCAAAGCCATCAGAGCCAAAACTGCATTGCGCATCATGTTCTCCCGGAAGCGATTGACTTGTAACGTAAAACCCCACCGTCCGAAACTTAGTTCCGGAAGGCCGAACACTATCTTGTTATTGTATCGTTAGTGTTGAGGCGCGCGGAAGGCCATGCTAGTGCTCGCCGCATCGCGGGTGTAGCTCAATGGTAGAGCAGCAGCCTTCCAAGCTGAATACGAGGGTTCGAATTCCCTTCACCCGCTCCAGATTTTTCAGGCGACTAAGCTCGTGAACGATTCCTACTTCCGGCAAACCGGGCTGAACCCTTCCGACAAAATTTCCCCGTCTGTTCGCGCGAGCGTCGAAGATCAACTCGTTTGCCACGCTTCGCGATGCGCTTGAGCCGCCCCCGCGCTTGCCCTCGTCGTGCCGTGGAGATAGTTGCCCATCGCCTTGGTTGAAGACCACTGGCCTTTCTTCATCAGCTCCAGCTCGGTCAACCCGGAGCCCATCGACTCCGTCGCGCGAACAGCGGCTCCCATTCCCCAATGCCGGTTTTCCAGTCGATGACGTAGATGTGGTTCGGCCGGTCGGCGGGCCGGGTCGAGCCACTTCAAAGCGAATGAAGATGTGATGGGCTGGGAGTTGCTGCAGCGGAAGGCGCTTCCGCGTCGGGAAGTATGATCGCCGACCGATGCGACAGGACGACAGGGCGACGTACCGGCCCGAATCCCCTGTTAATATCGCCCCCCTCGTATAGACTGAATTGCTTGGGGGGACAGGTCGATGACTGATGAGGAAGACGCGATTTGGCATGTGATCATCGACGGTGCGCAGCATGGCCCATTGACCAAGGCCCAAGTCCTTGGATTACTCACAGGCGGCAAACTTGTCGGGGGCAACCTATCTGGCGTCCGGGCCTCTCAGACTGGAAATCAGTTAGCGAGATCGACGAATTCTGGCAGCCTCCGTCGCAAATGACCGCAGGGGCAAAAGTCCCTGCTTCTCGGCCGCAAACCCTCTCTGACCAGCCCCTCAGATCAGATCAGCTATTGGTCGGTGAGAAGTGGAGTCTTTGGAAAAGCGCCAGCATCGGGCTTCTCGTTAGCGCCTTGATCCTACTAGTTCAGGTCGCCAATGGCGGAGGCTTTGAACTTGCGAACTATGCTCACACGGGCAGCACCGAGACTATCGCCGCTTTGATTGGCCAAATTCTTGCTGCACCCCTGATTTTTGTTTTGGCGGCCGCAGTACGAAATGTTCGGCGGCCGTCAAGGTCGAGTGCGAGTACTGTAAAGGGGGCACTCACATTCGGGGCACTCCTCGCGGGAGTTTTTGTAGCTCTCTTTGTTTACGGAGAGACTGTCTTCTCTAGCACCGAAGCAATCAGTGGAGAGGCTAGAAAGCAATTCATCGCTGGCGCTTCCCGGACCTGCATTCAGAGGCAACGCTCGCTCAGCCAAGTTGTCACCGACGCACAGATTAATGCCTATTGTACGTGCGTTAGCGAGAAGATCGCCGACAGCACCACGTACAAACAACTGGGGACCGAACCTGATGCGAGTGTCCTTGCCGATCTGCGGCAAAAGACTGCGGCAGTAAGTAACGCATGTCGTTGACTGGTGGCGGGATGATCCGTGCTCGCATATCGTGACATGTTATTTGCTGTCGTTCGCCTCGTCCACGGCATCAATCGCGTCGCTCGTCCTGCAACATGGGGTCATCGCGCAATCCGCGCTCGCAGCGTGTGGCCATTGACTTCGCCGACACACTATAACGGAGAAACCGACATGAACCGCACGTGGCTGGTCACGGAAGTTCGCGCGGCTTTGGACGCGCCTTGTCTGACGCCATCCTTGCGACCGGCGACCGGCTCGTCGCGACCGCACGCGATCCAGCGCAGTTGGCCGATCTGGTTGATCGTTATGGCGACCAAGTCCGCACGGCGGCGCTCGACGTGACCGATGCGGACGCTGCCGACCGCGCGGTCCAGCTCGCCATCACCGAATACGGTGGTCTGGACGTGCTGGTGAACAATGCGGGCTATGGCGACGTCGGATCGGTCGAGGATACCGATCTTGCATCATTCCGTCGGCAGATCGAAACCAACCTGTTCGGCACGATCATCATGACGAAGGCCGTCATCCCACACATGCGCGAGCGGCGGTCCGGGCACATCGTCCAGTTCTCGTCGGTGGGGGGACGCATCGGTGCTCCAGGCCGCGCCGCCTATTCAGCCGCCAAGTGGGGTGTCGAAGGCTTTTCCGAAGTGCTCGCCAAGGAAATGGCGCTCATTGGCGTGAAGGTGACGATCATCGAGCCGGGCGGTTTCCGCACCGATTTTGCCGGCGCATCGACCCATCTCAGCGAGGGGCGACCGGAGTATGATGCGGTCGTGGGCGCAACGGTGCGCATGCAGAGAGACTATAATGGGAGACAACCCGGTGATCCTCGCAAGGGCGCCGAGGTGGTTGTGAAAATCGTTCGTGACGAATTGCCGGTCTTTCGTATCGCGCTCGGATCGGACGCGCTGGGAGCGATCGAGCGAACCGATCAGGCGCGTCTGGAAGAACTCGATCGCTGGCGCACGATGAGCCAATCGACGGATTACACGGCTGGTTGAACTACGCGTCAGAAAAGTGACCGTCGCCTCGTGCGGCGACGGCCAGTTGCGCTTAAACCAACCGGACAATTTTGATGAAGCTTCTTTCCGGTTTCGCGTCGCTGGCTTGATGTTGACAGCGGCCATGCACGTGAGACTGCGCTCTTTGTCTTGCCGACCTCAAGACGCGGTACCGGTCGCGAGGACCGTTTTACCGTTGTCACTCTTGCGTTTGCCATCAATGGCCAGTGAAGCCACACCGGCGACAATGCAGAGAAAACCCGAAAGCGCAAACGCCGGAGCATAAGTGCCGTCGAGCGTGCGGGTCAGACCGGCGCCATAGGCTGCAATCGACGCGCCGAGTTGGTGCGCGACGAACATCCAGCCGAACACCAATGGGCTGATCGTGGTGCCAAACCGATCTGTCGTCAGCCGGATGGTGGGCGGCAGCGTGGCAAACCAGTCGAGGCCGTAAAACGCGGCGAACAGGGAAACTGCGACGAGGTCTGTTCCGAGGGCAAACGGCAAATAGAGCAGGGACAGTCCGCGGAGTGAGTAATAGATGAAGAGCAAGTAGCGATTGTCGTATTTGTCGGAGAGCCATCCAGAAGCCACGGTGCCGAACAGATCGAACGCGCCCATCAAGGCGAGCAAGGCCGGCGGCCGCCACCTCGGGAATGTTATGGTCGCCGCAAGCCGCAATCAGATGCGTTCCGACAAGACCGTTTGTGCTCAGTCCGCATACGAAAAAGCCGAAGCACAAAAGCCAAAAGTTCTTCGAATGCACAGCCCCCTTCAACGCTCGGAATGAGACGATGATCGGATTTTCAGCCGGCGGCTTCGGGCGTGAGATCTCCGTTCCCGCCGGCGCCCCGTAGGGTGTGAGGCCGATATCCGCGGGGCGATTGCGCATCAGAAGGGCGATGATCGGCGCAAGGCAAAGGAGGACGCACGCGACCAAGGTCACAAGAGGCCTCCAACCAAACTTATCATTGATGCTGGCGAAGAGCGGCAGGAACAGCAGCTGGCCTGAGGCGGAGCTCGCGGTCATCAGGCCGATCACGAGACCAGCCACGGCGCTGCGCGAACCAAGTATTGGCGACTGTCGCTCCGAGGACAAGCGCGGTCATTCCGGTCCCGCCGCCAACGACGAGACCCCACAGCAAATCGAGCTGCCAGGACTGCGATACGAAGGCAGTCAGGCCAACGCCGATCGCCGTAACGATCACGGCGATCGTCATGATTTTCCGCGCCCCGAAGCGAAGCATCAGGGCGGCGGAGAACGGCGCCATCAGGCCGAAAACCGCGAGCCGCATAGAGAGCGAAGTGGAAATGGTCGCTGCCGACCAGCCGAACTCTTTCTGCAACGAAACAAGCAGCAGGCCCGGCGTCGACATCGCGCCTGCGGTGACAAGCAGCGTCAAGAATGTCACGGCGACGACCACCCACGCGTAATGCGGGGCGGAGCGGGATTTCGTTTGAATGGCGGTCATCCGGTTACACTTTCCGTTTTTGCAACAAACGTCGCGAGAGGCGGTCATGCGCGCACCTCATGCACGCATGCGCTGATCGTCCCGACCTGCTGGCAACAGCCCGTATCCTTGCATCGCCGACGAAAGACAGGCGCGGGCGCATGGGGGCTTCGACGCCAGCGCGTCGGCACGGAGAAATATCAGCATATGCTTGTAATTTGCAAGATGTCAGCATATGCTTATATCGTGAAATCGAGACGGGAGGTTTCCACATGAGCGAAGGCGCACGGTCCGATATGGGAAGTCGCTGTCATTGCACGGCGCTTCGCAAGGCGTCGCGCCGCATTTCGCAGCTTTACGATTTGGCCCTCGCGCCAAGCGGGCTGAAGGTCACGCAGCGCGCTATCCTCGCCCGCATCGGGCGATCCGAGCCCACGGGCGTCGGCGAATTGGCGGAGGGGCTTGTGATGGATGCCGGTGGGCTGGCACATACGTTAAAGCCGCTTGTCCGCGATGGGTTTGTTACCATCGCGCCCGACCCTCAGGATCGGCGAAATCGGTTGGTTCGCCTGACTCCCGCCGGCAAGGCCAAGCTCAAGCAATCCGAAGCGCTTTGGCTAACCGCGCAACGAGGTTTCGAAAAGGAGCTTGGCAAGGTTCGATCCGAAGCTCTGCACGAGGCTGTTGGACTTTTGATTGCTGACGATTTTGCGGATCGTTTCCAAGCAGCCATCTCCAAGTAGCCATCGCCCCCGGATAGCCGCTTCTATCCAGACGGACCGTCTCTCGGCTTGCTTTCAGTGACCTGGCTAAAGGCCTGCGGACTTTGCGTTCACGCTGACGTGTCTTCGCTGCAAGCTTCTCGTCTGCGTCACCCGCTATTCCGCAATCCCGCGGAGATGCCGTTGATTGTGAGCTGGATGCCGCGCAACACCTGTTCGTCGGTGCTGTGCGCGCGATGCGCCTGTAGCAGCTCCACCTGAACGTGATTCAGCGGATCGAGATAAGGGAAGCGGTTGCGGATCGAACGCTCCAGCAACGGGTTGCCTTGCAGGAGGCGATCATGCCCCATGATCGTCAGCAACATCTCGATGGATTCGTGCCATTCCGCGCGGATGCGTCCGAAGATGGCCGCGCGCAGCTTCTCGTCCGGGACGAGATCCGCATAGCGCGACGCGATCGCGATGCTGCTCTTGGAGAGAACCATGTCCATGTTCGACAGCAGCGTCTGGAAGAACGGCCACTCGCCGGTAAAGCTCCTGAAGAAAGGCCATGCCTTTGTCGGGATGCTTTTCGATCCACGTTTCGACCGCACTGCCGAAGCCGTACCAGCCAGGCAACATGAGGCGGCATTGCGCCCAACTGAACACCCAGGGAATCGCACGCAGGTCTTCGATCTTGCGCGTCTTGGTGCGCGACGCCGGACGGCTGCCGATGTTCAGTGTGGAAATCTCGGTAATGACCGTGGACGCCCAGAAATAATCCTCGAACCCATCGGTTTCGTAAACCAGATTGCGATAGGCGGCATAGGCGAGGTTGGACAGCTCCTCCATCGCGGCGATGTAGTCCGCGCGCGGTGCTGTATGTTTTGGCTGCAGAAGGCTCGCTTCCAATGTTGCGGCAGCCAGAATTTCCAGATTGTGGCGCCCGACCTCGGCGTTCGAATACTTGCTCGAAATGATTTCGCCTTGCTCGGTGATGCGGATTTGCCCGTTCACCGCGCCGCCGGGCTGGGCGAGGATCGCGTCGTAGCTCGGGCCGCCGCCGCGGCCAACCGAACCACCACGCCCATGGAACAAACGCAGCCGCACCTCATGCCGTTCAAACACCTCGACGAGATTGATCTCAGCCTTGTACAGCTCCCAACCTGACGTGACGAAGCCGCCGTCCTTGTTGCTGTCCGAGTAGCCAAGCATCACTTCCTGAATGCCGCCGCGGCTGTCGACGATGCGCCTGTACTCGGGAAGTGAAAACAGCTTGTCCATGATCGCGCCGCAGTTGCGCAGATCATCGATGGTCTCAAACAGCGGCACGATGTTCAGACGGCTGCTGCCATCGGCTGCGACGAGCCCCGTTTCTTTCAACAGGACGGCGATTTCGAGCAGATCGGACACGCCCTTGGTCATCGAGACGATGCATTGGGGAATGACATCGCCTCCGAACACAGCGTGCGCTTCCGCTGCTGCCTTCAACACGGCCAGTTCCTTGGTGGTCTCCTCGCCGTAGGACACGAAAGGCGAGGCGAGCGGGCGGCCGGTGCTTAGTTCCCGGGTCAGCAATACGATGCGCTCGTCTTCGGACAGATCGCTGTAGCGCGTTCCCGGTGCCACGGCTTCGAACAGCTCGGCAATCGTGCGCTCATGCACGGCAGAATTCTGCCGCATGTCCAGTGAGGCGAGATGAAAGCCGAAACAATCCACCGCACGGCGGAGGTGTCGCAATCGCCCCCGGGCAATCACAAGGGAGTTGTTGGCGACGAGCGACGCATGCAACGCGTCCAGATCACGCCGTAACTCTGAAGGCCCGATATAAGGCGGGGCATCGCCAACTGGCGGCCGGTTGGTTTCGATCCCGATCGCGCGCGCGGTCGCCGCCAACCTTGCATAGATGCCGGAGACCGCGAGACGATACGGCTCTCCCTTGCGGTGGGGCGATGTATCCGGGGACTGCTCCGCGAGTGCGAGCAGCTCCGGAGATGCGCCGGCGAGGTGCGCGGCCAGCGACAGCTCCGAGCCAAGTGCATGCAGTTCGTCGAAGTAAAAACTGAGGATGCGTGAGCTCTGCATCCGCAAGGTGTCGCGCATGACTTCCGCCGTGACAAACGGATTGCCGTCGCGATCGCCGCCGATCCAGCTTCCCATTCGCAAAAATGTCGCGAGCTCGGGCACATCGTTCGCGCCCGCTTCGATGTCATCCGCCAGACGATCTTCCAGCGCGCAGTGCAAACGCGGCACCTCGCGCAGAAAAGTGTAGTCATAAAACGATAAGCCGTTGGCGACTTCGTCGAGCACGGTCAGCTTGGTTCGCCGCAGCAGATTGGTCTGCCATAGCGTCACGACTGCGCGCCGCAACTGTTCGTCGCTCGCCGAGATCTCATCCGCGGTCATCTGGATGCGCTCGCGCATATCAAGAACAGACGCGATTTCCATCTCGCGATCGATGGTGCTCTTGCGGCGAACTTCCGTGGGATGCGCAGTCAGGACCGGACTGACGAGAGCCTGGACGAAGAAGGACCGCAAATCATCCTTCCGCAACCCCGGCTTGCTTCGCGCGCGTCAATGCGCACGCCAGCGCTTCCCGAACCCGGTGCTGCGCTCGCCATATCGAGCGCGCGGTGCTGACGGATGTTGTTTTGATCTTCCGCAATGTTGGCGAGATGCGAGAAATAGCTGAACGCGCGCACGATACGCACGGTTTCGGCGATCGACATGCCGTCGAGAATGACCTCGAGTTCCCGTCGCGCCAGTTTGTCGTCATCGCGATGGAAACGGATGGAGGTTTGCCGGATACGCTCGACGAGGTCGAAAACGTCAGGCCCTTCCTGTTGTCGCACGGTGTCGCCGAGAATGCGCCCGAGACGACGAATATCCGCCCTCAGCAGAGCGTCGTCGTGGGCAAGTGAGGCTTCGGTGAGCGAGGCTTCGCTATCGTCGAGCCTGGCGTCGTCAACTTTGGAAGACATTTCGGGTGACGGCTCCGACTGAAAGTGACCAGCATACATTCAGTCGCAATTCGCGCGCGAGCGCAAGCGCTGGCCGCTCATCCATAGCAATCCGTATGGTGTGATAGGGATTTCCGATCAGATCGGTCATAAAGGCGCGCTGCGGCCGGAGCGGGGCGGGAGGCAATCGCCGCCTCCCACTATTCACCGCGCGGAGCGTCGTTGCGTGTTCTTCATTCGCTCGCGGTGGGCAGCCTGTTTTGCGCGGTTGCCGCACATCGCCATGCTGCACCACCGGCGCCGGTGGCCGCGGGTGTGATCGGCGAACATCAGGGTGCAGACCGGTCCCTCGCAGGCCTTCACGGTGGAGAAGTCCTCGGTGCAGACGAACTTGCGCCAGGGCCTCGCCGAGCGGCAGCAGCAGCGACTCCGGCGAGCGCCAGTGGCGTCATCGGCTGAACCGCCAGTGTGGCTTGATCATCGGCGCGCTCTGCCACGATCGGCTGAAGCGCTCGTCGCGTTCAAGCAGGCGGTTCAAGGGCCCCAGTGCGTGCAGAGCCTTTGCCGGAAGCGTGCGGCCCTTGCGGGCGCGGGCGAAATCCCTGAACCACTCGCGCAGAGGATCGTGCCTGGTCGGCGACATTGTCGAGTTCGCCGGGCAGCGCCTGCGCCCGCATCGCCTCCAGCGTCCGTGAGGAGCGAGCGCTGCCTGCTCCAGCCAGTCCAGCAGACCTTCGCCGTCCCGATCCAGTCGACCGGCGTATCGACGGGTGTCGCGATCGAATTCAGAAAATCCAGT
The DNA here is from genome assembly GCA_963751855.1 of uncultured Alphaproteobacteria bacterium. GTDB lineage: Bacteria > Pseudomonadota > Alphaproteobacteria > Rhizobiales > Xanthobacteraceae > Afipia. The sequence goes on along the minus strand of CAVVWF010000017.1, from coordinate 186,645 downwards.
GCGAGGCATCAGCCGATGAAAAGCGCGGGTGAGCGGTTGTGGCCATTTGTAGCTCCTGTTCCGGCCGCCATGACGAAGCGTGGGCGGCCTCTTGAAGACATAATTGACGTGTAACCTCTCAAATGGGCTTGACAAGTTACTGTCCGGATCTCGATAGTAACCGTTATATCAGCATTAGAGCAGGTTACTTGATGTCAATGTCGGGCGTTCAGGGAGAGCCGATGTCCAGGAAAGACGTAACGTTGTGCTCGCCCATGGTGCATGGGCTGATGGTTCGAGCTGGTGCGAAGATGATCCGGCCGCTGGCCGCCGAAGGCTTGACGGTCGGTCGGCAGCGCCACTGCCGCTGACCTCGCTTCAGCGACGATGTCGCGGCACTCGATCGCACGCTGGAGCGGTTGGCGGCGGCCCAGTGGTACTCGTCGGACATGCCTATGCCGGCGCGGTGATCGCCGCGACCCGAAAGAGCAGGTACGAGGCGCTGGTCTATGTCGCGGCGCTGGCGCCCGACGAGGGCGAGACGGTGGCGGATATGTTCTATCGCGGCACGCCGCATCCGAAGCGCCGAAGCTGGCACCCGATGGCATGGCCTGATCTGGCTGCCGGAGGAGGCTTTCGCGCACGGCCTTTGCGCAGCATGCACCCGCCGACGAGCAGGCCATACTTGCCGCCGTCCAGCGGCCGATCTCCGCCGGCCTGCATACTGCGCCGGTCGGCAAACCGCTCTGGATGGAACGGCCGGCTGGTTCCTCGTTGCCGAGGAAGATCGCATGATCGATCCGACAACGCAGCGCTTCATGGCCGAGCGAATGAAGGCGAAGGCAGGTCGCACCCGTTGATCACACGCCGATCGTGACTGCGCCTTAGGTGGTGGCTCGACATCATCGGGAGGCCGTCGCGACGTCGCAAGGCCAATTCATAACGATGTCCGGCAAGGGAGAGGAGGACGCGTGATGCACGAACACAAGACAACCGCGGAGCGTCTGGGTGCTTTCTCCGACGCCGTGATCGCGGTGATCATCACCATCATGGTGCTGGAGCTGAAGGCGCCCGAGGAAGCGGCGACATTCGGCATGCTTTGCCGCTGTGGCCGACTGCCTGGTCAGCTACGCGATCAGCTACCTGTTCATCGCAATCATCTGGATCAATCACCATCACCTGTTGCGGCTGCGTCAAGCATGTGCCTCGACCCGCGCTGATCTGGATGAACTTCGCCCACCTGTTCCTCGTGTCGCTGGTGCCGTTCACAACGGCCTGGATCGCGCGGACCGACCTCGCACCGGTGCCGGTCGCGTCTATGCCGCGGTCTTCGTGCTGGTCAATGACCGCGCTATCGCGTGTTCGAGCGGAGGTGTTCGCACAGGCCGAGGCGCGGCGGATGCCGGAGCCGGTCCGTCGCGTGGCGCGCCGGCGCTCGCTGGTCACCCTGCTGATCTTCACCGCTGGCGGGGCTCGTTGCCCCCTTCGTGCCGCTCGCGGGTCGGCTTCGCCCTGATCTGCTGCGCGCTCGTTCTCTACCTCGCGCCCGAACTGCGCATCTTCAGCTTCGCCAGCAAATCCCAGACCAATAACCGCATCCGCCCTCGCGGGGACGTGTGTCCGGTATCAATAACCTCTTAAAATGCAAGTTAACTTAACACAAAGGAGTAACTGTCATGACTGCCATCAGACTACCGCACCGCCGATGTCGACGGCTTCAAGATCTTCTATCGCGAGGCCGGCGTCACCTGAACGCCCGAAGCTGCTTGTTGCTGCATGGCTTTCCGAGCGCCGGCCATATGTTCCGCGATCTGATCCCGCTGCTGGCCGATCGCTTCCACATCGTCGCGCCCGATCTTCCCGGCTTCGGCCAATCCGACATGCCCGACGCGGAACGACCTTCCCTACACGTTCGACCATATCGCGCATGTCATCGACCGCTTTACCGAGGTGGTCGGCTTCGACCGCTTCGCGATCTATGTGTTCGACTACGGCGCGCCGACCGGCTTCCGCTGGCGGTGGATCATCCCGAGCGGATCACCGGCGATCATCTCGCAAAACGGCAATGCCTATGAGGAAGGGCTGAGCGACGGCTGGAATCCGATCCGCGCCTATTGGAAAGAGCGTCGAAGGCCAACCGTGACGCGCTGCGCGATTTCCTCGCAGCCGGAGACGACCCGATCTGGCAATACGTCATGGCGTGCCCGATCCGGCGACGCGTGTCGCCCGACGGCATTCGCTCGACAATTTCTATCTCGCGCGGCCCGGCGTGGACGAAGTCCAGCTCGATCTGTTCGGCGACTACAAGAGCAATGTCGCGCTCTATCCGACCTTCCAGAAGTACTTCCGCACCCACAAGCCGCCGTTCCTCGCGATCTGGGGCAAGAACGATCCGTTCTTCCTGCCGCCCGGCGCCGAGGCCTTCAAGCGCGACATCCCCGATGCGGTGGTGCGCTTCCTCGACACCGGCCACTTCGCGCTGGAAACCCATGCCGCCGAGATCGCGACGGCGATCCGCGATCTTCTGCCCGCTGACTCAACCCGACGCCGCAAGTCGCAACAATCTGCAGGAAAAGAAGACGTCATGACGATAGTCAGTTGCCATCGTCACCGGTGCCAGCCAGGGCATCGGCCAGCGCCACGGCGATCCGCCTCGCGAAGGATTTTTCCGCGATCATGCTGGTCGCGCGCGTACGGCGAGAATCTTGAGGAAACCGCGGCTGCGGTGAAGGCGGCCGGCGCTGAGACCCTCGTGATCGATCTCGATCTGCCGAGCGTGTCGGCGCCGACGAACGTCGTCGATCAGACGCTCGGCGAACTTCGGGCAGATCGATGCGCTGCTCAACATCGCCGGCGCGGTGCCGCAGATCGATCTGTTCGAGATGACCGACGAGCAGTGGGATGGCGGGCATGGCGCTTAAGCTGCACGGCGCACGCCGTTTGACCATCGCAGCCTGGCCTGCGCTGAAGAAGACCAAGGGCGCGGTGGTGTTCATGTCGGGCAATTCGGCGCAGTTTCCCAAGGCGCCTTATGCGGCGGTCGGCACGATCAATGCGGCCATCGTCGCGCTCGCCAAGGCGTTTTCCGATCGCGGCATCGCCGATGGCGTGCAGGTCAACAGCGTGCTGCCCGGTCCGGTCATGACCGGACGCCGCAAGTCGTATCTCGAGCACTGGGCGCCGTTCACGACATGACGGTCGAGGAGGCGACTGCGCAAATTCCCCGCAGGACGCCGGTATCGCCCGCTACGGCGAGCCGGAGGAAATCGCCGAATTGATGGCCTTCCTCGTGTCGCCCGCCGCACGCTGGATGACGGGCTCGACGCTGCGCATGGATGGCGGCGAGGTCAAGTCGATCTGACGCCAGACTTCGCGAACGGCACAAAAGCAGGGATGTCCGCCGGTAGCTCCGGCGGGCATTTTGCGTGGCGGTCTTCCTCTCTCACGCGCATGTGTCTCGCAGGGAAATAGAGTTCCGAGCCTGCATGATTTTGTCCCGATTGCTGCCGCGTTTGCGCTATAGTGATCACGCAATACGCGGGATCAGCAACGATGGTGGATAAACGCAATCCTGTCTTGTTCTGGCGCGCCGATGACCTTGGCGCGGATTTGCTGCGCGGGCGTTTCGCGGACTTCTCCTACGATGCGCATACCCACGATACGGCGTGTTTCGCCCTGATCACGGAGGGCGCGATCCGCATCCGCATGCGTGGGGGAGAGTTCGTCGCGCGCAAGGGTGACCTCTACGCCATCAATGCCGATGAAATCCACGCGGGCTGGCCGGTCGACCCAGTTGGCTGGAGCCAGCGCACCATCTATGTCGATCTCGATGTGCTGCGTGGGAAGATCGACGATGCGGATGTCAAAGGCCCGTCGCCGCTCGGTCCGCGGGCCGATCATCAGGGATCGCGCGCTTGTCAGTGCGTTCACGGCCCTTCATGCGCTGTCGGAAACCGGCGGACCCCGGCTTGAGCGCGACGAACGCTACCTGCGGTTCACGAGGCGGCTGTTCGACCGCCACATCATCGATGCGCGAGATGCGCGCGCCGTCGGCCGCGAAAGCCGCGCCGTCCGTCTCGCGAGGGAATATCTGGATTCCCATCTCGACGAGCGTGTCAGCCTTGCCGACATCGCGGATGCCACGGACCTGTCGCCCTACCGGCTCTATCGTGCGTTCGAAGCCGAGACCGGCATGACGCCGCATGCCTATCAGCGTCAGGCCCGCATCCGGCTTGCGCTTCACACTGTTGCGCAAGGGCGAGGAACTCGCCGTCACGGCGATGCTTGCAGGCTTCGCCGATCAGGCGCATTTCACGCGTCACTTCCGCAGCCGCATGGGCATCACGCCGGGGGTCTATCAGGCGGCGATCCGCGGCGGCCGCTAGTGTGGTGGTTCAGAAGTTCGCTTCATTTTCTCCGCGAGTCCCTTCAAGCGAACTTCTGAACCTAAACCACACGAGCGCCGCGGCATTTGAAGTTCTTCAGAGTGAAGCGGCGAACTCGATGAAGAACTTCAAATCCAAAGCGGCACTCAAATTATAGGTTTGCTAGTGTCCCTTTTATTCCGAAGTTCGCATCTGAGCAAGCCGCAAGCTTGCGCGAACTTCGGAATTTTGGGACACTAGAATCGTAGGTTGCTGTGTCCTTTCGAATTCCGAAGTTCGCTACGGGATGCGCTGCATTTGAGGCGAACTTCGGATTCGGGCACTAGTGCCGCGGTCTTTCAGAAGGCCGTATTTGCCGACGATCTTTCCCACGTCTTTTCGCGAACCGTACACGCCGATGCCGACATAGGACAGCGCATCGGTTTCGCATTGGGCGACAGCGGCGCCGAAGGCCTGATAGTCGGTGGTCTGCTGGCCCTGCACCGGAAAATCGATGACGGCGAGATTTCGCGCCAGTGCCTTGGCACGGATGGCGGGAAAGTCAGCGGCCGATGCGCCGAGAACGGCGATGCCGATCGGAATGAGGCCGGGATGAGCCGCGCCGGATTTGTCGATCAGGTCCGCGCCTGCCAGTTCCGGCCGCAGCTTGCCGATGGTCAATGCGATCACCGCCGCCGCATTCGCAGCCCGGCCAACGGGCAGGCTTTCGTCGATCACAATAACGCAACGGCCGGGATCGGTCTGGTCTTCACTCTCGGACATGAGTTTCCTTCATCGGGCATAATGGGCGCGAGCGCCGCCGCATCGCGCGCGGGAATCCGCACGCAGGCTGGCAAGCATTCATCATGTCGCGCATGGAGCCGAGGAGGGGGTGTCTTGTCTTGAACGCTATTGCAGGTGCGAGGCCTGCTTTGCTGGACGTTCCTGCTGCGCTGTTCGACCGTTGACGATTTTCATCTCACGCAAAAGCTATAGCCTTATGCACGCATCGGTCATCTCCGGCGGACCAGGATGTGCTAACGCATGGCCCAACAACAAAAACGATTTATGGGAGGCCATCGATGACAAAGCGAACTTTCACCCGCACGCGGCGGGACATTCTGCGCGGCGGTGCTCTGGCGGCCGGAGCCGTTTTGGCGGATCGCGCGGGCCTGGCGACGAAGGCGTTCGCCGCCGACAACTCCACCGAGATCATCATGGACGGCCACGTCCACATCACCAACCGGATTTACTGGGAAGGCATCGATCCCTGGACGCCAACAAAAATCGGCTGGGATTTCGCGCGGGCGCGCGCCGCGGGCATCAACTGCATCATCGATAACCTCGGGCCCTACGGCTACTGGAACTACAACTATACGCCGAAGCAGGTTCTCCGCCTCATGGACACGCTGCTGCGGTTCTCGGACAAACACTCCGACAAGATGGCGATTGCGCTGAGCCCGGATGATGCCCGGCGCATCGTCGGCAGCGGACGCATGGCGGTGTTCATCGGCTGCGAGTTCGGGCTTCGACCATGAAGGCGATGCTGACGTGCTGGAAGCCTTCTATCGGCTGGGCTTGCGCTCCGTTCAGTTTGCAACGCAGTCGGGTTTCAATTCGTACAGCGACAGTGCGCTGGCGCCGTTCCAGGGCGGCGAGAAGCCCGACCACTTCAATGGCATCAATGACCACGGCCGCAAGCTCGTGGCGCAGATGAACGATCTCGGTATCCTCATCGATATCGCCCACGGCACTGAGGCGGTTCAGACCCAGTCGATTCAGGCAAGCCGCGCGCCTGTGGTGGCGAGCCATGAAACCATCAAGGCCGTGTCGGGTGCCGGACTTTCCGATGATGTGGTGAAGGCGCTGGCGGCAAAAGGCGGACTGGTCGGCATTCACGGCGGAGCCGCTGTCGTCAGTAAACGTTATCGGCAGTGGATGGCGGCCAATCCGGCCGGTGCGGCCAACGCCAGCAAGGCGGTGTTCGGCATGCTCGGATATCAGCCGTCGTTCACGCGGCCGCCCGGCGATCATGGCGAGTTCATCGCGCGCATGGACAGCGAATTCCGTGAGAAATGGCGTGCGCTGGCGGAGTGGAAGGAAGATCCGAGTGCGGCGTCCTCACTGCCCACGGTGGACGAATACGTCGCGCACATCGATTACGTGATCAAACTGGTCGGCGCGGATCACGTCGCCATCGGTCTCGACATGGTCAACGGTCGTACCTCGATCCCGGCTGATCCGACCGGTTATCCCGATCTCATCGCGGCCATCCGCAAGCTCACCACGCCGGAGAATGCCCGCAAAATTCTCGGAGAGAACTGGATGCGCGTATTCGGCCAAGCCAAGGCGGGGTGAAGGGCGGGGTGAGGTGAACCTGGTGGTATCGGCACGGTTCAACCGCGCAGGAAAGGAAGATCATGGTGTCGAACCGATCCATGCCGGGTGCCACCGTGATCCCCGAGTTGGCCTATCCAGATGTCGGCAAAGCGATTGATTGGCTATGTGAAGCATATGGCTTCACGCTGCGCCTGCGGATAGCGAACCATCGTGCGCAGCTCAATGTCGGCGACGGCGCGATCGTCGTCACGGAGCAGCGCGATGGATTGCGCGACTCGGATGCCGGTGGCCAGCCCTTCTCCATCATGGTCCGGGTGGACGATGTGGATCGCCACTATCAGCGCGCCCTGCAGCATGGAGCGGACATTCTGCAGGCGCCTGCCGACTACCCATATGGGGAACGGCAGTATGTCACGCGAGACATCTGCGGCCATCGCTGGACGTTCTCGCAGTCGATTGCCGATGTCGATCCCAAAACCTGGGGCGGCACGTGCTGAATTCACGAAGCAAAAATCTCTATCTGGTTGTTTGAGATTGGCAAATTCGACTATGAGATCGCTGTTTTTTAGGTCGCATGGTCGGACGATTGCTTCGAGCCTTCCTGTCATTTATATCGTCATGCGATGTTGATCGTCGCGGTGATCCTTTCGATGACCGGGGATATTGCGAAATTAAGCAGCCATGAAAATGCGGGGAACACTGCATTCCCGCATTCAATTTCTATTGAGATCAGACATGGTGTGATGACACCACGCCGTGTGTGCGACAATCCCGGATAAATATGTCGATCAACAAGCGAAACGCTGTGCGCCGCGCAGTGCGATGGAACTCGTCCTTTCAGAATCTTCGTCCCAATTCTCGCCGGTGCCACGTTGCGCGAACGCATGTTGGCGTGCGGTGGTGCGCTCATCGGAATTGGACTTACGGGCTTGCTATGCGCGGTTGGCTATGGCCGAGGCTTCGACGTGCCATTGTTGGTGGCCCCGATGGGCGCATGGCCGTCCTTTTGTTTGCTGTACCGTCCAGCCCATTGGCCCAACCATGGTCGATCATCGGAGGTAACACGATATCTGCGCTGGTCGGTATCGCCGTTGCTCGATTAATCCATGATCCGATACTTGCCACCGGCGTGGCTGTTGGACTTGCAATAGCTGCCATGTCGCTCATGCGTTGCCTGCATCCACCAGGCGGGGCAGCCGCTCTTACAGCCGTGCTCGGTGGACCAGCGGTGCTCTCCGCCGGATATCTCTTCGCGTTCGTGCCCGTAGGTCTCAATTGCGTTGTGCTGGTCACCTTGGGGTGGCTTTTCCACAAGCTCTCCCGGCACTCGTATCCACATAAGTTCGCAGCGGCAGTCGCAAGTCCCCACGGCACGTCCGATATTCCGCCTCAGTTGCGTATGGGATTCCGTGAAGAGGATATCGACGGGGCGCTGGAGGATTTGGGCGAGACGTTTGATATCGATCGGCATGATCTCGATCGTCTGCTTCGGCGTGTTGAATTGCGGACCCTTGAACGATCGCACGGACAATTTGTGGTGGCGGATATCATGTCGCGCGATGTCATTTGCGTTGACGAGGATGCCGATCTACCGACTGCCCGAGCTCTGTTGCTTGACCATGAGGTGCGGTCTCTCCCTGTGCTCGACCAATCTGATCTGCCTCGTGGGAGCTCTCGGACTACGCGAGCTGTCACATCCAGGCAAACACGTTCGCGATTTAATGTCTGAAGCTCGAACGGCGACGCCGGATACGCCGGCGATACGGCTTGTCGAGCCGTTGACTGATGGCCGAACTCATTCAGTGACGATCGTGGATGAGGATCGGAGAGTGATCGGCATTGTCACGCAGACCGATTTGCTTGCCGCTGTATTACGTTCAGCGGAGCGCATTCCCGCGAATGTTTAGTGATATCGTTGCGGAGATGAACGCGTCAGTGTGAGAAGTCGGGCGTTAGCTCGCCAGAGCATTTTCTGCGAGGCGACGTTTCAACGTGCGAATTTCCTCAAAGCGGCTCGTGACGTCCCGGAGAACCGTCACCGTTCCGGTCGGTTGTCGTTGCTGGTCATGCACGATCTCGATGGTAAACTCGACGGAGATGCGCGCGCCGGCCTTCGTCAAGGCCGGGACTGACAGCAGTTCTCCTGCGCCATATCGGCTTTTCCCTGTTGCCATGACATGACGGTATCCGGCCCAGATGCCGCGCCCTGAATATTCTCCGGGATGATGATGTCAAGGGGTTGCCCGACGGCCTCTTCAGCGGAGAAGCCGAAAATGCGAACGGCACCGGGATTCCAGAAGTTGATGAGGCCGTCGCTATCAGTGGCGATAATCGCATCCGATTTGGTCGCGAGAAGTGTGTCAACGATAGCTTGTTGAAGTGTCATTGCAGTCCTTGCGGCGGTCGTGATCGCCCTCTTCATCGTCCTTCGCGGATGTGTCGTTTGCAAACGATAAATATTCGAGGTTCACATCGAAAGATCGAATATATCCGGCCTCTGGCAATTATGGCGCTATCGTTTCGTGCGTATCGCGCCCTTCGTCGATCGCGCGCCGTTCTTGGCCATCGTCTTTGACGCCGCGATGCGATGCATGATGCTCGATGGCGCTGGCGAACACGTCGCGTCTCGCTGTCCAGCGGATAAACCACATAAGCGGGCATGAAGAATTCTGGTGCTTTCTTGACGACGTGTAGCTGTTTGGCTGCAAGATGCGGCAGCACGATCCGCATCGGGAAATAGCCAGACCCGCCGTTGGTCAGAATGTGCTGGAGACCTAGCCATCTGATATTGGCTGTCAGTGGTGGGCCGCCATATTCCTGCGCCACCGATGGTGAGAGTTCCGCTGAAGCCCTTTGGAATTCCGACATCATGGCGCGCCTGCTCAACCGTTCGGACCAGTGTGGACGCGTGCCGTTGAAATTGCCGTCCAGCCGACGTCAGCGTGGTGCCAGCCTTGTTGCGCACGAACAGGCTGCAGCCCGATTGCTCCTCAAGTGATGAATCCGGGTGCTGACGGTTGACTGGCTCACATGGAGCCGCTCGGCGGCGTTGATGAAATTCCCCGTTTCGACAACGGTGAGGAATGTGCGCGCCAGTTCGGTGTCCATCGTTGCCCGCCTTGGTATCGAATATATCGATATCAATCCCCAATATTATTCGTTTGTCAAAATCATTCGCATGCGTAGCCTGTAATGAGGCGACCGGCGAAGGCGCGCAGTTCTGCAACTGTTTCTCCCCAAGGGACTCACACGTGAGGCGGCGGGTTTTCGTCGGTCGCTTCAACAATAAGGGCCGCACGCAAACGTGCAGGCGATGAGGATGTGCGCGTGCCTCGCTGCGAATGCAGCGGCATGACGGTTCTGGTCGTTGAGCGCCAAGGGAAAGCGAACAACCAAGAGAAACAACCAGGGGGATAACGTATGGCGATTGCCGAACACGCGGAGAACTTACGCGACGTCGTGGCTGCCTTTCCTTGATCGGACGCGCACCATCGCAAGGCCAGGCTACAGCCGCTGGATGGTGCCGCCTGCGGCCCTTTGCGTTCACCTGTGTATCGGCCAGGCGTATGCGTTTAGCGTTTTCAACTTGCCGATGACGAAGCTTCTCGGCATTTCGCAATCGACGCCGGGCGATTGGAAACTGACCGAGCTTGGCTGGATATTCTCCATCGCGATGTTGTTCCTCGGCCTGTCCTCAGCAGTGTTCGGACGTTGGGTTGAGGAAGGCGGACCGCGCAAGGCCATGTTCACCGCGGGTGTTTGCTGGGCCAGTGGCTTTATGATTTCGGCGCTCGGCATCCATCTCCATAACCTTTGGCTGATCTATCTTGGTTATGGCGTCATCGGAGGCTGTGCGCTCGGCATCGGCTATATCTCGCCGGTCTCGACATTGATGAAATGGTTTCCTGACCGTCCGGGGATGGCGACCGGCATGGCGATCATGGGTGTTTGGCGGCGGCGCCTTGATCGCGTCGCCACTGTCGGTCTGGCTGATGAGCAAATTTTCATCGTCGTCCGACGTTGGTGTGTTCAACACCTTTATCGTGCTTGGCTGCGTCTACTTCTGCTTCATGATGTTCGGTGCATTGATCGTGCGTGTGCCGGCTCCGGCGTGGAAGCCGGCGGGCTATGTGCCGGCCACGGCAGCGACAAAGCTCATCACGAGGAACGACGTCTATGTCTACGACGCGGTCAAGACCCCGCAGTTCTGGCTGATCTGGGTTGTCCTGTTCGTGAACACGACGGCGGGTATCGGTGTGCTTGGGCAGGCATCCGCCATGAGCCAGGAGATGTTCCCGGGCCAGATTACGCCGATCGCGGCTGCGGGCCTCGTCGGCCTTATGAGTCTGTTCAACATGGGCGGACGATTCAGCTGGGCCTCGCTGTCCGACTACATCGGCCGCAAGAACACCTACTTCGTCTACATGACGCTCGGCTTCGCAATGTATCTGACCGTGCCCTACGCGGCGGCAGCAGCAATATCGTGCTGTTCGTCATTTGCTTCCTGGTCATCGTCAGCATGTACGGCGGCGGCTTTTCCACGGTTCCGGCCTATCTCCGCGACATGTTCGGCACCCGTTACGTCGGCGCGATCCACGGAATCCTGTTGACGGCATGGTCCGCTGCCGGGAATCGCCGGTCCGGTGCTGATCAACTACATCCGAGAGTACAACGTGACGCATGGTGTGCCGAAAGCGCAGGCTTACAATGTGACGATGTACACCATGGGCGGACTGTTCGTGGTCGGCTTCATTGCAAACCTTTGCATCAAGGCCGTCGACAAGCGTCACCACATGGTGAGAGACGCCGAAGCTGACGCTGGGGCAGTTCGTCCCCAGGATGTGCCGGCACATGCATCTGCTGTCCCGGGACGCGCATAGAGGGCGATGTCATGACAACCCGGAATGAACCATATTCCCGTTCGTCTCTTTGGGACTCTCGTGCTGGCGTGGGGCCGGTATCAACTGTCGGAAGCTTTGGCTTCGGCGAAGCCGACGCATCTGGCCGATGAGATCGCTGCAATAGTTGCGCGCAGCGGTAACCCATCCGGTACATAAGGAGCAGATCATGCAGGACGCTGAAGTATCTCAAACGAGCCCATTACAACTCGTGCTGGCCTGGAGCATCGCCGGAATTCCATTGCTGGGGGTGTTGCGCAAACGCTCGTCAATGCGATGAAGCACGCAAACGCTCGTCAATGCGATGAAGCTGTTTCAATAGATCCAACTGGAAGAGATGGCTGGTCTTCCCGGGCTTTGGGCTGTCGAAACCAGACATTGAAGGGCAGTGGCGCCATACCGACGTCTCTTTAGCCGCCGAGGACCAGCGGCGACAACGGACGGTGCACCCGCGTTAATCAGAGAGCGAGTTAGTTCAGCCCTGAACGCCTCGTTCTCTGTCTCACCTTTGTCATCTAAGGCGCATGATCGCGCCTTCCGGGTTGCCTTATTTCATCGCCGCGCCGCCCTTGAGTGGGCGGCGCGGTTTTGAATTTGGCAGTGGCCTCATTCCGGGAAGAAGCGTAGAATTTCGTCATCATCGCACCATCCGAGGCCGTTGGAGCTTTGGGAGCGCGACCGAAAGATCGCCTGGTCCGATCGCACATCGGATAGACTGAAATCTAAGTGAACTTGTCCGTGCGCCTTTGCGGCCTGCATTTCACGGGCTGCCTTGAAGCCGGCACCGCGAACAGACGATAGATTTTCATAACAGAAGGGCTTGTGCGGTGGCGCTCACACGAGGAAGTTTTCAGCGTTTCGACTATGACAGAATGATTGTTCTGTTTACGATGACGGATGCTGCGGCCGAAGTGGCATGTGCAATCAGTTCCGCTGCCATGGACGGTCTGGAAGGAAAGACCGGAGTAAAACCGGCCCAGCGCGAAGAACAGTTCCTCAGACTCCGCGATCGCATTGAAGAGCGCGCGTCGTATAAATTCGCCCATGCTGAGCTTGAGGGACATCCTCCAGGCATCGTTCTCCGCGGTATCGATTTTCGCTGAAAATTAGCTGCTTTATCGGCAATGCATGTTCAGCTCTGCGCTGTGCCGCGGTGACTGTGTTCGCTAATGCTCCTGCATTGCGCTGAGCGGGATATTGACCTCGCAACTCAATCCGCTGGGATCGAATCTCAATCGGGCTTCCCCCTTTAGCTGGCCCGGCAAAGCTTGCTCGATGAGCCGGCTGCCGAAGCTTTTACGCGAGGGCTCTTGCACTGGGGGGCCGCCGCTTTCTTTCCAATGCAAGAGAAAGCGCTTCGGATTGTCTTCCGAAGTGGTCCATTCAATCGACACGCGACCACCGGACACCGATAGCGCACCATACTTGGTGGCATTCGTGCAGAGTTCGTGAATGACCATTGACAGTGACATGGCCGGGCCGGCTGAAATCGCAATGTTCTCGCCATTGATTTCAAACTGGTCGAGACTTTTGGACTGAAAGGCCTTTACCGCATTTTCGATCAACGTTCGGCAACCGGCTCCGGTCCAACGCTCGCGAATGAGAAGATCTTGCGCCGTTCCCAAGGCCAGCAACCGATCACCGATCGTCTTGGCGGCTTCTTCCAGACTATTCGCAGTCTTCAGACTTTGGGATGTAATTGCTGAAGCAATAGCGAGAGTGTTTTTGACACGATGGTGCAACTCGCGGATGACCACTTCCTGGAGCGCCGTTGCTATGGCGCTCGCCTGAGCATCGACGCCGGCTTTCGCAAGCAACTCCCTTAGGTAGTCTGGCTCGCTTTCAATCGATGGCGGCGGAGAGATGGTCATTCATAACGATAACAGAAGTATCCGGCTTCGTACATGACGTAACCGTGTTTCCACGGGTATTGCGCCACATGTCGCAGCTCATCGCGTTGAGCAAGCTGTTGTTACTTGGATTTTTCCGGCAGATCCGGCTTTGCGGCTTCGCCACGGACGGGCAGGGCGAAGTCTTTAATGCCGTCGATGGGGATGACGTTCGCATAAGAAGGCGCGGTTACAGTCATCGGCGCCGACGCCGCATGTGATCCCGCGGATGGGTGTGCGATCAAACCGGCGGCGACGAGCGCCAGCATGAAGAGGCCTGCGAATTCCTGGATGGTCGGCGGGGTCATTGAGAGCTCCTTTTTGGGCTGCGGACCATCCTTCGTCGTGCGCCGTCACGACATGGTTCAACAGGTGCTGTCTTTATTTAACTCCTGGTATTTGACCCATTGGCGTCTCTGGCCGCTGATAGGCAGAGGCACCCGCCGCTATGCCACTACGAAAGGCCGAATTGCTGGTCACGTTGACGATCGCGCCTCCGTCCGCAATCACGGGAAGCAAAGCCTGGGTCAGGAAGTAAGGGCCCTTGAGCAGCACGCGCACATAGGAGTCGAAAGAGCTCCTCGGTCGTCTGCTCGAACAGCGCCATCTCGAGGAAGCCCGCATTGTTGACGAGATAGTCGACGGAAGAGGCCTTCCATTCGCTATCCAGCACGCCGACCACCGAGCTCTTGAATGCGTCGAAACTGGCGGTGTCGCCGACATCGAGCCGCAAGGGAACCGCTTTCGCGCCTTTTTGCTCGACAGCCTCGACGACCTCGCGCACCCGATCCTCGTGGCTGTTGAACGTCACAATGGAGTTGACGCCACGCTCGGCGAGCGCGACGGCCGTCGCGCCGCCGATCCCCGAACTAGCGCCTGTGATGATAGCAATCTTACTCATGGATAGCTCCTGATCGACACGTTGCGATCAAAAGACTAGCGCGCGGCGGTCAATACGGTCTATAATACATCGTCCGCCATACGTTACAGATCGTCCGAAATCATGGAACCACTCGCCGACGTCATCACGCTGCTGCGCCCGCGCGCCGTTGGATCAAAGGTTATGCAAGGCGGCCGGCCGTTGGGCCTTGCGCCGTTCGAGAATGGAGTTCGCCGGCTACGGTCTCGTGCTGGCCGGTCAGTGCTGGCTCGCGGTGGACGGGCATGACCCCGTACGCCTCGCCAAAGGCGATTTCGTTCTCATCCCGGCTGGTCCGGGCGTGACGCTTGGGAGCGACCTCGCGTGCGAAGCCATTTCGTTTGATGGGCAAGATGCGCTGGACTGTCAGGCCAGCGGCGGCCGCTACGGGGACCTCGAGGGCGAGGCGGATTTCCAGCAGCTCGGCGGGTATTTCCAGTTGGACGCTGTCAATCGCGGTCTGCTCGGCAGCCTGCTGCCGTCCCTTGTCTGTCATCCAGGCCGCCGATCCCGCTGCGGGACGGCTTTGCTGACGTCCGAAGTAATCCAGGCCACTGCTTTGTGGAGGATATCTTTAAGATAGGTTACAGAAATGATCTGCCTCGATTCAAAATGGCATTTTGAAATGCGCAGTTTACTTCCGGTTATTGTTGCGGTGATGGCTCTCGCAACGGCGGCTCATGCCCAGAACTGTCAGCGCGTCAGCAATCAAACCTATTGCGATAATGGCGGATCGAGCCACGATGTCGGCAATACTACATACTGGAATGACGGCATCTCGTCGCAGCGTGTCGGCGGCACCACCTACAACAGCGATGGCACAAATTCGCAGCAGGTGGGCAATCAGACCTATTACAGCGACGGCACGTCTTCGCGCAGGGTGGGCAACACCACTTATTTCAGCGATGGCCGCTCGTGCCAGCAGGTCGGCAATCAGACTTACTGCAACTGATGAAAGGGCCGTTCAACGCGGCCCCAACGCTATTGCCGATAATCGCCGGCGTCTTTCGGAATCGCCCGGTTCATCCACCTGATGTCATGACGCCGATGGCGAGGCGTCGATGTCACGCAGGCTTCAGGTTCGACACCACCATGGTCGCGACCTCGGAATACACACCCACCAGCGGACCGAGGACTTTGTGAAGCGCGTTCTTCGAGATCAGCGTGTCGTGCAAGACCAGATGATCCGCGCCGGTGGTCATGAAGCAGATCACGGCATCATGCGGCGTCTCGACGATCGGCTCGCCCTTCACGTTGAATGACGTGTTGATCAGCACAGGAACGCCGGTCAGCGCGTCGAACTCCTTGAGCAGCCGGTACAGCATCGGGTTGGTGTCCTCGCGCACCGTCTGCACCCGCGCGGTGCCGTCCACGTGAACGATCGCGGGAATCTTGTCGCGCCATTCCGGACGGACATTCTTCGCGATCAGCATGAAGGGCGAATCCTCCTCGCCCTCGAAGACTTCTTTTGCGCGTTCATACAGAACGATTGGCGCGAACGGCCGGAACGGCTGGCGATGTTTCACGCGGCTGTTGAGAATGTCCTTCATCTCGGGCTTGCGCGGGTCGGCGATCAGGCTGCGATTGCCGAGCGCGCGCGGTCCGAACTCCGAGCGATCCTGAAACCAGCCGATGACTTTCTGGTCGGCGAGCAGCTTCGCGGTGTCGCGGCAGATGTTGTCGCTTTTGACCTGCGTGGTCTGGATGCGGGTCAGCAATCTTTGGCTGGCGTCATTGACCTCCTGCGTCGGAATATTTTTTCCCGACATAGGCATGGTTCATGACGAAGTTGCGCGGCTGCTTCAGGATCTCGATATGGCCATAGAGCGCGCAGCCGATCGCGATGCCGTCGTCGCCTGCCGCCGGCTGAATCCAGACATTCTCGAAGCCGGATTCCCGCGCCACGCGCCCGTTGGCAACGCAGTTCAGCGCGACGCCGCCGGCGATAGTAAGATTTTTCGCACCCGTTGTTTCGCGCAGCCAGTTGGCGCGGGCGAGCAGCACCTTCTCGGTGTCGTCCTGCACGCGCCAGGCGAGATCCTCCCAGTGCTTCATGGAGGGGCTGGTGTCCCATTTCTCGCCGGCTTCCATAATGTAGGGCCGGTTCAGCTCGGCGGTCCAGCGCGGAACGACCAGCTTGTCGCCCTGCATTTCCATCAGCGGCTTCGCGCTGTTCGGACGTCCATAGGGCGCGAGGCCCATGAGTTCGCCGCACTTGTTCCAGTCGCCGAAGATGTAGGTCGAGGCGCGGCTGTAGAGCGCACCGAGGCCTGCCATGTTGTAGAATTCATCGCTGAGGAAGCCGCGGTCCGGCTCCATCCAGACTTTCTTCAGGCACTCGAGTTTCGAGCCGCTGAACTTGTAGTAGCTCTCCGACTCACGCGCCAACGCCGAGCCCATGTCCTCGGCCGGGTAGGGTTCGGAGACATCCGTACGGTAGCTGCCGACGCCGTCGACGATCATGATCGCGCCGTCCTCGAAAGGCGAGGCGGCGAAGGCGCTGTAGGCATGCGCCAGATGGTGCGAGATCGACACCACCTTGTCGGAGCGCGACATATATAAAGGGTGCGTCTTGGCGTCCGCGCGCTCGAAGTCGGGCAGGAAGCCGGGCAGGTCCTGATAGACGAGGCGCTGCTCCATTTCCGGAACGGGCAGGATGTAGCAGTTGCGCACCACGAGATCGACATCGTCCATGGTGATGCCTTCGGCATCCAGGCAGTAATCGATCACTTCTTTATAGAAGCCGCTGGCGTGCTTTTCGCGCGTGATCCGCTCCTTGGCGATGGCGAATGCAATGGCGCCGTCACGCAACAGGCAGGCGCTCACATCGTGGTCATAGGTGTTCAGGCCGAGGACATAGGTGTGTTTCTTGGACATTGGCCATCTTCTGAAGGGATGTTCGGAGCGGATTTAGCAGATCGGGAGTTGATGAATGCGGGAGGCGGTGCGTGGCAGCACCGTTGCGGCTTGCGTGAATGGATGGCCAGCATAGTGCAGGGCAATATGAAGGCAATGTTACGTTTGTGTGTGACATCCGCTTAAGAAAGGCTCTGACAACGATGGTCTCTCTCATTCGGTCGCTTGACCGGAGGTATTGGTTCACCATAGTGTGCCGCCCGGATGGAAGGCTCGGTACGCACGCTTTATAACGTCGCGGTATCGAGTTTGAGTACGCCTGATTGGGACAACAGGTTCACAGGTCGAATGCGGGAAGTGCTGAGCAGGTGCTGTCCCGCAAATGGGAGATCCTAAAGAATGGCTCAGAATACTGGTAAGTCTCGCAGCTTCCTGACACGCGCGCTCGCCGCGATGGCATTGGTTGCGGTTTATTGCGTCAGCCTCATCGGCACATCGGCAGTCCTGTTGTCCGCAACATCAACGTCTGCAGAAGCTCGCGGCGGTGGCCGTGGTGGCGGCGGGCGCGGTGGTGGTGGCCGTGGTCGTGGTGGCGGTTGGGGTCGCGGCGGTGGCCGTGGTTGGGGCCGTGGCCGTGGCTTTGGCGTTTATGTCGCTCCTCCGGTTCGTGGCTGCTACTGGAGCCGCCGCTGGGGCCGGACCGTCTGCCCGTATTGATATCTGTTGAGCCCGGGCGCTCGATCGCGCGGGCTGAACGGTAAAGTGATCACGAGGTGCGCCGGGTCTCCGTCGCACCTCGTTTTCGTTTGTGCAGTTCTGTTAAGGCAAATCGCGCGCCGTCAGTGTTTGCGCCTAATTTCAGTCAGGACTTGCGATGTCCGGCCGCGCGAATGCGTTGCGTTTCCGTGCCGTGACCGATCAGGGCATCCGCCGCGACACTCACGATACGCCGGATGATGTCGTCGGTGTCGTTGGTGTCGCACAACCCGCCCGACAATTTCCGCAGCCGTTCGTTGTCGGTAACGGTCTGACGGATCATCGCCAGCGCGAAGTGCAGGCCCCAATAGATATCGACCTCTTCACGGCCGGGCAGCGCGTTGCGCAGCGCCGTGGCGAAACGCTGAAGATGCCTGAATTCGCGGTCGACGATCTTCTTGATCGGCGGCACGGTTTCGACTGAAGCGCGCGTGAGAAAACGCGCCGCTGCCGAGCGCTGACGATCGGGACTGAGGCACCACCGCAGGGGTGGGCCGACCAGCGCAAGCAGGATCGCCTCGACGCTCGCGTAGCCGCCGCCTTCTTCTTCCGCTGCTTTCAGTTCCGCAAACCGTTCGCGGTTCAGCACCGTCGTGCGGCTGATGAACAGGTCGGCGAGCAATTCATCCTTGGAACCGAAATGATAGTTCACGGCCGCGAGATTGACACCAGCGGCTGCCACGATGTCGCGCATCGTCACTTCGCCGAAGCTGCGCTCCGCCCAAAGCGTTTCGGCGGCGGTGAGGATTGCGTTCTTCGTCTGATCGCTCGACATTCGGGCCAATCGGTAAGAGGGCGTTTCGCGTGGCGGAATTCAAATCAAACATTTGTTTGGATGTACCCTTGTAATTCAAACAAATGTATGAAATCAACCTAGCAGCAAGAAAATTGTGCGGCAAGGCTGTCGCTCAGATCCAACTACGTCAGCAACACTGACGTGCTTTTCGGGATGTGGACAGCCGGCCGTCAGTGTTGCAAGACGATTTCCAATTAACAACAAAGGTGAGGCCGTCCCATGGATTTTACGATGTCTGATCGCCAGCGCGAGTGGCTGGATCGCGTGACCAACTTCATGAACACCCATGTGCGCCCCGCCGTTCCGACCTACAAGGAACAGGACGCCAAGGGCGAGCGCTGGAAGGTGATCCCGGTCCTCGAAGACCTGAAGAAGAAGGCGAAGGCCGAAGGCCTCTGGAACATGTTCATGCCGCCGTCGTCGCACGAAGACGACGAATTCCATGGCGCGGGCCTTTCCAACCTCGAATACGCGCTGCTCTCCGAGCAGATGGGCCGCATCTCCTGGGCTTCGGAAGTCTTCAACTGCTCCGCGCCGGATACCGGCAACATGGAAGTGCTGATGCGCTACGGCTCCAAGGAGCACAAGCGCCAGTGGCTGCGTCCGCTGATGGACGGCGAGATCCGCTCCGCGTTCCTGATGACCGAACCTGCGGTTGCATCGTCCGACGCGACCAACATCGAAACCCGCATCGAGCGTGACGGTGATCACTACGTCATCAACGGCCGCAAGTGGTGGTCGTCGGGCGTCGGCGATCCGCGCTGCAAGATCGCGATCCTGATGGGCAAGACCGATTTCAATGCAGCGAAGCACCAGCAGCAGTCGCAGGTGCTGGTGCCGCTCGACACCAAGGGCATCACGGTCGAGAAGATGCTGCCGGTGTTCGGCTTCGATGACGCGCCGCACGGCCACGCACAGGTTCTGCTCGAGAACGTCCGCGTTCCGGTCAGCAACATCCTGCTCGGCGAAGGCCGCGGCTTCGAAATCGCCCAGGGCCGCCTCGGTCCGGGCCGCATCCATCACTGCATGCGCACCATCGGCAAGGCCGAAGAGGCGCTCGAGAAGATGGTGAAGCGGCTGTCCTCGCGCAGCGCGTTCGGCAAGAAGATCATCGAGCATTCGGTGTGGGAACAGCGCATCGGTGAAGCTCGCACCGACATCGAGATGAACCGTCTGCTGTGCCTCAAGGCCGCCGACATGATGGACAAGGTCGGCAACAAGTCCGCCCAGCTCGAAATCGCGATGATCAAGGTCGCAGCGCCGAACATGGCGCTGAAGATCATCGATCAGGCGATTCAGGCGTACGGCGGCGCGGGTGTGTCGGACGAAGCGGGTCTCGCCAAGGACTACGCAGGTATCCGCACGCTGCGTCTTGCGGACGGGCCGGACGAAGTTCACAATCGTGCCATCGCACGGCTTGAGCTTCGCAAATACGCGAACGCACCCGCCAATAACTGAACGACTGAACGGGTAAAAGAATGGGTCTAGGGGTAAGGAACGACGACGATTTCTCCGGCACCAAGCCGGTCGAGGAGCGTCATCGCATCGACGAAGCAAATCTGGCGCGCTGGATGAGCGAACACGTCGAAGGTTTTGCGGGACCGTTGACGGTCTCGCAATTCAAGGGCGGTCAGTCGAATCCGACTTATCGCCTCGACACCCCGAAGACGTCATACGTGATGCGGCGTAAGCCGTTCGGCAAATTGCTGCCGTCGGCTCACGCCGTGGATCGCGAATTCAAGGTGATCGCGGCCTTGCACAAGCAGGGCTTTCCTGTGGCGCGCGCTTATGCGCTCTGCATGGATGACGGCGTGATCGGCTCGGCCTTCTACATCATGTCGATGGAAGAGGGGCGCGTGTTCTGGAATCCGACGCTGCCGAACCAGCCGCCGGCTGAGCGGCGCGAAATCTTCACCAATAAGATCGAGACGCTGGCGAAGCTGCACAGCTATGATCCGGAGAAGATCGGTCTCGGTGACTTCGGCAAGCCGGGCAATTATTTCGCGCGACAGGTCGATCGCTGGACCAAGCAGTATCGTGCGTCGGAAACCGATGTCATCCCCGAGATGGACAAGTTGATCGAGTGGTTGCCGAAGACGGTGCCGCAGCAGACGCGCGTGTCAATCGTGCATGGCGACTATCGGCTCGACAACATGATCTTTGATGCCGACAAGCCTCAGGTGAAGGCGGTGCTGGATTGGGAGCTGTCGACGCTCGGTGATCCGATGGCGGATTTCGCTTATCTGCTGATGCAGTGGGTGATGCCGGGTCTCGAAGGTGCTGATTTCAAGGCGCTCAATATTCCAACCATGGACGAGGCCGAGGCGATCTATTGCAAGGCGGCCGGTGTGCCGCCGATCGAGAACCTCAACTGGTACTTCGCCTACAACCTGTTCCGGCTCGCCGGCATCGTGCAGGGCATCGCCAAGCGCATTGTCGATGGCACTGCTGCAAATGCAAAGGCGCAGGAATCTGCCTCGCGCCGCATCCCGCTGGCGCAGGCGTCCTGGAAGTACGCGCAACTGGCGGGCGCCAGCTAAGACGCAGCCAACGCGATCGGGCATGGCGTGGTTTCGCGCCGTGCCATTTCATCACAACACGCTGGAGAACGTCATGGGTCGCCTTGAAGGCAAGTCCGTCATCATCACCGGCGCGGGCAGCGGCATCGGCCGTGCGGCGTCGCTCATGTTCACCAGAGAAGGCGCGAAGCTGATCGCGGTGGACAAGACCGACGGCGTCAAGGAAACCGTCGACGAGGTGCGCAAGGCCGGCGGCACTGCCGAAGCCGTGATAGCGGATGCGGGATCTGAAGCCGACGTGCAGGCCTATATCGCGAAAGCGATCTCGACTTACGGCAAGCTCGATGTGATCTGGGCCAATGCCGGCATCAGCGGCGGGCTGGTGCCGCTGTCGGAGCAGACGCCCGAGCATTGGCAGGAAATCCTCCGCGTCAACCTGATCGGTGCCTTCCTCGCGGTGAAGCATTCGATGCCGCATCTGGTGCAGCAGAGGCACGGCGCAATTGTCTGCACAGCTTCAGTCGCGGGTCTCAAGTCCGGCGCGAGCGGCCATCCTTATGCGGCGAGCAAGGCGGGCGTCATCAGCCTGGTACAGACCACGGCTTATTCTCTGTCGGGCACCGGCGTCCGCATCAATGCGGTTTGCCCCGGACTGATCGAGACCGGCATGACCAAACGGATTTTCGACGGCGCGAAAGAGCGCGGTACCGAAGACAAGATCGGCCAGCTCAATCCGCTGAAGCGCGCGGGCCAGCCGCACGAGATCGCGGCGATGGCGCTGTTCCTCGCCAGCGATGAGGCGTCTTACGTCAACGGGCAGGCGTTTCCGGTCGATGGCGGCTTGACCGCCTCGATGCCTTACGCCGGCAAACCGATCTGATCGCCCATGTCGAACCCCACTGGAAAACCATTCGTCGCGCAACACGCAGTCCCTGCCGGTGTCACGGCGACGCGTTGGTGGTGGGTGCGTCATGCGCCGGTGCGTGAGGACGGCGGCAACATCTATGGGCAGGCCGACCTCGGCTGCGATTGCAGCGACAAGGCGGTGTTCTCAGGCGTTGCGAAATTCCTGCCGAAGAATGCAGTGTGGTACGCGAGCAATCTCAAGCGCACGCACCAGACAGCCGAAGCCATCTGGGCTGCGGGCTTGAGCGCGCCCGCGGAGATGATCAAGGACAAAGCCTTCGCCGAACAGGATCTCGGCGAATGGCAGGGCATGAACCGCGCCGCGTTCTTCGCCGCGCGCCCCGCATCGATTGCCAGTTACTGGTTTGCGCCCGCGCATGAACGTGCGCCGGGTGGCGAGAGCTTCAACGATCTCTCGGATCGCACGGTTGCCGCGATCAAGCGCATCAACACCGAACACGCGGGCAAGGATGTCGTCTGCGTGGCCCATGGCGGCCCGATTAAGGCTGCGATCGCGTTCGCACTTGGGTTGGATGCCGGTGCGGGCTTTGCCTTCACCATCGACAATTGTTCGGTGACGCGGCTGGATCATCTTGCGAGCGACGGCCACAGCGGCTGGCGCGTGCCGATGATCAACCAGCAGCCATGGATAGCAAGCCCCGCGCACGATGCCATGCATCAGCCTGCCGGGCCGGAAGTTGCGAACAAGCTCGGATAATCAAAACTATCGGCGCAATGCCGAATGACATTCCAGGGAGAGAAACGCATGACCTTGTTCGATCTGACCGGCAAAGTTGCCGTGGTGACCGGCTCGACCCGTGGCATCGGCCGCGCCATCGCCGAGCGCATGGTGGAGCATGGCGCGAAGGTCGTGATCTCGTCGCGCAAACAGGATGTGTGCGATCAGGTGTCGAAAGAGATCAACGAGCAGTACGGCAAGGGCAAGACCATTGCGATTGCCGCCAACATCTCCAGCAAGGAAAATCTCCAGAACCTTGTCGATGAGAGCAACCGCGCCTTCGGCAAGATCGACGTGCTGGTCTGCAACGCGGCGTCGAATCCGTATTACGGCCCGATGGCCGATATTTCGGACGACCAGTTCAGCAAGATCCTGAGCAACAACATCATCGCCAACAACTGGCTTGTCAGCATGGTGGTGCCGCAGATGATCGAGCGGAAGGACGGCTCGATCATCATCGTGTCATCCATCGGCGGCCTGAAGGGCTCGACCACTATCGGCGCTTACTGCGTGTCGAAGGCGGCCGACATGCAGCTCGCACGCAACCTCGCCTGCGAATACGGCAAGCACAATGTGCGCGTGAACTGCATCGCGCCGGGCCTGATCAAGACCGACTTCGCCAAGGCGCTGTGGGACAATCCCGACACGCTGAAGGTCTCGACCGCCCGCTCGCCGCTGCTGCGCATCGGCATTCCGGATGAGATCGCGGGCGCTGCGGTGTTCCTGGGCTCTGCCGCCGGCAACTTCATGACCGGCCAGTCGATGGTGATCGACGGCGGCGCGACCATCAGCTGAGGGCCGGGCCCGTACACCGTTTCGTGATGCGCGAATTGCTCCGCGCATCGTTGCGCAACGGCAGGGACTGCACATTTGCTGTCGGGTGGGGTGCGTCCATGTGCGTCTACACGAACTGTCCTGCCAATTGTGTCCTACCAATTGTGTCCTGAGCTTTGCCTGTACGGTGTCGCACCTAAAAGCGCGGGCGGGGACTGCTGTCAGGAACGACGGCCTTGTTTTGTTTTCTCTTCGGATGAAAGGAAAACACATGCTCAAAACATCCTTGGCAATTTCGGCGCTCGCGGCGTCTTTGGCTGTGTTGTCGTCCCCGGCGATGGCACGTGATTATCCGTTCTGCCTGCGGGAGGGTGGAGAAGCGGGGCCGGGGACCTGTTACTATCAAAACTATGCTCAATGTCAGGCGTCGGCGTCGGGACGTGTTGCCTATTGTTATCCCAATCCGCGCATGGCCTACGGCTATTACGGCAGACCGGCACCAGTTCAACCCGGCTATTACGGTAGGCCGGCACCGTATCGATCCGGCTATTATGTCAGGCCAGCGCCATATCAATATCAACCGGCCCCGTCATATCAATATGGATATCAGTACGGATCCCCGGCGAACGGCATTCCCGGGAATCTTTATGCAGGCGGTGGCCCTTATGGCGCCAATCAGGCAACGAATGGCCCGAAAGCCAGCAACGAAATAGCCGGCGGCCGCTGATTGGTGAATTATCCTGTTACGTTGACGCCTTCACTTCATCTCGGTGCCGGAAGGCCAGGGTAATGTGAGACGATCGTCAGTTCTGACGACGCGCGCGTGCTCGGCACAGCGAAGACGAAGCGTGCTTGCAAGCCGATTTGAAATGAATTGCCGTCAAATAAAGACCACGCACTGCGATCGCAGAGCGTGCGTTCGATGACATAACCAGCGATCTCCCACCATGCGCAGAGTAGTCGGCGGAAACGTCTGCAAGGCTGACGTTTTTCGTCGGTATTTCGTAAGAGATCGATGTGCCGCGATGTGCTAAAGCTGGATTGGGCAGGAGCGGATAAAGCTCGTTTTGTTTCTCCTCTGAAGAAGGGAAAACATATGCCCAAAACGTTTTTAGCAATCTCAGCATTTGCGGCCGTTTTGACCGCATCATTATCTCCAGTCATGGCGCGTGACTATTCATCCTGTCTTCGACAGGGATGGGGGCCGGCGCCGTGTGCCTATCAGGACTACGCGCCGTGTCGATCCAATGGAGGCTGCTACAATTCGGGCAGCGTGTATGATTATTATTACGCTGACGAGTGGGTGCGGATCAGGCTGCTGAGGGCCGGCATCCCTGGGAATCCGGACGCGGGCGGCGGACCGACCGGTGCGAGCCAGGCAACCAACAGGCCGAGAGCCAGCAACGAGAAATATTGACCGTTCGCGCCTCAGGCGTTGTAGATCCGACAATGCGTCTCAGCGACACGTTCCTGAGAGAGCATTGTCGGCGTCTCTCGTAGAACGACAAGAGCCCGCGCCTCTGGGAAAGATCGGTTGCTGCGCTCCTGCAGCAACCGTCTCAGGCGTGACAATGATCGCTGGCGACGACTGATGCAGATCGGAGCATCAACCGAACTTGGCGTCAGGCTTTCGCTGCGATCACGTCGATTTCGACAAGAAACTCCGGGCGCACCAGTTGCGGAATGACGGAAAGCATTGAGGCGGGGCGGTGATCGCCGAGAAAGCGTGAGCGCACCTTGGCATAAGCGGGAATGTCTTCCGCGCGGATGAGATAGTGCGTCGCCTTTACGATATCGGTGATGCCCATATTCGACTTTTCCAGCATGCGAATGATGTGCTGCCAGGCAATCTCGGCCTGTCCGGCGATGTCGGGCGGGAGGTCTCCGCTTTCCGTGAGACCCGGCGTGCCGGACGTGTAAAGCCAGCGCAGTCCGGACTGCACCTCGATGGCGTCGCTGTAAGCCCCGATCTGGCGTGCAACTCCGGCGTCGATAACTTTATGATTCATGTCGCGCTCCTCCACTGTGCCACAGGCGGCATCTTGTTGGCTGTGTGTAGCACGCCGCCCGCGCCGATCTCCGAGAAGGTCACGGTGACCGAACGTCGGTGCGCCGTTCGGGGTGTGGCCGAATGGCGACGATGATCGCGACCCGCATCGGCTCGGTTCGGATCGTGGCGTGCGCAAGCCCCGCGTATCTGGCATCGCAAGGACGCCCTGAAGAGCCCGCTGATCTGTGCAATCACGACTGCATCACAATTGATGACTTCGCCGCGCCAAGTTCCTGGCGGTTTGTCAAAGACGGCAATGAGTTCAGTGTGCCGATCCGATCGAAGCTGACGGTCAACACCTCGGAGGCAGCGGTCGAAGCGGCTATCAGGGGTGCCGGAATTGCGCGCGTCATGTCGTACAAGATGCAAGGCGCGACGCGCTCCGGCGCTTTGCAAATTGTGCTTGGAGAATTTGAACAAGACGCATTGCCGATAAATATCGTCTACGCGGAACGAAAGCCGATGCCGCTCAAGCTTCGCGCATTCCTCAATTGGATGATACCGCGGCTCAAGGCGCGACTTGTATAAGTCCGAGCGGACGTCGCTCTTATCATCACGCGTAGCGCACCACGCCCTTGCCGGCGTGGTGGCTTTGTGTGCGGGTTATGCCTTGGCCTTGCGTTTTTTGACCGGCTTGACGGCCTTGGCCGGCTTCTCGGGCTTCGCAGGTTTGGCTGATTTTGCCTGTTTGGCGGGCGCGGCCGCAGGCTTCGCGGCGGCGTCATCGACGGCCTTTCGCATGGATCGCGCATAGCTGTCTGCTGCATTGTCGGCGGAAACCTGCAAGCGTTTGGCTGCGGCAGACCCATGCAGCATCGCGTCATTCGCAAGCTGCTTGTATCGCGCTTTGGTGTCCTTATCCTTCGCCTTCATGGCGAGCTTCAGGTAGTGGGCACGCCCCGCTTTGGTTGCCGCGACAAGGCTTTTATTCTGCGCTTTGGCAATGCGCCGGATGATGACGTCCAGATCGGCTCCCGCCATGTGGTCTTTCCCTCTGTGTAAGCTCGCAACGTTTTATACGATCGAAATTGCAATTGCCGCTGGCATTTGCAATTGCGCTCGCCAAACCATGCGCTCCTGATGGCGGGTAACGGATGACCCAAGCCAAGTCGGCCATCGTTCTAACGTCATTTGCGTTTCTGGCTTATTAATCGGGGGCTTTCTTGCGAACGCCGCTTGGTTGTGAGAGGCCGGCCGCACCAGGGAGGTCAGCCGGGAAGGGCGGGTGGGATGCCGCGATTTCAGGAGCCGCCGCGCATAAGGTTACCGGATTCAAACCGGGAGCCGGACGTCGTTGTGAGAGGGCTGGCAAGCGCGTGGATGTGCGCTTCACCCCCGTCATCAAGAAGGGTACCTTGGTATCAAGAGGTAGTGCTGGACCGGCCCTCACAAGCGCGCCGCGATGGACTCACGGCGCGCCGGATACGACCAACTGCTCTCACGTTGAGACGGACATTTTCGCGATGTCAGCAGCGCTTGGTAAATTTTCGATATTCCAGCACGAAGTCCATCACCTGGCGGATTTTGGCGGCGGGGATGATGCCGTCCGCCAGATCGCTGAACTTCGTTTCGAGCTGCTTGTCGGTCATCGGCACCTCGACGCTGCCGATGGCGTGTTCGATATGACGATGCAACTGACGTCCGTCCTTCAGCACGATCGTCATGTCGACCTGCGCCGCATCGATGTCGGGCGTCACCACCGGCATGACCTTGGAGCGCAGCGCGACGATCGTCGGGTCCTTCGCCGTGCGGTCGCTGAACTGCTTTTCGCCGCCCGCGCCTTCGACGATGCCGACCGCGACGGCGTGATAGATGCTGAACTTGCTTTCGAGCCCGTCCTGCGGCGTCTTCTTGCCGGTGAGTTCGAGCACCAGCGGATGCACCTTGAGATCGACGCGCTCGATCTGATCGGCGGTGAGCTTGTTCTCGTTGCGAAGCTGGATCGGCGGCATCGATCGCCGGATGCATGACGATGCCGCAGGCGAACGGCTTGTAGGTGTTGAGCGCAGCCTCATAACGTTTGCCGAGGTCGTCCGATGATCTCGTTGTAGTCCTGCTTGGTGCTGATGGTGTTGGCCCAGCCGCGCTTGGCCTCGATCATGCCGTCGGAGCTGGTGTAGTTCTTCGAGGCCAGCATCGCGGCGAAAATGCCGTTGCTGGCGGCACGGCCGGGATTGAAGCTCTTGTTCATCGAGCCGAAGGATTCGCGCAAGCCCACCGGCTGCGATGCCGCGAGACCCAGCGCCCAGACCATCTGCTGCTCGTTGAGCCCCATCAGCTTGCCGACCGCGGCGGCCGAGCCGAACACGCCGGCCGTGCCGGTGATGTGCCAGCCGACGTCGTAATGGTTCGGATAAACCGCATTGCCGATCCGGCATTCGGTTTCCACGCCGAGCACCAGCGCGTTGAGGAAGTCCTTGCCGGACACCGGATTCATTTCGGAATAGGCGAGGATCGCAGACGCCACCGGGCCGGCCGGATGGATGATCGTCTTCAGATGCGTGTCGTCGTAATCGAAGATGTGACTGGATACGCCGTTGATGAAGGCCGCGTTCATGATGTCGAAGCGCTCGCGGCGGCCGAACAGCGAGGCCTGCGCCGGGCCGGAAAACGGCGCGAGCGCGGCGACCGCAATATCAACCGTCTGATGATGCGATCCGCCGATCGCAACGCCGACCCAATTCAACAGCGTCCGCACACCTTCCTTGCGCACATTGGCCGGAAGGTCGTCGTATTTCGCCGTGACGATGTAATGCGCCAGCGTGCGTGTGACGTCCTTGGCCGGTGCGGGTTTCGCGGACGTGCTGGGCGCCGCGTCCGGTGCCTGCGCGAAGGCCATGTTCGCCGTGGCGGTCACGAGTGGAAGAGTGGCGGCGGTCTGAAGCAAGGTCCTGCGATCAGTGATTGGCATAAGATACTCCCGGGCGAGATGCCGTTTCTTTGTACCGATTAGCTTATCACTTTTACGACGCAAGTCGCAGACAACTCGCGCGAGCATCCGCGAACGCCCGCTTTGCGCCGATTATATCGCGCGACGATAAAATGACGGTTTCTTGTCGGTCGGCAGACGGACTCCGAACCGCACGCTTCGCTTAGCCGAATATGGGTCGGAATCAGCCATACCGCTGTGCGGCTTCGATCGTCAGGCCCTTGCCGACAGCCCCAAATGTATCGCCTTCAATGATCTGGGCGGCGGGGACCGATTTCATGATGGCATTTCGCACATGTGCGAGTTGCACCGAACCACCCGTCAGGAACACCGCTTCGATATCGTTGGCTGTGAGCTGCGCCTGGTCGAGACATATTTTTATCCGCGCCGCGATGCGTTCTGCCAGTTGTTTTGTGTGACTGACAAGATCGGCGCGCGAAACCTCGGCATTCAAACCCGGCTTGACCCATTCGAGCGGAATTTCGGTTTGCCGTTGATCGGACAAGGCAATCTTCGCACCTTCAACTTCGATCGCCAGCGTATGGCCACGCTGTTCGTCAAGCACACGAAGGAGGCGATCGAACAATTCCGGCTCTGCGGCCTCATAGCGAACCTGACGGACCTGGGTGATGACCTTCTGGTCATACATGCTGTTGATCCGCGACCATGTTGCGAGGTCGTGGAAATAGCTTGAGGGCGCATTCAGTCCGGCGCGCTTCATCTGGCTGCCATGGCCGAACAGCGGCATGACAACGCCGAGGCTGAGCTGACGGTCGAAGTCCGTGCCGCCGATCCGCACGCCGTCATTGGCGAGAATGTCGGACTTCCGATCAGCCTTGCGGTGACGCTCCGGACTGAGACGCACAATCGAGAAATCCGATGTGCCGCCGCCGATGTCCGCGATCAGCGCGATTCTCTCTTCGGAAATCTGGCGCTCGTAGTCCAATGCTGCGGCAATCGGCTCAAACTGGAACGTGACGTCCTCGAAGCCGATCTGCTGCGCGATGTCGCGCAGTGTTTGCTCGGCCTTGCGGTCTGCGTCCGGCGCGTTGTCAACAAAATGCACCGGCCGGCCATGGACGACATGCGTCAGCTCATGGCCGATGGCTTGCTCGGCCCGTTGCTTCACCACGCTGAGATAATACGCGATCACGTCCCGAAAGCTCGCCCGCTCACGGCCGATTCGCGTGGTCTCCTCGATGAGCGCCGTGCCGAGGACTGATTTCAGGCTCCGCATCAGGCGGCCCGGCGCACCTTCGACATAGGCCTCAATGGCCTTGCGGCCGATCAGGGCCGCACGGTCCGGCTCATAAAAGATGGCGCTTGGAACGGTGGCATGGCCGGACTCTAGCTCTGTGAGTACCGGCACATCGTCCACAACAATACCGAGCGTCGTATTCGACGTGCCGAAATCAAGTCCGCAGGCTGACATTTAGTTGCTCCCGAGAGGAGCGTCCGTCTACACACTTCGAAGCGATCGATCCACCCCTATCTTGCGTGAATTGATATGCGTCTTTTTGGATCGTCCGGATATTATTCGAGCCAGCGCCGGACAGCCGACTTCAGGAACGCAGCATCAGCAGGGATCACCGCAGGATTGCCCGCGCGATGGCCCCAGATGCTCGGGATCGGCAGCAACTCGGCGGAGGTGAGGTGCTCCATTTCCAGCGCGTTGTCGGCAATCCGGAAATAGAGATCGGTCTCGCCCGGCAACAGCAGAACGCGCGCCTTGATCGCCTTGAGCGCGCGCTCGTAGTCGCCCTCGTAGAGCGGATTGGCGCTGATGTCGCCATTGTACCACGTCACGAGCTGGGCATAGCAATTCGCTGCACGGCGGCGCGCGAACGACGCCTCCCAGTCATTCTTGAGATATGTGTCGAGATCCGGCGCACCCAGCGCCGTGAGATGCAGTTTCTCCCGATAGAAGTCCTGGCTCAGCGCCCAGCCCGCATAGATGTGGCCGATGGCGCGCAGCGTCAGGCTTGGCTCCTTCGAGAAGCGGCCATGGCCGAGATGTTCGGGCGCGGCCTCAAAGGTGCGCAGCAATCCCGAGAGGAAGACCTTGTTGTGTACGGCCGTGCGCGCGCTGCTGCACACCACCATGATGCGCGCAACGTCATCGGGAAACATCGCGGCCCAGTGATAGGCTTGCTGTCCGCCCATGGAGAAGCCGTAGACTGCGTGGAGCCGCTCGATCCCGAACTGCTCGGTCAGCAGGCGCCGCTGCGCTTGCACATTGTCCCACGGCGTGACCAGCGTCGGGTAATCAGGCGTCTCTGCTGCGCCGGATGAGTGTCCGTTGGAGAACATATTCGGAATGATCACGAACCATCGGGTCGGATCGAGAATACCGTCCGGCTTGACCAGCCACTCCATATCGTCGTGCTTGGCGCCGTAGCTGCACGGATAGAGCACAACGTTGTCCCGTCCCGGTGCCAGCGTGCCGTAGGTCTTCCACATGATCCGTGCATCGCGAATGACCTCGCCCGACTGCACCTGAAAATCGCCAAGTCGAAACTCGCCACTGTTTTGAGGCCAATCCATCACTCACACCTTTCCGATGACATTCTTCGCGCCTTGTACAGCGCAATACGATAACAAGCTATCGCCGCGGCTACGTCACCGGTTCGGCTGCGTGAGACTGCTCCCACATCGCACCGGGTACAGCAGCAAACAGTTCGCGCGTATAGGGATGCGATGGCGACGCATGGATGGCAGCGGCGTCTCCGATCTCGACGATGCGCCCCGCACGCATCACGGCAATGCGATCGCAAACCTGCAGCGCCACACGCAAATCGTGGGTGACGAACAGCATGCTGAGATCAAATTTTTGTTTAATGTCCGCCAGCAGTTTCAACACCTGTGCCTGCACCGAGACGTCGAGCGCCGACACCGGTTCGTCCGCCACCAGCACTTCCGGCTCCAGCGCCAGCGCGCGGGCAATTCCGATCCGCTGCCGCTGACCGCCGGAGAATTCATGCGGATAGCGCGCGGCCGCCGCCGCACTGAGGCCTACCAGTTCCAGCAGTTCGGCGACGCGCGCTTTTGCAGCCGCGCGGCTGACACCATGGATCATGGGTCCCTCTGCGATGATGTCGCCGACGCTTTGCCGCGGATCGAGCGAGGCATAGGGGTCCTGAAACACCATCTGCACGCGCTTGCGATAGGGCCGCAATTGCCGCCGGCTGAGATACGCCAGCTGCTCGCCGTCCAGCAGCACATCGCCGGAATCGACGGGCGCCAAACATGTCAGCGCCCGCGCCAACGTCGATTTACCCGAACCGGACTCGCCGACCAGCCCCAATGTCTCGCCTTTCCGCAGCAGCACACTCACATCATCGAGCGCCATGGTGGCGCGGCCACGAAAGCCGCGGCGCGCATAAGTCTTCTTCAGGTTGCACGCTTCGAGGATCTGAATTCCCGGGGTGTTCGCGGGCCGCGACGGCACTCGCAGCCGTGGCACCGCGGCGAGGAGCGAGCGGGTGTAGTCGTGGGACGGATTGCGCAATACGTCGTCACGACGGCCTTCTTCCACCAACTGACCACGTTGCAGCACGGCCACGCGGTCGGCGATTTCCGCCACCACGCCGAAGTCATGGGTGATGAACAGCACGGAGGTGTCGCGCTCGCGCTGCAGGTCGCGCAATTGCTTGAGGATCTGAGCCTGCGTGGTGACGTCGAGCGCGGTGGTCGGCTCGTCGGCGATCAACAGCTTCGGCTGCAAGGCAATGGCCATGGCGATCACCACGCGCTGCCGCTGGCCGCCGGACAACTGATGCGGATACGCACGGTACAACCGTTCGGGATCTGGCAGGTTCACGTCGGCAAGCAACTGCACCACGCGCTCCCGCCGCTCGCGGCGCGACAGCTTGGTATGTAGGCGCAGCACTTCGTCGACCTGACGTCCGACACGATGCAGCGGATTGAGCGCGGTCATCGGCTCCTGGAACACCATGCCGATTTGGGCCGCGCGGATCTTGCGCATCTCGGCTTCGCTGGCCTGCGCGAGATCCGTCGGTCCGAAGCGAAGCGCGCCTGTCGTGATGTTCACACGGGGCGGCAGCAGCCCCATGATCGCGCGTGCGACCATCGATTTGCCGGAGCCGGACTCGCCCACGAGACAAGTGATCTCGCCCGGGCGCAGGGTCAGGTTGAAGTTCTCGACCGCATGGGCGCGATCGGCGCCGCCCGGCAACGAGATGCTCAGGCCTTCAATCGACAGGACGGGCGGGGGAAAGAAAGATCCATCGTTCATCGCTCGCGCAGCCTTGGATTGAGTGCTTCGTTCAAGCCGTCGCCGACCAGGTTGATGGCGAGCACGGTGGCGAGAATGGCGAGACCGGGAAACGTGCAAATCCACCACGCCGAGCGCAGCACCTCGCGCCCCGCGCTGATCATCAGCCCCCAGCTCATCAGGTTGGGATCGCCAAGGCCGAGGAACGACAGGCCGGATTCGAACAGGATGACGCTCGCCACCAGCAGCGAGCCGACGGCGATCAGCGGGGACGCGCAGTTCGGCAGCAGATGCCGAAAAACGATGCGTCCGTCACCGGCGCCGAGCCCGGCGCACGCCAGCACGAATTCCCGCCCACCGAGGGAAGCAAATTCACCGCGCGCCAGCCGCGCGATGCCCGGCCACGACACGATGGCAATAGCGAGGATCTCGCTGCGAAGCGACGGCGAGAGGATCGCAACCAGCAGGATCGCGAGAATGAAAGACGGGATGGTCTGGAACAGTTCGGTGACCCGCATCAGCCCGACATCGAGGCGGCCGCGATAGTAACCGGCGATTGCGCCGAACAGCACGCCGAGCAGCACCGCAATCAGCGTCGCGGAAATGCCGATGATCAGCGATGTGCGCGCGCCGTACATGATGCCCGCAGCGACATCGCGGCCCAGCGTATCGGTGCCGAGCAGGAATTTGTCGCCGGGCGGCTGCAGCGGCTGCCCCGCGAGCGCGAACGCACCCGCCGGATACAACAAGGGTGCGGCCGCAGCCATTACCAGCACGAGCAACAGGATCATGGCGCCGAGCAACGCCATGCGGTTGCGGGCAAATCGTTTGAGTGCGGCTTGCATTGTCAGACGTCCATGCGCGGATCGAGCGCGACGTAGGCGAGATCCACCACAAGATTGATGATGACGACCACGCACGCCGAGACGAGGAAGATGCCGAGCAGCAGGTTGAGGTCGCGGCCTTGCAGCGCGGAGAAGGCGAGGGTGCCGATGCCGGGCCAGCCGAACACCGACTCGACCACCACCGAACCGCCGATCAGGTTGCCTGCCTGCACGCCCGCCATGGTGATCACCGGCAACAGCGCGTTGCGCAGGATATGGCCAAACAGGATGCCGCGCTCGGTTTGTCCTTTCGCGCGAGCGGTGGTGACGTAGTCCATATTGGCTTGCTCGATCACCGAGGCGCGCATCACCCGCGTGTAGAGCGCGAGATAGAACAGCGCCAGCGACAGCGCGGGCATGATGAGATGCCGGCCGACATCCATCACGTACTCGCGGCCTTCGTAGAAACTGCCGATGGTCTCGAAGCCGCTGGTGGGTAGCCATCCGAGCTTGATGGACAGCAGCACGATCAGCATCAGCCCGAGCCAGAACGAGGGCGTTGCAGACGCCAGCAGCGCAAGCACGGAGCTCGCGCCGTCGCGCCAGGTGTTACGCCCGGTGCCTGCGAGCAGGCCGAGCAGGGTGCCGATGCTGACGGAGAGGACGAAAGCAACGCCCATCAGCAGCAGCGTCGGGCCGAGCCGGTCCAGGATCAGGGAGAGCACCGGCTCGTCATTGCGGAACGAGTAGCCGAGATCGAACGTCGCGACGTTGGCGACATAGTGCCAGAGCTGTACGGGCAGCGACTGATCCAGCCCGAATTTATGACGCAGCATTATCATGTATTCGGGAGTTGCACCGCCGCCTTCGCCCGCCATCACCGACGCCGGGTCACCCGGCGCCAGATGGATCAGGAAGAAGTTGAGGACAGCGATGCAGAACAGCACGGGCACCGCCAGCGCCAGCCGTCCGCCAACGTACATCAAGCGTCGCATCAAATATTCCCGTCAGTGCTCGATCCACGCCCGCTCGAACGCCGAGTAGGTGCCAAGCGGGTTGGTGGTCGCGTCGTGAAGCTTGCGGTTGAAGACGGTGACGTATTGCACTTCCGTCAACCAGATCACGGGCGAGTCGGTCACCAGGATCTTCTGGATCTTGTGATAGATCTCCGCGCGCTTGGCGGGATCGATCTCCTGCGCGCCGGCGGCGAACAGGTCGTCCACGTCCTTGTTGCTGTAGAAGGTGTTGTTGACGAAATCGACGCCCTTGCGGATCTGGCCGGTGACATACTGGCGCTGCACGCCGATCACCGGATCGGACAGCCCGAGGAAGAACGGCTCGCTCATGTCGTAGTCGTAATTGGTGTAGACGCGACGCAGCCATGCGCCGACATCTTCGCTGCGCAGCGAGAGATCGACGCCGACCGCAGCGAGCGCCTGCTTGAGGTATTCAGCCTGGCGCAACCACTGCTGGCCGAACGGATTGACTTCGAGCGTCGCCGAGAAGCGCATGCCGTTGTCCTTGCGCGGCAGGCCAGCGTCATCGAGCAGTTTGTTGGCGATAGCGATGC
This sequence comes from uncultured Alphaproteobacteria bacterium, assembly GCA_963751855.1. Taxonomy (GTDB): domain Bacteria; phylum Pseudomonadota; class Alphaproteobacteria; order Rhizobiales; family Xanthobacteraceae; genus Afipia. The sequence continues at coordinate 151,303 of CAVVWF010000017.1, read as the reverse complement.
GGTCCGGCACGTCGAACTTCATGACGTCGTCGGTATAAAGACCCTTGAAGTTTGAACTGAGGGGGCCGGTTGCAGGTTTGCCGAAGCCATACTGCACGTTGTCGATGATGAAATTCCGGTCAATGGCATAGGCAATTGCCTGCCGCACCTCGCGCTTGTCGAACGGCGGACGGTGCGCGTTCATTTCGATCTCGCTGATGCCCGACGCCATTTCATAACCCTTGGTGGTGATGTCGAGCGCCGGATTCGCCTGCAGCCGCTTGATGTCGGCATAGTTTACGGCGCTGTAGCCAGCAAACTGCGCTTCGCCGGCTTCAAGCGCGGCGGAGCGGGTCGATGCATCGGGAATGAAGCGCGCGACGATGCGGTCGAGATAGGGCAGGCCCTTCTGCCAGTAGTTCGGATTGCGATCGAGGCGGACGTACTGACCGCGCTCCCATGCACCAAACTTGAACGGGCCGGTGCCGATCGGCTTGTTGGCCGACGGATTGGCCGCAGCATCGGTGTTCTCGAACACGGATTTGGACAGAATTGGTGCGTCGTAACCCGACAGAGCCTTCATGAGGTAAGGCGCGGGGTGGTTGAGGTGAAACACGGCGGTCAGTTCGTCCGGCGTGTCGACGGAAGCGAGTTCGCCCAGCACCACAGGCGCGCGCGGATGCACTTTCTTCAGCACCTGCATGAAGGTGTACTGCACGTCGGCGCTGGTGAATTTCGCGCCGTTATGGAAGGTCACGCCCTCGCGCAGATGAAACGTGATAGTCATTCCGTCCGGCGAAATCTCCCACGACGTCGCAAGCTTGGGCGTGGGCTTTAGATCCCAGTCATATCCCACAAGTCCTTCATAAACCTGACACGACACCGGACAGATGTTGCCCGCGACGGAGAGATAGGACGCAAGCGTTGCAGGCTCGGGCTGCACGATCATCACCATGGTGCCGCCGCGCTGCGGTTCCGCTGCCTGCGTTGCAGGCGAAATGACCGCGAAAGATGCAGCAACCAATAATGCGCGGAGGCTCAGACCGAACCTTTGATACATAAGAGAACTCTCCAGATTGAAATGTATTGGCCGAAGCGGCCCGCGCGACGATGTGCGCGAATGACACTCATGTCCTAAGCAAGGGGTGTGCCATTGATCGAGTGATCACCGGATCGTGAGGTTCGTCATGGAGGCGTAAGCTCTGAGTGACGGCGCACACATGCGGCGAAGATCTCAGCGGCTCGATCATCACAGCGCCATGGCGCTCGTTACGAATCGGGAACCGCCGCACATGGATGGCGCCGGGGAGGGCGCGCATGGCGCCGCGATCAGCGATGCTACAAGGGTCTGCCTCCGCGCGACCAAACAAAGATTTGTAATCTCGGATAAGAAATTATAACTTCCTGTCGATCTAAAATCGAGATGAACCGTTATGGACTTCGCCAGCCTGGAAATCTTTCGCGCCGTCGCCGCTGAAAGCAGCGTCACGCGTGCAGCAGAGAGGCTAAAACGAGTTCAATCCAACGTCACCACCCGCATTCAGCAGCTGGAAGACGACCTCGGAGCGAAGCTCTTTCTGCGCGAAGGCAAGCGCATGACGCTCACTTCCGAGGGGGAGATCTTTTTAACATTTGCGAACCGGTTGCTGGCGCTCGAAGATGAAGGCCGCCAGGCCGTCGCCCCCGGCCGTCCTGTGGGTTCGCTCCGCGTCGGAAGCATGGAAAGCACGGCCGCCAGTCGCTTGCCAAACTTACTCGCGCAGTTCCACCTGAACTGGCCGGATGTAGGGCTTTCTCTATCGATGGGGCCAACCGAGGTCTTGCTTGACCGTGTCAAATCGTACGAACTCGACTGTGCCTTCATCGCTCAGCCGCCACCATTGTTCCATGACGTCATCAATCCCGATCTCGACCCAAGCCTTGAGGGGCGAAAGATTTTCGTCGAAGAAATTCTTCTCATCGTGCCTCGCGGCAAAGGCCGGCGTTCGAACAAATCAGAACCAAAGATCCGGTCGATCGCAACATTGCAGTTGGGATGCACGTATCGGCGGATGGCGGAGGCTTGGCTTACCAAACATCATTCGGTCTTCGAAGCCCCGCTCAACGTGATCGAACTGGGGTCGTATCACGCGATACTGGCATGTGTGGCGACCGGCACCTGTATCGGTGTCATCCCGAAATCAGTGCTGGACCTGCAAAAGCCGACGTTCAATCTGCAGACCATTTCTCTTGGCAAAAGCGATACCTTGCTGGTTCATCGCAAAGGCTATCAATCAACCGCGCTGGAGGCCTTCCGCGACGTTGTCTTTGCACGTTGATCATTGCGTTGAATCTGGCTGTCACGGTCGCACGTTGACCTTATCCAGCAGCCAGACGCGTTCCATCGCAATGTAGATGACCGTACCGAGCATGAGACTGGCCGAGGCTGCCATCAGCGAAAAAGCGAATCCCTGCGCAGCGCTGGATGAATGCGCCAGGAGTGTTGTGACGACCATCGGCCCGGCAATCTGGCCGATACCGTAAACTGCGGTAAGTGCGCCCATTAACGCTGCGCCTTGATGGGGGCGGAGACGCCTTGCCTCGTTCATCGCGAAGAGTGAGATCACTGTGAATGGAATTCCGACCAAAAGGCTTCCGATGATGAGGCCTGCCAGGTTTGGAAGCACCAGAGTGAGCGCGACTCCAACCGCTTGCATTGCGTAGAACCATGCCAAGGCACGGCGCCGATCGATCTTGCCTGGCGCAAATATCGAAAGTATCGCGCCGCCGACAGCGCCAAGCCCAAAGATCGGCCAGAAAAAATCTATCCAGATGGAGCCGGGCAACGCTTCTCGTGCGATAACCGGCAGGAATGTTGCGGTAATGATGTAGCCGAATCCTGACAGGCCATAAGCGAAAACAAAAACCACAGTTTCGGCATTTGTCGCGGATGTCTTTGCGCTCGTCGACGGATGGGTTGCGAGAGTCTGGGCATGGTCAGGCCCCTGGAAGATCTTCCAAACCAACGCGGTGATAACCGCCGAGCCGATGCCGAACAGCATCCATCCTCGTTCGGGGCTGATATTCAATGACGTAAAGGCGCTGGCAGAAAGCCCCGATACAATAATTCCGATACCAGGCCCGGCGAATATGATGCCGCCAAACGAAGTGCGATCATGTCGCGCAAGATGTGTCAGGCACCATCCCGACGTAAAGACCAGCACATACGCGCTTGCGGCGCCCGCCAGGAAACGCGACGTTGGCCAAAAGCCCGGGACGTTCAAAGCCATCGACGCTGTCAAAATGGCGGTCGCCAGAAGTCCCCATCGCACCAGTGTTGAGCCCGACGGTTTCGGTATCCACCCGGCGAGATTCAGCAGCCAGGGCTGAATCGCTGCCGCAATCGCACCGAGCAGATAGCCGACATAGTTAGCCGTCGCGAGCCAGCTTCCCGCATGCAAATCGATCGCGCCCTCATGCAGCATAAGCGGCAACAGGGGCGTGAACGCAAACCTGCCGATTTCCCAAAGCGACCGCAAGCGACGCGGCTCCAGCCACAGCGATCATCAGCGGCTGTCTTGTCGTCTTCTGCAACTGGTCGGGGGGAACTGTGTGCGTGTTCATTTTTCTTGTATCTCAAAATATGATCTTTTATAAAACTACAATCTTATTTTGAGATTGAACAGCGCGCGGGATGCATGGCTGACGTGGGGTATCGAGCGTTCCCGGGGCTGGGGACTCTGGTCGGCGCGCTCTCGACAACGCCGGGGCGAGCATTTCAGCAATGGAATTCGCCGCCAATCGACAAGTTATCTGAGTGAGGACTAAACCATGGCAAACCTGCTGAAGAAGCTCGGCATTCGGCTTCCCATTATCCAAGCGCCGATGGCCGGCACTTCGACGCCACAGATGGCGTCGGCGGTGACAAACGCCGGCGCTCTCGGTTCCAATCACCTACGATGCCGGCAAAGCGCTGAACGCCGCAGCCAAGGCGCAATCGGACGGAGGGTACGGAGCACAATGGGCTGGCCAGGGCGCTCCTCTCGCGCGAGCTCTTCCCGCAGCCGAGTTAATCAAAGTCCTTGAAGCAGAATTGTTGGCGGCGAACGGGACAACATGGCGCTGCCGGTGTTGGCGGACAGGTCTCATAAAGCACGTCAGTCGAGTCTCATATCTGGCAGTGATCGATAATAATATCGCTCGATCAGATTTCCGTTAGTGTCTGGACCAGAGCATGGATCGCATCGAAGCGATGAAGGTGTTCGTCGCCGCCCTGGATGAGGGCAGCCTTGCCGGCGCGGGGCGCCGGCTCGGGCGGTCGCCGGCCGCCGTCAGCCGGGCCATCGCCTTTCTGGAGCATCACGTCGGCGCCGAGCTGCTTCACCGCACCACCCGCTCGATCAAGCTCAGCGAGGCCGGCGAGCGCTATGCTGCGGCCTGCCGGCGCGTCCTGATCGATCTCGAAGAGGCCGACCTGTGCGCCGCGGGCGAGCGCGCCGCACCGCGAGGGACGCTGACGGTGACCGCGCCGCCGATCAGCGGCGAGGAAATCCTGCGCCCGATCATCGACGCCTATCTCGACGCCTACCCGGCCGTCTCGGTGAATCTCGTCCTGCTCGACCGCCACGCCAATCTTGTCGACGAAGGGATCGACATCGCCCTGCGCGTCGCCGAGCTTCCGGACTCCTCGATGGTCGCCGTCCGGGTCGGCGGCGACGTAAAGCGGGTCATCGTCGCGTCGCCGCGATACCTCGCCGAGCATCCCCGCATCGTCGAGCCGGCCGATCTGACCAAGCATCGCATCGTCACCACCACGCATTTCGGGCATGACGCCTGGGTCTTTCCGCCGCCAGCGGGCAGCTCGATCGCGCGGTCGGTCCACTTCAAGCCGCGGCTCGTGGTCAACAGCGTTCGGGCCGCGCTCGCCTCGGCCGTGGACGGCCATGGCGTGACGCGTCTCTACACCTATCACGTGGCCGAACGCGTGCAGGACGGCTCGCTGAAGATCGTGCTGCGCGATGCCGAGCCCTCGGCCCTGCCGGTTCACCTGATCACGCCGCAAGGCCGAACGTCGGTGCCGAAGGTCCGCGCATTCGTGGACTTTGCGGTCCCGCGCTTGCGCGCGGAGTTTGCGCGGCTCTCTGCGGAGGCCGACGCCCTGAAGGGCTGATCGAGCAGTCATTCTTCCGACTCGAGGGAAGAGTGACTGCCGAACAGCGGTTATTCAGCCGACTCGTGAAAGATCCTAAATCGATGACGCACCGGCCCATCACGGGCCGCCGGCAGCAATTCCGCTCGCCGGAAGACATCATCGAGGCAAATCATGAGCAACGAACAGAAAGTCGCCATCATCACCGGCGCGTCGCAGGGTATCGGCGCCGGCCTGGTCAAGGCCTATCGGGATCGCAACTACCGGGTCGTGGCGACGTCGCGCTCGATCAAGCAGAGCAGCGACCAGGACATCGTCGCGGTCCCCGGCGACATCGGCGATCCCGCGACGGCCGAGCGCGTCGTGAAGGAGGCCATCTCGCGCTTCGGACGGATCGACACGCTGGTCAACAATGCCGGCATCTTCATCGCCAAGCCGTTCACCGACTACACGGCCGAGGACTTCGCGTCGAAGATCGCGACCAACCTCGCCGGCTTCTTCCACATCACGCAGCGCGTCGCGGCCGAGATGCTGAAGCAGGGCTCCGGCCACATCGTCAGCATCACGACGAGCCTGACCGATCAGCCGATCGCCGGCGTGCCGACGGTGCTCGCCAATCTCACCAAGGGCGGCATCAACTCGGCCACCAAGGCGCTCGCCATCGAATATGCCGCGAAGGGCATCCGCGTGAACGCCGTCTCGCCTGGCATCATCAAGACCCCGATGCACGCGCCGGAGACCCACGAGTTCCTCGCCGGCGCTCCATCCGGTCAAGCGCATGGGCGAAATCCGCGACATCGTGGAGGCGATCCTCTACCTCGAGTCCGCCGGCTTCGTGACGGGCGAAATCCTCCATGTCGACGGCGGCCAGAGCGCCGGTCACTAAGAGGAGGCCTCCATGCCGATCGTCACCATCCAGGTCACGCGGGAGGGGTCCGGTCCCGGCCGCGACTCCGTCACGCCCGAGGAAAAGGCCGCGCTCATCGCCGGCGTCAGCCAGCTCCTGCTCGACGTGCTCCACAAGCCGCTCGAATGCGACCTTCGTCGTCATCGAGGAGGTCGAGCTGGAGAACTGGGGCTGGGGCGGCTTGCCGGCGCTCGAATACCGCAAGCGGCGTGCCGCCGGCGGTAGCTAAGTCACCACATGAGGCCGCCATTGCTTTTGGCGGCCTCATTTGATTCCGCTATAGCTCAGCGATGCCACAGCAAGTTCTGCATCGACAAAGAAGCAAATACCGGTAATCCGGAAAAGCCAAGACTTTTGGCGGCGAAGACTTCGAGCGCTCGATCGCCGCAGCCTCACGTCACTCGTTAAGAATGCGGAAGCTGCACCGCGTTTTCCTCGTGATGTGACGAGGGGGAAGCCATCAATGTCTTCTCGATCGCTTTCGAGGCTTTCTTCAGCGCAGGCACGAACGACAATGCGCGCTCAAGCGGCAGCCGTGTGATCGGTCCGTGAACGGCGACGGTGGCACAGAGGCGATTGCGCGCGTCGTAAATCGGAACGGCGGCAGCCGCCATGCCTTCCATGAATTCGCCGTTGTCGGTGCCCACCGCTGTCTTGCGGATTTTTGCGACCGCGCCTTCGATCTGCTCCGCGGTGGTGAGGGTGTGCGGCGTATAGCGCTGCAGCGGTTGCGAGCGAAACAGCGTTCTGCGTAACGATGGCGCGAAGGCGAGAAAGATCTTGCCGCTTGCCGTGCAATGCAGCGGCACATGCGAGCCGATCTTCAAGCGGAATTGCAGCGGCCAGTCCGACTCCACACGATCGAGATAGATCAAGCGATCGCCGTCGAGCATCGTGATGTTGCAGGTCTCGCCGATCTCTTCGACGAGCGCGGACAAAATTGCGCGTCGCGGTGCGAGCGCAAAGGAATGACGAATGCCGTCGAGCGCGAGGCTCGTCATGCGATGCCCGATCTCATAGCGCCGTCCATCCACCGCACGCTGCACGAAGCCAAGCTGTTCGAGCAGTGCGACGAAGCGATGCGTCGTCGCCTTCGGCAACTGAATGGCGGACATCAATTCGCTGAGCGTCGGCGGCTCTTCCGCTTTCGCAATGATCTCGAGCAACAACAGCGCGCGCTCCGAGACCGAAGAGGTTGTCTGCATCGTCATTGCAAGGCCGTCCCAATGAGTGAGTTGGCGAACATTAATGCACGTTGACAGAAACATCACCAGCGTTCAACTTTTTAGGACAAAACGTCTCAATAAATGGAATATCTGGGAAGAAAATGGCCGATCAGGTCGATTACATCGTCGTGGGTGCAGGATCGGCGGGATGCGTTCTCGCCAATCGCCTCAGCGCTGACGGGCGCAACAAGGTTTTGCTGCTGGAGGCAGGACCGAAGGACAACTATCTCTGGATCCACATTCCCATCGGTTATGGGAAGACGATGTTCCATAAGGCCTACAATTGGGGGTTCTACACCGACCCCGAGGCCAACATGAAAGACCGCAGGATCTACTGGCCGCGTGGCCGTGGTCTCGGCGGTTCAAGCTCCATCAACGGACTGATCTTCATTCGCGGCCAGCGCGAGGATTACGATCACTGGGCGCAGCTCGGCAACGCGGGGTGGGACTGGAACAGCGTCCTGCCGTATTTCATCAAGTCCGAACACAACAGCCGCGGCGCCAGCGAGACCCATGGCGGCGACGGTCCGCTGTGGTCATCCGACATCGTCGAGAAGAACGAATTGATGGAAGCCATCATTCGTGGCGCGGGCGAACTTGGCGTTCCCCGCACCAATGACTTCAACGGCGGCGATCAGGAGGGCGTCGGCTACTTCCAGCTCTTCACCCACAATGGCTGGCGCATCAGTTCGGCGGTGGCTTATCTCAAGCCCGCGAAGGGACGCGCCAACCTGCGCATCGAGACCGACGCGCAGGCGACCGGGCTGATCATGCAAGGACGCCGTGCGGTCGGCGTGAAGTACATTCAGAACGGCGTTGTGCGTGAAGCGCGTGCGGCGCGTGAGGTGATCCTCTCCGCGGGTTCATTGCAGTCGCCGCAGTTGCTGCAACTCTCAGGCATTGGTCCTGCATCGCTGTTGCAGCGTCACGGCATCAACGTCGTGCACGATCTCCCGGGTGTCGGACAAAATCTGCAGGATCATCTGCAATTCCGGCTGATGTTCCGCGTCTCGAAGCCGATCACGACGAACGACGACCTGCGCTCGCTCGCGGGGCAGGCTCGCATCGGCCTGAAGTGGCTGATGAAGGGCACCGGACCGCTCGGCATCGGCATCAACCAGTGCGGCCTGTTCACGCGCATTCTGCCCGGATCGCAGACGCCGGACATCCAGTTTCACTTCAGCACGTTGTCGGCGGACATGGCAGGCGGCAAGCCGCACGACTGGCCGGGCTGCACGTTCTCGGTGTGCCAGTTGCGGCCGGAGTCGCGCGGCGCTGTCGAAATCAGATCGACCGATCCGCTGGAGCCGCCGTCGATGCGGCCGAATTATCTCGCGGCGGAGACCGACCGCATCTGCGCGGTGGAGTTGATCAAATACGCTCGCAAGCTTGCGTCGACGGGTGCGCTGAAGGACTACATCGTGGACGAATACAAGCCCGGCGCGGGCGTGCAGTCCGATGACGAGATCCTCGATTTTGCGCGCGAGAACGGCGCAACGATTTTCCATCCCACCGGCACCTGCAAGATGGGCTCGGACTCCATGGCGGTGACCGACGCAAGGCTTCGCGTGCACGGTATCGGCGGACTGCGCGTGGTGGATTGTTCGATCATGCCGACGCTGGTGTCGGGCAACACGCACGCACCGGCAGTGATGATCGCGGAAAAAGCAGCCGACATGATTCTCACGGACTCAAAAGAAAGTTCGATGGCGGCTTGAGACGGAACGACAACAAAATGAAACGGGGAGAGAAACAATGGTCAAGGATGCATTGCTTAGACGGGTGGTTATCGCCTCGCTGATCGGGGCGACGGTGGAGTGGTATGACTTCTTCCTCTACGGTGTCGTTGCCGGCATCGTGTTCAATCAGCTTTATTTTCCCGCTGGCGATCCGGTGATTTCGACATTGCTGGCTTACACCACGTTCGCGGTGGGCTTTGTCACACGGCCGCTGGGCGGCATCATCTTCGGCCATTTCGGCGATCGCATCGGACGCAAGAGCATGCTGGTGCTCACGCTGATGATCATGGGCGTCGCGACGTTCCTGATCGGTCTGGTGCCGACCTATGCACAAATTGGAATCTGGGCGCCGATCCTTCTGCTGGTGCTGCGCATTCTGCAAGGCATCGGGCTCGGCGGCGAGTGGGGCGGCGCGGTTCTGATGACATATGAATACGCGGCACCCGAGAAGCGCGGCTTCTACGCGAGCCTTCCGCAGATCGGGCTGGCGATCGGGCTGTGCCTTGCGTCCGGCGTCGTCGCGCTGCTGTCCTATTCGCTCACCAACGAGCAGTTTCTCGCATGGGGCTGGCGCGTTGCGTTCGTCCTGAGCTTCGTGCTGGTTCTGATCGGGCTCTACATCCGGCTGAACATCATGGAGACGCCGGAATTCTCGAAGCTGAAGGAGAGCCGCGCGGAAGTGAAGGTGCCGTTCGCCGCGATGATCCGCGATTATCCGAAGGAGATCATCGCCGGCATGGGCGCGCGTTACATCGACGGCGTGTTCTTCAACATCTTCGGCGTCTACTCGATCGCCTATCTGACGTCGCAACTGAAGATCCCGCGCACGGAAGCCTTGCTCGGTGTGTGTACCGCGGCGCTGCTGATGTGCGTGTTCATTCCGTATTTCGGCGGTGTGTCGGACCGGATCGGCCGCACCAGAACTTACTTCTGGGGATCGCTGGTCACGGGTCTCTCGGCGATTCCGGCGTTCTACATCTGGATGACCTTTCCCGGTCAGCCGCTGCTGGTGTGGGCGGCGTTGATCATTCCGTTCTCGATCTTCTACGCCTCGGTCTATGGGCCGGAAGCCGCGTTGTTCTGCGATCTGTTCGGACCGCAAGTCCGCTACACGGGCATTTCGTTCGTCTATCAGTTCTCGGGAATCTTCGCGAGCGGACTGACGCCGATCATCGCTACGTACCTAGTGCAGCGTTACGCAGGCAATGCGGGATGGGCGATCGCGGCATACTGTGCGTTCGCTGGAATTGTCAGCGCACTGTCGGCGCTGTGGATCAACAGCCTGGCGAAGGCGCGCCAGCAGGAGGGACTTCCCGTCGCCAAGGCGCTCGCAGCCTGAGGTCACACGGCGACAACAACACGACAACAAAGTGGCCCGGTTCTGCCGGGCCATTTTTTTCTGCGCAGGCGACGCTGTGTCTTCTATTCGAGAAAGAGCAGCGTGACACAACCCGAGCATCTTCGGTTAAGTGCGAAAGACCCTGCGTTTTTCCTTATCAAATTCAATTGAGCTGCTCATCTGGGGAACGAAGGACAAGCAATTCTCTCGCCGGTTACACCTTGTCGCCTAAGTTCGGCCCTCACGGCATGTTTATTTTACATCATTCAGTGCCGCGCATGGCTGATCCTGATCGCGTTGTGCGCGGAGCAAAGTCCAACTTTAACGAGCTTTCCACGCGGTCTGCATCATTTTGCGGGGTTGTCGCCAGGCAGAACCTGGATCGCTGAGCACATTTGTTCGGATATATAGAGGCCGATTTGGTTGATATAAACGCTCTGCTTTGTTGTCCGAGGTGTCGGTCGGAGCTGCACCTGGAACAATCTCCAATTCGCTGTGCGGGAACACACTGCGTCTTTTCAAAAGAGGGCTTTCCGCGCGCGTCCAATCAACCGGTGCTGATCGATTTCGAGCGCAGCATCTTCGATCGCGCGGCGTATCACGATCACCGCGGGTCGGTCTTCAACCGTGACGATACCGGCCGCGGAATCCAGGTTCGCATTCGCCGCCTGTTGACGGGCGCCAATCCGGTGACACCGACAAAGTCGCGCGAGATGATTGAGCTGATGACTCAACATGCAACCCGTCCTGTCGTTCTTGTCATCGGCGGCGGCGCCATCGGTGCCGGCGCGGACGCGCTTTACGCGAACATGAACATCGAGGTCGTTGGAACGGACGTCTACGCGTCGCCGAATACCAACGTCGTGGCGGATGGCCACTTCCTGCCATTCCGGGATGGAGTGTTCGACGGCGTCTGGATACAGGCCGTGCTCGAACATGTTCTCGACCCGTCTGCGGTGGTGGCGGAAATCCATCGGGTCTTGAAACCCAACGGGGTGGTCTATGCGGACACGCCGTTCATCCAGCAGGTGCATGAGCAGGCGTATGACTTCACGCGGTTCACGCTCAGTGGGCACCGCTGGCTGTTTCGCCGTTTCGACGAAATCAACTCCGGCGCCGTGGGTGGCGCGGGGAAGGCGCTTGTGTGGTCGCTTCGTTACGTCGCGTTGTCGCTGGGGTTGGGCACGCGCATGGCGACGCTGGCCGCTCTGCCGTTCTTCTGGTTGCGATTCATCGATGGCTTCGCAAAGCCGGGCCCGAAATCAGATGCCGCAAGCGGTGTGTTTTTCTTCGGCCGCCGATCCGATAACGCTCTCACGGCGAAAGACATGTTGCACTATTACGCATCGAAACGCTGACGCCGCAATTGTGAAAGCACGGCGATGGTGTGAGCGGCGTCGCACCATACTGCTTCTTCAAACAAAAAAAGGCCCCGGGGATTCCGGGGCCTTTGAGTTGAACTGGAGAGTTCTATGAGCTGTTCTTCTTAGTATTAGTATTTGGCAACAACTGGGCCGCCCCAGTTGAAGTGATAGTTCACGCCGACCTTCACAGTGTGCAGGTCGTCCTTGTAGTTCAGGCCCCGAGCAACCGATCCTGGCTGCGTGGTGTAGACAACGTTGGTGCTGTCGAAGTTGTAGTACTGGTACTCGATCTTCGCCGACCAGGCTGGAGCGAACATGTATTCGAAGCCGCCGCCAACGGTGTAGCCGGTGTCCTTGCGGTCGGTCACAGCAGGCAGGAAGCCAGCGGTGGCTTCAAGTCCGTTGTTGTCGCGGAATGCAACACCGCCCTTGGCGTAAATCAGGCCGGGACCCCAGGTGTAGCCGAGGCGGCCGGTGATCGAAGCGAGCCAGTCGGAGCGATCGCGCAGCGCGTCGAAGCCGTCGCTGAAGGTGCGGTTGCTGTTCGACAGGCCGCTGATCTGGCCTTCAACACCGACAACCCAGTTCGGAGCGAACTGATAGTCAGCGCCGATCTGACCACCGCCGAGGAACGCAGCGTCACGGCTGCTGCCACGAAGAAGCGGATCGGTGGTTGCGAAGCTGTCGTCACCGCCGAAGGCTGCGCCAAGATGCGCACCAACGTAGACGCCGGTCCAGTTGTAGTAAGGCACAGCGGGAGCATAAACCGGTGCCTTGCTGTAGGAGCGTGGAAGGTCAGCAGCGAACGATGCGGTCGAAACCAGCATCGCGGCCGAGAATGTCAGAAGAGCGGAACGGATACGCATTTGTCTTCCCCAATGTTTAAGTCGGGCCCCTTGTTTGAGCGGAGGCCTCCCCGTGTTGAAGTTGGGCGGACGCTATCGGCCGCTCAGTTAATGGAGAATGGACGAACGGGCCGTTGGTTGCAGGCCGATCCTCTCGTCTGTTGCTTTCTGTTGGACCGTGGCGAAAAAGTCACGCCTGAGGGCAAAATGGAAATGGTTCCTTAAGCATAAAGGGTTCCTTAAGCATAGGGTCCACGTGCGCTGCTGACGGTCAACCCGTCGAGGCGGGCTCCCAGTGGAGCCGATTGCTTCACCGCTCCTCGAAAAGCTTACGTTCGTCGCGAAAGAGCTGGGTGAGAAACTCGACCACCGTTCTGATCGAAAGTTCCTTGTTGTCCTGCCGCCGGGTGACCAGCCAGAGCTCGCGTGCGGGCGGTGCAGGATCGAGTGCGCAGGGCTTGAGCCCATCGTGCACGCGCCCGATGAAGTGGGGAAGCAGCGCGATGCCTGCATTGGCTTTTGCGGCGTCGGCTTGCGCGAATTGATTGTTGGTTCGCAGGGCGATGCGGGCGCGCGGAAAGTGCTGCGCAAGCCACACCGCATCCGGAATGTAGGCACTCGCCTCATCAAAGCCGACAAACACCGGCTCGGCTCCGTTGCTGATCCGGCGGCGCCATTCGGCCGTGGCGTAGAATCCGTAACCGAAGGTCACGATGTGTTTGGCGATCAGATCGCCGTACTTCGGACGCCCGAACCGCAGGGCGACGTCTGCCTCGCGGCGTTCAAGGCTCACCGCGCGAACATCCGTCGCAAGTTCGATATCAAGTCCCGGATGCTGCGCCGTGAGTTTGGCCACGCGCGCGACGAGGAAACCGTGCGTCAGACCCGGCGTCGCGCTGATGCGAACGAGGCCCTTCGGCGTGTGATCCGTGCCGCCCCGGCTCAAGGTCGCTGCCGCCGTCTCCATCTCGTTTGCCGCTGCGAGCGCGCGGTCGCCGGCGCGCGTCAGCACATAGCCGTCCGGCCGGCGTTCGACCAGCTTTTCGCCGAGCGTCTGTTCGAGCGACGCAATGCGCCGCGCGATGGTCGCGTGATTGACCGAGAGTGCGCGCGCCGCCGCCGACAGGCTGCCGTGTCGCGCCAGCGCGACGAAAATGCGGATGTCTTCCCAATCGGGGCTCTGTGCGAATTTGATCAGCCATTGAGAGAGAATAGCGAATTTTATCACAGGGGACGATCGCCTATGTGCGCATGGCCGACATTTGCAAAGGACCTGACGCCATGGCTGCACCGAACCTCACGCTCACCCTGATTGGCGGCCCGACCGCGCTCATTGAACTGGGCGGCTTGCGCCTGCTCACCGATCCGACCTTCGACCCGCCGGGCCTTTACCAGATGACGCCGGTTCATTTCGAGAAGACCTCCGGTCCCGCCCTCTCGGTGAAGGACATCGGCAAGCTCGATGCCGTGCTGCTCAGCCACGATCACCACTTCGACAATCTCGATCACTCGGGGCGCGCCATGCTGCCGACTGTCGGCGTGACGTATACGACCAAGGCGGGTGAGGGGCGGCTCGGCGGAAACGCGCTGGGCCTCGCGCCGTTCGAGACGCGCACGCTGGAGGGACGAAACGGGGAAAAGCTGTTCGTCACCGCGGCGCCGGCGCGGCATGGCCCGGTCGGCATCGAACCGCTGTCCGGTGATGTCGTCGGCTTTCTGCTGGGCGTGGAGCAGCCCGGCGACGCCATCTACGTGACCGGCGACACCGTGTGGTACGAAGGGACGGCGGAGGTCGCGCGCCGCTTCTCGCCCAAGGTGGTGATGCTGTTCGCCGGCGCTGCGGAGCCGAGAGGACGGTTTCACATGACCATGGGCAGCAATGATGCGCTGGAGGCAGCCAACGCGTTTCCGAACGCCACCATCGTCGCCGTCCATAACGAAGGCTGGGTCCACTTCAAGGAAAGCCCGGATCAGCTTGCTGACGTTTTCGCCAAGCTCGGCATTGCCTCCCGGCTGACCACGCTCGAACGTGGCAAGCCGACCCGGTTTGAATGGTAGGCCGCATGCTCGTTGCCGCCACGTGATGGCGGCAGCGAGATGAATAGCGGCAAGGTGAATGTCGGGCGGTGGAGGCTCCATCCCGTGGCATTCGGCGCGCGGTGCATGCAGGCCCCGCGCGCCGCCGTCTCGCCTTGGACGGTGTCACGCGCTAGGAAGCTGAAGCTTTCCAATTCTTTGTGACGATGATGATGACGATGTCATCCATCCCATCCGCATGGGTGGAAAATTTCGACACGGCTTGATCCTGGTCCAAAAGACGTTCGGACCGTTTTTTTTTTGAAAAGAGAACTCCTTGAGATGACGCTCACTCCCGAGACGATGGCCATCGCGCTGGCATTCACGGCGGCGATCCTGTTCGGGACCGGCGTCGTCATCACACAGTTCGGGTTGAAGTATCTGCCGCCGCTGTCGGGCGCGGCGATCAGCATGCCCGCCTTCACCATCTTGTTTCTTCTGCTGTCGCCGATCCTGTTGCGCGGCGAGACCGTGGTCTGGCGGGCCGTGCCCATCTTCATCGGCGTCGGTCTCGTTTTTCCGGCGCTGCTGACGACGCTGACCTTCTCATCCAATCGCGCGCTGGGTCCGGTGGTCACCGGCGCGCTCGGGAATCTGTCGCCGCTGTTCTCGGTGGCGCTGGCCGTGATGATGCTCGGCGAGGCGGTGCACCCGCTGCAACTGGCGGGGCTCCTCATCGCGATCGTTGGCGTTTTCCTCATCACCATCTCGCGCGCCAGCGACAAGGGCGACTGGC
Organism: uncultured Alphaproteobacteria bacterium; assembly: GCA_963751855.1. Taxonomy (GTDB): domain Bacteria; phylum Pseudomonadota; class Alphaproteobacteria; order Rhizobiales; family Xanthobacteraceae; genus Afipia. The sequence goes on along the minus strand of CAVVWF010000017.1, from coordinate 135,964 downwards.
GAACCTGGGCGTTGCTGTTGCCGCTGGGTGCGGCGTTCCTGCGCGGCGTCGTGCCGCCTTTCATCAAGATCGGCCTGGCCATCTGGCCGAGCGCGATCGGTGCCGGGCTTGTCGGCTACATCGTGTCGTCACTCGTCGTGCTGACCTCCGAGCGCATCCGCACCGGACGCTTCATCGCGCGCGGGCCGATCGCCGGGCATTTGTGGTTCGCCACGGTCGGCATCGTCAACGGCGTCGCCACGCTGATGCTCTATGCTGCGGTGGGCTATGGCAAGGTGTCGCTGGTGACGCCGCTGATCGCGACATATCCGCTCGTGACAGTTGCGCTGAGCGCGCTCATCCTCACGCACATCCGCATCACCGCGAAGCTGGCGCTTGGCACTGTCGCCGCGGTTGCGGGAGTTGTGCTGGTGCTGATCGGGTGAGGGGCGTGGCGCGACGACGCAACCGACACGCCTGACTGGTGACGGCGCACTTCGGCGGTTGCAATGGATTGCCAAATCAACCAGTCTTCGATGGTTCTGTCAGTTGTCCTACGCTGGGCCCATCACCATGCATCCACGGCTCGAACGCACACTGAGGATGTTCGCCGCCATCCTCGTAGGCGGGATGGCCGGAGGCGCTATCTACGTGGTCTCGCGCGTCGGAACGTCTCCGGCTGACATTCTGATGGGCGTTTCGTCCGGGCTGCTCATCAGCGCGGCGATCGGCGGTTTCGAACTGTTCGCCTCCACCGGGCCGCTGCACGCATGGCTCGCAGGCCTGTCATTCACTGCGAGCCTGCTCGTCCGCAGCGTCATCTACGCGGCGGTGATCCTGGTGATCCAGTATTTCGAACTCGGCTCGCATCTCGTGGGGCGGACACCGAACCCTGAGCGGGGAGATTTCGTCGCGGCGATCATTTTTTGTGCAGCGTTCTCGGTGCTGATGAATCTCGTGATGGCGGTGATCAACATCATCGGCCCGCGCTCGTTCCTCAATCTCGCCACCGGCCGCTATCATTCGCCCATCGCGGAAGACCGCTTCGTGTTGTTTGTCGATATTGCGGGCTCGACGGGGCTGGCTGAACAACTCGACGGCCTCAAAATCCATCGCTTCCTCGACCAGACCTTCCGCATCCTGACGGATGTGGTGGTCGATTATCGCGGCGAGATATTGCACTACGTGGGCGACGAGGTGATCGTGCACATGGCCGGCGCGGATTGGCGCCATCGATTGCCGTCCGCTCCGGTGTTTCATCGCGATGCGCGCCGAACTCACCGGGAAGGCTGCGCGTTTCGAGAAGGACTATGGCGCGGCGCCGGCAATCCGCGGCAGCCTTCATTTCGGCACGGTGATCGCGGGCGAGATCGGCAGCGTCAAGCGGGCCATCGTCTTCAATGGAGATGTGATGAACACCGCGGCGCGGCTCGAGGCGCTGAGCCGCGAGGTCAAAGGCGGATTTCTCGTCTCGCGCGCCGCCATGGAGCAGTTCTCGGCGCCGCCGCCGGTGGCGATGGAAGAGCTCGGGCCGCGCGCTATTCGCGGCCGTGCCGACAGTATCGACGTACTTGGGCTTGCGACGTAAGCACATACGGACCGAGAAGTCCGCCGCATGGCGGCGGGCTTCATTCGCGGCCAAGGCTAGTGCAAAGGCTAGTGCAGCGGAAACGACCACGGACTGGCTTCTTCCGCCGTCCGTCCCCGCGGGTCCCAATCCTGCACCGTCGACCAGACATGATTGCCTGATCGTTGCGCGTCATTGCGCAGCGCGTCGATATCGAAGATCGGAATAACTCCGCCCTCCATGCAGATCTTGCCGTTGACGATGACGGTGTCGATGTCATCACCCACGCCGCAATCGACAATGCTCTTGATCGGGTCGCGGACCGGTCCGTAACGCAACGAGTTCTTTCCGGCGAAATCGATGATGATGATGTCGGCAAGCGCACCTTTCGCCAGCTTGCCGAGATCATCGCGTCCGAGCGATTTCGCGCCACCCAACGTGGCCGCCGCGAAGACCTCGCCCGCGGGCGCCTTGTAATAGTCGTGTCCCATGATCTTGCCCATCAGCGAGGCGGTGCGCATGTTCATCATCATGTCGCGGGGATAGGTGTCGCTGCCGATGGAGATGTTGACGCCGGCATCGCGATAGCGCTTCCAGTTGTCCGAGAGTTCGCGCCCGACGCGCGACGTTGATCGGACAGTGCGAGATCGAGCACTGATGCGAGCCCATCAGTTCGAGATCCCGCGCGCCTGAGTAATTCAGGTTGGGGTTGTCGGCGATCAGGTTGCCGTGCCCGATATTCAGGGTCGTGCGCAGCATGCCGACCTTGTCGAGAAGCTCGATCGGCGTCATCTGATGTTCGCGGACGATGTCATGGAATTCGAGAATGCTGTAGGCCGCGTGGGTCGCCATCGGCACCTTGAGTTCGTCGGCGTGCACCAGGGTCTGTTCAAGCAGTTCGACGCTTGAAGTCTCGACCTCGCGCGGCACCAGAATGCCGCGGACGCGGTCGTCCTGCGTGCCATTGTATTTATGGATGAAATCCACCGCCGTCTTCAGGCCGCGCAAGCCGCCTTCGTTGTCGTAGATGCGTTTCAATCCGCCTCTTACGTCGCCGACCCATCGTCCGCAGTCATAGCCCGGCCCGAGATAGGCGCGGGTGCCGAACCGCTCGATCTGGGTGTTGAGCGCGAGCTGCACGCTTTCCTGGCTGCCGAACTCCACGAAGGTCGTCACGCCGTTGCGCAGAAGCTCGGCAACGGTGAAAAGCGCGTTGAGTTCGAGGGCAGCATCCAGCTCTTTGTCGCCGGGCTTCAGATAGCGCGGATCGCCGGAAACGGTTTTGCCTTCCTTCGGCACGCTGATCTCGAGAAACGGCTGTCCGAAATAAAGCGGCCGTCCGCTGTCGGTAATCAGGCGATGCGAGGCGCGGTGACCCGAGTGGACGTGCGTGTCGATGAAACCAGGAGCCACGAGCTTCGCGCCGGCATCGATGGTCTTGTCGACCGGGCCGTCGAATGTTTTCCCCACATGGATGATGTGCCGGTCCTCATAGACCACAACGCCATCGCGCAACAGCGTATGGCCGCGGCCGTCGTTGGCGACAATCCATTGGGCCTTGATCATCGTTCGCATATCGACATTCCTTTGTTCTTTTCGATGATGTGGTGAGAGGTGGGTGAGGGAGGGGCGCTAGAGCTGCATGCCCCAGCGCTGCACGGTTCGCTTTTCGATGAAGCGGAAAATCACGGCCTCGACGGTCAAGCCGATGAGGATCACGGCCAGCAGGCCGGCGAAGACGCGGCTCGTCTCCAGTTCGGCGCGTGCCTCGAAAATGTACCAGCCGAGGCCACCCGAGCGGGATGAGACGCCGAACACGAGTTCAGCAGCGATGAGCGTGCGCCACGCGAAAGCCCAGCCGATCTTCAGGCCCGCGAGGATCGAGGGGAATGCCGCCGGGATCAGGATAAAGGCGACATATCGCATGCCCTGAAGGCCGTAGTTGCGGCCGCTCATCCGCAACACTGTTGGGACGCTGCGAAATCCGGTCAGGGTGTTGAGCGCAACGGCCCAGAGCACTGAATGGATAATGACAAACACCAGCGACGGCGTGCCCAAACCAAACCAGATCAGCGCGAGAGGAAGCAGAGCGATGGCCGGTACAGGATTGAACATCGCTGTCAGGGTCGACAGCACGTCCGATCCAATTCGCGTCGAGACAGCCACCGTGGTCAGGATCGTCGCAAGCAGCAGGCCCGCAGCATATCCCAGCAACAGCGAGCGAATGGATGTGCCGATACGGTCGATCAGAACCCCGCTCTTCAGGTCGGAAAAGAACGTGACAAGGGTGTCGCTCAAGGTCGGGAGGATCAGAGGATTGTCGACCCATCGCGCGTAAAGCTCCCAGATGAGACCGAGCGCGACGAGAATGCACAGGCGGCGAAACCCGTCGCTCGCGGCAAGTCGCTGAAAGAAGGTGAGAGGCTGCTGCACGTCGCCGATGTCGACGGCGTCCACGAGTTCAAACTCGATATCAGGCCTTGGTGCGAACGACGGCTGGATTGACATGACCTTCAAGTCCTTTGCGTGGCTTCAGACTTCCGTCCGAACAGCAACTCGTGGATCTTGGTAGACAGCGCGATGAATTCGGTGCCGCTGGCGTCACCCGACCGGTAGCGGCTGGCATCGAGCTCCGCGCGCACGCGTCCCGGGTGCGGCGACAGCACGAGGATGCGCGAGCCGACGATGATCGCTTCTTCAATCGAGTGCGTGACGAAGAGCATCGTGAAGCGGGACTGCTCCCACAGTTCGAGCAGCTCCTCCTGCATTTCGCGCCGCGTCAGGGCATCCAGCGCCGCGAATGGTTCGTCCATCAGCAGGACCGAGGGTTCGAGCGCCATGGCGCGCGCCAGCGCGACACGCATCTTCATGCCGCCTGACAACATGTGCGGATAGACATCGCGAAATTTGCCGAGCTTGACGCGGTCGATCATGGCAACCGCGCGTTCGTGCGCTTCCTTGTTGCTGAACTTCCCCGTCGCTTTCATCGGGAAAATTACGTTCTGCAGAACGGTCTTCCAGGGCATCAACTGCTCGAATTCCTGGAACACCATCATGCGGTCCGGACCCGGCGCGCGAACCTCCTGTCCCTGGACGAAGATGTGTCCATCCACCGGCGCCATGAACCCGCCCACCGCTTTCAGGAGGGTCGACTTCCCGCAACCGGAAGGACCGAGAATGACGTAGCGTTCTCCCTGCTCGACCGAGAAGGAGACTTTATAAGTCGCCGTCACGAGGTGCTGCGGCGTCTTGTATTGCAGCGTGACGTTGTCGACCTTCAGCAGGTCTTCGGCCTTCAGTATGTTTTGGCCCCCGGACCGCGCGGCGTGGTGTTGCGACATATGGTTTGCCGTCAGCTGCCCGGACGATCGGCGATGAGCGGCGTAAACACGTCCTTCCAGCTTTTGGCAGGCGACTTGATCGTTCCCGTCTCGGCCATGAAGTTCATGAACTTCATGACGTTCTGCGGCGTCGTGGTGAAGACGTTCTCCGGGATCCTTGATCATCGCCTCGACGAGTTCAGGCTTCAGCGATGAGTTGTCAGCCTTGATGTAGAGCTCGGCGGCGCGCCGCGGATCGCTCTTGATGATCTGGGTCGCTTCATCCATCGCGTCCAGAATTGCGCGCGCGGTCTTGGGATTTTGCTCGATGAACTTCTTCGAGGTCCATGCGGCGCTGTAGGTCGCCGGTCCCCCCAGAATGGTATAGGAGTTCAATGCGCGGTTGAGACCTGCGGCGGTTTCCTGCTGATAGTAGGGCGCGGCGGTGAAATGCGCGGTGATCTCGGTGCGGCCGGACTGCATCGCGGCCATCGCATCTGAATGCGGCAGCGGCACGGTGAGGTAGTCGAGCTTGGCGTATTGATCCTTCCCGAACGCCTCGGCGGCGAACATGCGCAGAATAATGGCCTGCATTGAGACGCGTGAAACCAATGCAATCCGGTCGGTTTCCTTGAAATCCTTGACGCTCTTGATGTTCGGATCGCGCGTCATCAGGACCGCTGGCATCGAACTCAGCGCCGAGAGGCCGACATAGGCGCCCTTGCTCTTGTCCCAGAGCACAATCAGAGCGGTGAGGCCGCCGTTGGCGACATCGAGATTGTTGGAGAGCAGGGCTTCATTCATGCCGGGACCATCGCTGAAACGAGTTCAGGTCACCTTCACATCGCCAAGCCCTGCGCTTGCGGTGTGTTTCTGCACCAGTTGCAGCTCGTCCATGATCGCCATGGCCAGATGCGAGATGCCGTACTGACGAGCGAGGCGGACCTCATTCACTTCGGCGCTGGCGGAGCGGGGCAAAGCCAATGCGGTTGCGGCAAGCAGTGCCACCACCGCGAGCAGGCGAGGGGAACGACGTGCAGTTCTGGAATGAAGTCGCGGGTCTCGCATGGGGCAGGTTCTCCTCTGGCGAAGTCGGATCGGGAAATAACGTTCCATTCGTCAGTATACTGACGATATGGACGCACTAATTCGTCAGTATGCTGATGATATCGACGCAAAAACAGGTTCCTTCCTAGTCCGGCTCTCGAAGCCTATCCGCAAATGCCGACGACGCAAGCGCGTTTTCAAAGCGCATAGCGCCTAAGCTTTGACCAGCACCATCTGGTTTCGGCGTTGCAACTTCGCCATCGCCTGGGCCGGGGAGCGGCTCGCTTAGTTGAATCCGCTCAGCGCCGAGCGGCCCTTGTCATTGTTTTCCTGCACGAGTCTGAGGAGCAGTGCGAGAAACTGTTCGCGCTCCGTGCGATCCAATGGCCCTAGCAACTGACTGTGGGCAGCGTTGATCGCTTGCTGCATCTCGGACAGGAGCGACTTTCCATGAGGGGTGAGATAGGCGCGCTTGGTCCGGCGATCGCTGGTATCGAATTCGCGCGTCACGATCCCGCGGGTTTCGAGGCGTGACAGGACATTCGACGTGGTGGTGCGGTCGAGCCCGATCTCCGCCGCGAGCGCGGCCTGATCGATACCGGGTTGCACATCCAGCACCTGCATGATGCTCGACTGAGCCGGCGTGGTGCCAAACTGCTCGCAGTTCTGCAGATACATTGCCACAAAGATCTGGTGGAGGCGGCGGACGAGAAATCCCGGCCGTCGAACCAGTGCGACATGCGGTCGAGTCCGGCTCGGCCGCTTTGCTTTCGCTTGAGTCATGGGTGTCTGCTCACGATCCTCGAACAGCGAGGATCATTCGCCGAAACGTCGCCTCTTGTCGAGAGTGGTGCCGAATTGGGAAGAGCGCCGCGACATCTATCCACTCATCACCGTCGCGCTGAGTGCGCACATCCGCATCACGGCTGGCACTTGGCGCCATCGATTGCCGTCCGCGACGTAAGCGCAGACGGACGCTTACCGCTTCGGATATGCGGTGAAAACATAGTCCTTCGCGGTCACGAGCGTATGGCAAGCGGCCCCGCAATCGCTGCCGGTGCCATCGGGTGAAAAAGCATCCGACGCGACGTCATAGTTGAACTGCGCGTAACCCCAATTGCCGGTGTTCGAGAATCGCTTGCTGTCCCTCACCATGAAATCAACATCGTGCAGAACGTCCGGCACGGCTGTTGCAGCAGGAGCTTCCGCGCTCTTTTTTGTTTTCCAATGGATCTTCGCGCTCTTGGCGCCGTCCGGGAAAGGCTTCCCGTTGTTGGGAATGCCGGCCTTATAGGCGTCGATCATCACGGGATTGGCGACAATCACGGCCATCACGTCATCGGCTTGACTGACGGAGACAACTTCCCAATTCTCATATCCCCTGAACTCGGAGAATGCGAGCCCGTCCGGCACTTGCAGAGTGTATTTATCCTGAGCAGAAATGGCTCTGCCCGCCAGCATGACCGCGATAACCACTGCAAGAAAGGATGCAAGTCTTGTCATGCTCACAAGTCTTGTCATGCTCATAAGTCTCGTCATGCTCATTTCTCCGCTGCGATTTAAAAAAATAATTTCAGTAGCGCATGAAAGGCATCGGTTAGGCGCGCGACGTTCGACGCCTTATCATTTATTCGCACGGGAACGCACACCTCACACGCCGGTCCAGGGTGTCGCGCGCGGGGCTTCACCTAACGGACGCTGACTTAAGCGTTTTCAGCTCGCCCGCTTAACCACCAGTCGGGCCTCCTCTCGGATGGCCGAAGCGTTTCGCGCTATATTTGCCAGTAGATCATCGACGCCGGCACGGAGGAACTTGATTGTAGCTTCGTCAGTAAGCCTTCCATCTTGCACCCGCTGATGAGCAGAGGCGATCACGATTTGCGGGCGAAGAGCCAACTGAGCAGCAATCGCAATCAGGGCGTCATTGAGTTGCGCCTGCGCGCGCACGCCACCGGTCGAGGCAGGCGAGGACGATAGCGTCAAAACAGGCTTTCCAGTCAGCGTGGAGGCTCCAAAAGGACGAGAAGCCCAGTCAAGCGCATTCTTCAGTACGCCCGACATGCCGTGATTGTATTCCGGAGTTGCAATTATAACTCCGTCTGCTTCGCCAATAGCTTCCCGCATAGAGGATACGGAACTTGGCGTAGAGCTTCCGTCCAAGTCCTGATTGTATAATGGGATTTCGTTCAAAGGAAATAACGTCAGGGTGGCCTGATCCTCAATGATAGAGGCGACGTTATTCAGGATAGCTGTATTGAAGGAGTCACGTCGAATACTTCCGGAAATCCCAAGAAGCCTAGCTTTATTTTTCATCTGTCCCTTGTTCCATTCAGATCGCGCAATGGGGCTACAACTTGCCTTGGCAAGTGGACGCATTTATAGAACCTCAACAATGGTTGAGGTCAAGGTTGAATTATGGGCGATCAGAATTTGCCGCGCCTATCCGTGGGAGACGTGGCCAAACGCAGCGGCATCGCTGTCTCCACGGTCCATTTCTATGAGGCGAAAGGCCTCATCAATGGATGGCGAACAGAAGGTAATCAGCGACGCTACCCGCGGTCGGTTCTGCGCCGCATTGCCATCATCAGGATTGCACAGCGAGCCGGTATCCCGCTTTCGATCATCAAGAATCATCTCTCGCATCTGCCGCCCGGACAAACTCTTAGCAAGGCTGACTGGCAGCACTTGACTGCCTCGTGGAGAACGCTCCTCGAAGAACGGATCGCAAGCCTGATGCAACTGCGAGATCAAATGGACAGCTGCATCGGATGCGGTTGCCTATCACTTGAGGAATGCCCTCTCAGAAATGCCGACGATCATCTTGGGAAGCAGGGGACCGGCCCGCGACTCCTGGTGACATCAGGCTAAGCTGAGCGGCTCGGAAGTCGCCCTTTAATCAATCTCCTCGGTAGCTCAGAAACGCGCTGCATTTAATCGGGATTACTTCCCCGCTCACGCACGCTTCGGCCGGCGGATGGCGCGAACCTTGCCGCTGCTTCCGCCGCCGCAGAAGAACCGGTCGCCGCCATCGGACTCCAGTCCCGAAACGGCGGTGTCAGGCGGCATGCTGAGACTTTCCAGAACCTCGCCCGTCTTGGGATCGATGCGCAGCACGTCGCTCTGGTTCTCTTCCCAGGTGCCGTGCCAGAGTTCGCCGTCAACCCAGGTGACGCCGGTGACGAAGCGGTTGGTCTCGATGGTGCGAAGGATCGCGCCCGTTTTCGGATCGATCTGATGAATCTTGCGGTCGCGATATTGCCCGACCCACAGCGAGCCTTCGGCCCATGCAAGTCCGGAGTCACCGCCGCCGCCCGGCGCGGGAATGGTGGAGAGCACATCGCCGGTTTTCGGATCGATCTTCTGGATGCGTTTCTCGGCGATCTGAAACAGGTGCTCGCCGTCGAACGCGGTTCCGGCGTGCGCAGGCACATCGATCGCGCGCACTGTCTTTCCGCTCGCGGGATCCATGGCGGTGAGAGTGTCGCCGGCGGCGAACCAGACGTTTGTGCCGTCGAAGGTCACCCCAGCCACCTGATCGACGCCCGGAAAGGGGCCATACTCACGAAGAATTTCGGCTGTTGCTTTCGTCATGTGTCCATCCCCTGATTATCTGGTGGCTCCAGTCTAATCGCCCGGCAGCGGCGCCGGGAGTAACAACGTCGTCGTGAATCCCGGCACCGGCGGCGTCATCCAGCGGCGCGCGCGCGCATGACCGAACGACTGCACCTTGCCCGCAATGGCCAGCGTGTCGAGCGCCCGCTGCACGGTGCGCTGGCTCGCATCAAGCGCCAGCGCCAGCGCCGAACTCGACCACGCCTCACCATCGGCAAGGAAGGCGAGCACCGCCGCATGTTTTTCCTCCACGGGCCGCGCCAGGACTAAAACCTCGCGTGCGCCGCACGGCGTCAGTGCAAAGCCTTGCTTCGTTGCACTCACGGTCGCGAGCTTCCGCAGCATGGTGCGCAGCCGGCCGATCTCGACCCGCAGCCGGGCGCGATGGGATTCATCGGCGTGCTTTGCGCCGAACGCCCGCGCCACCAGCACATCCCTCGGCACATCGGCGGGCCATGCTTCTGCCAGTGTGCGTGCGAGCGTGAACAGCACCGGACGTGTCGCGAGCGAGACGGCGTTGCGCGGATCACGCACGTTATAGCGGCAGGCATCGACCACCAGCGCTTTCGAGGATTGCAACGCCTCGACCTCATCGAGCAGCAGGGGCCGCTCTTCGCCATGGGCGATCAGGCGTGCGGCGGGCGATGTCAGCAGGCGGGACGCATTGTCGACTTCCGCCGTCAGTGCGGGAATTCCGGCGTCACGTGCACTTTGGGCTGCGCGGGCCAGCGCAGCGCGCGCGGCTTTGGTCTGCAGCCGCCGCATCGCGATCCCCGCCACCACCAGTGCGTGGGCGGTCTTTAGTGCAGGCGGCAACGGCGCGGGATCGAGCAAGGCAAGCACTCGCTCGGCATCATCAAGGCGCCCGATCAGCAGCAGGCGGCGGACGTCGAGATAGCGCGCGTGCGCGGCATTCACGTGGTCGCCGTGTTGTTCAAGCGTTGCGCGTGCGGCATCCAGCACTTTCGCTGGCCAGCCGAGGTCGCGCGACGCAAATGCGATCTCGGCTTCAGCCACCACGCACCGTGCGCGGGCGACGGATTCTCTCGGGCCGAAGGCGCGCGCCGCGCGCCGCAAGAGAGCCTTGGCGCGAACGAGATCGCCGAGCTGCGCCATGGCGATGCCGCGCAGGGCGAGGGCCGGCGCATCGTCGCGCAACGCAATGCGGTTCAACGCGCCGAGGGGATCACCCGAGGCGAGCGCACGCGCGGCAGCCGTGATCAGCGAGTCCATCCGAATCCCGACAGATTTGTCACTCTCCCTGTTCGATGCCCGGTCCTCATCCGTCCCGCAACCCTGAATTGGCGCGTCGTGGCGGTCGCAACGAGACGGGCGTGTGGTGGCGTCATCATGATGAGTACGACACGCGCTGACCACCGGGACGAGTGCTCGTCAAATAACCGCCTCAGTTGGCGACTTTGATAATGGTCAATACGCAAAGCGACCATGTTCGTGAGTGCCAACGTTTAGAAGCGAGGTTCTCAATGACGATCAAGCGTCGAGAATTCGTTGTTGGAGCCGGTGTCCTTGGCGTTGCCAGTGTCACTGGCGGATCGAGCGCCCTGGCTCCGCAGCCTGCGTCTGCACAAGACGCGATGAAAATGCCGATGGGCAAGAAGCCCGCTGCGCAGACGTCGGCGCAAACATCGGCGACAACGCCAGTTCCCCAGTCGACCTACACGTTCTTCAATGCCGATGAGGCGACCTGGGTTGAGGCTGCGGTGAATCATATCATCCCCGCCGATGACTTGACCGCCAGCGGTGTCGATCTCGGCGTCGCTTATTTCATCGACCACCAACTGGCGGGTGGCTTCGGGCAGGGCGGCAAGATGTTCATGCAAGGGCCCTGGCAGCCGGGCATTCCGGAACAAGGATGGCAAGTGCGCCTTTCGCCCGCGGAGGCCTATCGCGCTGCGATTCCCTGCGATCAACACTTATTGCACGAAGACGTATGGCAAGGACTTCGGGGAGATCACGGAAGCGCAACGCGACGAGGTCTTGAACGGTCTCGGAACCGGAACGGTCAGCACCGGCCCGCTGCCTCCGGGTCTCTTTCTCGATCTGCTCTACCAGAACGTGATGGAAGGCTTCTTCAGCGATCCCGCGTATGGCGGCAACCGCGGCAAGGCCGCGTGGAAGATGATCGGCTACACCGGCGCGATCGGAAACTTCGTCGACCAGATCGAGAGCTACCACAACAAGCCATTCACCGACGAGCCTCAGAGCATCGGCGATCTGAGCTGATCGCAAATCGTTTGAGCCGATCGTAAATCGAAGGAGAACCCGGATGGCGACGAAATTGAAATCCGTCGACGCGGTGATCGTTGGTTTCGGCTGGACAGGTGCGGTGCTGGCCCGCGAATTGACCAAGGCGGGTCTCAACGTGGTTGCGATCGAGCGCGGTCAAATGCGCGACACCAATCCGGATTTCCTTGCGCCCAGAATCCATGACGAGTTGCGCTACGGGATTCGCTTTGACCTGATGCAGGACGCGTCGCGTGAGACCCTGACCTTCCGCAACAACGTCGGCCAGACCGCGCTTCCCGTCCGGCGATGGGGTTCCTTCTTACCGGGAACCGGCGTCGGCGGAGCGGGCGTCCATTGGAACGGTCAGCACTATCGGTTCGCGCCGAGCGAGTTCAGGATCCGCAGTCACTATGAGCAGAAGTACGGCAAGAAATTCATTTCGGAAGAAATGACCATTCAGGACTGGCCGGTCACATATGACGAACTTGAACCCTACTACGATCGCTTCGAGTATCTCTGCGGGACCGCGGGCAAGGCCGGCAATATCAAAGGCGTCATCCAACCCGGCGGCAATCCATTAGAAGGCCCGCGCGCCCGCGAATATCCCAACCCGCCGATGAAGCGCAGTTATCAGATGAAGCTGTTCGAGGATGCGACGCGGGAGATGGGATACCATCCCTATGTCCAGCCGTCTTCCGACGTCACGCAGCCTTATACCAACCCCGAGGGTGTGGATATGGGGTCCTGCGTCTACTGCGGATTCTGCGAACGCTTCGGATGTGAAATGTCGGCCAAGGCAAGTCCGCAGTCGACATTGCTGCCGCTGCTGCTGAAAGATCCGAAATTCGAGGTGCGCCCTCTGTGTCATGTCACCAGAGTCAATCTGGACTCCACACGCAAGAAGGCGACCGGCGTCACCTATGTCGACGCGCAAGGGCGCGAGTTCGAGCAGCCGGCCAACATGGTGCTGCTCTGTGCCTTCGGCCTGCATAACGCGCGCCTGATGATGCTGTCGGGGATTGGCCGGATCTACGATCCGAAAACGGGCAGGGGAAATGTCGGGCGCAATTACGCCTATCAAATGTCCAGCAGCGTGACGGCCCATTTCAATGACAAGATCTTCAATCCGTTCATGGGGGCCGGCGCATGCGCGATGATCATCGACGACTTCAACTACGACAATTTCGATCACGGACCGCTCGGATTTGTCGGCGGAGCTTATCTCTGCGTCGAGAGCAAGGGCCAGCGGCCGATCGATTTTCGCAACTTGCCGCCAGGCGAGCCACGCTGGGGCAAGAATTGGAAACAGTCGGTTGCCCACTGGTATAACCGCACATTCGTCATCGCCGCCTTCGGCAGCATAGCCGCCCACCGCGACGCCTATCTCGATCTTGACCCGACCTACAAGGACGGCTTCGGCAATCCTCTCCTCAGGCTGACGTTCGACTTCCATAAGAATGATTTGGATATGTCGAAGTACGTGACTGATCGCGCCGCCGACATCGCGCGCCATATGAAGCCGGACAAGATGGGCATCCACTATCGCGAGGGACACTACTCGGTTGTCCCGTACCAGACCACCCACAACACGGGTGGCACGATGATGGGGGCAAACCCGGCCACAAGCGCCGTCAATCGCTACCTGCAAAGCTGGGACGTACCCAACGTGTTTGTCATGGGGGCGGGCGTTTTCCCGCAAAACCCGGCGCACAATCCGACGGGGACTGTCGGTGCGCTGGCCTATTGGGGCGCTGACGCGATCAAATCGAAATACCTGAAAGCGCCCGGACGGCTGATGTAGCGCGTCGTCCCCAGTCGCTTGCATCAAGTCGTCGTTATTCACGCCCCGAAGCACAGCCGGGGCTATGGTGGACTGACGCAGGAACATCGGGCAAAGAGCCGGGTAGCGTGACGCCGCGGGATGACAGGCAGCCATGGTGACAACCGGTTGCCGCTCATCTGCTGCAGCGCATCTGATCCATGGAAGCAACGCCGCATGTCGAGTTCAACTCCTGCAACGCGTGCGCTCGCCGCCGCCGGCATCGCGTTCGATATTCGTCACTACGACTATGATCCGGAGGATCAGCAGATCGCGATCCAGGCGGCGCTCGCGCTCGGGGAAAGTCCTGCCCGTGTGTTGAAGACGCTCATCATCTTCGCTGACGACAAGCCCGGCTGCGTGCTCGTCCCCGCGGACCGCGAGGTGAAAATGAAAAAGGCAGCAGCGGTGTTCGGTGCGAAGGCGGCGCGGATGGCGAGCGTGGCGGAAGCCGAGCGGATCACGGGATATAAAGTCGGCGGTGTCAGTCCGTTCGGTCAGAAGAAAGTGTTGCGGACGTTTTTCGAGCGCGCGGCGGAGACCGAGCCTTACGTCTTCGTCAACGGCGGTCGGCGCGGACTTCAACTCAAGATCACGGTTGCCACGCTTGCGGCGGTCGCCCGGGCTGAGGCTGCGGATCTCGCCGGCTGATCATCACAGGACGCGCTGAACCGGTACTGGGTCGAGAAACTTGAGGATGTCTCGTTAACCAAGGCGTGCATTCCGCTGTGCGCGTGACCTTGAAGGATTGCGCGGCGCGGCGGAGACTATGCAGGATCAAATGGAGCGCAATGAAGGCAGGGCCTCTCCCGATCAGACGGCGTCATCCATATCTGACAGGTGTTGACCAAGGTAGCGACTGACAATGACGCAGAGCACGGCCGATGCGATTGATACGGTGGTGATCCCCGGCGAGCTCAAAATGAGCCAGCCGATCGTTGCGCCCGTGACCGTCCAGTTGCCGCTCTATGCAAGAGCCAGCAGGTGGAAGAATATTTTGCTTGGCGTGCCGAGTCTGGTCATCGCAATACCGATGCTCCTTGGAGGGATGATCCTGGTCTTCGAAGGGGCTCGCGCATTGGGCGGGGATTTCTCTGCACGTAACATTCTTGGCCTGTTGTTCTGCCTGTTGTTATCGTTATTCGGCATGACTTTCACAGGCGCGGGGCTGACATGTATCGCGGATGCAACGCGCGAGGCCCCGGTGCTTGTGATCGAAGCCGATGGCCTGCATGATACGCGATCCGGATTTCATGCGTCGTGGTCGTCGATCAAGAGTGCGAAAATCCGGTATCTGCGAGGCGGTCCGGGCGCGGTGGATTTCCACCTGCGCGCGCCCGTCGTTTTCTGGGAGAATCCATTTCGTCCCGGAAGATTGTTCTTTCGTCTGCTCCCGAAGCCGGATCAGGCCATCGTCCCTATCGCGTTCCTCGACGTGCGATCGCACATCGTTATGTACACGATCCTGACGCTGGTGCGGGAGCATGGGGGAGAGATCAGCGCCAAGACGCCCGGCTTCGATATGAGTTTGAAACTGCTGCCTCAGCCGGCAAGAAAGCTGGCGTGATCCGCGCGATGGTAGTGATCAGCACCGTGACGCAATTCAAAGGATGGGGCGGATAAGCCTCCGTCGCGGGGATCAATGAGGATGTGATCGGGTGAGGCGCGAGACGGATCGCCCCCTATCCAGTGTGCAGTTCATTTGCGCACACAAATCCCGCCAATGATATCGCGTTGGGCAGGACAAGCAAAGCTCGCCAATATAACTGGTCGTCATTCAAGCCCTGGCAGGCGTATTCAACCAAGATCGTATCTGCGCCATCAGGGGCGAGTCCAACTATTTCGCTGTTTACATCAGCCTTCGCATAGATCGGAAATCCGCCTCTTTTCATTTTCTTTGGTCGAGGTGTGTAGCCATCGTACTTGGCCAGTCTTTGATTGCTTTGTTTGGCCAGCAATATTGCTACAAGATTGGATAGAACATATGCCGCGCGATCCTTCGCATCTTCTCCGTGAGTTTTTCCCGGATGAAATTGTGTGATCCACGGATCGGTTTCGAGGTGTCGATAAACGCGTGGCGTTAACCTCCAGATATTCCAAAATGTAACATGATCTATACCTCGCTTCATCAAACCCGCGTCCACTGCGCTGTGGTCGAGGTGGATATAGTCGAAATGAGTCCTCACATTCTTAGCAATGAAATCTTTGTCACGCGCAAAATAGGGGGCTTGACTGCCAAATACTGGGATGATCGCTCGTAGGTCTTTTTGAGTGTCGTATTGTGTTTCAAATTCCACAAAAATGCCTTGCGACACTCGACCAGCGAATTGGCAAATTCGCCGTTTTCAAAATAAGTCTCGGCGTTTTTGATTAATTGCTTTGTTTCATTTTCATCAAGAAGGTCTCTTAGGCTGACCGTCCAAAAATCAGTGCCTGTTGTCCTCGCGCATGCATCTTCCAAGAAGTGTCGAGCTGCCGAAATATACCCGTCGCGATTTGGTGTTACGCCATCATGCTTTGACAACACGCGAACCTTGTTCAATTCGAGCAATCGGTGACGATATGGAAGGTCGTAAGAAAGGTGTTCGCTCAGTTTGTCTAGATAGTGTGAAAATTCAGCCTTCTTTCCAATAGGAATGTTCAAGGCGTCAAATGCAGCCAAAAAGAAAATCTCTATGGCATCTTGCAATAAATTTACACACGCCGCATCGGGAAACGGCTTGTTCAGATCGCGCGTTCTGTGTGGCCAATTCGAATAGATAGCGCGACAACGTGATGCGCTTGATAACTGTGTCATTTGAAATCATTTCCATTGTCGCTCTTGCACTTCGTTGATGATGGTGCCGCAACACGGCGTTGAAACGTCATTTTCGCCTAGGTGGTGTACTCGGCTTCTCTCTGATTTAAGAGCTTCCTTCGATAGGGCATGCGCTTGATGCGAAATTTCTTAGCTAGGTTTTTATCGAGTTCTAAGGGCTACCTCAATCGCGTTTCGCGAAAGAATTGCAAATTGATCAAAATCAACGTGCGCCAGTTGATCCAGTTTGAAATTGAAGGTCTGGTAGGTTTGCCTACCGATTCGTTTGAGAAATATCTCACTTACGATGCCTCGGTTGTGCGTATGAATGTTTCGAAGTTCCGCCAGGATCGTGAGTTTGATGCGCTCGTCATCATTCTCAAACAAAGAGACGCCAAGCCTGTCTTTGGCGTATTCTTCAACTCCTTTTAGACCTCCATAGGCAAGTTCGTTGACTTTCTTGTCGGTCATGTAAGCGATCAGCTCTTTGATCCGCGCGAACTGCAGAACTTCTTCATTCGTTAGCCTCTCGCTTGAGCGCAGTACCTCCGGCTTACGCTGAAGGACAATTTGAAGCACTTCGGATACGTAGCTAAAAAAATGTTCGCCATACCGACAACGAGGTTGCGTGAAAAGAATGGGCTATATTTTCGAACTCTCTGGAATGCCGCCGCGTTTCGATATTCGGTATCAGCTTTAATTTCATTTTTGACTTGGTCGAGCGCGCGACGAGCAATATTGCCCATCTCGTCCATTTGCGTCGCCATTATGATGGTGAATAGGAAGGCGCCGACCATATCGTCGTACTCGGAGATAAATCGGTACAGAGGTTCGGAGCATCTGTCTGTAGTCGATGGTCTGTAGAGTGTTGATCGAACTCGCTCCGCCTCTACTGGATCAACGTCTCCGACGGACAAATCTCCGGCTGTCATTCCAATCCCCTCGTCCGCTGTGCCGTGGCTGGCTTCGCGCTTAATTCGTAAAATGTTATTATTGCGACTCGCGAAATGCCAACGTTGCTTAACGTATGGCTGTCTCCGCCGTCAGTTCGGCCACTTTGCGTTGGGTTAAAAATAAAACCGGATCGGCGAAGCCGTCCGGTTTTTGTGTTGAGTGCAATGCTCGCGAAGCTTACCCCTCACTCCACCGCCGCATAAACAAGGCTGCGCACCAGCGTGCGGAAATATTCGCGTTGGCCGGGACCCTGCGACATGAACACCGCGAACAAGTCTTCCTTCGGATCGATCCAGAAGAACGTGCCCGCCATGCCGCTCCAGAAATACTGGCCAGTGGTGCCTGCGTAAGGCGCCATGCCTTCATCGGTGCGCACGGCGAAGCCGAGGCCGAAGCCGTGGCCCGGCGGCAGCAGGTGGCTTTCCACCTTCACGCTTGATGCCAGATGGTTCGACGCCATGAAGGCCAGCGTCTTGTGGCCGATGATGCGGTTGCCGCCGAGCGTGCCGCCGTTGAGCAACATCTGGCAGAAGCGCGCGTAATCCATCGTGGTCGAAACCAGGCCGCCGCCGCCGGATTCCATCTTCGGCACTTCGAGCGGATCAATCAGCGCGACCTTGTCGCCGGTCCACGGATCGGCGGGGAAGGGCTGCGCGATGCGCGACTTGTTGGCCTGCGCGGTGTGAAAACCTGTCTCGTTCATCTGCAGGGGGCTAAGAATGCGCTCGGCGAGGAACACGCCCAGCGTCTTGCCCGAGATCACTTCGATGACGCGGCCGAGAATGTCGGTGGAGCGGCTGTAATTCCATTCCGCGCCGGGCTGGCACATCAGCGGCAGCGCTGCGACCATCGCCGCGTGCTGTTCATTGGTGATGTCGCGCTTGCGCAGATCCGACTTCGCATACATCCGCTGCACCATGCCCTGGCCGGTGATCTCGTATGACAGGCCGGACGTGTGGCGCAGCAGATCCTGAATGGTGATGGGGCGCACGGGCAGCGCGTATTCAAGTCCGCCATTGCGCTCGATGCCGACCTTCACATTGGCGAATTCCGGAATGAATTTCGACAGCGGATCGCTGAGCAGCAGGTAGCCGTCTTCCACCAGCGACATGATGCCGATGGAGACCAGCGGCTTGGTCATCGAATAGATGCGGAAGATGCTGTCCTGCGTCATCGGCGCGCTGTCGCCCGGGGCCTGCTTGCCCTGCGCCTCGAACCAGCCGATCTGGCCGCGCCGCGCCACCAAGCTCACCACGCCGGGCGTCGTGCCCTTGTCGATCTCGCGCTGGAACGCCTCGCTCATCTTCTGCAACCGAGCCGGCGACAGGCCGATGGATTCAGGCTTGGTGGACGGCAAAGCGGGGGTGGATTTGGCAGCGCTCGGCGTGGCGTGGACGTTCATGATGCCTCCGGATTTTCTTGTTTCGCATTGATGCCGGACATGGTTGAACCGGCGGCGTCGGCGGCGAGATTGGTACAAAAATCCGTGGTTGAACAGGGTGAGGTGCGAAAAACCGCGCGGTGAACACCGACGGTTGATCGTGCGTTTCGACATGCAGGTTATGACAATAAAGACGGACAGGTTGATGAGCGACGCAAGCGCCGAAAAACTGACAAACGACGGATGGACCATTGTCGATGACGACGGATTTCTCAGCCTGGTGGGGCCGCTCTGGCACCGCATGACCGGCGAGATGCCCCAATACGCGATCGCCGCCCAGCAAAAGCACAAGAACCGGCGCGGCTATGTGCAGGGCGGGCTCTTAATGACGCTGGCGGACCGCTCGCTCGGCATGGCGGCGCGGGCAGGCAGCGGCGCCAGCGCCGTGGTGACGATCCAGATGGACACGCACTTCATTGATGCTGCGAAGATCGGCGAAATCCTCGTCTCCAGCCCGCGTGTGGTGCGCGCCACGCGCACGCTCATTTTTCTCAACACCGAAATCACCGCCGATGACCGCTGCGTGACCATGGCGAGCGGCGTGTTCAAGATCATGAAGGGCGAGGGGTGACCCCCATAGCGTTTTCGAAGAAGACGCGTCAGGCATAAAAAGCGTTTTCGAGCGAGGTGGTTATCAGTTCGCTTGAAGACAACGCCTCACGCTCGCTTCGTCATCCGCCGCCAGAGCCACAGCGCGGCGAGCACGATCAGCGATCCGATGACGGCCGCGACGACATCGCGCAGCGAGATCGAAATCTTGTTGAGGTTCGGCAGCCAGTTGAACGTGCGGAACATGAAGCCGCCGATCAGCGCGCCCACGAGGCCGAGGCCAAGATTGGGCCACAGCCCGAAGCCGCCGCGCTTCCATGTGATCATGCGTCCGGCTAGGCTTCCGCCGATCAGCCCGACGACGATCCAGACGATCAGTTGCGAATAGGTGGGCATGTTCGCTCTCACTCCGTTGAAAGGCAGCGGTGCTGCCGGGAGAATATCATGATCGCGTTCGAATTGCTGCGAGACCGGGGCATCCTCATCCTGTCACCGGGCGGGCCGCTCGAAAAGGCCGACTTTGAACAGCTTGCCCAGGAGATCGACCCATTCATCGAAGCGAATGGCAAGCTGACCGGCCTGATGATCGTCGCGAAAGCCTTTCCCGGCTGGGACAGCTTTGGGGCGCTTGTGTCGCATCTCAAGTTCGTGAGGGACCATCATCGACGGGTGGAGCGCGTGGCTGCCGTCACCGACAGCGAATTCCTCAAGATCATGCCGCACATTGCGCAGCACTTTGTTTCGGCACAGATCCGGCAGTTCCCCTCCGTTCAAAAGACCGAGGCGCTGGCATGGCTGGAAGCTGGTCCAGCTACCGAATGATTGCGACGTGACGGCGCATCAGTGCGATCCGTGCGGATACATGGCGATCACGATGAGAATGAACGGCACCACAATGGCCGCAGCCACATAGATGCGGAACAGCGTGTTGTGACCCATAGGTAGAGACTTCCAGCAGTGGCCCTGACCCAATGTGATAGGCCGCGGTTGCAATCTGTTTGATCTAGGTCAATCCCGAGCGGGGCGAGGAGCGAATGCTCCTGTCGGGTGCCGACCCGTAAGCGCGCAACGCATCCCCATGCACGGCACCCCAAATGACGGAGGAATGCCATGTTTCGATACATTATGGCTGCCGTGGCAGCACTCGTCCTCATCACGGTCAGCCTCATTCCCGATGACGCGTTTGCCCGGCGTGGCGGTGGCGGCGGTATGCGGGCCGGCGGATTTCATGGCGGCGGCGGCGCCATGCGCGCTGGTGGCTACCGCGGTGGTGCCAGAGGTTATGCAGGGCGCGGATACAGGGGCGGAGCGGGACGCTATGCAGGAGCGGGACGCTATGCCGGCCGCGGATATGGGTATCGCCGGGCAGGCTATGGTTATCGCGGAGTGGGCGTGGGCTTGGGCGCCGCGGCAGTCGGTGCGGCGGCAGTAGGGGCCTACGGTTACAACCGTGGCGGCTGCTACACCAACACCTACGGCAATTGGGTTTGCCCGGGACAGTATGGATACGGATATTAGAGTGGGTACCGGTTCGCGTGAAGAAAACGCGTCAAATAGTTTCTAGTCTGACCTGCTGAACGCGTGACGGCAGCGGCTAACGCTGCCGTCGTCCGCGCGGAAAAAGTCCGCAAGCAACAGCGTCCACGCAAAAGCGTCGCGGCGCTGCTGGTGACGTGCCGTCAGCGCGGCTCGACCACTTCGCCGTCTTCCTTGACGAAGCGCCCGATGTGCGGATTGGGAAGAATATCCAGCACCGCCTCCGACGGACGGCAGAGCATGACGCCCTTGGGCGTGACCACGATGGGGCGGTTGATCAGGATCGGGTGCGCGAGCATGGCGTCGATGAGTTCATCGTCGCTCAAGGACGGATCAGCCAGCCCAAGCTCGGCGTAAGGCGTGCCTTTCTCGCGCAGCACATCCCGCGCGGACATGCCCATCGCCTTGATCAACTCCTTGAGCGTCTCACGCGACGGTGGAGACGTGAGATATTCGATTACGGTCGGCTCTTCGCCGCTCTGGCGGATCATCGCCAGCGTGTTGCGCGAGGTGCCGCATGTGGGATTGTGATAGATCGTCACGCTCATATGCGTGCCTCCATGGCAATTGATTTAATCGAACCGGGCTTGTGAAGAAGCCAGGTGAAGACCAGCATCGCCGTCGCCGCGCCGATCAGTTCCGCGATGATGAAGCCCGGCACATCCACGGGGCGGATGCCGGAGAAGCTGTTAGTGAACGCGCGCGCAATCGCAACCGCCGGATTGGCGAACGAGGTCGATGCGGTGAACCAGTAGGCGGCGGTGATGTAAAGCCCGACCAGCCACGGAATAGCATCGCTGCGAAAGCGTACGCCGCCGAGGATGGTGGCGACGAGGCCGAACGCCGCGACCGCCTCCGCAAACCATTGCGCGCCGCCGGTGCGCGCCTTCATCGATAGGTCGAGCAGCGGCAGTCCGAACATCAGGTGCGCGATCATCGTGCCGGCGATGCCGCCCGCGATCTGCGCCGCGATATAGAACGCCGCATGCGGCCATGTCAGTTCACGCCGGAGCGCGAACACCAGCGACACGGCGGGATTGAAATGCGCACCGGAGATCGGTCCCAGGATGCTGATCAGCACCACGAGGATCGCGCCGGTCGGCAGCGTGTTGCCGAGCAGGGCGAGCGCGACATCCTTCGTCAGCCTCTCGGCCATGATGCCGGAGCCGACGACGGTTGCGACCAGAAGCGCGGTGCCCAGCGCTTCGGCAACGAGGCGGCGAGGGAGATCGACTGTCACTGCCGCACCCGTGCTTTCGCAGGTGACGGTTTGCATGACGAGGCGAGAGCAGGCGCGCAAATCTCCGGCCGCCCGCCGCAGCAGTCCTTCATCAGGAAGTCGATCAGGTGGCGCAGTCCGTCATAGTTCGCCGCATAGATGATGGAGCGCGATTCACGCCGCTGCACGATGAGACCCGCGCGCTCCAGCTCCTTCAGATGGAAGGAGACATTGGATGCCGACACGCCAACCTCGTCGGCAATGGCGCCTGCGGCGACGCCGTCTTCGCCCGCCTTGACCAGCAGGCGCACGATGCCGAGCCGCGTCTCCTGCGAGAGCGCCGCGAAGCAATCCAGAGCTTGACTCTCATCCATATTTCAATAATCCTTGAATTATCGAAATGAGGTATAGCCGCAGTGCTGAACGTTGCCAAGCCTATTCCACTCTCTCCGCCGCCCGCGGGCGAAATCTCCACGCGTGCGCTGCTGACGGAGCTTGCGCAGCATGGCGCAAGGCAACTGATCTTCTCTTATGATGGGCGCGAGGTGCTGCCCGGCTATCACGTGACCGAAGTGAAGGACGGCCATTTCGCCGGGCTCGACTGCGGTGCGAACCCGGAAGCCTGGCGCGAGACCTTCATCCAGTTGTGGGACGTGCCGTCCGACGACGGCCGCACGCACATGCAGGCGTCGAAGTTTACGGCGATCATGACCAAGGTGCAGGAGCACGTCGCCTATGATTCCGATGCGAAACTCACCTTCGAGGTCAGCGACGGCGTGGGCGCGATCCAGCTTTACCGCGCCGAGATCATCGTGGTGGAGGAGACGCGCGTCACCGTGACGCTGTCGCGGCGTCCGGCAAGCTGCAAGCCGCGTGACCGCTGGCTTGAGGAGCAAAACAAATGTTGCGGGACATCCGCGACAGGGCAGGCGTGCTGCAGCTAGGGAATTCACGCAGGTAAAAAAAAAGCGAGCCGCTTCGTTTGACCGAAGCGGCTGCGCGCGTGGGATCTGTTCCCTCAAGGCTGCTTGAGGTCCACTTTCGTGGTTTGCAGGGCGGTCCGCAGGCCACGCGCCAGTTTCGCAGCATCGTCATTCGCCCAGAAATGAATGAAGAAGGTACGGGGCTCGTCGTGCAGCATGTGATTGTGGATCGCCGTCACCTCGATGTCCTGATTCCGCAACGCCGTGATGAGCGGCACGACTTCGCTCGACAACGCGATGAAGTCGCCGGTGATGGCGGCCTTGCCGTTGCCCGTCGGCTGGAAGTTAATCGCGTGCGCGGAGCCGAGCGCGGCGGGCACCGCCATGCCGTCATCGGAGATCACATCCGTGCGCGGCACGCTGAACTGATAGACGCCGCCAGTGGCCTTTCCCTTCGCGCCGATGGCCTCGTCAAGCGCGGCGGTGTCGAGACTGACTGTATTGGCAATGCCTGTGGTGACGGGAGCACCCGGCGTCTTGCTGAGGACCAGCGCATCGCGCAGCGACAACGCCATCTTCACCGGATCGCCGTGGCCGCCGACATGCATGTAGAACGTTGCCGGTGAGGCGCGTAGCAGATGATTGTGCAGCGCCGTCACCTCGATGCCATCGGACAGCAGCTTGGCCATGACCGGATTGATCTCGGATTCGGTGAGCACAAGGTCGCCCATCAGCATCGCTTCGTTGCCCATGTCCTTGCCCATGGGCTTGAACGCGACCCAGCCGCCAAGCGCCAGCGCGGGTTTGATGGTGACGCCATCGAGCGTGACGTTGAGGTCCGTGCGCGGGAATCCATAGCGGTGGACGTCCTGCGAGACCGCTGCCGAGCGGCCGAGCACGTCATCGACCTGGGACCAGTCAGGCCCTTCGGCATGCGCAGCTGTGGTGAGCACCGCGGCGATCGCCAGTGTTGCGAGAGTTTTCATCGTCAATCTCCACGAGTTTGGTTAGCCCCCAATCCCGCGTGTCTGTCGTCGCCATGAGGCGTGATCTGGATGCCGCCGAAGCGGGTGACGTTGTCGTTCTCGCTCCACAGGCCGACGTGACCCGCGTGGACCGCGGTGCGATCGAACGCGGTGAGCGCCCAGTTGCCGTCGAGCGAGATGGTGAATTGGTTGTCGTGCGCATCGACGTCGAGCGTCTGCCAATGATCCTGCGTGATCTGCGCATCGACGCCGGCGATCTCGTTCTGCACGCCGTTGGTGACGCGAATGAACGACAGGCGTTCTTCATAGGCGCTGACCTTGATCAGGTAGTAGTCGCCCGGATTTGTCATGCGCAGCACGAGGCCGCCGCTGGGAAGCTGGCCACGGAGCAGCTTGAACTGCAGCCGCGCCTTGAGGTTGGTTGCGGTCTCTGTAAGATTCTCCGCGATGTATGGTCCGGCGTCCTTGCCGGAGCCTGACAGCTCCAACGCGACACCATCATCGGCTGCTCCGTCGCTGACGATGGACCAGTGGTCGCCGTCCCGTTGACCGGACTGCCAGAATGCGAATCCGGCCACTGGCGCGCCCGACAGGCCGAGCGAAACCATCGCGGCGGTGACGGGACCGACCATGCCGCACGTCAGCATCCCGATGAGCAACAGACGACGCATTGTCACAGCACCTTCATCACATGGAGAACGAGGCCCGCGAGCGCGCAGCCGCCAAGGGTTGCGATCATGTTGGCGTTGAAGCGGAAGATCGCAATCGCGGCCGCCGCCGACAGCACCAGCGCCCAGTGATCCACGCTGGTCACAACGGGCGTGTCGAAAGTGAGCCCCATGGTTCGCACTGGGACCGTCTCATGGAACAGCGTGTGAATGGCGAACCACACCGCGAGATTGAGGATCACGCCGACCACCGCCGCCGTGATCGCGGATAGTGCTCCCGCCAGCGCCTTGTTGCCGCGCATCCGCTCGATGAACGGCGCACCGAGGAAGATCCAGAGGAAGCACGGCGTGAAGGTGACCCATGTCGCCAGCAATCCGCCGAGCACCGCCGCCGTCATCGGCGACAATTGGCCGGGATCGCGGAAGGCGGCCATGAAGCCCACGAACTGCAACACCATGATGAGCGGACCGGGGGTGGTCTCTGCCATGCCGAGGCCGTCGAGCATCTCCTTCGGCTGGAGCCAGTGATAGTGCTGCACGGCCTGCTGCGCCACATAGGCCAGCACCGCATAGGCGCCGCCGAAGGTGACCATCGCCATCTTGCTGAAGAACACCGCGATCTGGCTGAACACGTTGCCCGTGCCCAGCAGCAACACGAGCGCCGCGACCGGAACGAGCCACAGCAGCGACCACACCAATGCAACGCGAAACGTATGCGCGGCGCTGGGGCGCGCGTGCGCGGGCAACTCGTCGCCGAGCAGGCTGTCCACCACGGCGGTGGATGACGCTGCGCCGTGTCCGCCGCCGTTCGCGAAGCTGGCGAAACCGAAACGCGTCGCGGCAAAGCCGGTCACGCCCGCCGCAAGAATGATGAGCGGAAACGGCAGATCGAAAAAGAAGATGGCGACAAAGGCGGTGGCTGCGAGAGCCTGCGCGGCTTGGGTCTTGAGCGCACGCTTGCCGACGCGAAACACCGCCTGAATGACGATTGCCAGCACCGCGGCCTTGAGCCCGAAGAACAGCGCCGCGACGAAGCCGACATTGCCGAACGCGGCGTAGACCACGCTCAGCGCCATGATCGAGATGATGCCCGGCAGGATAAAGAGACCACCGGCGATGATGCCGCCGCGGGTCTTGTGCATGAGCCAGCCGATATAGGTGGCGAGCTGCTGCGCCTCAGGCCCCGGCAGCAGCATGCAGTAATTGAGCGCATGCAGGAAACGGCTCTCGGAAATCCAGCGTTTCTCGTCCACAAGGATCCGGTGCATGACGGCGATCTGCCCCGCCGGGCCGCCAAAGCTCAACAGCGCAATGCGCAGCCAGACCCGGAACGCCTCGCGCTCTGTCGGGAAAGCGGGACTGTCCGATTTGGCAGACGCAAGGGATGTGGCAGTCACGTCGGTCATGCTTTCACTTTCTTCGCCGTATGGGATGGCCAGTTATGTGTCTCATCCGTCGCATCGCGACACCAGCGATAAAAAGCGTCGAACAACAGCAATCCTGCATCGAGTTGCGCCAGATCATCGGAATACATCCGTGACAGGCCAAGGGCTGCGGCCAAGAGACCCGGCGCCTGCGGCGAGAGGTCGAGCCGTGCGGTATCCGCGGCCCGCACGATGGTGGCGAGATGATTGAGCGGCGCGGTCGCTAGGCCGAACTCGTCCACCATGACGTCGAATGTGCACAGGTCTCCGCGGTGGCCCCAATGAACGTTTTCAATATCAAACGGAACGGCGTTGAATTGTTCGGCGACGGTGGCGACTTCCGACGCCGTGACGAACAGGAACACCGCTGACGGATCGATGAAGCGACGGATCAGCCAGGGGCAGGCGATGCGGTCGATCTTGGGACGCGTACGCGTCACCCAGACCGTGCGGCCACGTTGATCGCGCGCGGGAAGTTTCGACGCCGGGACCAGCGGCAAGCCCGCCTTGGTCCAGGCCTCGATGCCGCCTTCAAGGATGTTGGCGGATGCGCCCGCCTCGCGAAGCCAGGCCGCGACACCTTCGCTGAGTTTCTTGCCACGAGCGCACAGCGCGACCACGGTTTTGCCGGCGTAGTCGCGGGCCCATTCGGGCGCGGTCTCGTGACTGCGGCGGATCGCGGTTGGAACCAGAACGGGATTGGCGTTGAAGTCGGCGTCGGTTCGCACGTCGATCAGGGTCGGGCACGTGGGCGTGCCGACAAGACGGCCGAGTTTATCCGGTGAAATGGCGTTAATGGCAGACATGATGCGTCCCTCGAAAGAAAATGGACGCGATTCTTGGGCATGTCGCCTTGTGGGGAGATCGCTTCCCCATGTCCCTAATACAATCCTTCAACCCGTTGATGTCAACCGGCGAGCGATGGAGAAATATGTCAATGACGTGATCTGAAGCGCGGCAAAAAATTAAGCCGCCCCGTTTTGGCGGAGCGGCTTTAGTTATTGTCGTGGTTTCTTGTTGTCCCTTGTCGCTTCCTCTTGTCCCTTATCCCGATCCGCTATCTTACGCGGCGCGGACCTCGCGCAGGAAGGCATCGACCTGCGATTTCAGCGTTTCGCCGCTGCGTGACAGCTCAGACGCGGAGGCGACCACCTGATCGGCGGCGAGGCCGGTCTCGCGGGCGGCATCCTTGACGCCGACGATATTTGCCGACACTTCGCCGGTGCCGCGTGCGGCTTCGGCGACGTTGTGCGCGATCTCACGGGTGGCGGCGCCTTGCTCTTCGACTGCCGAGGCAATCGCGCTTGCGATCTCGTTGACCTTGCCGATGGTCTTGGTGATACCGTTGATGGCTTCGGCCGAAGACCGCGTCGCGATTTGGATGGCGCTGACCTGCGTGGCGATTTCGTCGGTCGCCTTCGATGTCTGGCTCGCCAGCGCTTTCACCTCAGATGCGACAACCGCAAATCCGCGTCCGGCTTCGCCCGCACGCGCAGCTTCGATGGTGGCGTTGAGCGCGAGCAGGTTGGTCTGTGCGGCGATCTCGCTGATGAGCTTGACCACATCGCCGATCTTCTGCGCTGCTTCATCGAGCCTCTGAACTTCCCCGTTGGTATCGTTGGCCTGCCGGGCGGCATTGCCGGCGACCTGCGCGGATTCGTTCACCTGCTGCGCGATCTCGTTGATCGAGGCGTTGAGCTCCTCAATGGCGGCAGCGACGGCCTGCGAGTTCTGCGACGCTTCCTCGGATGCCTGCGCCACCGCGGTGGTCTGGGCGGTGGCTTCTTCCGCCGTGCTCGCCATGGATTCAGCGGTGGAGCGCAGTTCGGTTGCCGCAGCGCCGACCGTGTCGACAATGCTGCCGACACTGGTTTGGAATTTCTGCGCCAACGCATTCATGGCGTCGCGCCGCTCAGCTTCCGATGTGGTGCGTTGCTCTTCCTGCGCTGCGCGCAGTCGGCCGGTTTCGATCAGACCTTCGCGGAATACTTCCAGCGCTCCCGCCATGGAGCCGATTTCGTCACGGCGATCTGCGCCCGGAACAATGACGTCGTGATTGCCGGACGCCATGGTGCGCATGGCGCCATCCAGCGCCAGGATCGGCCGCGCGAGACCGCGTCCCACCCATGCTGCGATCAGGCCTGCGATGATGACGGCGGCAACCGCGCCTGCCGCGAGCCACGTCGTCGAGTTGCGCGAAAGTTCGCTGTAGGCGGTGGTGTCGCGGACGATCTCGACCACGGCTATCGGCTGGCCGGAGAAGCTCTTGATCTGGCCGAACGTTGTGGAGGTCGGCCGTCCGCCGCGTTCACCCTCGGTGAAGATCTCCTCGCCGCCCAGCGCGCGCTTGATCACGTCCAGTGACGGAGATGTTTCCTTGATGGTCGCTGCGAGGGTTTTGACGGTGTTGTCGCTGATCTGGTGAATGGCGACGTCAACGCCGAAGCGATCCTTCATGGACTTGACGAAAGTGTCGCCGAACGGCGCACCGATATCCATGGTGCCGAGCACCGTGTCGCCGTCGAGGATCGGCGTGGTGCCGAAAATATTGAGCACGTTGAGTCCCGCTTCGACGCCGGCAATCGGCTTCTTGGTGGAGAGCACCTGCGCCACCATCTTGCGTCGCACGGTCACGTCGTCGCCGAACACTTTGGGATTGTGCGAACGCGCGAGCGTGATGCCCGGCGGAATCTGGATGGTGATCAGTTCGAGGCCAAGGGGCTTGTTGTTTTCGAGCGCCTGCGCCATCAGCTTCAGCGTGGCTTCGCGATCCTTCGCGCGCACCACGGCCTTGACTTCCGGCATCGTGGCCAGCGCATTCGCAACCACCTGCACCGCACGGGTGTCGGATTCGATGGCGGAGAGCATGTTGACGTAATCGGCTTTCAATTCGCGATGCAGCGCGAGATCGATGGCGGTGTGCTGCCGCCAGAGGCCAAATGCGGAGAGCCCGGCGCAGGTGACAGCCGCCACCAGCGAAATTGCAATCATGATACGGGCAGAAACGGACCAGAGCCGACGCATAAAGCCTCCAGAAAAAACGGTAGTTAATAAACATAAACCAGTGTGACATTATTTAAGTGCTTCGCCTCAACAGGCCGTTAAGGAACGGCCTGCGTGACGAAATAATGTGCAATGATTTGATGCGTGTATGTTCCAGTTATTGGAACGCGCGTGGCGCCACGCGGTGAGCATCTCTCAGACAGCGCAATTGCAGTGCGTGAAAATGCAAAGCATGCAAAGCATGCAAACGCCGAATGCAAAGTGTGCAAGTGCCAAGCGTGCAAGTGAAAAGCGTTGATGCGCAAAATCTTCAGTAAGAAGTCTTCAGCGTGAAGTCTTCAGGCGCCGATCATTCCATCGAGTTCGCGCGGTTCTTCTTTCGGCGAGACGAAACGCAGATGGCACGTGAAGCCGGATGGCGGATAGCGCAGCGTGCATTCGCCATTCAGTTGCCGGCTGAGATTCGTGATCAGCCGCGTACCGAAGCCTTCCACCGTGGGAGGTTCTACCGGCGGACCATCGCTTTCGCTCCACAGCAGGCTGACTGCGATGCCCTGGGTGCAGATGACCGCTGTCCAGACAATGTTGACGCGGCCTTTTTCATTCGACAGCGCGCCGTATTTCAGCGCATTGGTGCACAACTCGTGCAGGATCATCGCCATCGGCACAGCGGTCGTCGGCGGCAGATGCACAACCGGGCCTGAAATGACGAAGCGATGGCCGCGCTCCTGCTTCAGCGGCGCCATCGCGGCTTCCGCCACTTCGGACAGATCGGCGTGCTGCCAATTTTTCCGCGTCAGCAGATCGTGGCTGCGTACCAGCGCCTGCAGCCGGTCCTGAAACTGGTGCAGCGCCTCCGGCCCCTGGCTGTGACGGAAGCTTAAAGATGCGATCGACTGCACGGTGGCGAGCGTATTCTTCACGCGATGCGCCAGTTCGTGCACCAGAATCTCGCGCCGCTCTTCGGCACAGGCGCGTTCATGTTCGCGCTGCGCGTTCTCGTCCATCAGCCGGTCGATGGTCTGGCCGAGAATGCCGATCTCGTCGTTGCGGTCGGTGATGCCGGTGCGCGCGCTATCGTGGCCGCGCCGCCACGCTTCCGCTGTCGCCACCATCTGCATCAGCGGCCTGCGGATGATGCCTTCACCCACCAGCCACGCCAGCAGGAACGCGATGGCGGTGCCGAGCCCATAGAGCGCGATGCTGTTGCGCACGGCGCGGTCGATCGGCGCGGAGGCTTCCGTGTGCGCGATGCCTGCGCTGACGTAGAGCTCGAACGAGGTAAGTGCAGGCGGCATGTAACCGATGATGCGCTGCGTGCCGTCGGGGCTGACGATATCCGCCGTGCCGGATGTCTGGCTTTGCACCAGGCGCATGTTGATCGGCGTAATCGTCCTGCCGACGAACTCCTGGGGCTCCGGCTCGCGGGCGATGATCACGCCGTGACGATCGGCGATGATCGTGGAGCCGCCGCGCACCACGCCACGTTTGCTAAGCTGTCTGCCGAGCCAGACGAGATCGAGCCCGGCGACGATCGCGCCTTGCGCCTTGCCGTCCCGCACGATCGGCAGCGCCAGCGGAATGATGTTGCGGTTGGATACTTTGCTCGCGGTGAAGGGGCCGATGGAAAATCGCTGCCTGTCGATGGCGTCGCGGAAGTAATCGCGCGCGGCGAGGTTGGGTGCGGCGAGACTTCGGCTCGCTGACGCAGCGGATGTTACCATCGAGGCCGACCACGAGGATGGCGGTGATCGGCATGATATGCGGCCGCACGCGCGTGATATAATCGGTGCAAGTGGTGTTGCTCGCCCCGTAGACCTCGTCAGCTTCGGAGAGGGCGCGCAGCGCGCCCTGAATGCCGTCGAACACCTGGTCGAGTTCGGCGACCACCGACTGCGTGGTGCGGTAGGCTTCCGCGCGCACTTCGACGTAGCGCCTGTTGCGCAGATCCAGCGCGTTGTAGATCAGCGCAATCATGCCGGGCAGGGAGGCCACCAGGGTGAGGGCCAACAGCCGATGGGTCAGCGACATACGGCGTATAAGATTGCGAACTGCCACGCCGTCTGTCCCCATTCACCAAAGCGGCTCCGACAGGAAACGGAGCCTCGGATCACGGTAAACAGAGAACCGGATCGCCCGGACCTGACAACGCGGCACAATTTCGGCTTTTTTGGCGGCTGCCGCGCAAGTTCCGGAAAAAGCAAAGAGGGGGCGTGACGCGGCGAAAACTGTTCGCTATAGAAGCGGCCAATAGGAGTGTAGCTCAATTGGTAGAGCACCGGTCTCCAAAACCGGGGGTCGCAGGTTCGAGCCCTGCCACTCCTGCCAGCGAATAGAATTTTATCATAATTTCAATGGGTTGGCGGCCTGGAGCGAAGCATCCATGGCGATGTGCTCCATTATTGTCGGGTCGGTCGGTGCGGAACCTGGAAGCGGCGCTTGGCCGTCCGAATGCCAAGTCCAGGTCGTTACCTCATCCAGTGGTCGATCAGCACGAAAACTCCCCCGCACACGATCACGGTGAGCGCAACGAGCCCGGCGATACGGCCATATAACGGATTTCGCTGAAGCCGGTCCGACATGCTCGATCCCATGCTTAAAGCCGCTATGCCTGAGCGCAGCGTAAGGTTCTGCGCTCCGTCACGGCGGCGGTGATCGTTACTCTGCGGAACCTCGCGCTACGGACGCAGGGCGCTGGACATGATCGTTTCGCGCCAAGTGATGTCTGCTTCGTGGCTCGCGGCGCCGACATGCACCTCGAATCCGTTACGGATCGCCAAAGAGGCTGCCGCCATCGCGGCTTCGAATGCGGCCTCCTTGTTTGCATACACCAGTCCGACTGAATTGTCATGACGAACGACCCAACCGGAACCACATGGAACGACTTCGTAGCTCACAGTGCTCATCGTTGCGGCCTCCGATGGGTTGTAAAAGGCGAGCAGGGCTTTTTGTTCCCTGTGGATACCTGACGCAGTGACGCATCTTTGTGTTGAACGTCACCGCGCGCGTGCCCCGTCACCTCAATCCTTCAGCTTGTACTTCTTCCGCAATTCAGCTGCGATCTGATCAGCGCGCTCTTGCATGTTGCGTGCGTGCTTCGGTGCCGTGATGACAGTCGGCCTCCATCCAAGGATCGGGTCCTTGCGTACTGAGACGTAAACGCCACCGAACAAAAGCCGCTCAAGGATCAGGTCTTCAAGTTCAGCGTCGGTCTTTTCTTCTTTTTTCACCATCGCGCCTCTTTCGAACCATCGAAAGTCACCCGGTAAATGGTGATTGCGAGGAGCGGATTGAAGATCGGATAGTGGGGCAAACGGTCGCCCGTGGTTTTTCGAATTACACCGCCGATTGATCGATCCGTTCAATCGCATCGCCAATTGTGACATGTCCGCTTTCGATCACGCGCGCGGTGATGCCGCCATGGCCGCGCATGGCGTTATATCCGCCAGGCCCGAGCACCTCTTCCATCAGACTGCACGGCGCGCACTCGCCGGATGTTTCCAGCACCGCCGTGCCGATGCGGAAGCGCCGGTCTTTCAATGCAAAGAGATTGATTCCGCGCGTGACCAGATTGCGGCGTACCAACTCCGGCGGGATCGCCGCCATGCCGAGGAAGGATGACACCGCTGCGAGGTCTTCAGCCGCGATCAGCGTGACCTGCCGTGGCCCGTTCCGCGTTGTCTGGTAACGGTCGCCCTCAATCCCATGTTCGGCTACCAGCATCGCCGACTGAAACGTGACGATGGGCGCTCTTCGCGCCGGCCGCAGGCCAATCCAGATCAGTTCACCCGGTTGCATCGGGCCGGCCAACAGGCGACCGAGCGGGGAGGTCGGAGACAATGTCATGATTAGTCTTTAACATACTCGAAGTTTCGGCCACACCGGCTCTTTGCAAGCGGTCATTGCAACAGGTCATGGCTGCGTGTTTTGCGATGCCAGGGCTGCAAGCGAACCTGCTATCATCTCTTCAAAGCGGTCAGTCACCGGAGGAATCGATGAAGATAGGAATTGTTGGAACCGGTAATGTCGGCAACGCATGCGCCATGGCGGCTGCAATTCGCGGCAGCGCGCGGGAGATCGTGCTGGTCAATCGCACGCGAAAGACTGCTGAGGCGGTCGCCACCGACATTCGGTATGGCATGCCGGTTTCGAGCAAGGTGAATGTCATCGACGGGGACTACGCCGATCTTGCAGGCGCTCAGGTGGTGCTGGTCACATCCGGCGTTAACGAAAAGACCGGCGGCGCCACTGACCGCAGCGATCCTCAAGGCCGTCTCAAGCTGCTCGGCAAAAACGCTGAGATCTATCGCGACATCGTCCCGCAAATCTTTGACGCCGCACCTGACGCTGTGTTGGTCGCGGTCACCGATCCGCCGGACCCGCTGGCGGATATCGCGCGCGAGACACGAGCCGGTACGGCCATTCTGAGCACAGGCACTTATCTGGACAGCCAGCGCTTCCGCGTTCATCTCGGCAAGTATTTTGGCGTCGACCCTGCACATGTCGAAGCCCAGGTGATTGGCGATCATGGCACTGCGCAGGTTTTCCTCTGGTCATCGGCGCGCGTGGGAGGCGTCCCGATCGCGCATCTCGTGAAGACACGCGGCGAGAGCCTCAAGACCCTTCGCGAGACAGTCGAGAAAGAGGTTCGCTACGCCAACATCACCATCATCGAAGGTCACGACGCCAGCCAGTACGGCATCGGCATCGTGTCCGTGCGCATCGCCGAAATGATCCTGAACGATGAGCGTGCCGTGATTCCGATCGGAAGCTTTCAGAAGAAGTTCGGCGTGACGCTGTCATTGCCGAGCGTCGTCGGCCGTGGCGGCGTGATCGAGGTGCTGGAGCCGGATTTGTCGGACGAAGAGCAGGCGGATTTGGAGAAGAGCGCGAAGATACTCAAGGAGGCGCTGGAGCGC
The DNA here is from genome assembly GCA_963751855.1 of uncultured Alphaproteobacteria bacterium. Taxonomy (GTDB): domain Bacteria; phylum Pseudomonadota; class Alphaproteobacteria; order Rhizobiales; family Xanthobacteraceae; genus Afipia. The sequence goes on along the minus strand of CAVVWF010000017.1, from coordinate 101,954 downwards.
GTTCGCGGTTAACCGCAGCGCGAGCTGGATTATCACATCAGCTTGAGCACCAGCTGGCGCTCGCGTCCGGCATGCCGGGCGACAAACTCATTGATCGACGAGGTGAGGTCTTCGGCGGCCAGATCCGCGCGCCGCTGGATTTCGCGGGCCACGTCTACTGACACATCGTCCGACCATTTCTCCGCGGTATTGAAGGCGATGATGCGGATAGGATTGTTATACTGCCCGGACATCAGGTCAGTGATCACCGTTTCAAGATCGGTTTGCGCGATATCGGCCTCGCGATAGACCCGGCCGAATTCGCCGTAGTCATCGACCACGAGATAGACGTTGTGATCGCCGCTATGCGGCACAATCGATGGGGTCCATCGGTTACGCATGATACAACCCGCCTGTCCATGAAACGACGGGAGACAAGTGCCGAGCGGGCAGTTCGTTCCGGGGACGTGCGGCGATCTTTGAACACGTGTCCGGTAAACCGGCACCGCGTCGCTCAATTCGAGATATCGACAACGCCGACAGCGACATTGCGGCGGGCGCCATCGCGGTTGACCGTGAGATCGATGGTCGATCCGATCTTGGTCTTTTCGAGGATATCGGTGAGGTCGGAGAACTGCTTGAGCGGTTCGCCGCCGGCCTCGACGATCACATCGCCGATGGTACCCATGCGGGGATCGACGCCGCGCAGGCCTGCACGGTCGGCCGGAGAGCCCGGGACGACGCGCACGATCACGATGCCTTCGGCGCCAAGCCGCGTGGTCGCGCTCTCGCTCGCGCTCACGATGCCAATGCCCGGTATCGGCACGCGGCCCTTGCTAATGAGTTCGGGCACCACGCGATTGACGATATCGACCGGAATGGCAAAGCCGATGCCCGCGCTGGTGCCGGAGGGCGAGAGGATTGCCGTGTTGACGCCGATGAGCCGGCCTGCGGAGTCGAGCAACGGGCCGCCGGAATTTCCCGGATTGATGGCGGCGTCGGTCTGAATCACATTGGCGATTTCACGTCCGCCTGCGGTGGGCATGCGCCGCTTCACCGCACTGATGACACCCGTTGTCAGCGTTTGATCGAGCCCGAAAGGATTGCCGATGGCGAACACGGACTGGCCGACCTTCAGGTCCGCCGATGAACCGACTGCGACAGGCGGCGGCAGCGATCGTCCGGTGATCCGCACCACAGCGAGATCGTAATTCGGGGCGCGACCCACCACATTCGCGGTCATCACATCGCCCTTTGCGGTCCGCACCAGCACGCGGCTGCTGTCGCCGACGACATGGGCATTGGTGACGATGTTGCCCGCGTTGTCCCAGACGAAGCCGGTGCCGGTGCCCTCCTGGCCGTGCTCCATGTCCTCGCTTTCCGAGACCACGCCGTTGCTGTGAACCACGATCTGCACCACCGAAGGCGAGACCCGCTCAAACAGGGACACTGTTGTCTGTTCAAAATCCGCGAGCGCGCCGCGCGGCGCGACGGTGCGCGGCTCGGACGCGGACAGGAAGGTTTGCCGCAGCCGGGGCTGGAGCAGCGCAATGACGCCGAGGAGGATGGCGGCGACCAGAAGGCCGCGGACAGGTATTCGCATCGGCTTGTCGCAGTCGAGGTTGCCCTCTGCCATAAGCCCACAAGAAGGATTGAGTTCCCTGTTCCGGTTGTCGCATATAGGATCGTCCTGAACAGGACCCCAACCAACATCAACGAGACTTGAGATGACGGCACCTGAAAATCCCGCGCCCGAAACCCAGCCCGAAACTCATGCCTTTGAGGCGGATGTCGCCAAACTGCTGCACCTGATGGTGCACTCGGTTTATTCGGACAAGGACATCTTCCTCAGAGAGCTGATTTCCAACGCCGCCGACGCCTGCGAAAAGCTGCGTTACGAGGCGATCGCCAATCCCGCATTGCTGGGTGACGATCCCCAGCCGCGCGTCTCGCTGGCGATCGATCCCGATGCGCGCCGCCTGACGGTCGAGGACAACGGCATCGGCATGACCGCGCACGAGATGGTGGAAGCGCTCGGCACCATTGCGCGCTCCGGCACCAAGGCCTTCATGGAGCGGATCGCCGCCAAGGCCGGCAATGAGGACTCGCCACTGATCGGCCAGTTCGGCGTCGGGTTTTATTCCGTGTTCATGGTCGCCGACAAAGTCGATGTCATTTCGCGCAAGGCCGGCGAAGCGGATGCTTCGGTGTGGTCATCGGACGGGAAGGGCACCTACACCGTTACGCCCGCCGATGCCGCGGATGCGCCCGTACGCGGCACCCGCGTGGTGCTGCATCTGATGGAGGACGCGAAGGACTATGCGGAGCCGCACACGCTGGAGCGGCTGGTCAAGATGCGCTCGGGTCATGTCCCCGTGCCGATCTCGCTCGTGGAGAAACCCGGCGAGGAGCCCCGGTCCATCACCGATGGTGCGGCGCTGTGGACCAAGCCCAAGAGCGAGGTCAGCAAGGACGACTACACCGATTTCTATCGCACGGTCGCAGGCCAATTCGACGCGCCTGCGGTGACCATCCACTACCGCGCCGAAGGACGACACGATTATTCGGTGCTGGCCTTCGTGCCGGAGACGCGGCCGTTCGACCTGTTCGATCCGGATCGCCACGGGCGGATGAGGCTTTATGTCCGGCGCGTGTTCATCACCGACGAGGCCGAACTGCTGCCGCGTCATCTGCGGTTCGTGCGCGGCCTGGTGGACTCGTCGGACCTGCCGCTCAACGTCTCGCGTGAGCTGATCCAGGAGAGCCCGATCCTCGCAGCGATCAAGAAGGGTCTCGCGAACCGCGTGCTGAGCGAACTGGAAAAGCTGTCGGCCAGCGACGAGGCCGCCTATGAGAAAATCTGGGAGACGTTCGGCTCCACCATCAAGGAAGGCCTCTACGAGGATTACGAGAACCGCGAGCGGTTGCTCGGTCTGCTGCGCACTTACACCACGGCATCAACCGGCAAGTGGCGTTCGCTCAAGGACTATGCGGCAGACCTTCGACCCAACCAGACTGCGATCTACTACATCGTCGGCAATGACATCGAACGCCTCAAGACGTCGCCGCAGCTCGAAGGATTTCGCGCACGCGGCATCGAGGTGTTGCTGCTGCCGGATCATGTCGACAGCTTCTGGGTGACCAGCGGCATCGACCATCAAGGCAAGCCGTTCAAATCCGTCACGCAGGGCGCGGCCGATCTCAAGCTCATTCCATTGCTTGAAGGAAAGAGCGAGGCGGCCTCTACCGATGTCGATGCCAAGGTCGCGAGCTTCATTGTCTTTGCCAAGAGCGTGCTGGGCGACGACGTCTCCGAGGTGCGGGCGTCTGAGCGGCTCACCGACAGTGCCGTCTGCATCGTCGCGCCGGAAACCGGTATGGATCGCCAGCTTGAAAAACTGTTGGCCAGCGCCGGACAGAGCATGCCCGCATCAAAGCCCGTGCTGGAAATCAATCCCGCGCACGAGTTGATCAGGAAAGTCGCTGACCTTGGAGAGAGCGAAATCGCATTCCGTGAGGATGTCGCGCAGCTGCTGCTGGACGAGGCGCTGGTGGCGGACGGCGACCGCCCGCGCGACGCAAAAGCTTTCTCGGCGCGTCTCGGACGGCTGATCGCGCGCGGCGCATCAAACGGTAACTAAAGTCGTCCACGGCGCGAGGTCAGCTTGCCCCTCGCGCCACGACCTCACGCGTAGAAGTCGACGGTCGCTGTGCCGTTGTGGTGGGATGCGGAGGAGGCCGTTGACACCGCTGATGCAACGCTCTGCGTGTCGGAGGCGGGCGACGTCGAGGTCACTGCGTTCGGATTAGCCAGCGATCCGCCGAAGATCACCGCCGGGTCGTCGAACGTGACTTTCTGCGGCTTGGTGTCGGCTCCCTTGGGGCCATCCTGTTTGGGACCATCCTGCGGACGGGCGGGGTCGACGAACTTGTTGGCATGGTCGACGTCGGTGCAGTTCATGCAGCTGAAGCCGTTCACGATCACCGGTGACGAATAGTTGCCGTTGATGCTCACTGGTGTCCCCTCGTTGTTGTTCGATAACTCCGCGTTGATGATGACTTCGTTGGCGTTACGCGCGTTGTTACGTCAGGGCGATCCATTTGTGTTGGTTAAGCGCGGGTAAACATCGCGCAGCAGTGCGAGTGCTCGCGCATCCGCAAGGTCTCTTCAATATCCCGCTGCCGCGAGCGCAGTGACCGCGCCCATGGCCATCCAGCCGAAATGCTTGCCGCGCGTGGCATAGGCATTGGCAGCCGCGCCGAACGCATAGGTTGCGGCGACAATGGCGACGATCCAGTGCCGTGCGGTGTCGGACTCCACATAAGGCGCGGCCAGCAGCAGCACGCCGCCGCCGATCCAGGCCACGGTCCCGCACTGCCACACCAGCCGGAGCAGGGTGCGCAGCCGCGCGGGCTCGATGGTGGCGCGGGCAAACACTTTCGTTTCTCCGAGCACACCGTGAATGATTGAAACTATGATCGCGGCCACGCCGGCACATTGCAGGATCAGATCACGCATCGGATGGTCCTCCGAGTTCCATACACTTCTGTATGGTGACGATGCTCCGGCCGTTGCCAGTTGTCAATACACTCCTGTATGGTGGATGCATGACCGATCAATTGTCCGCAACCGACTGGCTCGACGAGGGGCTGAAAACGCTGGCGAGCAGCGGCTTCACCGCGCTGAAGGCCGATCCGCTGGCGAAGCAACTCGGCGTCTCGCGCGGCAGCTTCTACTGGCACTTCCGAGATGTTGACGCCTTCCACACAGCGCTGCTGGCGCGCTGGCGCGACATCGCCACCGAGCGCATCATCGCCAATGTCGAGAAACAAGCGGATGCCGCACACGCCGTGCAATATCTGCTTCGAGGTGCGTTCGCGGCGCGCTCCGATCTCGAGGTCGCGGTGCGGAGCTGGGCCACCCATGACGCTGCCGCGCGCAAGACGGTGCGGGAGATCGACCAGCGGCGAATGTCGTATATCGAGGCACTGCTGAAACGATCCGGCGTGCCGGCGGAGATCGCGCGCGCCCGCGCCCAGATTCTCTACTGGGCCTTTCTCGGCTTTGAACTGTCGGACAAGCCGTTGCCGGGCAAGGAGCGCGAGCGGCTGATCGAGGAGTTGATCCGCGTCAGTGGGTCGCGCGGCTGAAGCGGGAGTTCCCCGGACCGTTGGCGGAAACTGCGCGTTGTTTGTCGTAACCGCAAGAGCCGAAGGTGGCATCATCGGCGCGGCACCAAAGGGGTCCCGGACAGAGGAGGTCCCAATGCGCAAACTCACTCGCATTGTCATTGGTCTTGCGGCGGCCGCGGCGATCGTCGCCGTCTGCCTGCCGGCGTTGCTGTCGGCGCGCAAGATGCCTGCCGCTTCGCCCGCGCCGGAGCGCATCGCAGCCGATGAACACCAGAAAACCATAGAGGCCTTGAAGCCACCGAAGCGCCAACGCCCGGCCATCGCGCTGCTTGCGCTGAATCAAGGGACTGAAGTGGCCGACTTTCTCACCGCCTATGGCGTGCTTGCGGAGTCCAATGTCGCGGACGTGACGGTGGTGGCGGACCGGCCGGATCCGATCCGGCTTTATCCCAACAGCATCAAGGCCGAGACGCAGGCGACGACGGAGCACTTCGATGAGTCTTATCCTGACGGCGCGGACTATGTGGTCGTTCCTGCGATGGAGCCGCACGACGATCCGGCCGTCATCGCGTGGCTGAAGGAGCAGCACGGCAAGGGCGCGACCATCGTCTCGATCTGCAACGGCTCGCTGACGCTTGCTGTGGCGGGATTGCTCGACGGTCGCAAGGCCACCGGCCACTGGTATTCCATCAAGAAAATCCAGAGCGAGCACCCGTCGATGAAGTGGGTGCGCGATCGCCGCTATGTGGTGGACCGCGGGGTCGCGACATCCACCGGCATCACGGCTTCGCTGCCGCTGATGACGACGCTGGTGGAAGCAATCGGCGGCCGTGCCGAAGCTGAAAAGCTCGCGGCGCGTGTCGGCGTCGACAACTGGGACGCGCGCCACACCACATCCGCGTTCCGGCTCACGCTGGAACACCGGAAGACCTTCATCCGCAACAAGCTCAGCATCTGGCGGGATGAGGCCATCGGCATCAAGCTCGACAACGACGTCGACGAAATCGCCCTCGGCCTCATGGTGGATGCCTATTCGCGCACGGAGCTGACGGAGTTGATCGCGGCCGACGGAACGGGCGGACAGGTGCAAACCAGGCGCGGACTTCAATTGCATTTCGACGCGCCGGCGAGGAGCGTGGCCTTCGTGGTGGAGCCGCCGCGCGATGAACCGGCCCGCGTGCTCGACCGTGAACTCTCGCGCATCGCGTCGCGCTATGATGCGCCGACCGCCGCATATGTGGCGTTGACGATGGAGTACCCCTGGTCCGAACCGCAGGCGCGGCTGGTGAAGAACTAGTCCGCCGCGGGATTTAAGCGTTCATGGACGCTGGACACGGCGGAGAGGAGCCAAGGGAATAACTGGATCGGAATAGCGCCACACTTGTTACTCCCACAGAGCGATCGTCGGTGTTTATCTGACAACCGACAACGCGCGATGAGCAGCGAATGAAATCGCGCTTCAGGCTCGAGGCACGGGAAAATGAGGAGATAAGCCATGACGACATCAGCCGAGAACGGACAGAAGAGCGGGCAGTCTGCCATGCACACACCGCCGGTCGTCTCAAAGCAGGAGTGGGACGCTGCGCACAAGCAGATGCTTGTGAAAGAAAAGGCTCACACCCGTGCCCGCGACGCGCTCGCCGCCGAGCGCCGGCGCATGCCGTGGATGGCCGTGGAGAAGACGTACACGTTCGACGGGCCCAACGGCAAAGTCAGCCTGCTGGATTTGTTCGACGGCCGCCGTCAGTTGATCGTCTACCGCGCGTTCTTCGAGCCCGGCGTGCACGGATGGCCGGAGCATGCCTGCATTGGTTGTTCGCTCGGGGCCGACCAGGTTTCCAATCTCGTCCACCTGAATGCGCGCGACACCACGCTCGTTTATGCCTCGCGCGCACCGCAGGCGGATATCACGCGCCTGAAGGCGCGGATGGGATGGGACAAAATCCCCTGGGTCACCATCACCGACAGCTTCGATGCCGATTTCGGCGTGGATGAGTGGCATGGCCACAACGCGTTCGTCCGCGACGGTGACCGTATTTTCCGTACCTACCTCATCAACGGCCGCGGCGACGAGGCAATGGGCACCGTCTGGAGCTACCTCGATATGACGGCGCTCGGGCGCCAAGAGGAGTGGGAAGATTTGCCGGAGGGCTATCCGCGGGAGCGGCCGTACAAGTGGTGGAACTGGAACGAGAGTTACGTCCCCGATGCAGCGCCAGATCCGAAATGGGTCGCGGTGTCGGACGCCGGAGAGGCGGCGTTCCGCAACAAAGACGCGAGCACACAGCCATGAACCAGGCCTGTTGCGGCGATTCCGGCGGGGAGGCGATCCGCCGGAACGCCGCGCCGCTCAGGGCGATTGATGCACTCGCTCTCGCGGCGTCGCCGACGTTCGCTGTTATGGCGCTGCTGACTGGTGTTACGGGCAGTGACCCGGCGGAGATGCTCTGCTCAGCGGCACACACATCGCCGCTGAGCGGAATGGCCACGATGTATGTGTTGATGAGTGCCTTCCACGTGGGCCCATGGCTGAGGTTGATCCGCGATCGGCGCGAGGCGCGATTTTCGCTTTAGCGAGCGTTTCTCAACTCATTCGCCAAGAGTGCGGACATAAGTATCGCCGTACGGATAAAACAGCTCCTTGCGGCCCTCCTGCCACGCGGCTTTGAGTTCGGGCGTTGTGATATCCCAGTCTGGCCGGCATTTCGCGCTGACAGCGCGCAAATCCATGCGGAGTTCTTCTACGCTCGGTCGTCCGAAGAACCAGTAGCCATTGTAGATCTTGTGAACGACAAGACCAGGCTCCAGCACAACCACGTGCGGAATCATGGGATTATGGGTGGGGTCGGTATATTCGACGATGTCCAGATCCTTCTGGACGATACGTCGCGGATCAGAGAGAAAGGGCCAGTGCGCACCGACTCCACTGCGATACTCGTTCGTCTGAATAATTGTGTCGGTGGTGATCGTGACCAGTTGGCAATATCCAACCTCCATCTCACGATGGAGTTGAAGCAATCCTTCAGCCTGACGGCGATCTTTTGGACAGAACCCACCGCGGCCAAGGACGAGAACCATAGGGTCCCGTCCTTGCAGCTCGGAAAGCTTTCGATGCTTCCCAGTATGATCGCTAAGCTCATAGTCGGGGAAAATGGCTCCCGGCACCATATCGGACCGCATCTCGAGACCTCCATTTTTTGTGCAGGCAAGTGATCGGGGCGCATTCCGTCATAAATCGAGCACTACACCCTTCTGGGGTTGAGCGCAGCATATCAGAGCATTGTGCCGATCACTTCTTGGCGTGAGCGAAAGACTTACCGCTCGTCTCGATTGAGAAAGAGCCGCATCGCACCGCGCAAGGATTCCGCATCGCTTTAGGCGAGTTGTCGCTGCCCGGCGAACCTGCCATCACGGCAAAAGGATCTATGAAGCACTCGACGCATTTGCGTCGCATCCACAGATCACATTCACCGCCTTCCGCGCAATCTCCCGGAGTTCGGCACGGGAAGTGCCGGCACGGGCGCGGATGGCGATGGTGTGCATTGTCGCGGATGCGAGGACCGCAAGCGCCGTTGGATCGGCATTGTCCTTCAGCTCGCCTCGCTCACGTGCTTTGCGGAAACGCGTTTCAAAATCGGCGTCAATCATACGAAGTCCCGCCGCGACAACAACGAACATCAGGTTCAACGCGGTGGTAAAGACCGGCGTGCCCGGATTTATTCCCCAGGCCACGTAAGCCGAACTCAACGCGTCAAAGATCGATCACGACGTCGCCCTGCGGTTGCGAGCAGCAGATCAGCACATTGCCGGCCGCAGGTAGATCGATTGGGTCGGGTTGGTACGCGACTGTCCCGGCCACAAGTCCGGATTCGCAGTTGTGACAGACGCCAGTGCGGCACGACCATCGCACCGGAACGTCGCACGCTTCGGCAAGCTCAAGGAGACTTTGAAACTCCGGACCCCAATGGACATTTAAGCCACTGCGGGCGAACGAAACCAGCGGTCCTGTCCCGTCAACGCCAGTGGGCGGATGCGGCGGCGTGCGCGGAGCAGCGGCGATGCCCGGCGTGCTGGATGGACCTGCGCCGAACAGCTCGGTGTGGATACGGCCTGCAGCGATCCCCCACGCTGCAAGACCCGCGGTGAGGGCACTCATGAAGGCCGTTGGCCCGCAGATGAAAAAATCCGCATCGCGTGGCACGCCAAGTTGTTCGAGCATCGCGATGTCGAGTCGTCCACGCGTATCAAAATCGACACCCGGCTCATCCTCGGGATCGGGCGCGCTGTAGCGGATGTGACTATGGCCGTGGGCCAAAGCCTTGATCAGTGTGTCGGCTTCCTTTGCGAAAGGATGCTCACGACCGTTGCGCGCTCCGTAGAGCCACCAGACGTCTCGCGGCGACGTGTCAGTTACCAGTGCGTGGAGCATCGCCATGACAGGTGTCGCGCCGATCCCTGCGCTCAGGAATACGACGGGAGCCGCGCCCGAACGAAGCGTGAAGTTGCCGCGTGGCGCGCTCACATCCAGCACGTCGCCAATCTTCACCGTCGCGTCGATGTGGTTGCCTGCCGCTCCATGCAGTTCGCGTTTCACGCTGATACGATAGCGGCGGTCGCTGGGTTCTTCCGACAACGAATAGCTGCGCATGATCGCGGGCTGACCTGACGCAAGTGTCAGGCGCAGCACGACGAACTGGCCCGGATTGGCCGCGCTCAAGGGAAGCGCATCCGCGGACTCAAGCTCGAGCGACACAACATCGCAACTCTCGCGAACCTTGCGCGACACCCGCAGTTGGCGAAATCCCGTCCATGCCGGAGGCGGCGAGGACCCAGGCCCAAGTCCCGCATTTCCCGTGCCGCCAGTCGTTTCCTGATCGAGCAGCGCCTGGAAAGAGCCGCGCCAGCCTGCGCTCAGCATCGGGATACGCAATGCGCGTTCGAGTTGGTCGCGCGGGTGACCGGGCTTGTACAGCAGCGCATTGACCTCGGACACACTCATGCGCTCTGGCCCTGCCGCGACTTGCACGATCTCGTCACCGGCCTCGACCTCGCCTTCTTCCACGACGCGGAAATAGAAGCCGGGTCTGTTGTGCGCAACCAAGAGCGCGGCCATGCGCGGCTCCTTCATGCGGATGCCCACGCGATAACACGTGACCCGCGGCTGTGTGACCTCGAACAGAGCTTTGCCTATCCGGTAGCGATCGCCAATGCACACCTCCTGGTCAGACAGGCCGTCAATGGTGAAGTTCTCGCCGAACTGCCCGTAAGTGGTGTCGTCTCGACCGAGCTCGCGTTGCCAATAATGATAGGAGTCGATTTGATAGACGAACACGGCGCGGTGTTCGCCGCCATGTCCGGCCAGGTCGCCTTGCCCGTCACCGTCGACGTTGAGCCGCCGAACCATCCGCGGACCACTGACCGGGTTCTTCCACACGCTGGTGAAGACCGTTCGGCCTTGCCAGTCCACATTCTGCGGCAGGCCGACATTCACCGAGAGCAACGATGGCATCTGGCTTCCTTTCGCGCTGACCCGCATCCCGCCCGACTGACTTCAAGCCCAGGGAGACTTTGTAATTCCAGAACTCCCGGCGATGGCGGACGCCGCGCGTCCGGCGATCTCTTCGACGGTGAGGCTTCGGTCGATACCGTGTTCGACCACGGTCTGGCCCGTCTCCAACTTGAGCTGAACGCCATCGAGGTGCACGAGGACTTTATCCGGCTCGAAGGAGACAAAGTTGGAGATGCGCGCGACTTCTGTCCACGCATTTGGATAATACCATGCGGCGCGGCGCGCGTCCGCGATGTCGTAATAGCTGGCGACGCCTTTGTATGGGCAGAAGGTCTGTCCTTCTACAGGCGTCAGCGCGGACTCTTCGATTTCGTCGCGCGGGACATACCAGCGGGGCGCGAAGCCGGACTCGAACAGCACCAATGGCCGCTTGCTGTCGGCCACGAGGCGGTCGCCGCTGCGAACCTGCAGATGGCGCGAGGTCTGGCGGATGTCGATGCGGTGGTAGCTGTCGGCGGCGTGGCCGACGATACGCTCGTCCTCCTCAAAGAAGGCATCCATGGCGGGCCATGCGAACGCCACGCGTCCTTGCAGCTCGCGGGCGTGGGCAGGCAGTTCGGTGTATTGCCACGCCGCGCGCGCCTTATGCTGCTCACCGGAGCGCACGGTGAACCACGCGGTCGGCCCGAGATCGCGATGGCGCGAGGTGAACGTGTCAGGCTCCAGTACACCGGCCACAATGCTGTCTTGAGGGAAGTAAGCCACCGGATAGCGGCCGGGCTCATGGAGGATCAGGACATCCTCACTGTCGGCAATCCACGCGCCGCCGAAGCGCACGCGCATGCGCCGCCGCAGCGGTTCGGCGTAGAGCATTCTTTCCGGCAATGGATCCGGAACGAGAAACCGGCCGACTCTTCCCAATGAAAGCGGCCCTTGCTGCCAGGACAATCCCATTGCTCTTTCCTTTCGATGACTCCGGCGAGTGGCCCGTGGGGTGATGTCAGGAAGATTTCTGGAGGAGCATTGAACGGCAGGCGCATCAGATCACGCGGGCTGCGGTCTGCGCCCGTGCTTATCTCAATTCGGCAACAGTGTAGTCTCTAGCCAACGCGAACGGTCGCGGCAGGTTCCTCACGGGCTGGAAGTCCGCTTCTGGCAGAGCGGGACGTGACGTGTCTGCTGTGATCGCAGCTCCTGGCGTTGAAGCACATCGTGAATTGATGAGCACACGCCCTAATTCTTCAACGCCTTCGTAATCTGCCCAAGCTTGTCCGGATTGCGGGCGCTCGTCAGTCCGGCCATCGGGACTATCCGCGCAGGAACAATCGATAGGCATCGTTTTCCGTTTCGATCTCGAAAGGATATCCGAGCGAGGTGAGACGCTCGTAGAATCGCGTTCGATCTTGTTCGGGCACCTGCAGTCCGACCAGTACGCGACCGTAGTCTGCGCCGTGGTTCCGGTAGTGGAATAACGTGATGTTCCAGTCTGAGCTGACGCCGTCCAGGAACCGCAACAATGCGCCAGGTCGCTCCGGGAATTCGCAGCGCAGGACGATTTCATCAGGGAGATCCGCCGCGCGACCGCCGACCATATAGCGGACATGGAGCTTGGCGGTCTCATCGGCACTTATGTCAATGACGTCGTGGCCGAGTTGACGAAGGCTGGTGATGATCTCGCCCTTTTCCCGCGTCGCGTCGGACAGCTTCAAGCCAACGAACACGTGCGCCTGACTGCCGTGGGCGTAGCGGTAATTGAATTCGGTCACTGTTCGATGGCCCAGCGACTGCACGAACTTTCGATAGCTCCCGGGCTTTTCGGGGATCGTGACTCCAAGCAGGATCTCGCGCGCTTCGCCAAGCTCTGCGCGCTCGGCAACATGACGCAGCCGGTCGAAGTTCATGTTGGCGCCGCTGTTGATGGTGATCAGCGCTCCGGTACGATCTGGATTTGCACTGGCGTATGCCTTCAACCCTGCAAGCGACAGGGCGCCGGCCGGCTCGGCGAGCACGCGGATGTCTTCGAAGATATCCTTGATCGCGGCGCACATGGCGTCGGTATCCACCACCACGATGTCGTCGAGTAATTCCTTGCAGAGCCGGAATGTTTCCTCACCGGCCTGGCGCACGGCAACGCCGTCGGCGAACAGACCCACGCGGTCGAGGACGACACGCTTTCCGGCGGATATGGCTGCTTTCATCGACGCAGAGTTGATGGCCTCGACGCCGATCACCTTGGTTTTTGGGCGCAGAAATTTGACGTATGACGCAACTCCGGCCGCCAAACCTCCACCGCCGATCGGCACGAAGATCGCTTCGATGTCACCGGGATGCTGATGCAAAATCTCAACTCCGATCGTTCCCTGACCGGCGATCACGTCACTGTCGTCGTAGGGATGAACGAACGTCAGCCCCTTTTCCTTCTCGAGCTGGAGTGCGTGCGCGTACGCATCGTCAAACGTCTCCCCCTCAAGGACAACATTGCCGCCCCAGTACCGGACGGCGTCGACTTTGATGTCGGGTGTCGTGACCGGCATGACCACCGTGGCCTCGATGCCGAGAGTCTTCGATGACAGAGCGACACCCTGCGCATGATTTCCTGCTGAGGCACAGATGACCCCGCGTTCCTTTGCCGCCTGGGACAGCCGGGATATCTTGTTGTACGCGCCTCGGATTTTGAATGAGAAAACGGGCTGAAGATCTTCGCGTTTGAGAAACACGGCAGACTTCAGCCGCTGGGACATTCGCACCATGGGGTCGAGAGGCGTCTGAATCGCGACATCATAGACGCGTGCGTCCAAAATTTTGCGGACGTAATCAGTCATTTTGCATATCCGAAGCTGTAGCGGTAACGGTCAGCTTCGTTCTGTACGATATTTTTCCACGTTACGACAGCTTCAAAGCCTTTGTGATCTGCCCAAGCTTGTTCCGGATTGCGCATGATGGTGATCGCGACGCAGAGGTCGAAGGCGCTATCGCTAGAGTGTCTCGACTATGCGAGCGAGCTCACGGACTCCACGCTCGATGTCGGCGAGAGAGGTGCCCGCGTAGCCCAGGACAAGGCCAGCCATTTTCGGACGATCCTTCGGCCCATAGAAGAGCGGCCCCAGGGGATAAACGCCAACGTTATTCGCTCTGGCCGCTTCGACGAGTTGAGATTCTTTCTTTCGCGGCACCCTGTGCAGCCAGAGTACAACGTTAAGCCCGGCGTCTGCGCCTGAAATCGTAACTTCGTTGCCAAAGTGGTCTTTCACCGCCGCTAATAGAGTGGATCGGCGTTCGCCGTTGCGACGTCGAACGCGGCGCACGTGACTTTCGTAATCGCCCGATACCAGCATGTGGGCCAGGGCTGACTGTGCGAGGGTCGGAGTGTGGCGGTCCGTCAGCCGCTTCGCTGCAGAAAATACAGCGGCCAAACGGGATGGGACTACCAGATAGCCAAGCCGAAGTTGTGGCGACAGTGTCTTTGAAAGGGTGCCTACGTAGATCACCACGTCTGCCTGGTCGAGAGATTGCAATGCTTCCACGGGCCGCGCGTCGTAGCGGTATTCGGAATCGTAGTCATCCTCGATGACGTGAGCGCCGACTCGGGCGGCCCAGGTCAGTAACGCCTGACGGCGGCTGACCGACATGACGCTCCCGAGCGGATACTGATGGGACGGCGTTACGTAAGCGAGACGGGCCTGCCGCACATCCTTAAGGACGTCCGTTCGCACGCCGTCCTGATCGACCGGAATGGGGTGTAGTGTAGCACCGATAGCTTCGAACACCTGACGGGCGGCTGGATAGCCCGGGTTCTCAACAACAACGGGATCGCCGGGATTCAGGAAGATGCGCGCACAAAGATCCAGCGCTTGTTGGGAGCCGCTCACGACGATGATCTGATCGGCATCGCAGCGGATGCCCCTCGCGCGCCTGAGATAGCCTTGGAGCGCTTTGCGGAGTTTGGGAAGTCCGGACGGATCGGAATAGCTTAACCGCTGCTGTCTTTGGAGGAGCGCGCGCGTTATTGCCCGTTTCCACGGCAGGACCGGAAAATCGTCCGAGGAGAGATCGCCGTATCGAAAATCGATGGCTGGTCGGTCCCCGTCCTGATCGGCGGGTGGGAAAGCCAGCACGCGACGCCCGAATTCCGCAAGACCACGGGCCGGCGCGCGTGAGATCGCCGGTTTGGTGCGCGCGAGGGCCGGCGGCCGGAATGACGATGCGACGCGGGTTTTGGATCCCTGTCTGGATTCCAGGTAGCCCTCGGCGATCAGTTGATCGTAGGCGGCGGTCACTGTGGTGCGGGAAACACCGAGTTCTGCGGCGAGGGTTCTCGAAGAAGGCAAGGCCGCACCAGGAGCGTAGACGCCCTCTGCGATTTGCGTACGCAGAATTCTGCAGATTTGCGCTCCCACTGATCCGTTACTTTGCGGGGAGGACTTCGATACTGCCAACTGGCCCACCTAAATTATAAAAAACTGGATATATATTATGGGCCAGTTAGCGGGCAATCTCCAGCCGAAACGAGGAGCGAAGCAGGCAATGTCTGCCCAAGTTCAGGAGTCATAAGATGTACATTCCGCCGGCGTTCAAGGACACCGAGTTGGCGTCAATCCATGAGACGATCCGCAGCGCTCGCCTCGCTAATTTTGTCACGTCCACATTAAATGGGCTGCTCTGCACGCCGCTTCCCCTGTTCTTTGACGCCCGCGAAGGCGAACAAGGCGTTCTTTACGGTCATATGGCGAAGGCCAACACGCAATGGAAAGAAACGCCGACGTGTGATGCTCTTGCGATATTCAACGGGCCTGACGCATATGTAACTCCTTCCTGGTATGTGTCGAAGCAGGAGCACGGAAAGGTCGTTCCGACCTGGAATTATGCGGCTGTTCACGCTTATGGCCAGGTCGAATTCTTCGAGGATGCGGATAGGCTGTATGAAGTCATCACGCGGCTGACAGAGCTTTACGAACGTCCCCGCGCCGAGTCTTGGGCCGTCACAGACGCTCCGGCTGACTTCATCAAGGCACAGCTTCGCGGAATTGTCGGACTCCGAATGCCTGTCTCACGCATCGACGCGAAACGAAAGATGAGCCAGAATCGCAGCGAGGCCGATCGGGTGGGCGTCGTCGCCGGATTGGCTGAAAGCGATCGGGAATCGGACCGCGTTGTAGCGACGATGGTCCCGCTTGAGCGGCTGCCGTGAGGGATTTCGGAGTTCGCGGTCGCAAAAATCAGACGTTCACGATGGATATCCGCTAATTCTTCAACGCCTTTGTGATCTGCCCAAGCTTGTCGGGATTGCGCGTGATGTAGATGGCGGTGATGCGGCCGTTCTCGATTTCGAGCGCGGTGGTCTGCAGCACGTCGTCGCGCTCGCGGCTCACAAAGCCGGGCAGGCCGTCGATCCACATCGGCTGAATGAATTGCGCGGGTTGCGCCGTCAGCTTGCGGGTGAGTCCATCGAACAGGCGCAGCACGTGCGTTATGCCGACGATCGGGTTGAGGAAGGCGCTCACCTTGCCGCCGCCATCGGCTTTGAGCACGACGCTGTCGGCGAGCATGCTGCGCAGCGCGTTGACGTCGCCGCTGGTGGACGCCGCGAAAAATGCTTGCGCGATGCGGTCGCCTTCGTCGCGGTCTACCGGATAGCGCGGCCGCGCATCGCGCACATGCTTGCGCGCCCGTGCCGCCAGCTGGCGAACCGCGGCGGCGCGCGGTCGAGCGTCGCGGCGACTTCGTCCACCGGCACGGCGAAGACGTCGTACAAAAGGAAGGCGGCGCGTTCGAGTGGGGACAGCCGCTCCAGCGCCAGCATAAGTGTAAGCGACAGTTCGTCGAAGCGAAGCTCCTCGTCCTCCACCTCCGCGATGGGCTCGGGTAGCCAGGACCCGACATAAATCTCGCGCCGTGCCCGTGCCGACTTGATGGTGTCGAGGCACAGGCGCGTGACGGTGCGATTGAGATAGGCCGCGGGTTCACGCACCTCTGAGCGGTCTGCGCGCTGCCAGCGCAACCAAGCTTCCTGCACGATGTCTTCGGCATCGGCCATCGAGCCGAGCATGCGATAGCCGAGGCGCACCAGCCGGGACCGGTGCGCCTCGAATAGCTCTGATGCGGCAGCGTCAGGCTGCGTCACGGGACTCCTCCACCGGATGGACCGCGCGGAAACCCACTTGCAGCCGGTTCCAGACATTGATGGCGCCGATGGCCATGGTCAGGTTCACTTGCTCGGTCTCCGTGAATTCCGCTTTCAGCAGTTCGTAGTCGCTATCCGGGGCGCCGGTCTCAGCGAGCAGCGTCAGCGCTTCGGTCCACGCCAGTGCTGCACGTTCGCGTGCGCTGTAGAGTGGAGATTCGCGCCAGGCGTTCAACATGTAAAGCCGCATTTCGCTTTCGCCGTGCTTGCGCAGGTCAGTTGTGTGCAAGTGGATGCAGAATGCACACCTGTTGATCTGCGACGCGCGCAGCTTCACCAGCTCCAGAAGGTTGTGATCAAGGCCGCAGGCCTGCAGCGCGGCTTCCAGGTTGTACATGGCCTTGGTGGCGGCAGGAGCGAGCCTGAAGGCATCGTTCAGTCGGGGTGTCATATTGTCGTCTCCAAATTGATCGATTAAACGAAAGGTGTTGGTCGCGTTTTGTCGGAAGTTTATTTTCGGTAGGGCAAGACCAGGTCTTTTTCGTCAGTGTTGACGACGAACACGGCGAGCAGCTTCGCGGGCTCCGTCGTGCTCGCGTTCTCGCTGACGGCATGGCGATCGCCCGGCATCTCGGAGAAATTCTGTCCGGCGCGATAGGTCGTCACCGGCCCGTCATTGACCTGACTGCGGATCGCGCCTTCGAGAATGGTCGCATAGATGAAGGCGGAGCTTGGGTGGGTGTGCGCGTCCGACGATCCGCCGGGAGCATACTCCACAAGAACACCCTTGATGCTCTTGCCCGGGACATTCGGCAGCGGGTGCTCATAGACGAGCGTCACCTTGGACTTGTCGTCATGGGCAACGGCTGCTGTGGCATGGAAGGCTATCAACGCGAGCGCGCAGGCTAATCGTTTCATGGTCGTGGTTCCTGATCGTGGGAGAAGGAGAAAGCGTCAGCTTGCTTTCGCCAGCTTGGACGCGCGAAGCCAGTCGGTGAAGCGGATGATGCCAAGGCGCGGATTGTCATCCGAGACCAGCGAGCGATCGTCCAGCAACGCGCCGAAATAGCGGGTTTGATCGTCGGCCATCACCTTGCGCGGATCGCCGGTGGCTTCGAGATAGCGCGCCACAAGATCGCTGAGGCGAAATCGCTCGGGACCGGAGATCTCGATGGTGCCGTTCACGGGCGCTTTCAGCGCCACGTCCGCCATCACCTTCGCCACGTCGTCCGAGCTGATCGGCTGCACGTAAGCCGGCGACAGGCGCACGGTGTTGCCCTCGGCGCCGGATTGGACGATGCCGTTGAGGAATTCGAAGAACTGCGTCGATTGCACGATGGTGTAGGGAACGCTGGAAGCCTTGATCAGCCTTTCCTGCGCCAGCTTGCCGCGGAAATATCCGGCCTCCTGCAATCGCTCGGTGCCCACCACCGAGAGCGCGATGTGATGCTTGACGCCTGCATTGGCTTCGGCGGCCAGTAGGTTGCGCCCGGAGGTCTCGAAGAACTCCAGCACGGCCTTGTCCTCGAACGAGGGCGAGTTCGCGAGATCCACTACCACTTGCGCGCCGGTGAGCGCTTCGGCCAATCCCTTGCCGGTGATGGTATCGATCCCGAGCTTGGGCGCGGCGACGACGACTTCATGGCCTGCATTGCGCAGGATTTTGACGGTTTTCGAGCCAATCAGCCCGGTGCCGCCGATAATCACGATTTTCATGATCATGGTCCTGTCTCTGATAAGAGCGCCGGCCTCCGGGCTCTCCCAGCGACGTGCGCGTTCAATGTCAGGACGAGGTCACCAGCGGCCCTGTGACATGGCCGCTCAAAAAATCGAAATTATTTTTTGGAGTGCGATTTTACCGCGCGAGAGAATACCGCGCCACACGGGCCCATCGGCCGACCGGGCGTGATGCACGGCGGCCGTAAAGCCATAAAGAGCTTCACATTTTGGCGGGGATGCATTCGATCGGCTTCGGTTCCGCCTGCCTCAGGTCGGTCAGCATCGCAGTCTCGCCCTTGGTCCACCATTCGTACTGCTGGCCGACGTAGCGTGCGCCGGAACCGCTCAGCACGCTGACCATCGCCACCGTCGTCTCGCCGAGATCGACCACGGCGAACTGATTGTCCTTGGTGTTGATGTAGGTGGCGGTCACGGTGCGCGCGCCGCAACTGTACGTGACCTTCCTGGTCTGCGGCGTCTCGCGGCCGGGCAGGTCGAGGGTGATGGTCGTGGCGTGAGAGGGCATGCACGCAGCAAGCAGGATTGCGACCGAAAGCAACGTCTTCATCGTCGGCCTCCTTGGCAGGCGAAGTGGTACCAAAGCCGCGATGCGAAAATCGCCGGGCCTTCAGTGCTGGCGTGACGCGCCGAAGAAAAGCATGCCGGGAAACGAAATTCCAGATCGCAATGTGATCCCGAGACGGGCGGAGCAATCATGTTTCAGACGTGCTGAGAAAACTCGTCGTGTTGCTGCATCGCCTTCCTGATGGTGGCGCGGATCCACGCGTGCCCGCGATCATCGTCATGGCGCGGATGCCAGACCGCGTCGATCGCAAGCTCCACGTCGTCGAGCGGCAGGCGCTTGATGACACAGGCCGTGGTGAACGGGCGGGTCTGCGTCCAGCGGCGCGGCAGCACCGCGACGAGATCAGTCGTCGCGACGACAGGATGAACATCGAGCCAGCTGGGGACGCGCATGGCGATATCGCGCTTGAGGCCGCGCCGCGCCAGCGCATCCTCGATCAGGTTGGTGCCGATGGCGCTCGCCGCGACCTTGAGGTGCACGAGCGAGACATATCGCTCCAGCGTCATCTCCTGCCGTGCCAGCGGATGACGCTTGCTCATCACCACGACGAATTCGTCCTCGAACACGCGCAGGCGGCTGTATTTCGACTGGCTGCCGCTGTCCGGACCGAGGCGGACGTGAATCTCGTCACCGATCAGGTCTTCGCCGGTCTCGCTGAAGTGGCCGACATCCAGACGTGCGCCGGGCGCCTCTGTCCGCATCACGCGGCACAACCGGCCGAGCAGAAAGCTCGACACATAATCCGACACGCGCAGGCGGAAGACCCGGTTCGATGTCGCGGGATCGAAGTCGCCGCGCTGATTGACCATCGATTGAATTTGTCCGAGCACGACACGAAGTTCTTCGGCGAGCTGAATGGCCCGCGCGGTGAGGTCCATGCCGCCTGCGGACCGCATCAGCAGTTCGTCGCCGAACAGCGCGCGAAGCCTGCGCAGCGCGTGACTGACGGCGGACTGCGTGAGGCCGAGCCGATGCGCCGCGCGCGACACGCTGCGTTCAGCAATGAGCGCGTCGAGAATGACCAGAAGGTTGAGATCGATGTTCCGTATGTTCATCGTCGCGGCGGTAAAAATGAATTGAATTCATATTTAATATGAAAAATATGAATTAGGCAAATTTGTCAGGATTTCCTTTTATTAAGCCCAACAAAACAAAAATGACCGGAGGAATGCAGATGGCTGTGAAGCGACGTTACTACGTGTATGTCGGCTTGTTCCTGTTGATGTTCATCAACTATCTCGACCGCATCAACCTGTCAGTGGCGGCGAAGGACATTGCTGCGACTTACGGACTGTCGCCCGTTGAACTGGGCTTCATGTTCTCGTCCTTCCTGTGGACCTATCTCATCTTTCTCGTGCCGATGGGGCTTGCCGCCGATCGCTTCGGCGGGCGGGCGATCACCTATACCACGCTCGGGCTGTGGTCGATTGCCGGCATCTGGACCGGACTGGCGACAAGCTACACTTCGCTGTTCGCGTCGCGGCTCGTGCTCGGTATCGGCGAGTCCGCAAGTTATCCGTCCGGCGGCAAGATCATTCGCGAATGGGCGCCAGCGTCCGAACGGGGCATCGCGACGGCGTTCCTCAATTGCGGTGCTTACGCAGGGCTGTCCGTTGGCTCCATCGTCGTGGCCTGGCTGATCACAGGATTTGGCTGGCGCGAATCCTTCTTCATCACGGGCGCGATGGGGCTTGCGCTTGCGGGCGTCTGGTTCCTGTTTTACCGGCGGCCGGAGCAGGCGACTTGGCTGAGCACTGAGGAACGTCAGAGCATCCTCGCATCGCGCGACGGTGGCGGCAGCAAGCCCGCCGGTGACTTCAACCAGCGTCTCGCCATGCGTCAGTTGTTGAGCAGCCGCTCGATGTGGTCGCTCGCGATCACCCAGGGTTGCGCCGGATACACGCTTTATCTGTTCATGACGTGGCTTCCGAATTACCTCGCTGTCAGCCGTGGCCTCGACGCGCTGAAGTCGGGACTGTTCTCGGCGGTGCCTTATGGAATGGCTGTCGTCATCGGTCTCGGGCTCGGCTGGCTGAGCGACAAGCTCATCGCGCGCAGCGGCGGGCACAACGGCGAACGCCGCAAGCTGATCGCGGTCATCCTGTTGTTGTCTTCGGTCATTCTCGCGACGCCGTTCGTGGACTCCATCTGGATGATGCTCGCGCTGTTCTCGATCTCGCTAGGCTGCGTGTCGACCGCGATGGCTATGAACATCGCGCTGACCAGCGATCTGGTGATGGACGGCCGTTATAATGGTGTCGCGGTCAGCATCCTGATCATGGGCGGCAACCTGTTCGGTCTCGCTGCACCCATCGTCACCGGATACATCGTCGCCGCTACCAGCGGCTTCTCCGGAGCCTTTATCATCGCGGGTGTGCTGCTGCTCACCGGCGCGGTGGTGATCACGACCGGCGCGAAGCGGCCGATCGAATTCCCCGACAGCGCATCCCCCGAACTCAAGTCTCTCGAACTCGCCTGAAGGTTTCTCCATGGACAAGCTCAAATTCGCCGCCGTTTCGCGCAACTACTTCAACATGCCCATCTGGGTCGCCAAACATGCAGGCCACTTTTACGATGAAGGGCTCGATGTCGATATCGAGCTCTACGAGCCGATCGACGAGGTCACGGAGCGGCTGCGCGACGGCAGGGTGCAATTCAATTACGGCGTGACCGAACACATCATTCTCGACAACGAAGCAGGGGGGCATCTGCGAATTATCGGCGGCAACGTTAACAAGCTGCCGTTCTCGTTTATCTCAGGCAAGAACATTCGCACCACCGCCGATCTGCGCGGCAAGACCGTGGGCGTGTCCTCGATCGAGGCAGGCTCATCGTCGCTGGTGATGAAGCTCTTGTCAGCCCACGGACTTGAATATCCGCGTGACTACGACATCCGGGCCGTCGGGCCTATTCTCGCGCGCTGGGAGCTGTTGCAGTCCGGCGAGATTGATGCCGGGCTCCAGGGCGTGCCGCTGAACTTCATCGCGCTCGATCAAGGTTATCCGACGCTCTCCGAGCCGCGCGACGAATTCCCGCATTTTCAGTTCACGTCGCTGAACGTCGATAGCCGCTGGGCTGTGGCCAACCCGGATCTCGTCAAGCGGTTCATGCGCGCGTTCGTGCGTGCACATCACTGGTTCTTCGATAACAAGGCAGAGGCGACGCGCATTGCGGTCGAAGAATCCGGTATTCCGGAACCCTATGCGCTGCGCGCCTGGGACGAGTACACGCGCGAGGAGATTTTCCCGAAGGACGGAGACCTTGCGACCGAAGCCGTACAGACCCTGATTGAAATCTCCTCGCTGATCCGCGCGATCCCGAACCGGCGCGCGACCGCCGCGGAAGATTATATCGACCGCTCCTATCTGCTGGCCGCGCAGCGTGACGTGAAGCAGAGCGCGGGTGCCACGGCATGATGCACGGGACTGTTGCGCCAGATCACGTCCGCATCGATTACGGCGATGCGTTTCGCGCCGGCATCATCGTGCCGTCCGGCAACGTGGTGGCTGAGGCGGAAATCCGCGCGATGCTGCCGCATGGCGTTGCGCCGCTGTTCACGCGACTGGCGTTGCGCGGAAGTTCGGAGCCTGAACTGATCGGCATGCTGTCTGGCCTGGAAGATGCGGCGAAGCTGCTCGCCGACGCCGGCGTCGGTCAGATCGTGTTTCACTGCACGGCGGTCTCGACCTTCGCGCCGCATCTCGCAGGCGACATTCGTGCGCGCATCGAGCAGGCTACAAACATTGCGGCGTTTGCGACATCGGACGCGATCCTGGCGGCGGTAAAGGCCTGCCGCATGAATCCGCTGACGTTGCTGACCCCCTACATCGCGCCGGTTCATGCGCGCGAGATCACGTTCCTCGAAGCGCATGGCATCGATGTCGTCGACGGCGGATGCCTTGGCATCGACACCAATGCCGAAATGGCGACCCTTGCGCCCGCAATGCTGTTCGATTGGGCGGCGGGTCAAAGACCCGCGGAATCGGCGGGATACTTCCTGAGCTGCACCGCCATTCGTTCGGCCGGGATCATCGCGCGGCTTGAACAGCATCTCGGCTGTCCCGTCATCACCAGCAACCAGGCCATGGTGTGGCATCTCCTGCAACTGGCTGGAATCCCCCAACGCGTCGGTGGATTTGGAAGCTTGCTGGAAGAGGGCGGATAGAACGTCAAAAAGCGCTGTGAATGTCGCTGGGCTAAATCTTGTCCGGCGATCCTAGGTTCAGCGCGTGATAGTCCCGGCCCATGACTGCACCGCCTCGCCAAGCGTTTTCAGATGATCGGCCGCTGAAAAACCGGAGACTGTTTTTCTCGGTTTGAGATCGTGATCGCCATCCTCCAGCCAGAGGATGTCGATGGTCTTCGACAGCACATACGATGAGACTTCGTCTCGCGTGCCGAATGGGTCTCGTGTACCCTGCGCGATGAGCGTGGGTGTTTTTAAATCGGTGAGATGTTCGGTGCGCAGTTGCGTGGGCTTGTTCGGCGGGTGGAATGGATATCCGAGACACAGAAGACCGGCGATCCTGTGGGACGCGTGCATCTCATCGGCGATCATGCTGGCGACGCGCCCGCCCATGGATTTGCCACCGATGATCAGCGGGCCTGTTACGCCAAGCGCATCGATGGCGGCAATGTATTCGGGTATCAGCCTGTCGGCGCGTGGCGGCGGCTTGCGCTCAGTGGTGGTCCGGCGGCGGGCCATGTAATCGAACTCGAAGCGGGCAACGCGAAATCCCGCAACCACCAGAGTTTTCGCCATGGTTGTCATCGCAACGGAATCCATTGCACCGCCGGCACCATGCGCCAGCAAAATCGTCACTTTGGCCTGTTCAGGCCCGTCGAATAAAAACATCGTCATCCGCCTCTCGTCTCAAACCGCTTTTGAGCAGAGAGCTTGCGAAATGTCCAATCGGTGCTGGCGCCTGAACGTCTACCGCAAGTCGGAGACGATTCCATGCGCGTGGATGGGACGAAGAACGACAGCAGTGCGAGCGAGAACGCTCTTAAGGCACCGTCGCTGGCGGCCGCGGCACGGAAGGCGATTGCTGTTGCACTGGCGGTTGCTGCAGTTGCACGGGTGGTTGCGCGATGGCCGGTGGCGGCGGAGCAGGGCGCGGCTGCACTGCAGCTTGCGGCGGTGGAAGCGCCGTCGCCGGTCTGTGCGGTGAGATAGACGGTCTTGGCGGCGGCGCGGCTGCCCTGCGCCGCGCTTCCTGCTCGGTCAGCTTCGCAATCTCGCGCGACATCTGTTCCTGATTGGCTTTGAGTTGCTCCATTCCCTGCTGCAACGTTGCCAGGTTACGCGTCATGGCCTGGATTGACTGGGTCAATTCGGGAGCGAGAGGGGACGCGGCAGTGTTCGGCGATACTGGTTGCGCCGCTGCTGGTTGTGTTGCTTGTTGCGGCGATGGTTGTTGCTGAGTTTCCGGCTGCGGCGTGTCCGGTTGCGGAGCTTCATTTGTCGCAGCCGCGGCCAGAACGGCAGGCTGGCTCGACGCCCCAGAGGTCTCCTGCTTTCTCAGATGCAGCCATGAGATCAGCGGGACCTGCGACGGCCATTTCTCGGCGGCGTACTTCACGTCATTGCCATAGGCCTGCCATCCCACGGTAGCTGCCGCACCTCCGACCATGATCAGCAAGCCCGTGACGGCGCGTTTCACCGATCTTCCGAGCGACCATTGATCCTGGATACGGATCGAGGGTTGCTCCTCGAATTGGTCCACGACCGGGTTCTCAATGTGGACGGTGTCATTGGCAGCAGGACGAAACTCTGCATCCATCCGCGGGACAAGCCGCTCGACGGCGAAGTCAGCTGCCGTGAAGTCAGGTGCCGTGCGAAGGGACGTACCCAGAGAAGGGCGCGTGGTGTCAGGCGCGGGGCAGGATTCTTCAGCCGCCGGCGCGATCTCCACGACATCATGATCGTGAACATCGTGATCGTGAACATCTTGATCGAGTGGATCAACGTGTTTCAGGTTCAACGTTGACAGCATGGCGGCTCCGTCCCCGGTCCGTTATCAGCCTACCCCACCTCCAACGCCGCCATGCCGGTTTGACCAAAGCAAGGCGAGAGGATGAAAAGGAGAGGACGGATTGTGGCGCCGGGAACCCTTTGAGCGACAGATCCCACATTTTAATGCCACATCGACGACGAGGGACGTCCCGTGATCGATCCGTCTCGTAACATGAAGACGGTCGAGCAGGGGGCGGCGACCAGCGTCTGGTGCGCCACCAGTTCACAGCTTGACGGGAAGGGCGGTGTCTATTGCGAGAATTGCGATATTGCCGTCGCAGTGCCCGCGGACTCGGAAGAGCGGTTCGGGGTCAAACCATGGGCGACCGATCCGGAATTGGCCGACCGTCTGCGGAGCCTGAGCGAAAAGCTGACGGGGGTGACGTTCGGCTGATGATGATGATGACAATCCCGGTGTCCGCTTCAATCAGAAGCGGACACCAGGTTGTGGCTCGTGGATCGAGTGCACTGGAACTGCGCCTGTGGGAACGCGATTGTCTGTGACGCGTTCGGAAACTCGTCCCATGGCTTTGAGGTGATTTTGATGGCGGATGACAATCTCCGGCAGAAGGACGAAAAGACCGGCACCCGGACGATTGGGCCATGAGCAAAGGCATTGCCCTCGGGATGTTGACCGGCATTTTGCTTTCGCTCCTGTTTCTCTGTATCGCGTACTACTTCGACTGGAACAATGCCCGCACGATGGTTCACCTCGTTCTGAATTGAGTGTCGGTGCAGAGTTTGAGTCTCACGACAAGGAGAAAACCGGGGCATGAATCGTCAAGGCGTGGACGACAAAACCGTCCGATCTTATCGCGACTACGTTCTCAGCATCTGCGGGGAGATGCCGATCGACGATCACCAGATTTTCGATGCGAAGCTGATGGACGCGGCGTGGCCGGTGTCGGACCGCGCAGCCAAGACCCCCGCTGATTGCCTCCGTGCCGACCTGGGAACTGGCTTCAAAGTCGACGAATTGGCAGACGAGCCCGGAGCCGTCGACGTGCATCGGCTGAGGTGATGATCTCACCAGACGAAAGACGCAGCGCATCCGAGCGTCGTTCGCATTCTGTGAACTTCTGAAATGACGCGCGCTTCGGCTTCTGTGCCTTATGAGCAACAGCGGCGTTGAAACGGACCAGAGTATCATCCAGTCCTAACTGCATCCTTGTCCAGTCCAAGCTTCGTTCGCCAAGACCCGCTACCCAAATATGATTGTTGGAATCGGGGTTTGGGAATGAAGATCACGTTGCGCACGGTGTCGACGCTGCTTTTCGCCATGTTATTTTTAACATCGGCGTACGCGGCTAACGTCCCGGCCATTCCGAAGGACCAGACCTTCAACTGGACGGGCTTCTATCTGGGCGTCAACGCAGGCTATGGGTGGGGCAATCAGACTGCCAACTATTCAGGGAATGATCCAAACATTCTCCTTGCCACTTGCGGCTACGCGGGCTGTGCGCCTCCCTCGGCATTTCGTCTTGGCGGCGGCGGCATCGGCGGACAACTTGGTTATAATTATCAATTCAATTCGAACTGGCTCTTGGGTTTGGAAGCCGATTACGATTTTTCCAACATTCGAGGAACCGGGAATTCCGGACTGATCCTCAATAGCGTCGGGCCAACAAACGCTGCCGCCAACGTGACAATTGAATCGTTCGGGACGATCAGAGGCCGCCTGGGCTATCTTCCAACTCCCTCCTTGCTGTTGTACGGCACGGGTGGTCTGGCCTACGGAAAGGTCAGCGCAAATGCCTCGATGACATCGCCTGCTCTCGGCACCGGGGGAGACATCAGCAGTGGATTTGTGTACCTGTGTATCGACGCCGCGACCTGTTTTAACGGAAGCTCGTCCAGAGTGATGGTCGGCTGGACGGCCGGTGCGGGAACGGAATTCGCGGTTACCGACAACTTCACCGCGAAGTTTGAATATATGTACGTCAATCTGGGTGACGCGCGCAGCTTCAATACAACTGCGACCGAAACTGCGAACATGGGTGCCCCATCTTCATTCGCTGTCGGCCTCAGCTCGATGAGCTTTAACGTTGTCCGGTTCGGGTTGAACTACAAATTGAACTAACGCGACTGACTGCGGGCGTCCAAAAAATGCCGGGCCCGCGCGAGCTTGTGCGCGAGCCCGAACAATCAGTTCCGAACAATCAGTGCGCCAGCGGGTCGGGGCGCATCTGCAGCTTGAACACCTTGGGATACGCTTCCTTGCCGCCTTCGCTGTGGAAGTTCGCGCGCGTGCCGGAGGTGGTCCAGACGCCGCGTCCTTTCCATCCCGTGGACGGATCATCGATCCGGCCATCGAAGTTCTTCACGAAGAAGCCGAGCGGATAGGGCACGCGCATGTTGACGAATTCGCCGTTGACCAGCGCCAGCGCGGACTCGCCGCCATTGGCACAGGCAATCGGCACATTCGCGCCGAGGCCGAGCGTATTGTAACGATCGACCCAGACGTAATAAGCGTGGTTAGCGCTGCCCTTGGTGTCCATGCCCTTAAACTGCGGGCCCGGCATGCGATAGGTTGTCCAGCCTTCCGGACATTGCTTGCCTTCGGCTGTGGTCGGTCCGTTGAGCGGCCCCTTGCACAGCTTGCGATCGAAGCTCGCCAGATGTCCGCTTGAGAGAACGGTCCAGACCACACCATCAAGGCCGAGGTCGATGCCGCGCGGACCAAACGTGCCCTCCGGCGGCTGATACACTTCCACCAGTGCAGTGTTGGCGGGATCGGAGCCGGGCATCACGCGAACGATGTAGCCGGGCTGATCGATCCGCGAGAAGCCGCGGTCCATCGACTGACCCCAGATCGCGTCATCCACCGGGCTCGGCATGATGCCGTAAAACGACGCCATGATCCGCTTGTCCTTGTTCGGATCAAGCGGCTCCTTCGGCTCGACATAAGCATCGCGCTTGCCGTTGCCGTTGGTGTCGATAACCAGCGGCGTCCAGCCTTGCGAGGCAACACCGTCCAGCTTCTCGCGGAACTGCTTGGTGTTCAGCCAGCCGACAGCACCGCCGCCAAGGCCGGGCCCGCCCGCGCTCATCCACAACGTGTCGTTCGCATCATGCGCGAAGTAGAGATGATGCGTGCTGAAACAGGTGTTGATCAGATCCCACTTGCCGGTGACAGGATCGAAACGCGAGAGCTGGCGCAATGATGTCGCCTGCGGAAACACCTTCGCGGACGGATGATCGGAGCCCTGCTTGCAATAGTCGGGATTCTCCGGTGGCCGCAGGCGCGCGGTGAACCACACCTTGCCCTGTTCATCCATGATGACGTTGTGAATGCTGGTGTGTCCGTCCCAGATCGCTTCATCACCCCAGTAGGCCGAAGGTCCACGCGGCGCGTCTTCCGAGGAGGGCGTCTTAGGATCGAGATACGGATGCTTGATCGTTGCTGCGATATTCTTGACGGGATCAAGCGTCGGCACGAGATCGGTGCTCTCCTCGGGCGAGCCGTAGATCAGCCCGTTGGCATTCACGGTCGGATTGCGTTTGTCGGTGGAGATCGCGTCGTGCTGGTAGTGCTTGGGTGAGGCCCAGTCCCACATGGTGTAGACGACGTTGCGCTCAACGCCCTTTGGCCGCTCGGGCTTGTCGAACGGCAGTTCACCTTCCGCGACGCGATCGGTCCAGTTTGAAAAGACCGAGTAGACCTTTTCCGGCCCCATGCTGCCGAGCGCCACCGCCATGTATTCCATGGCTTGTCCCGCCTGCGTGCGAAGCGCCCAGGCCATATGGGAATTGTTGCCGTCTGTGAATTCCTTCGGCACTTCACGGATGCCCCGCGATCCGAGCGCATGGCACGACTGGCACATGTTCTTGACCGTATCGACCCATTGCGCCTGGCTCTTCATGGTGTCCGGCATCTGGTTGCCCTTGTCGCCGGTCCCGGGAAATTCGTTCGGAGCGGGGATGTCGAGCATCGAATACCAATACATGCCCGGATAGAGCTGAGCTGCAGCTGCCGCCGAACGGGCCGGTTGCGTTTTGAAGTCGAGCAGCTTGCCCGGCCGCGCTTCAACCTGTGCAGTGTCCTGCAGGCCATAGCCCCGGACCCAGATCTTATAATTGGCATCCGGCAGATCGGGGATCACGAAGCGCCCCTGATCATCCGTCACCACGATCTTGGCGTACTTTGTCGGAAGATCCTTGGTTTCGGCGATGACCCAGACGCCGGCTTCGGGCCCTTTGTCACCGGCGACCTGTCCACCGATGTCTCGCGAGGATATTTCGACGTTTGCAGCCAGTGCGGCGCTTGTCAGCAGTGAGGCAATTGTGCCGAGAATCCCGGCGATGGTGAACTTCATTTTCCTCCCCTTCATTTTTTTGGATGCGATCTGGGGTTACCCTAATAACCTAGCGGTATCACGGATCGTGACGACCGTCACGGCGACTGGAACTCTATCCAGTGATGACTTAAAGCTTGTGATCGCATTCCGAGAGTCTGCCTGAATAATTTGCTGTGAAACGATCGCGCAGTTCGGCGGATTTCAAGGGGGCGTGTCCAATGCTGCGGCACAATAAAACTGGAGCCCGACTGATTATCATCAGCCGAGCTCCAGGTTTCGTCCGCTCATGCCCATCGTGTGTCGATCAACGTGGGTCGGATCATTTCGTTCCTCCGCCCAAAGGAACAGCGCAATCGCGATTTAGTTATGCTCGCAGAATTGGCGCGATGCTGACGGCATCAATGTCTGGAGGAATGGGTCATGGACAGCTTGGTGAAGAAGGGGCAGCCGGATCGCAGCCGCATTCATCTCAGCGAAAATTATGAAGTGAAGTACTGGACAAAACACCTTGGTATTAGCCGGGAAGATTTAGTGAAGGCTGTAGAGAAGGTCGGTAACTCGGCGTCCGCCGTTCGAAAGGAGCTCGGGCTCTTGAAAACCGCTGCGAATAAAAGCGCGGAATAAGACGGCCTTCGCTCGTACGCTCGACTTTTGGTTTTTCGCTCGCACGGGAGGAAAAGATGCCAAACGAGACACCACTCAAGCCGGATGATTTTCCGGTCGAGGCGCAAGGCGCGGAACTGGTGACCGCAGACGGTAAGCCAATCGCGAAGGCGAAAACGCCCGCCGTCGCGGAAGATATTGCGGATCGTCTTAATGAAGATGACTACCGCAAAGAACAGGACAAATGGTCGGCTTGACCGGCTCCGTTTGTTCGGTCGCGTACCGCAATTGCATGCGCAGAAGCACTGTGCGTCAGGTTGCTCGTCCGATGGTGTCTGCCATGACAGCTCCTCGCGAGCCAAGCGGCTTGTCCCGGCCTTCGGTGGTGTCGATCGCAGTCTGATGTTCGATCTCTGAATTCAGTTCGGCCCCGCAGAGGACAATGATCGCTGACATCCACATCCACGTCATCAAGCCGATGGCGGCGCCAAGTGATCCATAGGTTGCGGTGTAGTTCGCGAAATGTGACAGGTACCAGGATAATAGGGCGGACCCGACGAGCCACGCCATCGCTGCAGTTACGGCTCCGACGCTGAGCCATTGCCAGCGTGCCTTCGTTCGGCTTGGTCCGAACCGATACAGGATGGCGAGCGCCAGCAGCAGCAATACCAGCAACACCGGCCATCGTCCCCATGACACGATCGCCTCGGTCTGTTCGCCAAGCCCCAAACGTTCAAGAGCCAGAGGGATCGCGACCACGGCTCCGACCATGATCATGAGGGAAACAATCGCGCCGATCGTGAGCGTGAGCGAGACGATATTCAAACGAATGAAACCGCGTGTCTCGCGTTCGTCGTAAACCACATTCAACGCATCAATCACCGCTTTCATTCCGGCATTGGCGCTCCAGACGGCAATCGCAAGGCCGACTGCAAACGTCACTCCAAGCGTGGTCGAGCCGTGGGAGGTGACCCGGTTAACCTGATCCTGGACGATGCCAAAGGAGTCTTCGGGCAGCATGAGGGCGAGGCTCTGGAGGTTGGTTGCGATGGTGGAAGGATCGGCAAATAGCCCATAGCTCGAGACCACGGCAGTGATCGCGGGAAATATCGCAAGCAATCCGAAGAACACAACGCCGGCGGCCGTCGCCAGCAATCTGTCTTCGTCGATCTGCTGATACGTTCGCACAAGAATATCACGCCAACCGGCGAGAGGTATTTGCCAAGGACTTTCCGCATGACGCCCGCGCCCAGTGGTTGAGAGGGTATCGAGGCGTTCCGCGCCGCTGTGTTGAGGAGGCGCAAGCGGCTCGTTGTATGGTTCGCGAAAGAAATGCCGATGGACGGCCAGCGTGGCAAACACCGTCGCGGCGACAAGTGCCATGTCTCCCGGAAAATTTCCTCCCGGAAAATTTGAGCGGCTTGGTGGCTGCCGGGCCATCAGTCGTCAGTCTCACGTGTCAATCGTTGCCGTCGGGAGAGCGCCACCCAACCAATCAGGAGTGCAGCCGCGGTGCCTGCGAGCAGCTGGGTCGATGGCGCGGTTCTTCGGGTGGCTCTTTCGCTGATGGTCCGCAGTACCGGCACGGCGATCGATGTTTTCAGTGTATTGATCTGGCGTTCGGCCCGGGGCACCGGCGGCGCCTGCCGTTTCAGCATGAGCCATCCGGCAAGGGTGCCTGCCATGCCGGCGACAACGAGAAGTCCGAAGATCGCTGCATAGGCGTATGCGAGCGCCATAGTGAATCGCGATCCAGTCAAACAAGGCGGAAATGGCGACGGCGATGGCTGACAAAAAGCACAGGAGACTGGCCAGAAGGATCCCAATCGCAATCGCGTAATTTGTTGCGATCCCGCTCGCCCAGTTTCGAACATCCGACAGGTAAGACCCCAGCAGGCCGCCGATAGACCAACGTCGCGCATGGAGTGAGGTGGCGGCTTTCATGACTGATCCTGTGCTCTCGTCAATGAACGAAGCAAAGGACTTCGCGTTCCAGTCAAAGCGGCGTTCGCTACTTAAGGCGCGATTGGCCTAGGTAGTCGCCACGTCCAAGCTGGACGGCGATCGACGTTCTCGCCCGTCACGGCAAGCGAGACGGCGTTCTTCAGATTGATGCGGCCGTCGCGGCTATTGTGTCGCGCAGCCAGCGATGCGCGGGCTGATCATCGAAGCGGCGATGCCACAGCATGATGCTTTGCAGATGGTCCGCATCGAACGGCAACTCCCGAATCTCGATCGGATAGGCGCGACGGAATTCCTGCGCGAGTTTTCGGCCGAGGACCGCAACCATATTGGATTGCACAAGGACGGCGCCCGCCGACAGATACGGTGCTTCCAGCGCAATGGAGCGCGTCATTCCATGGGCAGCCAGGGTTTGATCAACGAAACCCAGGTCTTCACCGCTGGACGATATCGACAGATGCTGAAGCTCCGCGAACGCCGTGAGCGTGAGCTTGCGCCGCAATGCCGGATGGCCCTTTCGAAACACCGCCACATAGTGATCCTGAACCAGCGGACGTGATGCGAAACGCTCGGCCGGCTCGCCGCGTGCGGAGATTGCGAGATCGAGCTGGCCTCGCTCCAGCAGTTCGGCGAGATCAAGCGTTCCGCTTGGGCGCAGCGACAGACGCACTTTCGGCGCCTGGGCCTGACATGCAGCGACGATCGGACCTGCCAGCGTAACGGCGGCATAGTTGTTGACGGCGATGACGAAGCGGCGCTCCGCAGTCGCCGGTGAGAACGTCTCCATCTCCAGCGCGAGCTGGAGGTCGTTCAGAACCTTGCGGACGGGGAGTGCAAGCTCCTCCGCGCGCGGCGTCGGCATCATTCCCGCAGGCGTCCGTATGAAAAGGCGATCGTTGAGCAGGTGCCGGAGCCGGTTGAGGGCGTGGCTCAGCGCAGGCTGGCTCAGGGCCAGCGCCTCGGCAGCCCGCATCACGCTGCGTTCGCGCAGCAAGGCGTCAAACACCAGCAGCAGGTTGAGATCGAAGTTGCGAAGCTTCATGGTCCGCCTCCGGCAATATTCATTTCATGAATTTGAACTTGAAATCAATGCATTTGATTAATTCGAGGCAGGGCCGATATTGCGAACATGATCAAATCGTCCCACAGGATTTCCGGTCTCGGCCTTCGCCGCCCGTTCGATATGCGGCCGCAGGCCCTGGTTGCGTTCGTGAGGAACGCCGCGGAACTCGATGCCGATGCAGTCAATCATCGAGCGCTGCGCGAGCAGGTGGCGCCGCTTGCGGACTGGGTTGAAGTCGACATCAGCACTGCGCCCGCGTCGCAACGCCAGAGTTGGCTTCGACGTGAACTGTCTAGCGCGCTCGGCCGCAAGCACATGCACTTTGACCAACTCGTCGTGCTGGGTTGGCATGATACGGCGCGCATCGCGCTCGACCTGATCCTCAAGGGCGTGATCACATGCGCCGGCATCGTGGCCGTGGATGTTCCCTGTACATTGCCGCGCGACCCCGTCGCTGCGACAGCCGCGAGCATCCGTATCGTCCGGCATGACGACGCGATGAGCCGGCCGGAAGCGGGACTGATCGATGCGCTGCGTCAGCAGGATGCGGACGTCCGCCTGATGAATCTTCCAGTGGGTGGAGCCTACGCCCGCGATGTCACGACCCGCGCCACCGCGACCTTCCTCTCCGAACTCACCGCCAAGGCGTGCCGTCAATCCCCAGCAAGCAAGAGATCGAGCCATGTCTAAAGTCCTTCTGATCGGCGCGACTTGTCTTTCCGCCAGCGTCGTGATCGCAGCCTGGACCGGATATTCGGCGATGGCCCAACCGGCCAAAGCCACGCCGAAAATATCCTCTCCGGATATCGCTGGAGCTCCTCCGGGCAAGGCTGCCGTTCCAGTGACGGCAACGCCGGTCCTGCAACAGGACGTGCCGATCGTGCTGGAGGGATTGGGAGCCGTCCAGCCGCTCAACACGGCGACGATGCATTCCCAGGTGCAGGGCACGCTCACAAGCGTCGATTTCATTGAAGGGCAGGAGGTCAGGAAAGGCGAGGGGCTGGCGCGGATCGATCCTCGTGTCTTTCAGGCCCAGGTCGATCAGGCCGAGGCCGCGCTTGGCCGCGACCAGGCCTTGCTCACAAACGCCGAGGCCGATCTCAACCGCTCCCTTCCTTTGCTCAGCCGCGGGTTCGCCACGCCGCAAACGGTCGACACGCAAAAGGCGCAGGTCGCGCAACTGCACAACACCGTCAAGCTGGATGAGGCTGCGCTCGAAGGCGCTCGCACGCAGTTGAGCTTCACGACGATCACCGCGCCCTTCAACGGCGTCACCGGAATCCGGAAGATCGATCCGGGCAATATCGTTCATCCCAACGACGTGAACGGCCTGGTCACGCTGACGCAGATCCAACCGATCTCGGTCATCTTCACCCTGCCGTCCGCCGACATTGCGAAAGCACAGCAGGCGCAGGCGAAAGGTCCCGTCGTCGTGGAAGCCTACGACGCCGCCAACAAGATCAAGCTGGACGAAGGCAAGCTGCTGCTCATCGACAATCAGGTCGACGCGGCCACCGGCACGGTGCGCCTCAAGGCCGTTTTTCCGAATGAAAAGCGATCGCTTTGGCCGGGCATCTTCGTCAACGCTCACCTTGTCATTGCAGTCGAGCACAATGCGTTGGCCCTGCCTCTGCCCGCTGTCCTGCAGGGGCCGGCCGGTCTGTTCGTCTATGTGATCTCGCCGTCGCAACAGGTTAGCGTTCGCGCGGTGACGACCGGGCAGTCGCGCAACGGTCAGATCATCGTCACCAGTGGGCTGAGCGCGGGCGATAACGTCGTGCTCACCGGACAATATCGGTTGTCCGAAGGCGCCCGCGTCGAGGCTGTGCCGCCGGATCGGCGGAATGACGTGCAAAATGCATCAACAGCGAGCGCGGGGATGTTGCCGTGAATATCTCCGCAGGATTCATCCGCAAGCCCATAGCCACCGCGCTGCTCATGGTCGGAGTCACGCTGGTTGGCCTGCTTGCCTTTCGGCAATTGCCGATTTCAGCGCTGCCGACGGTGGACACGCCCACCATCCTCGTCACGGCGCAACTGCCGGGCGCCGATCCGCAAACAATGGGTTCGTCGGTGGCAACACCACTTGAACGGCAGTTCGGACAGATTGCCGGACTGACCCAGATGACATCGAGCAGTGGCCTCGGCAACACGCAGATCACGCTGCAGTTCGCGTTGAACCGAAGCGTGGATGCAGCAGCGCAGGATGTGCAGACCGCGATCAATGCGGCGGCGGGGCAGCTTCCGAAGACGATGCCGTCGCCTCCCACCTATCGCAAGGTGAACCCGGCGGACGTCCCTGTGCTGCTCATCGCACTGACGTCCGACACCATCCCACTGACCAAGGTCGATGACTATGCCGACAGCATTCTGGCGCAGAAGCTGTCGCAAATGCCGGGCGTCGCGCTTGTGACTATCGGCGGCGCGCAGAAGCCCGCCATTCGTGTTCAGGTGAATCCCGCCAAGCTCGCCTCGGCGGGACTGGATCTCGAGCAGCTTCGAGCTGGGTTGGCGGCCGCCACCGTCGATCAGCCCAAGGGCGTTCTCTATGGGCAACGGCAGGCCTACACGCTTGCGGCCAACGATCAGCTTCTTGCCGCGCACGATTACGATAACCTGATCATCGCGTATCGCGATGGCGCTCCGTTGCGGCTTCGCGATGTCGGTCAGGCCGTTCCCGGCGCCGAGGATATTTCGCTTCACGGCTGGATCAACGACAAACCAGCCATTGTGCTCGCGGTTCAGCGCCAGCCCGGCGCGAATGTCATCGGCACGGTGGACGCCATCAAGGCCGCGTTGCCGCAGCTTGTGAAAGCGCTGCCGTCCGACATCAAGGTCGAGATCGCATCCGACCGGACGCAAACTATCCGCGCCAGTGTCGACGACGTGCAGTTCACCCTCGTTCTCACCATCGCTCTCGTGGTAGGCGTCATCTTTCTGTTCCTGCGAAAGTTCTGGGCGACCGTGATCCCCGCCGTCTCCGTTCCGATCTCGCTGATCGGCACGTTCGGCGTCATGTATCTTCTCGGTTATAGCCTCGACAATCTGTCGCTGATGGGCTTGTCGATCGCCGTGGGGTTTGTGGTGGACGACGCCATCGTCATGATCGAGAACATCGAGCGTCACATCGAAGAGGGACTGCCTCCGTTTGAGGCGGCGCTCAAGGGCGCGGGCGAGATTGGCTTTACCATTGTGTCCATTTCGGCCTCGCTGGTGGCGGTGTTCATTCCTCTCCTGATGATGGGCAGTGTCGTGGGTCGCATGTTTCAGGAATTCGCGGTCACGGTCTGCGTCGCCATCGCGGCCTCCATGCTGGTGTCGCTGACGCTGACGCCGATGATGTGCGCCTATCTGCTCCGGTCGTCGCACGAAGCCAGTCAGAACCGGGTCTCGCGCGCGTTGGAGAAGGGCTTCGTTTCGCTGCAATCGGCTTATGAGGCCGCGCTTCACGTGGCGCTGCGCTTCAAGGCGATCACGCTGGGAATCATGCTCGCCACGGTCGCGCTCACAGGCGTGCTGTTCGTGATCATCCCCAAGGGATTCTTTCCGCAGCAGGACACGGGATTGATCACCGGCATCACCGAGGCCGCCGCCGATGTCTCGCCGGATCAGATGGCCAGCCTGCAGCGCGCGGTCATCGATGTGATATCGAAGGACCCGGCGGTCTCGAACGCGACCGGGTATATAGGGCCGGGCGGACCGACCGTGACGGAAAACAACGGCCGTTTATTCATTCTGCTGAAGCAGCGCGACCAGCGTGACGCCAACGCGGATGCGATCATCCGGCGGCTCGACCAGAAGCTTCAGAAGCTGCAGGGCGTTGAGGTCTTCATGCAGGCAACGCAGGATATCAATCTGGCAAGCCGTCTCTCCAAGACCCAGTACCAGTACACCCTTACCGACGTGAACAGCGACGAGCTCGATCAATGGGCAACGCGGCTCTATGAGAAGCTTCGCAGCCTGCCTGAGCTTGCCGACGTCGCGACCGATCAGGCCAATGCGGGGCGTCAACTCAAGCTGCAGATCGATCGCGACGCGGCGTCGCGCCTCGGCATCGATCCGTCCACCATCGACAACACGCTGTACGATGCATTCGGGCAGCGCCATGTCGCGCAGCTGTTTACGACCCTCAACAGTTACTATGTTATTCTGGAGGTCGATCCGTCGTTCCAGTTCGGCCCCTATGCGCTGAACCGGATCTATGTCCGCTCCTCCAGCGGAGCGATGGTGCCGCTTGGCCAGTTCACTAAAGTGGAGGCGGGGACCGCGCCTCTCGCGGTCAATCACCAGAGCCAGTTTCCGTCGGTCACGCTCAGCTTCAACCTGGCTCCCGGCGTGGCCGTGGGCAACGCGATCTCGACCATTCAGGCCACCACCGCCGCGCTTCACATGCCCGATACCATCACCGCCAACTTCCAGGGCAACGCTCAGGCATTCCAGTCATCCCTGAAGAGCACGCCGATCCTGATCGTTGCCGCACTCATCGCGGTGTATCTGATCCTCGGCATGCTTTACGAAAGCATCATTCATCCCATAACGATCCTGTCGACCCTGCCGTCCGCCGGTATAGGCGCGCTGCTGACGCTGATGGCGTTTGGGTTTGGTCTCGATGTCATTGGCCTGATCGGCATTATCCTGCTGATCGGCATCGTGAAGAAGAACGGCATCATGCTGATCGATTTCGCCCTCCAGGCCGAACGGTCGCGCGGCCTGAGTGCGGAGCAGTCCGTGTTCGAAGCCTGCAAGACGCGCTTCCGGCCCATCCTCATGACGACCATGTGCGCCGTGCTCGGCGGCGTTCCGCTGATGATCGGAACCGGCACGGGGTCGGAGCTGCGGCAACCGCTCGGCTTCGCAATGGTCGGCGGACTGCTGTTGTCGCAATTGCTGACGCTGTTCACCACGCCCGTGGTCTACATCTATCTGGATCGCATCAATCACTGGCTGACCCATCTCAGGCTGCGATCGGGCAAGACCGAGGACGTTCACGCGGTCGAGCCCAAAGTCACGTGACCGCGCTTGAGCGGTTTGGACTCTGAACCATATTAATTCCCTCATGGGGCTGACGCGCTCTTAGAGGGTGACGGAAATTCGCTACAGCGAGCCGCGGAATTCGCTTCAATCTGCTCCGATCAATTTGTCGACCCGGCCTTGAAAGGCCCGGCTCATGCTATCAACTTAGAAAAGGACATTCCGCCGATCGTTGCAGCTTCGCTACAATTTTTGGATGAGTACGTTATGACGACATTCGATAAACGCGAGCAGGCCTTCGAGCGCGGGTTTGCGTTGGACGAGGAACTCAAGTTCAAGGCGGTCTCACGATGCAAAAGGCTGCTTGGAGCATGGGCTGCCGAAAAGCTCGGTCTGACCGGTGAGGCCGCTGCAACTTACGCAAGGGATATCGTCCTGATCGATCTCGACGAACCGGGCACGGCTCATGTGATCCAGAAAATAATGCAAGACCTTGCAGGCGAGAGCATCTCCGAGGCGGAGGTCCTGCAGAAAAGAAACGAATTCCTCTCCCTCGCCATTGAGCAGATCGAAGCCGGAAAATAGGCGATCCTGACGCGCTGACGCGGCACTAGGTGAAGTTTCACGAAATCGCAGCGATACAGTCACCTAGAAAGGTATCGCCGGGAAAACCAGACTTCGCTGAAGGGACTTGAATTGATCAAGCCGTGTGATTGCGCGATGGAGTTCGGATTCCAGTGTAATGTCCTTGAGAGCTGTTTCCAGCTCCTCGATCTGGTTGGAAAAAGCCGCGAGATCGAAATCGCTAACGGATTCCGCCGAATCCGCCAATACTGTGAGTCGATCCGTCCAAACTTCGGCCACGCCGCCGAAAATCACGAACCGTTCTTTTGATCCCTGGGCCATCACAGTCACGATGCCGGGACGGAGCCCTGCGATGATGGGACTATGTCCGGCAAGCACACCAAAATCTCCATCCCTACCGGGCAAGTCAACCTGGTCGACTTCGCCGGAGAACACGAGTTGTACGGGAGATACGAGGTCCAGATGAAGAGTGGCCATCACCGCGTCTCCAATGTTGTGAGCCAATGTCAAAAGGCAATGTAATGAGGCAATGTAACGTGCTGAAATCAACTTGAACAAGCTATCAACTCGGTCAATTCCCGAAAGCCCGAAGTCCGAGACTTCCGAACGCCTTACATCGTGCATCGATAATACGTCAGCTCCATTCCCGGGATATCAGGAAAGAAACGCGTCAGGCTGTCGTTGTTCAGGATTTTCATGCTGAACTGCACATTGGACAGCATGATGTCGCTTGCGCATGACGCCAACAGATGAACCACTTCGCCGGTCTCCCGTCGTGCTGTGACGATGCAGCGGGCCTGCTTTCCCCTCATCTTGTTGCCGTCGACAATGAAGCCGCTGCCATAGAGATCGGCCATCTGGGTAAACGCAACCTGCTTTCCGGTCTTCTTGAAAATCTTGTCGCACCGGCCGGCATCCGATGCCCATACGCCGCTGAGATCGAATGCGGAGGCCGGCGTGACGGCCAGCATCACGGCGCTTAACGCTGCGGCAACGATCGAAGAGAAACGGTAGCACATCGGCATCGTCCTTCTCCTGAAATGAATATTTGAAATGGTCTGCGGTCACGGCAAGGGCGAACTGGCAGCGGGCTTCGGTTTCTCATCAAGTTTTTTCTTCGGTCGCGCGCCTGGGCGAAACCGCTCGCGAATGGCCTGAAACATCACGTACAGCGGCGGAATGGCGAAGATGCCGATGAACGAGGCCATGATCATCCCGCCGAAAACCGGCGTTCCGACGTGACGCCGTGCAAGCTCGGAGGCGCCGGTTGCCACCACCAAAGGATACAGACCGAGGATGAAGGCAAAGGACGTCATCATGACCGGACGAAACCGCATGCGCGCGCCTTCCGCAGCAGCCTCGTGCAGCGGCACGCCGCTCTCGCGTTTTTCCTTGGCGAATTCGACAATCAGAATGCCGTTCTTGGCGGCGAGGCCGATCAGCACCACGATCCCGATCTGGCCATAGAGATCGAGCGTCAGTCGTCCTATGACGATCGCAGCGAAAGCGCCGAGAATTCCCACCGACACCGACAGCAGAACCGGAACGGGAATGGTCCAGCTTTCATAAAGGGCCACCAGAAACAGATACGCAAACAGCACCGCCAAACCGAGGATCATGGTGGTCTTGCCCTCAGCGCGCTTTTCCTGGAACGCGGTGTCGGTCCATTCACCCGCGTATCCGGACGGCAGCGTCTTGGCCGCCACCCCTTCAAAAGCCTTCAATGCCTGACCCGACGATATACCTTGCGCGGGCGCGCCCTGGATCGTCACCGCCCGCAAGTTATTGTAGCGCGTGATCGCCGGCGGGCCGACCACAACCCGCGTCTCGGCCAAACTGCGCATCGGGATCATCTTGCCATCGGCATTGCGCACATTGATGCGGTTAATGTCGTCGATGTTCGATCGGTCCGCGGCCTCCGCCTGAACCTGAACCTGCCAGGTGCGGCCGAACAGATTCATGTTGTTGACGAAGTATCCGCCGAGCGAAGCCTGCAGCACCTGAAAGACATCTTTCAACTGCACGCCCAGAATTTGCGCCTTGTCCCGGTCGATATCGAGATAGATCGACGGATTGGTGGCCGAGAACGTGGTGAAAACCTGCGCGAGTTGCGGGTCCTGATTGGCGGCGATGACCAGGCCGCGCACGACCTGTGCGAGCTGCTTTCGGATCGCCGGCGCGCAGGTCTTCAAGAACGTAGGTGAATCCTCCGCCGGTCCCCAGTCCGACGATGGGCGGTGGCGCCAGAGGGACCACCGTTCCGCCCTGGATGCCGCGGAATTTGTCTCGCAGCCGCGCGATGACATCGGGCGCACCCATGCCGGACGCTTTGCGCTCTTCAAACGGCTTGAGCGTCACCACCATGAATCCCGCGTTTGACTGCGAAAAATTGTCGATGAAATTCAGTCCGCTGATGGACGTGTAGTCCAAAACTGCGGGGTCTTGCTTCACGATGTCTTCGGCGTGAAGGATCACATCGGTCGTTCGCGAGACCGACGCGCCGCCGGGCAACTGAACGATGACGAAAATCGCGCCCTGGTCATCTTCCGGCAGAAAGCCGGTCGGGGTGACATTGGACAGGCCCCACGTTCCACCGCTGGCGATCGCAACCATCCCGATCCCCAGAATTGAGAGACGAACGATCCGTGCGACGGCTGTGCCGTAAGCATCCCTCACGCGATCGATGGATCGCATGACAACGCCCATGATCCCGCGACGAGGGCCATGCTGGGGGCGCAACAGGACGCCGCAAAGCGCGGGCGACAACGTCAGCGCGTTGATGGCGGAGAGGAACATGGCAACCGCGATCGTCACCGCGAACTGCCGGAACAACTCGCCCGAGATGCCGGGAATGAAGGCCACCGGGACAAACACCGAGAGCAGCACCAGCGTAATGGCGATGATCGGCGCGGTGATCTCGCCCATCGCCTTCTTGGTCGCGTCCGCCGGCGAAAGTTCGGGGTGTTCCTCCATCACCCGTTCAACATTCTCGACCACCACGATGGCGTCGTCGACCACGATGCCGATGGCCAGCACGATCGCCAGCAGCGACACGGTGTTCGCGGAATAGCCGATGGCCTTGAGTACGATGAAGGTGCCGATCAGGCTGACCGGAACGGCCAGCGTCGGGATCAAGGTTGCGCGCCAGCTTCCGAGAAACAGGAAAACGACCAGAACCACCAGAATGAACGCTTCAATCAGCGTCTTCTGCACCTCGTGCATCGTATCGGTCACGAAAATCGTCGGATCGTAAGTGACCTTCCACACGAGGTCCTCGGGGAACCGTTTCTGCAGGTCTGCAAGCCTGGCACGAACGGCCTTCACGGCGCTGATGGCGTTGGACCCCGGCGATTGATAGATCACCATGACGGCGGCCTGATTGCCGTTCAGGCGCGTTTCGACATCGAGGTTGGCGGCACCGAGCTCAACGCGTGCGACATCGCTCAACCGAAGCGCGGAGCCGTCGGGATTTGTCCGCACCACGATCTGCTCGAAATCCTGCACCGTGTTCAGGCGTCCCTTGGTCTGGATGTTGAGCTGAAGCTGCTGATCGTCGGAGATCGGCCGCGCTCCCACGCGCCCGACGGCCGCCTGCACGTTCTGGGACTGGATCGCGTTGATGATGTCGCCCGTCGTCAGGTTCAATCCGGTCAGCAGATCAGTCCGCACCCACGCCCGCATCGCATAGTCCTGCGCGCCGAACAGCAAGGCATCGCCGACACCGGGCGTGCTTTTGACCGGGTCGAGCAGATTGATGGTGGCGTAGTTCGATATGAAGAGGGGATCGAGGGTGTGCTTGGGAGAATAGAGCGTGACGATGGCGAGAATGGCGGTCGACTTCTTCTTGACGATGAGTCCTTGCCGCTGCACCTCCGGCGGCAACAGCGGCATCGCGGTCTGGACCCGGTTGTTGACGTTGACCGTGTTGATGTCGGGATCGGTCCCCAGTTCGAACGACGCCGTCAGCGTGTAACTGCCGTCATCGCCGCTGGTGCTCTTCATGTAGATCATCTTGTCGACGCCGATCACCTGCGCCTCGATGGGCTGGGCGACGGTCGCCTCGACAACGCCGGAGTTCGCCCCCGGATACATGGTCGAGACCTGCACCTGCGGCGGCACGATGTCCGGATATTGCGCCACGGGAATAGCGAGAAACGCGAGCGCACCGGCGATCGTTGTTACGATCGCGATGACGATGGCAAGTCGAGGCCGATCGACAAATATCGAGGAGAGCATGACTTAGCCCCGGCCAGCTAGAGGCTGGATCGGCGCCGCGCGAACCGCTGCCCCCGGACGAAGGCTCTGAAGGCCTTCGACAACGACGAGTTCGCCGCCAGACAATCCTTCCTGAATGACAATGTCGGTACCACTTTCGCTGCCGGGCCTGACCCGCCTGACGGCAGCTTTGTCGTCTTCGACAACGAAAACATAAACCCCTTGCTGATCGGCGATCAGAGCGGCTTGAGGAATCACGATCCTCTCGACGGGCGTTCCGCTTTCCAGATTGACGCGCACCAGCTGGCCGTCGAGGAGCTGAGAACCCGGATTCGGAAAGGTTGCGCGCAGCAGCACGGTATCGGTCGAGCGGTCAACAGAGACATCGATGAAGTTGATCCGGCCAATTTCCTTGTATGTGGTGCCGTCGGCGAACCGAAGCTGGACCTTGATGCTCTCGACATCCACGTTTGGCGTATCCTTGGCGCGCTGAAAATCACGCTGGCTGACGGGGAAGGTCACATACATCGGGTCTTGACTGACGATCATCGTCAGCGGCCCGGCTTTGCGGACTTACAACATTGCCCCTCGTGATGCTGGTTCTGCCCACTTTGCCGGCAATAGGCGACGTAATGTCCGTGTAACCAAGGTTGATCTGCGCGGTCTTGAGATTTGCCTGATCCATAAGGATCGCGCCTTGCGCCTGCTGATCGGATGCCTGCGCCTGGTCCCGCGCCACCGCGGTTCCGGAATTTTTTGCCAGCAACTCTTCCGCGCGCTGCAATTGCACCTCGGTGAGGATCTTCGCGGCCTTGCTTCGCTCCAGCGCGCCTTCGGCCTGCTTCACCGCTGCTTCGAAAAGCCCGCGTTCAATCGAATAGAGCGGAGCACCATCCTTGATGTAGGCGCCTTCCTGGAAGAGAACATCCTCGAGAAATCCGGTGATGCGCGCCCGTATCTCGACGCGATTGACCGCGTCCACGCGACCGACAAAATCCTGTGACTGTGCGATCGGCTTCCGTTCGGCGACAACCACGCCGACAGCCGTTGACTGTTGCGCCCATGAAAAGGAGGTGAGGTTCAGCAGACCGATGGCCGCAAGAACAAGAGCGCGCATGGCACCTCCTGATCACCTTCGCATCGAAGGTCATCAACTCTCGGCGTCTCTGCCTCAATACTAAATACAAACGTGAAACGCTGCATAGCGTTTTGTGGCAGCGGCTGAGCGGTGTGGCGCGAGAGCTGTTATGTCAGCATTGCTGTCGGATATGATCCGCGCAGTCTCGCCTCAAGTGCAATCGATTTAAATGCCAACAGTATGGGCACCTCTGTCCAAACCGGAGCGCGTGATGCGCTGCGTCCACGCGCGCCATTGCATGACGCTTGGCGAAGAGGAAAGATAGGCGTAAAAAATTACGTAGTGCGATCGGTACGGCCTGCGGCCCTGACGCATTTGTTCAGCGCCCCACGTCCGAGCTTGATTGCGACTTGAGGATCATCCAGGCGGATGGTCCCGAACGGAGACGGTTCGACGCAAGATCGTGCATGTACAGTGCCATCGAGAGAAGGGTGCCATCATGAGCAAGACGCCTGACATTGTCGAAAGCGAGAATCTGGATGAGATGATCCCCACCGCCAAAGACGCGATGAGAAAAATGGCGGAGATGGAAGGCGATAAGGCCGCACGGCAGGCATTGCACGGCAAGGATGCCGACTCGGCGAAGCATGAGCTGATCGACCGGCTGCGCAAGCCGACGGGACTTTCCCGCGAAGAGAGAATCAAGCTGGCGGCGAGAGTCATTCAGCGCGCAATGAACC
Organism: uncultured Alphaproteobacteria bacterium; assembly: GCA_963751855.1. Taxonomy (GTDB): domain Bacteria; phylum Pseudomonadota; class Alphaproteobacteria; order Rhizobiales; family Xanthobacteraceae; genus Afipia. The sequence continues at coordinate 57,376 of CAVVWF010000017.1, read as the reverse complement.
GGGGCGTAACGGAAGTCGAAGTCTATCGCTTTCCGCACGAACTCTGCACGGACAATGGCCGCGCGATCAACCAGGCAGAACCCGGCTGGGAAAACACGCTCACGGGTGTTCCGAGGGAAGTGTACGAACTGTGGCGCGAGCATCTGCAGCCGCGCGGATACAAGATCCGATGCCAGATCGTCGACTATCCCGGCGGGATGATCGGCGAGGTCGGGATCACATTGAGTTGGGAATGAGGCTTTCGAGATTTGGACAGCAAAACGGAGCCTGCCATGTTGAAGAAAACCAGCGAAGCTCAAGCTCCTCCCAAGATGAAGCGCAAGGAGTATGAGAAGGAGTTACACAAGCTCCAGGTCGATCTCTGTCACCTTCAGACATGGATCAAGCACAAGGGCCTGCGTGTCATCATCGTGTTCGAGGGGCGCGATGCCGCAGGCAAGGGCGGCACCATCAAGGCGCTCACCGAGAGGCTCAGCCCGCGCGTCTTCAGGGTGGTTGCGCTTCCTTCGCCGACCGAGCGTCAGAAGGCGCAGATGTTCATGCAGCGCTATATCGAGCAATTCCCCGCCAGGGGTGAAGTCGTGATCTTCGACCGCAGTTGGTACAATCGCGCCGGCGTTGAGCGCGTGATGGGCTTTTGCACCGAGGAGCAGTCCAAGAAGTTTCTCGAACTGGTTTCCGAACTCGAGAAATACATCGTCGACGGCGATACCATGCTGATCAAGCTGTGGCTCGAAGTCGGCATGAAGGAGCAGGAACGCCGGTTTGCGGCGCGCATCGAAGATCCCCTGCGGCAATGGAAATTGAGTCCCATGGACATCGAGTCCTATCGCCTCTGGTATGATTACTCGCACGCGCGGGACGACATGCTGCGCGCCACACATTCCAAGCACGCGCCGTGGCACATCGTGCGGTCCGACAACAAGCGGCAAGCGCGCCTCAACGGCATTTCCCATATCCTGGAGACGATCGGCTTCAAGAAAGTCCCGGCCGATCCCGTCAAGCTGCCGAAGCGCTCAAAGAGCGGCGCGTACGACGACACGGACAGCTTCGGAAAAATCCCGTTCGTCGAGCAAAAATACTAGTTGAGGCGAATGCCGGATCTGCCACGCAGGTGAAAATTCGAAAGTTCGACGGTCCCGCGCGGTCCTGACGATGGAGATCGGACGATGGTCGCCGGGCTTGTCCATCCAGAATTCCCTCAAGGGCTACAAGACCGAGTGGCTCGGTCACGACATCATGGCGGGATTTGCCATTGCTGCGGTGGCAATTCCAAGCGCGATCGCCTATCCCGCGATTGCCGGATTGCCGCCGGAGGTTGGCGTTTATTCCAGCATCCTGCCGCTGGTCGGTTATGCGCTGTTCGGGCCTTCGTTGCGGCTGATGGTCGGCCCCGATGCGCCGACGATGACGGTGCTGGCCGCCGTGCTCGCGAGCATGGCATCCGTCAATCCGGTGGTCGCGGCTTCGGCACTCGCCTTGACGGTCGGCGTCATGTGTATCGTTGGAAGCAAGCTTCACCTCGGAGTAGTCGCGGCCTTCCTGTCGAAGCCGATCCTGATCGGATTCATCAGCGGCATCTCCATTTCAATCATGGTGGGGCAGATCGGGCGATTGACCGGCCTGAAGATCGAGGCGGACGGTCTCGTTCCGCCGCTGCTGGAGCTGTTGCAGAAAGCGGACGCGATTCACTGGCCGTCCGTCGCGCTTGGCGGTGACCATGTTTGCGGTTCTGCAGATCCTCGCATTCTGGCGCTCGCCCATTCCGGGGCCGGTGGTGGTCGTCGTTGTGTCGGTGCTCGCGTCCGCGCTGTTCGGCTTTCGCGAGATGGGCATCAAGGTTGTCGGTGAGTTGCCGACTGGATTGCCCACGTTCTCCATTCCGATCACCGCCGATCTGCCCATCAAGGAATTGCTGCTCGGTGCCGGAGCGGTGTGGCTGGTGAGCTTCGGCTCGGGCATCGTGGCGGCCCGCAGCTTCGCGGCCCGCGGCAAGTTCGAGGTGGATGCCGACGCGGAGCTGAAGGGCCTTGGCGCCGCCAACATCGCATCGGGATTGTTCAGCGGGTTTCCCGTCACGGTGTCGGACTCGCGAACGGCCATCAATCTCTCCGTCGGCGGCCGCACCCAGATCGCAGGGCTGGTCGCGGCGCTGGTCCTCACCATCATGCTCGTCTTCCTGAATGAAGCGCTCTCGCTGCTGCCCGCGCCCGCGCTCGGCGCCATTCTCGTTGCCGCCGCCCTCAGCCTTTTCGACGTCGCGGGCCTGCGCGAAATCTGGCGCATCAGCCGGACGGAATTCGTCTTTGCGCTGATCGGCATGTGGGGCGCTGTCAGTCTCGGTGTGCTGAATGGAATCGTCATCTCTGTCGCTGCAACGCTGTTGTATGTGTTGCTCCAGGAGATGCATCCGCGCGACGCCTTGCTTGGCCGGATTCCCGGACGGTCCGGCTTTTACAAGCTGCACAGATCGAAAGATGCGCAGCCGGTGCCGGGACTGGCGGTGTGGCTGATCCAGGGCAGTCTGCTGTTCTTCAACGTCGAGTATGTGAAGTCGCGCGTGGAGGCCATCGCGCAGGATTTGCCCGCGGGCACGCGCTGGTTCGTGCTCGATGCCAGCGCCATCGTCCAGATCGATTCCACCGCCGCCGCGATGCTGGATGAGGTGCGAAATTTATTTGCTGAACGCGGCATCGCATTCGGCGTCGCCGAATTGCACATCGAGCCAATGCAAATCCTGAAGCGGGCCGGGGTGCTCCAGAAGATCGACAAGGGGATGATTTTCGACGATCTGGAGGAGGTGCCAGCCGTATTCAAAAAACCTGACGACGCCATCTGACCTTCCTGCAAGCGATGGCGACCCCCTCGACGAACGCAGCGAAGCCATGCGATGCGAACAGCCGCATGGCGGTGTGCGGGAATAGTCTCCATATAGACCTTGAAATCCGTTCGGCGGCTCGCATGAACGGGCGGACGTATCCCTCACGTACGTCCCTCACGCCATCTTTTCCTATTTCGAGAGCCCTCATGACACCGCTGTCCATCCTCGACCTTGTCCGCGTCACCGAAAACACCGATGCGCGCGGCGCATTCGACAATGCCCGTGATGTCGCGGCCCATGCCGAGGGCGTGGGGTTATCGCCGCATCTGGGTGGCGGAGCATCACAACATGCCGGGCATCGCGAGCGCTGCGACATCGATCGTGCTGGCGCATATCGCTGCGGGGACCAAGACCATCCGGGTCGGGGCAGGGGGCATCATGCTGCCCAACCATGCGCCTTATATTATTGCCGAACAGTTCGGGACGCTGGCGCGGCTGTTTCCGGGCCGCATCGATCTCGGATTGGGACGTGCCCCAGGCACCGATCAATTGACACTGCGCGCCTTGCGCCGCTCGCCGGAATCCGCCGACAATTTTCCGCAGGACGTTCTCGAGGTGCAGGCTTTTCTCGCGCCCGCCGGTGAGGGCCAGCGCATCCAGGCGGTGCCCGCGGCAGGCACCGAGGTGCCGCTGTGGATTCTCGGATCGAGTCATTTCGGCGCGATGCTCGCCGCCGAACTCGGGCTTCCTTATGCCTTCGCCTCGCACTTTGCGCCGGCAGAGCTCATCCCGGCGCTGGAAATCTACCGCAGCCGCTTCAAGCCGTCCGAACAGCTTGATCGTCCTTACGCCATGGTCGGTGTCAACATCATCGCTGCCGAGAGCGATGAGGCAGCGCGCCGGCTGGCCACCACGCAACAGATGTCATTCACGAACATGTTTCGCGGTGCGCGCGGGCTGAGCCAGCCGCCCATCGACGATATTGAGACGTATTGGTCGCCGTCGGAAAAGATTCAGGCGATGCGCATGCTCGCCCGCTCCATCGTCGGATCACCCGAGACCGTTCGCGCCGGCATCGACGCGCTGGTGAAGGAAACCAAAGCCGACGAACTCATCGTGGTGTCCGATATCTATGATCATCCCACGCGACTGCGCTCTTTCGAGATGATCGCTGACGCCGCCAAGTGAGGCTGCGCCACTGCCAACCTGGCCACGAAGGCGTCAGCTCAAATTCTTGGAAATCGAGAGCAGGATCTCCGCGAGTTCCGCAGGGTTAGACAGAAATGGTGAATGATCGCCGTCGAGCGTGAACACCTGCTCGCACGGTGTGTTCTTCAGCATGGCGTCCTGATACAGCGGCGACACCGCGTGGTCCTGCGAGCCCTTGACGTAGAAGCGTTTGATCTTCCCGTAATGCTCCGGCGTCAGCTGCAGCTTGTCGCCGTAAACCTTGGTGCGCTGTGGCGTGAGCTGCGACTTCGCCCAATCGGCGTCCGCGGGCGCGCACGTGTTGTAGAACACCTCGGCCGCTTTCTCGGTCGGGAAGGTGGCTGTCTGGCCGTCGGCTGACACCTTCATGTTCTTCAACACAAGGTCGTCGACGTTGAGGCTCTTGTTGGCGTCCAGGAAGCTGCCGAGGCTCTCATCGTTCCGTAGCAGCAGTCCATTGATGTAAACAGCCGCCGCCAATCTGTTCGCGCGTTGTTCCGAGACCTGCGACGTGACGATGCCGCCCATGCTGTGGCCGACAAGAATGATCGGGCCCGCGATGCCATCGATCACGCCCGCGATCCGCGTCGCATAACTGTTGAGGTCCGCATTCTCGATGGGGGCGGGGTCACCACCGCTTGCAGGAAGATTGGGGGCGACCACCACGTGCCCTTCGCGCTCCAGCAGCGGAGTGAGCCTGCTCCAGCACCAGTTGCCGTGAAACGAGCCGTGAACGAGAACGAACGTGGCCTTCATTGCTGTTTCCTTGTTCTCGTCTGCAAGCGCGGGGCTGGAAATCCCCGAGGACGTGAGTGCCAGCGTTGCGAGACCGGCTGCCTGTGACAGCAGGGCGCGACGGCTGACCGGCGGCATTGAAGTCAAAGCCATCTGTGAATCTCCGAACCATTTCTCGCGCGAAACAGTCACCCACGACACTCATGAGATCGATCGCGCCCCGTATCGTGACGGTCGCTTAGATCGGGCATTCTGCAACAGGCAAGACGATGTGCTGCATTGACCTGCTGCTTTATGAGGCGTGTCGAAATTTATCTGATCAAATGATCAGCAGCTGACAATCGAGACGATTGAACACGGCAGCATGCTGCGTTGCGCCCCGGAACCGTTATCCGGATTTATCGCGACACGATGTAACGGGACAAAAACCGTTCGATTTCCGGCTTGCGGCGTGTGGCTGAAGTGCGACTGGTCAGACATCCGGAAGAAGCAAACGGCTATCGGCCTGTCACGCCGCGCGACACATCGCGAGACGTAACAGGCGCAACCCTCAGAGCTGATAGTTCAAACCGACGCGGACGATGTTGCCCGTGATGTCCGATGTGACGCCGACCATTGGCACGCCGTTCCATACAGGGCGATTCGAGAGACTAAGGGCCGTGTCGCTGATTTTTCCCAGGTCGAAATACAAATACTCGATCTTGGCCGTCCATTTGGACGCAATTCTCGTTTCCACACCGCCGCCGATCGTCCAACCGACGAGGTTATCTGACGCGGATCCGAACGAGCAGGTAATGTTGTTAGCGCACGGCCTGATCGGATCAGGCACCAGGCCTGTCGACACCTTCACTTGGCCATAAGCCAAACCGCCGGTTGCAAAGAACAACGTATCCGGACCAGCCAAATAACCTAGTCGCGCGCGGGCGGTACCAAACCATGCCAGCTCGGCGCTTTGACTGGTCTAACATCTCTGGATTGCCGCTCAATGCCGGGACGGAGCTGGTCACGTCACCGCGCAAGCCCGAATAGGAGAAGTCGGCTTCCAGACCCGTTACCCAATGGCCGGATTGCCAGTTGTAACCCACTTCGCCGCCGCCAACGAACCCTTTGAGACGAGGCTTAAGCGAGGTCGGTATCGTCCCCACCGATTGGAAAAAGGGGACGAGGAACGTGTCGATGGGAGCAATGGTTGAATTGCTGTCACCCCAGCCGTAGCCTGCGGTGCCACCGATATAGGCGCCTGTCCATGTCTGAACCGGCATCGGTCCAGCCTTGTAGAGGGGCTGCGAGGCGATATCCGCGGAGAAAGCGGGAGTCGACGCCAAAGCGATACGCTGCCGTAGTCCGTATAGAGATATTCGAGCTTGGTGCTCCAGTTCGGGGCAAACATCGTCTCGATGCCGCCGCCCAGCACCCATCCATTCACGGTTTTGTCGAAGCTCGCAGCTGTTGTCACCGTCGAGTGTCTGCACATCGGTCTTGATGCCGGCTACGGCGTAGCCACCAGTTGCATAGAGCAACGCAGGGCCGGCGGCGTAACCGATACGTCCGCGAACTGTCCCAAACCACGAGAGCCTCTGCTGCGCCGTGACGTCGTTAAACCGGACAATGCAAGCCTTGCATGCAGATCGAATTCTTTCTGGCTGGCGCCCTGGAAGTCTCCTTCAACGCCAGCCACGAGATGTCCGGCCTGCCAGTCATAGCCGGCCTGCGCGCCGCCGATGACGCCCGCCGGCGACAGGGTGAAGGCTTCAGCGGTGATGAGTGGAAGCACGTCAGTTATTCCGAGACGGCTGGGATTATGTCCGATGCCGTATCCGAGATTGCCTCCGACATAGGCCCCGGCCCAGTTGTCAGGCGCGGCGTGCAGCGCATTCAAGGGTGTCGCGGTCCCGGCGCCCGGGCTGTTGAAGCGATAGTTGATCCCGGCGCGAACGATGTGTTCATGCAATTCGCTGGTGACCTGTGTCTTTATCGGCGCGAAGAGAGAGTCGGGAGCATCGAAGCTGTCAGAGGTCTTGCCGAAATCCGCGTAGAGATATTCGATTTTTGCTGTCCAGTTGCCGCTGACGACGGTTTCATTCCCGCGCCTGCCGTCCAGCCAACAGGCGAGTGGCGGAAACTTGCGGCGTCCGTCAGACCCTTGAGTGAACGGTCGTACCGGAGGTCGGTTCCGATATTGGCAACAGCCAAGCCGCCGGTCGCATAGAGCAGCGACGCGCCGCTGGCGATGCCAAGCCGGCCACGCAATGTCCCGAAAGAACTCAACCGCTGAGTTGCGGTGATAGCTCCCTCGGCGTCGCAGAAGAAAACGCAGGAGTTGGTTTTCTGCGCGGACCACTGCCAGTCGCCTTCGATACCGAACACCATGCGCCGTATTGGACGTCGTAGCCTGCCTGCAAACCGCCGAGGGCGCCGTTTGGAGCCTGTATGAAGGTCTTCCGGAGGGACGGAATTGCCGAAAAAGCCCGGAAGGCCCGCCGTGCTGGGATTGCGTCCAATGCCGTAGCCGACGTTGGCGCCGACGTGGAAGCCCGTCCAAGTCTGAACCGGCATTGGTCCAGCCTTATAGAGGGGCTGCGAGGCGATATCTGCGGAGAAAGCGGGAGTCGACGCCATCAGCGCGCAACCGATGAAGCAAGCAATTTTAGCAGATCCTGACATCAAGCTCCCAACAAGACTTCCAGATATAAAGGCTTCCAACGTGCATCCCCCGGGGTCCCCGCCCAGAGTCGCCGTCACCACAGCTATCCCGCGGCGGGATTTGGGTCGTCACCCGGAAGTATGACGTCGTCAAAAGGGGCTCGTGCATCCTGCGGCAATTTGACTTTCGGTCCGCCGTCCCGCACGAGGGCGCGATATCATTGGTTTGGGTCGTTTGATGAACGTTATTGATAATGAAATACTGTCGTCGATCATCGGCGATGTTTACGATTGCGTTTTGAATCCTGATGGATGGCCGGACGTTCTGATCCGGGTCACGCAGACGATGGATGCGGCCTACACGACGATCGCCCTGGCAGGCACCTCGGACAATCATGGCCGGTTTGCCGCCCAGTCGCCCTGGGACGAGGAGCGCATGCGTGAGCTTCAGGATTACAGCTTCGATGACATTCCCGGGCTGAAGGCCGCCGTGATTGGCGACATCGACACGCCAGTGTCGACGCTCTCGCTCATGCGCGAAAGCGAACTGCAAGAAACTCCGTTTTTCCGGAATTGGGTCGGACCGCAGGGACTGCGTGAGGGCTGCATCACCAAATTCGTCCACACGCCGGATCGCATCGGGCTGCTCGGCTGCACCACGCGGGCGGGCAGGGACATCATCTCCGCCGAGGATCAGCGGTTTCTCGCGCTGCTCTCGCCGCATCTGCGCCGCGCCGCGCTGATCGGCGACCTTTTGGACAACGCCCGCGTGACGAGCGCAGACTGTTTCGCGAGTCGCTTCAGAACCTCGCTGTGCCTGTGGTGCTGACCGACGCGGCCGGATCGGTTCTCTATGCGAACACCAGCGCGGAACGAATGTTCACCGCGCGGTGGTCCGATCCTGCGCCAGGGCAACACCATTCAGGCGCAAAATCCGTCGATGGGTGAGGCCTTGTTGCAGGCCATCGCAAGCACGGCATCGGATGTGTCGCTTGGCGCAAAAGGCATCGGACTGCCGATTTCAGCGGCGGGAGAGTCGCCCGCTGTCGCTTACGTTTTGCCTTTGGCGCAGGGAACAGCCCGCGCCGCGTTTCGCCCCGCATGTGCGGCGGTGTTCGTCTCGACAACGACGTCCGCGTCTCCGTTGCCGGAAGCCGTGCTGACGACGCTGTTTGAACTCACGCCCGCGGAAGCCCGTGTTCTTGTCACAATCGGCAGCGGATCGAGTCCAGCCAAAACCGCCATCGCGCTCGGCGTGAGCGAGAATACGCTGAAAACCCACCTGAACCGGATCTACGCAAAGACGGGCAGGGCACGCCAGGCCGATCTTGTGAAGCTGGTCTCGGAGATCGGCACGCCGCTGGCCATTTCGGGCTGAGGCAGCGTCGACGTCTTTACACACCACGACGCCTGCCCGCTTCTCGTGCTCCACGTTTCCGGATCGCTTGCGGAAGGCTTCGACGCGCCAGCGGCGCGGCGTTCGTCGGCGATGTGGGTCCAATGGCCGAAGTGCGACGATCGCCTCAAATCGTCGAAAACATCGTCCTGTCCCAAGCCACATCATACTTCCGGGTGACGACACCAAATCTACCGGCGGGATAGCTGGGGTGACCGCGACTCTGGGCGCCGCCCGGAGAACGCATGTTTTTTCTGCACGTTTTGAAGCCTTCACATGTGGAGGTCTTCACGCTTGGAAGCTTTGGGGGTTTGATGTCGAGATCTGCTGGAATTGCTGGCTTCATCGGTTGCGCGCTGCTGGCGTCAACTCCCGCTTTTTCCGCGGATATCGCCGCGCAGCGCCTCACCAAGGCTGGACCGATGCGGGTTCAGAGCTGGACGGGGTTCTACCTCTCGGGCGGCGCTGGTTATGGCATGTGGGATGCGAGCCAGAAGCTCATCGGCGGCGGCGCGCCGGTCGGGCTTAGCGAACACACCGGTGGTCGAGGCTATTTTGGGACCGTTGGCGGTGGTTACGACTGGCAATTCAACAGCTCCTGGGTCGGCGGTATCTTCGCTGACGCGCAATTCGGCGACATCAGTGGCAACTTGGCTGCTCCCGCTGGATTTGCTCTCGGCAACACCAAGAATAGCCTTAACTACGCTGCCGGTGCACGCCTTGGGTATCTGGTCGCTCCAAATGTCCTGTCCTACGTAAACGCCGGCTACAGCCACGCCGAATTCAGCGGCACAAACCTTTTCCAGGCTGACGGTACAAGCACTCCTGTCACGACCCCCAAATTCGGCCGCGACGGCTGGTTTGTCGGCGGCGGCTTTGAGAACTCGCTCAACATCTTCGGCATCGCGGCTCCGGGATGGTTCATGAAGAGCGAATACCGTGTCGCTGAATACAACAGCAGGGATGTTGCTATCATAATCCCTGTCGCCGGCGCGCAGACGGCTGACATTCGCTTCAAGCCCACCATTCAGACCGTCAGTACCTCGCTGGTGTATCGTTTCAACGCGGACGGCGTCCCGGCCCCTGTCAGCGCGCCGCTCTATACCAAGGCTCTCGCGACGCCGGTCTCCAACTGGACTGGGTTTTATGTCGGTGGCGGTGGCGGTTACGGCATGTCGACAGCGGACAATGTGGCAATGCTATTCGGCGATCCGAACGGCGCTTCCGTGCGCACCGGCGGTCGCGGTGCATTCGGCACTGTGAGCGGCGGCTATGACCAGCAGTTCAGCAATTCATGGGTTGCCGGCATTTTCGCCGATGCGCAGTTCGGCAACATCAAGGCAACGATCACGCCGCCGGCTTTTGGGGTTGCCGGCACGACAAAGAACGATCTGAATTATGCGGCGGGTGTTCGCATCGGTTATCTTGTCGCGCCGAACGTGCTCTCTTACGTCAACGGCGGCTATAGCCATGCCGACTTCAAGGGGGCCGATTTGTCGATCCTGAACAACGGCAACGGCGTCTTCACGGTCGGCAAAACTCATTTTGATGGCTGGTTTCTCGGCGGCGGCGTGGAAAACTCGCTCAATATCTTCGGTGTGACTGCTCCCGGCTGGTTCATGAAAACCGAATACCGCGTGGCCGAGTACAACCGAAAGAATATCGACGTCTTCGATGCAAGCGGAGCGTCAACTCCATTGGCGGTCGCATTCAAGCCTTACGTGCAGACGGTCAGCAGCTCTCTGGTCTACCGCTTCAACTTGGGACACTAGTGTCCCAGATTCCGAAGTTCGCGCAGGCTTCTTCATCGAGCTTGCGGCTTCACTCGGAAGAACTTCAAATCCGCGGCTCTAGGCGCAAAATACTGATTTCCGAAACGCGGTTTTCGGCAAGACTGAACAGAAGCCCGGCCTCGCGCCGGGCTTCGCTTTATCTGCAGTCCAACGGGCGCGAAGGGAGACGTGCGAGAACGGCGTGATGTCCTGTTCGTGATCCGACGGCAACGAACCGTTTTGTGCCGATACGATTTGTTGAAGGAGTTCGCTTCCAAGCCAAGGCGTACGGCTTGATCGCCACAAGCTGGTCAACGGCAATTGGATGACCGGGAAGCCCGATCACCGAATCTTGAACAGCTCTCGGCGCCGGTCAACGCGGCTTTAATTAAAATGATCTACAAGTGAGGCCGAGCAGAAAGCGTGGCTCCTGTCCCTGCGGCAGGTGGCGATCCTCCTCCCGCTATGCGTATCAGAAGTACGCCGGCTAACGCTCCGTGAATGGCACGACACCGTCGTGGCTTGTCCTACTTATGCTCAAATCCATCAGACGAATGAATGCGCCATCGGCCTGCTGTTGCCGCCGGGGCAAATCGAATGTCCGCCCGAGTCAAAATCGATCTCGGCGGTTGATGCGGGGAGGCTCGCATGACGGCCATCCCGAGCGGGCGTGACGATCAACGGTTCATGCCATCAGTCGATCGCATCGGCTTTGCCAAAATCACAAAGATGGCGTTTGACGGGCTCAGCCTGCTGCCGCTGTGGCAGCTTCTGACGGACCAGGTCACGCAGGGCACCGCCGACGCCGGGGCATACCTCGATCTGTCGCTGATCGCCCAACTGGCGGGGGCCACGAAGATCGGGTTGATGCTTCAGAGCGAGGTGCTGGCCTTCCACCGCCTGTTCCGGTCGCCATGTGCGTCGGAGAATCCGCGCATCCGTGTGCTGGCGCTCGCCGCCGCCATCGATATGGGCGGCAACACGCCGATCGAATGCCTTCTTGAAGGCTCCGACATCGAACTCCACACGCTCTACGTCGTGCCGGGAACGAACCTGCCGTCTCCGCTGCCGGAGCACGACATCGCCATCGTGATCGCCTCGGATTCCGTGGAGTGCCGCCCGGCACTCGAAGAGATCGACCGGCTGGTGCCGCAGTGGCCCCGGCCAATCCTCAATCTGCCGCAGCACATCGCCAACCTCGACCGGGACAAGCTGTACCGGCTGCTGAGCGGCATCGAAGGCCTCGATATTCCCGCAACGATCAGCGTCAGCCGTGCCGCACTGGAAGACGTCGCCCATGGCATTGCGTCCGCCACCGGCATCGGGGAGGGCATCGCGTTTCCGATGATCGCGCGGCCACGCGGCTCGCACGCGGGGCAGGGCCTGGCCAAGCTCGATGATGCGGATGCCATTCGCGCCTATCTCGATGAGCGGACCGAGGATGAATTCTTCGTCTCGCGCTTTGTCGACTATTCCAGCGAAGACGGCCAATTTCGCAAATACCGGGTTGCCGTCGTCGACGGCAAACCCTTCGCCTGCCACATGGCGATCGCCGATCAGTGGAACATCTGGTACCTCAACGCGGGCATGTCGCAGAGCGCGGACAAGCGCCTCGAAGAGGCGACCTTCATGTACACGTTCGACTTCGGATTTGCGCGTCGTCATCAGCGCGCGCTGGCCGGCATGATCGAACGCATTGGTCTGGATTATTTCACCATCGACTGTGCGGAAAACAAAAACGGCGACCTGTTGATCTTTGAAGTCGACCACACCGCTGTGGTCCACAACATGGATTCACCGGAGCTGTTTCCCTACAAGCCGCCGCAGATGCGGGCGATCTTCGCCGCGTTCGCCGCGATGCTGCTGCGTCACGTCAATCAAGGTCAGGTCTGCGCGGCATAGCCGCGATGTAAAATGCGGCAGCGAGGTTTGACCTCGCTGCCGCCTGCCGATCAACACATCAGGATACTTGCTTCAGCACCGCTGGATTGGCTTCCTCGCCCTTGAGCTCTTCGAGGCTCCGGTGTCTCGGCTCGATGCCGAGCGCCCAGACGGTGACAATCTGCACCGCGAGCAGGCCGATCATCAACGACATCACGCCGGCAACGCCGCGTGCTTCAAACAGCATGACCACCAGGAACGGCGTGACGATGGTGGCGCCGCGGCCCAGTGTGTTGACGATGCCCGATGCCCGCAGCCGCACTTCTGTCGGGAACAGTTCGGGAATGTAAATTCCGAACAACAGCGCCACCAGAACGTAGATCGGAATGGTCAATGCAAACCCAACCGCAGGCAGCAAGATCGGGTCCGAAATCATCGGATAGATAATCCCGAGGACCAAGGCGACGGCGGATGCGCCGATAATTGTCGGCTTGCGCCCCCAACGATCAGCCGTCAGCGCGCCGATCGCAGATCCGACCGGCGCGCCGAGCGCCATCAGAAGCGAATAGCCGAACGACGTCGCCACGCTCAGTCCCTGCTTGATGAAAAACACCGGCAGCCAGGTGACGAAGCCATAGAGCAGGGTGTTGATCGTGATCAGGCAGATCGAGCCCACGATCATGCGCGACAACAGCGGCGCCGTAAAAAGCGTCGCGAGGTCGGGCGACGCAGGAACGGTGACTGTGGTGGTTGGCGGCGGAAGCGGCTGTCCTTGGGCCGCTTCACGCTCGATATCCTGCATCAGCTTCTCGGCCTCGTCCTTGCGGCCGACGGCTTCGAGCCAGCGCGGGGATTCGGGCAGGTTCTTGCGCAGATACCACACGATAAGCGCACCAACGCCACCAATGATGAACATCGCGCGCCAGCCGAACATCGGCACCACGATGGATGCAACAAGAAGCGAAATCGGAAGGCCGGTGACAACACAGACGGCCATCAAGCCGAGCCACTTGCCGCGCGAACGCGCCGGCACGAACTCGGTCATGGTCGAATAGCCGACAACGTTCTCTGCACCGAGTCCGACACCCATGATGAAGCGGCAGATGATCAGTATCGTCATGTTCGGCGCGAACGCTGCGGCCAGCGATGCAAGACCGAACACCAGCAGGTTGAACTGATAGGAGAAGCGCCGGCCGTACTTGTCACCCAGAAATCCGGTGCCGAACGACCCGGCCATCATGCCGACGAATGTCGCCGAAATGAAAATGGCATTCTGGCCAAGGGTGGAGAAACCGGTTTTCAGCGTGACGCCGAGCACGGTGCCGGCGAGATAAATATCGAAACCGTCGAAGAACATTCCGATCCCGATCAGCGTCATGATGCGGTAATGGAATGGACCGATCGGCAGCCGATCCAATCGGCCGCCGGCATTCACTGATGTAGACATGCGCGTTACTCCCCATGTGCGTTGTTATTGACGTGTTCAGCGGCCAGTCCGTCCTCTGCGGGACGTTGCCTGGCCGCCGATAATTGAAATCAGTTCAATCGTTTCTGCGCCGCTGTGTCGCGATACCAGTCGAACGGCTTGTCTCCCGTGGCGACCATGATGCTCTTGGTGTTGAAGTGATCGTCGAAGCTCTCGGTGCCGCATTCACGGCCGATGCCGCTGTCATCCACGCCGCCCCATGGCGACGCCGGATCGAGACGGTGGTGATCGTTGATCCAGACAATGCCCGCCTTGACGCTCGACGCCACGCGGTGGGCGCGGCCGATGTCACGCGTGCGAATGGCCGCCGCCAATCCGAACGGCGAGTCGTTCGCAAGCCGCAGCGCATCCGCTTCATCCTTGAAGGGCGTGACGGATGTAAACGGTCCGAACACTTCTTCCTGGAAAATGCGCATGTCGGAGCGCACGTCGGCGAAGACGGTCGGCTCGACAAAGAATCCGCCATCGTGGCCCGGCACTTTCGCAGCGATACCGCCCGTCACCAGCCGCGCACCGTCATCACGGCCGAACTGGGAATAGGACAGCACGCGGTCACGCTGGCGTGCCGAGATCACCGGGCCGAGCTGGGTGTTCGGATCGAACGGATCGCCGATGCGGATCGACTTCGTCTTGGCTTTCAGCTTCTCGACGAATTCGTCGTAGACCGAGGCCTGAACGATGTGACGTGACGCGCAAACGCAGGTTTGTCCGGCGCCGATGAATGCGCCGAAGGCGGCGTAGTTGACGGCCTGATCGACATCGAAATCGTCGAACACCATCACCGGCGTTTTGCCGCCCAGCTCCATGGTCTGGTGCGCAAAGACTTTCGCCGCAGCACTGCCGGCGATGCGCCCGGCCTCGGTGCCGCCGGTGAGCACCAGCTTGTTGATGTCCGGATGTTCCGCAAGCATCTTGCCGGCGCTCTGGCCAAGGCCAAGCACGATGTTGAAGACGCCGGGCGGCAATCCCGCCTCAGAAAAGATCTGCGCAAGCTTCAGCGTCGTCAGCGGCGTGTATTCCGAAGGCTTCACCACCGTCGTGCAGCCGGTTGCGAGAACAGTCGCCAGCGACTTGCACAAGATCATCAAGGGGTGATTGAACGGCGTGCAGTTTGCGACAACACCGATCGGCGTGCGCAAGGTGTAGTTCAAATACGAACCTTCGACCGGAATGACCGAGTCGCGCCGCGACAAAGCGAGACCGGCTGCATAGCGGAAGAAGTCGGGCAGGCGGGACAACTGCGCGCGCGTCTCGTTGACGGGGCGGCCGTTGTTCAATGTCTCGAGGCGATACAGAGTGTCAAGATTGGCCTCGAAGGCGTCGGCCAGGCGGTTGACGAGACGCGCGCGCGCACGAATGTCCATGCCGCCCCATTCGCGTCCTTCGAACGCCGCTCGTGCGCTTTTCATCGCACGGTCGATGTCTGCCGACGTTGAATTCGGGATACGGGCGATGACATCGCCGGTGGCCGGATTGCGAACATCCAGCAATTCGCCATTGCCGGATTCGATCTCGCGGCCGTCGACGAAGTTGCCGTGAACCTGAACTTCGATGGCGGCTGATTTGTCTGCGATATTCATGGGTCTCTTCCTTCGATAATCACTGCGTTGCGTGCCAAGGCCGGCAGCACGCGCTTCTCGGTTTTCAGAATGTGAGCCTTGATGATGCGCGCGGCTCCGCGCGTATCCCGGCGCTGCATCGCGTCGATGAGGTCGACATGCTCCGCGACCAGTTGCATGTGGTCGCGCCCGCCCTTGACGTTGGCGATGCTGACACGCACCAGCCGGTCCGCCTGTTCGATCAGGTCGCGTGCCGCAGCCGCCATGCGGCGGTTGCCCGAAGCCTGCGCCAGCGCGGAGTGGAAGGCGCGGTTGTATTCAATGAACGCCTCTCCGGGACCGTCGAAGCGGCGGAATTCATCGAGGGACTGCAACACGCTGTCGGACGCCTGTTCGATCGCTTCCGAAACGCATGCCGGCTCGACCGCGAGGCGAAAGCGAAGCAGGTCGCGCGCATCGGAGAGTGAGATCGGATTGACCCGGTAGCCCTGGCGCGGCTGGACGGTGACCAGATGCTCGCGCTCGAGCCTCGCCAGCGCTTCCCGCACGGGCTGCCGGCTCACCGCATAGCGCTCCGCCAGCTCGTGCTCACGGATATCATCACCCGGAGCAAATCTGCACATCAGAATATCAGAGCGCAGGCTGTCGTAGACGTTATCCCGCAAAAGCATCGAAATTGGCTCCGAAAATCTGCCTTATCTTGCATTCGTGATATATCACGTCAACTAAATTTCAGCTTTGAAAAGATCCTCAGGTGATCTATCAATCGGCAGGCAATCCTGCGGTTCGCGGCGCTTAACCAGCGCTCAACCACCTGTTTGAAAGAGAGAAATTCATGGACCGGCGTCTCGCGAAGGGCACTGTCAACGCAGCGGAGTTCGGCAAGGGGCCCTTGCTCGTTCTGTTTCATTCACTGCTTTCTGATCGTGCGAGCTTCGACCGGATCGTCCCGGCCCTTTCGACGTCGTTCCGGGTGATGGTTCCGGAACTTCCCGGCTTCGGTCTCTCGCAGGCCGTCGATGGCGGACTGAGCGCGGTTGCCGATCGGATGGCTGAAGCGGTGACGGATCGCGCCGCCGGTGAAGACGCCATCGTGCTCGGCAACGGTTACGGCGGCTTCGTCGCTCTGCAGATGGCTATTCGTCATCCAGCGCTGGCAAGCAGATTAGTTCTTGCGGATTGCGGCGCAGCTTTCTCCGAGCCCGGCCGGCAGGCGTTCCGCAACATGGCCGGTGCAGCCGCGTCGAAAGGTCTGGCCGCGATCACCGATGTCGCCATGCGGCGGCTGTTCGCTCCCGAATTTCAGGAGAAGAATCCGGAGCTGATGCAAGACCGGCGCGAGGCCTTCCTTCGCACGGATACCGAAGTCTTCCGCGCTGCATGTAAATCCCTGGCGGAGCTGGATCTGCGGCCAGATCTTCAAAAGGTGACTGCGCCTGTGCTCGTTCTCGTCGGCGAACACGATGAGGCAACGCCACCGCCGATGTCACACGAGCTTGCCGCCGGGCTGCCCGATGCGAAACTCATCGTTCTGCCGGGATGCGCCCACGTCCCGCAATTGCAATCGCCCGAGATTTTCCTCGACGCCGTCTCCGGATTTCTGTCCAGCGGCAATCTTGCTCCCAAGAAAGAAGCGTTGAGCGGATAAGAGGGAACGGACGCGGTCTCCTCAAGCCGCGGCAAGGCGCACGCTGTCAGTGGTATCCGATGTCGGAGCGCACCTTGCCGCGGAATACCCAATAGGACCAGCTCGTGTACATCAGGATCACCGGCAGAAGCACGAGCGTTCCGACCAGCAGAAAAACTTGAGTCCGGTCGGAAGATGCACTCTCCCACAATGTGAAATGATGCGGCACGATCATCGGGTAAAGGCTGATGGCGATTCCGATATATGAGAGGATGAAAAGGCCGATCCCGCCCACGAACGGCAGCACTTCGGCACGGCTGCCGAGCGCGTGCCAGGTGAGCAGTGCGACGGCGATCGTCGCAATCGGCACCGGCGCCAGAAAAATGATGTTCGGAAACGCGAACCAACGTGAGGCGATTGCCGGGGTCATGATCGGCGTCCAAACACTGACGATGCCGATGCCGATTAAAACGCCGATCAGGCAGATACGGCCCTGACGACGGGCGGCATCCTGGAGCTCTCCCTGGGTCTTGAGTATCAGCCAGCCCGCCCCGAGAAGCCCATACCCAAACAACAGGGCGATCCCGGTCAAAACCGTGAATGGAGTCAGGAAATCAAACGAGGTGCCGGAAAATACGCGCCCGCTGACTTGAAATCCCTGGATGAAGTTGCCGAGCACCACGCCCTGCGCGAAGGTTGCAATGCCTGATCCGTAGTTGAACCCGTGGTCCCAAAACGTCTTGTGCTCGGCGTCGCGGAAGCGGAACTCGAACGCCACCCCTCGAAAAATCAATGCCAGCAGCATCACGAGAATTGGAAAATAAACCGCGGGAATGATGATGGCGAACGCGAGCGGGAAGGCCGCGAGCAAGCCAAGGCCGCCGAGCACGAGCCAGGTTTCATTTCCGTCCCAGATCGGCGCAATCGAATTCATGATTGTATTGCGAGAGGCTGTGTCCGGCGCCAAGCCAAAGAGAATACCGACGCCGAGATCGAAGCCGTCGAGCAGTACGTAGAAGAACACGGCGATGCCGAGGATCAGCGTCCAGATCGGCACGAAGTCCATCACCTGACCCACGACCTGACTCATGGTGCGCTCTCCTCGGAAATTGCCGGTCCCGGCCAACACCGGCGCCTGGGGGCGTCCGGCCTCGATCGCCGTCGTCCTGTTCCTCAGAGGGCGCCGGGCCGCGGCGGACAAGGCGGATCATGAGAAACAATCCAGAGGGATACATAAAGAGATAGACGGCCATGTAGGCGAGCAGCGAGATCAGCACGTCACGACCGGTCAGCGACGGCGAGACCGAGTCCGCCGTTCGCAACAGGCCATAGACGGTCCACGGCTGGCGTCCGACCTCGGTGGTCACCCAGCCGGCGATCACCGCAACGAACCCGATAGGAGTTGCGAGTTGGCACACCCGCAGAAAAAGCGGCGTGTCGTTGAGCCGCCCGCGCCAACGCAGCCATCCGCCGAACAGCACGATAGCGAGCATCAGCATGCCGCATCCGACCATGATCCGGAAAGCAAAGAAGGGGATTGCGACGGGCGGCCGTTGATCGGCGGGAAAATCCTTAAGGCCTTTGACTTCGCCGTCGAGCCTGTGAGTGAGGATCAGACTGCCCAGCCAAGGGCACCTCGATCACTGCACGATTGCTCTCGGTCTTTTCGTCGGGAATGGCGAACAGCGCGAGAGGGATGCGGCGACCGGTCTCCCAGTGTGCCTCGATGGCTGCAAGTTTCGCAGGCTGGTGTTCCAGCGTATTGAGGCCATGCTGGTCGCCGAGAAAGATCTGCAGAGGCACCAGCACGGTCAGGAGCCATAGCGTCATCGACAGCATGGTGCGGCCTTCCTCCGCAAATCGTCGCCGTCTCATCAGGTAAGCGCCAACGCCGAGCACGACGAAACCGGTGGTGATGTAGAACGCCACAACGGTATGAGCCAGCCGGGGCAGGAAGGACGGACTGAAGACGACTTGCATCCAGTCCTGTCGGAAAGAAACGGCCGTCGATGATTTCGTAACCGGCCGGCGTCTGCATCCAGCTGTTGGCGGACAGAATCCAGAACGACGAGAACAGCGTCCCCAGCGCCACCATCAAGTGCTGCAAAAAAGTGGGCCCAGCGCGGCACCAACTTTCGTCCAAACAAGAGGACGCCAAGAAATGCAGCTTCGAGGAAAAACGCCGTCAGGCCTTCATAGGCGAACAGCGGCGCGAGAACGTTTGCGGTGGCATCCGAATAGCGGCTCCAGTTGGTGCCGAACTGAAACGGCATCACGACGCCGGTGACGACACCCATGCCAAATGCGATCGAGAAAATCTTGATCCAGAACATGGAGACGCGAAGATAAACCTCGCGCCTGGTCGCGAGATGAAATCCTTCAAGGACGGTAATGAAGGCAGCGCAACCAACGGTGAATGCCGGGAGCAGAATGTGCCAGCCAATCACCCAGGCAAATTGCAATCGCGACAGGAAAACCGGATCTAAGTCCATCTTCATCACCTCCCGCAGCAATCGCTGTGCCCGAAAAGCTTCCTATCCGCTTCAATATTTTCGTATCGGCTTCAATCCTTGTTCCCAACGAAACCGTATCGCAACTTAAGGCATTCCGGTCGCGCCGGTAAGTCCCTCCGGCGTGTGGAACCCATTTCCGTGCAACTTCGATCATCGGCGAGAGCCAGCCGAAATGCCTGCTTCACACCGCAGACTGTCAGCAGCTCGCTGGTCTACCAGTTCAACTGGGGTGGACCGCGCGTGGCAAGATACCGATGTCTGCTGTTACGCGCCGCGCTTGTGCATCTCACCCCTCGCGCTTCATGCGTTCGCGGCGTGCGAGTTCGGCGTCTGACGGATTGGGCAGTTCAAACGATCCAATTTTAATCTCACCCGCGCGTTGATAGACGCTCATGATGACGCCGGTGGTGGAGACCGCTGTCGTGGTGAGATTCAGCGCAGCCGGTTTTGCGCCATTGCCGAACAGGCGCTTGCCGGGACCAAGCACAAGCGGAAACGTCAGCAGCCGGAATTCGTCGATGAGGTCATGCGCGAGCAGGGTCTGCAACAAGCCGCTGCTGCCTTGGGTCAGCAACGTCGGCCCGTTCTCCTGCTTCAGCTTCGCGATCTCGCTCGCGACATCGCCGCGCAGCGCAACGGAATTGGTCCAGGTGAGGGGCTCGCTGGAAGAGGTGGCGACATACTTCGTCACCGTGTTGAAGAGCCCGCCGATCGGATCATCGGCTCCCACGTAGGGCCAGTGCGCGGCGAAGATCTCGTAGGTCTTGCGGCCGAGCAGCAGTGCGAACGGGCCGGAGAAGATGTCGCCCATGAACGCGCCCATCGGCTCGTCCCAGTAGTTCACCGTCCACCCGCCATGGGTGAAGCCGCCGGTGGGATCTTCCGGCGGGCCGCCCGGCGCCTGCATCACACCATCGAGACTCACAAAAGCGGCGGCGACAACTTTTCTCATCGAGGCACTCCCATGGTGTCTGCATCAAGCATGGATCAGCGGCGGATATGTTAGATCATCATCGTCGCAGATCGATGGTATCAAAATATGTCGCGATGACAGTTTAAAAACTCGTCGAGAGCGCCGGGGAACAATTCTTCGCTTGTGATGCGTGCGAAGGGGTCCTAAACGACGCGCATTCCGCACCAAGAGGAGCTGTCTTTGCTGTCGCGACTTTATCTAAAATCTGCAGCCGTTCTTTTCGCTTGCGCCCTGAGCGGTCTGTCCAACGCGTTTGGTGCAGGACCCGATGAAGATGCCAAGGTGCGGCAGGTTGTCGATGACGCGATGAAGCCGGTCATCGCGCAATACGGCATTCCCGGGCTGGCTGTCGCGATAACGATCGACGGCAAGCGCACTTCTTCGACTATGGCCTCGCCTCGAAGGAGCCTGCGTGTGCCGGTGACGCGCGACACGCTCTTTGAACTTGGCTCCGTCAGCAAGACGTTCACCGCGACGCTCGCGGCGCAAGCCGAAGTCGAAGGCGCGCTGTCGCTGAAAGATCCCGTCAGCAAATACATGCCCGAGCTGAAGGGCAGTGCGCTGGACAAGGTTCGGGTGCTCGATCTCGCCACGCACACGGCCGGCGGCTTTCCGCTTCAGCTTCCCGATGATGTGAAAAACGAGAAACAGCTCATCGCCTACTATCGCGCATGGAAGCCGCAGGTCGCGTCCGGCACGTCGCGCAGCTACGCCAACCCGAGCGTCGGCCTGCTCGGCATGGTCACCGCGAAGGCCATGGGCGCAAGTTTCGAGACGCTGGCGCAAGACCTGTTCCACGACCTCGGACTGCGGCGCACCTACATCACCGTGCCTTCATCGGAGATGAAGCTCCTACGCGTGGGGCTATCGCGACGATAAGCCGATCCGCGTCACTCCGGCCCCGCTGGCGAACGAAGCGTATGGCGTGAAATCCAACGCCGTCGACATGATCCGCTTCGTCGAGGTGAACATGGGCATCGGCACGGTACCGGCACCGATCGCGCGTGCCGTGAATGCGACGCACACCGGCTACTTCAACGCAGGCGAACTGATCCAGGATTTGATCTGGGAGCAGTATCCTTATCCGGTCGCGCTGGACAGAATGGTCGCCGGCAACGCGGCCACGTCATGCTGAAGCCGCTTCCGGCGACAGCGATCGATCCGCCGATGGCGCCGCGCGCCGACGTGCTCATCAACAAGACCGGCGCCACCAACGGCTTCGGTGCTTACGTCGCGTTCGTGCCTGCGAAGAAGATCGGCATCGTCATGCTTGCGAACACAAACTATCCTAATGATGCGCGGGTGAAGGCCGCTTATCAGGTGCTGTCGCATCTCGCGGAATAAGTTGGTCGCGGCTGCGTTTAGCGCAAGCTGCTCTGGTTTGCGGCCCCATCAGCCGCTGGGCGCGCTCGGCACAAAGAACATGATGATGGAGGTTCGCGATCCACTGATTCATCGCCGGTCGCGAATGATCCGTTGCTGACATTTCGCACTGCCGACAGAATAGTCTCCTAAAAGAGATCCAGGAAATGGGGATGCGTCGTGAACCAGAACCAGCACAAACATCTCTCCGCGACGTGCCAATGCGGCAAGGTGAAGTTCGAAGCGGTTGGCCCGCCGATTTTGACCGGCGCCTGCTATTGCAATAGCTGCCAGGAAGCCGGACGTCAGTTCGAGCAGCTGGCGTCGGCGCCGCCCGTGCTCGATCCCGACGGTGGAACGGGTTTTATCCTGTATCGAAAGGATCGCGTCCGATGCGTGCTGGGGCAGGAGCATCTTGAAGAGCGTCGGCTCAAGCCTGAATCTCCCACCCGACGGGTCGTTGCCACGTGCTGCAATTCGGCAATGTTTCTCGACTTCACCAAAGGACACTGGCTGTCGATGTTCCGGAACCGCTTTCCGGCAGATGCACCGCCACTTGAAATGCGGCTCATGACAAAAGAGCGGCGCGCAGGCGTCGAGCTTGCCGATGACATGCCGAACTATGGCGGTCCATCCGGCAAGTTTGTGTTGAAGCTGATGGCCGCGTGGATCGCGATGGGTTTCCGCAGGCCTGAAATCACCCTGGGAAAACCAGTCCGTCGGGCGCAATAGGCGCTTGCCATATTCCGCCTGTCGCAAGCACGACCTCAATGCGCTGCGGAATTTGGTCGCCAGGGCCTTTGCAGGAACAGTCGCTCCTAGATGTCGTAATAGAGGTGAAACTCGTGAGGATGGGGACGCAGCCGGATAGCATCGACCTCCTTTTTTCGCTTGTAGTCGAGCCAGGTTTCGATCACGTCGCTGGTGAACACATCGCCGCGCAGCAAGAACCTGTGATCGCGTTCGAGCGCGTCAAGCGCCTGGTCCAGCGAACCGGGCGTCGATTTCACCTCCTTCGCCTCGGCGGGCGGCAGGTCATATAAATTCTTGTCGATCGGACTGCCCGGGTCGATGCGGTTGTTGATGCCGTCAAGGCCGGCCATCAGCATCGCGGCGAAGGCCAGGTAGGGATTG
Source organism: uncultured Alphaproteobacteria bacterium (assembly GCA_963751855.1). Classification (GTDB taxonomy): domain Bacteria; phylum Pseudomonadota; class Alphaproteobacteria; order Rhizobiales; family Xanthobacteraceae; genus Afipia. Next base: position 34,265 of record CAVVWF010000017.1, on the reverse strand, counting down.
CAGGAGGGATCCGGCGAACGGAACTCGACCCGTTTCGCCCGCGGGTTCGGCGAATACATCGGAATCCGGCAACAGGCCGAGCGGTTGCGCTGGGAATAGACCAGGTTGATCGGAGCTTCGTAACCCGGCACCAGACGCCGGTAGGAGTTTGTGGTCGGGGCGCAAAGTCCACATAGCGCCCAGGCGTGGGTCAGCAGTCCGCCGATATAGTAGCGGCCAAGCTCGCTCAGACCGGCATAGTCCGCCTCGCCGTAGAACAGGTTGGTCTCACCCTTCCACAGGCTCTGATGAACGTGCATTCCCGAGGCGTTGTCCTCGAACAGCGGTTTGGGCATGAACGTCGCGGTCATGCCGTTTTGGCGGGCAGTATTCTTCACCACGTATTTGTAAATCATCAGGTTGTCGGCCATGCGGGTGAGTGTGGTGAAGCGCATGTCGATTTCGTTTTGGCCGCCGGTCGCGACTTCGTGGTGATGGGCTTCAATCTGTATCCCCAGCGACTTCATCGTCAGCACCATTTCGGTGCGGAGAGCCTGCATACTGTCGGTCGGGGGAACCGGAAAGTATCCCTCTTTCGGGCGCGGCTTGTGGCCCAGATTCGGCGCTTCCTTCTTGCCGGTGTTCCAACTGCCCTCGCTGGAATTGATCTCGTGGAAGGCGTAGTTGATGCCCTGTCCGTAGCGCACGTCGTTGAATACGAAGAACTCCGCCTCCGGGCCGAAATAGCTCGTATCGGCGTGGCCGCTGTCCTTCAGATAAATCTCTGCCTTTTGTGCGATGTAGCGAGCGTCGCGACTATAGGATTGACCGGTCACCGGGTCCCTGATGTTGCAGGTCAGGACCAGCGTCGTTGCGGAGGCAAACGGGTCGAGGAAGGCCGTCGTCGGATCCGGGACGACCAGCATGTCGCTTTCCTGAATCTCCTGGAAGCCGCGGATCGATGAGCCATCGAAGCCAATGCCTTCGTCGAGAGTGTTGGCATTCACCGCGCTCGGTGGGACGGAAAAATGCTGCCAGACCCCGGGCAAGTCGGTGAACCGCAGATCGATCATCTGGACCTTCTTCGTCCTTGATCGTCTTGAGGACATCTTCGGCTGTGGTGCAATTTTGGACCATGGCTTCACTCCAGTAACTGAGAGCGGGGCCTTAAAAATTGCGTTGCCGTTCCAACCGCGGCCGGGCGCCCCGGAACGCATTTTGGTCATCCTAGCCCTTCGGCAGGACGACGCCCGCGTTCATGCAAGTCCTGTCACGTAAGTCCTGTCATGCACGTCCTGTCACGGCGTGTCGGCAGCTTCAGCTTTGGTGCGGCCCGCGCATGATCTTCATGGCGTCTTCGATATGCCGCCAGGTTCTGGCCAGTTCGACCTCGCCCTTTGCTTCAAGGTCGATGGCGTTCCGAGCAGCTTCCGCAATGGCCTGGGCGCCGTGTGCTTCCAGCAGCTGTCGCGCATAGTCATGGATTTCGATTTCTCGCATGGCGTCATGCTCCTCTCGTTCTGCGCGCGACCATGAATTCCAGGCGGGCAGCAGAACCGTAGACGTTGACACCTATCAAGCCCGCGCAGTGTGCATCTTGATGCAGCGGGTTTGCAAGAGCCGTTCCCGGGTATGGCTGACCGAAACCGGGCCCGCAAAGTCACTTCGCCCCGTCCGGTCGTGGAGCGAGATGGGTGAGCAGATCCGTCGGCAGTGGAAAGACAATGGTTGAGGACCGCTCGCTCGCGATGTCGTGCAGGGCTGCGAAATACCGTAACTGCATCGCCTGCGGTTCCCGGGCCAGAAGCTGGCCAGCCTCGACAAGCTTCTCGGCCGCTTGCTGCTCGCCCATCGCATTGATCACCTTCGCTCGCCGCAACCGCTCGGCCTCAGCCTGCTTGGCGATCGCGCGGACCATGTTTTCGTTGAGATCGACATGTTTGATCTCGACATTGGTCACCTTGATACCCCAGGCGTCCGTCTGCTGATCGAGGATCTCCTGAATATCAGCATTGAGCCGATCCCGTTCCGCCAGCAGTTCATCGAGTTCGTGTTTGCCGAGGACCGAACGCAGCGTGGTTTGCGCCAGTTGGCTGGTCGCGGCCATAAAATCCGCGACCTTGATGATCGCTCGTTCCGGATCGACGATGCGAAAGTAGAGGACTGCGTTGACTTTGACCGAAACATTGTCGCGCGTGATCACGTCCTGCGGCGGCACGTCCTGCACGACGACCCGCAGATCGGCCTTCACCATCTGCTGCGCGAACGGAATGAGGATGATGAGACCGGGGCCCTTCACCCCGGTAAAGCGACCCAGCGTGAAGACGATGCCGCGCTCATATTCCCTCAAGATGCGAATTGCTACCGAGAGAAACATGACCACGACGACTGACGAGAAGAAGATAACCCAGATAGTCGAACATCATCACACGCCTCCTTCGCTGACGGTTCGTGCTGATCGCCGCCGCACCACAAGCGTCAGGTCCTTGATACCGGCCACCTCGACCATCTCTCCGGGCGCAAGGGCTTCCGCCCCGTGGGCCTGCCAACGTTCACCATGGGCGAAGACGTGGCCTTCGCTGCCGGACCAGTCGAGAACTTCGGCGGGCAGACCGCGCATGGCCTGCGCCCCGACCCGCGCCGGGTTTCTGCGGGCGCGCCAGAGCGAGCCGAGCACGACAACGGTCAGGCTAAAGATCATCGCCGCCGCGATGACGACAACCGTCCATGACAGCCGGTAGCCGGGGGCCTCGATCTTGAAGAGCATGGCAGCCCCGAGAAGAAACGCGGCAACGCCGCCCAGGCCGAGAACCACGGTCGGGTTGAAGGTTTCGACGATCAGGAAGGCGATCCCGAGCACGATCAAGGCGAGGCCGGTGTAGTTGATCGGCAGCATGTTGAGGGCATAGAGGCCGAGCAGCAGACAAATCGCGCCGATCACGCCAGGTGCGATGGCGCCCGGGGTGGAGAACTCAAAGATCAAACCGTAGATGCCGACTATCAACAGGATGAAAGCAACGTTGGGATTGGTGATGACGGACAGAAACCGGATCAGCCAGCCGGGATCGAGTCGCTCAATTGTCAGGCCCTTTGTCGCCAGCTGCCGCATCTCACCACCTGCGAGTTCGACCGTGCGGCCGTCGATCTGCTGAAGCAGTTCTGTCGGGTTGCGCGCGATGAGGTCGATGACGTTCGCCTGCAATGCGCCGCTGGCGGAAAGACTGGCGGCCTCGCGCACCGCTTTCTCGGCCCAATCGGCGTTGCGCCCACGCAGTTCGGCGAGGCTGCGGATCAACGCGACCGCGTCGTTCGTCGCCTTCGCCGTCAGGACATTCTGCGACGCAGGCTGCTGCGCATCGTCCTTCTTGTCCTTGCCATCCTTGTCCGGGGCGCTGCCTGGCAGACCCGGCAGCGGTCCACCGATCTGCACCGGCGTCGCGGCGCCGAGATTGGTGCCCGGTGCCATGGCCGCGATATGCGTCGCATAAAGGATGTAGGTGCCCGCGCTGGCGGCATGAGCGCCGGATGGAGCAACGTAGCCAATGACAGGAGCAGGGGATCCAAGCACGTCAGCAATGATCTCGCGCATGCTGGTAGCGAGGCCGCCCGGCGTGTTCAGGCGCAGGATGACGACATCGGCCCGCCGCTCGCTCGCCGTCGTCAGCCCTTCCTTCACGTATCTGGCGGTTGCCGGACCGATCACCCCGTCGATCTCGATCATCAGCGCGGGTCTGCCGCTCTCCTCCGCTGACAGGGGCGCGGGAGAGACAAATAGGACAGTGGCAGCAATCGCCGCAACAAGGGTCGCCTGCACCATCTTCACGGTACAACTCCCTAATAAGACAATATGTGGGGATGTTCTTCCCGCACCTCAAGATGACCGACCCTGCTGCGTTGAGATGGCGAGCCCCGCTGCACGGCTTCTCTGTGAGCAGGGGATGTCTCGCGAGAGAGCCGCCGGCTCTAGCGCCCATGGCAACGGGGACGGCGGCGAAGGACTTTAATCAACGCTTATGAGATGCCCGGCGCTGTTGGCGTGCAAATGACACGATGCGCCCTGGATGTCCTGATCATTTCGCGATTCAGGATTTGGCACGCTACGGTGGCGGTACCTCATCAGGCAGCTTTGGCAACGGCGCTCGATTTGAGGTCTTGCCCAGTAAAAGCAGGTGGAACCGAATTTTTTTTTGAGAGTCTGTGACAGTAAGCCAACAACAAGAGGCGAAGTTTGAAAGCCGTTCACTACTGAAATTGAAGTCGAGATCGATGATCTAGTCAATTAACAGGAGGTGAGTGTGGCAGTGTCTTCAAGCAAAAAGAATTGAAAAGCCAAACATCATTCTTATTCTCTCCGACGATTTTGGGTACGGAGATGCAGGTGTGTATGGTGGCGGTGAAAATCGCGGCATGCCGACGCCTAACCTCGATCGGATGGCGGCCGAGGGCATGCAGTTTTTATCGTTCTACGCGCAGCCAAGCTGCACTCCCGGCCGTGCCGCGATGTTGACCGGTCGCATTCCGAACCGGAGCGGCATGACGACTGTCGCGTTTCAAGGGCAGGGCGGAGGCCTTCCGGCTGCCGAGTGGTCCCTCGCTTCTGTTCTCAAGACTGGCGGATACAACACGTTCTTCACCGGAAAATGGCACCTCGGAGAGTCCGACTACGCGCTTCCGAACGCGCACGGCTACGACGAGATGCGGTATGTCGGTTTGTATCATCTCAATGCCTACACCTACGCCGATGAGACGTGGTTTCCCGACATGGACCCTGAGTTGCGGTCGATGTTTGAGCGTGTGACCAAAGGCGCGTTGTCGGGGAAGGCGGGAGAAGCTCCGAAAGAAGATTTCAAGGTCAACGGGCAATACGTCAACACGCCGGAAAAGGGTGTGGTCGGCATTCCGTTCTATGACGAATACGTCGAGAAAGCTGCGCTTGAATATTTGGACCGTAATGCAAATTCGACGGAGCCATTCTTCATGAGCATCAACTTCATGAAGGTGCATCAGCCGAACATGCCGGCGCCTGAATTCAAAGGAAAGTCGCTTTCGAAGAGCAAGTATGCGGACTCGATTGTCGAAAACGATACCCGGATCGGCCGGGTCTTGGAGAAGACCCGCTCGCTCGGCCTCGACAAGAATACCTATGTCGTTTTCCGTGAAACAGACCGGCATTACGGCCGACCTCGGCAGGATCGTTGTATCCGCGATCGCGGGCTATTACACCGGTCCCGAGGCGACAGAAGGGACGCGATGCGCGAGGGCGCGCAATCGCGTTCCTTGTGCCATCGGCATGGTGGAAGCCCGCGTCAGAATAGACATCCTCCCGGCGCCATCGTCGGAACGTCCGATACACGTTGGTATTCGGTCGTGGATTACATGGCGACTTTTGCGTCGCTTGCTGGCGTGAAGCTGCCGGAGAATGACCGGGAGGGACAGCCCATCATCTTCGACAGTTATGACATGTCGCCGATCTTGCTTGGCAAGGGTAAATCCGAGCGTAAAAGCTGGTTCTACTTCACGAAACGAATTGACACCGGGTGCGGCCCGAGTGGGTCACTATAAAGCGGTGTTCAATCTTCGTGGCGATGATGGCGCGAGCACCGGCGGTCTTGCCGTCGATACAAATCTCGGCTGGAAAGGCGCGCAATCATATGTCGCAACAGTCCCGCAGGTCTTTGACATCTGGCAGGATCCGCAGGAGCGTTACGACATCTTCATGAACAATTACACGGAGCACACCTGGACGTTGGTGACGATCAATGCGGCGATCAAGGAACTGATGCAAAGTTACCTGAAATATCCGCCTCGTAAGCTTCAGAGCGAAGGTTACTCGGGACCCGTTACCATCACGCAGTATCAGAGGTTTCAGTACTTGCGAGAACAACTCGCGAAAGAGGGCTTCAACATCGGGCTGCCGACGGGCAACTGACGATTCAAACGGTGTTCGGAGCGCGGCCGCTGCGAAGGTCGGCGGCCGCGCTCAAAGATTTATTAAAGGACGCCCAGATGGTCGGTGTTACGACGCCGAGTTTCTAGCGGCAGGATCGAAGATGATCGCGCGTCAGGTTTGCGGTCCCATCAGCCGCTGGGCGCGCTCCGCACACAGAACATGATGATGGAGGTTCGCGATCCACTGCCGGCCGGACGTCGTCATGTTCAGATATTTGATGCCCTCGTCGAGATGCATCGAGACGCTGCTCCAGAAAAACGACGGGTACTTCTCGATGATGTCGGCAGGCGAGGAATAGCCGAGCTGCTTGTTCATCCCGATCTCTTCAAACTCATAATAAAGCGCGTTGGCCTTGCGCAAGTACAACGGATCGCCGAGCTGCCCGATGAAGTCCGCAGCCTGCACCAGCTTCGGCTCGAGATCGCAGATCGTCTTGTGATCCTCCGGGACCGGGAAGCGCGTCATCTCGATCGCTTTCGCCACGCGCGCGGCGTCGATGGTCGGATTTTTCTCGAGCCGCTCGAATGCAAACAGCTTCGAGCGATCGACATGATAAGGGGTGAGCGAGGCATCAGATGCACCGCGCGGCAGCGTCACCTTCCGGCCAGTGGTGTCTGCGACGAATTCGGTTTCGGTGTCGCCGCTCAGCACGCCGCGCACATAGCCGATGTCGTGCAGCAGGCAGGCGACGATCAGGTGACTGTAATCGGATGGTTCGATGCGCCGCGACACCATCATGCCCTGCAGGATATCCCGCCCGACCATGGTGACCTGCAATGTGTGTTCGTAGGTGTGATAGAGGGCATCGCTTCCGGCCAGACACTCGATGGTGGCGCGTGCCGCCGAGCCGAGACGTTCCGCCTCATCGGCGTGGGCCGAGCCAAAAATCTGGCGAAAATCCTTGGTGAGAAAATCGCCCAGCTTGTCTGCTGCGACTGCGGTGATCGATTTCATTCACGCTCTCCCGAGTGATCGTGAATTTTCCGATTATTCAAGTATCCGATTGCTCAAGTATAAATGTGCTGGCCGTCGAGCAGGCTTGCATCCGCAAGCAGCACCTTGCAGATCACTTGATGCAGACCGCAAGCATAGGTCGCGCGGTGCCTGCGTGCAACGGCTCTGTATGACCATTCGGTCCTGATTGAACGATACCGTCATCGCTGGCGGCGGGTTCGGAGGGTGTCACGGCAAGCCGATCGAGAAGCGCCTTGAGTTCGGGCCGAAGCCCGTCGCCGCGCGAGGCGGCGATGGCGTGAAACTGGAGGAATGTCATGTCGTGAACTCCTGATCGTGTGGTGAGACACGATAGGAGGGGACACGCGCTGCGCCACCCGATTGCCGGATGTGCAGGACGTCGTCTTGGGCTGAACTTCACTCTGCGAAAGTGCAGGGGATATTCGGCCCGACCTGATCCGGCTTACGATCTTGTGCGCGGCGCTGGCAACATCATCGCCTGCACTGATCGATCAGGTCGCCGCGAATTTTGTGGCGACAAGCTTCGTAAAACCGACAGTTCGATACAGCCTCGCATCGTCGCGGTCGCGTCACGAATTTCGTCCGCCTGCGTCTTCCATTTCTGTTCGAGAGCAACGGGTCATGCGTAGCTCCTGTAAAGGCGACAGCGCACGAATCTCTCAATCCGCCGATTGCGTGGTGATGCTGAGACGGTGCAAGAATAAAACGCATGGAACCACCACATTATTTTCGCAAAGTCATGCAACCGATATCCCGGGCGGGGCGTCATGTGTCCGACACATGGGGGGAATCGTCTTATGCTCAGGGACCTTTTGCTGCGATTGTTCCGCTTCCGGCCCGCCACGACCCCGAGGTCAGAGCCGCCGGAAGAGGACAGGTCGACGCTCGCGCACCTGGTGAAGTTGCTGGGTGACGACGAGGCCTCGAAGGTGCGCTAAGTCGCTTTCTCGACTTATATAATTCCCTTGCTGCATCCCGCCGGTTCGTTACCAATGGCGGCAGGGGGACGTGCGCCTCGCGGCATGGTCGGAGGCCTTGAATGTCAGTTACGCAGCGCAACAACATCGAGATCCGTGGAAGCGGGTCCCGGGCCATGGTCTTCGCCCATGGTTTTGGATGCGATCAGAATATGTGGCGTTTCGTTGCGCCGGCCTTTGAACAGGACTTCAAAACCATCCTGTTTGATCATGTCGGCGCAGGCCGCTCCGATCTCACGGCTTATGACCCTGCCAAATACGCGACGCTTGCCGGTTACGCCGACGACGTGATTGAGATCGGGCGCGAGCTGCAGTTGAAGAATGCCGTGTTCGTCGGCCATTCGGTCAGCGCGATGATCGGCATTCTGGCGTCGCTGAAAGCGCCTGATCTGTTCGAAAGCCTGGTGCTGATCGGACCCTCGCCACGCTATATCGACGACGGCGATTATCTCGGTGGGTTTAGCGCTCAGCAGATCGAAGAACTGCTCGCGTTTCTTGAGGAGAACCACATGGGCTGGTCGACGCAGATGGCTCCCATCATCATGGGCAATCCCGACCGTCCTGAGCTGGGCGAGGAATTGACCAACAGCTTCTGCCGCACCGATCCCGAGATCGCCAAGGCATTCGCGCGCGTGACCTTCACTTCCGACAATCGTGCTGATTTGGCGAAGGTCTCGGCCCGTACGCTGATCCTTCAGTGCAGCGAGGATATCATCGCGGGTCAGCAGGTTGGTGCGTATGTCCAGAGCCACATTCCCGGCAGTGAGCTGGTTGTGCTGAAGGCAACCGGACACTGTCCGAACCTGAGCGCACCGGACGAGGTCACAGTGGCGATCCGCTCATTTGTCTGATGCCAAAGGCGATACCGACCAGACGCCGGTCGAGGATTTCGAAGATCTCTACGAGAACGCGCCTTGCGGCTACATCTCTCTGCGACCCGATGGTCGCATCTTCAAGGCCAACCGCACCTTCGCGGCGTGGATGGATTACGATCCTGCGGAGCTTGCGGGCAAGCGCATCAGCGATCTGCTCAATATTGCGGGTCGCATCTTCTTCGAGACGCATGTTGCACCACTCCTGCGCATGCAGGGATTCTTCAATGAGTTTGCGATCGACATGGTGACCAAGGCCGGCACTCGCCTGCCTGTCATCGCCAACGCGATCGAACGCCGGGATGAGGCCGGAGGACTTTTGTTCACGCGCCTGACGATCTTCAAGGCAACAGATCGGCGCAGATACGAACGTCAGTTGCTTGATGCACGCGCCGCTTCGGACGCCGCGCGGCAGCAGAGTGAGACACTGCAGGCTCGGACGGAGGCCAGCCTGAACATCGAGCGCGAGACAGCCGAACTTCGTGAACAGTTCATCGCGGTACTGGGCCATGATCTGCGAAATCCGCTTGCGTCGCTGTCCTCCGGGGCCCGGCTGATGCTGAAGGCCAGAACGCCGGAGGACGCGATCAAGATCGAAGCGATGATGCAGAACAGCGTCGCGCGCATGGCCCGGATGATCGACAGCGTCATGGATTTCGCGCGGGGACGGCTGGGCGGCGGCCTGACGCTGAATGCCGCGATCTATGCGCTTGAACCGGTGTTGGATCAGGTGGTAGCGGAGCTGGCCTCGGCGCATCCGGACCGCACGATCGACACGCAGTTCGAACTTGAAACACCGGTCTTCTGCGACGCTCCCCGGATTGGACAATTGTTCTCCAATCTGCTTGGCAACGCGATCACACATGGCGCGCACGATGCGCCCATCCGTGTGAGCGCGGCGACTGGAAACGGGACGTTTGAGTTATCTGTCGCCAATGCCGGCCAGCCAATCTCCGAAGAAGCCATGAAGAATTTGTTTCAGCCGTTCTATCGCGGAGCGGTAAGGCCGTCGATGCAGGGGCTCGGCTTGGGTCTTTATATCGCCTCGGAGATCGCAAAAGCGCACGGCGGCGCGTTGGAGGTAGCGTCTTCAGCCACTGAGACGCGTTTTACGTTTCGGATTCCGCTGATCGACCCAAGATAGTAGGTTCGTGGAAGTGATGGCAAGAAGAGCGTCCGCTCAACGCCGTCATTTCTTATCGGGCGCTCACGCCCGCTCTGTCCTGATGAAGCCGAAATAGAGACAGACGAGGAAGAGGATGAAGTGGATGATGGAGCGGCCGCCGCTGACCTCGGGCGTCTCCACAAAGCCGGTGCCGAGAATGGGCACCGAGACATTGGCCAGATAGAGGTAGAACATGATGCCGGAGGAGACGAAGAACGCGCCGGCGAGGAACTTGCGAACGTCCCTGTGGCGAACGGCGAGATAGATACTGCCGACAGCCAGGACAACTGCCACGGCGACATAGAGACCGGTCATCATTGCTGTTCTCCTGAGCGTAGGCTGAACGCTCCTCAGCGCATGCAATGGTCGATCAGATCGCCGGCCGCGAATTTGGCCGCGCGCTCCCAAGCCTCCGCGTTGTCACCGCGGTAGGAGAGCAGCCGGTCGCAGACCTTGCCGTTGTCGCTCAAGTCCACAACGACAATCTTGGCGAAGCCGACCAGCGTGCTCATCTTGTGCAGGCCGCCCGCGACGAGGTATCGCGCATCGGCCTTCTTCGCGAGCGCAGCAAGCGCTTCCAGGCCGGGGTCTGCGAGCGAGCACTTGTCCGGTGCGCAGGGGAGAGGGGCGAGATCGAGCTTGAGTTTGTCCGACAGTGTTTGGCTCACCACCGACTGGAAGTCCTTCAGCTGCGCGTCGTGCTGCGCCGTCGCGTTTCCGACTTCGCCGGACGTATCCTCGAAATTGAAGTTCGCCACCGCAAGCTTCGCTGACGCTTCGCCAGATGCCGTCGATGGGACCATGCCAAAGACAACCAGAGCGGCAGCAAGCGCAACTGAAACGCGGAAGTTCCGAAGGTGCATGTCGTCCTCCTGCAGTGCGGTATATCCACGCCAACGCAGTGAACCGGGATCTCGCGGCGTTCCGTGGGTGACCAGTCAACCGGTTCGGTTCGATTGAGTCAAAAGTCTTATACGGTGACCGTACCATTAGGATTAGACTAGCTGCCACGCCTTCGCTTCCCGACGGACGGGAAGCAGGCAGTAGTGGCTCGCGGCGCCCAAAGTTTTCTCAAAAGGCCCGCTGGAGCTCTCCTCGGAGAGGCAAAGGTCCCCCGAGGTCAAGCGTTGCGGCACTTTCAGATATCAAATGCAGATGTCCAAATGCCGCGCACAGGCCTCAAGCCGCGAGACAACAAAGCATTGAAAGAACGGGAGGCGCTTCTTGAAATAGCAGGAGGACAACATGGCACTTCAAGTCCCAACGGATTTCCGCCGCGTGATTGTTGCCGCGTCGGTCGGAAACGTCATCGAATGGTATGACTTCTATATTTTCGGGAGCCTGGCCGCGGTTCTGTCGGTCAAGTTCTTTGAACAATCCCATCCGGTCGCAGCTCTGCTGAGTACGATTGCGCTGTTCACCGCCGGATTCCTGATCCGTCCACTGGGGGCGTTTCTGTTCGGATGGATGGGAGACCGGGTCGGCCGCAAGTACACGTTCCTTGTGACGCTCAGCGGAATGGGCTTGGGCACCGGTGCGATCGGGTTGATCCCGACCTACGAGTTCGATAGGCCTGACCGCAGCGTTCATTCTCTTCGGTCTGCGAATGATTCAGGGACTGTGCCTCGGCGGCGAATATGGCGGCGCCATCACCTATGTCGCCGAGCATGTTCCGGACGAAAGCCGCGGCTACTACACCGGCTGGCTACAGACCTCTCCGACTCTCGGCATTGTCGTGTCACTGGCCGTGATCATCGCAACGCGTACGTATTTCGGCAATGAAGCCTTCAACGCATGGGCATGGCGCGTTCCGTTCCTGCTGTCCTTTGTGCTGGTGGCCGTCGCCATCTACATCCGCCTCCAGCTTCAGGAGACGCCGATCTTCCAGGATATCAAGGCGAGGGGGCAGATGACCAGGAACCCCTGGAAGGAGGCCTTTCTCAGCTCCAACATCAAGTACGTCGGCATCGCCACCATCGTGCTGATCGGGCAGGGCGTGGTCTGGTACAGCGGCCAGTTCTGGGCGTTGTACTTCCTGCAGCAGGTTTCCAAGCTGGACGCGTTGACCTCGGCCTACATCGTGGGAGCGGCGCTGCTCCTTGCAACGCCGAGCCTGATCTTCTTTGGCTGGCTGTCTGACATCATCGGCCGCAAGCCGGTGATCCTGGGAGGCATGCTGCTCGCCGCGCTGACCTACTATCCGTTGTATTCGTGGCTGGGAACGGTCACGCAGCCCGGCAACGTCAACTATCCGGTCGCGATCTTCATCATCTTCATCCTCGTTTGCTATGTGGGGATGGTGTACGGGCCGGTCGGCGCGTTCCTGGCGGAGTACTTCCCCGGCAGGATCAGGTACACGTCGGTCTCGGTGCCGTATCACATCGGCAACGGCTGGGGAGGCGGACTGGTGCCGTTCATCACCTCGGCAGCTTTCGCGGCGACCGGCAGCGTCGGTTCCGCGCTGATCTACCCGATCGTGGTTCCTGCCGTGTGCTTCGTGCTCGCGCTCTTCCTGATGCCGGAGACGCGCAAGATAAGCATCTGGCAGCCGATAGAGCCACGCACCGCGTCGTAACAAAATCGCTCATGTGCGGGGCCGTGTAGGCCCTGCACACTTTCTCTCAAGGCTCAGCGGGGAGAGTGCCGCAGACGCGCAGTTGCCGCGCTAGATCAATTCGCGTGTCGTGTGCAATCCGCGTGTCCTGTGCGAGACGTCTCATCTATGCAGGCAAGGGGAGCGCCCACGCTGCGGAGACAATTGCTCTTCTCTGCAGCGAGCAGATAGCGCTCAGTTCAGGCAGCATCCCTTTTCAGTTGGCCGGGTGATGCCAGCGATCGTGCCACCACGTGGCGAAATCGCTATCGTTCATCAGTTCCGAGGCTCCCAACAGGATCACCAGGATGCCCGACACCATACTGCTGATGGTGGCCAATTCCGGCTCGTAGCCAACCGTCCAGGGTGCCACCAGCAGAGCGAGGCCGAGGAGAATTTCTCCCCATTCCTCCAGATAGGACGGAATGACAAATCCCTCCACGGCAAACAGAACGACGCATAACCCGAGCACAACAGTGATCCAGGCGGCCGCTCCGGTGAAGCCCAGGACGGACGGCGATATAACCAGCCACATGCCCACTAACAGGCTGGCGATATCTTGCCAGTGTCGAATGCGCATGACGCTCACCTCCCTTCTCGCCACAATCATACAGCGATAAAGGTGTTTTCGAGCATGCGCGGATCGTCGCGAGGAAACTGTGTCGCATGTCTGGGCGCGTTCTCGGCGCTGAGAATTTCGAGCCGCTATTGGGCGGATGCGGGGAACAAAGGCCGAGCGAAGCTGAGTTCGTGACCGTCCGGGTCGGTTAAGTGGAAGTAGCGCTCGCCCCATTCGGCATCGCGGGGCGCGGTGGTTGGCTGGAACCCCGCTGCGAGCGCGCGGTCGTAAAGTGCATCAACATCGGCGACGTAGAAGATGACGCGCCCCCACCACGACCAGCGCCGCTCGTGAGGCTGGGCGATGACGTTAAGATAACTCGCCCCTGCGCGAAAGCTGGTGAATGACAACTCTTCGCCGCCATGCAGGATCTCGAACCCCAGCGCGCGGTAGAATCGGACAGCTCGTGGCATTTCGTGAGTGCCCAGTGTCACCGCGCTGATCCCCTCGATCATGGACGGAACTTTCTGTTTGCATATCACCGCGCCGTTTATAGCCGACAGGCATGCCGAAGTCCGCTGCTGGGCACGAATGCGAAGTGGCGATCGGCGCGGACGTGGCATTGTGTCATAGGTCCAACACCGAAAAGCGTTTCGCAAAGGCCTGCGCGCTCCTACAATGGACCGGCTTACCCCTGAAGGCTGTCACCAGCCTCGGCAAATCGTCCGCGAAACATGGGAGAAAAGCTTATGCTCAGATTGATCGCCATTGCCGCCTTCGCCTTGTTCGTCACAACGTCTGCACAGGCCATGACACCAGCGCCGGTTCACGAGCCGGCCGGCATCGTCACGGACGTCGCCTACGGCTGCGGCCCGGGCAGGACACGCGTTGGTGGGATCTGCGTCGCCAGAACCACCATGCGCCATGAGCGCCGACAAGCCCGCAGGTGTGCGCGATGGCACGGAGGCGCTTGCGCCCGGTGGGTTTACTGAAACACTGACGAAAAACGGGCCGGGGAGTAACATGGTAGCATCCAAGCTGCTATTCTTAATCTTCCCGGCAAATTTTTAGCGGACATCATCTCATGCGCGAGGAAACGGCTGCTCGGCTGCCGTGATGAGCGTGCGATGCGAGATCGTAGCCGCAGCAAACGCGGGCAGCCGAAGAGTCAAATAGACGCGGACTTGTACGGATGCGTCTCGCGCTTTTACTGGCAGCGTCGATATGGTATATTTGTTGAAGTCCCTAACAGCTATCGGACGTGGACCAAGGCCTCGGCGGGTGCTTCCAACACCTCCCGAGACACCTTCGCGCTCCAATCGATTTCGCCGATGAGTCGCGAAGTCGCGGCAACGTTTCTGCCGCATCCGGCCTTGGGAATGCAGCAATATCTTTCATGGAAAATCCCGATAGCTCGAAGCGCGACGCCACAAGCGTATCACGCACAGCAGGTCGTCTCTAAGTCCGCGGCAGTTCACAGCATAGGCCTGAAGCCGCCGCTTGATCCAAGGAGGAACCAATGAAGCCCATCAACCTCAGCATAATCGCGGCACCCGCCGCAGCGATGACACTTGTCAAAACAGCGCTTTTCGCCGGGGCACTCGTGGCCTTTGCCCCCGCGGTCGTCCTAGGACAGCCGATTGAAAAGAAGGGGACCACGCCCTACGTGACGCACTTCATTTTTCGGCCGTTGATGAGCATTGACATCGCCGAACTCGGTACGGCCACCACGCTGGAGGCGGTCGGGACTACCCAAAACATGAAGGGAGAGAAGATGCTCGACAAGATGTCGGCACATTGCGCAGCGCTGAACGTTGCGTCCGGCGACAAGAAATACATCGACGGCGCCTGCGTGTTGGCCGACAGCGACGGTGACAAGATTTTCTCGACCTTCGATACGCGCGACCTCGACAAGTCGCAGCCGAAAATGGATTGTGGCACCCATATCATCACCGGCGGCACCGGGAAGTACAAGGGCATCACCGGGAGTGAGCCATTTGCTTGTATAACAATGCCTGCACTGGCTGGCCCCGGCGGCTATTTTGCGATGGACATCCCGCATAACACGACGTGGGAAATCAAATGATAAGAACCTCGATGTCCCCTAGAACCCGGTGCCGACACCGTGCGCCAACCACTGAATGAGAGCCCAGCCCAACAGCCGGGCTTTCTTTTCTGCTGATTTCATCCGCAGGGATCAACGGTTGATGAAATGCAGCAGACTTAACGCTCTTGATGGGTCAGCGGAACAATCGCGGAAGCGATGGCGTACCGCAGCGCATTGTCATTGCTTCGCACGCGCACATTGAGCGTCACCGGTCGTCCGTTTCCCACTCGCCTCCCTGCCGCAACGTGCTAACATTTTCGCATTCCTGAGATCGAATGAGGCGGCGCGAGGTCATGCTTTCGCCGCCGGCGGTCCGGCGCTCTCACACGCCGGAAAAAAGAAAAGAGCGAAAGCTTTCGCCTCGGCACAAGGGAGAACATCATCATGCTCGACAAGACCCCGAACGGGAACGTGTCTGCTCTGCTCAACGCCCTCGACGAGGCGCTGTCCGCCAGCGATGTGGACCGCGCTGTCGATCTGTTTCAGGTCGATTGCTACTGGCGCGACCTCGTGACCTTCACCTGGAACATCAAGACCATGGAAGGCAGGGATCAGGTCCGCGACATGCTGAAAGCGCAGCTCGCCGACACCAAGCCGTCGAACTGGAAAATCGCCGACGGCGAAGACGCCACCGAGACGGACGGCGTGACCGAGAGCTGGATTCAATTCGAGACCGCAGTGGCGCGCGGCTTCGGCCACATGCGGATGAAGGATGGCCGGATCTGGACGCTGCTCACCACCATGGCCGAACTGAAAGGCCACGAGGAAGCGCAGGGCTTCGAGCGCCCGCATGGGCGCGAAGCACGGTGCAGATCGCGAACGCAAGACCTGGAAGGAGGAGCGCGAGAAGGAAGCCGCCGAGCTCGGCCACACGCGTCAGCCTTACTGCGTGATCATCGGCGGCGGGCAGGGCGGCATCGCGCTCGGCGCGCGGATGCGGCAGCTCGACGTGCCGACCATCATCATCGAGAAGAACGAACGGCCCGGCGACAGCTGGCGCAAGCGTTACAAGTCGCTCTGCCTGCATGATCCGGTCTGGTACGACCATCTGCCGTATCTTGCCGTTCCCCGAGCAACTGGCCGGTGTTCTCGCCGAAGGACAAGATCGGCGACTGGCTCGAGATGTACACCAAGGTGATGGAGCTCAACTACTGGGGCTCGACCACCTGCAAGAAGGCCACCTACGACGAGACGAAGGGCGAGTGGACTGTCGTCGTGGAGCGCGACGGCAAGGAGATCATCCTGCAAGCCGAAGCAGCTCGTGCTCGCCACGGGCATGTCCGGCAAGGCGAACATGCCGAAGTTCGAGGGCATGGATGTGTTCAAGGGCGAGCAGCACCATTCATCGCAGCATCCGGGGCCGGACGAGTATACAAGGCAAGAAGGCTGTCGTGATCGGCTCGAACAATTCCGCGCACGATATTTGCGCGGCGCTGTGGGAAGCGGGCGCCGACGTCACCATGGTGCAGCGCTCGACAACCCATATCGTGAAGTCGAATTCGCTGATGGAGATTGGCTTGAGCCCGCTTTATTCCGAACAGGCGGTCGCGATCCGGCATGACCACCGCCAAGGCCGACCTGATCTTTGCATCGCTGCCTTATAAGATCCTGCACGAATTCCAGATCCCGGTTTACAACGCGATCAGGGAACGCGATGCGGATTTCTACGAGCGCCTCGAGAAGGCGGGCTTCATGCTCGACTATGGCGACGACGACTCCGGCCTGTTCATGAAATATCTGCGGCGCGGATCGGGCTACTACATCGATGTCGGCGCGTCCGATCTGATCGCCGACGGCAGCATCAAGTTGAAGAGCGGCGTCGATGTCAAAAAGCTCACCGAGCACTCCGTCATCCTGAGCGACGGCACCGAACTGCCGGCCGATCTTGTGGTCTACGCCACCGGCTACGGCTCGATGAACGGCTGGGCCGCGGACCTGATTTCAAAAGAGGTGGCGGACAAGGTCGGCAAGGTGCTGGGGACTGGGCTCGAACACCACCAAGGACCCGGGTCCGTGGGAGGGCGAGCAGCGCAACATGTGGAAGCCGACCCAGCAGGAGGCGCTGTGGTTTCACGGCGGCAATTTGCACCAGTCGCGGCACTACTCGCAGTTTCTCTCGCTGCAGCTGAAGGCGCGGATGGAAGGGATTCCAACGCCGGTCTACGGCCTGCAAGAAGTGCATCATCGCGGGTGATTGTTGGGAAGTGATGCATGGAGCGGGGCGGACTCGCAGAGGCCGCTTTGATTTTTTTAATCGCGCGATTCTCTGGCAGTTTTCTGGCAGTTTTCTGGTAGTTTCCGGATGAGCGTTCGTGCTGTGCGATGTCGGGTCGTTGAGGTAGCGGACATCGTCTTGGAAGTGCGACAACGACCGAATGTGACCCAGCAGTCTTCAAACGGGTGGATACTGTTTCGACCGATCCAACGTAAACGGATCGGTGGCATCCAACCGGTCGTTTCTGCTACATTATCTGTCGTAAAAATGAGGAGTGAACGGCGGTCAGCTTCGCAGCATTAACCTGTTCCGAGGATGTTCCAAGATGACGCACGGATTTTTGCGTCGTAGTCGACGACGCCATGTCAACTCGCAAAGCGAACAGAGGTTGCCTTGGATCAGAAGAACCTGGGTCGCTATCGCCGGGACCGTCGGGATCGTCGGAGCAATCCTGACTGGTCTAACCTTTCCTGAAAAAGTCGAGAAGGCGTACGAAGTTTCCACTCGAACGCTAGGGCGGCTCCCAAGACCTGCTTTCGCGCTCTGGTATGGATACATTCGAAGCCAGGAAGTTAAGGCCCTTGAATTAGTGAGACGGCTTCATCCCATTGGCGACCTATGCGTCGTTAAGCACGAGATGGCCGATCTACTACGAGATGGCTGGAACGCCGATTTTCTTGTAGTCTACGCAACGGAAAGCCGCCGAACTCGGTATTGAATGCGGCGCGCATCGGGATGGGCCTCGTCCTTCGTTGGCTCTTTTTACACCCGCCGGTTTCTCCTTCCAATATGCTGGAACGGTGGGCTTGGGCGATGACCCGCCCAGCGAATGGATAGTGCAGCACGGCTTTCTATTCCGGAAGTGGGCCGGGACGGATTTTCCATCATTCGATGTTTCTTTTCTCCACGATGGCAAACTACTTCCTGGTGGCAGCATCTGGCTAACGGACGATTCTGAACACGAATATGAGCTACAACTTAAAGACTACGATCGCGGTGTAATCGGATGGGGGGTGCCGGAAGGTCTTTTCCACATGGAGGTCAGTCAGGATGGAAAATTTGTCAAATCAAAAGGACTTCCTGAGAGCCTAGCGCGCCTGAACAGTAACGCCATTGAGCTGTACTGGTCGGGTACGTCGTTCGTGAACGCCGCCGGCGAGGACCTGCCAGAAGACATATTCAAGGACTTGACGGTGAAAGTATCACCATTGGCGCAGATATACTTGTCCCGATGCCAGGTGGTTCAGGGCTTTATGTCCTCTCAAGAGCTTCCGGGCGCTCTCGTTCCCGTTTTCAGTCAATCGCCGCACCTGCGGTGTGGTGGTAGCAACGAGGATGACTTAACGGATGTCCGGGTAGTACGAGCAGACAGCTGACAACCTGCAGCACAATGCAAGCCGTTGACACGAAGTTGACCATTCTGTGTCACCAGGAACCAATCCGGTCACCATGGTTTGTCGCCGATACGTCACTAATCGGAGACTGCCATGAAAACCGCAAAGATCATGTTGGCTGGCGCTGCGGCCCTCACCATCATCAGCTCGGCGGCTTTGGCCCAGGAAACCAAGCAAGGATCCCGGCAAGAATCCCAGCAACAATCTCAGCAAGACTCCCAGACAGGAACGATTACCAAAATTGACCGGATCAATGGCACCATTGCAATTCAACAGGAGCAAAGCGGTACCGTCGGAGCGAGTACCGGCAGCGCCGGGGAAGAGTTCAAAGCACAACGCGGCGTGTCGTTAGACGACGTGCATGCTGGTGATAAGGTCACCTATTCAACGACGGGAGCAGGTGGCATCAGGACGATCACGAAACTTCAGAAGCAGAAGGAATAAATCTTCAGCCAGTGGCGGTGATCACATGCGCTCGGATGCGGCCCTCGATCGGTCCATTTCCAAATCGACGTGCGAGTGCGTCAGCCGCAGCGTTCGTCGCGTCTTCAAGGCGCGACGCATCACGTGCCTCGATTTCGTTTCGGACCGGCGTTCCCTGGCAGTAGGCGATGGCCGCATCTCGCGGCGATGCGGCTCTGCTGACGTGAGCAACCGTTTCGATTGAGATGTCGGTGAAGCCCGCTGCCCTCAGATCTTCGCGTATTGTCTCGACATCGTGATAGCCGTGCGGCGTGCGCGCCATGAACAACGGCGGATCGTGTGGAAAGAACGCAGTGAGTTCGTGGGTGATGACATCAGAAAATTCATTCTCTGATATCCGGTCCCATACGTTGAACATGAAATGACCGCGCGGCTTTAGAATGCGTCGCGCTTCGCTGAAGCCTTTGATTTTGTCGGATAAGAACATGACGCCGAACTGGCACGCGACGACATCGAATGCGTGATCCTCAAACGGCAGAGCCAGTGCATCGGCCTGTCGCCACGTGACCCGATCCTGATGCGATCGTGTGGCGGCATAATCAAGCATCGGTTGGTTGAGATCGGTGGCGATGATCCGCGCGTGCGCGGGAAGCTTTGAAACGATGGCGCGCGTCAGAACGCCGGTCCCCGCAGCGGTCTCCAGTAAATCCCGCGGTCGAGCCCGCGCGATGCGCACAGCAAGATCACGCGCATAGGGTTCGAAGATGAGGGGGACCATGAAGCGGTCATAGATTTCAGGAATCGAGCCCGCGAAGTGACTGTCTATCGCAGCCATTGTCCTTCTCCGTAAAGAGAAACAGCCGCCCAGTCGAACGTTATACCTAGTCATCAATCGCGTGATCGAAAAGGTGCGAACTATCGGATAAGGTTCGCGATCTTTGTGTGCGACGGCGATACACGAGAAGGTGAATGAAGTTAGTCGATGGCGATCTAGCGACAGGGAACTAATTCTAGTTTAGATTAATGATCACGGGCGCGACTTTTCGACGGCCTGAAACAATTTTGCATGTAGACGTGCTCGGAGGATGGTCATGCGATCGTTACAAAGCGTTGCAATGAGCATCGTAGTCTCGGCGCTGATGGCGGCAGGCGCGACCTGCGCCAGCGCCGAAGACAAGCCGGTCGCCGTTCAGTTGGTCGATCAGATGAACGCGCTTTACGGCGCGCATCCCGGCGTTCGCGCGAACCACGCCAAGGGCGCCGTGTTCGAAGGCACGTTCACGCCGGCCCAAGGCGCCGACGCGCTCAGCTCGGCGGTGTTTCTCAAAGGGGCGCCCACGCCGCTGACTATTCGTTTTTCCAATGCGGGCGGCGTGCCGAACGCGCCTGACACCGACCCGTCGACCGGCGGTGTTCGCGGCATGGCGATCAAGTTCCGTCTCCCGGATGGGAGCGAGGCCGACATGGTCTGCATATCGGCCAACGGATTTCCGGTCGCGAGCGGCGAAGATTTTCTTGCCCTGTTGAAGGCGGTAGGCGCAAGCGGCCCCAACGTGCCCAAACCGACGCCGGTCGAAAAATTCCTGTCGACCCATCCGGCCGCACACACCTTTGTCACGACGCCACGGCCTGTGGCGGTCAGCTATGGCACGGAGCCTTTCTTCGGCGTCAATGCGTTCAAGTTCACCAATGCGCAAAGACGTGAGCAAGTTCGGCCGCTACCGCATCGTGCCTGAGAGTGGCCCCGCCTTTGTGAGCGACGAGGAGGCCGCGAAGCGTCCTCCGAATGCGCTTGCCGATAATCTGCGGACATCGCTTGAAAAGGGGCCGGTCAAGTTTCGCCTCATGGTCCAGGTTGCCGCCGCCGATGATCCGACCACGGATGCCACGAAGATCTGGCCGGACAGCCGGCCGTTGGTGGAGCTCGGTGAAATCGCGGTCACCAAGGCGTTGGACACGCAGAAAGTCGAGAACGACTTGCTGTTCTTGCCAACCAACGTAACGGCGGGCATTGAGCCTTCGGACGACCCGCTCCTCAACACGCGCACCGAGGCCTACGCGGAATTGTTCGGCCGCCGTCACCAATAGATCGTTTGCCCCGCATGCGGACGACCGCCAGAACCCATGGATTTTCAGGACGGACACCCTAGATCGTCCCTATGGGCGCTTCATGTTGTCATGACAGCTGTTGCGGCGGGCCCGATCCGGGTCTTGATCGCCAATACCGCCGCGCGCTGTGGGCAGTGCTGATCATCAACACCGCGATGTTCCTCGTCGAGATCGGTGCGGGCGTCGCCGCCGGTTCCGCGTCGCTGCAGGCGGATGCGCTCGATTTCTTCGGTGACGCGGCGAACTATGCCGTCAGCCTTTTCGTGGTTGGCATGTCGCTGCGCTACCGCGCCTCGGCGGCGTTCGCCAAGGGCGCGACCATGGGCATCTTCGGCCTGTGGGTGATCGGCACCGTGATCTGGCATGCGGTGCAAGGCACCTTGCCGAGCGCCTTCACCATGGGCACCGTCGGTTTCGCTGCGCTCGTGGCCAATGCCGCATCGTTCGCAATTCTCTGGGCCTATCGCGGCGGTGACGCCAACATGCGCTCCGCATGGATTTGCACCCGCAACGATGTACTCGGCAATCTGGCCGTGCTGCTCGCAGCGTTCGGCGTGTTCGGCACGGGCAGGGGATGGCCCGACATCATCGTCGCGATGATCATGGCAATGCTGGCGTTGCAGGGCGCGGTGACTGTGCTGCGGCAATCGAGCGGTGAGCTGCGTTCGCTGTCGCGCACCGCTCCGGCGGAATGACGCTGCCGTCAGACGGCGGCGCCTCATCCGGCAACCGGAACCCCTTCACCAGTCCGAAGATCGCCGGGATCACGATCAGCGTCAGCATAGCCGATTAAGTTATCTCGCTCTGTCCCGGGTCGTCGTGAAAGTTCTTCGCGGCGCGCCGCACCAGACTTAGGAAATTACGAACCACCGCTGAAGGGTCGCCGCGGCGCGAGGCCAGAGTCAGAACGGCCTTCGGTTGCGCGGCGCCCTTGAGCCGACGGTAAGCGACACCGTCCATCGCCATTCGCTGCATGGATGCCGGCACCACGGCAATGCCGAGTCCGGCTGCGACGAGACTCAGCGCCGATGTGATACGCGGAGCTTCCTGACCAAGGCGAGGGCTGAAGCCTGCCTTGAGGCATGCCGCCATCGTCGCTTCATAAAACGCAGGCCCAAGTTGGCGCGCGTAAACGATGAATGTCTCGCCGGCAAGGTCCTTCAATGACAGCGCGCCGTCGCTGCCGCGATCGCGCCGCGCCAACACATGTTCGCGCGGCAACGCCACCACCATGGCTTCCACCAGCAATGGATGGATGACGAGATCCTGCGGTTCGGCAGGAGAAGCCCGGAAAAAAGCGACGTCCATCTGTTCGCTTTGCAGGCGTTCGATCGCTTCTGCCCTGAGACATTCATCCAGTGTCAGGGACACTTCCGGAAAGGCTGCCCGAAAGGCGCGGATGACAAACGGCACGAACGGATGAAACGGAGTGGTTGGCATCACACCCACGCAGATGCGGCCTTGTTCGCCGCGCGCGGCGCGCCGTGTTGCCTCGAATGTGCGGTCGTACTGCGCGAGCATCGCACGCGCATGATCGAGGAAGACACGCCCGGCTTCGGTCAGTTCAACGCCGCGCGCCTTGCGGCGAAACAGCTGAACGTCGAGTTCGTGTTCGATGGCTTTAATTCGCTGGCTGAGCGGTGGCTGCTGCATGCCGAGCCGCTCAGCCGCCCGCGTGATATGCTCTTCTTCTGCGACTGCGATGAAAGACCGGAGATGCCTCAGCTCCATTCCCATATCCAATTCAATATGAGTTTCGCTATTTTCATATGATAGCTCGTCTTTCTCGAAAATGGTAATCCTGTCTCTGTATTGGGAGCGCTGACGCCGAGGTTGCCTTGCACCGCCGTCGCCGCAAGCCAGGAGATTTCGCCATGAAGCTTTCTGCGCCGGACATTTCTGCAGCTCACAGCGGGGGCGGCTTTCGCGCCTGCATTCTCAACCATCGCGCCGGCGCAGACCTATCCGGCGCGGCCGGTGCGTGTGATCGTTCCTTATGCAGCCGCAGGTCCCGCCGACATATCTGGCGCGCCTCACCGCACAAAAATTATCCGAACATCTCGGCAAGCAATTCTTCGTCGAGAACATCGGCGGTGCCGGTGGCAATATCGGCATGGGTCACGGAGCGAGAGCCGCAGCCGACGGTTACACCGTCCTCGTGGTTCCGCCGAATATCGTCGTCAACCCGGCCATGTACGACACGGTGCCGTATGATCCCTACAAGAATTTCGATCCGGTCACGATTGCTGTCACGTCGCCCACGGTGCTCACGGTCCATCCGTCACTGGCGGTCGAGAGCGTCAAGGATCTCGTTGCCTTGATCAAATCCAGTCCCGGCAAATACAGCTTCGCGTCTCCCGGGATCGGGACACCACCCCATCTTATCGGCGAACACTTCCGCCTGTTGCTCGACCTCGACCTTGTCCATGTGCCCTTCAACAGCGCAGGGCTCGCGATCGGCTCCACGCTCGCCGGGCATACGCCCATTGCCTTCACCTCGTTGCCGCCGGCGGTGCCGCAGATCAAGGACGGGAAATTGCGCGCACTGGCTGTGACGAGCAGGATGCGGTCGCGGGCGTTGCCGGACGCGCCCAGCATGGCGGAAGCCGGCTATCCGGACGTCGTCGGCGAGGGATGGTTCGCGTTCATCGTTCCAGCCGGAACGCCGAAGGAGATCACTACGCTGCTCCATCGCGAGATCGTCAGGATCATCGCGCTGCCGGACGTCACGGAGAAGATGGCGACGCTGGGTTTCGAGGCGGTCGGCAATACGCCTGACGAGGCTGCGACCCTGTTCAGGAGCGAAAGCACCAAATGGGCAAAGGTCATTCGCGAGGCGGGCATCAAGGCCAATTGATGCCGCGCTTTTGGTCGCGCCGAATGTCAGGAGGAATAATACATGCTCATGCCCACCGTTGGCGTCATGGCGGCGGGCACCATGGGTCCTGTCGAAAGCTTCAAAGCGGGGCTGAGCGAACTCGGCCTCATTGAGGGGCAGAACATTCGATTCAAGATCCACGCAGCCGATGGCGATTTGGACATGCTTCCTGCAATGGCGACGGAGCTGGTGCGAAGCAACGTCGATCTTGTCGCGGTCATCGGCGCTGTAACCGCTCGCGCCGCCCAAAGGGCGACAACCGATATTCCGATTGTTTATTCCGTCGTGGTTGATCCGGTCAGCGAGGGCCTCGCCACCCGTTTGGGGAATCCCCGCGGCAACATGACGGGTGTCACGACCTTCGATCCGAACCAGGCACGAACGCATGTCCAGTTGTTGCAATCAGTGATGCCACGGCTCGCCCGGATCGCAGTGCTTGGCGATCAGGGCGTATCCGATTGCCTGTCAGCCGCCAACGCGCGCGCCATTGCAGACCTTGGGCTGCGCCCACAGGTTCTCCGTGTTGCCGGACCGCAGCCTGATCTTGACGGTGCGTTCGCGGCCATGGAACGCGAGCAGGCCGAAGCCCTCATCGTTCTCGAACAGCCGATCAACGGGGTTCAGCGTGCAAGACTTGCGGAGCTTGCGATGGTGCATCGCTTGCCCGCCGTCTTCCCAACGGGGCAGGCCGATATGGGAGCCCTTTTCTGTTACGGCACGGGCCTTCGACGCGCCGCACATCAGATGGCGCGCTACGCAGAGAGGGTTCTGGATGGGGAGCGGCCATGCGACCTGCCAATCGAGACGTTGTCTCAGCACGAACTGGTGGTGAACTTGTGGGTCGCGCGAAAGCTTGGCCTGACGCTGCCGACGGACATAACTCGTCGGGCAACGCAAGTGATTGAACACGTGATTGAAGTCGATCACCGGTTGATTGACGGGCAAGAGGTCAAACCGGCGGCAAAAGCGGAGAGGGCGTAGAATGTGTCGCGCATGGCGCATCATGGGCTATGCGCCGTGGCCTGCTCCCGTCCAGAGCTTGCTCAGGACATCGTTCCACAGCCACGTGGACACCTGGCCGCCGACATCGCCGAGCAGAAGAAGAGCCATCACCCATACGAGGGCCGAACTGAAATTCGCGATCTGAAACGGCAGGTACGGCATGCCCAGCACGCCTGCGACGATCGGCACCGATGCGCGCAGCGGTCCGGAGAAGCGCCCGATGACAATCGCCAGCACACCCCATCTTTTGATGAAGGCCTCGCCACGCTTCAGCAGATTGGGATGAGCCGAGAACGGCCACATGCGGGGTATCGATCCCTTGAATCTGTTGCCGATCCAGTACGACAGCCAATCCCCAAGTGCTGCTCCAAGCGCGCCGGCAATCGCCACTGAAAGGAAGAAGACGCTATCCGTCTTCATCATCGCTCCGACGGCGACCAGCACGGCCCAGGCCGGCAAGACGAGCGACACAAACGCCAGCAATTCACCGAACGCGACCGCAAAGACGATAGGCACCGTCCATGCCTCATGAGCCCGGACAAACGCGATAACGTGCTGGGCCGTTTCTTCGAGGGACATGTGGTTGCGCCTCAAGGGAGCCTGTCAAAGGCAGCCTGAGATTTGAAACCCGCATCAGGCTGGCATTCCGAGGGCGCGGCGCACGGCACTTCGCCCATTTACGCAGCGTCGTGGTGGCAAGCCTTGAGAACGCTCAATGTTCCGATCGCAAGCGGCATTCGCTCGCCTTTGGCCGGCGTCAATTGCGGCAGGCGAGGCGCGGATGGACTAAGGCTAACTATTTCGGCCAAATCTAAGCGGTATCTGGCCGTGCTGCTCGCAGCGCTCGGCGTGTTCGGCACGGGCAGGGGATGGCCTGACATCATCGTCGCGGTGATCATGGCCATGCTGGCGTTGCAGGGCGCGGTGACTGTTCTGCGGCAATCGACCGGTGAGCTGCGTTCGCTGTCGCACACCGCTCCGGCGGCGTGACGCGCCTCGTGCCGATGATGTGATCCTGAAGTCCTTGACGTGTTGTCGATCCGCCAATAACCGCTGACATCGTTTCGCCATGCAAGGCGCGATAAGACGGGGCCACAGGATCGAGATGCGAGCGTTCTTTCACTCATGACAGTCCCCGGTTTTTTTGAAGGCACCGGCATGCCCGATGCCGGGTGGTGGGAAGCGCTGTGGCCCGATCCGGTCAAGGTGCTCACCGATACAGGCATCGCGCCCGGCATGACCGTCGTGGATCTGTGCGCGGGTGACGGCTGGTTCACATGGCCGCTGTGCAAGATCGCGCGCAGCGTTCTCGCCATCGATATCGATGCCGTGATGCTGGAGAAAGCCAAGATCCGCTTCGCCGAACGCGGCGGCGCGGACAATTGCGAATTCGTGGCAGCGGACGCTTACGAGATCGACAAGGTGGTGCGCAGCCCCGTCGATCATGTGTTTCTGGCCAACGCGTTTCACGGCGTTCCGGATAAGCCGCGGCTTGCCAGAGGCGTGCATGACGCGCTGAAGCCCGGCGGATTGTTTGCGATTGTGAACTGGCACGCGATCCCGCGCGAGGACACGCCTGTGCTCGGTGAGCCGAGAGGACCGGTGACCGCGTTGCGGATGACGCCCGAACAGACTATTGCCAGCGTTGAACCGAGCGGCCTTCGATTCCACAGCCAAGTTGAAGTTTCGCCTTATCACTATGGCGCGGTATTCGAGCGTGTGCGTTGATGCTTCCTCTGCTTGAGAACAAGAACCCATCATCATTGTCGGTGTTTCAGCCAGCCGCATTGTTGCGCGAGGCGCGGCGGCAGAAGGGCCTGCCCACGGTTGACGTGCCGGCCATTTGTATCCTCGATCCCGATGGCGATATTGTCCGGCGCTTGCGCAAGGACGGACGTGCCAAGCCGTTCGAGGCGTGGGCCTGCTATCACACGGAGCTCGATGTTTTCGAACTCGGCGGGCAGACCGTGGGCATTGTCGGTTGCGTGGTCGGCGCGCCGTTCGCGGTGCTGGTGGCGGAGGAATTGTTCGCCAGCGGCTGCAAGATGCTGCTCAGTCTCACATCGGCGGGGCAGATCATGTCCGCAGGGCCGACGCCGTATTTCATTGTGATCGATCGCGCGCTGCGCGACGAAGGCACCAGTTATCATTACGCCGCGCCGTCCGATTACGGCGAGGCCGATCCGGCTCTTGTGGCGATTGCGAGCGAAGCGCTCACGAAACAGAACCTGCGCGCGACTGTCGGCGCGAGCTGGACCACCGACGCGCCGTTCCGGGAAACAGCGGAAGCGATCGAGGCGGCGCGGGCGCGGGGCATTCTCGCCGTCGAGATGGAAGCGGCCGCGCTCTACGCTTTCGCCAAAGCGCGCGACGCCCGCGTGCTGTGTCTCGCCCATGTGACGAACACGATGGGACAGGCGGGGGAGGACTTCGAGAAGGGCGAAGCTGACGGCACGGCGGATGCCTTGGCGCTGCTGTCCGCCGTTGCCGATGCCCTTCGCACGGCGCTGACGCTGTAGGCGTCGTGTCGTCTCGCGTTGGCAGTGCACGGCGCGCAGCAACAGCGTGGTGCAATGGCGGCTGATAGGTGAGCACCATTGACCCAACGCGATGTGTCATCACGCACGTCATGACCATGCACGAAGCAATGGCCGTGCAGGAAATGATTGAGCGAGAAGCAGTTATTTCATGAAGGTCGCGCAGTAGATGACAATGCCCACCAAGCGCAAAGCCGCCGAACGCGACTACCCCCAGGCAGATGCGCTGCGGGAGCGCGACCGCCTCGAAATCCCTGCACTCAATCTGTTCGCGAATAGTGCGCCGCTTTTCCATGGCGCTAGCCCCATAACGATGTGATGCGGGAGGACGACCGCCCCTCCACGTTATCGATGAAAAAAATATTGTATGATGCAGTGACGCTTTCAGATTGATCTCGACATTTGAAAAAAGCGAGTCCTTTTTTCATCGCGTCACGATGCGGTATCGATTGATATCGATGCGTTGCCAACGCCCCCACCGGCGGTTGCGTTGATGCACGCGCCAGTAAATCAAAGCATCTCGAATTGCCCGCACAATTTGCACGCCGTGAGTTTGTGCAGCCGAAGGAGCGCGTGACGGAGCCGGTCGAGCCGTTGGCATTCAGTACACCTGCGCGTGTCTTCTCTTGACCACGGCGCGGTTGTCTCTCGCCCGTTGCTTAGGTCCGAGCTTGACGGTGAATTTGTCGATCTTGCCTTGAAGCGTCTCTTTGACGGCGCTCAAGTCAACGCTGCTCGTTGTCTCGAAGCGGGAGCATCGGACCGCAACGGCAATCTCGCCTCATCAACGCGCGCCGGTATCCGGGCGTTCAGCAGGCGAGGGATCAACGAGACTTCTTGGTCGCACCGCCAGGTGCGGGTTGCATGTCTGGCGGGGTGCCTCCCTGCGGACTTGTTGCCGGCGCGACGGCCGTGCCGGTCGTGAGCGGGCCGGTCCAGCCCTGTGGCTGGAGTTGGCCCTTGTTGTCAGGCAACACAGTGCGCCCGGTGCTGTGCGGGGAGTCGCCGGGCTTGTTGTCCTCATTCTGAGGTTGGGCCGTAGCCGCAGTTGCGCAGATAACGAGGCAGCACGCTGCAAGTGCAATACGCATGATCAGTCCTCGGATAGGTTTCCTTCGAGGCAATCGCGCGTGGCGGAGATGGTTCCTGGACAAAAAGACCGGCGGCTCCCTCAGAACAGCTTGGCCAGCGTCGCGTCGTCCCGCGGCAGGATCTCCACCGTCGCGGTGCGGCCGGCCACAAGCGTCGTGGCGGCGGGAATATTGTCGAGCGCGATGCGCACCGGAACGCGCTGGGCGAGGCGCACCCAGCTGAAGGTCGGCGTGACATTGGCGAGGAGATTGCTGCCTGCAGTGCGGTCGCGGTCCTCGATCCCGGCGGCGATGCTTTCGACATGCCCGTGGAGCCGTGCGGAGTCTCCCATCAGATGGATCGTCACGCTGTCGCCGACGTGAATCCGCGGCAGCTTGGTCTCTTCGAAATAGCCGTCGACATGCAGGCTGTCGGTATCGACCAGCGCCATAATGCCTTTGCCGGCAGAGACATAGGCGCCCGGCCTCAAGTCCATGTTGGAGATGGTGCCGTTGACCGACGCATGAACGTCGCTTCGGTCGAGATTGAGCTGCGCCACCGCCCGATCCGCCACGGCCTGATCATAGGCCGCCTTGGCCTGCAGCTGGGTGGCCAGGATCTGCTCCTGCTTCTGCTGCGAGACCACGTCGTGGCTGAGTTCGCGATAGCGCTTCAGGTCGGCGTCGGCCTGATCGAGCATGGCGCGGCGACCGGCGACGACGGCCTCGGCCTGCTGCAGGGCAAGCGCAAAGCGCGCGCGGTCGATCCGGAACAGCACGTCGCCGCGCTTCACGGTCTGATTGTCCTTCACCAGGATTTCGGTGACGAGGCCGGAGACATCCGGCGCGACGGTGACGACATCGGCGCGGACGCGGCCGTCGCGGGTCCACGGCGCGTCCATGTAGTAGTTCCACAGGTACACGCCGACCGCGAGCGCGGCGGCGACGGTCAGCGCGGTGACGGCGAAACGGCGAGCGTATTCAAGAGTCTTTGTCATGACAGCAATCCGGAGGACAGGTAGACGACGCCGCCCAGCAGGCAGACGTAGAGGGCAAGATCGAACAATGCGCGATGCCACACGAAGCGGTAGAAGCCCGTGCGTTCAAGCAGCCGGCGCAGCAGCGCGCCGAGCGCGTAGGTGACGGCGAGCCACAGCAGCAGCGACGGCATCAGAATTCCAGACAGATCGATATCGTATCTCATGCGGCGACACTCCGCGGTGCGCGGTCGGGCGTGTCCGGCTGATAGGGCGATGCACCCGGGAACAGGCCGCGGCGAATTCCGACGAGACCGATCAGCGCATCGTCACGCACGTCATCACGCGCGTCAGTGATCACCTCGGCAAGGACCTCGGCAAGCGCTCGGTCGATCCGCGCCAGCAGTTCGGGCGGCATCGCGCCGCCGTCATGGGTCCGGAAATCTGCGGCAAGTTCGTCGAGCATTGCATCCATCGCCCGCAGCGCGCGCGGCGACAGACCGTGGCGGGCGCGGCGCAGGTCAACGACGTTGAGGCCGACGCGCAGTTCCCGAAGACTGCCGGCCGTGTGCAGTCCACTGTCGGGCAGCGCGGCCAAGCCGTGGCGCCAGCAATCCGATGCGGTTGATCATCAGCCCGGCAAAGGCGGCGCGGTCGTGGTTGCCGCGCTGTTCGGCGGCGCGCGCCACTGCGCTCCAGTTCTTGCGCATCAGCCGGCGCACGCTCCACTCCGCGCCGACTGAGCGCGCCAGCAGGGTGATGACGATCGCGATTTCAGTTCCGATCAGGAAGGCGATGCTGGAATTGATAAAGGACGCGAAGTCGGCGCTATAGGTCGACTGCAGCGCCATCACGCTCGCGGTGTTGACGGCAAGCAGCATCCCGATGAAGAACGTTGCCGGGCGCGCGGCCAGAAAGCCGAACAGCAGGAACGTCGGCGCCAGCGCCACCAGCAGCATCTCGATGTTGGAAATCGCGGGCAGGATGGCGAACAGATAGATCGCGGCAACGATGATCGCGACCAGCGACCACTTGGCGAAACCGCGCAGGCCGACCGACGGATCATCCTGCGTTGCGAAGAACGCGCATCCCACCGCCGCCATCATCGGCGCCGAGGCGCCGTCGACCCAGCCGCTCGCGATCCAGAACGCGCAGCAGACGAGAATGACCAGCACGGCGCCTGCGGCTGACCACAGCGCCATGCCGTGATCGATGTGCCGCACCGGCGCTGCACCGGCTTCGGGATGAAACGCCAGATTCGCGTCGGGCGGGCGGTGACCTTCGGCGATCGCCTGATTGAGCGCGCGGCAGTCGTGTGAAATATCCACCAGCTCGCCCATGCGGATCAGCAGGCTCGCCACGATGATTTGATCCCACGTTGAGGCGGCATGGAGCTTGGGTTGCTGGGCGGCAATCGCGGCGCGCAGCCGGTCCGCCGGCTCGCGTTCGGTGTCGCTCGCGCCCACCCAGCGGGCGAGATCGTCCACAAGAGTCATCAATTGCGGGTGCGTGGCGCGAACGTCAGTGCCCAGCGCATCGATGCGGTCGCCGATCGAGGACAGCAGCGGCAGCAACATCAGCATGCGCAGCCGCAGTGCGCGCAACCAGCGCGCGACATCGCCATCGACGGTTGGGTCGTAAGCGAGATGATCCGACAGCGTGTCGATCTCGATCGCATCGGCGGCGAGTTGCAGCCGCTGCTCGAGTGTTGCTGTCTCGGCGCCATGGCCGGCGAGCACCTTCCGGCTCAACTGCTGGGCGCCGAGCGAGCCAGGTGTCGACCCGCGACGAGACCGCCGCTCCAACACTGCGCGGCAGCACGATGGTCGAGACGAGACTGGCGCAGACGATGCCGAGAATGATTTCCTCGCTGCGCGACAGCGCGACGTCGAAAATGGTTCCGGGCTCTGACACCGAAGGAAAGCCGATCAGCGCCGCGGTGTAGCCCGCCAGCATGAACATGTAGCTGCGCGGCGTGCGGTCGAGCAGCGAGAGATACAGGCAAAGCCCGACCCACAGCGCGATGGCGAGGCTCAGCAGTTCCGGCGCGTTGACGAGATTGGGCACCAGCACCACGGTGGCGGCAGCCCCGATCAACGTGCCCGCCACGCGGTAAAATGCTTTTGAGCGCGTCGCGCCGGCCAGCGGCTGCGACGCGATATACACCGTTGCCAGCGCCCAGTACGGCCGCGGCAGATCCATCGCCAACGCGATCAGCAGCGCCATCACCGCAGCGGCAAAGGTTTTCAGCGAGAAGATGATGTCGGCACGGCGAACCAGAAACGGCGCACGAACGGAGGTCATGACTTAAGCGTCCACTGCCTCGGCCGCCTCTAACGAACGGAGCGCGGCGCTTTCGATCCTGCGCAAGACGTCGAAGGTGGTCGCCAGTTCGTCGGCGGAGACGCCTTTGAAAACCTCTGCCGCGAACCTGGCGCAGCACCCCGATGATTTCCTCGGTCTTGGCTTCGCCGAGCGGCGTGATCTGAAGCATCTTGGCGCGGCGGTCGGTCGGGTCTTCCTGACGTTCCACGAGTCCTTCGGCGGCGAGCAGATCAATCACGCGGACGAGGGAGGGGCCTTCGATGCCCAGTTCCTCGGCCAGAACGCCTTGGCGGACCCGTTTGCCGCCGCGCGCCAGAATGCGCAGCGGATGCGAGGTGGCTTCCGACAAACCGTGCGCCGCCAGCGCCTGATCCACCTTGCGGCGCCAGATCCGCGCCAGCCGCAGGACCAGCAGGCCGAGTTCTGCCTGAACGAGGGATTGTGAGGGTGCCATGGCCAATTAGATAGGCTCCTATCTATTAGGCCGCAATCTATTTCGGCGCTGTGCGTGTCACGTTGCAGTGAAAGTTCCGTTGCGGAGGCCGCGCGTCAGCGGGAGTCCATCGGCCAGCATGGCGGTTCCGGTTCTCGGGGCCTCATCCCCATCCACATATATAAAGTGTCATGGTACCCGCGGCGCGGCCGGTCAGGGGCAGCAGCGGCAGGCGCGGAAGGGTGCGCCGCCAAAAGAGCGCGCAGCTCAATTTCGTGTCGAACATTTTGGCGCGTTGTTCATTGTCCCGGCCTCTGACCGCCGTCATGGAGCCGTCACATGCCCAATCACACGATCCTCGGTCCGACTGCGCAACATGAGCGTTTCATGCGGGAGGTGACGCGCGAACTCGACGCGTTTGAAAAGCACGAGCGTGATTTTCGCATCGACGAACGCCGCGAACGCCTGGAGGCGCTGGAGGCCGTGATCGCCCGTGCGACACCACCAACGGCACCATCAGCAGATACTTTGCAAGTTGCCGTCATGGCCGAAAGCGCGCCGCGGCTCTTGTCCGTGTCGTGAAACGCGCAGCGGAATTCGCTTCGCACTTCTGGCATACCGGTGTCGGGATTTAAGACCACCGTCATTTCGGATTTGCAATGAGGGCAGAGGGTTGCCCGGGATTGCTCATGCGCTTTCTCCAGAGTGTGGTTGAAAGCACAAAACTTCTAGTCACCCGGGAGATGCCTAAGACAACGTGATGATAGGTAAGAGCGTACTGCTGACTCGCCTCACGATACGAACCTTGTTTCCGGGCGATTGATGTCCGCTATCCGGACATAACGATGGCGATGGCATCCCACCGCGGGATGCGCAGCAATGCCGCACCCACCTCACTACCTCTCGACAGAACGAAGCGCACGCGACATCCTGATTGAATTACAGATCAGGAATATTTCAAATGTTTGGACCATTCAGATTGCACCCCGAACTCGGGGGCGCGCAGATTGTCAATGCGAGCGAGGCCGCAAGATTCATCCAGCGGCTGAACACGGCGGACAAAGGCAAGCCGCACTGGCGGTTTGCCATGAGCATGATCGAGACGGCCGCGAGTTCCGAGGAGCAGGAGGCGAGGGCCGCCGCCGCCTTCGCGACCGCGCTCAAGACTGAAATGTGGATCGAGGACTGATCTCACCAGCTGCCGAACAGGCCGGGGAACATCGGCTGCGCCCACGCCGTCTGGCGGTTGGGGTACTGATACTGATACTGGCGGGTCGGGTAATCGCGACGCGCGATCTTGCGCGGCTTCGGTTTCGGCTTCGCAGCGGTTGGCTTCGGCTGGCTTTCCATTCGCGCCATGGCCTCAGAAGTTTTGGCGTCACCGGTTCTGGCATCAGCAATCCTCGTCTCGACACTCGTCGCCGCCTGCGCCATTTGTGGCGGCGGAACGATGGTCGGCTGGGTGGTGTCGAAGATAATCGGTTTGTCCGCCACCCTGTTCGACGTAATCCGGATCTGGTTGTGATTGAAGCTCGTTTGCGCGGCCTGCTCCACAGGCGCCTCCGGCTTGGGCAGGTAAGCATTCACCACGAGCAACAGTGCCAGCAGCGCGCTTCCTACATAAACGAAGTATCGGGCGATCGGCATTTTACACCGGACAAACACAGATACGAAAATACGAAAAGCAGACCCTCGAAGTGGACATACGACCGCCAGCAATTGGTG
>CAVVWF010000016.1:0-307605 GCA_963751855.1 uncultured Alphaproteobacteria bacterium | reverse complement strand
CACCGCCAGCCGCAGCTCCGGCCCCCTGAGCCAGCGCCCGCGCGGCCACGCGACCCCGAGCAGGAGCGCGCTCGTCGCGGCGATCACTGTCCCGCCGACCCCGACCACCTCCGGGATGACCGCCGGCGCCTCGACGAACCGCGCGAGCAGCAGGCCCGCCACCACGCCCACCATTCGGCGCGTAGTCGGTCAGCGCGGTCTTCGGCGCCTGGGGGATCGGCGCCCGCCCGCGCAGCAGCCGCACGCCGAGCGCGATCCGCGGCATCGTGAGCATGTCGTAGGCCACGAGCACGACGGCCGCCCGCGGCCCGAGCGTCGCCGCCGCGATCGGCAGTGCCCACATCGTCGGGTTGCCGTACATGCCGAACGCGAGCATCGGCCCTTCGCGGCGGCGCCGGAACAGCCACGCGGCGAGCAGCACCGCCGATACCTGGGCCACCAGCAGCAGCGCCAGTGCGCCGATCTCGCCGGCGCCGCCCTCGAAGCTCCAGCCCGCGAGCACGGCGAGCGAGCCCAGTCCGAGTGCGAACTGGGTCCGGAAGGCGACGGCGAAGTACCGCTGGAGCCACGCGCGGAGCGCGAACCCGACCGCGAACCCGCCTGCGAGCGAGATCGCGACAGGCATGTCCCCCTATGGGTTAGCAGCCGCTCAGGAGCGAATCCCGGCGAACCGCGTCGGCGCGCGCGGCAACCGCGCCGGATCGAACGCCTCGAGCATCTCCGCGGCGCTCGTCGCGCCCTCGAAGCCGAGCGTGCGCGCCATCCAGCGCACTGCGTCAGCGGCCGCGACCTCGCGCAGCGTCACCGACCCGTGCCGCTTGGCCGGCCGCGCGCCGTCGGGCCCGAGCACGAGCGGCACGTGCGCCCACGACGGCTCCGGCAGCCCGAGCAGCCGCGCGATCAGTAGCTGGCGCGGGGTCGAGTCGACGAGGTCGGCGCCGCGCACCACCTCGCCGATGCCCTGAGCAGGGCGGCGTCGTCGACCATCACGGCCAGGTTGTACGCGGCCGCGCCGTCGTTGCGCCGCACGACGAAGTCGTCGACCACCGTCTCGACCCAACCGAGCAGCCGGTCCTCGAATCCGATCCGCTCCGCCTCCGCGCGCACCCGCAGCGCCGGCGGCCGCCCGCCCGCGCGCTTGCGGCGGCGCTCGCCGTCGGTCAGGCGCAGGCACGTGCCGGGGCGCGGGTCTGCATCCGGTCTATGAGCTTGTGAGTGCCGCCGTCACGCGCAATAGCGGCGTAGAGTTCCTGCTGTGCCTTGTTCGCGACCCGCAGCGATGACACGGGCCAGATCACCATGCGGTATCCCATGGCTTCGAATTCGGACGCCGTAAAGAAGGGCGTCTTTCCGAACTCGGTCATATTTGCCAGCAGCGGCACGCCGGGCATCCGCTTGGCAAACGCCCGGAACATCTCCTCGGTGTTCAGCGCTTCCGGGAAAATCGCATCGGCGCCGGCTTCCATATAAAGCTTCGCGCGGGCGACAGCGCCGTCAAGACCTTCGGTACCGGCAGCGTCGGTACGGGCGATGATCACGAGATCGCGGCGTGCTTTCGCGGCAGCAGCCACTTTCGCAGCCATGTCATGGGCGTCGGCGAGTTTCTTGTCGTTCAGGTGTCCGCATTTCTTTGGCAGAAGTTGATCTTCGAGGTGCACCGCGCCTGCACCTGCGTCCTCGAAGGTGCGGACCATGTGCATCACGTTGAGCGCCTCGCCATAGCCGGTGTCGCCGTCCACCAGTAAGGGGAGTGCGGACGAGCGGACGAT
The DNA here is from genome assembly GCA_963751855.1 of uncultured Alphaproteobacteria bacterium. Classification (GTDB taxonomy): domain Bacteria; phylum Pseudomonadota; class Alphaproteobacteria; order Rhizobiales; family Xanthobacteraceae; genus Afipia. The sequence continues at coordinate 305,836 of CAVVWF010000016.1, read as the reverse complement.
CTGACGCACGAAGAATGCGACTTCATCGACTGTTATGACGCCAAGGTCCGGCAAGCCCATCGATGCGGTCATGGCTGCGCCGGAGAGATAGAGCGCGCCGAAGCCTGCGGCCTTGGCCTGAAGCGCGGCCATGCCGTTGTGAGCGCCCGGCAGACGCAAAATCTCCGGACGTTGCAACAAGGCTCGGAAGCGACGGCCGGCGCTTTCGGAAGGGAGGTGAGAGGCAACCAAGTAAGGCATGTCAGCTCCTTCAAGCAGCCCGGATCGAGGAGGGCGCTTTGCCCCGTTCGTCGATCGGCACGAATGTCAGGTTTTCCGGACCGACGTAGTTTGCCGAAGGCCGGATGATCTTGTTGTCGATGCGCTGTTCTATCACGTGGGCAGCCCAGCCGGACGTGCGTGAGATGACGAACAACGGCGTAAACATCGCGGTTGGCACACCCATGGCGTGATAGGATACCGCGCTGAACCAATCGAGATTGGCGAACATCTTCTTGGTTTCGGCCATCACGGCTTCGATGCGGTCTGCGATCTCGAACATACGCATGCTGCCACTCTCAATGCTGAGGCGCCGCGCGACCTCCTTGATGATCTTGTTGCGCGGATCGGCGATCGTGTAGACCGGGTGACCAAAGCCGATGATCACTTCCTTGGCGGCGATGCGGCACAGAATATCCACCTCGGCGTCGTCCGCATTGGCGTAACGTTTCTGGATTTCGAACGCGACTTCGTTGGCGCCGCCGTGCTTCGGTCCACTCAACGCACCGATGGCGCCGGTGATGCTCGAATAGATGTCCGAGCCGGTGCCCGCGATCGATCGTGCGGTGAAGGTCGAGGCGTTGAATTCGTGTTCGGCATAGAGAATGAGTGAGGTGTGCATCGCGCGCTCGTGCGAGGCCGATGGCTTCTTTCCATGCAGCAGATGCAGGAAGTGCGCGCCAATGGATTCGTCGTCGGTCTCGACCTCGATGCGACGGCCGTGATGCGCGTAATGATGCCAATAAAGAAGCATCGATCCGAGCGACGCCATCAGCCGATCCGCGATATCGCGCGCACCGGGTTGAGCGTGATCGTGATTTTCCGGCAGCATGCAGCCCAGCGCAGAGACGCCGGTTCGCATCACATCCATCGGATGGGCTGCGGCGGGCAGCAGCTCGAGGCTGCGCAGCACCGCTGCCGGCAGCCCGCGAAGTGATTTCAGCTTGGCCTTGTAGTTGCGCAGTTCAGGCAAGGTCGGCAGGCTGCCGTGAATCAAGCAGATGTGCGATCTCCTCGAATTCGCAGGTTTCCGCGACGTCGAGAATGTCGTAGCCGCGATAGTGCAGGTCATTACCAGTTCGGCCCACCGTGCAGAGTGCGGTGTTTCCGGCGACAACGCCGGACAGCGCAACTGATTTCTTGGGCGCGGATTTCACATCCATCGTATGTCCTCCTTACCGGGCTGCTGCGCGCTTGGCCGGCGCGTCGGGTTGCCAATCAAAGATGCCGCGCGCGCTGCTGTTGCCGAGCAGCTTCGCGTCGACGGTGAAAGTCAGATCATTCAGTTCTCCCGGCTTCAGCGACGTCAGCCGTTCGACGGTGGCGATGAAGCGGTCCTGTTCGGCCTGTGCGATCACGCCTTCCGACAGCGTGCGGAACTTCTTGATGTAGTCCGGTCGCTTGAAGGGCCGGGCGCCGAGCGGATGCGCGTCGGCGATCGCGAGTTCGTCGCTGATGATCGAGCCACCCTTCAGCGTGACGACAACGCGCCCGCCGAAGGCTTTTTCTTTCGGGTCATGGCTGTGATAACGGCGCGTCCACTCGGGATCTTCCACCGTCGAAATCTTGTGCCAGAGCGCGACGGTCTTCTCGCGCCGCGCACGCTCGGGCGCGTAGGACGTCTCATGGTGCCAACCGCCGTCTTCGAGCGCGACGGCGAAGATGTACATGATCGAATGGTCGAGCGTTTCGCGGCTGGCTTTGGGGTCCATCTTCTGCGGATCGTTGGCGCCGGTGCCGATCACATAGTGGGTGTGATGGCTGGTATGGATGACGATGCTTTCGACCTTCGACAGATCGCCGATCTTCGGCCCCATCCGTCGTGCCAGATCGATCAGGGCCTGGCTCTGATATTCGGCGGAATGTTCCTTGGTGTAGGTGTCGAGAATGGCGCGCTTCGGCTCGCCTTTCTCGGGCAGGGGGACGACGTAGTGTGCCTTCGGGCCGCCGAGCAGCCACGCGATGAAGCCGTCTTCGCCTTCCCAGGCCGGTGACGGCGCACCTTCGCCACGCAGCACGCGGTCGACGGCTTCGATTGCCATCTTGCCGGCGAAGGCCGGTGCGTAAGCCTTCCAGCTCGAGATCTCGCCCTTGCGCGACTGGCGCGTCGTCGTGGTGACATGCAGGGCCTGCTGCACCGCCTGATAGATCGTCTCGATCGGAAGATTCAGGAGTGTACCGATTCCGGCGGCGGCGGATGGTCCAAGATGTGCGATATGATCGATCTTGTGCTCGTGCAGGCAGATGCCTTTCACGAGATCAACCTGAATTTCGTATCCGGTGGCGAGGCCGCGGACGAGATCGGCGCCGGACAGTCCGCAATGCTGAGCGACCGCGAGGATCGGCGGAATGTTGTCGCCGGGGTGCGAATAGTCGGCTGCGAGAAACGTGTCGTGGAAGTCGAGTTCGCGCACCGCAACGCCGTTGGCCCATGCGGCCCATTCCGGCGACACGCGCTGGCTCTTGTTCAATCCGAACACCGTTGATCCAGGTTGGAACGGATGCGCTTCAGCCTGCGCCCGCGCGCTGGCGACGGGGCGGCGTGCGACGGATGCGGCAGCCACGGACGCGTTGTCGATAATACGGTTGCCGATCATCTCGACAACGTCGGTCTCGACATCCACCGCATCGGACGCGACCTCGGCGATTTTCCAGGCGAGTTGATCGGCGTGTGCGAGAGGTTCGGCGGACTTGTAGGTGCGAACGGTATGCTGCTTCACGATTGCTTATCCCTGTCAGGTCAGTTGATGGGGGGAGTGATTGGATTGCGCTGCTCGTCGCGTGCGATGGCGATCGGTCGGCCATGGTCGTTGACGGCGACCATTTCGAATGAGCCGCGCACGGCGGAGGTTCGTTGGCCGCTCATCAGGCTTTCGCGGATCAGCTCGACGGAAACCGTCATGGAACTGCGTCCCGCGCGTTCGACGCGGGCGATGAGTTCAACCAGCTCGCCCACCGGGATCGGCTCATGAAATTCGATCTTGTCGGAGGAGGCCATCACCACGTTGCGGCGCGCATGCCGTGCGGCGGCAACGAATGCGGCCTTGCCCATGAGCTCCAGTGCGTTGCCGCCGAACAGGGTGCCGTAGTGATTGGAGATGGCCGGAAAGACCATTTCCACGAAACGTGTTTCGCCGCGGTCTGAAGGCGCATCGGCAGATAAATGCATAGGAGCGGTTCCGGACGGCTTGTTATTGGGCCAGAACTTCGCAATATCCGCATGAGTTGATGGTTGAAAATGCCTGAAATAGTGAAGTTTTGCGAAGAAAAACAGGGTTGTTTGCAAATCTTGTGAATATGGAGCGGCCGGATGAAAAAGACATTCATGGGCGTAAGGCTGAAGCGGCTGCGTGAGGAGCGGCGACTGACCCAGGCCGCGCTCGCCGCCAAGCTCGGCATTTCGCTGAGCTATCTCAATCAGCTGGAGAACAATCAGCGGCCGCTGACGCTGCCGGTGCTGCTGGCGTTGAATGCCGCGTTCGGCCTCGATGTGCAGTCGTTTTCGGAGGACGAGGAGGCGCGGCTGATTTCAGATTTGCGTGAGGCGCTGGCCGATCCCGCACTCGGGGAAACCATTGCGACGGCCGATCTGCGCGAATTGGCGCTGAACATGCCGGCGGTCGGGCGCGCGCTCGTGACACTCAATCGGAAATACCGTCAGGCTGCTGAACAGAGTGCGGCCCTTTCAGCGCGACTGGGCGAAGATCGCCAGGCCGCATCTGCCATTCTGCCTTCGACGCCGTTCGAGGAGGTGCGCGATTTCTTCTATGCCCATCACAATCACATCGCGGAGCTTGACGAAGCTGCGGAAGTGATCGCCACACAAATCAAGGCTCCCATCGGCCAGATGGCTCCCGCGCTGGCCTCACATCTCGAAAGCCGGCACGGCGTGAAAGTGGTGTTCGATGCGGTCGATGAACTGGCCTCCGGTACACAGCGGCGGTTCGATGCACGCACCCGGACGCTGAGCCTGTCGCAGCGGTTGACGCCGGGGCAGCAGGCGTTTCAGTGCGCAACGCAAATTGCGATGCTGACGCTCGATGACGAAATTCGCGCGCTGGTCGACAAGGCTCATCTCACCAGCGATGAGGCGCGGGGGCTTGCCCGCATCGGCCTCGCCAACTACTTCGCCGGCGCACTCGTGCTGCCTTACACGCAGTTCCTGAACGAAGCCGAGCGCTGGCGCTACGACATCAAATTGTTGGGCCATCGCTTCGGCGTTGGCTTCGAAACCGTGTGCCACCGGTTGAGCACGTTGCAGCGGCCAAACGCGCGCGGCATTCCATTTTTCTTCATCCGCGTCGACCGTGCGGGCAACATCTCCAAGCGACAATCGGCCACCGATTTCCACTTCTCGCGCGTGGGCGGAACCTGTCCCTTGTGGAATGTCTACGAGGCTTTTGCGAATCCCGGCCGGATTCTGACGCAGCTCGCGCGAATGCCGGACGAGCGCACTTATTTGTGGATCGCGCGGACGGTGTCGCACGGTCAGGGCGGCTACGGCGCGCCGGCCAAGACATTTGCCGTGGCGCTCGGCTGCGATGTCCGTCACGCGGAGCGTATCGTTTATTCGCAGGGGCTGAACGTCGATCCGGCGGTGGCGACGCCGATCGGTATGGGCTGCAAGGTCTGCGAACGTCCGCACTGTCCGCAGCGCGCATTTCCGCCCATTGGCCGGGCCTTGAATATTGACGAAACGCGTTCGCACTTTGCGCCGTATGCGACCACGTCGTAGCTGGAACGTCGCAATCTCACGCATGAGTGCTGGAGCAAATCGTCCGGCCGCTTGTCGGATCACTGAATTCGAGGGAGAACTTCGAACTCATGAAATCGCGGCGGCGAAGGCAGTGTCCATTCGAGCGTTGTCGCGCCTGGGCCCCATGGGTTGTCTGCGGCCCGTGATTTTTGGACAAAGGCGTAAACGAGACCCGCAAAGAAAACGACCAGACCCGAGGCGGAAATATATGAGCCGATCGAAGAAATCAGATTAAACCCTGCGAACGCATCCGGATAATCGGCAATGCGGCGCGGCATTCCCGACAAGCCGAGGAAATGCATCGGAAAGAATGCAAGGTTGACGCCGATAAAGGTCAGCCAGAAGTGCAGCTTGGCCAGGGTCTCAGAATACATGTAACCCGTGAATTTCGGAAACCAGTAGTACCAGCCGGCAAAGATCGAGAAGACAGCGCCTAGCGACAGCACATAGTGGAAATGTGCGACGACGTAATAGGTGTCCTGCACCACTCGGTCCATCCCCGCATTGGCCAGCACGACGCCAGTGACGCCGCCGATCGTGAACACGAAGATGAACCCGATCGCCCACAGCATAGGCGCTTCGAACGTCACCGAACCACCCCACATGGTGGCGATCCAAGAAAAGATCTTCACACCGGTCGGTATCGCAATCACCATGCTGGCTGCAACAAAGTAGGCTTGGGTGTTGGCGCTCATGCCAACGGTGTACATGTGGTGCGCCCAGACGACGAAGCCGATGAACCCGATCGCGACTATCGCATAAGCCATGCCGAGATAACCGAACACCGGCTTGCGGGAGAAGGTCGACACGATCTGGCTAATCATGCCGAAGCCCGGCAGGATCATGATGTAGACTTCAGGGTGACCGAAGAACCAGAACAGGTGCTGATACAGCACCGGATCGCCGCCACCCTCCGGAGCGAAGAACGTCGTTCCGAAATTTCGGTCGGTTAGCAGCATCGTAATTCCACCGGCGAGCACGGGCAGCGACAATAACAATAGAAATGCTGTCACCAGCACCGACCACACGAACAGGGGCATCTTGTGCATCGTCATGCCGGGGGCGCGCATGTTGAAAATGGTGGTAATGAAATTGATCGCGCCAAGTATCGAAGACGCGCCGGCCAGATGGAGCGACAGGATGACGAAGTCGACCGACGGGCCAGCGTGTCCGGATGTCGATAGAGGTGGATAGAGTGTCCAGCCGGTCCCAGCTCCCGGCGAGCCCGGCTCTCCCTCGACAAATGCCGAGATGATGAGCAACGCAAATGATGCCGGCAGCAGCCAGAACGAGACGTTGTTCATGCGTGGGAAAGCCATGTCCGGTGCACCGATCATCAGCGGCACCATCCAGTTACCGAAACCGCCCATCATGGCCGGCATGAGCGTGAAGAAGATCATGATCAGACCGTGGCTGGTCACGAAGACGTTGTAGGTATGAGTGTTCGTGAAGATCTGCAGACCGGGTTCCTGCAGCTCGGCCCGGATCGCAACCGAGAGGATCCCGCCGGTCAATCCCGCGCACATCGCGAACACGAAATACATCGTGCCGATGTCCTTGTGATTGGTCGAATAAACGTACCGACGCCAGCCAGTGGGATGGTCGTGTGCATGCTGATGGGAAGAGACCTCTTGTGCATTTGTCATTTTCGTCTTCCTTGAGCTCAAGACGCGCTAAGTCAGGACGAATTTCAGCGTTTGGACCCGATGCGGCCGCGTAAACGATCCACGTCGAGGTCGACGTCCACGATTTGCGGAGTTTCGGTTTCGAGGGACTTGATCGACGCATGCGCGATGGTCGACTCGACGCACCCTCCGCCGACACACCCGCAAATCACATCGCCTTCACGGTCGAAGACGGCTTTGGCGCTGACACAGGCGGACGTCGACACCCTTGCTTCAACCACGATGTTCAGCGCGAAGGGCTCTCTGACCGTCATCAGTTGTGCGGCCACGTTCGGAACGTCCATCCCAGCGAAATCAACGGCTCGCTTGATCTTCGCCATCGCAGTAAGCTCAGGCATTGCCGTGTGTCCTATGGTTTAGCGCGAGGGACCACCCGCCGTCGAACACAGCTTCCAAGTCGCTGCGATCCTTGCCTCCGTATTCCAAGCTAGCAAACGCATCTTATTCGCTCCATTAAGGCAAAAGGATTGCTGAATGGGTGTTTCGGTACGATGGACCTCGAGTTTGCGCTGATGCGCGGGCGAGCAGTTCCTATGCTACGTACAGTTGTGCAAAGAGCCCGGCACAGGTCGCCCCCGCTTGGCGCTCCGCAGTTCATCTTCTTCTCGGTCGCGGTTAGTCTTCGGCAATTCGCTCGATACGCGCGCGGCGAGCATAAGGGAGACCATGACGGCAGGCCGAACAGCCGCCGAGAGACCTACGGGTGATGATCCGAAGGAGAGGGCTCTTCGTCGATCCCTGTTCCGAGGCCTGCGCCCATACCGCCACCCATTCCCATGCCTCGCCCATGCCGCCGCCTTTTCCGCCCGCGCCTTGTCGAGAGTTCTTCCTTTCCACGGTCGCTCTTACCGCGTCCGCCGGAATTAGATGGCCGCGCAGGACCCTGCATGGGGATCGCAAGATCGGTGGGTATTGGATCGAGATCGAGCGCCTCGCGAATGAATGCACGGAGCGAGACGACGAGTTCATGCACGTGGACGGGACGCCCAGCGACCAACTCGCGTGCCGCGCGCTCGGCCAGGCGAACGTGCTCTTCGGTCCCCAGCAGGATGATGTCGGACAAAGCCGCCTCGACCGCGTCGCGGATACGTCGCCGGCGGTCTGATCCTGCAGTGCTCTCCTCGGTCAGATCCAACGTCGCCATGGCCTCACTCTCGGCCTCGCTCTCGGCGAGGCCCCGCGGCGCAGATCGCGCAGATGTGTCGGATCGACGGTGAGATTGCCGGTGAACGAGCCGCCTAACGTTTTGTAGGCCGCGATCAGTGTCCGCAGCCGCTCGTTGATCTGGCGGTTCATGCGTTCACGGCGTTGCTGAATCGTGAACATCGCCAGCAGACGGATGCCGACGCCAATGAGCGTGAACAGTGCCAGGCCGATCAATGTCGCCAGCAGGCTCTGCCACGAACTGAAATCAATATTGTGCAGGGAAGCCTCCCGACCATATTTGCCGTTGTGCTGCCGTACAAGGCCGCGAGGCCTGATCTGCTATTTGGGTTTCGTGTCGCTGTCGTCGACCTTGCCGCCGCTATCGACGCACTTTCGGAAATAGTCTCGCTGGACTTTCCCCGAACCTTCCGCGCTGCCGGCCGCCGGATTGCCGGCCTGACGCGGAGGAAATTTCTTAGCGAGCAGGGCATTGCATTTCTTCGCGACTTCGACGGTTACAGCCGACGTCTCAGTTGCGTGAAAGAGAAGCAGAGCGCAGATCGCCAAGCGCAGGGCGTTCATCAGGACTCACCAGCCACGACCAAAGAACGGCAGCGTCCACTCATTGCCGCAGCTGCGATAGCAGGGCGGTGGAGGTGGGTAGGGACGATAGCCGTCGTAAGGCAGTGTTGCGCGATAGTAACGGGCGTGCCGATAGTATCGGTGGTGGTGATAGCGATGCCGCGCGCTGACATCGGTGGCTGTCGCCTCAAGCGGGCGTTCAATCCGCGGCACCGCTTGGTCTGCCGAAGCCTGTTCCACCTGGAAGAGTGTGCCGATAGCAAGTGCTGTGGCCATAACTGCCGCGCCGATCAACAACCTCATTTCGCCGCCCCTGATTCAGACTGAAAAGAGATAATCACCGGCAGTGTAGGGGGGCGTGATCGATTTCACCAAGCGAATTCCGAGGATACCGAGACGGCCGATAGCCTCACGCGGTTCGGTCCCGTGGCAATTACCGTAATGTCTGTCCGGCAGGGATGTCCGCGCGGGTACCCGTCCTTATTGGACCCACGGTACGGCTGAAGGTCATGTCTCCGGCGGTGACCGGCCAGCTGCCGGGCAATGGTGCGTGACTGGCGTTTTTGGGCGTCGGATCAGCCCGGCGCATCGCGCCAATCTCTCTGCTGATCCGGAAGCCGCCTTTTGCAGGCATCAGCACCGCGATGGTTGACGCACGTGCGCGGACAGGCCGCTGCGCCAGCCAGACCGATCTCACCGAGCGCGGTCCACGGATAGGATTCTCGGTGGCGCCAAATACGAAGCCTGGGGCAGGGCCCTTCGCAATCACGCTTGCTCCGTGCATCCAATGCGGCACCCATTGGGCAGGCTCGGTCACTGTCTTCGGCCTCTCTGGCGTTGCCGCGACAACATGCACGATGCGATAGCCGCGCGCCTTCAACTCGCGCAGGATGACCGGAAGGGCCGCCTGGGTTCGTGGCTGGATGTCGTGCAGCAACAGGACGCCTTTGCCTTTGGCTTCAATCCGCGAGAGGGCGTAGTGGACGACCTGTGCGGGCGTAATGTGCCGCCAGTCGTCAGCGGGGAAATCCGCGCTCCACGTCATGATGCCGCGCTTGGCAAGGTAACTCTCGACGCTGTTGGCCCGCCGCAGCCCGGGGACACGGAAGAAAGGCGAGATCTTCGCTGGGTCGCCGAGAGCCGCTCCCACATTGGTGATGGCGTCCTCGATCTCCGAGGTCATGCGCTCCGGCGGCAGGTCGCCGAACCGTAACGGATGGTTCTGGCTATGCGTGCCGATGGTGTGTCCGGCATCGTAGACGCGGCGGACATCCTTCGGGAAATCATGCGCCATGCGGCCGACCATGAAGAACGTCGCCTTGACGCACTGTGCAGCCAGAATGTCGAGGATCGGATTGGTGTGGGCGGGCAGAGGACCGTCGTCAAACGTCAGAACGACCTCGTGATCGTTCAGCGGCAATGTCTCCGGATACTGCATGGTCCCGACGCGGGGATGCTCAGCCGGATCGACGACGATGGTGCGGGACGTGCCGAGCGCGTCGGGATTGCCGGGACAATCGGCGGCATATGCCTGTGCAGAGCCTAGCCAGGCGGCCGCGATCAAGGAGCCCATCAGCAGGAAGGGAGATCGTTGAGTGCTCGGTCTGCGGTGCATCGGGAAACCATCATGGCGGGAGGCCATCGTTCTTATCGCCATGCCCGTGAATAGCGACTTAATTGCGTAGGGGATGTGTTGCCTATCGGTCATGCGGCGGGCTTTTGCTGGCCTGGAGGGCGACAAGGTGGACGACCTTGTAGTCGTTGCGCCGGAGGTATTGCAGGAAGGCCGGCAGCATCTTCGCGGTCTGGGCCTTGGTGTCATGCAACAGGATGATTCCCTTGCCGGCATACTCCAGGCGCTCGGTGAGTAACTGAAGCTGCTGTTCGGGCGTCATCGGATTCCAGTCGCTCGCCCACAGGTCAGCTCCGAAAACGGCGATGCCGCGCGATTGAAGGCTCGCCAGAAGTGCGGGTGTCGACGCAAAACCGGGGAAGCGGAAAAACGGCGTCGAGGGTGTGCGGCTGGCCGCGCCGTGAAGCGCCATTTCGTCGGCGGCAATCCCGCGATCGATTTCCTCGAGCGCCTGCGGTTGGCTGATCCGGTCGAGAATCCGGTGCGACCATGTGTGGTGACCGATGCTGTGGCCGCTCGCAGCGATCTTCTTGACGATTTCAGGACTGGCTTCGGCGTTCTTGCCGATCAGGAAAAATGTCGCCTGGACGCATTCGGCGGCCAGCGCTGCGAGGACCTTCGTTGTCGTCGGCGGGAAGGGACCGTCGTCAAAGGTGAGCACGACTTCCTTGTCAGCCAGCGGCAGCGATTGCGGAAAGCTTTTCAGGCCGACGCGAGGGAGTGGTCTGTGCGTCCACCGTCAGAACGCGGGAGGTGCCGAGCGTGTCTTTACGAGGGCAATCGGCGGCATGAGCGACTGACGTAAAGGCAATCAACGCCAGCAGCGCGGACCTCGAGACGACCATGACCAATTTTCCAAACGCTGTTCCGCGCATCGCACATTTAGCATTGCGTTCTGCACTGTCGATTAGGTAATGCCTGAGAAGCATACGCAAATCAGCAAATCTTCTTTAACCTTGCGAGGCACCGGCATGGCCGACGATCAAGACCTCGCCGAGGTGGAAAACACGGTTCACGATTCCGTGCTCGACCGGTATCCGATGCGGGACGAGGATGGAGACATCCGCCCCCGCTTTGTCAGCATGATTTCGGATGCGGTTCAGCAGGGTGACTCCGCATTCCTTTGCAAGATCGTCGCCGAACTCCACGAAGCCGACCTCGGCAACCTGATCGAGGCGCTGGAGCCGGAGCTGCGGCCCCGGCTGGTTGAGCTGACCAGCACGGACTTCGACTTCTCGGCATTGAACGAAGTCGACGACACCGTTCGCGAAGAAATCCTCGAAGAGCTTGAGCCGGCGACAGTCGCGGAGGGTGTCCGCGAGCTGGAATCCGACGACGCCGTCGAACTGCTTCAAGACCTTGATGAGGAGGATCAGGAAGAGATCCTCGAAAAGCTGCCGTTGTCTGAGCGCGTCGCGCTCGAGCGCAGCCTCAAATATCCGGACGATTCCGCCGGTCGCCGGATGCAGACGGAGTTCATTTCCGTTCCGCCGGATTGGACGGCCCTGCAGGCCATCGAGTACATGCGCGACACGCCGGACCTGCCGGATCGGTTTTACGAAATTTATGTCGTGGACTACGCGCAGCATCTGCGGGGAGCGGTGCCGCTGGACGCGCTGTTGCGGGCGCACCGACCCGTTTCGGTGGTCAATTTGATCGACGAAGACCGCCGCCGTGTTTCCGTTCTGGAGGACCAGGCGGAAGTCGCGCGCATGTTCGGCAAGTACAACCTTGTCGCGGCGCCAGTGGTGGACACAAACGACCGCCTGGTCGGAGTGATCACGATCGACGACGTGGTCGACGTCATCGAAGAGGAGGCTGAAGAGGACATCAAGGCTCTCGGCGGCGTCGCCCGCGATGAAGAGCTCTCGAACTCTGTCTGGACCATCGCCAAGGGACGGTTCAACTGGCTGCTGGTGAACCTTGCGACTGCTTTTCTGGCTTCCGGGGTGCTTGGTCTGTTCGAGGGACAGCTTGAGAAGATGGTCGCGCTCGCTGTGCTTGCGCCGATTGTGGCGAGCCAGGGCGGCAACGCCGCGACTCAAACCATGACCGTTGCTGTCCGCGCACTTGCTACGCGCGAACTCGGCTCCAGTAACGCGTTACGTGTGGTGATGCGCGAAGGCCTCGTTGGTTTAGTAAATGGTCTGGCTTTCGCAGTCATCACGGGCGTCGCCGCTGCTGCCTGGTTTCAGATTCCAGGTCTCGGAATCGTCATTGGGCTCGCCATGATGTGCAACCTGATTGCCGGTGCGCTTGGCGGCATTCTCATTCCGATGGCGCTGGAGCGATTGAAAGCTGATCCGGCCGTGGCCTCAGGCACGTTTGTCACGACGGTCACGGACGTCGTCGGCTTTTTTGCATTCCTTGGCATCGCGACGCTCTGGTTTGGCCTGAAATAGTCCTTTCCGGCACCATTAAGCATCAACACAACTGCCGTTCAGCCTCAGAAATTGTCACATGGCTGCCACATTATGGCCAGTTCCATGGTGTGGAACTCAGTCTTCACCGGATCGTCGATGCGACTTTTCCGACGATCCTGACTTTCAGCACTCGTGATGCGTGCACGCTTTGGCGTTGCCGGACATCCAAGCTGATTACTTTCTTGGAGTTAAACGAATTGGGACGACTATTATGCGCCGTTGCGGCGGCATGCGTGCTTTCTTCCGTGGCTCAAGCCCGCACGCGCGCACCGGCTATTTCACCCGAATGCAATATTACGATGCCTTGCATCGGTGTTGGCTTGGGAACCGAACCACAACTTCAATCGCAACAAGCGCCACAGGCTTCAGAAATTGACTCCCCGGTGGTCCGGCAGGTGAAGCGTGCCCGAACGTCCGGCGTCTCCGATGCTGGCCTCTCCGACGCAGGCCTCTCCGACGCTGGTGTTTCTGACTCTGGCGTTTCTGACTTGGGCGTTTCTGTCTCCGGGCTTGTCTCTCCGTTGGCGACCAAGCTCGCATCGATCCAGGCGGCATGCCCTGGAACCCAAGCCATTTCGGGTATTCGCCATACCCGCATCGCGGGCACGCGGCGCATGTCGCTTCACGCCCAAGGCAAGGCGGTTGATGTTCGTGGCCCGTACGGTTGCATCTACACAGAGCTGAAGGGTTGGTCCGGCGGCTACTCGACCGATGCCGGGCGCGTGCGGCACATCCACATTTCCTACGATGACGCAGGCGGACGGGAGATGGGCATTCGCTTCGCGCATGGCGGCCGACGGCACTCCTTCCGTAACGCCTACGCACGCATGCGATAGGTCAAACCTGAACTGTCCGAAGAAATTCGAATTCTTCGGACAGTTCGTCTTGTTTTCTTAATTCTTCATTTACCACGTGTCGTCGACCCTTGCTGATCGGGGAGATGACCATGCAGCGACTGCGATTGAAGGCTGACGGGCGGATCGTTCAGCTTGTAGACGGACTGGAAACGCCACTGGTTTCCGATGTCCATGTGTCCGCAGCGAGCGAAACATCAGCCACGCCTCCTGTTCGTGATCTGCGGATGCGCGCGAAGCTGACGCAAGCTGAGTTCGCAGCGCGTCTCAGTGTACCGCTCGAAACCATTCGCAATTGGGAGCAGGGCAAGCGATCACCGCGCGGCCCGGCAAGGGCGCTGTTGGCTGTCATTGCCCACGCGCCTGACACGGTTTTTGCTGCTCTCGCGCGCCGAGAGTGAGTACCGATCGTACTCCTTAAGCAATGCGACGTGCCTGCTCGTTCTTGGCAATACCGTCGGCTCAGTTCATGATGCGGATATGACTTTCTCTAATTTCCGCCACAGGACATATTATGGAAATCGTTGAAGCGGGCGGCGCGCGCATTCCGGCTATCGGACTCGGTACCTGGGAGTTGCGCGGGCGAACCTGTGCACGGCTCGTTGAACAGGCGCTTCGCCTCGGTTATCGCCACATTGATACCGCGCAGGTCTATGAGAATGAGCGCGAGGTGGGAGAGGGCATTCGCGCCTCCGGTACCAGCCGTTCCGACATCTTCGTGACGACCAAAGTCTGGACGACGCATTTCGCGCCCAACGATCTCTTGCGCTCGACCAAGGAAAGTCTTGTGCGGCTGCGCATGAGCGAAGTTGATCTGTTGTTGCTGCACTGGCCCAATCCTCAAGTGCCGCTTGAGGAGACGCTCGGCAGGGCTTGCACAGGCCAAGCAACTTGGTCTCGCGCGGCACATCGGCGTATCGAATTTTACGGTGGCGTTGATCGAGGAGGCTGTTGCAGCTTCTCCCGAACCGTTGATCTGCAATCAGGTCGAGTATCATCCGTATCTGGACCAGTCCAAGGTTCTTGCTGCTTGCGCCGCGAATGGCCTTGCGCTCGTTGCCTACAGTCCGGTGGCGAAAGGGCGCGTCAAGAACGCCGAAGCGCTGAACCGCATCGGTGGCTACTATAAAAAAACGGCAGCACAAGTTTGCCTGCGCTGGCTGATTCAGCAGAACGTTGTGGCGATTCCGCGTACGTCTCGTGTCGAGCGCCTGTCCGAAAATATGAATATTTTCGATTTCGCGCTGACGGACGAGGAAATGGATGAAATCTCCGCGATGGGAACGCGGGGAGGTCGCATCACAGATTTTGGTTTTGCACCGAAATGGGATTGATCTTGCGACGCTGATCGCCCATGCAGGATCACCGTCCCGCTTGGCAATGATCGCATGTTTTTCACCGTCTCCAAAGTTCTTGGTTTCTTTGCGTTGCCTTCAAACGCAATCGCGATGGTGTGCGCGCTTGGCTTTGTTCTGCTGGCGACGCGGTTTCGGCGAGCCGCGACCTATACCCTTGCGCTTGGTATCTTCTCGCTGTTGTTTTTCGGACTTTCGCCCGCTTCAAATTTTCTTCTGCTCACGTTGTCCGAACGGTTTCCGGCATGGAAATCCGACGGTCGCGCGCCTGATGGCATCATCGTGCTCGGCGGAGCAATCGATGCCGAGGCGACTACGGCGCGCAGATCGATCGAAATGGACTCGTCCGGCGGACGAATATTGGCGATGCTTCAACTGGCGCGTCAGTATCCATCTGCCCGCATTGTCTTTACGGGCGGGAGCGCTAATTTGATTCAGGCGCCAATTCCGGAAGCGCCAATCGCGGGGAGATTGCTGGAAGATTTCGGTGTGACCAAAGACCGGATTGTTCTGGAAGATAGATCGCGAACCACTGCCGAGAATGCGACCTTCACGAGGGAACTGATTTCGCCAAAGCCCGGAGAGCGCTGGTTGCTCGTCACATCCGCATTTCATATGCCAAGAGCAATCGGGACCTTTCGCAAGGCCGGGTTTGACGTCGAAGCCTATCCGTTGGATTGGCGCACGCGGGGGTGGATCGATGCGAGCGTGCCTTTCGACAAGTTGCATGCGGGCCTGGCCCGGACAGACCTCGCGGTCCATGAATGGACCGGACTTGTGGCTTACTGGTTGACCGGTCGCACCAGCGAATTCTTTCCCGGACCGCGCGTCACAAATGACTGCGACCGGCCGAACATCAACGATTCATGCAAGCGGGATTGATCTGCGGATCAATCGTGCCGTGGCAGCCCGAGACGATACACGCCGCGGAAATCGCTTGGATCGACGGGTTTGCCTTTGCGGTAGATCACAAGACGCCCTGCCTGGGCGAGGGTGATCGCGGCCCTGCGGATCGGCGTCAGCAATTCGTGCCAGTCGCCGTCCGTTGCAATGGCGGTGGCGATTTCCGGCGCGCTGAGGGTCTTGGTCCCAGGCTGGGCCAGTACATCCAGAATAGCTTCGTCGAGGGATTTGGTGTCGATCGAATTCGAATCGGATTCATTCATGCCAATGCCATGACCTATTCACGCCGGTGCGGCAAGAACCGTGGTTATTTCGCCGGTTATTTCGCCGGTTATTTCGCCATGGCGCGATAGGCATCGGAGTCGAATTGCCTGCGCCATATGACGATGACCACCGCCAGCGTCGTTGCGAAAAAAATCCACGGGCTGATGAACCAGCCAAGATAGCCGAGCGCAAAGAAGAACGCGCGCTGACCGCGATTGAAGTGACGCCCCGCTGACTGGAATAGTCTTGTCGTCCGCAGGACATGCGATTGTGCTTCAGGTGTGTCTCTCTTCTCGGCTGCGGGCGTTGCACCGAGCAGAATTGCCACGTAGTTGAACAAACGATACGCCCAGGCGAATTTGAAGAAGGCGTAGACGAAGATCACGATCAGCCCGACGCATTTCAGTTCCCACAGCGCCGGCGAACTTGCGGATGCCAAGCGGCAGGGTGGATAGTACCGACATCGCTTCTTCGGTGGATTTGAGCAGAGTCAGCGCTCCGCCGACTGCAAGCAAGCTCGTGGACGCGAAGAATGCAGTTCCGTTTTGCAGTGAGCCCATGATCTGTGTGTCGACAATCCGAACCTCCCGATCGAGCATGCGTCGCATCCAGACCTCGCGGTAGATGTTCATGCGCGCATTGAGGCCGTCGCGGCCATGCGCTGTGCGCTCAAGGGTGATTGCGTACACTGCCCAGGCGAGGATGAAGAAGCCGACCGCTAAAATGTCCGGGGTAGTGAACAGGTTCACGATTCAAGCCTCTGCTGTGAGATGTCTCATTGATGCCACGGCGAGATGGGCACGGCAACGCCGGTTGCGCGAGCGCCGCCGGCCATGCCAACATATTCCGGCAAACGGAGTTTTTTGACCAATGGCTTTGACGCTCGTGATTGGTAACAAGAATTATTCGTCATGGTCGATGCGGCCGTGGATGGCATTGAAAGCTTCGGGCATTCCGTTCAATGAAATCGTCATCCCGCTTTATACAGGTGATGCCGACAAACGACGCATCTTGAGTTTTACGCAGTCCGGCAAAGTGCCCGCGCTGATCGATGGCGATGTTATCGTGTGGGATTCGCTTGCAATCATTGAATACATCGCCGAGCGATTTCCGGAGGCGCATCTTTGGCCGCAGGATCGCGCCAGCCGTGCCCGAGCCCGGTCGATTTCAGCTGAAATGCATTCCGGATTCATGGCGCTGCGTAACGAATGCGGCATGAATATTCACCGACCTGTCGGTGCGAAGGATCTTTCGGAGGAAGCGAAGGCCAATATCACGCGTATCCAGCAGATCTGGACGGACTGCCGCGCGCGTCATGGTGGCGAGGGACCGTTTCTGTTTGGTGCATTCAGCGGTGCCGACGCGATGTTCGCGCCCGTCATCCATCGCCTTCATACCTATGCGATCGAAGTGACACCGCCGGTTCGCGAATACATGGACACGATGCAGGCCAACGCAGCTTTCAAGGAATGGACAAAGGCTGCGCTCGCCGAAACGCTCGTGATCGAAAAATTCGAGGTCGATTGATCGCGACGAACCCGGCTCGCGGAATTGTGTGCTTGCATTCGCTTGACGGATGAGTGGGGAACCGGGATTGGTTTGGCCGCTATCGAATTCTGATCTGGGGACCGCGCCATGGGAATTTTGGATATGCTGACCAGCATAATGGCCTCGAAGGGCGCGAGTGAGATCGAGGCTGCCGTCATCCCCGCTATCCTGAGCGAAGTGCTCGGCAACGGCGGGCAGGGTGGGCTGTCAGCCGATTGTCGCAAAGCTCCAGCAGGCCGGTCTTGCGATCAGGTCAAATCGTGGATTGGAACGGGGGAGAACCTTCCGATCAGCGCACAGCAGCTGCAGCAGGTGCTCGGGCAGCGATATGGTGAAGCAGCTCGCTGGGCGCTTCGGCATTCCGGTGGACCAGCTTTCAACCGTCCTGGCGCAAGTTCTGCCGACCGCTGTCGATCACGCAAGCCCGTCGGGGACACTTCCGCACACTGCGTAAGCGGTTCCACTCAAGTCCATGACTTTGCTCATAGAACTCTGATCGCCACGTGCTGCCCGGATTTATCGGGTTGCGCCCGGCTGGACCCTGCTTTGTCCCTCGCACAGCCCCCTAAAAATGGAACTATCATATTGAAAGATATGATGAATTCGAATGGCTGGGTGGTGCGATTTGTCTGGCCAAATGGAGTTTCGGCATGCTATAGGGCTCGCGGGCGTTCAAACGGCCACTACCGGGACAACGGCAGGCCACCAAATACGCGTATCGCGTGATGGAGCAGGGTGTTGAAGCACAAATTCGGCGTTGGAGAGACTGTCTATTTCACGGCAAGCAATGTGGCACGACCAGCGGCAAGCGGTATGTATGAGGTCATTCGCCTCCTGCCGACGGACGGCGACGATTGCCAGTACCGGATCAAAAGTTCGACGGAAGCCTTTGAGCGCGTCGCCAAGGAAAGCCAGCTCGCTCTGCCGTGATAGCATTCTGCGCGCGATGTGCAGGATGGGTCTGGTTCGTCTTGAGGGAGACCGCACGTGAACCAGGCATGGGCAAGACCGATCGATAGTTTATGGCATTCGCCCAATCTGCCTATGTGGCTGACAGTAGCGGCTGCCGTCTTTTTTGCCATCGTCCTTTTGGTGACGCTGTTTCGTGCTGAAAGGTCGGTGGCGAACGGTGCGCTGACCGTCATCACATTGCTCGCTATTGGTATTGCCGTCAGCGACCATGATGCATGCGTCGGGCGAGGGGACTGCACGTCAGGCAGCGGATCTCGGATCATCGGTCTATTCGACCGCAGCGCTGCCGGCGCTGTCGTGTCTCGACGGCCTAGCCGGCGAAAGTGTCGAGAACGCCTGCGAGAAGTCGCTCTTTGCTTCCGCCGATGCCGCCGCCGCGGCTGTTTCCTACACCGCTGGCCAGGTGAGCAGGCTTGCAAGTTTTGGGAACGTTGCCACCGCCAACAGGGCAATGACACCCGAGCTGAATGCATTGCGGCGCACGATCGAAAAAGATCGGTTCGGTCTGGTGGCGCAAGTCCTGACGACCCGCGAAGGCTGCACGCTTTCGGCGCCGTGCCCATTCTTTCAGTCCGTCACCAATTCGGCTCAGATCTCCTCGAATATGAGCGAGAACCTCTATGACGGACTGATCGCCCGTTATTCGCCATCATGGGGCGCACCGGCTGCTCTCGGGTCCGCAAATGCGCCGCTCGCCGCGCTGGGCACCGTTCCGCCGCCCGGACGGCCGGTCTCAGGCGATTTTCCAAGTGCGGCGTCCATCCCGCCGATCAACATCATGACGCCTGAGCCCACTACACAGGGGGCGCAATCCGCGCCTCGCTCTGCGGAGAAATCCGAGAAGGAAAAGCCGGAGAATACGGCACCGGCACCTGCGCGGACCTCACCGACCGCTGCAACGTTGATGCCTCCGCCACCGGCGCCCGCTGCGAAGCCGCCGGCGCCGGCTGCAAAGAAGGCTGCGCCAGCCGCACCACCGAAATCGCGTGCACAAGCACCAGCCCAGACCCCCGTGCAGCTTGCGCCTCCGCCGCCGAGCGAGGATAACTGAGCCTCCACTTATCTGAGGCGTGGTGTCACGCCTCTGCGATCGTCAGATATGCCGCTTCATCTCATCAAGCTCAGCGTCGGCGCGACGTCTGTCAAAGACCTCAAGGACTGGATCGCCGAGCGCGTGCGCCAGGCCAAGTCGCAGGGATTGCCGCCGCGTCACATCCACGTCACCCGCATGACTCCGAAGCGCGAAGAGGAACTGCTCGACGGCGGATCAATCTATTGGGTGATAAAAGGCGAAATCGCTGCGCGTGAGAAACTGCTCGCCATCGAACCCTTCCGCGACAGCGAGGGCATCGGACGGTGCCGCCTGATCATGGAACCGAAATTGATCGCGGTGTCACCTCGGCCGATGCGTCCATTCCAGGGCTGGCGCTATCTCGATGCCAAGAGTGCACCGCCCGATCTTGGCAAGGCCGCTGAAGGCATCGCCGCAATGCCGGAGCCGATGCGGCGCGAACTGCGCGAACTGGGTCTTCTTTAAAATACTCGAAAATATTTGGCGCGTGTTTCGGCCGCAAAACCGGTGCCGGTTTTCGCCGAACACGCACCAGCGCGTCAGACTTTGACGTTGTCGATCAGACGGGTGGTGCCGATTTTTGCTGCCACCAGCAGCCGCACAGGTCCATCATCCATCGTTGAGACCGGCGCCAGCGTTTCCGCATGTCGCGCTTCAAGATAATCGACGACGAATCCAGCATTGGTGATGGCGTGTACCCCGTCAGCCAACGCGGCGCTGAAATCGTCGCCAGCCTTCAGGCGCTTGGCGGTCAGTTTCAGGGTTCGAAACAGCACCGGTGCGCTGCCGCGATCCTCTGCCGACAGATAGACGTTGCGCGATGACATCGCCAAGCCGTCGCGTTCGCGCACGATCGCGCCGCCCACGATCCTGACGCCGAGGTCGAGATCGCGCGCCATGCGCGTCACGACCTTGAACTGCTGAAAGTCCTTCTCGCCGAAGAACGCCACGTCCGGCCGCACCTGTGTGAACAATTTCGTCACAACAGTCGCGACGCCGCCGAAGAAATGAGGACGGATGCGGTCTTCCAGTCCGGCGAGTGCCGGTCCTTCGGGGGCGATCCGGGTTGCGAAGCCTTCCGGGTACATCGTCTTCACATCCGGATTCCAGACAAGGTCAACGCCTTCCGCGGCGAGCCTGGCGATGTCGGCTTTCCATGTGCGCGGGTAGGAGCCGAGATCTTCGTGCGCCGCGAACTGCGTTGGGTTTACGAAGATCGAGACCACAACCTTTTTGGCGCGTCGCTTGGCAAGGCGCACCAGCGACACATGGCCGTCATGGAGGGCGCCCATGGTCGGAACGAGGCCGACCGTTGCGTTGCGCTTGCCGAGTTCGGCCCGGGCACGGTGAAGGGATGAAAGCGTACGGGCAATGATGGGGGCTTGGGGCATTCGTGTCGATGTCTGAGGCAATTGATCGTTCCGTGAGCATGGACCTTAACAAAGGTCGGACCCCGAGGCCAATCGATCTGCGTCGCTTTTGCGAACACGCCACATGCATCAGCTAATTTCTGATGAGGCGAATGGATCGAAGCATTTCACTTGATTCTTTTGGCGTCTGACTGGAAGTATTGAACGGGGGACGTTGATGCTGCTGCAGGCGAACTCAGGGGCGATCCGGTTCGGCGCATGTCGTTGTTCTTGGCAACGAGAAAGGCGGCTCGGGCAAATCCACCACCGCGCTTCATGTCGCAGTGGCCCTGATGAAGGCTGGGCAGCGCGTCGCAACCATCGACCTCGACTCCCGTCAGAAGAGTTTCACCCGGTACATTGAGAACCGCCGCGCCTGGGCGAAACGGACCGGCATTGATCTTGAACTTCCGCAGCACTGCTGTGTCGCCTTGGGCAGCAGCATGCAGATCGACGACAACGAGATGTCCGAGTTCGGGCAATTCTCGGCGGCAGTCAGCGCGGTGGAGAAAACCTGCGACTTCATCGTCATCGATACACCGGGCACTGACAATTATCTGATGCGGTTGGCTCACTCGATGGCCGATACGCTGGTAACGCCACTGAACGACAGCTTTCTCGACTTCGATGTGCTGGGGGCGGTTGATCCGACAACGTACTCGGTGATTGGCGAAAGCCATTACGCCACGATGGTGAAGGCGGCGCGTAAGCAGCGCCGTGACCTTGACGGCGTAACCACCGATTGGATCGTGGTCCGCAATCGGCTGTCGATGCTGGGATCGCGCAACAAGCAGCTGATCGCGGAGGTCCTCGATCAATTGTCGTTTCGCCTCGGCTTCCGTCCGGTGGATGGCTTCGCCGAGCGCGTGGTCTACCGTGAGTTCTTTCCGCGCGGACTGACAGCGCTCGACAATCTGGACGAGGCCACCTTGGGAACCCGGCCTAATATGGCGCACGTTACGGCCCGGGAAGAAGTGATGACCCTGCTACGCCACCTGAAGTTGCCGATCGATGAGCAAGGCCGCCGGCGGGCAGCCAATCGAGCCGAATGGTTCGCTCAGACGGATCAGGCGCTCGAGATGCATGACCTGATTGCTTAGGCAGCCAGCCCATTTCGTCGGCAGATTTGGGCGGGGTTCCAGGCCAAAACTCCAAAATTTCGTCAAATATGGCGGACCTTCGCCTGTTTGGCAGGGTTGTCATTCAGAAGGCAAAAGGCAGAAACTGGCACGGATGGTGCATTGCACTACGGTGTAGGGAGTTCCTGCAACATTGCTGGAATTTTAGTAGCTTTTGTCACGGGAATGTTACGAACTATATGGACAAGAGCGAAGGATTTTAAAACACTCTGATGGGCTAAGGCCGGACGGTTGTCCGACAAGCCCTAAAGACCTTCGGGGACGACATGAAGCGTGGAATGATCATCCTGCTTGGCCTGTTCGCGGTGGCGATTGTCGCCTATTTCACCGCGAGCAAATGGGCTATTCGTCACGAGACGCTGACGTTTTACGATGACGCGCGTCAACGCCCGATAGAAGTTGCAGTCGCCGTCCGCCGCGACAAGGAAATGAAAGCAAATGCCGGCATGGGTCCTTTGCCGGTCGCGATCATCAATCACGGTAATACCGTCAAGTTCACTGAATATTCGTTCCTCGCCAACGTGCTTGCGGCGCGTGGTTACATGGCGGTCAGCATCCAGCACGATCTCGCATCCGATGCGCCACTCGTGACGAAGGTCGGCGAACTCTATGTGGGCCGTTTGCCGGTGTATGAGCGCGGCGTTGCGAACATCGAGTTTGCTGTTGCGAAAATGAAGAAAATCCAGCCGAACGCAGATTACGATCATCTCACGATGGTCGGCCATTCCAATGGCGGCGACATCTCGATGTATTTCGCCAAGCTGCATCCGGAAAATGTGAAGAAGATTGTCACGCTCGACAATCTGCGTGTTCCGTTCATGACCGAAGGCAAGTTCAAGATCCTGTCGTTCCGTTCAAAGGACCCCGTGTTCAAGGCGGATCCAGGTGTTGTTCCGGATGATGATATTTGCGAGCAAGCCGGCATCACCGTGGTCAATACCGGTTTTCAGCACGTCGACATGAGCGATCGCGGTCCTGATAACGTGAAGACGTCGATCCAGGAAACCCTCGACAAATTCCTCGCAGATGACAGCAAGCTTGCGCCAGTCGACACCGGCAAGATCGTGGTGCCGAAGCCTGGTCCCGTCGCGCAGGTTGCACCGCCCATCAACTGATACGTGGTGACGTCGGTATCGCGCGCACGCCTGCTTGAGGCGGCGTGGTACAGCATGTTGTCCTGAATGTTGCCGGCCAGCTCAATTCTTTAAGCCGTGTGCTTGATCCCGCCACATTCCACTGCTGGCATGCCTTATCCGATGCGGATGTGTTCGTACTCTGTGAGGTGATCGTGATGACCGGATTTTCTTTTCTGTCTCCCAATCTCGCGCCTTCGATGGAAGAGCAATCCAGGCTCGCGATCAGTGATGACGAATGCATGTTGCGACTGGCTCGCGCAGTCGAACAGCACGATGATCGTCGGCTTCAGGAAGTCGCCCAGCTTATCGGAAGGCTGGCTGTGACGATTGAGTAGGGCGGAGCCAATCGAGGGCGCGCGAGTTCGATTACGCCGCGCGCCTCGGTGATTTGATCCTGCTCGCCAGTAGCTTGTCGATGCGGCGGCCGTCGAGGTCGACGACTTCAATTCGCCAGCCATGATAGTCGAAGCTGTCGCCCACATCGGGAATGGCCCCGAAGTGCTGAAGCGTGAAGCCGGCAAGCGTGTGGTAACTCCGCGAAGAGGGGACCGGAATTGACAGCAGGTCACTGAATTCGTCGACCGGCATCCATCCGGACAGCAGGTACGATCCGTCCTGGCGTTGCACCGCCGCGGGTTCCGCCGGGCCTTCTTCGGTGTGAAAGCTTCCGACGATGGATTCCAGGATATCCGCCGTCGTCACAACCCCTTCGAAGCTGCCGTATTCGTCGTGGACAAGACCCATGTGGACCGGCGAGCCTTTGAGAATTGCCAGTACGTCACGTGCGTCTGCCGACATCGGAATGACCGGCGCCTCGCGAACAAGGCTTTTGATGTCGGGCTGCTCCCCAGACAAATAAGCATCGAGCAAGTCCTTGGCCTGGATAATGCCAAGTGGACGATCGCGATCGCCATCACACACCGGAAGCCGCGAATGTGGATTGGTCCGGAATGTCTTGCGTATCGTTTCCGGGTCATCCGCGAGATCGATCATATTGACTTCGTGACGCGGGGTCATCACGGCGCCGACAGGGCGATCGCCAAGACGCAGAACGCCGGCAATCATTTCCTTTTCACCGGGTTCGAGAACGCCGGCATTTTCCGCCTCAACGATCAGGCTGCGAATTTCGTCCTCGGAAATCTTGTCGTTGGCGTCACCGTGCTGGCCGAGCAACGCCAGCAAGGTCTTGCCGGATAAATCGAGCAGCCAGACAACCGGAGATGAAATCTTCGCCAGCAGCGTCATCGCAGGGGCGACTTTCACGGCAATGGCTTCCGGGTCGCGCAACGCAATTTGTTTTGGCACCAACTCGCCGATAATCAGTGAGCCATAAGTGATTGCCGTGACGACGACGCCGACGCCAATTGCGTCGGCAAACCCCGGCGAGACACCGGCATCAAGAAGCCACTGGGTGAGGCGCTGGCCAAGGGTCGCTCCGGAAATCGCACCGGACAAGACGCCAACCAGTGTAATACCGACCTGAACCGTGGAGAGAAATTTTCCGGGATCAGAGGCGAGCGCGAGTGCGCGACGTGAACCAGTGACTTTTTTCTCGACGAGGACAGCAAGCCGGGCCGGGCGGGAGGATACGATCGCCAATTCGGACATTGCCAAGAGGCCATTGATGACGATCAAAACGATGACCGTCGCAAGTTCGAAGGCTAACATGGCTGTTGTCGTTCAACTCCAGGAACCGTGGTCGGTGCCTGAGTATACAGGCAGGGTGGATCGAATGGCACGGGCATTTCTCGGATCTGGAGCAAAACCGGCCAAATATCGGCAGGTTGCCCTTCTTATGGGCGTTCCCACATGTAAATCGGTTCTATGTGACATCCGATGACACGCGATCCAACCATTCCGAAATCTGGCGCGCGCCCCGTGGCGGGGGCCGACGGTACGTCACTTGAGAGCAAATCCTCGCCCTCCGACATCGCGGCCTTTGTCGCGAAGGCGCGGGCGATGACACACAATCAGGCTCAAGCCGGTCGCCTGATTTTCGCACTCGATGCCACCATGAGCCGACAGCCGACATGGGATATGGCCTGTCAGTTACAGGCCGACATGTTTCGCGAAGCAGGCAGCATCGGCGGGCTTCACGTGCGGCTGGTTTATTTTCGTGGATTGAATGAATGCCGCGCCAGCGGATGGATATCTGACACTGCGCATCTCTCCCGGTTGATGAGCAAGATTCAATGCCAGGGTGGACAAACCCAACTTGGCCGCGTGTTGTCCGATGCGCGACGAGAAGCCGTCGCATCGGGAGTGCGAGCCATCGTGTTCGTCGGCGATGCGATGGAAGAGCCGATTGATGCGCTATGCGCCACCGCAGGCGAACTGGGTTTACTCAAGGTGCCGTGCTTCATGTTTCAGGAAGGTCTCGACCCTTCGGCCGAGGCGGCGTTCCGGGAGATCGCCCGGCTGACGGGCGGCGCATGGTGCCGCTTCGACATGGGTTCGGCGGCGCAACTGCGCGAATTGCTGAGGGCAGTGGCAGCCTATGCCGCGGGTGGTCGCGATGCCCTGATGCGGCTGGCGAAAAACACCTCAGGCGCGGCAGTGTTGCTGGGGCAGATGAAAGCATAAATGCGCGAGCGGGCTGCGCGGCAAAAATTCGCGGATATCCGCGCTTATCAAACCACGCTAGCATCCTAGATTAACAAGCGCCGACAAGCGGCGCGGTTTCGTGCGATTATTTGGCGCGGAACGCTGCTTCAACCTGAGAATGACCTGATCCCATGCCGACCCTGATCGCAGGTATTGTCGCCGTAGCGCTGCTCTATGCCGCCCTCAACGTGATCAAGGGGGCTGATCCGAAATGGCTGGCGAAGATCATCAGGGGCGGCGGCGGTATCATCACGCTGGCTGCGGCGCTGTTCGTCGGGGCGAAGGGCGAACTTGCGGTCGCGATCCCGCTCGGCATTTTTGGCGCGGGATTGCTTGGCTGGTCGCCGTTCGGTGCGCAGTTAGGCTCCGCCTGGGGCAACTACGGCCCGCAGGCGTGGAAATCACAGGGGCAGAAATCCAAGGTACGATCCCAGTTTATAGAGATGACGCTCGACCACGACACCGGTGTGCTTCACGGGCTTATTATTGCCGGCCCCGAAGCGGGGCGTGTATTGGACGAATTCACGCTTGACGAACTCATCGCGCTGGCGAGGAGCTTCGACGCGGAGAGCTGGTCCCTTCTTGAAGGTTATCTGGACCGCCGGTTTCCCGCCTGGCGTGAGAACACGCAGGACGCAGCGGCAGGAGGGCGTGGCAGCGAGGACCGCCGCGCGGCGTCGAGCGGCAAAATGACGCCGGACGAGGCTTATCAGATCCTTGGCCTGAAGCCCGGAGCGGGGCGCGAGGAAATCAGCCGCGCTCACCGTGGGCTCATGAAGAAACTTCATCCCGACCAAGGGGGCTCGACGTATCTCGCCGCCCGCGTGAACGAGGCCAAGGACACTCTTCTTCGCAATCATAGCTGACTCCAGCACGCAACAGCATCACGCCACTAACTGCGAGCAGCCGGTCCTTCGCTCTGTGTTGAATGCCCCTGCGGATGCCCACCGTTGTCCGGCGTGATCAGTTCCGCAATTAAGATTTTAGAGACCAAATCTTGAGAAAGGGTTGTCACTGCGGTTTTTTGACTCGGCTTCTTCAAGAGCCGATCACCCATTCCAAACTCAAAATCACCGGTTGATCAGGCGTTCTTGCCGCGAACGGCTTGACGTCGTGGGCGAAAGCCCACCCATGACGCGCAAGGAAGAGTATCCACCATCAATTTCTGATGGTGATGCAGGAAATCTCCGAACGCTTCAGCGAGCGGCAGGCGGCTTCGGCTGAATTCTGGTCGAGGCCCGCGAAGCGCGCGCGATAGAGCGTCTTGTTGCCCTTGGAGACGGTTTCCGTAAACGGATCAGCTTCGTTGAGCAGCTTGCTGGCGTCACGCGCAGCGTCGAGGCGCTGGCGGGCTTCGCTTTCGCTGTCGAGTGCACCGACCTGGATAATCCAGCCCGTGCGCACGACAGGCTTGGCTGGCGGGGCGCTTTGTTGCACGGCGCGCACTGGCTGCGGCTGCGCCGGCTGCTGCAAGGTGGCCTGTTGCTGCAAGGGGGCCTGGTGCTGCATGGGTTGTTGTTGAGGAATGGAGGCGGTCTGGAGGGCAGCCGCTTGCGCGGTCAATGTCGTCGGAGGTGCACCGCGCGCAGGATCTGTATAGGCCGCCGCCTGTGACGGAGGGGGAGATGACGCGGGCGTAGTCCCGATAACGACCTGGCCAATTCCGTTGTTGGTGGTCGGAGGAGCGGGAAGCGGTGCCGGGAATTCCGTGCGCGATTGAGCGGAGGCGACAACCCAGGGCTCGGAGCGCGTGTCGGCTTTGGTTTCGGTCTTGGTGTCGGCGCGGGTGATGGCGGCTCTTGCCGTTTCGGCCATATCGCCCTTGCGCAGGGCTGGTGCCGGGCTGGCTGCAACGGGCGCCGGCACAGGAGCGGCTGGCGCTGCCGATGCGACCTTGGCTTGTTGTCCCATACGCACCTGGACCGTTTTCACACGGACCGGCGTCATCGGATCAGCGGAGCCCGGGATAGCGCCGAATGCCTGCGGTGAAATCACGCCGCTGGTGAGTGGAGCAGGCGCGGGTTTCTCATCCTGAGCCTGTGTCTGAACCTGAGCCTGAACTTGAGGAACGGCGACGGGTTTCGCTGCCGCGACAGGTGTGCGTGGCGCAGGTAGTGGAACGGGCTCTGAGGCTGCCGTAGCCAACTGCATGCCACCTTGCCCCTGAGCTACAGGTGCAGGACGCGATTTGGTGTCAGCTTTGACCTCAACGTCATCATCATTCTGCGCATCGTCGGAGCGCGCATCTGCCAGCTTGATCTCGCTGCCGCCACGTTCGGTGATGGCCGCGACGGTGCGACGGTTAGAAGCCTCGTCGAGATGTTCGGCAAGCAGGTTACGCATGATCGCGTCGCGCGACCCACCGCTGCGGCCGCCCATGACGACGCCAACAAGGAAGCGGTTTCCTCGCTTCATGGACGTGACGAGGTTGAAGCCGGAAGCACGTGTGTAACCGGTTTTGATGCCGTCGACGCCTTCGACACGACCAATCAGGTGGTTGTGATTACGAATAACGCGGCCCCGGTAAGTGAATGAGGCCGTCGAGAAGTACCGATAGTATTTCGGGAAGCGGTCCTGAATGGCGCGTCCGAGTGTCGACTGATCGCGCGCGGTGGTGACCTGATCATCATCCGGCAGACCCGACGCGTTCTTGTATATCGTCTTGCTCATGCCAAGTGCGCGCGCCTTGCGCGTCATCATCTTGGCGAATTCGTCTTCACTGCCGCCGATGGTCTCTGCGATCACAACAGCCGCATCATTGGCGGAGCGGGTGACGAGACCCTTGATGGCGTCCTCGACGCGAATGGTCTGGCCGGGGCGAAGGCCGAGCTTTGTTGGGGCCTGTTCGGAGGCGTGCTCCGAGACGTCCATCATGGAGTTCGAGCTTGATCTTGCCGTTTTCGAGGCGCTCGAACAGCATGTAGAGCGTCATGATCTTGGTGAGTGATGCCGGATGGCGCAGACCGTCAGCGCTGGTGGCCTGGAGCGTTCCGCCGGAATTGGCATCCACAATAATCGAGGAAAATGCCGGGCTGTAGCTTGATACAGCCGCGCGATGACTCCGGTGGCGGCGCCGCGCATCGGCTGTGTCGGTAGTAGCCATCACGGCCACAGTGATCGTGGCGACGCCGAGCAGGCACAGGCGGAGCGTGCGTGATGACGCCGACGATTTGACCCCAAGCATATGTTTCCCCGTCCGATTCCCTGCTTATTCGCCCCGTTCTGAGGCCAAATTTTGGTCCGACCAGAGCCAATTTTGCGGCGTGGACGACCCATATGAGATTGTCGCTCGGTGCTTTATCGCAGCATACTTTGCGATGCGGCTAAGGCTTTGGAGCTATTCTGCTTTTCGGATTCCTTCGCGGAACGCGACCGGCATAAGGAATCAAAGTAGGTCGGCCCGGTTTCCAAAAGGTTAAACAAGTATTTCTTGGGTGTGTCAGATTTGCCTCAGATTTAAGTCGGTTGTGCGACGCACAATATCGTTGACGTTTATTGTGCGATGCACTATATTGATGCGGTGGTTAGGGAGCCGGAGAGTTCCGGCGGATCATTCCATCAAGTCTGGGAAAGGAAATTACTGTGGTTAAAGTTGAAGAGCTTCAGCAGTACGGCAAAGAGCAATTCGATGCCGCCGTGGCGTCGGCCAATACCTTCTCGAGCGGATTTCAGGCGATCGCGACCGCCTATGGCGACTACACGAAGAAGTCGTTTGAAGACACCAAGTCCTATGTTGAGAAGCTGTCGAGCGTGAAGTCGTTCGACAAGGCTCTCGAAGCGCAGACCGAATACGCGAAGACCGCTTACGACACCTTCGTCGCGGAATCGCAGAAGATCGGCGAACTCTACAGCGATCTGGCCAAGCAGGCTTACAAGCCTTTCGAAGGCCTGGTCGCGAAGTTGACGCCGGCAACCAATCACTAATTTTTATCTGACGGCTCTCTGCCAGAAGAAAAGCCCGGCCTTGCGGCCGGGCTTTTTGTTTTCGTATTTCAGCGATTGAAGGATCGTCGACTTCCTTCGGCTCGGCGATTATTTCGCGATGCGCAACTTGTTCAGCGAAGCACCAATCTGGTTGAACGCCGAGGCGATCTCGCCCGAGCTGGTCGACAAATAGAATTTGCCCCCTTTGGCGGCGCAGGTTTGCAGAACGCCAGAAGTCGGATCGTGGCCGGTGTTGACCTGAATCGTGTAGATTGTGGTCAGACCGTTCGTTGGGTCCGTGATATTGTCGCAGAGCATTTCCTGCCGGGCGTCGATCTGCGACGCCTGGCTGTACCAGCGATCCCGCGTGTTCATACCGTCCGACAACAGGATGATCACATCGGTGTATTTATAGTTCGCATCCTTCGGTGGAGCAGGAAACGGGACCGTCGTGTCCAACTGAAGCGTCATCCAGGCCCAGTGCATTCCGATTGCCTGGTTGGTGAAGTCGGCGGCCTTGAGATTGTTGATCTTGCCCTTGATGGTGCTGTCGTCGCTGGAATTGTCCTTTTCCGTCGAATCATACAGCGACTTCATCGGCAGGACTGACGACGGGCACGGGTCATATTTTTTGGCGAGGAATAGGGTTTTCGGAACCACGACGTTTGGCGGATCGTTGGTGGTGTCATAATTGACATTGGTATCCTTTTCGCGATCCGTCACGCAACCCTTCCACTGGTCTGACGTTTCTGGCTGTCCACGTCTTACCCGCGGCGACACATGAGCTCTTCGTGGTTTTCGAAGACTGGCTGCAGCTGCCGTAGTCGGTGTCCCAATCCAGCCATGGCGCGTTTTTGTTGCTGGTGCCGACATTGACCATCACGTTGAACGGAATGATCGACATGTAAACGTCACCAGTCATCTTCGCGGTGGATTTGAGTGTGTCCACGAGGCTCTTCGCAGCCGTCTTCATGGCGTCGAGCTTGCCGTCGTCCAGCATCGATCCGGTAACGTCCAGTGCCATGGCAACCCGGAGCCTGGTATTGCCCCAAACCACCGTCGACGAGCTGCCGAAACTAATATCGGGATATCCGGCGACCTTAAGGAAGTCAGTCGTCATCGAGGCCGAGCCATCCACCACGATTTTATAACCGGCGCTTGGGCTGTAACTATAGTTAGTCGTAACGGTGATATTCTTCGTCTCGGGATGGTTATAGAGCGCGTTGAAATATTTCTGCGCTTTTTCCGAAGCCTCGGACGCGCTCAGGCCGGTCACATCCTTGGACAGCATGAGCGCCGTTGAATCCAGCGCGGCCTGCATGGCGGTGCGTGCAACGTTGGCGCGTGTATAAGTCAATGACGCGCCGACGGCCCCAAGAAGTGGAACGAGCGCGAATGCGAACATGACCGCGACGTTGCCGCCCTTGGCGCTGCGGAAATTCGCAGCATGACGTCGGACCCGGCTCAAAAACGATACATCACTCATGGTGTCACCAGACAAATGTGGTTCTGACTGATGGCTAATCGGGAGGCGTGAAGAGGTCGTAAAATGCGGTGATGAATCATGGGGGGACGGCGAGAAGAGGCGTTACTCGGCACTTTCATCGTAAAGAAGGAGTTGAGAGATCGTGGTGAATTGTATCGAATCGTTGGTTTGGACAAGTCGCCGGTGAATGGCGGGGGCGGACGGAAAACGAGCTGCGACGGGGTCGGCGTTTCCAAAAAACAGAGCCTGGAACGCCTCAAAGCGGGGCCATGAGAACGTGGTCAAGTTTGCAGCTAATCTGCGTAAAATGCCCAACGGCGGGCCCATTCGAGCCTTGATTTGACGAATACACTGAATGCAAGTGCAACGAGACGAGAACGAATTTGTGCAGATTGCATCAGCGGTGCTAACCAAAAAGGGTGGGGCGGCTGGTTGCCGACGAGACTGTTTCGGCGGTCTTGGTGCGCTTGCAGGCTGACCGATGGCGACCCATATTGGTGAAGTGATCCCGCCGGTACTCCGTGC
Organism: uncultured Alphaproteobacteria bacterium; assembly: GCA_963751855.1. Lineage (GTDB taxonomy): Bacteria > Pseudomonadota > Alphaproteobacteria > Rhizobiales > Xanthobacteraceae > Afipia. The sequence continues at coordinate 274,162 of CAVVWF010000016.1, read as the reverse complement.
CCGGGTGATCGTTTTTTCTGGGGAATTTTGACTTCCAAGCCATGTTAGACGCGCATTCATACCTGGAACCGGTCGTGGCACGTCAGATGCCAGGCGAAAAACACGTGGGATTCGTTCCGCGGATGAGCAAGGACGATGACCGGACCGATGGACCCGCCGGTCCGGGCACGTCCGTCATCACCAAGGTCAAGCCCAAAGCGAAACGTCCGAACCTCTACCGCGTTTTGATCCTGAACGATGACTACACTCCGATGGAGTTCGTCGTTCATGTTCTGGAGAAGTTCTTTCACAAGGACGTTGAAGCCGCGACGAAGATCATGTTGCATGTTCATCACCACGGGATCGGCGAGTGCGGCGTGTTTACGTATGAAATTGCCGAGACCAAAGTGACGCAGGTCATGGATTTTGCGCGGAAGCACCAACATCCTTTGCAATGCGTGATGGAAAAGAAGTAGCCTTTGTTGATACGGGTGCGGGAACCCGAATGGTTATGCCAGGTGACAGTTGAAACGAGTGACGGATTGACTGGCCAGCAAAGCGACCCATCTAAGTTTGAGAGTTAAGTTCTAAAGTGAATTGGCGGGGGCCATTAAGGGACGCGAATGCCGACTTTTTCTCAGAGCCTTGAACAATCCCTGCACCGCGCGCTTTCGATCGCAAACGAGCGGCATCATCAGTATGCGACATTGGAACACCTGTTGCTGTCGTTGATCGATGACGCGGATGCTGCGGCTGTGATGCGTGCGTGCAGCGTCGATCTCGACAAGCTGCGCGGCAGCCTGGTCAACTACCTCGAAACCGAATTTGAGAATCTCGTCGCTGACGGCTCGGACGACGCCAAGCCGACGGCAGGGTTCCAGCGCGTGGTCCAGCGCGCGGTCATTCACGTGCAGTCCTCGGGCCGCGAGGAAGTGACCGGCGCCAACGTGCTGATCGCGATCTTCGCGGAGCGTGAAAGCCATGCGGCTTATTTCCTGCAGGAGCAGGACATGACCCGCTATGACGCGGTGAACTACATCAGCCATGGCATCGCCAAGCGTCCCGGCGTGTCCGAGGCGCGGCCGGTGCGTGGTGTCGATGAAGAAGCCGATACCAAGGGCGGCGATGACTCCAAGAAGAAGGGGGAGGCGCTCGATACCTATTGCGTCAACCTCAACAAGAAGGCGCGTGACGGCAAGATTGATCCGGTGATCGGTCGCAATTCCGAAATCAACCGCGCCATCCAGGTGCTGTGCCGTCGCCAGAAGAACAATCCGCTGTTCGTCGGTGAAGCCGGTGTGGGCAAGACCGCGATCGCAGAAGGCCTTGCCAAGCGCATCGTGGACAGCGAAGTGCCGGAAGTGCTTGCCGCAGCGACCGTGTTCTCGCTCGATATGGGCACCTTGCTGGCCGGCACCCGCTATCGCGGTGATTTCGAAGAGCGGTTGAAGCAGGTCATCAAGGAGCTGGAGGCGCATCCCAATGCGATCCTGTTCATTGACGAGATTCACACGGTGATCGGCGCCGGGCGCCACCTCCGGTGGCGCCATGGACGCGTCGAATCTCCTGAAGCCTGCACTGGCTTCGGGCGGCATTCGCTGCATGGGCTCGACCACCTACAAGGAATATCGCCAGCACTTCGAGAAGGATCGTGCGCTGGTGCGCCGGTTCCAGAAGATCGACGTCAACGAGCCGTCGGTGGAAGATGCGATCGGTATCCTGAAAGGCCTCAAGCCTTATTTCGAGGACTACCACAAGCTGAAATACACCAATGACGCTATCGAGGCGGCGGTGAATCTTTCGGCGCGCTACATCCATGACCGCAAGCTGCCGGACAAGGCGATCGACGTGATCGACGAATCCGGTGCGGCGCAGATGCTGGTGCCTGAGAACAAGCGCAAGAAGACCATCGGCATCAAGGAAATCGAAGTCACGATCGCGACGATGGCGCGTATTCCGCCGAAGTCCGTGTCGAAGGACGATGCCGAGGTGCTGAAGCATCTTGAAGGAACGCTGAAGCGGACTGTGTTCGGACAGGACAAGGCCATCGAGGCGTTGTCGGCTTCGATCAAGCTCGCACGGGCGGGCCTGCGCGAACCTGAAAAGCCGATCGGCTCATATCTGTTCTCCGGTCCGACCGGCGTCGGCAAAACCGAAGTCGCCAAGCAACTGGCTGCTTCGCTTGGTGTCGAACTCATTCGCTTCGACATGTCGGAATACATGGAGCGTCACACGGTGTCGCGCCTGATCGGCGCGCCTCCGGGCTATGTCGGGTTCGATCAGGGCGGCTTGCTCACCGATGGCGTCGATCAGCATCCGCATTGCGTCGTGTTGCTTGACGAAATCGAGAAGGCGCATCCGGATCTCTACAATGTGCTGTTGCAGATCATGGATCACGGCAAGCTGACCGACCATAACGGCAAGCAGGTCAACTTCCGCAACGTCATCCTGATCATGACGACCAATGCAGGTGCCGCTGATCTGGCGCGTCAGGCGTTCGGCTTCACCCGCTCCAAGCGGGAAGGCGACGATCACGAGGCGATCAACCGTCAGTTCGCGCCGGAGTTCCGCAACCGTCTCGACGCCATCGTGTCGTTCGGACATCTCAGCACCGATGTGATCGGCATGGTGGTCGAGAAGTTCGTACTGCAGCTCGAAGCGCAGCTTGCTGATCGTGACGTGACGATTGAATTGTCCGAGCCTGCGAAGGCCTGGCTGATCAAGGAAGGCTACGACGAGCAAATGGGTGCGCGGCCGATGGCGCGCGTTATCCAGGAACACATCAAGAAGCCGCTCGCGGATGAGGTGTTGTTCGGCAAGCTCAAGGGCGGTGGTCATGTGCGGGTCGTGCTCGTCAAGGACGAGACCGTCGCGGACAGGGAGAAGATCGGCTTCGAGTTCGTCGAAGGTCCGGTTACGCCGAAGCCCGAGAAGCTGCCGGGTACGCGCAAGCGTGCGTCCTCGCGCAAGCCGAAAGGCGACGATGGACCGAAGGGACCGGCCAAGCCGCTCGCGAAGGTCTGAGTTGCCTCATGTGTTGAAAATCAAAGCCCGGCAATCGCAAGATTGCCGGGCTTTTCTTTAGATCCGAGAAAATAAGCGAGATCAAAAACGCTTTAGCGCCATGGTGATTGCAGCAAACTTCTCATTGATGACATTCGAAGCATGCTGGACCACCGTCATGGCGACGAGAGCTGTCAGCGCCGTGACGATGACGTACTGCGCGGTTATTAAGGCGATCAATGGCTTCACCGCGCCGCGCACGATTGGCCGGAAGCTGGCGGACGCTTTGCGTTTTGTTTGCGGAGCAAGATCCGGAGTGATCTCGTTGAGATCAGCCGCGGATACGTCTTTAATTTCCGCATCCATGGCTTCGATTGAGCAAGCGTCGTCGAGATGCTCATCAGGCCGGCTGACGTCATGTTCGGTGGATGCAACGTCGTGCGTCGCATCCACCGGCAGCGAATTCAATTCGTTGGATATGATCACGTCACTCAATCCGATCGTTCATTATTCGCTAACCTTAGTTCGGCCGATGGAACAGCGCCATGCACACGCGGTGGAAAGACGTCGTTAAGGTAAATGCAGAGCCGGTGTCGGGGCTTGCATCGTGCGGCAAGCGGTCGCGATCCCGCTCGACCATTTCGATCAGGAAAGTCGGCCAAGTGCTGCGGATATTGGAGCTTTTTCCCGAGCCTAACTGCGGCGCATTGTCCGCGGCTTTTCGCCCACACATTCTTCGCCATTGGCGTCTAGGATAAGAGGCCATGACACGATGGTGGTCCATGAGCATGGCATCTACGGCTTGCGGTCGCTGCAGCAATTGCGATGAGCGTTTCGATCGCGCACGCAGAAGACGCCGCGCCATCGGCTGCTGTTGTCTCTCCGCCACCTGCCGATGCAACACCAGATCCATCCAAGCCTGCACCTGACAACCAGTCAGCAACGCCCGTCCCAGAGCCGGCGCCGGCAACTGAGACGAAGCAGGAGCCGAAGCCGGCCGCGGAGGTTCCGCCACTGCCGGCTCCTGCAAAAGATGCGAAGGACACCGATACGCGTGAGGCCATGTGCCTGATGATTGAGTCGGCGGCCTCTGCGAATGGATTGCCGCTGGAGTTCTTTGCGCGTGTCATCTGGCAGGAGAGCCGCTTCCAGCCCGATGCCGTGGGCCGATGACGCGCAACGGCCAGCGTGCGCAGGGTGTGGCTCAGTTCATGCCGGGCACCGCGAACGAACGGCGTCTGCTGGATCCGTTTGATCCGGTGCAGGCACTACCGAAGTCAGCTGAATTTCTCGCGGAGTTGAAAGAGCAATTCGGCAATCTTGGGCTCGCAGCTGCCGCCTACAATGCCGGACCCCGTCGCGTGCAGGAATGGATCGGGGGGACGGGATATATGCCCTCTGAGACGCGCAACTATGTTTATGCGATCACCGGATCGACGGTGGATCAATGGGCGGCCGCCGGACAAAATGGCATTGTGAAAGAGCGTGCGCGTCCCGCGGGCTGCCGCGAGTTGATGGCTATGCTGAAGACTGCGCCAAATCCGTTTGTCGCCGAGCTTGAACATCGCGTGGTGCTGGGCGCTGCCATGCCGTGGGGCGTGCAGCTTGCGGCAGGCTTCTCGCGCGACAATGCGCTGGCGATGTACGCACGCTCGATGAAGCATCTCAGCTCGATCATCGGTGATCGCGATCCGACCCTCATCAGTTCGATCTTCCGCAGCCGCGGCACGCGGCCGTTCTTTCAGGTGAGGATCGGAGCGGATACGCGGCCCGCGGCGAACGATCTCTGCAGCCAGATCAAGCGGGCAGGACAGGCCTGCATCGTGCTCAAGAACGGGCGCGGCTGAGCAGCGACGACACACCGGCTTCGAATCTCGCGCGACGGTTAACGCGGGAGGTTCCGCACTGGATTCGAGAAAGCCAATAAAATTAGGCATTTCTCGCCATCGCACACGCGGCGTTATCGTCAATGAAATCCTAATTTGATCGCGGACAACTTGCGGCCTGATTTTCATTAAGTTTTACGCAACCCTTTTCCAATCACCTGTTCACACCTGCGCGTATCGGGATCATGCAGGCGTTGGAGCGGGGACATGACATTCGTATTGATCGGCTGTGGGCTGCTTGTGTTGTGCGTTTGCGCAACGATGTGTCCATCGGCGCGCGAGCCATCCGTTTAATAACTTCCTGCATTGAGGGCATGCTCGCTCGCGAGGCCTCAGCCCTGCATTCGCAGGTGGACTGTGTCGCGCAAATAGCGGCTCGCGTCCCTTGACGGCGGGATCATTCAGCCGCGTCATAGACCATTCGATTCATCCGGTTTTTGCTCCTTGGCACTTCCTCCACTCGATTCTTCCCGTTGGCACAGCGTGTCCGGCGCATTTGTCCTCGGCGTACGATCGGCGATGTCGTCGGTTCCTTGCACTGGTGCTGTTCGGCACGTTCATCGGAATCGGCGCCTTCGCGCACGATTCCGGTTTCACGTTGGGATGGGCACTTGGCCAGCACGCTGCTCGGTGTGGGCGGGACCTGCGCAGGTCATCTTGATTTCGACCTCGCATGCGGGAGCCACGCTGCTCGAATCCGCGCTCGCCGTGACCCTGAGCGCGATTCGGCTGCTGCCGATGGTTGTGTCCGTGCTGCCGATGTTGCGCTCGCCGAAGACGAAGATGCGCCACTCGGTCGCTGTCTGCGCATCTTGTGGCGGTCACTGTCTGGGTGGAAAGCTTTCCGTCTGCTGCCACACGTTCCGCGCGACCGGCGCATCTCATTCATCAATGGACTCGGTCTTACGCTCGTGGCGCTGAGCATGATCGCGACCGGACTGGGCTATGGTCTGGCGGCGAACCTGCCGCCGATCCTTGCCGCCGTCGTGCTGGCGCTGACGCCGCTGACCTTTCTGCTCTCGACCGCGCGCAACGCGCACAAGCTCGTGGACAAGCTCGCGCTGGCGCTGGGGCTCGCCCTGTATCCGCTGGTGTCGATGATGCAGACCGGCGTCGATATCCTGATCTCGGGGTGACCGCCGGCAGCATTGCCTTCGGCGTTCATCTGCTGGCGGAAGCGCGTCGCATGAGTGAGCTGTTTGGCAGTCCTCAGGCGATCGCGCTGCTGCTGGTGGCTGGCTTTCTGTCGAATGAAATCTGGCGCGTGCTTGGGTTTGCTGATCGGCGGCGGGATCGACGAGAGTTCCGAGACTTCTCGTCTGGGTGAGGGCGGTTGCCGCAGCCATTTTGGCTGGTGTCATTGCGCAGATTCTCATTGCCCCGCCGGGCGCGCTGGCGACGGTGCCGGGCATGGTGCGCTATGGCGCGATCGTGGCCGGGTTCGTCGTCTACATCGCAATGCGCAAATCGGTTTTCGCAGGCGTTGTCGCAGGCGAGATCGTCGTGCTTGCAGGAAAATGGTGGCTGGGTTGATGGCTTAAAGCCGCTATCGCCTGGTGTGGAGGTTCAGAAGTTCGCTTCATTTTTCCGCGAGTCCTTCCAGCGAACTTCTGAACCTAAACCACACTAGAATCATAGGTTTACTCGTGTCCTCTCGAATCCAAAGTTCGCTAGGAAGCGCGCTGCACAATGAGGCGAACTTTGGTTCGGGACACGAGCAAAAATATTGGCTAGCCTCTCTCCAACAAAATAAAATATCGGGAGAGAAGCGTGCAAATATCATGGTGCCGGGCGTTTGCCCGGTGGTTTGTGGTGACTGCTTTGGCAGTTGTTATCACTGTCGATTATCCGCTGGCGGCAGAGTATCCAACACGTCCCGTCAAGCTTGTCGTGCCTTATGCCGCAGGTGGCCCAACGGATATTCTCGGGCGTGCAGTTGCGGAATTCCTGTCCAGGGACCTGAAGCAGTCGATCGTGGTCGAGAACAAGCCGGGCGCACAGGGCGCGATCGGCGCTGAAACTGTCGCCCATTCCGATGCAGACGGCTACACGCTGTTCGTGGCGTCCGGCTCGATCGTCATGCTCAATCCGATCCTCTACAAAAAGCTGCCATACGACGCGATCAAGGACTTCCGGATGCTCTCCCTGATCACGCAGGTGCCGGTGATCATGGAGGTCAATCCCAAGATCCCGGTCAAGACCGTCGCCGAGTTCGTCGATTACGCCAAGAAGAATCCCGGCAAGATCAATTACGGATCGTCAGGCATTGGCAGTACGCTGCATCTCGCAGCCGAAATGTTCAAGCATGAGGCGGGCGTTGAGATGACTCACGTGCCTTACAAAGGCGTGGCGCCTGCGCTGACGGATCTGCTGTCGGGGCAGATCGACGTAATGTTCGACACCATCAGCACATCGCTGCCTCACATCAAATCCGGCGCGCTGCGGCCGCTGGGCGTGACGACGCCCGAACGCTTCGCGGATCTGCCTGACGTGCCGACAATCGCCGAAAGCGGCTATCCCCGGCTACCGTGTGATCGTCTGGTATGGAATCTCGGCACCGGCGAAGCTGCCGGACGATATCGCCCAGATGCTGACCGCCAGCTTGAACCGTGCGCTGAACGATCAGGCGTTCCGTGCGTCGCTGGAGAAGATTGGATACGTCGTCTACCGGCCGCAAGGTCCGGAAGCGATCACGAAATTCATCGACGATGATCGTGATCGCTGGACGCGCATCATCAAGGCGCGAAATATCTCGATCGACTGATAGCGTTTTCGAGCGAAGTGGCACCTAGTGGTCCGATTTGAACGTTCGCATCCTGTCTCAGCAAGCACTGTTGCGAACGTTCAAATCAAAGGACCACTAGCAAATCTATGATTTGAGTGGAGCTTTAGGTTTTGACGTTCGCATTACAACCTCGCGGCAAGCAGGGTGCGAACGTCAAATCCGCTCCACTCATTCGCGTGAAGAAAGCGCGTCAAAACAAGAATTGAGAGCTTCGGTTCTGATGCAATCAGAACCGAATATGCTCTAGGACGACGCCAGCGCCGCGATCAGGCGCGTGGCGTGATCTTCCAGCACCTTGATGTCTTCCTTGCGGGTTGCCGGCGGCAGCAATGCGACGCCGTCGACGCGCGGCATGACGTGCATATGAAGATGGAACACCACCTGACCGCCGGCAGCTTCGCTGAACTGCTGCAGCGTGATGCCATCAGCCTGGAACGCCTTCTTGCCGGCAATTGCGATCTTCTGAGCGACGCGTACGACATGCGCGAGATCGTCCGGCTTGATGTCGAGGATATTGCGGGCCGGTGCTTTCGGGATCACCAGCGTGTGGCCCGGCGACCGCGGCATGATGTCCAGAAAGGCGAGGGTATGTTCGTCCTCATAGACTTTCTGGCACGGTAGTTCGCCGCGCAGGATCTTGGCGAAAATGTTGTTGGTATCGTATGCGGTCATCGGCGCTCTCACATTTGAACGGCGGGACAATCGCCGCCTCTGGCAGGCGGGTCAAGCCGCCTTGTCGTGACCAGAAATGTCACAAAGCCGCTGCCGCTGTGCGTTCCGGTTCGCCTTTCGCAATTTCATCGATCCGGTCGGCGAGGTCGCCGAGATCGTGGTGCAGCCGCTCCAATGTGAAGGCCAGACCGAAGACGCGGCCGGCGGCATCGAAATCCAGCGTCCGGGTGATGCCCGTCTGGCGCAATTTGTCGAATGCTGCGGTGAAGGTCGCGTAGGCGTCGGAGACGCCGTCGCGGGTGACCACGGAGACTTCGCTCAGTCCGGTTGCACAGTGGCCGACGAATGCGGCTTCGGCGCGAAGCAGGTTTATCGCCGCAGGTGCGAGGCTGGTCAGGACGGCCTCGGGCAGCGGTTTGTTCAACACGCTTCCGATATGGACGAGATCGTTGCGGATTCTCCATAGCGTCCTCGGAATGGACGCCGGAATGGTGTGAGTGGCAAGACGCGATGCACGTTCGCGATCAGCGTCCTTCATCGCCTCTTCTACGGATGTCAGTGCCTCTCGAAGATTGGGATGTTCGTTGGATGGCGGGAGCGCTTCACCACGCTCGATGGCACCGGCCTCTGACAGCAGCAAGTTCTGGATACGCTGGAGCACAGCGACGGAACGGGTGATTACCACGCCGTGGGAGCGGGCAGGGAAGATGAAGACGGTCGCCAGCACCCCGATGGCGCCGCCCAACGCGATCTCGATGATCCGGTCGAGCACGAAAGTGTGCACTGGAACACCGGGCGGAGCACTGAGCAGCATGATCGCTGCGGTGACAGGCGCGACCTTCAACTGCGGGCGCAGGGATGCGCCCCAGACTCCGAGCCCGGTGACAATGATCAGAGCCGTGCCGAGCTTGAATGAGCTTTCGTCGTGAAGAGCCGCGGCAATTCCGCCGAGAATGGCGCCCGCAAACGTTCCGATCATGCGCTCTGTCGCAGCGCCGAGCGTTCCGCCGATCGAACCCTGCATGACGATCAGGACGGTAAAGATCGCCCAGTAACCTTGCTGCAGATTGAGAAGCTTATACGCGACGAACGCCGCGGCGGCCGCCACGGTCACCCGGAGGGTTTGGCGCAGCTCAGGCCCCCGGCGCGTCCAGAATGTATTCGCTTGCTCGGACATCGATCCCAAGGTGCTGCTCTGTGAATACTCGCCGGAAGCGGGTGAAACGAGTCGCCAGATTAAGCGTGCGGTGGATAACCGACAATGCTGTCTCGCAACGTCCGCCGGCGCGGCGATGTTGCCGCGTCACTCGTCTGTTTCGGTTTTCCGGAAGGGGCCGGCGTCGGTGAGATCTTCGACGGCTTCCTCCACATAGAGCCGCTCGTGCTTGAGATAGTCGCGGACGGCACGGCGCAACGCGGGATCGGCGATGTAGTGTGCGGAGTAGGTGGTCTGCGGCAGGTAACCGCGCGCGATCTTGTGTTCGCCCTGTGCTCCGGCTTCGACGCGCTTCAGGCCACGCTGGATCGCGAAATCGATGGCCTGATAATAGCAGACCTCGAAATGCAGAAACGGATGATGCTCGATCGCGCCCCAGTGGCGGCCGAACAGTGTGTCCGAACCGATGAAGTTGATCGCACCTGCGATCCATTGTCCGTCCCGCTTCGCCATCACCAGCAGCACGTCGTCAGCCATGGTTTCACCGACCTGCGTGTAGAACGCCCGCGTCAGGTAGGGACGGCCCCATTTGCGTGAGCCGGTCTCCATGTAGAACTCGAAGAACGCGTCCCATGCTTCCGGCGTGATGTCCGGGCCGGTCAGGTGATGGATGGTGATACCGTTCGCCAGCGCATCGCGCCGTTCTCGGCGGATGGCCTTGCGGTGTCGCGATGCCATCGTGCCGAGGAAGTCGTCAAACGTGCCGTAGCCCTCGTTGCGCCAATGAAACTGCCGGTCGGTGCGTTGCAGGAAGCCGTGCTCGGCGAGAAACGCCCATTCGTCTTCGGGCGCGAATGTCATATGGACAGACGAAGCTTGCACCGCGTCGCACAGGCCAATCAGTCCGCCCGCCAGCGCTTTACGGACGCGAGCCTGATCGACGCCGTCGCGCACCAGCAAACGCCGCCCGGTAGCAGGCGTGAACGGGACAGTGGCTTGCAGTTTCGGGTAATAGCTGCCGCCGGCCCGTTCGTAGGCATCAGCCCAGCCGTGATCGAACACGTACTCGCCTTGCGAGTGGTTCTTCAAATAGCACGGAACAACGCCGACGGCCCGGCCAGCCATTCGCGCCACCAGATGGCGGGCACCCCAGCCCGTGCGGGCGGCTGCCGAACCGGACACTTCGAGGGCCGAGAAAAAAGCATGTGAAATGAACGGGTTATATGGAGTGTCTTCAGCGCTCTTTGCCGCGTCGGCATCGGTGGAGTTCTTGCGGCCGGGGTTGGCGCACGCGTCCCATTCGGCCGCCGCAATTTGGCCGATCGAAGATACCGCTTCGAGGGTGATGTCGCAGGAATCCGTCAAAGGGCAGGGGCACCGTGACCGTGGGAAACGCAAAAACGTTCAGTACTATAGATCGTCGCTTATGTGTGTGACTTCAAGTGTCTGGCATCGCGTTTGCGGCTCACACCTACGGCACGAAACCTTCAAAGATCATCTGATCGGCATGTCGGGCCGCGCGGGTCCGTTGTTCCGGTGTTCGCACTGTCCACGTCAGCAGGGCGCAGCCAAAGACGTTGCGTGCGATCCATGGGGCCGGGGCGGGCAGGTCATTGACCCAATAGGCGACAAAATGCGGACGCGTTTGGAACGCGTGACGCAAGCCCATCATTCCGCGCACCTTGTCGGGAGGAAGCCGCTTCCATTCGCCCTCCTCGTAATGACGTTCGGCGACGATGCCGCGCGGCAGGTAGGGCAGCAGCTCGCGGATTGCCATCACCTGATCGGGATCGAACGACATCGCCACCACTGGGTTACGGTAGGATTCCAGCACCTGCGCCATGCGGGCAACCAGCTTGCGGTCGCCGTCGAACCGGCTCTTCACTTCCAGCACCAGAGGCACGCGTCCGTCGACGCGTTCGCAGAGGTCGCCGAGTGTCATCATGCGTTCGGGCGTATGCTTGAACGCCACCTGCTTGAGCTCGTCCGCGGTGAGCGACAGCAATTCGCCGCTGCCCTGGGTCAGGCGGCCAAGCTCATAATCGTGATGCACCATGGCTTCGCCGTCCGCAGAGAGCTGCAGGTCGACCTCAATGGCGAAATTGCCGGCGATCGCGGCATCGATCGCCGACGGCATGTTCTCGATGATACCTTGCGCGCGATCATGCAGGCCGCGATGGGCAACTGGCCGCGCGGTCAACCAATCTGGCGCTCGTGATGCCATCGGAGTTAGGAAACCTCGAAGACGGCTTCGACTTCAACTGCGGCATCGGAGGGAAGGGCCGCAACGCCGACCGTGGTACGCGCATGACGGCCCTTGTCGCCGAACACAGCGACCATCAGATCCGACGCGCCGTTGAGCACTTTCGGTCCATCAAGGAAATCCGGAGTCGCATTGACGAAGCCACCGAGGCGCACCACGCGGACCACCTTGTCGAGGTCACCGAGCGCCATCTTCACTTGCGCGAGCAAATTGACTGCGCAGCCACGTGCCGCAGCGACACCTTGCTCCATCGTCACGCCGGCGCCGAGCTTGCCCTTGGCGATGAGCTTGCCTTCGGGGCTGTTGCAAACCTGGCCAGAGACAAACAGCAGATTTCCAGTGCGGACAAATCCCACGTAGTTCGCAACCGGGGCGTTGGGCTCATGCAATGTGATGCCCAGCGTGCTCAATTTCTGCTCGATCGTTCCCGCCATGTCTGTCCTCAATGCTTTGAAATGTTTCGCCCGACCGAAGTTTGTCGGTTTCGCGCCGATTGTGGATCGGGGTGCCATATTTCGCCCATCGTGCTGGCACATGCAAGCTTGCAGCCGCAGTCGTTTTCAGGGCTGACAGGATTGCTTTGGCCCGATTTGCCCCGGTTGCGGCGCAATGTTGCGGCTATTATTGTTTCGAATCTTACCTTTAAGGAGACGCCATGCGTCGCGCGCGCGGAATTTCAGCAGTTGGTTTGCCGGTAATTGTGTCCGTCATAATGCTCGCGCCGGGTATCGGTCGCGGTCAGGCTCACGCCGGTCCCAATGTTTCGTTCCTGGCGCATCAGGCGGTGTACGAATTGAGCCTGAAAAAGACGCGCGGCAATGCCACCATCAACAGCGCGCGCGGGCGCATCTTGTACAATTTTGCCGGCACCGCGTGCGAGGGCTACACCACGGAATTCCGGCAGGTGTCTCAGCTCGAGACAGGTGAGAACAAGACCACGCTGAGCGACCTGCGTTCGACCAGTTGGGAAGACAGCGAGGGCAAGAGCTATCGTTTCAAGGTCGAAACCCGCATGAACGAAGGCGATACGACCTCCGTGGATGGCGTGGCGGAGCGCAGCGGCAAGACCGTCACGGTGAAGTTGAAGCAGCCCCAGGCGAAGACCTTCACCGTCGAGAACGCCGTGTTCCCCACCGAACAGGTGAAGCTGATTATTGACGCTGCACGCGAGGGGAAATCGCTGCTCGAGCTCGTGGTCTATGACGGATCGGACAACGGGGAGAAAGTCTACAACACGCTCACGGTCATCGGGCAGCCGATCTCCGGCAGCAAGGCACCTGCAGTACCGGATGCCACGACCAATAACGAGACGTTCAAGTCGCTGACGCGTTGGCCGGTGACGATCAGCTATTACGACCGTGCGACGAAGCCCGAGGCGGGTGAACAGACCCCAGTGTACGCCATGTCGTTTGAGCTCTACGAGGACGGGGTCTCCCGCGCGCTGACGCTGGACTACAACGACTTCGTGATCGCCGGTGCGATGGACAAGATCGATGTCAAGGAAAGCAAGCCGTGTAAGTGAGGGGTGAGAGCCTTATTCCGCTTTCACCGGTCCCTCATATGCAATGCCGCGCATCACGGCTGCGTTGCCGAATTTCTTGCGAACGTGGTCCATGGCCCGTTCGGCATGCGCGGAGCGGCGATCCAGCAGGTCCTGATCGTCCGCTTCGGCTCCCGGTTTCAACGCGCTGACGCCGGCCCCAATCAGCCGGAAAGCGGTGCCGTCGATTTCGCGGCTCAGCATTTCGCGTACCGTGCCGAAGATGCGGCTGGCCAGTTGCGTGGGAACCTGAATCGACTGAGAGCGGGTGCGTTGTCTGAAGTCCGCCGTCTTGAGCTTCAGCGTGATGGTCGAGCCGGAAAGATCGCTGCCTTTCAGGCGCGATGATACCTTTTCACAGAGCCGCCACAGGATTTTCTCCAGCGTGGCGAAATCGCGCACGTCGTTTTCCAGGGTGGTCTCGTTGGAAATCGTTTTCGCGCCACGGTCCGGCACGACCTTGCGCTCATCCATCCCGCGCGCGAGTCGCCACAGCCGCCGTCCTTCGGGGCCGAATTGCTTCATCAGGTCGGTTTCGTCTGCGCGTTGCAAATCCTTGATCAGCCGGAAGCCGCGTTGTGACAGCTTTTCCTGCGAAGCGGGGCCGACGCCGTAAATGAACCCGACCGGTTTGTCGGCCATCAAGGTGATCGCTTCCTCGGGATCAATGGCTGCGAAGCCGCGCGGCTTGTCGAGATCCGAGGCCATCTTGGCGAGAAATTTATTCACCGACAGGCCGACCGAGATGGTGATGCCGATATCGCGTTCCACCTGTGTGGCGAATCGCGCCAGCACTTTCGCGGGAATCATGCCGTGCAGAAGCTCGGTGCCGCTGAGATCGAGGAATGCCTCATCGATAGACAGTGGCTCAACCAGCGGCGTCAATGTCAGCATCGCCTGGCGGACCTCGCGACCGACGTGGACGTACTTGGCCATGTTGGGCGGCACCACGACGGCGGAAGGGCAGAGGTCGAGCGCCTTGAACATCGGCATCGCCGAGCGCACGCCGTAGGTGCGCGCGATGTAGCAGGCTGCGGAGACCACGCCGCGCTTGCCGCCGCCGATGATGACCGGCTTGTCGGCGATGTCCGGATTGTCACGCTTCTCGACGGTGGCATAGAACGCGTCACAATCGATGTGGGCGAGACTGAGCGCTCCCAGCGCGCGGTGCCGGACGAGGCGGGGAGAACCGCAGGCAGTGCAGCGCATGGATTTTGTCGCGACGTCGGACAGACAGTCACGGCAGAACCCCTGCGAACTCCCTGTGGGGCGGTCGCTCAAGACATTTCACTCCCAGCGCGGTTCAAGCACTTCGCGCGCGTTGGCGATGGCCTGCGGCGTCAGTTGGGATGTATTGGCGAAGGCCTGCACTGTCGCATCGTCACGCATGATGAAGTCGAGTACGCCTGCGAGGAACTTTGGATCGGATGCGGACGCCCGCAAGGTCTGTGGACCAATGCCGCTCTCGCTCAGAAACGTCGCCAGCCGCTCGGGATCTGACGCAAGGAAGGAAAGCGCCTGAATCGCCACGATTTCAGCCACTTCCTGAGGGTTTGTGGAGCCCTTTCTCATCGCCGGTGTTTGCCTTTCCGTAACTTCTGGTCTCTATTTTAAGCCATCATGCCCGAGTCATCACGGCGTGGCGAATTCTATCGATTTTAGCGCTTACGGGCATTTTTGGGGATTGGAGGGCAGGATGGCGAAAACCGTCCTGATCGTGGAGGACAACGAGCTCAATATGAAGCTCTTTCGCGATCTGCTGGAGGCCCATGGATATGCGACGGTCGGCACACGCAACGGCGTTGAAGCGGTGGGCCTCGCGCGTGCGCATCGCCCCGATCTGATCCTTATGGATATTCAGCTTCCCGAGATTTCCGGCCTCGATGTCACACGCGCGATCAAGGCGGATGCTGAACTGCGCTCCATTCCGGTGGTCGCTGTGACGGCGTTTGCCATGAAGGGCGACGAAGAGCGTATCCGCGAGGGCGGGTGCGAGGCCTATCTGTCCAAACCGATTTCGGTTGGCAAATTTATCGAGACCGTTCGACGGTTTATCGGTTAGGAGAATTCGATGTCCGCCCGTGTTCTGGTCGTCGATGACGTTCTCGCGAACGTTAAATTGCTCGAGGCGCGTCTGTCGGCTGAATATTTCGACGTCGTCACCGCGAATTGCGGAACGCAGGCGCTTGAGATTTGCGAACGGGCGGAATGCGACATCGTGCTTCTCGATGTCATGATGCCGGACATTGACGGCTTTGAGGTTTGCCGCCGTCTGAAATCGAATCCGAAGACCCATTTCATCCCGGTGGTCATGGTGACCGCGCTCGACAGCCCGTCAGATCGCGTGCGTGGGCTTGATGCGGGCGCTGATGATTTCCTGACCAAGCCTGTGTCAGACGTGGTCATGATCGCTCGTGTGCGGTCCCTGACGCGTCTCAAGATGATGACCGACGAATTGCGCATGCGCGCGATCACGTCGCATGAGATCGGCGTGCAGGCCCCGGAACGTGAGGCTATCGCCGATACGGGCGTCGGTGGCCGCGTCCTTTTGGTGGACGACCGGCCGTCGTCCTACGAACGGCTGGCCCCTGTGTTGGCGTCGGAACATAGTGTCGACGTTGAGCCAAATCCGGCCGAGGCATTGTTTCACGCCGCCGAGGGCAATTACGACCTTCTGATCGTGTCGCTGGGCCTCGAGAACTTCGACGGCCTGCGGCTGTGCAGCCAGGCGCGTTCGCTGGAGCGTACACGCAGCGTGCCGATCCTCGCCATTGCGGATGCCGACAACAATTCCCGGCTGCTGCGCGGTCTCGAAATCGGCGTGAACGACTATCTGCTGCGCCCCGTCGACAAGAACGAATTGCTTGCCCGCGCGCGCACGCAGATCCGCAAACGCCGCTACACCGATCATCTGCGCGACAACGTGCAGAATTCGATCGAGATGGCGATCACGGATGCGCTCACGGGACTGCACAACCGCCGTTACATGGAAACCCATCTTGCCACGCTGGCGGAGCAGGCCGCGCAGCGCGCGAAGCCTTTGGCATTGATGATGCTCGATATCGACTACTTCAAGTCGATCAACGACAGGTATGGCCACGACGCCGGCGACGACGTGCTGCGCGAATTCGCGGTCCGCATTCGCAAGTCGATCCGCGGAATCGATCTCGCCTGCCGTTACGGCGGCGAAGAATTCGTCATCGTCATGCCGGAGACGGATCTGCACGTGGCGGGCATGGTGGCCGAGCGTCTGCGCCGTTCCATCGCCGGTGAACCCTTCTCGATCGAGAAAGGCGCCAAGCGGCTCGAAGTGACGATCTCCATCGGCATCGCCACCCTGGAAACCAAGGGCGAGGCGATCACCGATGTTCTCAAGCGGGCGGATCAGGCGCTGTATCGCGCCAAGAACGACGGCCGTAACCGTGTGGTCGCCGCGGCTGCGTAAGTGTTGATTTTATAGTTGGGTGGTCGCGTTCGACCGTGCATATTTGATCTGCAGGATTCCGCGAAAATTTCTTCATCACGAAGGGAATTCCTGCTGTGAGCGTCTCTCAGACGTCAAAGGCGCTGACCAATGATCCGCCAGTCCATCAGGAGGCAAATCGTCGGTATCGCCGTAGGATTGATCATCCTCATGGCGATCACATCGGTCTTGTCGATGGTGATGTCGGCCCGAGTTGCCAATTACCTTGATGAACTGTCAACCAAGTACGTTCAAGCCTACGGTCATCTGGCACGTATGCACGTTCGTTCGCTGGAGCAGGCGCTGGCGCTTCGCCAGATGGTCATCGCGAAAATGCAGTCGCCCTCCGATGATGCCGCCTATTCGGAGCGAAAGAAAATCTTCGAAGCCAAGGGCCTTGCAAGTCGGGCAGGAGGCGACCGAGGCGCGAGCGCTCATCAACGCGATCATCGAAGACACGTCCACTGAGGCGGACAACGCGATGCTGGCGCGAATTGAGAGCCGGATCGAGTCCGCGAACAATGATATTCGCCGCTACCTCAACGAAGAAAGCCAACGACTTTTTCTGCTCGTTGAAAACAAGGATTTCCAGGAACTAAGACAAAGGCTCGTCCAGATCGATGCGCTTCGCGATGATTTCAATGCAAAAGTAGAATCCATCCGGACCGATATGCTGGCGCAGGTTCGCGGGGATGCCCTTGTGACCATGCGGCATCAGCAACAGGCGATCTTGGTGTCCGCAATCCTGACGGCGCTTGCTGCGATCCTTGGGTTGGTGGTTGCAATTCTCGTCAGCACCGGAATCACACGGCCGGTCCGGCGGTTGCTGGAGGGCACCCGCGCTGTGGAAGCGGGGCACCTCGACGGATCAATCAGCATCACAACGAGCGATGAGATCGGCCAGCTGACAGGCGCGTTCAATCGCATGGTCGAGCAGTTGCGGAGCAACGAGCGCATCCGCGAGACGTTCGGAAAATACATCGATCCGCAGGTGGTGAAGGGGTTGATCGATCGTCCGGCACTGACGGCTGCCGAGGGGCAGCGCCGCGTCATGACGGTGTTGTTCTGCGACATGAAGGGCTTCACGAGCCTGAGTGAGGGGATGACGCCGCAGGGGCTCGTCAAGGTGATGAACCACTACCTGTCGACGATAACCGGCCCGATCCGCAATCACCGGGGAATCATCGACAAGTACATCGGCGACGCCGTCATGGCCTATTGGGGCCCTCCATTTACCGAAGACCGCGAGCAGGCGCAGCTGGCGTGCCTGGCCGCGCTCGACATGATCGATCGCATCGGGGCCTTACGAGCGGAAATCCCCGAACTGCTCGGCGTGCGCCAGGTGCCTAATCAATGCGATCTGCGCATCGGCATCGCGACCGGTGAGGTGGTGGTCGGCAGCATCGGCTCCGAGTTCATGATGAGCTACACGGTGATGGGCGACACGGTGAACCTCGCGTCTCGTCTCGAAGCCGCCAACAAGATCTACGGCAGCCGTTCCCTGGTCTCGAAAGCGACCATCCTTGCGGCTGGCGACACGATCGAGGCACGCGAAATCGATGAGGTGGTGCTGGTCGGCCAGACCATCCCGCAGGTGGTGTTCGAGATCATGGGCCGCAAAGGCGAACTCACACCGGAACAGCTTTTGCTGCGGACACGTTATTCCGAAGGGCTCGCTGCCTACCGTGCGCGAAAATGGGAAGAAGCAAGCAACGCTTTCAATGCCGCGCTGGAAGCCGTTCCGGGAGACGGACCGGCGATGACCCTCGCGGCGCGCGTCAGTCAGTTTCAAGTCGATCCGCCGGCGCACGACTGGAACGGCGCGTGGCATCTCGATCACAAGTAATCGTCTGATTCTGGATCTCAGTCCGATTTCTTGGGCTCAATGACGCTGCGTCCCTGCGTGATCAGGCGCGCGCTGCGCTGGTCGCGAGTGTAGATCCACCACCAACTGATGGCGACGCTGAGCCGGTTGCGCACGCCGATGAGGAAATAGATGTGGGCGATGCCCCATATCCACCATGCCAGCGCGCCGCGCAGCTTGATCCAGCCGAAGTCGATTACCGCGCGCCGCTTTCCGATCTGGGCCAGACTGCCGTCGTGTTTGTAGCGGAAGGGAGGGGGCGTTGGATCTCCCCGCAGACGCGCCTTGATGACGTCAGCCACATAGCGTCCCTGTTGCTTGGCTGCGGGCGCAATGCCGGGCACCGGCTTTCCCTCCGGATCCGCGATTGTCACCGTATCGCCGACAGCGAAGATCTCCGGATGTCCGGGCACCGTCAGGTCGGGATTCACGATCACGCGTCCTGCGCGGTCGAGCGGCACGCCGAGCCACTCAGCAGCAGGGGATGCTCTCACACCGGCAGCCCAGATGATGGTTTTGGAGTTCAGATTTTTGCCGCCACAAACCACGCCGTCGGCGGTACATTCAGAGACGGCCTGATTGAGCACGACCTCGACACCGACGTCTTCAAGCGAGCGTTGCGCGTAGGCCGACAAATCTTCAGCGAAACCGGCGAGCACACGGGGGCCGGCTTCAACCAGAACGACCCGCGCTGTCCTGGTGTCGATATTGCGAAAGTCGGGTGGCAGAGTTATGCGCGCCAACTCCGCGATCGTTCCCGCGAGTTCCACGCCGGTCGGGCCGGCGCCGACGATGACGAACGTCAGCAGGGCCGCGCGTCGCTGTGGATCGCTCTCGCGCTCCGCCCGCTCGAAAGCGTACAGGATGCGGCGGCGGATTGTTGTGGCGTCCTCAAGCGTCTTGAGACCCGGCGCGAACGGTTCCCATTCGTCGTGCCCGAAATAGGCGTGCCGCACCCCGGTGGCGAGCACCAGCGTGTCGTAGGGCAGGGTGTTGCCGTCATCGAGCAGGACGCGATGCGTATCGGCATCCAGGCCTGTTACAGTCGCGAGCAGGGTGGTGACCTCGGGACGGTCACGGAGCAGATGCCGGATCGGCCACGCAATTTCCGAGGTTGCGAGCGACGCCGTAGCAACCTGATAGAGCAGGGGCTGGAACAGGTGATGATTGCGCCGGTCAATCAGTGTGATGTCCGCAGGCGCTCCGGCGAGACGATACACCGTTTCCAGGCCGCCAAAGCCCGCTCCGACAACGACGACGCGGTGACGCGAATTGGAGCCTTCGTGAGAACCTGGAGCCATTTAGAACTCCTGTCATATAAGAGTATATGATCCTGCGGGTCTGATCAGAATGAACTTACCGCAGGATCACATGATCCTTGCCGTTTCAGTGTTTGTCGATGGTCGTCAGTTCGGTATCGTTCGTGTCCACGACAAAAATAGCCAGCAGTTTTGCCGGTTCGGTGGCGCTGGCATTCTCGCTCACGGTATGGCGCGCGCCAGGTTTCTCCGACCAGCTTTCGCCCACATGAAACACCTCCACCGGGCCATCGTCCACCTGGCTGCGGATCGCGCCGGACAACACATAAGCCGTCACGAATGCAGAGCGTGCATGGTGATGGGCCGGTGTTTTGCCACCGGGCGCATAATCGACGGTCACTGCAACAATGCTTTTGCCGGGGATATTCGAGATCTGCTGGTTGAAGGCCGGCTTGACCGCCTCTGCCGCCAAGGCCGCGCTTCCGTTCAACGTGGCAAGGAGCAACGTTCTCGCTGCGATCTGCATTAGTTTCCAATTGGTCATAGATGCATCTCCTGTTTGATCGAGGTGTGGTTAAGCAACGACAATCCGCCGTGGATCCGCGGCCGCGAGAGCTTCGGCGCGATTGGCGCGGGGCGGATAAATCCACTCGGTGTTGATCTTGTGCTTGAGCTGCTTGGCTTCTGCACCTGCGAGCTTGACCACGCGATCCCAGCCCTCGGTGTAGACGGCGCCCCAGGGACCCAGATCGAGACATGTCACGTACCTTGTCTGAGTGTACGGAATGGCGGAGAGGCCCAGCAGATCTGCGGCGACGTTATGGCCTGCATATCGGCCAAGGTTCATGGCATGCTGGCAAGACATCAAGGCGTGATGGCCTTCGTCGTCGGTTGCAGCGTACGCGACATCACCGGTGGCGAAGACGTTATCGAGGCCGATCACGCGCAAATCGCGGTCGACATGCAGTCGGCCAAAGCGATCGCGCTCGGCAGGAATCTGTTCGGTGAGGGCACTGGCGCGTGCACCCGCCGTCCAGATGACTGTCTTGCTGTCGATGCGCTCGCCGGTGGAAGTCCTCAGGCCATCTGCATCGATTTCCGTCACTGCCGCGCCTACGCGCCATGTCACGCCGAGTTCCTCGAGTGCCTGCGTGATCACGGGGCGCGGCCCGGGACCGAGATCAGGGCCGATACTGTCAGCCTGTTCGACGATGATCACGTTGACGTTCGTGTTGTCGCCCAGCACCGCGCGCAGGCGCGCCGGCATTTCGGTCGCCGTCTCGATGCCGGTGAATCCACCACCGGCCACGACCACGGTGTTGCGCGCCGGCGTCTCAGGCAGACTGGCGAGAGTCTTGATGTGGGCTTCGAGCTTGGCTGCGTCGGCGATCTGGTCGACGTTGAAGCTGTGCTCGCTAAGACCCGGAATGGCGGGCGTAAACAAGCGACTGCCGGTGGCAAGCACCAGACGATCGTAGGTCATGGTCGATGCCGTCCCGTCTGGGCCAATCGACATCAACTTCATTCTTGTCCGTTCGGATATGCTTGACGGTCCCCTGAATGAAGCGAACGCCGACTTCGTCGAAGATGTCCTTGAGCGGCGCTTTCATTTGCGCAGCGCCGGTTTCATAAAAGCGTGGACGAAGATGAAGTGCTGGCTCCGGCGCAATCAGCGCGATCTCGACCGAGCCATCGGTTCTGCCTTCGTTATCGAGGACTCTGGCGGCTCCAAGAGCACTCCACATTCCGGCGAAAGCCGGCTCCGATGATAAGTATTCGCTGTGTCATGATCGTATCTTTTTCCTATGTGAGGTCGCGTCCCAATGTTCCGAGCGTGCGGGCATGACGGTTCGTTCCGACGCTCAGTCGGTCATGAAGATGTTGAATGTTCGGAACTGCGGTTTAAGACGAGCCGCGCTGCTTGTTGCGCGGCGGATCAGTCGCGTGTCCCCGTGCGTCCGTTCGCGCACTCATCCGTCCTGAAAACCAGTTCTGCACCGTCGCCGGAAAATCGGATGGCATCTTGCTTTCAACTGTCGCGGCGAGCGCGGCCATGGTGGTGCGTGCGAGTTCGTCGCGCATGCTCTGTTCCGCGCGCAGCATCACCGCATGGATCGCGCAAACGCCGCCGGTCGCCGAGCCCGACGCCTTTTCGCTGTAGAGCGTGCATCGGCCACGAATCTCCTGACAGTCGAACAGGGGCTTCTTGCCTTCGATGGCGTCGACGACGTCGAGCACTGTGATTTCGTTTGCCGGGCGCGCCAGACGATAACCGCCACGGACACCTTCCGAGGCCTTCACGATTCCCGCCTTTTCCAGGCGAGGGAAGATCTTCGCTACAAAGGACGGGGAGACGCCTTGCAGCTCTGCCAGGTCACGGCTGCTCGCGGGGCCGGCCATCGGGTCCACGAGCCACAGCAGGCAGTGCAGGCCGTATTCCACGCTGTTTCCCAGATGTGCCATCGCAAGCTCAGCTCCTCTTATAACGCGGACTATATTAGTCCGCGTTATAAGAGGCAAGCCAGCCTGCGGGATGGGGAGACACGTATGCGTGAGTGGCGGGCTCTCGGCGGAGACTTGAAACCAAGCCCAGAAAAGCAAAACGGAGCCAAAAGGCTCCGTTGAAATGTCGTCCAAATAACTGAAATCGTTACTTGATCTTGGATTCGCGGAACTCGACGTGCTTCTTCGCGACCGGATCGTACTTCTTCTTCACGAGCTTGTCGGTCATGGTGCGGGAGTTCTTCTTGGCGACGTAATAGAAGCCGGTATCCGCGGTGGAGACGAGCTTGACCTTGATGGTGACCGCTTTGGCCATGTGCAGAACCTCGAATGTCTGGAATCACAAGCAGGCCCAAACAGGTCGAGCCGCATTTGGGCCGCAACCTACTGCCGAACGCTCCAAAGTCAAGGTTTCACGGGTAATTATTCGGCCGCATTGACGGCTTCAGGCTCCTCAAAGAACCGGTTTTTCGGGCGCGGCAGGCCGAGGTTCTCTCGCAAGGTCCGGCCCTCATATTCCGTGCGGAAAATACCCCGTCGCTGAAGCTCGGGAACCACACGGTCGACGAAGTCATCCAGCCCCTGCGGCAGGAACGGGAACATGATGTTGAAGCCATCGCAGCCGTTCGTCATCAGCCATTCCTCCATCTGATCGGCGATGGTGGCTGGGGTGCCAACGAACGAGAGACCCCCATAGCCGCCCACGCGCTGGGCAAGCTGGCGAACGGTCAGGTTGTTCTTGGCTGCAGCATTCACCAGCACGCTGCCGGCCGCTCTTGCTGGCATTGGTTTCCGGAATTTCGGGAAGCGGTCCGTCGGGATCGAATCCCGACGCGTCCGTGCCCAGGATGACGGAGAGCGATGCGATGCTGCTCTCGTAGTGGACGAGACTATCGAGATGGGCGCGTTTGGCCTTGGCGTCATCCACCGTGTCACCGACCACCACAAAGGCGCCCGGCAAGAATCTTCAGGTGGTCGCGGTTGCGGCCGAGCTTGTCCATGCGCCCCTTGATGTCGGCGTAAAGCGCCTGTCCGTCGGCCAGGCTGCCGCCGCCGGTGAACACTGCTTCCGCGGTTTCCGCCGCAAGCTGCTTGCCGGCCTCCGATGCACCGGCTTGCACGATCACCGGCCAGCCTTGAACCGGTCGGGCGATGTTGAGCGGGCCGCGCACCGACAGGTATTTTCCCTTGTGATTGAGGACGTGCATCTTCGCGGGATCCACGTAGATACCGCTTTCCACATCGCGAACGAACGCATCGTCAGCAAACGAATCCCACAGCCCCGTCACCACGTCGTAGAATTCCCGAGCGCGCCGGTAGCGCTCGTCGTGCTCCATGTGATCGTCGAGCCCGAAATTCAGTGCGGCATCGGGATTGGCCGTGGTGACGATGTTCCAGCCTGCGCGCCCGCCACTGATATGGTCGAGTGACGCGAAGCGGCGCGCGACGTGATAGGGCTCGTCGAACGTGGTCGAGCCGGTCGCAATCAGGCCGATGCGTTCGGTCGCTCCCGCCAGTGCCGACAACAGCGTGAACGGCTCGAACGATGTGACGGTATGGCTGCGCTTGAGCGCGTTAATGGGCATGTTCAAAACGGCGAGGTGATCTGCCATGAAGAAGGCATCGAACTTGCCGTACTCGAGCTTCTGAATGAAGCGTTTGAGATGAGCGAAGTTGAAATTTGCGTCAGGGTATGAGCCGGGATAGCGCCACGCGCCGGTGTGAATGCTGACGGGGCGCATAAACGCGCCGAGGCGCAACTGTCGTGAACTCATCGAGACATCCCTTGACGATTGCCGTGAAACGAAATGCACCATGAATGTAGGGGCGACGCGGCACATATCGCTACAGAAGATTATTGTCTTTTGTATCGCCGACGGGGAGAATTCTTTCAGTCAAGAAATGGAGCTATCCGCCGCCGAAATCTCGCGGCGTAAAGCTGAGGTCGATGCTTCTCCATTCATCGTATTTGTCCGCCGGCAGCATCGTGTAAGGCTGACAAGCCTGTAACCCTTTGATCGCACCCTGCAGCAAAGCCAGGACCTTTGGCGTCGGCCGTGGACCCTTGATCAACATCGGTTCTGCTCCGAGATTGCCGTCGGGCCTGAAGGATACACGCAGCACGATCTTGATATCATCAGCCACCGCGACTGATTGCGGCAGTGGCGTGCATGTCTTTAGATGTGCGCGCAAAGACGCTACGGCGGTGGAGGAGAGATCGGCGGCGTCGGTTGCCTGGGCATCGAAATCGCCGGTCCCGCGTGCGTTCGGCAGGCTGAACATCATGCCGAATTTTTCGGTGATGTCGGGTTCTGCGCGTGGCGGAGCTGGAGCGGGTTGCGCAGATGGCTGGGGCGTCTGGGGCGGCGGTGTGGCGGCGCTGTGGAGGGGACGCTTGAGTTGGTGTCGCCTGCGGCGCGGGTGCCGGAGCAGCAGCTGGCGCTGCAGCTGGTGGTGGAGCGGAAGCCTCTTGCGGTGGCGGATCAGCCGGCTTGGTCTTGTCCTCAGGAGTCTTGTCCTCGGGAGGCTTGGCTTTGTCGGAAATCTCGGGAAGCGTCAGCGTGTCCGGAGGTTTCGGGGTCTCCTGCGGAGGGGTGGGCTCCTGTTTGGCCGGCTGCGGCACTTCGTCCGGTGTCACGATATCGACCGCAATCGCCTCGACGGCTCGCGGCTCAAACTGATGCACCCCCGCAAAGAAAATAACCCACACGAGAAACAGCACATGGCCGGCCACCGAGACCGCAATGCCTGCGCGTGTAAGCAGTTGTGATGAAATCATTCCCGGTCAACGTTTCTGGTACCACCTTTGCCGGTGAGCATAGCGCGCCGGCAAAGGGATGTGGTTGACCTTTTTAACGTCCTTCGACGAGTTGATCGCCCCGGCGCGTCAGAGCGTATCCCGCTGCATCTTGCCGCCATAGAAATGGAAAAACGGCACTTCGGCAGCATGGGACAGCGGGCCCGTGGCGAGACGCTGATCGAGCTCGCGCAGCACCATCTTCGTCATCATGTGGGCATCGGCGAGCGGCTGAGAACCCAGTTCGACCCATACAAGCTCGACCAGCTCGGCATCCGCGTGC
Organism: uncultured Alphaproteobacteria bacterium; assembly: GCA_963751855.1. GTDB lineage: Bacteria > Pseudomonadota > Alphaproteobacteria > Rhizobiales > Xanthobacteraceae > Afipia. The sequence continues at coordinate 248,710 of CAVVWF010000016.1, read as the reverse complement.
ACCACGCCCTCGACCTGATGGGCGATGGCCGATGCATCAGCGGTAAAGAACCGCGTATCGAACCGCCGCACGCGGCCTGGCGGCGTGATGGCGCGGGCGATCAGGAAAAGTCCTGACGGATCGGGCAGGAGCCCGGCATCCGCAAACGGTTTCCATTCACCAATCAACTTCGCTGCTGCGCCATTCATGCGCGCGACTTTCTTGCCGAGGCACAGACCCGTTTCCTCGCAGGCCTCACGGATTGCGGCGACAGCCAGCGCTCTGGCGCGAGCCGGTGCAATCTTCGGGCTTCCGCCGATCAGCTTCTTTTCCAACGCTTTTGGAATGTCCGCGGCGACAGGGATTTTGTTGTCTGTTGCGTCGACACGGCCGCCGGGGAACACAAATTTGCCCGGCATGAAAACAACCTTGTCATGCCGCTTGCCGACGAGCACCTTGGGAACACTTCCGCTGCGATCGACCAGGATGAGCGTCGCGGCGTCTTTCGGGCGGCGGTAAGGATGACTGTCGTCTTCCTTTTCTTCTTTCTCTGGAGCGTTCATTTCAGCGAGGTCACATTCAGCTTGGCAATGGTGCCTTCCTCGACACCTTCGGGACGGGTTTCATCAAAACCGTGCATGCGGAACGCCCACTGCAATCCCACGACTGCGCCCTTGATGGGTTGCAGGAGCAGCAAGGATGATATCAGCGTGACCGGCAGATAAATGGAGAGTTGCAGAAGCATGGACGGCGCATAGTTGGTTTCAATCCACAGCGCGATCGGTACGACGATGTGGCCGACAATGACGATCACGAGATAGGCGGGAAGATCGTCTGCGCGGTGGCCGCTGAAATCCTGTCCGCATTCCGTGCATTTGTCGGCGACCTTCAGGAACGCGCGGAAGATTTTACCTTCGCCGCAGTTCGGGCACCGACAACGGAGCCCGCGCGACATGGCTTGCCAAACGTCACGCTTCGGCTGCGGGGCGACTTCCGGAGTCCAGGTTGAGGCAGGCATTGTGGTCCGGCTTTCCATCTCCGCTCCTTTGAAGGTCAACCCTTCTTTGATTTGCGCGCCTTGCGGGAAGGCTTGTTTGGCTTCTTCTTGTTCTTCTTATCGCGTCCTGGCCGAGCCTTGCCGCCGGCCTGTGGTTTCGCACCGCGAACATCGCGCTTGCGATCTCCGCGCGGAGCGATCTGGCCTTCGGACAGCAATTCGAACCGCAATGCACCGGCTACAGGTGCAGCTTCTACCAGACGAACCTCCACGACGTCACCTAATCGATGCATGGCTCCGCTGCGCGAGCCGATCAGAGCATGGCGGGTCTCGTCGTAGTTGTAATACTCACTGCCCAATGTGCGAACCGGAATCAGGCCGTCTGCGCCGGTATCGGTCAGTTTGACGAAGAGGCCTGCGCGGGTCACGCCGGAAATCCGGCCCGTGAATGTGGCGCCGATGCGATCAGCGAGAAAATGCGCGATCAAGCGGTCCGCAGTCTCACGCTCCGCCTTCATGGCGCGGCGCTCGGTGAGCGAAATGGCCGCAGCCACTTCGCTGAGTGTTTCAAACGATCTCGGTGTCCGGTAGCGCGCCTTCACCAAGGCCAAGCGCACGGACCAATGCGCGATGCACGATCAGGTCTGCGTATCGCCTGATAGGTGACGTAAAATGAGCGTAGCGGCGCAGGTTGAGTCCGAAGTGACCGTAGTTGTCCGCGGAATATTCGGCCTGCGCCTGTGAGCGCAACACCACCTCGTTCACCAGGGGTTCGGAATCATGGCCTTCGACCTGCGCCAGCACGCGATTGAACAACGCGGGCCGCAGGGCTCCGGCCTTGGCAAAGGGAATATCGAGGGTCTTCAAAAATTCCTGCAGGTTATGAACCTTCTCGATGGTCGGTTCATCATGCACCCGATAGATCAGCGGCAACGCCTTCTTCTCAAGCGTTTCCGCCGCCGCCACGTTGGCGAGGATCATGAACTCCTCGATCAGCCTGTGCGCGTCGAGCCGCTCCGGTGTCACCACACGATCGACGGTGCCATCGGCTTTGAGAAGGATCTTGCGTTCGGGCAGATCGAGATCGAGCGGTTCACGTTGGTCACGCGCGCGCTTCACCAGCGCATAGGCGGCGTAGAGCGGCTTCAGGATCGGATCGAGCAGGGGCGCGGTGGTGTCGTCGGGACGGCCGTCGATAGCGGCTTGCGCCTGCGCATAACTCAGTTTTGCCGCCGAGCGCATCAGCACGCGATGAAACGTGTGCGAGCGTTTGCTGCCATCGGACGCGATCACCATGCGCACAGCCAGTGCGCCGCGTGGTTCTCCGGGTTTCAACGAACACAGGTCGTTCGAGATGCGCTCGGGCAGCATCGGCACGACGCGGTCAGGGAAATACACCGAATTGCCGCGTTTCAACGCCTCGCGGTCGAGCGGTGAGTTCGGCCGCACATAGAAGGCAACGTCGGCGATGGCGACATTGACGATGTAGCCGCCTTTGTTGCCCGGATCGCTGTCAGGCTCAGCGTGAACGGCGTCGTCATGGTCCTTCGCGTCCGGCGGATCGATGGTGAGGAGCGGTACGTCGCGCCAATCCTCGCGGCCCGCGAGCGTCGCGGGTTTCGCGTCGTCCGCTTCGCGAACGACGTCGACGGGAAATTCCTGCGGAATTTCGTGGGCGTGGATGGCGATCAGGCTGATGGCCTTCTCGGTCTTCAGCGAGCCGAGACGGTCTTTCACGCGGCCCTGCGGCAGCCCATAACCGCGCGACCGCATCAGTTCGACGCTGATCAGATCGCCGTCCTGAGCGCCTGCGCTATGAACCGCAGCGATCGCCAGCTCGCGTCCTACCTGCTTCTTGTCGATCGGGATCAGGCGGCCATCGCCGTTCGGCAGCGCGCGGAAAATCCCGAGGACGCGATGTTGCGTTTTGTCGAGCACCTTGATGATGCGTCCGCGATACGATCCACGCTCGTGCTTGTCGTCCGATTTTTCGATACGGAGCAGAGCGCGGTCGCCGACGCCACCGACTGTGCCTGGCTTGGGCCGGCGAGGAACGTGGATGCGGATGGTCGGAGCTGGGCCGTCGGTTTCCTCAAGCCATTCCGCCGGCGCTGCGATCAACTCGCCGTCTTCATCGCGGCCGGTGATGTCGGCAACGATGGTCGGCGGCAGCGCCTTCGCCTCATGCACCTTCTTGCCTCTCTGGGCGATGATGCCCTGATCGGCGAGGTCGCGCAGAACACGGCGGAGTTCGGCGCGGGCTTCGTTCTTTAAACCGAAATGGCGCGCAAGCTCACGCGTGCCGATGTCACTTGGCTGGGTGCGGACGAACGCGACAATGCTGTCCCGATCGGGAAAAGCAGGCGTCGCGTCATGTTTCTTTGTCATTATCCGCGTGCTTTACCGGCGCTCTTTTTGGCCGCGACCTTGGTGGTTTTCTTGGCTGCAACCTTCTTCGGTGCCGCCGCCTTCTTGGTCGCGCGCGGTTTGGCGGACGCAATCGGTGTCACCTCGGCGCTGTCGTCATCCGACTTTGCAGCGGCCTTCGACGATTTCTTAGCCGCCGCTTTCTTCGCGGGCTTTTTGCCGGAGGCGATTTTCTTCGCGGCGCGCTTGGGCTTGCCGCCGCCTTTCTTCGCCCGATCCTCGATCAGCGCAATCGCTTCCTCAAGGGTGAGGGCTTCCGGCTCCTTGTCGTCCGGGATCGTCGCGTTGATGCCGTCGATGGTCACGTAAGCGCCATAGCGGCCCTTCTTGAGCATGATGGTGCCGCCACGCGCGGGATACTCGCCGACGGCCTTGCCGGGATCAGCGCCAAAGCGGCGGCTTGGGCCCTTTGCGATCTTCTCCGCGATCAGTGTGACCGCGCGGTTCAGCCCCACGTTGTAGACATCATCACCGGCATCAAGGCTGGCGTAGGTCTTGCCGTGGCGCACGAACGGACCGAAGCGGCCGATGCCGGCGGTGATGATCTCACCGTCCTCCGGATGCGGGCCAACGTCGCGCGGCAGCGCCAACAACTTGAGTGCGAGATCAAGTTCGACGTCGGCGGGCGACACGTTCTTCGGAATGCCTGCGCGCTTCGGTTTCTCGTCCTCGCCGTAGTCCTTGGGCTCACCGAGCTGGATATAAGGGCCGAAGCGTCCAGCCTTTACCACAACATCGAGGTCCGACACCGGGTCCTTGCCGAGCACACGGTCGCTCTGGCCACTGGAGGCGGCGAGCGGGCGGGTGTGGCGGCACTCCGGATAATTCGAGCAGCCGACGAAGGCGCCGAACTTGCCGGCCTTGAGATTCAGCTTGCCGTTGCCGCAGCTCGGGCACTGGCGCGGATCTCCGCCATCGGCGCGTGGCTCATAGATATGCTCGCCGAGCATGGCGTCGAGTACGTCAAGCACCTCGGTAACGCGGACGTCCTTGATGTCGTTGACCGCGCCGATGAAGTCCTTCCAGAAATCCTTCAGCACCTCCTGCCAGGCGATTTCATTGTTCGAAATCTTGTCGAGCTTCTCTTCGAGGTCTGCGGTGAAGTCGAATTCGACGTAACGCGCGAAGAAATTCTCGAGGAACGCAATGACGACGCGGCCCTTGTCCTCGGCGGACAGGCGCTTCTTCTCGAGCTTCACATAGCCGCGATCCTTCAGCACTTGGAGGATCGACGCGTAGGTCGAAGGCCGGCCAATGCCGAGCTCTTCCATGCGCTTGACCAGCGAAGCTTCCGAGAAGCGCGGCGGCGGCTCGGTGAAATGCTGGGAGACGTTGAGGCTCTCGCGCTTCAGCGCTTCGCCCGCGCTCATAGCGGGGAGGCGACGGCTGTCCTCGTCTTCCGGATCGTCATCGCGGCCTTCCTGGTAGACCGCGAGGAAGCCGTCGAACTTGATGACCTGACCGGTTGCACGAAGTTCGAGAGTCCGCGCGCCGGCCTTGGCGGCGATGTCGACGGTGGTGCGCTCCAGTTCGGCGGATTCCATCTGGCTCGCGATCGTCCGCACCCAGATCAGCTCGTAGAGTCGAGCCTGATCGTTATCAAGCCGGCTGCGCAAGCTGGCAGGACGGCGTGACAAGTCGGTCGGACGGATAGCTTCGTGTGCTTCCTGTGCGTTCTTGGCTTTGGCAGTGTACTGGCGCGGCGCATTGGGCACGTAAGACTTGCCGTAATCCTCGCCGATCACCTTGCGCGTCTCCGTGACCGCTTCGGGCGCGATCGTGACGCCGTCGGTACGCATATAAGTAATGAGTCCGGTGGTCTCGCCGCCGATGTCGATGCCTTCATACAAACGCTGCGCAATGCGCATGGTGTGCGCGGGCGCAAAGCCCAGCTTGCGGCTGGCTTCCTGCTGCAGCGTCGAGGTGGTGAAAGGGGCCTGCGGGTTGCGGCGCGCGGGCTTGGCTTCCACCGTGGTCACGGTGAAGTTTGCTGCTTCCAGCGCCTTCTTGAAATCTTCTGCTTCCGCGCCGTTGCCGATGTCGAGGCGCTGGATCTTCTTGCCGTCAGCGCCGACGAGACGGGCTTCGAATGAATCACCGCGCGGCGTCGCCAGATTTGCCAGCAACGACCAGTATTCGCGCGGCACGAATTTTTCGATTTCAAGTTCGCGATCACAAACCAGACGCAGCGCGACCGACTGCACGCGGCCGGCGGAACGCGCGCCGGGCAGTTTGCGCCATAGCACCGGGGAGAGTGTGAAGCCGACAAGATAATCCAGAGCGCGGCGCGCCATATAGGCATCCACCAGCGCGCCGTCGATCTCGCGCGGGTGTTTCATCGCCTCGGTCACGGCCTGTTTGGTGATGGCGTTGAAGACGACGCGCTCGATCTTCTGGTCCTTGAGAGCGCGCTTCTGCTTCAGCACCTCGAGTACGTGCCAGGAAATGGCTTCCCCCTCGCGATCAGGGTCGGTTGCGAGGATCAGCTTGTCCGCGTTCTTCACGACGCGAGCGATTTCGTTCAGGCGGCCGGCAGCCTTGGGATCAATTTCCCAGATCATCTGAAAATTTGCGTCCGGATCGACCGATCCATTCTTGGCAGGGAGGTCCCGGATATGACCATAGGAGGCCAAAACCTCGTAGGAGGCGCCCAAATACTTGTTGATCGTCTTGGCCTTTGCAGGCGACTCGACAATGACGATATTCATATTCTTCCAATGGCTTACGGGGAAAACACACGCCGGAATCGGAGGATTCACCCTGGCTGGCTTGCTCGATACATGGGTAAAAGGGTCCCCGCTGTCAAATCGCCTGCCAGTGATCGACTGGAAAGGCGAGGCCAAATTCCCTCATAAGTTGTGCAAAACTGCTACTTTTGATTGTGTTTTGAGGGCTGTTGGTTTGTAAGAACACTCGTAAAACGGTCCGTTCTCCGAGCCAAAAAAAGGGGCACCTGAATGCCTGCTCGCGAAAGCCCCAAAGACGATAGTAGTGACAGGTCCGCTGCGGGAGGCGGTGGGTCCGTCGAGGCAGCGAGCTATGTTTCCGAGGCCGTGACCGAATTGGCGCGGCTCGCGGAGCGCCATGATCTGGATATGCTTTGCTATCTCTTGGAGATGGCAAAGCTCGAGGCTGACGACGTTGTCAGGCGGCACGGCACCAAACCCGCGTCCTCCTCTAGGCAGGAGATGTAACCGGCAAGACCATGGTGTCGTTCTGGTCGAGGACGCGGCCATCTTCGGCGCGGATTTCAAGTTTCCGCAGCGGACGTCCTGTCTTCTTGTCGAGCAGCATTGAGAAGTCTTCGTTAGGCTTAAACGAAAATTCTTCGCCCCATTGCCGCAAAGCCACCAAAACGGGAAACAGCCCCCGTCCTTTAGGGGTCAGCACATAGTCCTGGTAGGCGCTGCCGTCCGCCGCCGGCCGGGCCTCAAGAATGCCCTGCGCGACGAGTGCCCGAAGGCGCACGGTCAGGATGTTCTTCGCCACACCAAGGTTCTTCTGGAACGCGCTGAACCGTCGTGTGCCTATCATGGCGTCGCGCACGATCAGCAGCGACCACCAGTCGCCGATGACATCCAGCGCCCGTGCGATAGGGCACATATCCCCTTGAAGACTTTTGCGTTTCACCAGGCCGGTCTCCGATCACGAAATTGTAGTTGCATTATAGAACCAATTACCCTACAGAGCAAGTACGGTTTCATGATGAAACTAGATTGGACAGGAGAGTTCCATGAGGTTGAAGGGCAAAACCGCGCTGATCACGGGCGGCAACAGCGGTATCGGGCTGGCAACGGCAAAGCTGTTTGTGGCGGAAGGGGCACGCGTTGCCATTACGGGACGCAACAAGGAAACACTCGACGCTGCGGCGAAGGAGCTTGGAGCCAACGGCCTGGCAATCGTCGCCGACATTAACGACGTCGCCGCAACGGAACGCGCATTCGCTCAGGCGGCGGAAAAATTCGGCAAGCTGGATATCGTGTTCGCCAACGCCGGCATTCCGGGCAACACGCCCGTGGGCGGGACCACGCTGGCTGCTTTCGAGGACATCATCAAAACCAATCTGACCTCGGTGTTCTTCACGGTTCAGGCGGCACTGCCGCATCTGAACGACAATGCGTCGATCATTCTCAACGGATCGGTGATCAGCGTGCTCGGCAATCCGGGATACTCAGCCTATGCAGCAACCAAGGCCGGTGTGCGTGCAATGGCGCGTGTGATGGCGAGCGAATTGTCGCCGCGCGGCATCCGCGTCAACGTCGTTGCGCCGGGCGCGGCCCGCACGCCGATCTGGAACGGTGCAGCACCGACAGCCGAAGCATTCGCCGCGCTTGAGAAGCGCATTGCAGGCACTACGCCGCTCGGACGCATCGCGGAGCCCGATCACATCGCGAAGACTGTTCTGTTCCTTGCGTCGGACGATGCCGCGCATGTGCAGGGCCAGGAAATCTTCGTCGATGGCGGCGCAACCGCATCACCCGCAGGTGCGCCCGTATTTCGTGGATAAAATGTTTTCGACTGGCCCAAGGAAACCAAGAAAGGTCTCTCGGGAAGAACTGGGCCAGTCGTTCCGCCTAACATGTCTCGGTATCGCGATTTCATCCGCGGCCGTTGATCAGATCAGCGATACCATTCCGCCACCGTGACGCTCCAGGCGTCCTGCGAGCTCGAGCTCAAGCAGTACGGTGCGCACGACGGCGGGCGAGACATCGGCCATGCGAATAAGATCGTCGAGGCCGATGGGTGAGGGACCGAGCAAATTGAAGATGCGGTCGCGCTCGCCCGCGTGAGGTTGATCATTGATTGGATCATCGTCGCGCTCATTGATCGGCAGTTCGATCGGCCGGCCCATGATCGGCCGCACGGCATCGATGACGTCGGCTGCACTCGTTCGGCGTTTTGACAAGCGGCGCCATGACATAGCTGAGCGCTTTCATCAGCGAAGGGTTATCAAGCGGCAACACGTTGATGCCGCTTAATATCGCGGTCGCCACAAGATCCTGATGCTTGGACAGAAGTGTCAATCCGACGTAGGAGCCGAGCGAAAGGGCGACGATGTGAGCTTTCCCGCCAGTCACTTCCTTGCGGATGACCTCGGCGATGAGATCGGCAGTTTTCTCAAGCGAATGCCATTGGATCGCGCGGCTGTCGCCATGGCCGGGTAAATCGGGAGCGATACAGTGGAAAATCTCGCAAACCGTTCGTTTGCTCGCCCCACATCCATCCGCTTGTTCCTAGCGCATGCAGGAAGACGATAGCTGGCTGGTCAGGCTGCCCCGAAACGCGCAGATGAAGCATGGTGGAATGCTCTTTGGCTGGGATACCCACGCTTCGATGTTAAACTTGTCGTGCGTCGGCTTTCTGACAGCCTCTTATCCCTTCTTCCCGATCTTCCCTTCGGTCCCGTCGCGCAGCCGCTTGATGTTGGCGCGGTGCATGATCCAAAGCATCGCGGAGAGAATGGCGAACAATGCGGCAAGGGTCTGGTGCTGCGACCAGAACAGCATCAGGGGAGTGATCGCACTCGCGACCAGGGCCGCGAGTGATGAGTAGCGGAAGATGAGCGCGACAGCGATCCAGATCGCGCAGAAGGCAATTGCGGCCGGCCAGAACAGTCCGAGCAGCACGCCGATGTAGGTGGCGACGCCTTTGCCGCCCCTGAAGTTCAACCACACCGGAAATAGGTGGCCGAAAAATGCGCCGAGACCTGCGGCGATGGCGGCGTTCGGTCCTGCGACATAACCGGCGATGATGACAGCCAGCGTGCCCTTGAGCATATCGCCGATCAGCGTTGCCGCGGCGAGACCCTTGTTGCCGGTGCGCAGCACATTGGTCGCGCCGATATTGCCGGAGCCGATCGAGCGCAGGTCCTGCGTGCCGGCGAGTTTGGTCAGGATCAGTCCGAACGGGACCGAGCCGCAGAGATAGCCAAAGGCGAGGGCGAGCAGAAGGGTGCCGATCATGCGTCCTCACATTTTTTAAAACGCGCGGCTGGACGCCAGATCGACGTCCTCATTTCCTGGCCGTGCCTAGACATATTCATAAACAGTGCGGCCGCCAACGATCGTGCGGACCACGCGGCCAGAGAACCGCGCCTCGTCGAACGGCGTGTTCTTGCATTGCGACTTGAGGTCGGCGGGATCGACGATCCATGGCGTATCGAGATCGATCACGATCACGTCGGCCGGCGCGCCCGCACGCAGCGAGCCGCCGGGAAGGCCAAGCAATTCCGCCGGGCGTGTGGACATCGCGCGGATCAGCGCCTTCAGTTCAAGGTCGCCTGAATGCACGAGGCGCAGGCCCGCAGGAAGCATGGTTTCGAGACCGATCGCGCCGGGCGCTGCTTCCGCAAACGGCAGGCGCTTCACCTCAACGTCCTGCGGATTGTGGTCGGACATGATGACGTCGATGAGGCCTGATGCGACCGCACCCACCAGTGCCACACGATCTTCCTCGGTGCGCAGCGGCGGCGACAGCTTCAGGAATGTTCGATACGGACCGATGTCATTTTCGTTCAGCGTCAGATGATTGATTGAAGCCGATGCGCTGACATTGAGGCCTTGATCACGCGCGGTCTTCAGAATTTCGAGCGATTCAATGCAGGTGAGGGAAGCTGCATGATAGCGTCCTCCCGTCAGCGACACGAGGCGCATGTCGCGTTCCAGCACGATAGCCTCGGACGCAGATGGGATACCCATCAGGCCCAGCCGGGACGCGAATTCGCCCTCGTTCATGACGCCTTCGCCGACGAGGTTGGGGTCCTCGGTGTGTTGCACGATCAGCGCGCCGAAATCCCGGGCATAAGTGAGCGCACGGCGCATCACTTGAGCATTCATCAGGCTTTTGTCGCCGTCGGTGAAGGCGATTGCGCCCGCAGCCTTGAGAAGACCGATTTCGGTCATCTCTTCGCCCTTCATGCCCTTCGTCAGGGCGGCCATGGGATGAATGTTGACGATCGCAGTGTCCCGGGCGCGGCGCATGATGAAATCGACCGTGGCCGAATTGTCGATGACGGGATTGGTGTCGGGCTGACAGATAATGGTGGTGATACCACCCGCAGCGGCGGCGAGGCTTGCCGAAGCAAATGTCTCGCGATGTCCGGCGCCGGGTTCGCCCACGAAGGCGCGCATGTCGACGAGGCCGGGCGCCACAACCTTGCCGGCGCAATTAATAATGTCTGTCCCTTCGGGGACGCCTGCCGCGCCGATGCCGCGCCGGGCATCGCGGATGAGGCCGTCGGCGATCAGCACATCGCCGGGACCATCGAGGTTCCGCGACGGATCGATCAGGCGGGCGTTGGCGAGCAGGATTGGTCGGCGATCTGTCAGCATGGCGTCACGCGTTGGGCAGGTTGCGGGCGAGTGCCTCGAGCACCGCCATGCGAACCGCCACTCCCATTTCGACCTGTTCGCGGATCAGCGACTGCGCGCCATCCGCCACGATGGAGTCGATTTCCACGCCACGGTTCATTGGCCCCGGGTGCATCACCAGCGCATCCGGCTTGGCATAGGCGAGCTTCTTCTGGTCGAGGCCGAAATAATGGAAATACTCGGAGGTTGAAGGCACGAACGAGCCATTCATGCGCTCACGCTGCAGTCGCAGCATCATCACGATGTCCGCGCCTTCCAGTCCTTCGCGCATGTCACGCGCGACCTCGACGCCCATGCGTTCGATGCCCGGCGGAAGAAGCGTGGAGGGCGCCACAACGCGGACGCGTGCGCCCATGGTGTTCAGCAGAATGATATTGGAACGCGCGACGCGCGAATGCAGCACGTCGCCGCAGATCGCCACCAGCAGACCGTCGAGGTGACCCTTGTTGCGGCGGATCGTCAGCGCATCGAGCAGCGCCTGGGTGGGATGTTCGTGGGAGCCGTCGCCGGCATTGATGACGGAGCCGTCAACCTTGCGCGCCAGCAATTCCACTGCGCCGGAAGCATGATGCCGCACCACCAGGATATCGGGATGCATGGCGTTCAGCGTCACTGCCGTATCCATCAGGGTTTCACCCTTCCGGATCGAGGATGAGGAGACGGACATGTTCATGACGTCGGCGCCGAGGCGTTTGCCGGCGAGCTCGAAGGAGGACTGGGTTCGCGTGGAGGCCTCGAAGAACAGGTTGACCTGAGTGCGCCCGCGGAGGTTGGTGCGCTTCTTGTCCACTTGTCGGTTTAATTCGACGTATTCTTCAGCGAGATCCAGGAGGCCGGTGATGTCGGCGGCGGAAAGCCCTTCGATGCCCAGCAAATGCCGGTGCCCGAGGACAAAAGACGATTTCGATGCAAGGGTCATTAAAGCAAGAGCTATAGGCAGAGTTGCCGGGGCGGGCAAGGCGGATTCGACGGCTGCCGAGTTTTCCCCTGCCGATGTCCGGGCAGGGTAAACGATGAGCAACGGAACATTTCGTATTTTTGCCGTTATGACCGGGCTTGTCCGAGGCATCACGGAATTCGGCCGAGGGGCAATGAAGCTGATAATCGCACTTCTGCTGACATCTCTTGGCGGTGTCATCTTTGGGGCGCATGCCGCCCAGCCGCTGCCGGGCGATTTCGTGTTCCTGCGTGATGTCGATCCGAGCATTATTCAGGACGTCCGCTACGCCACCGTCAACAATTTCGTCGGTCGCCGGCTGAACGGCTACGAGGCGGGGGAATGCATTGTCACGCGCAGCGTGGCCGCGGCCTTGAAGCGCGTGCAGCAGGATCTTGCGCCGCAGCGGACTGTCGCTGAAGATGTATGATTGTTATCGGCCGCAGCGGGCGGTTGATGACATGTACGCGTGGGCGCAGGATGGCCATGAAACGCCCGCACAGCACCTCTACAATCCGAAGATGCGCAAGGAGGATCTGTTCCGCCTTGGATACATCGCACGGCGCTCCGGCCATTCCACCGGCAAGGCGGTGGATCTGACGCTCGTGCAATTGCCGGGCGGCGAGGGCGCCGTCGTTCGACCCCAACGCGTCATACGCTGACTGCACCGCGCCGGAAAACCTGCGTGCACCGGACAGCAGCGTCGACATGGGGACCGGCTACGATTGTTCCGACGAGAAGGCGCATACCGCTTCGAGAGCAATCACGCCGCAGCAGCGCAAATGGCGCGATACGCTGGTTTCGGCGATGGCGAAGCAAGGTTTCGTCAACTATCGGCTGGAATGGTGGCATTTCTCGCTGCCGGGTGGGCAGAATGCAGCCTTCGATTTTCCGGTGACGCGACCGCGCTGATATGATGGCAGCCCGAATCCACGGTGAAGACAGAGGGAGGACGCAATGACACAGGTCAGGCACAATACCCGCGAAGTCTTCAATCAGTCACCGCCATTCGAGGATATCAACCTGTTTGCGTGCGACCAGCCGCTGATGGATGCGGTGGCGGCCGATGGCGGCGGTGAGGCCACTGCGGAATTGTCTGAGTTCGGCGAGCATTGGGGCTCGGCCGCCATGGCACAGCGCGGCCGCCTTGCCAACGAGAACACGCCAAAACTCAAACTGTTCGATGCGCGCGGATACCGTCGTGACGAGGTCGAGTTTCATCCGGCCTATCACGAGCTAATGGCGCACAGCGCCCATGAAGGCATCCACAATTCGACATGGAATGAAAACGGAGAGGCAGCGGGCGGCGCCTCTGAAGTCGTGCGTGGTGCGCGGTTCTTCATGGCGGCCCAGGTTGAGACCGGGCATCTGTGCCCGATCACCATGACCCGCGCTGCCGTCGGCGCGCTTGCGACCGATCCGGCTTTGCGCGCCAAGGTGATGCCGGTGCTCGGAACCAAATTCTACGATCCTGCCTTCGCACCATGGTGGCAGAAGCGCGGCATGACCATGGGGATGGGCATGACCGAGAAGCAGGGTGGCACCGATGTGCGCGCCAATATCACTCGCGCCGAGCGCGACGGCGACGCTTATCGCATCACCGGACACAAGTGGTTTATGTCGGCGCCGATGTGTGATGCGTTTCTTGTGTTGGCGCAGGCGGAGGGCGGGCTGACCTGCTTCTTCATGCCGCGGTTTGCGCCGGATGGCAGCGTCAACGGCATTCACTTCCAACGTTTGAAGGACAAGCTCGGCAACCGCTCCAATGCGTCGTCCGAAGTCGAATTTGACAATGCCTACGCGCTACGGCTCGGCGAAGAAGGGCGCGGCGTCCCGACGATCATCCAGATGGTCTCGCTCACACGGCAGGATTGTTCGCTCGCGTCCGCCGGTCTCATGCGTTCGGGGCTCGCCCATGCGCTCAATCACACGCGCCATCGCAGTGTGTTTCAGAAGCATCTGGCCGATCAGCCGCTGATGAAGAGCGTGCTTGCCGACATGGCATTGCATGTCGAGGCATCCACCGCGCTGGTGATGCGCCTCTGCCGCTCGTTCGATCGCGCGCCGTTCGAGAAGGCGGAGGCCGCCTACATGCGGTTGCTGACGCCGGTGGTGAAATACTGGACATGCAAGAGCGCGCCGGGATTTCTGTACGAGGCGATGGAGTGCATGGGCGGCAACGGGTATGTCGAGGAGGGGATTCTCGCGCGGCACTATCGCGAGTCCCCGGTCAATGCCATCTGGGAAGGATCCGGTAACGTCATGTGCCTCGACGTCCTGCGTGCGTTGTCGCGTGAAGCGGATGCGGCTGCCGACGTTCTGCGTACGCTCGTCGATCAAACCGCTGGAGTGCCGGGTGTGGTCGAGGCGGTGGCGTTCATTGCAAAAGCGTTCCGTCAGCCGGATGCGGAACGGATCGCACGTCTTGCCGTGGAGAAGCTCGCGCTGGTCGCTGCCACAGCTGCTCTCAACGCAGTTTCGCCCAGGCATGCTGAATTGTTCGCGGCCACACGACTAGCGGCCGATCACGGAAATCTATACGGCGCGGTCGATCTCTCGGATGACAACATCCGCAGCCTGCTTGATCGCGCGCTGCCAGCCTGAGCTCTTTTGACATGATCGACATTGTCCCGGAGGTATTATGAGCGTTGTTGAAGGCCCGGCGGATCTCGCGCCGGTATCGCCGCCGGGCAAGAGCCGCGAGCCCCGGGTCTGGAAGTTCGTTGGCACCAGCGTATGGGGGCTCGCTCTGTTCGGCGCGATGTTCGTGGGGCAGATCGCAGGATTGTTCTACTTCCTCGTTGTCAACGACGAGTCGTTTAACTCTCAATCCATGACGTCGCTGGCCGCGAACGGGCGGGTGATTTCCCTGTCCGTCATCATGGGATTGCCGGCGATCCTGCTGGTGTTGTGGATCGCGACGCGCTGGTCCCGGGTGCCGTTCGCCGATTATCTCGCGCTGCGCTGGCCGTCGTGGCGGATGCTTGCGGCGGGGGTAGCTGGCCTCGTCGTCCTATTGTTTGCCTGGGAGGTGATCAGTCGTGTGGCCGGTCGAGAAAGCTCACCGGGGTTCATGGTCGATGTGCTGAAGACGGCGCAGAACGACGGTGCGTTATGGTTGCTGGTCCTGGCCTTTTGTGTCGCGGCGCCCATAACAGAAGAATTCTTCGCCCGCGGGTTTCTTTATCGCGGCTGGTCGGAGTCGTTTTTGCGGCCTGTGGGCGCCATCCTGCTGTCGTCTGCGGTATGGACCGCAATGCACCTGCAATACAACTGGTTCTTCCTCGCGCAGGTGTTCTCGATCGGCGTGTTGTTCGGCTATCTGCGCTATCGCAGTAATTCGATCTGGCTGACAGTGGTGTTGCACGGTCTCAACAATCTGGCCGCCACGGTGCAGACGATCTGGCTCGCGAATAACTCTTGAGAGTTATATCACCAGCGTGATGGCGATCGGCATGGTGATGATGGCGAGCGCGGTTTGCAGGGTGAGGATTTCCGCGACCAGCGGCGCGTCGCCTCCCATCTGACGTGCAAGCAAATAGGCGCTGGATGCGGTCGGCACCGACGCGCAGCACACAACGATCGCAAGGTTGGCGCCTGAAAGCTTGAATGCGATGCCCAACGCCGCGGCGATAGCCGGCATCACGACCAGCTTCAGTAAACAGGCCAGGAGTGCCGGGGCGTCGGGGCGAAGCACGCCTTTCAGTTGCAATCCCGCACCGACAACGAGCAAGCCCAGCGCCAGCGACGAACGGCCAAGCGCGTCCAGGAATTCATCGATCCACTTGGGAAACACGAACCCGGACAGATTGAACGCCAAACCGAGTGCGCACGCCCAGATGAAAGGATTTTTTGTAATCGTCAAAAGAATGCGCGGCCAGGAGAGCCGCGTGGGCGCGGCATAGTGAGCCAGCACCCAGACGGACGTGACGTTGAGAAACGGTATCATCGCGACCATGGCCACCGAGGCGAGGGTGAGCCCGACATCGCCGTAAAGGCTTCCAGCAACTGCAAGCCCCACATAGGTTTGCCAGCGGCATGCGCACTGAAAGATCGAGGTGAAAGAAGGGCCGCTGACGCCAAGCCGCTTCATGAGGAGTGGCCGTAGCGCCAGACACAGCCCCGACATCAGCACCACCGCAATGAGCAATGCGCCCCCGACACCCGCAACAGGAACTTCCGAAAGTTTGGCGCGTGCCAGCGTTTGAAACAGCAATGCCGGAAACAGCACATAATAGACGAGTTGCTCGGTTCCAAGCCACAGCACCTCTTCTTTCAGAAGGATGCGGCGAAGGACAAAACCCATCACGATCAGCAGGAATATCGGCACCAAAGCCACGACCACAGGCAACATCGGTCAATGATCTCCGGTCGAACGGTTCAGTGTTGCGAGGCGGTCAAGTGCGCCCTGCAGAATGAAGATCGCCGCGTGCTCGTCGATCACCTTGGCGCGTTTGGCACGGCTCATGTCCATCCCGATTAACTCGCGTTCGACAGCGACAGTGGATAGCCGTTCGTCCCACAGGCCGATGGCGAGTGGGGTCAATTTGGAAAAATTTCGGGCAAATGCCCGGGTCGACTGGGCTCGTGGTCCTTCGCTGCCGTCCATATTGATCGGTAGCCCCAATATGAAGCCAGCAACGTTGCGTTCGTTACCCAAAGCCAACAGTCGGGCGGCGTCGGCGGTAAAGGTCTTGCGTTGAATGGTCTCAATTCCGGTTGCTAATCTGCGATCCGGATCGGATACCGCGACCCCAATGGTCTTGGTGCCGAGATCGAGCCCGATCAGGGCGCCTCGTATCGGCCAGTGCGTGGCGGCCTCGATCAGCGGTAGTATTGGTGCAGGCATGCTCTCGCATAACATGTGCGATACAAACGTTGCAAAGCGGCAAAGGCGGTTGGCAGTGGATGGGTTGACGCTATTCGGATTGTTTGCCGTGACGGCAATGCTGGTCTGCTATGCTCTGGAAGATCGCAGCCCGTGGTTCATTTTCGGGTTCGCCGTGTCCTGTGCGCTAGGATCGACCTACGGTTTTCTGCAAGGTGCGTGGCCGTTCGGCCTTGTCGAAGCCATCTGGACACTGGTTGCATTGCGGCGCTGGACCGCCAAACAGCAAGCGGGGGCATAGCGGGTCACGAAGGTTGAATTGTCACGAACGTCCTGACTTGCAGAATGGCATTCAAACGAAGCGCAAGAGGACAACATGATGTGGCCGGATCGCAGACTTCTCGATCTCCTGAAGATCGAAGTGCCAATCGTTCAAGCTCCGATGGCATCCGCTATGGACGCCGAACTGGTGATCGCCGCCAGCGAAGCTGGAGCCTTGGGATCGCTGCCATGCGCGACGATTTCGGTCGAAAAGGCGCGTGAACAGGTCAATATCATCCGCCAGCGCGTGACCGCGCCGCTCAACATGAATTTTTTCTGCCACAAGGCCGCTGATGCTGATCCTGCGCGCGAGGCCGGATGGCGCCGGCGCTTGGCGGCTTACTACAAGGAATTGCAACTCGACCCTGATGCGGTGGTGCAATCCGCGAATCGCGCGCCCTTCGATAATGCGATGTGCGAACTTGTCGAAGAACTAAAGCCTGAAGTCGTCAGCTTTCATTTCGGATTGCCCGACAAGGCTCTGCTGAAGCGGGTGAAGGCTGTGGGGTGCATCGTGCTTGCGTCTGCGACCATCGTAAAGGAAGCGGTGTGGCTTGAGAAAAACGGAGCCGACGTCATCATTGCACAGGGTTACGAGGCTGGCGGTCATCGTGGCATGTTTTTGACCGAGAACATCGCGTCGCAACCGGGCACAATGGCTCTTGTACCGCAGGTCGTGGATGCGGTGCGCGTACCGGTGGTCGCGGCTGGCGGCATCGCCGATGGGCGGGGCATCGCGGCGGCCTTCGCACTTGGCGCTGCCGGTGTTCAGATCGGCACTGCTTATCTGCGGACGCCCGAATCAAAGGTGAGTGCGCTTGGGCAGGCGGCGTTGTCTGCGGCAGACGATAGTTCATCCGTCATCACGAACGTCATGACCGGACGCCCTGCGAGGGGCGTCACCAATCGCGTCATGAGCGAGGTGGGCCCGGTTTCGCCCGATGCGCCGGCGTTCCCTCACGCCGCAACCGCATTGGCGCCGTTGAAGGCATCCGCGGAGAAGCTGGGGAAGGTCGATTTCACCAATTTGTGGGCAGGGCAATCGGTCGCACTTGGCCGGGACATGCCGGCAGCCGATTTGACGAGGAAACTTGCAAGCGAAGCGTTACAACGGCTTCATCAGCTTTCGGAATAAGCTGTGCGGCGATGTGTTTGTTTCTTGCTCTGCGCTAACAGGAACTCGGTCATGCACAAGTTATGGTTGTGTGTTGAAGGTAGTGCAGGCATTGAACGCTCGCCCTCCCGCACTGGATTCTCCCTTGACCAATCTGGATCAAACCGACTTCTACGGTCGTGACCATATTCGCTGCGTGCAGCAAATCGGTATGTTGAAGCTATGGGAACGCTCGAAACGAGGTGCGGTGTTGCCGCCGGTTTCCGCAATTCACGATGAAGATCTCGCCCGGCTCCGCGAAAAGCTTATGTTGCTAGATGTCGAGTGGCTGGACGATGAGCCTCGCTACCTGATTCGATTCCAAGGCTCGGATATCGATCGGATGCATAATCGCAATTGCGTCGGCTTGTATCTGAACGACGTGATGGAGCCTGCGGTACGGGAGCGTGGGTTGAAAACGTTCCGGCGCGTTGTCGATCAACGAATACCGGCATTCAATTCGACGACGGTTCGCGACGAGCAGGGGGCGACCGTGAACTATGAGCGGCTGCTTCTGCCTTTCACCTCTACAGGAGAGGGCGTCGACCAGATCTACAGCATCGTCACGTTATTTACCGAAGACAACCAGTCGCCGTTCCAGACGATGAAAAACGCCATTTTGCAGAACGATCAGCCCTGACTGCGCAGGTTTTCATGGCCTCGATCGTTCGCAACCTTTTGAAGTCACAACCGTAATTTTCTCGGGTGTTCAATTCTGCGGCTCATTTGACGTTGGCGATTCGCGCTGAAATGCTCTATAGGGCGGCTGAGTTGCGCAGCCGCTCCGGAGTTTCTTGGATATGTCAGTCGATACCGCCACCGTCCGTCGGATCGCGCATCTTGCGCGCATCGCCGTCAAGGATGAGGAAGTGGCTCATCTGCAAGGCGAGCTGAATGCCATTCTGGCGTTTGTCGAGCAGCTGTCGGAGGTCAATGTCGACGGAATCGAGCCGATGACATCTGTAATGCCTATGGAGATGAAAAAGCGGGCCGACGTCGTGAATGACGGCGAAATCCCGGACAAGGTTCTGGCCAACGCGCCAGCTACCGAGGATCATTTCTTTCTGGTGCCGAAGGTCGTCGAATAATTCCTATTGAGGCAATGCCATGTGCCTGCTGTGCGATGACGAAAAATCCTACGCCGCTTACCTGCAGTATCTCGATGCGATGGAGCGTGCCGGTCAGGTCGCGGATCCTGACAAGGCAATGGATATGCTGATCGATGAGATCCAGAAGAGCGACGCCGAAAAGCTCAAAACGAAATCTCCTTTTTCCTGCGACCCGGTTGATGAATGACTGATCTGACTTCGCTGACGCTTGCCGATGCCCGCGAGGGCCTCAAGCAAAAATCCTTCACAGCTCTGGAACTGACCAACGCGCACCTCGCCGCCATGGAAAAGGCGCGGGTGCTCAACGCTTATGTGCTGGAGACACCGGATCAGGCCCGGGCTCAGGCGCGCGAGGCGGATGCGAAGATCGCGAAGGGCGAGACTGGCCCGCTCGCGGGTATCCCGCTCGGTGTGAAGGATCTGTTCGCCACCACCGGCGTACGTGTCACCGCGTGCTCGAAGATTCTGGGCGACTTCATCCCTCCATACGAATCGACCGTGACCTCGCAGCTTTGGCGAGACGGTGCGGTGATGCTGGGCAAGCTGAACAACGACGAGTTCGCGATGGGCTCGTCCAATGAGACCTCGGCGTTTGGACCGGTGATCAATCCCTGGCGGCGGGAAGGTTCGGATACGAATCTCGTTCCTGGTGGTTCATCCGGCGGTTCAGCGGCGGCGGTTGCGGCCAACCTCTGCTTCGGCGCCACGGGCACCGACACCGGAGGTTCGATCCGTCAGCCTGCTGCGTTTACCGGTATCGTCGGTATCAAGCCGACCTATGGGCGCTGTTCACGCTGGGGCATCGTTGCCTTCGCATCCTCGCTGGATCAGCCGGGACCATTCGCGCGGACGGTGCGCGACACCGCGATCCTGATGCGCTCGATGGCGGGGCACGATCCGAAAGACACCACGTCCGTGGATCGACCGGTGCCCGACTATGAAGCCGCGATCGGCAAATCGGTGAAGGGCATGAAGATCGGTATTCCGAAGGAGTATCGCATCGATGGCATGTCAGGCGAAATCGAAAAGCTATGGACGCAGGGGGCAGACTGGCTGAAGGCGGCAGGGGCCGAGCTTGTCGAGGTGTCGCTGCCACACACGAAGTATGCGTTGCCGGCTTATTATGTGGTTGCGCCTGCGGAAGCGTCGTCCAATCTTGCGCGCTATGACGGCGTACGTTACGGCGCTCGCGTCAATGGCCGCAACATCACTGAGATGTACGAGAACACCCGCGCCGAAGGCTTTGGACCGGAAGTGCGACGCCGCATCATGATCGGCACCTATGTGCTCTCCGCAGGGTACTACGACGCCTATTACCTGCGCGCACAGAAGGTGCGCACGCTGATCAAGAGGGATTTCGAAGACGTGTTCGCGCAGGGCGTGGATGCGATCCTGACGCCGGCAACGCCATCGGCGGCCTTTGGCATCGGCGAGAAGGGCGGGGCTGATCCGATCGAGATGTATCTCAACGACATCTTCACGGTGACGGTGAACATGGCGGGACTGCCTGGCATCGCGGTGCCTGCAGGCAAGGACGGGCAGGGGCTGCCGCTTGGCTTGCAGTTGATTGGCCGCCCGTTCGACGAAGAGACGTTGTTCTCGCTCGGTGAAGTGATCGAGCAGGCTGCGGGAAGTTTTGTCGCGACGAAGTGGTGGGCGTAAGTCGCTCGGCGACGCCGAAGCCGGTCTGATCGTATGTTGACGGTCTGCGTTCGTTAACCTCCCGCGGGGAAGGTGGCGGCGGGTGGCCGTGTAATGCGTATTTGGCAGACTATCGTTGGCTCATCGCGCGCGGCCAAGCTTGAAACGATCCCAACGCGCTTCCGTCTGCCGGCCGAACAGGTCGATGCCGTCATTTCTGCCGGGCGGGATGCGCTGCGGGCCAATCCGGCTTTCCGCAATTTCGCGGCAAGCTTGTGATCGGGATTGAGAAATCCAGGGTTTTCTCGCCCTCCCGCGCGATGTAGAAGTCGCCCTATGAACGCACCTGTCAAATCTTCAAAGCTCATCAAGGGCGCCACCGGCGATTGGGAAATGGTCATCGGCCTGGAAGTCCATGCCCAGGTGACCTCGAATTCCAAATTGTTTTCCGGCGCTTCGACCGAATTCGGCGGCGAGCCGAATGATCACGTCTCGCTGGTGGACGCAGCGATGCCCGGCATGCTGCCTGTCATCAACGAGGAATGTGTCGCGCAGGCGGTCCGCACCGGGCTGGGCCTGAAAGCGAAGATCAATCTGAAATCGACCTTCGACCGGAAGAACTATTTCTATCCGGATCTGCCGCAGGGCTATCAGATCAGCCAGTACAAGTCGCCGATCGTCGGCGAGGGCGAGGTGATCGTCGATACTGGCGACGGGGAAAGCATCTCCGTCGGCATCGAGCGGCTGCATCTCGAACAGGATGCCGGCAAGTCGCTGCATGATCAGCATCCGACCATGTCGTTCGTGGACCTGAACCGTTCCGGCGTGGCGCTGATGGAGATCGTCTCCAAGCCGGATATGCGTTCCGCCGAAGAGGCGCGGGCCTATGTCACCAAGCTACGCTCCATTCTGCGCTACCTCGGCACCTGCGACGGCGACATGGAGAAGGGCAATCTGCGCGCCGACGTCAATGTTTCCGTGCGCAAGCCGGGAGATCCGCTCGGCACACGGTGCGAGATCAAGAACGTCAACTCGATCCGCTTCATCGGTCAGGCGATCGAATACGAGGCGCGTCGGCAGATCGGTATCCTCGAAGATGGCGGCGCCATCGAACAGGAAACCAGGCTGTACGATCCGAACAAGGGCGAGACGCGGTCGATGCGCTCCAAGGAAGAGGCGCACGATTACCGCTACTTCCCGGACCCGGATCTTCTGCCGCTGGAGTTCACCAGCGCCTATGTCGAGGAGCTGAAGTCGAAGCTGCCGGAGCTGCCCGACGAGAAGCGGGCGCGCTTCATGGCCGACTTTGGGCTGACGCCTTATGACGCCAGCGTTCTCGTCGCTGAGCGGGAGAGCGCCGACTTCTATGAAGCCGTGCTGGCCAAGCTCGCCGACAAGTCGCGAGACGGGAAGCTGGCGGCGAACTGGGTGATCAACGAGTTGTTCGGCCGCCTCAACAAGGAAGGGCAGGATATTTCGACCTCGCCCGTCTCTGCGGACCAACTCGCTGCGATCATCGACCTGATCGGAGAAGAAACCATCTCCGGCAAGATTGCCAAGGACTTGTTCGAGATCGTTTGGACCAAGGGCGGCGATCCGAAGTCGTTGGTCGACAGCCTCGGCATGAAGCAGGTGACGGATATCGGCGCGATCGAGAAGGTGGTCGACGATATCATCGCGGCCAATCCCGATAAGGTCGAACAGGCAAGGGCCAAGCCTCAACTCATCGGCTGGTTCGTTGGTCAGGTGATGAAGTCATCCGGCGGCAAGGTGAATCCGCAGGCCGTGAACGACATCCTCAAGACCAAGCTTGGTCTCTGAACACCACTGACGGGCGACGTCGCGCAAGGATGCGCGACGTCGTTCTCGCTCGAACGAGCGACGATCGTTTCTCCGATTTTCGTCTCGATGATGACCGTACTCGGTCGTCGTATGTGCGTCGAGAGACGTCTCGCGAGCCGGCAGCGCCACCGCAAATCGGCTTTCCGAAACTCGCCGAAAAAATCGCCCTCTTGCGAGCGACCATCGCGCGAAAAGCGATTTTTCACAAAAATATTTTTATTGCCAAAAAACGCGACTCAGAGTCCGCGCGAAGCATTTTTTGTCCGTTGCTGCGATCTGCTTTTGTTTTTAATCGATCGTTGCATCGCTCTCGTTGCGATGAAAGAAAACACTGGGGCACAGTCGTTTCTTTGATGTTCGGTATTTCTCTTCATCGGCGATTTCAAGTGATCGCTGCTGTTGTCTCGCACTCGCGTTGCAACGTCGGTGTCGTGTGCTTGCGTTGCGAGTTGTGCCTCTGGCGTAAACACTTCCTTAAGCGGGACACTGTTTTTTTGATCGCGTTGGTGTAATCCAGATGAAGTGCATTTCGATTCCCGAGTGCACACAGCGATTAAGCCATCTCACTTATTTAGGAGGGCAATATGGCCAAGAAGGCGAAGAAGGCGAAGAAGACCGTTAAGAAGGCGAAGTCTGCAGTGAAGAAGACTGCGAAGAAGACCCGCAAGGTCGCCAAGAAGAAGAAGTAAGGCATCGCCTTACGGAATTGCCGGCAGGTTAATGCCGGCGACGTCACAAGGGCCGTCAGGTTTGTTCGTTCACAAGAACGAATTTGAGCAGCGGCCCTGGTCGACGAAAGAGGGTGTCGGCGAGACATCCGGCGAGACGGTCTGATCGGTATCCCTGAGGGAGTTCGCTCTTCTCAATGGACCGATCAGGCAGAGGAGTTCAAGTGGCTCTTCGTTCGTTGCGGGTTCTCCGCATTTTCGCTGGCAGGTTACTTCGGTAGCCTGCACAGACGAAATCTCGATCCGGGTGTGTTCACCGACGCCCTCGTTCTTTTGAGCCGCTGCCTGTGCAGCAGTGCTCCGGGTTTCCCCCGATAGCTTTCCCAAGCCAACACCCAGATCTTTATTGGCGACTGCCCGTGTTCGGTGGTCAGCGTTGCGGTTTTGCTGCGCGGTTATCGACTGCGGCCCCAAGCTGGCCAGGTTCGTACGATGGTTATCGCTTCGCCAAATACCAAGGTGAATCGATTTTCACGATTGCCGAGAAACCCCTGAAAATTGGCCACTTCTGCGATTTTTCGACTCCGCGTCCGTCGCGGCGTTCAGATTCGATTCATCGCGATGCTTAAACTGCTCTTCAAATTTTACGGGCCATGATGACGTCAACAAGCCGGCAAACGGCGAGGGGCCTTCACGCAAGGCGGACAACCGGCTCGCGTGAGGAAAGTGTCAAACCGGACTACGGACAGGGGCCGCGCTCGCCGCGGCCAACATCAACAGGCAGCCGCACGCGGCGATAACGGGAGAGACAGGATGTTTCAGGGAATGATCGATGCTGGCACAGCGATGCCGGTGGAAGCGGGTGCGAACGGCGACGTGTTGTTCGACCTCGGCATGCTCTATTCGACCGGCCGTGACGGTCTGATTGATCTGGTAGCCGCACACAAATGGTTCAACCTTGCGGCGCTCAAGGGCAGGGTAGATGCAATCTCGCTGCGCCGTGAAGTGGCCGGGTTGATGTCGGATGCCGAGATCGCTGTCGCTCAGCGCGAGGCGCGGGCCTGGATGACATCACACTGAATTTAGCGGTGGCAGGAACGCTGTCCGCCGCTGATCGGCGGACGGGTAGACCTGCCTGAGCTGGCGCATCTCGCTGTGAAGCTTTGGCTTCGATGTGTCATGAGCCGCTCGGTGCTCAACAAGGGCGCCGTGAGCATCGCTCGCTCATGAGTGCGCGAGTTCTGACCGGGACTATGGAATGACCGATGCCCGATGGGGCGCCGGCATCACAACCTCAGACGAGCCGATGGTGTTGCGAACAAGTTCAGGTCCGTGGTGACCTTGAGGCTTGCGGCGCGAAGCCGAGTGAGGCATATCCAGCATCGTTGGAGACGTGGCCGAGCGGCTGAAGGCACTCGTTTGCTAAATGAGCATACCTTGAAAAGGGTATCGAGGGTTCGAATCCCTCCGTCTCCGCCATTGACGATTAAGTCAATGGAATAATTGAAGAATTTTCCGAAGTCGTCTCAATGATCAAGCCGCGGAAATAACTGAACCCGCGATACCGGTTCCACGCTGGCGCGAGCCCTGCCAAGATAGCGCAGAAAGACCAGTCCGATATGGGGCTGATGGGCGCGTGGAAAGCGCTCGGACGGCTATTTATGAGCGACTTATATAGTGCTCTACAGCCCGGACCGGGCTTGCCCGGTGGTGAGATGGAGAATGGGTGAGAATGTCGAGCAAGACCAATCGGGGTGTTCTGGATGATCTCAAGCGCGCCGTTTCATTGCATCAAGCCGGACATCTGGCGCAGGCAGAGACACTCTATCGGTCTGTTCTTAAAGTGCAGCCGCGCAACTTCGATGCTGCCTTTCTGTTGGGCGTATCTTTAGCCCAGCGCAATGAGTTTGAGCCGGCGAGGGAGTTCTTCGCCAAGGCGGTGCGGATCAGGCCTGAAGTCAATCGAGGGGCACTACAACCTGGGGCTCACACTGCATTCGTCGGGCCTCCTGGCCGAAGCGCTCGAAAGCTATAAACGCACGATCAAGCTTCAGCCGGACCATGCCGTCGCGTTGCATAATTGCGGCGCCGTTTTGCACGCCATGAAGCGGCATGAGGAGGCGGTCGCAAGCTTCGAGCGGGCTCTCCAAATCAAGCCGGACTATGCCGAGGCTCACTACAATCGGGGCGTCGGGCTGCAAGAACTTGAGCGACACGCAGAGGCGGTTGAAAGTTTCGACAGAGCGATCGCAATCAGGCCCTCCGATGCAGAGGCGCTTTACAGCCGGGCGGCCGCGCTTAACAAGCTCGAACGCTTCGAGGAGGCCCTTGAGAGCTGTAATCATGCGCTTGCTGTCCGGCCCGATGCCCTGGAAGCGCACTACAACCGCGCCAATGCGCTGGGCGGGCTGACGCGTTTTGAAGAAGCGGCGGAGGGGTACACCCGCGCCATTCAGATCAAGCCCGATCATGCCGATTCATACGTGAATCTCGGTCGTTGTGCTCGTAGAGCTCAAACGTTTTGAAGGTGCGCTGCAGAATTACGATCGCGCACTTCATTTCAAGCCGGACTTTGCTGAAGTCTACTGCAATCGCGGCCACATTCTTGGCCTACTGAATCGGTTCGAGGATGCTTTGGAAACCTTTGACCAAGCGATCCAGATCAATCCTGACAGTGCGAGCGCGCATATCGGCCGTGCCAATACACTCAGGATGCTCGGATCGCTGGGAAGACGCGATCAAGAGCTTCGACAGGGCGAATTGAGCTAGATCAGAATTGTGAATTTGCGCATGGCCATCGGCAATTTACCCGGATGAAGGTATGCAGTTGGTCGAATTATTCAGAGGACGTCGATGGTCTTCTGAAGAAAGTCGCTCATGGCGAACGGCGTTTCCAGCCCGTTCGCTTTGCTCGGTTTGACCGATGACGCTGCGGTCCTGCGTACGGCAGCAAAAACGTTCGCAGATGCCAAGCATCCGCCAAGCCGTGCGCTCCCGGTGCTCGCAAAATATCCGAGGCATGAGAAGATCCGCGTCGGCTACTTCTCGGCAAATTTCCACACCCATCCCGTCACGGTTCTGTCCTCCGATTTGTTTGAAAGTCACGATCGATCACGCTTCGAAGTGACGGCGTTTTCCTTCGGCCCGGACATCAGGGACGATATGCGCGAGAGACTGGAGCCGGCGTTCGACAAATTTATCGATGTCCGGACACAGTCCGATCAAGATGTGGCGATGGCCGCAAGGAATCTTGAGATCGACATCGCCGTTGATTTGACGGGAATTACGCAGGATAGCAGAACAAGCATATTCGCGATGCGGGCCGCGCCTGTACAGGTTAACTACCTGGGTTATGCAGGGACAATGGGCGCGGACTATTTCGATTATCTGATCGCCGATCCCGTGTTGATCCCGCCCGATCAACGCGAGCATTACGTGGAAAAAATCGCTTACCTCCCACATTCCTATATGCCGAGCGATCCAAGGCGTACGATCTCGGACAGAGAGTTTACGCGCTCGGAATTGGGCCTTCCCGATACAGGATTCGTATTCTGCTGCTTCAACAACAGCTATAAAATAACTCCGGCTGTTTTCGATCGCTGGATGAAAATCCTGCAAGGCGTGGAGGGCAGCGTGCTGTGGTTGTCGGACGACAACGTGACCGCCGTTGCCAATCTGAAAATGGAGGCGAGCAGCTGTGGCATCGATCCCAAACGCTTGATCTTCGCCAGCCGGATGCCTTCACCGGCCGATCACCTTGCAAGGTTGCGCGTCGCTGACTTGTTTCTGGATACACTGCCGTACAACGCCCACGCGACCGCGAACGACGCGCTGTGGGCCGGGTTGCCGGTGCTGACGCTGCAAGGGGAAACTTTCCAGGGAAGGGTTGCTGCGAGTTTGTTGAACGCAACCGGCTTGCCTGAGATGGTTGCGACCACCGCGGAAGCCTATGTGGCCTTGGCGATCGGGCTCGCCACCGACCCGGAACGACTGCAGGCTATCCGGCGCAAGCTGGCGGCCAATCGTCTCTCGACGCCCTTGTTCGATCGCTCCCTTACGGGACACATTGAAGGCATCTACGCCGCTATCTATGAGCGGCATATGCAGGATTTGCCGCCAGGCCATATTTATCCGGACGTGCGATCGTGTTGATCTCTCATTTGGGATAACGGTAAATACATGATGTAAATCATGTAGCTTACGCGGTGCTCGGCTGTGTTCATCCGCGTGCCGTTTGTGCAACACATCTCCAGAAACGGCTGGAACAACACCGTTCTGAATGGTGGTCCTTTGTTGCGGGTTTATGAACCTTGGGTAATGGTCAATGCAGCGACGTAGGGGCATCCTGAGGTCGTTTCGTTAGGTATTTCGCTAGTTCGCTCGCGTTTCATGCGGCAACTTCGCAAGCGTTCCTCATTCGCGGCAGCTTCCATTGTCGGTTCAGGAAAAATTCAAGCAGGGCCTGACTTTTCACCAGCAGGGCAATGTTCGCGAAGCGGAGGTTCTGTACAAGCAGGTCCTCAAAGCTCAACCAGACCATTTTGATGCCCTTCACCTGCTCGGGGTCATCGCGCTCCAGACAAATCGCGCCGAACGCGGCGTGGAACTGATCCGCAAGGCGATCGCGCTCGATCCGGCGGCGGTTTCCGCGCTCGGAAATCTCGGGGCGGGCCTCAGTGATCTCGACCGTTTCGACGAGGCAATCGCATGCTTCGACAAAGTGATTGCGCTTAGGCCGCGCGATGCCGGTGCCCATTGCAATCGTGGAAATGCACTCAATGGGCTGAAGCGTTTTGATGATGCCCTCGCGGCCTACGACAGCGCGATCGCTATCGAGCCCCGCTTCGCAGAGGCGCACGTCAGTCGGGGCAACACGTTGTCGGACCTGGAGCGATTTGATGAGGCGATCGCTGCCTACGATGCCGCTATCAGGCTTGAGGGCAGAGCCGCTGATGCCCTTAGCAACCGCGGAAACGCCTTGGCTCGGTTGAGCCGCTATGAGGAGGCTTTGGCAAGCTTCGACAAGGCTGTTGCAATTGCACCGCGATACGCGGATGCGCACTACAATCGGGCCAAAACGCTTCGGCATCTCAATCGCCTCGACGAGGCATTGGCAGGTTACGACAAGGCTATCGCGGCCAAGCCGGATTTCCGTGTGGCGCATTTCAATCGAGGAGGGGTGCTGAACGATCTCGGGCGCTTCCGTGAGGCGGTTGCAAGCTACGATACCGTCATTTCTCTGAATCCTCGCGATGCCGAGGCATATATCGAGCGAGGCAAGACACTGAGCCGGGCGGGGCTTATCGGAAGATGCGGTCAAGAGTTTTGATCGAGGTCTCAAGCTCGATCCGAAAAATATCGACGCGCTCGTCAGCCGGGGCAGCGTGCTGGTCGGACTGAAGCGTTTCGGCGAGGCGGATGAGAGTTACACCGCCGCTCTCGACATTGATCGCGATTCCGATTTTCTGTTTGGAAATTGGCTCAGCACCAAGCTGTACACATGTGACTGGACGGATTGGGACGCGCGGGTCACGGAGCTTGAAAGAGGGCTCAGGAACGGGAAGAAAATTTCGGCGCCGTTTAATCTGTTCGCGCTTCTTGACGCCCCTGACCTTCAAAGAGAAGCCGCAGAGAATTTTACAAAGGCCAAGGTTCCTGCGACGCATGCTTGTAGGACGCATCTCCGCGGCGTCCGCATTTTTTATTTTGATTTGCCGTTTTTCGCTCTGAGCGCGTTCGGTGTCCCGAAACGTCCGCTTGATCTTCATTTGTGATGACGGAAATACACGATGTAAAT
Organism: uncultured Alphaproteobacteria bacterium; assembly: GCA_963751855.1. Classification (GTDB taxonomy): domain Bacteria; phylum Pseudomonadota; class Alphaproteobacteria; order Rhizobiales; family Xanthobacteraceae; genus Afipia. The sequence goes on along the minus strand of CAVVWF010000016.1, from coordinate 219,641 downwards.
CATGTATTTAAGCGGCATTGGTCGCTTTCGTCGTCCGATGTACATCATGTATCTGACGCGGCATTGGTCGGCTTCGTCCGCCGTTAGGCATACGCTCTCACTCAATCGGCTTTCGGCACCGCTTTTCGACACCTCTTCCTACGTGAAGCACATCGAGGCGGCGTATAGTGCAATGTACGACCGGTATTTGTCCGGCGCTGAACCGGAACACATCGAAATCGGTTCGCTCTAACGGCGTTCGGCAAATCACCAATGAGACGGGCTCTGATTGCTCACTGCGATCACGCGCTCCAATCGTGCTTGCTCGCTGATCAGACGCGACATGTTTTGATTCGCAGGCCCGTTCTCCTTGTTTGTGGCGCTCGCGCCCTAAAGCCTCTTCGGCTGCGCTCGTTATGCGTCCTTGGAATACTCTTTTTATTTCAAAGAGTTGCTGAGCGTTGCGGTGCAATGTTGCGTGCTATTTGTGCAACACATCCCCAAAAACGGCCGGAACAACACCGTTTAATGGCGGTCCTTTGTTGCGCGTTTATGAACCTTGGGTAATGGTCGACATAGCGACGGAGGGGGGCATCCCGAGGTCGTCCCGTTAGGTGGTTTCGCTTTAGTCGCTCGCGTTCATGCGGGGGCGTTTGAAGGCGGGCGACAACCAAGCGGTTAGCGGGGAGTATGGAAACGAACCAGGCGGTGATTTCGCCGACGGGAGCGCACCTTGTCTCACAAAGCAAAACTTGGAGGTTTTATGAGCAAGATTAAGACCCTTATCCTGGGGTCTGCGGCGGGATCTCGTCGCGATCACCGGGGCACAGGCAGCTGATCTTCCCGTCAAGGCGAAAGCCGTTCAGTACGTGAAGATTTGCTCCCTTTATGGCGCCGGCTTCTACTATATCCCCGGCACCGACACCTGCATCAAGTTCGGCGGCTACGTCCAGGCTGACGCGAACATCAACGGCGGCAACTACAACAAGCCGGCGTGGGATCAGGGCGGCGCCCCTGGTCAGCTGCAGCGACGCTACAGCAACGCTCTCGGTACCCACAGCCGCGACGCGGACTACTTCACCACCCGTTCGCGCGCGCAGCTGAACATCGACACCCGCACCGCGACTGAATACGGCGTTGTCCGCACCTACTGGTCGAGCAACTTCGAATTCTCGACGGGCCACGGTCCGTCGTCGGGTAACATCACGCTCGATTACGCGTTCGTCCAGTTCGCCGGCTTCACCTTCGGTAAGGCGATTTCCGGCTTCCAGACCCCATGGGGTGCTTACGGCGCCAACAACAACACCTCGTACTTGCTCGGCGGCTATGACAACGCGACCGGCATCACCCAGGCTGCTTACACCTGGCAGTTCGGAAACGGCGTTTCGGCCCAGATCGGTGTTGAAGACAACCGCGTGATCAACCGCGCGCCATTGTTCAATACTGGCCTTACCATCACAAGCCTCGGTACCTTCTTCACTGGTGCGTCCGGCGGGCGCAGCGTTCACTCCTAACGGCGCAACCGGCGGTAACGTGTCTCCGGATATCGTCGGCAACATCAGGATCGACCAGGCTGCGTTCACCTTCCAGTTGTCAGCTGCTGCGCACAACCTTCATGCGTCCTACTATGCCGGCCCAACTGGCGCGCAGGGAGTCGAAACCAGCGGTCATCCGTCGGATACCTGGGGTTTCGCGGTGTCGGGCGGTCTTCAGTTGAAGAACCTGATCACCGGCCCTGGCGACAAGCTGTCGATCGATGCCACCTACACCGATGGTGCGCCTAAGTACGTCATCGGCGGCGTGACCGGCAACGGCTTCGACTCATTCAGCGGCGGCGACGGCGGCTTCTACAACAGCTTCGCTTTCGCGGGGCTGTTCGATGGCGTGTTCGGCACCGGTGGCAGCATCGAGAAGACCAAGGTCTGGGGCTTCCGCGGTGCTTTCGTGCACAACTGGAGCCCGAACTGGGAAACCAGCGTGTTCGGCAGCTACACGAATGTTGACTACAACGGCACAGCTTCGTCTCTGATCTGCACCCGTCTGACGACAACCGTACTTGCTACTGCGGGTAAGTCATTCACCCCGGCAGCACCTGCAACCCGGACTTCAACATCTGGCAGGTCGGATCGCGTACGGCCTGGACTCCTGTTACCAACCTGACGTTCTCCGGCGAAGTGCTGTACACGGTGATCGACCAGTCGAACACTGGTGGGGTGAACCTTGTTGGTAACCCGGTTCTCCCGGCCACGTTCAAGCCGGCTGGTGCCTACGAGTTCAAGGATCAGGGCATCTGGTCCGGCAACCTTCGCGTTCGCCGCACCTTCTGATCGTGATCGCCTGACGGCGGTGACCATCTGAACTGCTTACGATCCCCGGCGGGAAACCGCCGGGGATTTTCTTTGGTCCGAACGTCGCTGTTGTTGGGCCTGCCTGCCGACAGACCGCCTCGATGACAGCGGCGCTGAGCGGCGCCGGCAACGCGACTGCCTTTGGTCGATACGAGGTAGATGCCTCTGCTCCATCGCAACGGGCGCAGAAGGCCTTGATTCGATCTGTCGTCGGCTTGTCGGCCAGCAATGGCGCGTGCCCTTGATCAGGCACCTCCACGAGATCGATGTCGGGGCGTCTTGCCCGCATGTCCTGCACGCCCTGTGGTGACAGGAGGTCGGAGAGGCCACCGTGCACGAGCATCAGGGGAACGCCCGCGAGCTTGTCGAACAATTCCCAGATCGGCGGCGGCGGGTTGGCCGGGTCGAGGCCGGCGAACGCCTGCGCGAGCTTCAGATCATAAGTCCGCTCCAGACCACTGCCGTCCGGCTTTTCGCGAAACGCCCGGCGCGTCCAGGTCATCCATTCGGCATCGGTGAGCGAGGGGAAGGCGCTGCCAAACAAATCCTTCAGCCCGCGCGCCGCGTCCTCCCACGTCTTGCGGGACGGAGGACTGGCGATATAGCCCTTGATCTTCATCAGCCCGTCCATTTCGAGGGCGGGCCCGATGTCATTCATGATCACGCCGGCCGGCAATTGAGGCTGCGTCGCAGCCAGCGCCATCGAGATCAAACCGCCGCGTGAGGTGCCGAGCAGGATGGCACGCGAGATTCCAAGCGAGGCGACGATCGTCAGCACGTCACCCATCTCGATCGGGACGGTGTATTTCGCGGGATCTGGATCGTAGTCGGACAGGCCGCGACCGCGATAGTCGACGGCCACCACGCGGCGTGGCGTGGTGCGATCCGAGGCCAGCGCTCGGGCGATATCGTCGAAATCATCGGCGGTGCGGGTGAGGCCCGGCAGGCACAGCACGGGCAGGGCGGTGCCATTTTCAGGCCCGATGGTTTTTGCGTGGAGTTTCAATCCGTCGGCAGATTGGCAGAACACGTCGCGGAATTGGTCGGACATCAGTCGCTTGCCTTATCGCTTGTTCTGGAGAATTGCGGGAGGAGATGGGGATGCGCCGGCTCAATTTGTGCGTTTGATCAGAAGTTCGGGCAATGTTGCCTTATCGCCTGCGACGCACGCAAGAGAGCGCTCTCTACATGAGGATGCGCCCGAACACCGGCAAGACAATCGGGAATTGAGTGGCGACTATTCTGCCGCGGCCCCGCGGCGCAAATCCGCCTCGATCAGCAGTTTGTTGCCGCCGCCGAATCTGACGCGGTAGGCCTGTACATTTTCCATGATGCGCTGAACGTAATTGCGCGTCTCTGCGAACGGGATTTTTTCAACCCAGTCGACCGCGTCCACATTCGGATCGCGCGGGTCACCATAACGCTCGATCCATTTGCGTACGCTTCCGCGCCCCGCATTGTAGCCGGCGAATGTCATGATGTAGGAACCGCGATAGTCGTCGATCAGGCCGCCAAGTTCGGCCGCGCCGAATGCCGCATTGTAGGACGAGTCGGTTTTGAGCCGGCTGAGATCAAACGTCGTGCCGTATTTCTTGGCGACGTATTTGCCGGCGGCTGGGGTGACCTGCATCAAGCCGTAAGCCTGCGCAGGCGACACCACGCTCGGATTGAAGGCGCTTTCCTGTCGCGCAATCGCGAACACGATCGCTTTTTCGACTTCAGGTCCGAAATCCTTGTACGCAGGAATGCCGATCACTGGATAGGCGTAGTAGTCGAACGGCATGCCGCGATTGAGCGCAGCCTTGCCGACCAGCAGCATCGCTCGTGCGTCGTTATGGCGTTGCGCCAGTTCGCACAGTGCGAGCAGGCCATCCATGTCCGCACGTTCGCCCATATCCGCGAGGATGGGAATTGCGATGTCGCGCTCGTCGAGGGCGTAGAGCAGCTCGACCGCGCGGACGATCTCGAGCCTTTCGCCATCGCGTGAGCGGCCGGGAGCATTGTTCAAGTGCGATCTGCGGCAACCGCAGCTTCGCCCGTGCGAGTTGGCCGTAATAGCTGGTCGAGTGTGCCGCAGCCGCTTCATAGGCTGTACGGGCTTCCTGAGACCGTCCTGCGGCCTCTGCCGCGCGGCCTTGCCAGTAGCCGGCGCGGGCCAAAGCCGTCGGATTGACGCTGTTGACCCCGATGCGCGCGAAATGTTGGGCCGCAGTATTGGGATCGTTGAGGAAGCGCAGGGCAATCCATCCCGCAGTGAACTCCTGCTCGGTCTTGTAGATGTCGCGGGCCGGCAGCGCGGCATCTCGCGCGATCACATAGGCCGAGCGTGGTTCATTGCTGTCGAGCAGCTTGCGCGCCACCAGACGCCGTTCGATCCACCACTCGTCGAGGTCGATCAGCCGCGCGGGATCGCGCGGCGCGGCCATCATCAGCTGCGCGGCCTCCGCGAATTTTTCCTCGCGCCTCAGATACTGGATCCGGCTGAACATGTAGCCGGGGTCGCTATGCAGTTCGCGGGGCACGGCGTCGAGAAGCGCTTTGGAATTCGAAGCCTTGTTGTTGACCGCGATCCGCGCCTTGGCGAGTGCGACATAGCTGGGGCCAAGCCGCTTGGCAGAACGGAGCGCCGCTTCCGAGCCATCCTTCTCATAGAGCAGCATATCCATCCGGGCTTTGTAGTCACCGGAGGTGAGCAGTGGCTCAAACTGCGCGAGGGCGGCTTCCTCGCTGTCGGAGCCGAACATGTCGCTGTGCCATGCCTCGCGCACGTAGCGCTCTGCGCCGCGACGATCTCCACGGGCCAAGAGCGCGCGCGCCAGCATGAAGCGCCCTTTGGCAGTGGTGGGCTGGTCGCTTCCGTAAAAGGCCAGGACAGTCGCGTCGTCGCGCTTGTCGTCCCACAGCGCTGCCTCGGCACGGCGGCGCAGGAACGTCTGACTTGGCCAGCTCGGATTTTCCGCGAGAAACGCGCGGTAGCGTTCCATCGGCGCGCCATTGTTGTCGCTGCGCAGGATGATCCATTCCGCGAGCTTGCGCGCCACAGGATCGGTGATCGAGGCTTCCAGCTGGGTGGCTTCGGTCTGCTTTTTGTTCCGTACGAGCTCGATGACCTGCTCGAGCGTGTCTGTGTCGGTCTTCGAGGTGGAGGACGTCGCGGACATCGCGAGTGGTGCAGAGGGCTTCTTCGGCGGCGGCGGCGGAGCAGGCGCGGCGACCGTCCGCTCGGGGATTTTCGGCGCGGGATTCGCCGGCGCGTTATGAGCGGACTGTTGTGGTGCCGGCGCGGTGTGGGGTGTGGTGCTACGAGGAATTGGCCGTGGCTTCGGCAGCGGCACAGCCGATGCGCCCTGCGATGTCAGAACAGCAAATGCCGCACCAAGCAGCAACGTGCTTCGCAGTGCCACGTGGACACCGGATGAAGGGGAAAAAAACGACGTCACTGCAAACCTGTGTCGCGAATCATGCAATTGCCGCGCGCCTTCAAGTTCTATTTGATTGATTATGTAGACAAAACATCAAATGTGTTGGTACCGGTGTTCTGCCGTAACACCACGGCAAAATAGCGGCTGATGCGACCGATCCGGGACATTCCCGGGTCAGCCTGGACCCTATGACCCTTTCATCATGGGCCGGGACTCGTTATCAATCGGTAACATTTTTACAGAACAAGAAGACACGCGTTCGGAGACAGACAATGGCAGCCAAGACGAAGTTCCAGGGGTCCTACACCGCCTTGGTGACGCCATTCAAAAACGGCGCTGTCGATGAGGCCGGCCTGCGTGCGCTGGTGAACTGGCAAATCGAGGAAGGATCGAACGGCCTGGTTCCGGTCGGCACCACGGGTGAAAGCCCCACGTTGAGCCACGAGGAGCATTACAAGGTTGTCCAGTGGTGCATCGAGGAGGCCAAGGGCCGTGTTCCGGTAATCGCCGGCGCAGGTTCGAATTCAACCCGCGAGGCGGTCGATCTGGCGAAGCATGCGGAGAAGGCGGGCGCCGACGCCGTGCTGGTGGTCACGCCCTATTACAACAAGCCTACTCAGGAAGGGATGTATCATCACTTCAAGGCGGTGAATGATGCGATCGGTATTCCGATCTTTATCTACAACATCCCGCCGCGCTCGGTTGTCGATCTCTCGGTTGAGACAATGGCAAGGCTGTTTGAGCTGAAGAACATCGCAGGCGTGAAGGACGCCACCGCCAATCTCGCGCGCGTATCTCTGCAGCGCCACGTCATGGGTCCGGATTTCATCCAGCTTTCCGGTGAAGACATGACAGCGCTTGCCTATATGGCGGCAGGTGGCCATGGCTGTATTTCGGTCGTCGCCAATGTGGCGCCGAAGCTTTGCGCCGAGCTGATGACCGCGGTGCTGAAGGGCGATTATGCGACGGGGCTCGACATTCAGGATCGGCTCGTGCCGTTGCATGATGCGATCTTCAAGGAGCCGGGTCTCGCTGGTGCCAAGCACGGCCTCAAGCTGCTCGGCCGTCTGGACGAGGAAGTCCGTTTGCCACTGATGCCGGTGACGCCGCCGACCGGCAAAGCCATCCGCGATGCGATGGTTCATGCGGGGTTGATCAACTGATCCGCGCCAATGCGGAAAAGGGAGATTACCAATGCTCGAGGAGTTCAAGAAGTTTGCCCTGAAGGGCAATGTTGTCGATCTGGCGGTTGGTGTCATCATCGGTGCGGCGTTCGGCGCCATCGTCAATTCCCTGGTCGGCGATGTCATCATGCCGATCATCGGTGCGATCACCGGAGGTCTCGACTTCTCGAACTACTACACGCCGCTGTCGAAGGCGGTGACGGCGACCAATCTTGCTGACGCCAAGAAGCAGGGCGCCGTGCTGGCGTGGGGAAGCTTTCTCACGCTGACGCTGAACTTCGTGATCGTCGCTTTCGTGCTGTTCGTCGTGATCCGCCTCATGAACCAGCTGAAGGCCAAGGAAGAGGCGGCTCCGGCTGCACCGGAAAAGCCGACGAAAGACCAGGAATTGCTCACCGAAATCCGCGATCTTTTGAAATCGAAATAACCTGCTATCTATACCGAGCCAGATGTCCTGACAGTCCCGTCAGTTTCGTTCTGCAGGATTGCGTATCTCACGCGAGCCGGTTTTTTTCGCCTGAACACGCACCGAGGCACCGATGGCCGAGAAAAAAGAACGTCCGATCAAGGTCGTTGCGGAAAACCGCAAGGCGCGGTTCAACTATGCCATCGAGGATACGGTCGAAGCTGGGATCGTGTTGACCGGGACCGAAGTCAAGTCAGCGCGTAACGGCAAAACCACCATCGCGGAATCCTATGCCGATTCCAAGGGTGGCGAAATCTGGCTCGTTAACGCCAATATTCCGGAATATTTGCAGGCCAACCGCTTCAATCATGAGCCGAAGCGGCCACGCAAGCTGCTGCTGCACAAGCAGCAAATCAATAAGCTGACCGGCGCTATCGAACGCGACGGTATGACCCTCATTCCGCTCAAGATGTATTTCAATGAGCATGGGAAGGTGAAACTTCAGCTTGCGTTGGCGAAGGGCAAGAAGCTGCACGACAAGCGCGATACTGAGAAGAAGCGAGACTGGGCGCGCGAAAAGGGCCGTCTGCTAAGGGCAAGAGGATAGTATCATAAATCAGCCGGATTTAATGGGAGTTGACTGGAGCAAGATTCCTGCGCCGGTCGACGACGGGGCGGCGAAGCATCTGGTGGGCACGAAGATTCCGCCGGTTGCGTTGCGCGCGACCGATGGCGCGTCGGTTACGTTGTCCTCTCTGCCCGGACGTGTGGTGCTGTTTGCCTATCCGCGCACCGGAGAGCCGGGCCAGATTGGTCTGGTGGACGACTGGGATATGATCCCCGGCGCGCGCGGCTGCACGCCGCAAACCTGTGCATTTCGCGATCTGTTCAAGGATTTGAAGGCGGCCGGCGCACAGCACGTGTTCGGTATTTCGACGCAAGATACTGAGTATCAGCGTGAGATGGTCGAGCGGCTGCACGTGCCGTTTCAGGTTCTGTCGGACAGCGATCTCGCCTTTACGCGCGCGCTCAATCTGCCGTCAATGGATGTTGCAGGGCTGACGCTGATCAAGCGCCTGGCGCTGATCATCGACGACGCCAAAATCACCCATGTGTTCTATCCGGTGTTTCCGCCGGATCGCAACGCGGGCGATGTGCTGGAATGGCTGCAGGCCAACCCGGCCTAACTGGCCAAATCGTTCTGGATCTTCGCGAACACGCTCTTGAACATTTTGGGCGTCAGCACGCGCGTGTTCGTGTTGTAACGCGAGCAATGATAGCTGTCGTAGAGCTTGAAGCGGCCTGCGTCATGAATAGCGCCATGCGCAAACGGCGCGTTCACCGCCCGGATGCCGAGCGTTTTCAGCGTGGTGTCATGCGCGATGCGGCCTAACATGACAATCGCGCGCAGGTTCGGCATGTCATCCAGCGTGGCATTGAAAAACGTGCGGCACGTATTGATTTCGGCGGGCAGGGGTTTGTTCTGCGGGGGCACGCAACGCACGGCGTTGGTAATGCGGCAATTGACCAGCGTGAGCCCGTCGTCGGGACGCTCATCATAGACGCCCTTGGCAAAGCCGAATTCGAGCAGCGTTTCGTAGAGCAGGTCGCCGGCATAGTCGCCGGTGAACGGGCGTCCGGTTCGGTTGGCGCCCTGCATGCCGGGCGCGAGGCCTACAATGAGCAGTGACGCGTCGCGTGACTGCCGAAAGATGGGACTGGTCCGTTGAACCAGAGAGGTTCACGCGCCTGATTGGCATGGCGGAAGGCTGCAAGCCTCGGACATAACGGGCAATCGATGGTAACGGGGGATGGCGGCAGCGGCCTCTTGGGCCGTTGCCGCGAGATCCGTGTCTCAATCGTCGAAATCTTCGTCATCGCCTCGCGGTGCAATGGTGCTCGTGCTTCGCTGCAGGAATTGCGGCGTATGCTGACGCGGCTCGCGAGGCTCCCGAGGAGCAGGACGCTCATTCGGGTCGCGGCCGAGCTTTGCTTGTAACTGCACCAAATCAGTAAAGACATCCGCCTGACGACGCAATTCGTCGGCGATCATGGGAGGCTGGCTGGAGATCGTGGAAACAACAGTGACGCGGACACCGCGGCGCTGGACCGCTTCGACAAGCGAACGGAAATCCCCGTCGCCGGAGAACAACACCATCTGATCGATATGTTCGGCGAGCTCCATGGCATCGACAGCGAGTTCGATATCCATGTTGCCCTTCACCTTGCGCCGTCCGCTGGCGTCGATGAATTCCTTGGTTGCCTTCGTGACAACGGTGTAGCCGTTGTAATCGAGCCAATCGATCAACGGTCTGATTGACGAGTATTCCTGATCCTCAATGATCGCGGTGTAGTAGAAGGCTCGCACCAACGTGCCGCGGCTCTGAAATTCAAGCAGCAGCCGCTTGTAGTCGATGTCGAAACCAAGTGTCTTGGCGGTGGCGTAGAGATTGGCACCGTCAATGAACAGCGCGATCTTGTTAGTGGCAGGCATTAGTTTGTTCTCGCATCGTTGTTGTTGTGTAGCATTTTTGGCGGCGTTGACAGCGCCGCGTGTTGTTTCTTCGGATTTCAGGTGTTCGCCAGACGGTTGTAGAGGAATAGACAGTGGCAAATATCAGATCGACAACCGTTGGGGGCGATCGCGATAGCGTATCACCTTGAGCAGCCAATGAGCCGATTTCTTGTCCATGGGCCGAATTGTTCCTTTTATTTGACAAGAAGTAACCTCGCGGAAACCCCGATTTCCCGGGCATTTCAAAATTGCTACTTGCGAAAAGGCCCTAGTCGCTATACCTAACGCGCATAGCGAGACATTTTCTGATCTACTTGGAGCGACAGCCAATGGCGCGTGTCACCGTTGAGGATTGCATTGATAAGGTCGAATCTCGGTTCGACCTCGTGTTGTTGGCCGCGCACCGTGCGCGGATGATTTCGTCGGGATCTCCGCTCACCGTCGATCGCGACAATGACAAGAATCCAGTCGTTTCGCTACGCGAAATTGCTGAGACGACGATTTCCCCCGAAGATTTGCGTGAAGAACTGGTCCATTCGCTGCAGAAGTTTGTGGAAGTGGATGAGCCAGAGCCCGATACGGTTCCATTGATCGGTTCCGCTGGAGCTTCGGTCGATGCTGACGATACCGAGGTCGCAGTCGAGCGCATGACAGAAGAAGAGCTTCTGAAGGGCCTCGAAGGCCTCGCACCTCCCGAAGAACAGCCTGAAGAAGACGAGTAAAGCTCGTCTTACATTCTACATGAAATTTTCGTAATTATTGAAAGGCCCGGATGCATCCGGGCCTTTGCGTTTATTGACTTTTTCAGCGTCTTCCTTGCGATCGCCCGCGAACGCGGTGATATTGTAAATGGCGGTTCCCATTTGGGATTCCGCCCATCAAGGAAGAATTGGAATGGCGACCTGGCGCCAAAATCAACATCAAATGCAGGCGGCGGCCGACGCGGGCGCAATGCCTCCGGCTGACTCATCCACGGCCGCGAAAAAGCCGGCTCGCGGCAAAATGATGCGGCAGTACGATCTGGTTGATCGGGTCCGCGCTTATAATCCGAACACTGACGAGGACCTGCTGAACAGGGCCTATGTCTATGCGATGATGGCGCACGGGGAGCAAAAACGTGCGTCCGGCGATCCGTACTTTTCGCATCCGCTCGAAGTCGCAGCCATTCTCACAAATCTTAAACTGGACGACGCGACCATTGTCGCGGCGCTGCTCCACGACACGATCGAAGATACCGAATCGACGCGCGCAGAAATCGACCAGATTTTCGGCAAGGAAATCGGCGCCCTGGTCGAAGGGCTCACCAAACTTAAGCGGCTTGAACTGGTCTCGCGCGAAGCCAAGCAGGCGGAAAACCTTCGGAAGCTGTTGCTCGCGATCGCTGACGACGTGCGTGTATTGCTCGTCAAACTCGCGGATCGGTTGCACAATATGCGGACGCTGGAGTTTGTGCCTCCGGCGTCGCGTCACAGGATTGCTGAAGAAACCCTCGACATCTATGGGCCGCTAGCTGGCCGCATGGGCATGCAAAAGATGCGCGAGGAGCTGGAAGATTTGTCGTTCCGCGTCCTCGATCCGGACGCGCATTTGGTGGTGGAGCAGCGGCTGGATGCGCTTGAGGAGCGCAATCGCAACCTGATCGGCGAGATCGAATTGCAATTGTCCGCGAAGCTCGCGAAGAACGGCATCAACGCTCAGGTGAAAGGCCGGCGCAAGCAGCCGTTCTCGATCTGGGTAAAAATGGAGCGCAAGTCCGTCGGCTTCGAGCAGCTCTCAGACATTTTCGGGTTTCGTGTTGTCGTGAAAAGCATCGAGGAAGTGTACCGCACCGTCGGCATCGTGCACACGACATGGCCTGTCGTCCCAGGGCGTTTCAAGGATTACATTTCGACTCCCAAGCAAAACGACTACCGCTCCATCCACACAACGGTGATTGGCCCGGGCAAGCAGCGCGTCGAATTGCAAATTCGCACCGAGGAGATGGACCGCGTCAACGAATTCGGTATCGCGGCGCATGCCTTCTACAAGGACGGTGTCGGTTCGCCGACTGAAATGCTCAACCGCGAATCCAACGCGTTCGCGTGGCTGCGGCACACGATCGAAGTGCTTTCGGAGAGCTCCAACCCCGAGGAGTTCCTGGAACATACCAAGATGGAGTTGTTCCATGATCAGGTGTTCTGCTTCACGCCGAAGGGGAAACTGATCGCGCTGCCGCGGCACGCGAATGTCATCGACTTCGCCTATGCGGTGCATACCGATGTTGGTAACAGCGCCGTCGGTTGCAAGATCAACGGCAAGTTCGCGCCCTTGTCCTCTGAGCTGCAGAACGGCGACGAAGTCGAAGTGCTAACCTCGCAAGCGCAGTCAGCTCCACCGAGCGCATGGGAAGCACTTGCTGTAACCGGCAAGGCTCGCGCCGCGATCCGTCGTGCCACCCGTACAGCTGTGCGTGATCAGTACGCTGGTCTTGGACGACGCATTGTCGAACGATTGTTCATGCGTGCGAAGATTGTTTACGCCGACGACAAACTCAAAGGCGCGCTGCCACGGTTGGCGCGGTCTTCGATCGATGATGTGATGGCCGCCGTCGGACGCGGTGAAATGAAGGCTTCCGACGTCGCGCGAGCGATGTATCCCGATTACAAGGAAGAGGCGCGTCTCAGCGGCAAGAAGAGCGGCTCGACTCCGAAGGCGAAATCGCCGACGGACGGCAAGGTTTCAACGGCTATCCCGATCCGTGGCATCAACACGGATTTGCCGGTGAAGTTCGCGCCGAATGGTGGCGCGGTGCCGGGCGATCGCATCGTCGGCATTGTGACGCCAGGCGAGGGGATCACGATCTATCCGATCCAATCTCCGGCGTTGAAGGATTTCGAAGAGGAGCCGGAACGCTGGCTCGACGTCCGTTGGGATATTGAGGAAACGGCGCCGCAGCGTTTTCCTGCGCGGTTGCATGTTCAAAACGTCAACGAACCGGGAAGTCTCGCACAGGTCGCTGGTGTCATCGCCGAGCATGACGGCAACATCGACAATATCAGCATGAGTTGTCGTTCACCTGATTTTACGGATCTGACCATCGATCTGGAGGTCTATGACCTCAAGCATTTGAACGGTATCATTGCTCAGTTGCGCGCGAAGGCGGTGGTTGCCAATGTCGAGCGCGTCAACGGCTAACGGTCATCTTTTTGTCATTGCTTTCGGATTTTCCCATGCCGACAACTCCTCCGCTACGTCTCGGGGTCAACGTCGATCACGTGGCCACGCTGCGAAACGCGCGCGGCGGGCACGCACCGGATCCAGTGCGCGCCGCCCTTCTTGCGATTGAAGCGGGCGCTGACGGCATTACCGCGCATCTGCGCGAAGATCGTCGCCACATCCGCGACGACGACATGGCGCGATTGAAGGCGGAGATTTCAAAGCCGCTCAACTTTGAAATGGCTGCCACGGCCGAGATGCTTCAGATCGTGCTGGCGACCAAGCCGCATGCGGCATGTCTTGTTCCCGAGCGTCGCACGGAAGTCACGACCGAAGGAGGGCTTGACGTCATCGGTCAGCGCGATGCGCTCGGGCCCTTCATCGCGCGACTAGGCGACGCCGGCATTCGCGTTTCATTGTTTATCGCAGCCGATCCGAACCAGATCGAGATGGCAGCGAAACTGAAGGCGCCGGTGATCGAGATCCACGTCGGAGCGTGGTGCGATGCTGTTGTCGAAGGCCAGAAAGACAAGGCCGAGCACGAATGGCAGCGCATCGTCTCGGGCGCGGCGTTGGCTCATTCCGCTGGCCTTGAGGTTCATGCCGGGCATGGTCTCGATTACAGGACCGCGCAAACCATAGCGAGCTTGCCGCAGATCGTTGAGCTCAACATCGGTCATTTCATGATGGGCGAGGCAATGTTCGTCGGTCTTCCACAATGTATTCGAGACATGCGCGCCGCGATGGACAGGGGTCGTAAGCTGGCCCGGACTCACGCATGATCATTGGCATTGGCTCCGACATTATCGACATCACCCGCATCGAGAAGGTGATTGGCCGGCACGGTGAGCGGTTCCTGGACCGCATTTTTACCGCCGCCGAGCGCGCCAAGGCCGAGCGCCGCGCCAAGGCGCCGAAAATGGTATGGGCGACCTACGCGAAGCGGTTTGCGGCCAAGGAGGCCTGTTCCAAGGCGCTGGGCACCGGTATCCGGAATGGTGTCTGGTGGCGGGACATGGGGGTGGTCAACCTGCCGGGGGGGCGTCCCACGATGAAGCTGACGGGTGGGGCCCTCGCGCGGCTCGAATCCATGATCCCGGCGGGCTTCGAAGCCCGAATTGACCTTACAATTACGGACGATTGGCCGTTGGCGCAGGCTTTCGTCATTATCTCGGCGGTTCAGGCAGCTAAGAGCTAATCCCAACAACCGATCCTGTGCCCAGCGAGGGCACTTTAGTCCAAAAATCTAAAATTCACTGATTTGTCAGATGATTAGCAAGTTTTCATCTGGCCGTTGATTGCACCTCCTGCGACAACAGTCTAAAACCCGCGCGGGTGATTTGGCTGGCTTCTCGGTTCGGCGGATCACGTGCCGGCGGGTCCGCAAACATCTCAACCAGGATTTGAAAGAGCAATGAGCGTGACATCTCCGGCGAAATCCGAAGGCGGCGTTGGTGAAACCATTCGCGTCGTCATTCACGCGCTCATTATTGCGCTGGTTATCCGCACATTCCTGTTTCAGCCTTTCAACATTCCGTCGGGCTCGATGAAGGCGACCCTGCTGGTCGGTGATTACCTTTTCGTCTCGAAATATTCCTATGGCTACAGCCACTATTCGATCCCGCTGTCGCCGCGAATTTTCTCTGGCCGTGTTTTTGGTTCGGACCCAGCCCGCGGCGATGTCGTTGTGTTCCGCCTGCCGAAGGATGACACGACGGATTACATCAAGCGCGTCATCGGACTCCCGGGTGATCGAATTCAGATGAAGGAAGGGCTCCTCTACATCAACGACAAGCCGGTCCAGCGGGAGCGGTTGCAGGATTTTGTGGGCGAGGACCCGTGCGGATCGGATGCGACAGCGCGCGTGAAGCAATGGCAGGAGACGCTTCCGAACGGTGTGACCTACAAGACGCTGGATTGCGTCGATAACGGTTTTTACGACAACACCAATGTTTACACCGTGCCGCCCGGGAATTTCTTCATGATGGGCGACAACCGCGACAACTCGACTGATAGCCGCGTGCTGTCCGCTGTGGGTTATGTGCCGTCCGAAAATCTGGTCGGCCGCGCGCAGATGATTTTCTTTTCCATTGCTGAGGGCGAGCAGGCCTGGCAGTTCTGGCGATGGCCGGTTTCGGTGCGCTGGAATCGTATTTTCTCTATCGTGCGATGAACGGCGACACCGCACTCACAAAACCTTCTCCGACGACGGATGACGCTGCGGGTGTTGGCCCCGGCGACGTGCAATCTGTAAAAAAGAAGGCTGTGCGAAAGCCAAGCGCAAAGGCTGCCGCCAAGATCGTCGAACAACGGATCGGTTATACGTTCGTCGATCCGTCGTTGCTGGCGACCGCCTTCACCCACGTTTCCGCGCTGAAGTCCGCGCGAAACCGCACCGACAGTTATCAGCGCCTTGAATTTCTCGGCGATCACGTGCTGGGATTGATTGTTTCGGATATGCTTTATCGTGCGTTCCCGAAAGCCGACGAGGGCGAATTGTCCAAGCGCCTCGCTGATCTTGTTCGCCGGGAAGCCTGCGCCGACGTTGCCAAGTCTCTTGGTTTGGATGAAGCCATCAAGCTTGGTTCAGTGGGGGCTGGCGCAAGCGCGCGTCTTCGGAACTCCGTGCTCGGGGACATCTGCGAGGCTGTGATTGGCGCGGTGTTTCTCGACGGCGGATATACCGCTGCGGCGCAGTTCGTCGAACGTAACTGGACGGAACGCATGCGTAAGCCGGTCCGGCCGCTGCGTGACCCGAAGACAGTTTTGCAGGAGTGGGCGCAGGGCAAGGGCTTGCCGACGCCCGTTTATCGTGAGGTCGAGCGGACAGGACCTCATCATGATCCGCAGTTCCGCGTGGCGGTGGAATTGCCTGGGTTGACGCCTGCCGAAGGAATAGGTGGCAGCAAGCGTGCCGCGGAGAAACTCGCAGCCACTGCGTTGCTCAAGCGTGAAGGTGTAACAGGCGGTGGCAACGATGGTTGATCAGGAAACAGTATCGGATCGCGAAACGCACTGCGGATTCGTCGCACTGATCGGAGCGCCGAACGTCGGCAAGTCGACGCTGGTCAATGCACTCGTCGGCTCGAAAGTCACCATTGTTTCGCGCAAGGTGCAGACCACGCGAGCTCTGATCCGTGGCATCGTGATCGATGACAACGCACAGATCATTTTGGTCGACACGCCCGGCATCTTCGCACCCAAGCGACGCCTCGATCGCGCCATGGTGTCGACCGCGTGGAGTGGCGCGCACGATGCTGATCTCGTCTGTGTGCTGCTGGATGCACGCGCCGGCATCGATGAAGAAGCGGACGCGATCTTCACGAAGCTCGCGAGTGTCAATCACCCGAAAATCCTTGTGCTGAACAAGGTGGACCTGGTGCAGCGAGAGAAATTGCTGGCGCTTGCGCAGAAGGCGAACGAGCGCCTGAGTTTCATGCACACCTTCATGGTTTCAGCGTTGACCGGTGATGGCGTGGACGATTTGCGCCGGGCGCTTGCCCATGCCGTTCCCGAAGGGCCGTTCCACTATCCCGAAGACCAGATGTCGGATGCGCCGATGCGGCATCTCGCGGCAGAAATCACGCGCGAGAAGATCTATCGCCACCTGCATCAGGAGTTGCCGTATCAGTCAACGGTCGAGACGGACTCGTGGACCGAGCGCAAGGACAACTCTGTGCGGATCGAGCAGACGATTTTTGTCGAGCGCGACAGCCAGCGCAAGATCGTGCTCGGCAAGGGCGGTGCGACCATCAAGGCAATCGGGGCGGATTCCCGCAAGGAGATCGCCGAGATTGTAGGCCAGCCTGTGCATCTTGTTTCTGTTTGTGAAAGTGCGCGACGGTTGGGGCGACGATCCGGAGCGCTACCGCGAAATGGGTCTGGAGTTCCCGAAAGAATGACGGGTACCAACGTCGCAGTTCCGAAGCACATCTTCTATTTCGAAGTGCTGCTCTATCTGTCGCTCATGCTCGATTCGCTGTCGATGCTGTTCCGGAATGATGCGTACAACGATCTAAGTGACATGACGCCGCCTGCTGCAAAGCTCGTCACGGCGGTGCTTATCCTGCTGTTTGTGTACCTGGTCTGGCTTGCCGCCCGTCGACGACAGAACTGGGCGCGGATGATTTTGCTGGCATCACTTGTCCTGTCGATGATCTCTGTCGCCGCGATGATCAATGAAACCGGCTGGCAGTTGGAGACCTTCGTGGACTTCGTGTCGGCGGCACTCACCGGTGCTGGCCTGTTTTTCTCCTTCACGGGAGATGCCCACGGCTGGTTCGCTCCATCGGGTGGCCGGCACTAGGCACGGACGTCTTTTTGGCGATTGCCAAGGAAGTCCTGAAATCGTCCAGCGAAATCGTATAAACTTCGATTCATGGAGTGGACAGACGAGGGCATCATTCTGGGTACCCGACGCCATGGCGAGTTCGAGCGCCATTGTCGAGCTGATGACGCGTTCCCATGGCCGCCACCTTGGTCTGGTACGCGGCGGCGCGGGTTCAAGGATGCGGCCGCTGCTTCAGCCCGGCAACACCGTGAACGCTGTCTGGCGTGCACGGCTCGACGAACATCTTGGATATTATGCGCTTGAGGGAACGAGGCTCCGTGCGGCGACGATGTTTGCCTCGTCGCACGCGGTTTATGGCATCACGCACCTGGCGTCGCTGGTGCGGCTGTTGCCGGAGCGTGACCCGCATGAAGACATTTATGAGTTGGTCGAGTCCATTCTCGACGATTTTGACGACGCAGGGGGGGCGGGCATTCATCTGGTGAGGTTCGAACTCGCCATGCTGACCGAACTTGGCTTCGGTCTCGATCTGTCCGCCTGTGCCGCCACCGGTACGATGAACGATCTTGTCTACGTCTCGCCAAAATCGGGCGCAGCGGTCTCGCGGCAGGCGGGGGAGCCGTGGCGAGATCGGTTATTGCGCCTGCCACCGTTCCTGCAAGAAGGGGGCGCCGGTGCGAACGGCGGGTCCGGTCAGGATCTGGAGGATGGGTTCCAACTGACAGGATTGTTCCTGCTGCGGAATGTCCTGGAGCCGCGCGGGCAGGGGCATTCCGATGCCCGTGACGGCTTTATCGCGGCTGTGACCCGGCCCCGCGCCCGGACTGCTGAGGCATAAATGAAAGGCGGGCCGGAGTCATCCGGTCCGCCCTGGACGGTTCGGCCATGGTAGCCGGGAAAATCAATAATAGTATCGTGGACGATAGTAGCGGCGGCCGTAATAGGCACGGGGTGCGTAATAGCTCGGGCCGGTCCGGTAACAGGTGCGTACCCATGCATAACCATTCCAGACTGGATTGCAGACCAGCGCGACAGTCTCTGCCTGGTTGCCCGCAACGCCAGCCAAGCCAGGGGCGAGGGGCATAGCTTCAGCCCGGGTACCGGCCAGCGAACCGACGCCGGCCAGCGTCACAGCGGCAACAGCCGCCAACATCAAACGACGCATTTCTTCCTCCTCAGGGATCAACGAGCCTGTCGGTCATTCCGACACTTCGCTTTGTCGACGGTTGGCTTGTTGGGGTTCAGCCGCCTGACCCAGCTGACAAAATTATGGCGGAACAATTGCGAACAGGCGATGCCCAAATAATTCACTGGTTGTCCATTTTGCTCGGGAGAGTTAACCCCTAGCCATGGGAAAAAGACTGATTCCGCCAGAACCGATGGATATTCAGGAGGTCGCCCTCCGTGATGCGCTCGAGGAGCGCTATCTCGCCTATGCGCTGTCCACCATCATGCACCGCGCATTGCCGGACGCACGTGACGGGCTGAAACCCGTTCATCGTCGCATCCTGTACGGCATGCGGCTGCTGCGCCTTGATCCTGGTACGCCCTTCAAGAAATCCGCCAAGATTGTCGGCGACGTGATGGGCAGTTTCCATCCGCATGGCGACCAGTCGATCTACGACGCGCTGGTTCGCCTCGCGCAGGATTTTGCTTCGCGCTATCCGCTGGTGGACGGGCAGGGCAACTTCGGCAATATCGACGGCGACAATGCGGCGGCCTACCGCTACACCGAAGCGCGCATGACGGAAGTCGCGCGGCTGCTGCTGGAAGGCATCGACGAAGACGCTGTCGAATTCCGCGCCAACTACGACGGCCAAACGAAAGAACCAGTGGTTCTGCCTGGCGCGTTCCCGAATCTTCTGGCGAACGGTGCGCAAGGCATTGCGGTTGGCATGGCCACCGCGATTCCGCCCCATAACGCGGCCGAGCTTTGCGATGCAGCGCTTCACCTGATCGACAAGCCGACGACCAAGACGCGTGGCTTGTTGCGTTATGTGAAGGGCCCGGATTTTCCGACCGGCGGCATCGTGGTGGATTCCCACGATAGTATCGCCGAGGCCTATGCGACTGGACGCGGCGCGTTCCGTGTGCGCGCGAAGTGGCATCGGGAAGAGGGTGCGCGGGGCGCCTGGGACATCATTGTCACCGAAATTCCGTGGCTGGTGCAGAAGTCGCGTCTGATCGAACGCATCGCCGAACTGCTCAACGAAAAGAAGCTGTTGCTGGTCGGCGATATTCGCGACGAATCCGCCGAGGACGTCCGTATCGTCATCGAGCCGAAGACGCGCAACGTCGATCCCGAAGTGCTGATGGAGACGCTCTTCAAGCAGACCGAGCTTGAAAGCCGCATTTCGCTCAACCTCAACGTGCTGGTGAAGGGCCGTGTACCCAAGGTGCTGGGTCTTGCCGAATGCCTGCGCGAGTGGCTGGATCACTTGCGCGAGGTGCTGCTGCGCCGCGCGCAATATCGCAAAGGCCAGATCGAGCATCGCCTTGAGGTCCTTGGCGGCTATCTCGTCGCCTACCTAAATATCGATAAGGTCATCAAGATCATCCGTACCGAGGACGAGCCGAAGCTTGTCTTGATGAAAACC
Organism: uncultured Alphaproteobacteria bacterium; assembly: GCA_963751855.1. Taxonomy (GTDB): domain Bacteria; phylum Pseudomonadota; class Alphaproteobacteria; order Rhizobiales; family Xanthobacteraceae; genus Afipia. Next base: position 199,704 of record CAVVWF010000016.1, on the reverse strand, counting down.
TTTAAGCTGACGGACATCCAGGCCGACGCGATCCTCAACATGCGGCTGCGCAGCTTGCGCAAGCTGGAAGAGATGGAGATCCGCGGCGAGGACAGGGAACTACGTGCCGAGCTGAAAGGCCTCAACGTGGTGATCGGGTCTGAAGACGAGCAGTGGAAGAAGGTCGGCGAACAGGTCAAGAAGGTACGCGACATCTTCGGCCCCAAGACGCCGCTCGGAAAGCGCCGGACGCAGTTCGCCGATGCGCCTGAGCACGATCTTGCTGCCATTGAGGAAGCCTTGGTCGAGCGCGAGCCAATCACGGTGGTCGTCTCCGACAAGGGCTGGGTGCGCACGCTGAAAGGCCACGTCACCGATCTTTCGAATCTTGCATTCAAGACCGATGACAGCCTTGGCTATGCCTTCTTTGCCGAGAGCACGTCCAAGCTGACGCTGTTCGCCACCAACGGCCGCTTCTATACGCTCGATGCGCAGAAACTGCCGGGCGGACGTGGCCACGGTGATCCGATCCGCATGATGATCGATATGGAAGGTGATGCGGACATCGTCACGCTGTTCGTGAGCAAAGGCGGTCGCAAATTCCTGGTGACCAGCCAGGACGGGCAGGGCTTCGTCGTCAATGAGGACGACTGCGTCGCCAACACCCGCAAGGGAAAGCAGGTTCTCAATGTAACGGCGCCGAACAAGGCGGCGGCGATCGCAACTGTTGTTGGTGACACGGTCGCGGTGCTCGGCGAGAACCACAAGATGGTTATTTTCCCGCTGGATCAGGTGCCGGAGATGTCGCGTGGACGCGGTGTGCGTTTGCAGCGTTATAAGGACAAGGGACTATCCGATGTCATGACCTTCGTCGCCAAGGACGGCATGACATGGAAGGACTTGGCTGGTCGCGAGATGAGCTCGACCTGGAAAGAGCTGAGTGACTTTCGCGGCAACCGTGGTGACGCCGGACGACTTGCCAACGGCTTCCCGAAATCGAACAAATTCGGCAAGGTGATCGAGTAGTTTCGGGTTTTCGAAACTGCTCGCCGATTCCAGGCAGATTTGCCACAAGAGCTGATGCGTCAGCTCTTGTATGATTGCTTCAGTCCAAAGGTCAGGATCAGCAATGTGATCCAGAGACGGAGCATGGCGAAGCTGAAGATAAATACGAAGAAGACAAGATTTTTGACGAACTGGCTGTGAGATGAGGTTTGCCAATAAGTCCAGATGGCATTTCGAACCAACCCCTGTCCAAAGCTCAGGCCTACGTAAATTGAGCCGAGACATAAGATCGAAGCGCCGAGCCACACCCAACGTTGCAGGAATTCGCCTACGGCTGCGCCGAAGCAAACCTTGCCCTGGTTTTCGTCCGCCCCGACAACCATGAGCAATACGAGTGCCGCGGTTGTCGCGCTCCAGAATTTTCCGATCGTACTGGATTGGTCGAAAGCCATCCCGTCCACGCCAAGCAGAAGTACCGGTGCGAAAGACGTGCCGCCGGCCAGGCTAAGGGCAGCAGCCCCGGCAATCATCAGCAGCGCCATACGACCAAGAATGGCCCGCGATATTCTGAGTTGCTCCGTAACCTGCAACGTCTCGAGATTCGTTTGTCCGTGCGCAAGCTCGATCGATCGTTGTGCGACCAAAATGAACGCTTGCAGGATTGCGATATTAGCGAGCGCAATCGCGACGATCGCAATCGGTCCGGCACCAAAAGCGAAGACACGCAAGGCCGCTGCCAATATCAGCCACGGTAACGCCTCCACGAAGCGCAGCGGTCCAAATGACGTATCCTGCCGTATAAGCTGTTTGCGGAGTGCGATGGACATCCAGCGATGATCGTCACCGACGATAAATGGTCCGTGGTCGTTTAGAGTAAAATTGAGTGGAAATTGTCTATATGCGAGTGTCGAGTGTCCTATGGTCGGCCTCGATGTGCATTGCCTGAGGAATGACAAACACATGGTCCGCTATAACGAAATCCGCGAGGGCGAAGTCGCCATCGATCCACCTGCACCGACCGACGCCGGTCTTGTGTTCATTGGGCGTATCCGCACGCCGTGGACCGATCGCATGATGACGCCGCGGCAGGGCAGGCATGATGGGCCGATCTGCCGGATTGAGATTTTCGACCCGTGGGTGCCCGCTTTGAAGGGGCTCGATCAATACACTCAGGTCGAAGTGATCTATTGGCTGCATCAGTCGCGCCGCGATCTCATCCTGCAAAGTCCGGCGAGTGACGGCACAACACGTGGTACCTTCTCATTGCGCTCGCCTGTCCGGCCAAATCCCATCGGGACATCAGTCGCCAAATTTGTCGGCATGGAAGGTGCAACATTGTTGGTGCGCGGCCTCGACTGTCTCGACGGCACGCCACTGATCGATCTCAAGCCCGATCGATGTCAGTTCACGCCGATCGCTCCGCCGCAGCCGGGCGATTTCGAGACGGAAGGATGAGGGGTGGCCTCTCGATCTGTTGCTGAAATCGCTTTGGAATTTGGCGCTCTCCGTTGAAGCGTTGTTGCGCTTCATTTTTATTCGAAATTAAATCTCAAGGCGTGAATTAAATCGTGAATGGTTGTGACGGCGGCAGCTATTGACGAGGATTTTCAATCAATTTAATCAGGCGCTGTATTTAATTTTAGCGGTCGATGGAGTGCGTCGCATTTAATTTATTTATTCCGCGCTCTGTGCCGAATTGTTTTCGTGCTGGGTTGACGTTGTTATCCCGCAGCCTTTTGCCAAGGAGGAAAACATGGCGACTTCCACGAAAAGCCAGACCATTCAGCAATTGGTTGGAACGGCAGATTTCACGGCATTCGATTGGTTGTCCCTTATTGATCCCATCAACAGTTTGATTATCGGCACCAGACACGACGACGTCCTCAGCGCACAGGCTGACGGTGACGTCGTCCTCGGGCTTGCCGGCAATGATCAATTGAGCAGTGCGTTCAATCGAACGGCGCTGGTCGGCGGCACGGGTAACGACGCGCTGACAACCACTGTTCTGGTTCGCACTGCTATAATTCCCACGCTGGATAATACGGCTCACGGACTTGCGGTCCAGCTTGGCGGATCAGGACACGACAGTCTCGATGCGACTGTCACCCTCCAGGGAGCGCTTGGAACTCCGCATGACCGGGTCATCGTTGCCGAGGCTTTCTCAGACGGCGGTAGCGGCAATGACACGATCAATGCCACGGCGAATATCGCGCCATCGCCTGTGTTCGGATCTGTAACCGCCGAGACCCACGTTCTTGGCGGCACCGGAGATGATACAATAAATGCGATTGCAGACACACGAGGCGCGATCGACGACAACACCGCCATCAACACGGTCGATGGCGGTTCTGGCAATGACCACATCACGGCGCACGCCGAGACGGAATTTAATGGACGGACTGCTACCGCCAAGAACCTGATCTACGGCGGAACTGGCAACGACGTTATCGATGCATCGGCCGTGGGCGAATCTAATGTTACGGAATTGGTATCGAATGAGATTCACGGCGGCCGGGGCGACGACGTAATGCACGCCTTCAACGTGACAAACTCCAATTCGCGTGCGCCCATTGGCATTAACAATCTCTGGGGCGATGAAGGCAATGACGTCCTCGTCGCAACTCATTCCGCCGATTTCGGGAATTCCGTCAGCAACGTTACGAACTATCTTGATGGCGGGACAGGCAACGACAGTCTGACGGCCGATTTAACCGCACAGGGTGGTTCCATCACTGCCCTCAATCAACTTGAGGGCGGCGACGGACGGGATAGTCTCACTGCGCATATCGATGCGAGCGCACGCGACGGGACGCTCAGTGTATCGAATGTCCTGGACGGTGGAGCCGGCGACGACAGCCTGACAGCTTTCCTGTCCGCAGTGCCTAATCCGTTCGGCTCGGGCAGCTCCCAGGCAGAGAACCATCTGGATGGCGGCAGTGGTAACGACACGCTTACGGCAACGGTCGCGGCCGGTTCTCTTGGGACGAGCTTCCTCAACGGAAGTACGGGCAATGATCAGCTCACGGTCATCGGCGGATCAGACAACGTGCTCCGGGGAGGTGACGGCAAGGACGTCCTGACCGGCGGCATCGGCAACGACCATATGTTTGGCGACAACGGAGCGGACCGCTTCGTGTTTGCGCTCAATAGCGGTCATGACACCGCCGATTTCGTGAAGGGCGACAAGATCGACGTCACTGCACTGGCTGTGAACAACATTCACAACATTGGCGATCTGGAGATCGACGTGACCGGCGGGAACACCGTCGTTCACTTCGACGCCAACAACGATTTGACGATTGCCGGTGTGAAGAACCTCACAGCGGGTGACTTCTGGTTCGCGTGAGGGACTAACCTCGCCAGCGTAAGAGGATAAACGGCGCGGGAATTGTCTCCCTTACCGAAGGGAGGGCGTGAAAACTGCTCTTGCAAGTCACTTGCAACTGGGCTTGACCTGTGCATAGTGCATGCATGGATGCAAAGACGCCCCTTACGCCCGCGCCGGCTGTGACCGGAAGTCATGTCCCTGTCGCCGGCGGGTGGCGCATGGCGCGAGGCGAGCCGTCGCTGACCGGCATGTTTGCCTCGGTCAAGGTTGTCAGGTCCGGCTCTTTCTGGCGCAAACTCGCTGCGTTCCTGGGGCCGGGTTATCTCGTCGCCACCGGCTACATGGATCCCGGCAACTGGGCGACTTCGCTCGCGGGCGGTTCCAAATTCGGTTATTCGCTGCTTGCGGTGGCGTTGATGTCCAACATCATGGCCATCATTCTGCAGGCGCTGTGTGCGCGGCTCGGCGTCGGAGCGGGGCGCGACCTTGCCCAAGCGTGCCGCGATGCTTTCCCCAAGGCGCTCGCATGGCCGCTTTGGCTGCTCGCCGAAATCGCGATTGCTGCAACCGATCTCGCGGAGATCATCGGCACGGCCATTGGCCTCAATCTCTTGTTCGGCATTCCGCTTGAGATCGGTGTCCTCATAACGGCGCTCGATGTCTTCCTCATCCTCGCGTTGCAGGCCGTCGGCTTCCGTTGGGTCGAGGCGTTTATCGTCGGCATGCTCGGAATTATCTCGGCATGCTTCGCTGTTCAGATCGCAATGGCTGATCCGAACTGGGGCGAGGTGATCCGCGGTTTCGCACCGACGACACAGATCATTGCCAATCGTGACATGCTGTATCTCGCACTCGGTATTCTTGGTGCGACAGTGATGCCGCATAATCTCTATCTGCACTCCGGTCTGGTACAGACCCGCAACTACGGAAGCAGCGTTCCTGAAAAGAAGGAAGCGATCAAGCTCGCGACCATCGACTCCACCGATCGCGTTGTGCCTCGCACTGCTGATCAATGCCTCGATCCTGATCCTTGCTGCGGCAACGTTTCACAAAACCGGCAAAACCGATGTAGCCGAACTCGAGCAGGTCCATTCGTTTCTGGCGCCGCTGCTCGGATCGACGCTCGCGCCGAACTTGTTTGCGATCGCATTGTTGTGTTGCGGCTTGAGTTCGACCGTCACCGCGACGCTGTCAGGTCAGATCGTGATGGAAGGCTTCATCAACATCAAGTTGGCACCGTGGTTGCGACGGCTGACAACACGTATGGTGGCGATCATTCCTGCCGCGGTGATGACGATCTGGTACGGCGAAAAGGGGACGGGCCAGCTCCTGATTTTCAGTCAGGTGGTGCTGAGCCTGCAATTGCCGTTCGCCATCATACCGCTGGTGATGTTCACGGCGAGCAGAGCCAAGATGGGCGAGTTCATCGCACCGCGCTGGCTGACGGTCATGGCCGCGCTGATCGCTGTGGTTGTCGTGACGCTGAATGTGAAACTGCTGATCGACTTCGTGACTGGATAAGGCCGCAGACGCCTTATCGAGTCTGGAGCGGGCGCAGGGCACCCGCTCCAGGACTATTACGCAACGCGCAGCGATCCGAGGAACTCACCAACCTGATGCTGCATGGCGTTGCCGCGCTGGCTGAGCGCGCTCGTCGCTTCGTTGACCGCGTCGGCAGTGGCTCGCGTGCGGCTCGCGCCCTGACGAACGGACTTTGCGTGGCGGGAGGCATCTTCGACGCCCGCCGCGGCGCGCTTCACAGCATCCGCAATGCTTTGCGTGGCCTGGCTCTGTTCGCTGGCCGCGTTGGAGACGGCTGCCGTCACGCCCTCAAGCCGGGCAATGGTCTCGGTGATGTTATGGATTGCCGCGACAGCCGTGCCGGTTGCTCCCTGCATGGCGCTGATCTGACGGACGATCTCCTCGGTGGCGGTGGCAGTCTGGCTGGCAAGCGCTTTGACTTCGCCGGCGACAACCGAGAAGCCCTTGCCCATCTCGCCGGCGCGGGCCGCTTCGATGGTGGCATTGAGGGCCAGCAGGTTGGTCTGGCTGGCGATGTTGCGGATGAGTTGCACCACGTCGCCGATACGTTGGGCCATGTTGGAAAGCTCTTGCACCGAGGAGTCAGTGTCGCGCGCTGCCGTGGAAGCATTCTCGGCAATCTGCGCGGCATCTGCTACGCGTCCATCGACGTCCGCAATGCTGCCGGCCAGTTGCGTAATCGCGGTCGCAACCAGTCGCACGTTTTCCAGCGCGACTGATGTCGCGGCAGCAACCGCGTCCGCTTGAGCGTTGCCGTCCTCGGCAGCGCCGGTGAGGGTTGCACCCGCGCTCTCGAGTTGCGCTGTTGCGTTGGCGACCGCACCCAAGGCTGCATTGATCTGCGTCTCGAAATCACGAGCCGAGCTCTCCAGCGCGGCGCCGCGCGACGCACGTGCCTGTTGTTCTGTCAGTGCATTGTGACCCGCGGCGTCGGCCTGAATGGCGTTACGCCGGAGCGTTTCGATCGCCTGTGCCATTTGGCCCAGTTCATCAGTCCGGCCTTGCAGAGGGACCTGCACGTCGCGGTTTCCATTAGCCAGAGCGAGGATCGTCGTCGTCATCTGACCGGTTGGAGCGACCACGCGACGATTAAACCACCACGTTCCTGCTGCTGCGGCACAAACGGTGAGCGCGACCAGACCAACGGCCAGTGCGAACTTGATCCAAAGGACGCCGATCATGGCATCGCTTTGACGCATGGCTTCTGTGAGTGCGGCTTCGCGGAGCGGCAAGACGTTGTCGAGGATTGGGATGATGTAGGGGAGGAATTTGCCGGGCTGCAGATCGAGGGCCTTGCCGCGGTTCGGCAGGACATAGGTTGCATAGGCTTCGCCGCCTTTGCCCCAGAACGAGCGATCCACCTCAGCAAATGTCGCGGTCACTGACGGACTGTTGATTTCCTCAACCGCCGAACGGATGGTGGACCAGATCTGATCGATGCGTCCCTTGAAGCCCGACAGTACCTCTGCCTGTTCGCCGTCCATCGGCAAACGCAAAGTCATGTAGCGGATCAGGGTGCTGGATTGGCGGCCAGCCCAGTCCCGCATGTCCCAGGCCAATTGCGCCAGCCGGGCCGACTGACCGATTTGCGGATTGCCTGCATTGATGCGGCGCTGAACAGTCGCTCCGAATGCGCGGGCGGTCTCCTGGATCGCGAACATCTGCGGCAGGTAGTTGTCGACGACGTTCTTTGGGCGCTCCGCCGAAGGGAGTTCGACCGCGGCAAGAACCGCCTTGCGGACCTTCGTGAGGCTGTCTTCCAATTCCCGGAGTGCGACGACGTCGCTTTCAAGGACAGCCTGACGGCGAGCGTCAGCCAGAATGGCGTCAAATCCGCTCATCTTGCTTTGGACCGGCGCTTTCTGCTCGGCCGTGATCGGTGTCGGCGTCACAAGAGGGGGATTTGCGAATGCACGTTCGAGATTTAACGCTTCCGGCAAGCGGAGCGCGCTCGAGAGCAGACGCGTGTCGTGATCGACATTCCGGGCGGTCTCCAGTGCTGACCATTGCTGGGCGGCGAAAAGAACCGTGGCGAATAATCCCACAGCCGAACCTAGGGCGATGGACAACAGAAAAACTTGCCGGATGCGCATTGCAGTCTTTGCCTTCGAAAGTGCGCCTACGGCGCTGAAATCGTGACCTAAACGGACTCCATTCGTTTATCGGGTGATCACGAAAAATATCTTAAGAGACGCGGCAAAGTTGCAGCGCGTTTTTGTCACAAGCGCGACATCAAGCAGCGTCGGCGAAGGCACGCAGCGACGGTGAAGCAGGTTTTGATGGTTGGTGAGCTGAATTTCTCGGTCGAAGCGAGATCACGTGCCTTTTGAATCGAACTTTTGGCGCGCCGTCTGAATCTCCGGCAGAGTTTTCAAAAGCCCAGGAGCCGAGGTTCTGCACGGGTTCGCGAAGCGATCGTCCGAGTTCGGTCAATTCGTAATCCACCCGTGGCGGGATGGTCGGGAAGACGGTGCGCGTGACAAGACCGTCGCGTTCAAGACCTCTGAGGGTCAAGGTCAGCATTCTCTGCGAGATGCCGCCAACCATGCGTTTGATCTCGTTGAAGCGGCGCGGCTTGTCGCCGAGCAGCATGATGACCAGCACACTCCATTTGTCGCCAACGCGCGCCAGGATCGAGCCGACCTCCCGGCAATCGCTGGGCAGATGCTGCTCGGGTTTGGCGGTTACATCGGTGTTCGCGGGTGCCATGGGTGTGCTTGGGTTCAAAAAATGTGCCTTCTTGCGCGGTTTATCAAAGGTCACTTATAGTGTCTAGGTATCAATTTGATACCAACGCTAAAGGTGATCCTATGAAACTCCTCCACATCGACGCCAGCATCCTTGGCGGCAACTCCGTTTCGCGGCAGCTTTCCGCGGCAGTCGTCGACCGCCTCAAGACAACCACTCCCAATCTCGACGTGACGTATCGCGACATCACGTCGGCTCCGCTGTCGCATCTGAGCGGCGCGCACCTTGCTGCAGCCCAGGGCGCCACCCCAGAGTCGGCTGACGTGCAGGCCGATCTCGCCGCCAGCTCTGCTGCGCTGGATGAATTCCTCGCTGCAGATATCGTGGTGATCGGCGCGCCCATGTACAACTTCACGATCCCGAGCCAGCTCAAGGCCTGGATCGACCGCATCCTGGTTGCGGGCAAGACCTTCAAATATTCCGAAAAGGGCGTCGAGGGCCTTGCAGCCGGTAAGCGCGTGATCGTTGCGATTTCGCGTGGCGGCTTCTATGGCGCCGACACGCCGACCGCCGCAGGCGAGCACCTCGAAACCTATCTGCGTTGGGTGTTTGGCTTTATCGGCATTCCGAATCCGGAAATCATCGCCGCTGATGGGCTCCAGATGGGTCCCGAGCAGCGCGAGAAGGCGGTCGCCGGCGCGCTGCAACAGGCGACCGGATTGCAGGCGGCTTAAGCGTCCTTTGCTTCTGTTACCCGAGATCGCAAGTTAGGCGGTCTCGGGACAGGGAAAGGAAAGCTCTAATCCTGCGGCTCCGTCCCGTCGTTGCCAGCGGCTTCGACGCGCAGCCAGCCGCTCGGCGCGAGCCGCTGCTGTGGCAGGAAGCGGGCTTTGTAGTCCATCTTTCGCGAGCCTTCGATCCAGTAACCCAGATAGACGTAGGGCAAGCCAAGCCTGCGCGCGCGGGCGATGTGGTCGAGGATCATGAACGTCCCGAGTGAACGGCTTTCCTCGCCGGGCTCGAAGAACGAATAGACCATCGACAGGCCGTCACTGAGAATATCGGTCAACGCCACAGCGATCAGATCGCCGCCTTTGCCGGTGATCCCGCTGTCAACGGTGCGTCGCCGGTATTCGATAATGCGGGTCTCGACGTGGCTGTCCTCGACCATCATTGCGTAGTCGAGCACGGTCATGTCGGCCATGCCGCCATCGTGATGACGTGTGTCCAGATAAGCCCGGAAAATCGAATATTGTTCGGACGTCGGTACACCGCTGCGCTGCTCGCTGACGATGTCGGCGTTACGGGCCTGGATTTTGCGAAGATTGCGCGAGGGACGGAATTCGTTCGCAATCACACGTACCGAAACGCAGGCACGACATTGGTCGCAAGCGGGGCGATAGGCGATCGACTGGCTGCGGCGGAAGCCGCCATGGGTGAGGAGATCGTTGAGGTCGCCGGCCTTGTCGCCAACAAGATGCGTGAACACTTTGCGCTCCTGCTTGCCCTCCAGATAGGGGCAAGGTGAGGGCGCCGTCAGATAGAACTGCGGCGTGTTGCGCGAGTGTTGGGTCACGAGATGCCGTTTGTCTCCGTATCGTCCGATTCCATCCACAGCATCGCGCTGGGCGGGCAGCCGGTCAACGAATTTGGTCGACCGGCTGCCGATTTAGAAGTCCTTAAACGCGGGTCGTCTGTACGACCGTAGGAGCCTGGACGTTGCTGTTGACGATCACGGCGCCGAGCACGATGTCGTGCAGCATCCGGCGGCGGTCGTTGAACAGGCCGACCAGCAGCACCAGCGGCGTCAGGACTGACACTGAAACCCAATAGAGCACGGCGTGAACCACGCCGAGCAGGAAGTAGGGGCGCTCCCCGCTCCAGGTTCTCATCTGGATGTCCATCGTCCGCATGCCGACCGTGGCGCCGTGCGGGCCGCCCAGCGACATGCCGTAATAGATCAGCGCCCAGATCACGGAGAACGGCGAGATCAGCCAGAACAGGAACCAGCCTAGTCCCAGCGTCACCAGGCCAAACAGCGTAATGAAGATGACGGCCAGGATGATCGGGATCGACAACACGAACAGATCGATAATGAACGCGAAGAACCGCTTGGTCAGCACGCCGCGGAACAGCTCGGGCTGCAACCAGGGATCATACGCGCCTGCGCTGGCCGATGGATTGTTCCGCCAGGTCGCGCCACCCGTATTTCTCGTGTCAGACATCGCTTAACCCCTCCGGAACTGGTCTCCAGGACCAGCTTGCTGGCACATGGCCCCGTCAATGCGCGCCTGCAAGACGGGATAGGCTCACATGGAGAAAAAGATACCCCGGAGAAAAAGATATCCGCAGCCGGAACGGGTGAGAGTTAGCGCTGGCTCCTCAGCTTTTCCGCCGCGGCTGGTGCGAAATAGGTCAGGACGCCGTCGGCTCCTGCGCGCTTGAATGCAACGAGGCTTTCCATCATCGCGCGCTCGCCATCGATCCAGCCATTGTTGGCCGCGCCGGCGATCATCGCGTACTCGCCTGAGACCTGATAGGCGAAGGTCGGCATCGCGAAGGTGTCCTTCACGCGGCGAACGATATCGAGATAGGGCAGGCCGGGCTTCACCATCACCATGTCTGCGCCCTCGGCGATATCGAGTTCGACCTCGCGCAAGGCCTCGTCCGAATTCGCCGAGTCCATCTGGTAGGTGCGCTTGTCGCCGGTCAGTGTTTTCGCCGAACCGATGGCGTCGCGGAACGGGCCATAAAACGCCGACGCGTATTTCGCGGCATAGGCCATGATCTGCACATCCAGGAATCCTGCATCGTCCAACGCCTCGCGAATGGCGGCGACACGGCCGTCCATCATGTCCGATGGCGCAATGATGTCACAGCCGGCTTCCGCCTGGACGAGAGCCTGTCGGACGAGGACGGCGACCGTTTCGTCATTGAGGATCCTGCCGTCCTGCAGCAGGCCGTCATGACCGTGGCTGGTGAAGGGGTCGAGCGCGACGTCGCACAGAATGCCGAGATCGGGAAACTCTTTCTTGATCGCGCGCACGGCCTGGCAAACGAGATTGTCGGCGTTCAGCGCCTCCGAACCGGTCTCGTCGCGGAGCGATGGTTCGGTATAGGGGAACAGGGCGATGCAAGGGATGTCGAGCTTCATGGCGCGTTCGGCATCGCGCACACATTGATCGACGGTGAGCCGGTCCACGCCCGGCATCGAGGCGATAGGCGTGCGTGTGTTAGTGCCGCCGACCACAAACAACGGCCAGATCAGATCATTTGTGGTCAGGACGTTTTCCCGTACCAGACGTCGCGCCCATTCGGATTTACGGTTGCGGCGCATGCGGGTGGTGAGATCGAGGGAGGCGCCAGCGGCCATATCCCGGCTGGGATCTTTACGCAGGGGGCCGTCACGCATTTCGATCGGACGTCCGAACTTGATTGCCATCTTGAAACCACTCCCGTGCGCAAAGCCAATTGCCTGGAATTGTAGCACCTGCAAATCGTCCCGTCACCGCGTGGCGTTGCTGTTGTGCGGATTGATTTTGTCGGCCCGAGGGACCAAACAAGGACCATGAGCAAGAATCCACTGCGATCGATATCGGCAAGGTTGGGCCGAGCCGCGGCGAATGATGACGGTGCGCCGCGCGATCACGTCAGCCGTGATCAGGTGAACATGGTCACCGCGATGCCGCCCCCGGATGCAGAGACGGGCGACAACACCTGGACGGGTCGGCTCGTTCTCTTCCTGAGAGTCATGGCCGTGTTGTCCATGATCAAGGGCCTTCATCACTGGGCGCAAATCACCGGCTTCATCGGTGGTGAGGACGGCGCCTTTGAAAACCAGACGACACAGTGGCAAACCGCAACCGTTTATTTCGCGGTGATCGAACTTGTCGCGGCCGTGGGCTTGTGGTTGGCGACGCCGTGGGGCGCGGTCGTGTGGCTCACCACCATTGTTTCGACTGCGGTCATCGAACTGATGTTTCCCACAATCTATGGCGGCAATCTTTTCGCTGTTCTCGTCGCCTCGATCCTGCTCGTTGTCTACCTCGCACTCGCATGGATGGCTGCGCGGGAGCGGCCGCCATAGGGTGGCCCGCCATGATGCTTGACGAAATCTTTCAAATTTGAACGAACGTTGTTCTGGAATGCGACACAGTGTGCGACGAAGCGTGAACATCGCTGTGTTTGGGTGAATCAAATCTAACAAAAAGCCCTTATTTTATGGGCGTAATGTATGATTCACCGTTTTAAATAAACCCTCTCTTCATGCTGTTATTTAAGCTGATCTTCAAACGCCTCCCTTAGTTTGCACCTATCAGATGAGACAAAAGTTTCGTCGAATAAGTCGTAAAAAACGACAACAGGGGAAGTGTCATGATCAAAGCCGCCACTTCGGCGATTGAACCTGCTCGTGAGAACGCGGCCGCACCTGTGCAGCCGCTTTATCTTGAAGCTTTGACTCTTGTGGAACGGCTGCATCGCCGTCTGCTCGACGTCATCAAGGACGAATTCGACCGTCGTGGTCGTGCGGACATCAACTCGGTCCAAGCTTTGTTGCTGTACAATATCGGCGACAAGGAATTGACCGCAGGTGAGCTTGCGCACACGCGGCTACTATCTTGGCTCGAACGTCTCGTACAACTTGAAAAAGCTTGTCGAGATGGGCTTCCTCGATCATCAGCGTTCGCGCGTTGATCGTCGCTCGGTTCGCATTCGCTTGACCGCGCAGGGCCAGGAAATCCGCCACATCGTCGACGCGCTGTATCAGAAGCACGTCAAGACGGTGGAGCAGGTGGGCGGCATCTCGAACGCCGAGTTTGCGACGCTGAACAAGTCGCTGCATCGTCTCGAGCGCTTCTGGACCGACCAGATCCTGTATCGTCTTTGATTTTTTGTCTCATCGGGATTGAGCTAGCCGGCGCAAGATCGGCAGCTCGTCGTCATCCCTTCGAGTTTACGGCCAGCCCTCCACTGGCTTTTGCCGAAGTGCGCGCAAGACGCACGCGGAACGGTTCTGCGCGAGAATCCCCCTGCAAGCTGAATAAGCGACTTCGGCGCCTTCGGGCGCCTTTTCGCGTTGGAAAACGGGAATCAACTCGTAAACGAGACCTGAATCTCCTCCGGTTCCATCCAAAAATATACCCCGAGACTCTTCGCCTGAGTCTTTCCATCATTCAATCCATGAAGACGATTCTCAAAACCGTCGGCGATCGGGTGCAGGTTGTATTGACCCTTGCATTGCTCGCGGCGTGCTCGCTGAACGTGATGTTCCTTTGCGCGCGGCTTTAGCCGCGCGCTGACGCGCGTTCGTCTTCCTCCATATCCCTGAACCATCGTTGCCATCGACTGCGCATCCGTTGATTCACGTATTCCGCCGCGGAGTGGGAATCGTCCATGTCGGAGGGGAGTGGATGGTTAGCGAATAATTAATCGGCGAGTCGCAGGATATGGCGTGAAGGCTCTCATTGACGAAAACGAGGAAGCCCATGGACGCGCAAACAATTGCTGTCGACGCCGTTGTTGTTCTGACCGGCTGTAACAGGGATACGATGGCGGCTCTTATCGAGAAGCTTTATCGGGCCGGGGTGACGGACCCCAAGCGCCTGACCTTCAAGGGGCTGCAGGCCGTCGCCCGAAACTGACCGGATTCCAGCTATCTGCCGTCTGGAGACCTCGGAGGTCGCCAGTTACCCGCAGACGTATACGCGGGAGACGGTTTTTCGCTTTTTCTTCGGTTTTCGGGGACGTTTTGACCAAGGCAAGCCGATCTGGATTGCGGAGCCCCATATCTCGCCTAAATAGCGGCAGACGGGCACCCGAACTTGGCCGTCCGTCCCAGATATGGTATCCCGCCGCTGCCGCCCTTAGTACCACCCCATAGCCGTCCGCACCTGACGTGAGGTCGCGGCGGTGGAGACATTTTATCCATGAGCTCATCTGCCAAGACCGCTTCCGCGCCCGATTCGTTCTTCACGGCCTCGCTCGCGCAGGCCGACCCGGAGATCGCTGCCGCGATCAAAGGTGAACTCGGTCGCCAGCAGCATGAGATCGAGCTGATCGCGTCGGAAAACATCGTCAGCCGCGCCGTGCTCGAGGCGCAGGGCTCGGTGATGACCAACAAGTATGCGGAAGGCTATCCGGGCGCGCGCTATTATGGCGGCTGCGAGTTCGTTGACGTCGCCGAGACGCTCGCGATCGAGCGGGCCAAGAAATTGTTCGGCGCGGGCTTCGCCAACGTGCAGCCGAACTCCGGCAGCCAGATGAACCAGGCGGCGTTTCTCGCGCTGCTTCAGCCGGGTGACACCTTCATGGGGCTCGACCTCGCAGCCGGTGGGCATTTGACCCACGGTGCGCCGGTCAACATGTCCGGCAAGTGGTTCAAGCCGGTGCACTACACGGTGCGTCGCGACGACCAGATCATCGACATGGACGCCGTGGCGAAGCAGGCCGAAGAGGTCAAGCCGAAGATGATCATTGCCGGCGGCTCGGCGTATTCCCGCGCGTGGGATTTCAAGCGCTTCCGCGAGATCGCCGACAGCGTCGGCGCGTATCTGCTGGTGGACATGGCGCATTTCGCAGGCCTCGTCGCTGGCGGCGTGCACGCCTCGCCGGTGCCTTATGCGCACGTCACCACGACGACGACGCACAAGTCATTGCGCGGTCCGCGCGGTGGTCTCATCCTCACCAACGATGAAGCGATCGCCAAGAAGATCAATTCGGCGATCTTCCCCGGTCTGCAGGGCGGCCCGCTGATGCATGTGATCGCCGCGAAGGCCGTGGCTTTTGCCGAAGCGCTGCATCCTGACTTCAAGATCTACGCGAAGAACGTCGTCGAAAACGCCAAGGCGCTGGCCGAGACGTTGCGTTCGAACGGTTTCGAGATCGTCTCCGGCGGCACTGACAACCATTTGATGCTGGTCGACCTGCGGCCGAAAGGCCTCAAGGGCAACGTGTCCGAGAAGGCATTGGTGCGGGCGGGCCTGACCTGCAACAAGAACGGCATTCCGTTCGACCCCGAAAAGCCGTTCGTCACGTCCGGTCTTCGTCTCGGCACACCGGCAACGACGACGCGCGGTTTTGGCGTTGCGGAGTTCAAGCAGGTCGGCGCGCTGATTTCGGAAGTGCTCAACGCCGTTGCGCAGTCGGGCGAGGGCAGTGCGCCGCTCGTCGAGGCTTCGGTGAAGGAGCGGGTCAAGGAATTGACCAGCCGTTTTCCGATCTACCAGTAAGGGCGAACCTAGTGGTCCGATTCTAACATTTGCATCCCGTTTCAGCAGGTGCGTTAGCAAATGTTAGAATCAAAGGACCACTAGCAACATTAAGACTTAGTGGAGTTCTGGATTTGACATTCGCTTCCAGAGCTCGCGGCAAGGTGGGTAGCGAATGTCAAATCTACTCCACTAGGAAGGCTATCCACGCATGCGCTGCCCAAGCTGCAACAGTCTCGATACGCAGGTGAAGGATTCACGGCCGACAGAGGATTCGGCCGTGATCCGGCGGCGGCGCGTCTGCATGGCGTGTAATTTTCGCTTCACCACCTTCGAGCGGGTGCAGCTTCGCGAACTGACCGTCATCAAGCGTAACAGCCGCCGCGTGCCATTTGACCGCGACAAGCTAGTGCGCTCGCTGCAGATCAGTCTGCGCAAGCGCCCGGTGGATCCGGAGCGGGTTGAGAAGATGGTGTCCGCCATCGTGCGTGAGCTGGAAAGTGGCGGCGAGGCGGAGATTTCCTCGGAGGTCATCGGCGAGACCGTGATGGAGCATCTGCGCCAGCTCGACGATGTCGCCTATGTGCGTTTCGCGTCCGTCTATCGCAATTTCCGCGAGGCCAAGGATTTCGAAGCCGTGCTCGGCGAATTGACGGGCGAGGACGAACCGCCGCCATCGGCGCCGCGTCCGCTTGTCTTACGTAAATGATATTCGCGCGCACACGGCATCGCAGATGCAGTCTCATTCTGTGCCGGACGTTTCTGACCAGCGCTTCATGCGGTTGGCGCTGGCGCTTGGCCGGCGTGGGCAGGGCCGTACCTGGCCGAACCCGGCCGTAGGTGCGGTTGTCGTCAAAGACGGCGTCATCGTTGGCCGTGGCTGGACCCAGCCCGGGGGCCGTCCCCACGCTGAACCCGAAGCACTCAAGCGTGCAGGTGAGGCCGCGCGTGGCGCGACGCTTTACGTGACGCTTGAGCCGTGTTCGCATTTCGGCAGATCGCCTCCCTGCGCGGATGCGGTCATCGCCGCGGGCATCGCACGCGTCGTGTCCGCGATTGAAGATCCCAATCCGGAGGTCGGCGGGCAGGGCCATGCTCGGCTGCGTGCTGCCGGGATCGAAGTCGATGTCGGTCTCTTCGCGGACGAGGCTGCGCGCGATCATGCTGGACATTTCCTGCGGGTGCGAGAGAAGCGGCCGTACGTGGTACTCAAACTCGCTGTGTCTTCCGACGACAAGATCGCCGCGGCAGGATATCGCCCGCTCGCCATCACCGGCGATACCGCGAGATCGCGCGTGCACCTCCTGCGTGCTCAAAGCGACGCCATCCTCATCGGTATCGGCACGGCGCTTGCGGATGATCCGATATTGACATGCCGCCTGCCGGGGATGGAGGCGCAGTCACCGGTACGGGTGGTGCTGGATCGCGTGCTGCGATTGCCCGGCGCGAGCCGACTGGTTCACTCCGCACGGGAGCATCCTTTATGGGTGATGACCTCTGATCTTGCCGAAGCACCTGCTGCCGCGAAACTTGGCGCGGCCGGAGCAGATATCATGCGTGTTCCGGCCACCTCCGCGCCGACGGGGCTTGATCTCAAGGCGGTGCTGCATGCGTTATCCGACAAAGGGATCACGCGGCTGATGGTTGAAGGCGGTGCGCGGGTCGCATCCTCCTTTCTTGCGGCGAACCTAGCGGATGAAGTCTGGTTGCTGCGTGGGCCGGCATCGATCGGCCCGGGCGGCATCGCTGCGCTCGATACCCAGCCCCTTTCCGTGATCACGCAATCGCCGCGATGGCGGGTCCGTGATACCGAAGTATTGGATCAAGACACTCTCACAATTTACGGGCGAACCTGATGTTTACCGGTATCATCACCGACGTTGGCGAAATCGTCAGCGCTACACCGACCGCGCAAGGACAGTTGCACAGGCTGCGCATCGCATGCCGCTACGATCAGACGACGATTGCGGACGGTGCGTCGATCGCCTGCAACGGCGTGTGCCTCACCGTGGTCGCTTCGGGAATAGATCAAGGCAAGACCTGGTTCGATGTCGATGCCGCTGCCGAAACGTTACGCCTCACCACCGCGAAAGGCTGGGGCAAGGGGACGCGGCTTAATCTCGAGCGTGCGTTGAAGATCGGCGATGAACTCGGCGGCCACATCGTCGCCGGGCACGTGGATGGCATCGCCACCATTGTCTCTCGCGACGATCTGCCGGACATGGCTCGCTTTGAGCTACGCGCTCCGCGCGAATTGGCGCGGTTCGTTGCTGCGAAAGGTTCAGTAACGCTCGATGGTGTCTCACTGACGGTCAATACCGCGATCGATGACGTGTTTTCCGTGCTGATCATTCCGCACACGCTGAAAGTGACGACTTTGAGCGATTGGCGTGCCGGGTCGCAGATCAATCTCGAAATCGATCTGATGGCGCGTTATGCAGCCCGTCTGACGGAGATGAAATAGCAGCCATACGCTGGGCTTTATTGCCTTGGCATTATTTGGGCCTGCGGCTACAACCGCCGCATACCCCGATATGTCGACAATCTGCAAAAGCATATTGTCGTTGCAAAACAACGTGAAGAGACCGGATCAAACGATGGCTGAACCGCGCCGTGCAGAACTGAAAGACGAAACCGATATCAGCGGCGCACATGTCGTCATCATCGAGGCCCGTTTCTATGATGATATCCAGGATGCACTGCTGGCTGGCGCTGTCGCGGAACTTGAGGCGGCCGGCGTGGGTTACGATGTCATCAGCGTGCCAGGGGCGCTGGAAATTCCGGCGGCAATTGCGATCGCCCTCGATGCATCGAAGAAGAACGGCAGGCCGTATGATGGTGCGATTGCATTGGGCTGCGTGATCCGTGGTGACACCATCCATTTCGAGATCGTTTCGATGGAATCGTCACGCGCCTTGATGGATCTCGCGGTGGCGCGAAGCCTGCCGCTCGGCAACGGTGTCATCACCGTGAATACCACGGAGCAGGCGTGGGAACGCGCACGGGCAGATAAGCTGAATAAAGGTGGCGATGCGGCTCGCGCCGCACTGACCATGATGCGCATCAAACGCCGTCTGGCAAAACCGCTATGAACGACACGAAGAAAAACGCAGACAAAAACTCTGGCGAGAAGAAAGCCAATCGGCGCGGCGCGGCCAGGCTCGCAGCCGTGCAGGCCCTGTACCAGATGGACATCGGCGGCGCCGGCATCAATGATATTTTCGCGGAATTTGAAAGCCACTGGCTTGGCAACGAAGTCGAAGGGGACACCTATCTGCCCGCCGAAGCGGCCTTCTTTAGGGACGTGGTTGCGGGTGTTGTGCGTGACCAGGGTAAGCTCGATCCTCTGCTGGACGAGGCGCTGAGCAAGGGCTGGCCGTTAAAGCGCATTGACGCGATCCTGCGCGCGACCCTGCGGGCCGGTGCGTATGAGCTTGAGCACCGCAAGGATGTTCCGGCGCGTGTGGTCGTCAAGGAGTACGTCGATGTGGCGAACGCCTTCGTTGACAAGGATGAGACTGGTCTCGTCAACGCGGTCCTCGACCAGATCGCCCGGCAATTCCGCGCAGATGAATTCACGCGCTCAGGCGGCTAGACCATGACCTCGCGCGACAACGGTGTCTCCGGTGAAGACAACCTGATCGCGCGGTACTTTCGGCCGCTTGCCACTGATCCAGGTGCGCTTGGCCTCATCGATGATGCCGCGATCCTCGCATCCACCGGTCATGATCTGGTCGTGACGACGGATGCCATCGTCGAAGGTGTCCATTTTCTGCCTGACGATCCGCCCGACACGATCGCACGCAAGGCTTTGCGTGTGAATTTGTCGGACCTTGCCGCCAAGGGAGCGACGCCTGCGGGTTTCGTGCTGACCCTCGCCCTGCGCGATGCAGGGGAGGCGTGGCTGGCTCCATTTGCAAAGGCGCTCGGCGAGGATGCAGTTACGTTCGGCTGTCCCTTATTGGGAGGTGACACGGTCTCGACGCCCGGTCCTTTGATGATTTCGATCACCGCCTTCGGCCGGGTTCCATCTGGCAAAATGGTCCGCCGTGACGGAGCGAAGGTCGGAGACAGGATTGCGGTCACCGGCACCATAGGCGATGCCGCGCTTGGGTTACGGATTTTGAGGGGTGATATTCCTCGCGAAAGCCTCGACGCGCCATCCCGCGATCGTTTCGTTCAGCGCTATCGGGTACCGCAACCGCGCAATGCAATTGCAGCCGCCGTTCTCGCGTATGCCAACGGAGCAATGGATGTCTCGGACGGCTTGGCCGGCGATCTGACGAAGCTATGTGCGGCATCCGGCGTATCGGCCGACATCGATATTCCCGCCGTCCCGATTTCAGAGCCGGTGCAGACGATGTTGGCTGCAGCGCAGGTCAGCCTGGAAAACATCGTCGCGGGCGGCGACGACTACGAAGTGCTTTGTACGGTTCCCGAGACTCGATGGGACGCATTCTATGCTGCGGCCACGCAGGCGAATACGCTTGTGACCTGTATAGGCAAGGTGGTCGCGGATGTTTGTCCGCCTCGATTTCTCGACGATGAGGGCAGGGTGATCACGCTGAAACGGCTGTCCTACAGTCACTTCTGAGATTTCCGCAGCGCACCCGTCTGCCGTTAAAACGCTCAAAGAATAGCCAGCCTCATCGACTGCCGGCGGCGTTGCGTCAGCAATATGATTTTGGCATGCTTCGTACCGAATTGAGGCAGCTTCCGCTGTTTTAGCGAGGTTAGCCTCGTTTTACGTCCTGTCCGCGTTTGCGGAACAAAAACAAAAGGGCGTTGGGGAAACAAACGGGATCTGAGGCAAAATAGATGACAGCTTTGTGGTTGATTGTGCTCGCAGGGGTGCTTTCCATTGTCTACGCCATCTGGGCAACGTCTTCGGTGCTCAGTGCTGACGCGGGTAATCCGCGTATGCAGGAAATCGCCGCTGCGGTGCGCGAAGGCGCGCAGGCCTATCTCAAGCGCCAATATATGACGATCGGCATTGTCGGCATCGTGATCTTCGCGCTGTTGGCTTACTTCCTTGGTCTCCTGGTGGCGGTCGGTTTCCTGATCGGCGCTGTACTCTCCGGCGCAGCCGGTTTCATCGGCATGAACGTCTCGGTTCGCGCCAACGTGCGCACCGCGCAGGCGGCGACCAAGTCGCTGGCAGGCGGGCTCGAACTGGCCTTCAAGGCGGGTGCAATCACCGGGATGCTTGTGGCGGGTCTCGCCCTTCTCGGTGTCACGCTGTACTTCGGCTATCTCACCCAGATGCTTGGTCTGGCGCCGAATAACCGCGTCGTCATTGATGCTATGGTGGCGCTCGGCTTCGGTGCTTCGCTGATCTCGATCTTCGCACGCCTCGGTGGCGGCATCTTCACCAAGGGTGCGGACGTGGGTGGCGATCTCGTCGGCAAGGTGGAAGCGGGTATTCCGGAAGACGACCCGCGTAACCCGGCAACCATCGCCGACAACGTTGGCGACAACGTCGGCGATTGTGCCGGTATGGCCGCTGACCTTTTCGAAACCTATGCCGTGACCGCTGTTGCCACCATGGTTCTCGCGGCAATCTTCTTCGCCGGGGCACCTGCGCTGCTGCCGAACATGATGATCCTGCCGCTTGCGATCGGTGGCATCTGCATCCTGACCTCGATCATCGGCACGTTCTTCGTGAAACTTGGCGCCAGCCAGTCGATCATGGGAGCGCTCTACAAGGGCTTGATCGCGACCGGTGTTCTTTCGCTGTTGGGCGTGGCGTTCGTCATTCACCAGCTGATCGGCTTCGGCCCGCTGGAAGGGGTGAAGTACACGGGCCTCGCGCTCTTCGAATGCGGCATCGTTGGCCTTGCGGTGACCGGTCTTATTATCTGGATCACTGAATACTATACCGGCACGGACTTCCGTCCGGTGAAGTCGATCGCAGCATCCTCCGTGACTGGACACGGCACCAACGTGATCCAGGGGCTCGCGATCTCGATGGAATCGACGGCGGCTCCTGCGATCGTCATCATCGCCGGCATTCTGATCACCCACAGCCTTGCCGGCCTGTTTGGCATCGCGATCGCGACCACCACCATGTTGGCGCTGGCCGGTATGATCGTCGCGCTCGACGCGTTCGGGCCGGTCACCGACAACGCCGGTGGCATCGCGGAGATGGCGGGGCTTCCAAAGGAAGTCCGCAAATCGACCGACGCGCTCGATGCGGTTGGCAACACCACCAAGGCGGTCACCAAGGGGTATGCCATCGGCTCGGCAGGGTTGGGCGCGCTGGTGCTGTTTGCAGCCTACAATGAAGACCTCAAGTTCTTCATCGCCAACAGTGCAAAGCATCCTTACTTCAACGGCGTTGTTCCGGACTTCTCGCTGAACAACCCCTATGTCGTGGTCGGTCTGCTGTTCGGTGGCTTGCTGCCATACCTGTTCGGCGCCATGGGCATGACGGCGGTTGGCCGTGCAGCTAGTGCGATCGTCGAGGAAGTGCGGCGGCAGTTCCGCGAGAAGCCCGGCATCATGCAGGGCACGGACAAGCCGGACTACGGCAAGGCGGTTGACCTTCTCACCAAGGCGGCGATCAAGGAAATGATCATTCCGTCGTTGCTGCCGGTGCTGTCACCGATCGTGGTCTACTACGTAATCTACGTGATTGCGGGTGGCGGTGCGGCCGGCAAGTCGGCTGCGTTCTCGGCGGTCGGTGCGATGTTGCTCGGCGTGATCGTGACAGGCCTGTTTGTCGCGATCTCGATGACCTCGGGCGGCGGCGCATGGGACAACGCCAAGAAGTACATCGAGGATGGTCACTACGGCGGCAAGGGATCGGATGCCCACAAGGCGGCGGTCACTGGTGACACCGTCGGTGACCCCTACAAGGATACGGCAGGTCCCGCCGTGAACCCGATGATCAAGATCACCAACATTGTGGCGTTGCTGCTGCTGGCGATCCTGGCGCACTGATACGCTGAAGGTTGGATTGGAGGGAGAGCCCCGCAGCGCAAGCTGCGGGGTTTTCTTTTGAGCGTTGCTTGCGGTGATTTGTCTCGAATTGATGACAATGCGAAGGTGTCTGCGGCGGATATATTTCTCGATCGGTTCGGAAACCCGTGCGCGCTGTCGCGTTATCTCGCGTTAAACGAGGGAGCGAAACTATGGCAGCCGACGATGGAGACCCGTTTGAGCAGGGGAAGCTCGCACGGTACAACAACGAGCCGCACGAAAATCCTTATCCGGAAAATACCGAGCAGCATGATCGCTGGGAGGCGGGCTATAAGTTTGTGGAACAGGGATTGATGTCTGTCTGACGGACGCTCATCCGACCCACGAAGATAATTAATTCGACCGGCCGTTGCGTATGACGGCCGGTTTTTTAGTTCAGACGAAAAGTTTCTTTGAATGGACGCGTTCAATTGACGTCCATTTTCAAACCTTCCTTGTCGATGATGCCCGCAAATTTCTTGATCTCGGCGTTCACGAAATTGGTGAACTGTTCCGGCGTTCCGTAGTCGGGGACGGCACCCATCTGGCTGATATTTTTCTTGATGTCGTCCCGCGCCAGCATCGCCTTCATTTCGCGATTGAGCGCATCGACGGCCGGCTGCGGCGTGCCAGCGGGAAGGAATACACCAAACCAGGATGCTACGTCGAAATTCGCAAGCTCGGGTGCGCTCTCACGCATGGTGGGAACGTGAGGCGCCATGAAACTGCGCTCGGGTGTGGTGACGGCGAGCGGGATGAGCTTGCCGTCCAGCGCCTGCGGCAATGTGGGAAACAGGTTGTCGAACAGGATCGATATGTCACCGCCCAGGGCGGCTGCGAGCGCGGGACCGGCGCCACGGAAGGGAATGTGGGTCATCTTCAGGCCGGTCAATTGCAGAAACCAGACTGCGGTGAGATGGGGGCTTTGCCCGACGCCTGACGAGCCATAGTTCAGTTTGTCCGGATTGGCCTTGAGATAGGCGATCAATTCCGGGATCGATTTGATGCCGCTCGACGGGTGAGCCGAAACAATATTGGGAATACGGATCGCGTTGCTGACTGGCTGCAACTGGTTAGGTTTATAGGGCAGGTTGCGGAAGATGCTGAAAGCCACCGCATTGGGTCCGGGATTGCCCACCAGGATGGTATGGCCGTCCGGCTTCTGCCGAACAAAATCGGCCGTGCCGATGGTGCCGCCGGCGCCTGACTTGTTGTCGACCACCGTCGACTGTCCCCACGCCGCCTGAAGATGCTGCGCAAGATAGCGTCCGATGACATCGGTACTGCCCCCGGGAGCGGCAGGCACCACAATCCGAACTGTTTCGGTTGGACGCCAATCGGCTGCTTTGGCCGAACGCGACCATAGCGAACTGGTGGAGAGAGCGGCAGCGCCGGACAGCACAGTACGGCGAGACAGCAAACGCGTCATCGATATCCTCCCATGTGCATCTCTTTGCGAGATTTTATGGGGAGAGCGTAGCGGTCACGTTTGCCAGCGGCAAGCCGAGGCGGTTGACGAAGTCCTGAAGGTATTCGCAACGCAAAAGCCCCGCAGCAAAGCTGCGGGGCTTTATGATCTCATAGGCAACCGATCACTTTGGGCTGATCAGTTTGAACAACGGTGTCAGATAGCTCATTTCCTGACCGCTGGTCGGTGTGGTCCGGCTGATGAAGTCGAAAATCTTGCCGTCCTTGAGCCCGTAGTTGGCAATGCGCTGAACGGTGCGGTTCTTGTCGAAATAGATCGCAATCACGCGCTGGTCGATGACGCTCTGCGGCATGAAAGCGACCTTACGCTCTGACCGCTGGGAGATGTAATAGAACACCTCGCCGCTAAGCGTGGCGACGGTGGAGGGCGTGCCCATCACGATCAGGACCTGATCCTGGCTGGCGCCGATTGGAATTTGCTCGAGGGCGCCTTCCGGCAGGATGTAGCCCTTCTGGAATTGTTCGCCGGTGCAGGCGCCCAGGACGCCGCAGACGAGTGCCACCGCGGCAACCGCGCGTAATCTCCGCCAGCCGGCAACAACGCCGTGCCAGCTTTTGGCTGCAGGACCAGCTTGACTGGAAACAGTCATACTCGGGAGTGACCTTCCTCTTGCGTCGAACGAAGCGTTGACGTACCGGGCAGGGCTTCCGATTTCAACACATCAGAAGCCGTCAGGATAATTCGTAAGGTCCCTAGGCTTCGACGCGGAACCAAAAAATGCTCTGGCCCTTCAATCGCTTCAAAAATCCCCATGCCCCGCCGCGCGGCACCATTGAAGCCATCTATGGCATGATCGTGGCGCAAGCGCGAGAACCGGCCTTTTACGCGAGCTTCAACGTGGCGGATACGGTTAACGGGCGGCTGGATATGCTCATCCTCCATTTGTGGCTGGTGCTGCGCCGCCTGCGGTCGGTGGAGGGAGGCGATCAGCTGGCGCAAGCGCTTTTTGATCATTTCTGCGCCGATATGGACGACAATCTGCGTGAAATGGGGGTAGGCGATCTGACCGTTCCGAAACGGATGCAGGCCTTCGGCGAGGCTTTCTATGGGCGATCCACCGCTTATGATCTGGCGTTTGACGCTGGTGATCAGGAGCTCGCCCAGTCGTTGATGCGCAACGTCCTCAACGGAGATTTCCCGGAAAGTGCGCGCTCGCTCGCGGACTATGTGCGGGTGGCCAGTGCCCATCTCGCAGCCGTGGAAGATAAGGCTATTTGTGTCGGTTCGTGGACGTTTTCCAAACCGGTGCTTAACTCTTGAACGTGCCACCACATGAGCAAAGCGGGCGAAATGGCTGATAAGAATATTCCTTGGAGTTTCCCGGTTGCGGTAGCTCAACTGCCGGAGGGAGGCTCGCATCAGGTTCTGGAGACCACTCCCGGGCAACGCGAGTTGATCGCGGTGGCTGCGGGCTTGCGCGGCGTCTCGGAGGCAAAAGCTTCGTTCGATCTGGCGCATTCTCCCGGAGGTCAGGTCCATGTCACGGGGCGGGTGCAGGCCCGGGTGGAGCAGACCTGCGTGGTTACGCTCGATCCCGTCGAAAGCGATGTCGATGAGGCGGTCGATATCATGTTTGCACCGCCGTCACAGATTCCTGTCAGTGCGAAATTCGTGCAAAAGGAAGAGGGCGAGAATTTCGAGGTTCCGGATGCGCCCGAACCCATCGTCAACGGCTTTATTGATCTCGGCCAACTGGCAACGGAGTTCCTGGTTTTGGGATTAGATCCCTATCCCCGCAAATCCGGGGTCGAATTCGTCCCGCCGACAGTCCCCGTGGACCCGGAAGAGCACCCTTTTGCGGCTCTGAAAGCGCTCAAGGACGCGCCGGGGGCCGGTAAAGCCAAGAAGCCGAAGGGGAAGTAAAAACCGGTACAGGGCCGTTGACCGAAGCCGCTTATCCGGTCAAGGCGTTGTATCAAACGACGAAAACGCTATTGTCGCTGCCCGGCTGGGGTCCTGTACCGCATTTGGTCATGCCTTTGCCTCACACCGCACCGACCGCGGTTTCCATCCAAACCCGCGGTTTTTTGAGGCCGCAAAAATCAGGTTTCCGGGACGCCCATGCCGCAAAAGGTTCGAATCGCGCTTGACGCCATGGGCGGCGATTTCGGTGCGTCGGTGGTTGTCCCAGGGGCCGCACTTGCGCTCACGAGGCACCAGGACGTCGAATTCCTGCTGTTCGGCGATAGTGCTCTGATTAATGCCCAACTGGCTCTGCACCCAGCGCTGAAAGCTGTGTCGCGTGTCCTTCATGCCGACATCGCCATCAGCATGGACGAGAAGCCAAGTCAGGCGCTTCGCCGCGGCCGCAAGTCGTCGTCCATGTGGCTGGCCATCGATGCGGTCAAAAAGGGCGAGGCGGATGTTGCTGTCTCGGCCGGCAATACTGGTGCGCTGATGGCGATGGCGCGGCTGAACCTGCGGATGATGCCTGGGATCGATCGTCCGGCGATCGCTGCGGTCTGGCCGACGGTGCGCGGTGAATCCGTGGTGCTCGATGTCGGCGCATCGATCGGCGGCGATGCACGCCATCTCGCGTCACTTGCGATCATGGGCAGTGCCATGGCTCAGGTGTTGTTCGACCTGGAGCGCCCGACGGTAGGTCTGCTCAATATCGGCGTCGAGGAAGTGAAGGGCGTCGAGGAAGTGCGCGAGGCTGCGGAGTTGCTGCGCGCCATGAACCTTCCGCAGCTCGATTTCATCGGTTTTGTCGAGGGCGACGGCATCGGCAAGGGAGCCGCCGACGTCATCGTGACCGAGGGCTTCACCGGCAACATTGCATTGAAAACCGCCGAAGGCACCGCGCGTCAGATCGCGGAGTATTTGCGCAGTGCCATGAGCCGGACCTGGCGGTCCAAACTCGGTTATATTTTCGCACGTGGTGCCTTCAATGCGTTGCGAGACAAGATGGATCCGCGCAAGGTGAACGGCGGCGTATTCCTCGGACTGAACGGTGTGGTCATCAAGAGCCATGGCGGCACCGATGCAGAGGGTTTTGCGTCTGCTGTCGATGTTGGGTACGACATGGTTCGCTACGATCTCCTGCCAAAGATCAATCATACACTTAACCGCGACGGCCACGCCCTTTCGATGGTGCCGAGCGCGCAGGAGGCTGTCTCGTGACTGTGATGCGTTCGGTTGTGCTTGGCTACGGCTCTTATCTGCCGGAGCGCATCCTGACCAATGCCGAGCTGGCTACGATGGTCGATACGTCGGACGAATGGATTGTCCAGCGCACCGGTATCAAGCAGCGCCATATGGCAGCGGAGGGAGAGTTTACGTCGCATCTGGGCCTCAAGGCTGCGCAAGCGGCCATTGCCAAGGCGGGTATCGATACGCAATCGATCGACTTGATCGTGCTGGCGACCTCGACCCCGGACAACACGTTTCCGGCGACCGCCGTAGCGATACAAAACGGGCTCGGCATCAATCACGGCGCCGCGTTTGATCTTCAGGCGGTCTGCTCGGGGTTCATTTTCGCGTTGGCGACAGCGGACAACTTTCTCAAGAGTGGTGCCTTTAAGCGCGCGCTCGTAATTGGTGCAGAAACCTTTTCGCGCATCCTTGACTGGAATGACCGCGGCACCTGCGTGCTGTTCGGTGACGGCGCGGGTGCCGTTGTTCTTGAGGCTCAGCCGCAGGCTGGAACCTCGGCCGACCGCGGCATTCTCACGACGCATCTGCGTTCGGACGGCCGTCACAAGGACAAGCTGTTTGTGGACGGCGGACCTTCCACCACCCAGACCGTGGGGCATCTGCGGATGGAGGGACGTGAGGTCTTCAAGCACGCGGTCGGCATGATTACCGACGTCATTGTCGATGCGTTCGAGGCAACGGGAACCACCGCTGAGGACATCGATTGGCTGGTTCCACATCAGGCCAATAAGCGGATTATCGATGCTTCGGCGAAGAAGCTGCATATTGCACCGCAGAAGGTCGTGTTGACGGTCGATCGACACGGCAACACCTCCGCGGCATCAATTCCCCTCGCACTCGCAGCGGCGGCTGACGACGGGCGCATCAAGACAAATGATCTCGTGATGCTCGAAGCAATGGGTGGCGGGTTTACCTGGGGCTCCACGTTGTTACGTTGGTAGCCAGTCTGTAAAATACTAAAGGCATTTTATTATAAACTTCATGCTGTTGCATTGATGAGCAAGGTTGACCCTCGCTCGTTAACCTCATAATTTCCGAACAGATTTTTTTCGCCGTGAGCGGGGCGGGCGATGACCGGAACCGGAAAGACAGTCACACGTGTTGACCTGTGCGAGGCCGTCTACCAGAAGGTAGGGCTGTCTCGCACGGAGTCGTCTGCTTTTGTCGAGCTGGTGTTGAAGGAGATCACCGATTGCCTTGAGAAGGGCGAGACGGTGAAGCTGTCATCATTTGGCTCGTTTATGGTTCGAAAAAAGGGCCAGCGAATCGGGCGCAATCCAAAGACGGGAACGGAAGTTCCAATTTCTCCGCGTCGCGTGATGGTGTTCAAGCCTTCGGCAATTTTGAAGCAGCGGATTAACGGCAATCATAGCGCCGAAGGCGCGAACGGTGCCGACGACTAACTGAACTTTGGGACGGCCCATAGCAAGGAGCGTGCATTTGGACAAAGCGCCGGATGCATTTCGGACGATTAGCGAAGTCGCCGATGACCTCGACGTGCCGCAGCACGTCCTGCGTTTCTGGGAAACCCGGTTCAGCCAAATCAAACCGATGAAGCGAAGCGGCGGTCGCCGCTACTACCGCCCCGATGACGTCGCATTGTTGCGCGGGATTCGCCGCCTGCTCTATGGCGAGGGTTATACTATCCGTGGTGTGCAGCGCATTTTGCGGGAGCATGGGATCAAGTCGGTCCAGAGCCTGACCGATGCGCCCGATCGTGCTCCTGCGTTGTTCGACGGGGTAGCCCCGGAAGCGGAACCCGATGATCATCATGCCCTCGTGGATATAGACGGTACCGAGGATGCCGACGTCCATGTCGAGGACGAGGGCGACGAGGATGACGTATTGAACGAGCAGCCCGCCACACGTGGCGCTCCGGGGCTGTCATCTCTGTCCCCGCTCCACGACCGTGGGGTTCCATTGAGCGCAGCTGCGGCTGTCCACGGCCCGGTCTTGCCAAGCCCAGTCGTTGCCAAACCGGTTTACCCCAGCCCTCTGAACGGCGGCCCCTCCGGCGCCGAGGCCTACGCGCCGCCTAGTATTCGCAAGAACAATGTTGCTTACAGCGTAAGGCCGACCGACCGTGGCAAGCTGCAGGCAGTGCTCGACGATCTGATCGGAGCGCGGGCTTTGATCGATGAGGTCTTGAAGGAAAGTTAGGCCTCTCGGGTAGGCCGCGCCGCTGATCACTGTAAGTCTAAGCGGCGGTTCCAGAAAAGATTGCTCTAATGAGATCAATGGTCGGAGCGAGAGGATTTGAACCTCCGCCCCCTAGTCCCCCAGACTGACTAGGAAGTTTTCCGACGCGTGCCGACCATTTCCAACACTTTCCGTTCGATACTTATGGCATTGCAATTACTTGCATATTCCACACGCCTCGGTTTCGGCGTCTTCCGCTCGGTCCTTGTGAATACCTTCTGCGGTGGCGACTCGATGTTAGGGTCACGCCCACCACAGGCGCTACCACGCGCGATCTCATCGCTATTCATGATATCGCCTGCACACTCGCTGACGTACTGGTCGGGCTTTCCCAGGCCCCACGCTGTACAGAGCCCGTCCTGATATGGGCAGAAGCCACACTCGATCATCTGTACAAGACGCAGAACGCGGCGGGAGCGGCGCTGCTGAAGTGCACGGACGAAAACCAAATGAGGTCCGAAGTTTTCGACTTGTCACCTCGAATGGGCGCTTCAGCGTGACGAAGAGCGGGCGTTACTAAAGGTGCTGGACGACGTCGCCGCTAGGGTGACGACATCGACATGTTAGCGGACTAGCCACTAAACCCACGCCCAAACGAAAAAGGCCCCGGTTTCCCGAGGCCTAAGTTCAAACCGGAGGTCTCGTCTGGATCAGTAAGCGAACCGGTAGTTCACGCCACCCTTAACCGTGTGGAGCGTGGTGCCGAGTTCAAGAAGGCCGCCGTACGTCGCGGTGCCGAGGTCCGCGAACATGTATTCGACCTTAGCCGACCAGTTCGGAGCAAAGCCCCATTCAATGCCGCCGCCGACGGTCCAGCCGCTATGGAATTGGCTTTCGGATGCGCTGCCAAGACCGAGATACTGGCCTCGACCTTATTATTGGCCCAAGCCCAGCCGCCCTTGCCGTAGATAAGGACGTTATCGATCGCGAAGCCAGCGCGGCCGGTTACCGCCGAGTGACTGGATCTTCGCTTTCCACCGCCAGCCACGAACGCGGTTTCGGTCTCCCGAATACCCGCGCCTGCTGCGTCAGCTTCAATGCCGAACACGAATGAGCTACCTGGCATCTGCCAGTTGTAACCAATCGTGCCACCACCGAAGCCACCCTTTAGAGTTCATCAGACTGGTCGGTGTACGTACAAACCGCCGACCCAGGTCGACGTTCATCCGACCATGCGTAGCCACCCATGACGCCGACGTAGAAGCCAGACCAATTGTAGGCCGGCGAAACCATCGGTGCCTTAGTGTAGGTGCGGGCCGGAAGGTCGGCTGCGAAGGCTGGTGAGGCGAGTGCTGCGGCCAGAGCAATGACCGAAACAGTTCCCAAAATATTCTTCATTTTTAAAATCCCCAGATAGTACGTCTGGCGAACCCAGAGCTATGGAACTCTGTTAGATTGGGAATCTGTGCACATCAACTGGGCAATGAGTGCTGTCCTAATTACACCCGCAGGAGTGGTATTTTGGACACAGCTAGAGGTATTGTGATACGAAGAACGATCGCGCAGGTTGCGGACGGGGCGGGAGCGATAAGACCACCGCGGAATCTTTGGGCGCCGGCTTTTTGCCGTGGCGACCGGGTGGCAATTCCTAACAAAGAGGCGTTTTGATTTTGTCGCTAAGTCTTTGATTTTGTTGGTCGGAGCGAGAGGATTCGAACCTCCGACCCCTAGTCCCCCAGACTAGTGCGCTAACCGGGCTGCGCTACGCTCCGAACCGTGCCAGACGGCACCGCTGCTGTAGCGTCGTTCAGCTCTTCGCGCAAGAAGGCTGGTCACCGCTTTTCGCAGCCCGTCCACGGACATTATGGGAAGATGGGAAGGAAGGGTAACTCGGATCGGACCGTCCCTGGGCGCTATCCGAATTTCGACGGCATCGCGCCAGGAAGCACCATTTCCTCGATCCGGGCGGCACGCCTGATCTTGTCCATACAATTGCGGAATTCCGGCGCGGGAATATCGCGGCTCAACTCGGCTAAGCCGTACCTGTGGGCGAGGGAATTAATGATTTCCAGTTCCAGATCGAAGACGACAATCTCAGTGTTGTTCATTTTCAAGACAAGCCTGCTCCCGAAAGCCCAGAGATAACGGTCCGGGCTGTAACAGAAGCGGCAAACCAGAAGTCTTGGATTACCTAACAACAACCGACCAACTGTTCTCTTACACAAGCCTCATGACATTCCATCCCACGATTGAGTGAAGTGTCGTATTTTCACGAGGGAACATTCGGCACGCTGGCCACAAACCAGGCAGATCACCGGCCCGTGAGGGCTCACTGCCATCGTTGGGGAGAAGTCAAAACGAAACGCCCAGGCGCAGTCCCTTTGTCCAAACCACCCGGCATCTCTTTTTCGTGCCAGCGTGAAGCAGTTCGAACTTTTTGGGCAGCGTAATTCCCGGCGCGACCTCAAGGCACGCGCCGCCGGCGGCGTAGTCGATCACGGAGCAATCGATGATTGGCGATTTGACGTCTACGATGATCTTGGCAATCCGCGAAACGTTTCCCGAGGGGCTGATACGGGCAAATCGTCGATTGTGGATCATCGGACATTCCAGCAAAGAATTTAAACCCTGGCGGAGCCTGCGAATTTACTGACTCAGGAAGTGCTCAACGTCAGCGCGGATTGCATGCGCCGTCTCCTCGTCGATTTCCAATTCCAGAAATCCAGTTGCGGTTTGCAGCGCGAGAATCCCAGTCAACGGACTTTTTGAAGACGTTCTCACACTGCTTCCAAGGAGCCTCTGAATGTGAGTTGCTCCTTTCGCATCGACAACTTTGAGATGGCCAGGCATTTTCGTGTCCCTCCATCGGACTTAAATTAAGAACTTCAGGCGTCCTGGCTTCTTTTTTGTTTCAGGCTTGAGAAAACGCGCTGCAATCTGATTGCCGTTCAGCCGAACCATTTGACAGCGGCGATATGCAAGGCCAGTCGACGAAAGCAGCAGGAAAAATTCTCTTATATCCAGTCCAGCAATCGGATCCTTCACGGTCAAAAGCACGCCGGAAGCGGAAACGTCTTTCATAAAGCATTCTCGACGCCATGTGCCGTCGATTGCCATCATGTGAACACCGATACCGCTCTCAAAATCAACGCGCGGAGAAACCCTGCGCTCGCTGCCCATGTTTACACCCGATATGGTGTCGGCTCTGGCGCTGCATAAACGAGCCCGACCATTTGTCGGGCACGCAGCAGTACTTAAACAGTAACTTCGCGAATAAATTGGCGTCCGCTTATAATCGACGCCATGAGCCGAGCATTAAATAACTAATCGCTTCCATTCTACCGAATGTTATTGAGATTTAATTAATAACAGAAAACAGCTGTTATCTTGCCGCGACGAAAGCTATCGAAGCTTGCCGCGAGCTGCGATCGGAAGCGTGCCAATGATCTCATCGCCACGAACCATCACTGCTTCATCAGCCATGTTCACCACGACACAGACGTGGTTTGGCACGATGCGGACCACATCGCCGACCACCGGGCGGCTGTTGGTTTTCGACAGGTCGAGAAAGCCATGTTCTTCAGCAAAGCGCGCGATCTTGGCTTCCGGGTGTTCGAGGATCAACCCGTAGCCATCGAGCCCGCCTGTATCCGCGGTGAGTGTCTTGGAGCCTGCGTCGAGAATGCCGCGCTCCGGCGCTGCACGGCTGACGACAGTGGAGTAGACATGTAAAGCGCAGTCATCCCAGGTGGCAACGCCGGCCGCGACTTGCATGCGATCATTGTAGATATAAGTGCCGGGCCGATGTTCGGTGGCGCCGGTGAGCTTTCCGACGTTTTTCAAGTTTGGCGAGCCACCGGTAGATACAATGCTCGGATCGAGCCCCAATTGCAGGACGCCGCTCAACGCCTCATCATAAAATCGCTGCGCTTCCGGCCACCCCGTCTCTGTGGGATACATCATAAAGCCCGCGAAGGAGAGGCCGGGTGTATCGGCGATTTGTTTTGCGAGGGTGACGGCTTCTGAAGGCGTTTCGACGCCTGCGCGCTTGCGGCCGGTATCGCACTCTATGACGACGGGAAGAGGGCGTCCTGCAGCGGTCCCGGCATGCGACAGTCCTGCAATCACGACGGCGTTATCGGCCGCTACGGTCACGTTTGTCTTTGCCAGCAGGGCGCCGAGGCGAGCGATCTTTTCCCCGCCGATCAGATTGTAGCTGATGAGGATATCGTCGAGGCCGGCTTCAGCCATCACTTCGGCTTCGCCAAGCTTCTGGCAGGTGATGCCTTGAGCCCCGGCTTGGATTTGAAGCCGTGCGAGGAAAGGACTTTTGTGGGTCTTGATATGGGGCCTATTGGCGACACCAGCCGCGTCGCAGATCGCCTGGATACGTGAAATATTGCGTTCGACGCGGTCCATATCGATGACGAGTGCCGGCGTGCCATATTCACGGGCAATTTTAGCAGCGAGTGGGGTGGTCAATCAATTTTCCTTCGCGAAATGAAGTGGGCTTGCGCTCCACGACACGAGAACGCGTGTGAAGTCTATCTTCATTCACCGGCGGATTGAAGTCAGCTCCAGGCTGACCCCGGGGGCCGGTTGAGAAAGATAGACGTCGCCCTAAATTCCACCTTCATTTCTGAGCAGATCATGAGCTGGAACTTTGTCTTCCTCTTTAAAATCAGGAAGCGGTCCTTAAATCCACGAGGCCTGTTGTCGATGCAGGTCTTGGCAAAACGCGAGGCGCAAATGTTTTCGTTTGGATCGGTCGGAAAGAGCGCGGCTGTGGCCGCTATTTTTGGATTATCGCTGATTGCTACCGAATCTATGGCGCAGTCTTCACTGCCATTCGCCGGCATGTCTGGGGTCTGGTCGGGGAAGGGTACCATTTCTCTGGAAGGCGGAGCTCGAGAAGCGATTCGCTGCCGGGCAACTTACTCAGTAAGGGGCGATGGTAACGGCCTGCAGCAAACCCTGCGCTGTGCGAGCGATAGCTATAGAATTGAACTCACGAGCAACGTCATCGCAAATGGCGGAAGGCTGTCAGGGACTTGGAGTGAGTCCACGCGCAACGTCAGCGGCGATCTTGAGGGCACGACCTCGGGCGGTCGTTTTCATGTTGTCGTTAGTGCAGGGACGTTCTCTGCGGATCTGGTTTTGACAACACGTGGTAATTCGCAGTCAGTCGTGATCCGCTCCGCGGGAGGCGAATTCAAGGGGGCCAATATTACGTTATCGCGTATCTAAACGCGTGCTGCGGTCATTCGCCGGTGCCTTGGTAACTGTGGTGGACGGTGATAGGACGCGCCACCTGGTTTAGGCTAATGGGCAGGCGTATACTTGCGCCTTATGGTTTTTTGCGGAAATATCCATAAAATTCAGTAAGATAACTGCAACTGGTCGCCTTGACGGTCTCTTATTCGGGCTGTAACCGGATGGCAGATGAGCGCAATTGACACTTACACCATTCGGACGACCTTGCTGGCATTCCTGATGATCCTTGTCTCGTTGACAGGGATCATTTGGGTTACGCAGGCGTTGCGCGGCATTGATTTGATGACGGGGCAGGGGCAGTCCGTCCTGGTATTTCTTGGCGTCACGGGGTTAGCTATTCCGCTTCTGGCCATGATCATTGCGCCGATCGCGTTGTTGATTGCGGTGATGCATTCTCTCAATAGATTTGCGACTGATTCCGAAATCATCGTGATGAATGCCGCGGGGCTATCTCCAACACAATTTCTTCGGCCATTCCTGGTCGCGACATGTGCGGTGAGTGTGCTGGTTGCATCCCTCTCTATCTATATTGCGCCAGAATGCTTGCGTGCGCTGAGACGATGGCAAACCGAAATCGGTGCGGATGTGCTCACCAACATTCTTCGCCCCGGCGAATTTGCCAAACTAGGTCCTTTAACGATCCGCGTTGACGGCCGGCAACCGGGAGGTGTTCTGGTTGGGATCTTTATTGATGATCAGCGAAATCCAGCGGAGCGAATTGATATTCTTGCTGATCGAGGAACTGTTCAGAAGAACGACCGAGGCTCATTTCTGGTTTTGCAGGATGGTAATCTTCAACGGTTCGAGGTTGGCAAACGCGATCCGGCGCTGGTAGCGTTCAAGAGCTATGCGTTCGACCTGTCGCAATTTTCGAATATTGCCCAGAACATCACATACAGTGCCCGCGAACGTCCTATCGGCGAACTCATATCGCCGCCTCCCGGCGATCCGATGGTTCAACAAAGGCCCGGGGACTTTCGGACTGAACTGCATGACAGAATATTTGCGCCGATCTATCCGTTCGTCTTTGTTTTAATGGCGTTTGCCACTCTTGGTGCGCCTCGCACGAATCGGCAAAATCGCAACTTTGCCATCGCAGTCCTTATTGTCGGCATTCTCATTGTTCGTATCGCGGGTTTTGGTTTCTCGACTGTGTCAACGTCGCTTCCAAGCGCTATCCTGGGACAGTATGCGATGCTGGCGCTTGTATGTGTTGGAAGCGTGTGGCTGATTGCGCGGGGAGTGATCATCGATGCTCCCACCAATCTATTTGGCGCTGCCGGCCGAATGCTAGGGCGTTTGGCGGCTTTCCGTTCCCGCTAAGGATTCCGTCTTCGCGATAACCTTGTTGCACCGTCCGGCCTAGAGCCGCGATTCGAATGAAAGTCTGAGTGAATGACGCAAAAAACTGCGCTGATTACCGGAATAACCGGGCAGGATGGAGCCTATCTTGCGGAGTTGCTCCTATCAAAGGGCTATTCCGTGCACGGTATCAAGCGCCGGACGTCGCTCTTTAACACGGATCGTATCGATCATCTTTACCACGATCCCCATGATAAAGGTTACGATCTCACGCTTCATCATGGCGATTTAACTGACTCATCGAGTCTCATTCGTATCGTCCAGGAAGTCCAGCCTGACGAGATCTACAACCTCGCAGCACAAAGCCATGTTGCGGTGTCTTTTGAAGAGCCGGAATACACAGCAAATTCGGATGCGCTTGGTCCATTGCGTATGCTCGAAGCCATTCGCATTCTTGGGCTTGAGAAGAAAACCCGATTTTATCAAGCATCGACTTCCGAATTGTACGGTCTTGTACAGGAGGTCCCGCAGAAAGAGACAACGCCTTTCTATCCGCGGTCGCCTTACGCCGTTGCAAAGCTGTACGCTTATTGGATAACGGTGAACTATCGCGAAGCTTACGGTCTGTTTGCGTGCAACGGCATTCTGTTCAACCACGAATCGCCAATTCGTGGCGAGACGTTTGTCACACGAAAAATTACTCGTGCTTTGGCTCGTATCAAGCTTGGCCTTCAAGAAAAGGTTTATCTTGGGAATCTCAACGCGCTTCGAGATTGGGGGCACGCCCGCGATTATGTCGAGATGCAATGGTTGATGTTGCAACAGAACGAGCCAGAGGACTATGTCATTGCGACCGGCGAGCAACACTCGGTCCGGGAATTTATTGAGGTTGCTGCAGGGAAAATTGACATCACCATTCGCTGGGAAGGTCGCGGTGTTGACGAAAAGGGATACGATGCCGCTACGGGCCGATGCATCGTTGAAGTAGATCCGCGATATTTTCGTCCCACGGAAGTAGAGACCCTCTTGGGCGATCCCAGCAAGGCGTATCAAAAATTGGGATGGTCGCCGTCGATCACTTTTGTCGAGCTAGTGACGGAGATGATAGAGGAAGATCTGAAAGCTGCGCAGCGAGATGAATTGGTGAAGCAGCATGGCTTCAAGCATTTTAGCTATAACGAGTAACTCTGCGAATGTGATTTTGCGTTTCCTGATCGATCTTCCTTTAAGAAGTCTGTTCGGAATCGGGGCGCAGCAAGCAAGAAAAGCAGGGATACTCAATGTGCGCCTTAACGAATGCTCTTGGTGTCGGTGATTAGGTTTAGCTCAATTAGTCGATCCAAAATTTTAGCGACGTGATTATTCCAAGTGTAATGGCGTAGGGCTTCCCGACGAGCGCGTCTTGCCATGTCTCGTGCTTCATCCGCATTCTCAACCGCGCGAGTGAATGCTTCGATAAAAGCAGTGCTGTTTCCAGGTTCGAACAATTCGGCGAGCGGTCGCGCAACAGGCGATAAATTGTCACGCTCATCTCGCAGGACCTCGCCAATCTGTTCAAGATTAGCCGCAACGATTGGCCGCTCCATGGCCATGTATTCGAACAGTTTAGTCGGCGAACCAAAAAAGGGCGTGCCATCTGCATTTGGCAAGTGCGGTGAGAGGAAGCCATTTGACGCAGCCAAATAAACAGGTGCTTTCGCTTGTGGGACAAGGCCGGCAAGCGTTGCAAATCCCGCGTCAAGTGAATGTTTTAATTCATCACGCACAATCTGCATCTTGGGGCCATCGCCAACAAACAGAAAATGCAGTCGATGTTCGACAAGCCACGGGCGCCGTTCCTTGACTAGCTTAGTTACTGCTTCTGCCAGAAAATCAACGCCGTGCCATGTGCCGAATGTTCCGATGAAGGTCCAGACATTGGCATTGTCATCGATGTGAAGCTCTTTGCGTAAATCACTCAGCTCGTTCGGCGAAAAGCGATTGGGGTTGAAGTATTGGGGGTCAATACAGTTGGGATAGTGGACTATCCGTTCCGGTGCCACGCCCGCAGCTTCAACCTCTTTGGCCAAAACGTCTGAAACAGTGACTACCAGGTCAGATCCGTGCAGGCTTTCGCGTTCCGCAACCAGAGCGGCGTCAGGAAGTGCAAGTTTGGTGGCCCAGTTTTGTCCGCTCCAAACCTCGGAGCCATTGTATTCCAACACAAGGGGAATACTCAGGCGTCGTTTTAATTCCACGCCCGACGCATTGTGGAGGGACATGCGTTGGTAGAGGAAGGCATATGAGCTGTCCGCCGTGGCTTGCGCGACCTGTCGTTCGAATTCCTCAGCGAAACTGTAATAGTTAAATTCGGCGGGGAAGCTATAGAGATTCGGGGGAGTAATCTTGATTCCGCGCGTACGATCAGCACTGGTAGGAATGGGCTTGACGCTGGCGTAATCGATTTCAAAACCCTCTTTAGCCAGCGCATCAATAACCCCCTTTGTATGGCCGACTGATCCTCCCGCGACCAAGCCGAACGAGAGGTTGGCATCAAGATAGAGAATTTTTTTCAAGTTGTTTGGAGCGGCGGTCGCGAGCGAGGGGCGTTTCGCCATTCGGCGAGCGATGCGGCGGTAGGCAGCGCGGCTTTTCACTTGGTCCAGCGCGGCAATTATAATGAGCCGTAAAATTTGCGCGCGTTTGACGTGTTCAACGGTCGCGTCTGGCCATATAATCCCCAGTTGCCGACTGCCTGACAATGCTGACAACAAAAGAAGCGGTCCAACGACGGCTTTTGCGCTGTCGTCTTCCGCAGCTACCAGCAATTCTGTGGCCTTCAGATCCTTTACTGCTCGTAAAAAAGTCACAGGACCAAAGTTGCGAAATCTGCTAGCGGTAGCAAATTCGGTATCGGAACCGATTGAACGCTCTATTGTGCTGCGGAATTTTTCCGTAAGCGCGTAGTAGCTGAGAACACGCCGCGTGCATGGCGCTTCGACTTTCATGACGTTTTCCTGATCTGCTCAGTCGCCGAGCGCGCCCGAACGATAAAGGCCTCTCTCAACAGGATTGCAAAGGTCAAAAGGATACTGATTGTCAGTGCAATCGAAATTCCGAGACCACCATAAGGAGCGGCAAGCATGTAACTCAGAATGGCTTGGCTGACCAAGCCAACGATCCATGCGACGACCTGCCTCCAGGGGTATCCCTCGGACGATAAGTATTGAGAGATGACTGTAACGCATGAGAACACAATTACCGCAGGCAGAAAGGAGATCGATATCGGAATAGCCGCGGTGAAGCTGGTTCCGAATACGATAGGAATTATCCACGGCAGCAAAGGCCCCAAGATTCCTACCAAGAGCAACATCAGAGCCGAGAGCTGCCAAAATGTACGCCAAAGCATCGTCCAGCGATCATGCCCTTTCGCGCGGACAAGCTTTGGAAACAGCAGCAGACCAATCGTGCTTGGTAGAATCATCAGGCCATCAAAGAGCTGAGACGCGATCGAGAATTGCCCCAATTCATGAAGTGACGACCTCGACTGAAGCGCAATGATGCCGATACGCAACATGAGAAAGCCGAGTAAAGTTACAACATAGGCGCGAAATGCAAGTGGTATCCCTTCCTTGAAGAGAGTTCTGTCGAAATTAAGATGGATTGGCTGGCGGC
The DNA here is from genome assembly GCA_963751855.1 of uncultured Alphaproteobacteria bacterium. Classification (GTDB taxonomy): domain Bacteria; phylum Pseudomonadota; class Alphaproteobacteria; order Rhizobiales; family Xanthobacteraceae; genus Afipia. The sequence goes on along the minus strand of CAVVWF010000016.1, from coordinate 159,980 downwards.
GCAGGAGCAGCGCATATCCCACCACACAGCTCAACAAGGAAGCTGCAGTCGCGGCGATCAGATAGTCCAGCGTTGGCCCCTTGATGAGCGCCACTAATCCGGCAGCGATAACCGCCGACGCGCCGGAAAAGATTATCAGCCCGTTGAACAGTTTTACGCGGCCTACGCCGACTGCTGCATTGCTGATGAACAAAAAGGCGACGAGAGTGGGCGCAAGTAATATGGCGCAGAGTATTTCCAACCTTGCTTCAGACCAATTCGGATAAATGAAGAAAGGGATCACGAGAAGTGACATCAATGGTGTCACGAGAGTGGCGACGTATAGAGAGTTAACGACGAGCTTGGACAGAAGATGAGGGCGTTGCGCTGCAATGTAGGTGTTTGACGCATGCAGCCCAAAATTTGAAACTTGCGCCGTAATCTGGGCGATTGAAAGAGCCAGGAAATAGAGCCCTCGGTCGGCCGGGCCGAGCATTCGTGCTGTAATAATGCTGACGCCGAATGGCCCGATGGTCGCGAAAACGCGCGCAATCAAAGTTAGGACGACAGTGTGTGCAAAGCGCATGTATCCGCGAGGTCCCGAAAATAGCGCGTCAATTCGTTATAGGCTTGCCTCTCGGGCCGCCTTATTTTGGATGTTGCGTGTTTTTCTTAAGATTGGAAGTCGTTGTGTCGTGCGGAGCAACGGTGATCGTCAAAGCCGACGGCAGCTTTCCCTTACGGGTCCAGACCAGTTGTTGCGAGGGGAGCGAAATTCCATAACTTGGTGAAATTCGTGCTGGGGCCACGTTCCAACTCCATTGATTATCGCCGTCCCAATAAACAATAAAGTTTTTTGTTCTGGTGTGGATGATCGCATGGTTGCGCTCGATAGCGGACACGGTAGCGCCGACTGCCAGATGAAGTGGTAATCGAAGTTCGTGAAAATCGCCTCCCTCGATATTGTCCTGGATAGTCAGCGTGCTGGTGGCGTGATCCAGTCGTAGGCTCCGCTTGATGGAGACAGGATCGGTAAGTCTCTGGTAGCCGTGATGGCGTCCAATGAAAGTGTCGACATCGTTCGACGCCTCGAATTTGAGACATTCACATCGTGCGTCGTCGTGCAGATTCCATAGATGGTCGGGCGAATAAAAGCGATTGGCTTCCTGACCGTCGACTTGAACTGTGTTGTGCGAAGAGGTGGAGCGAAACGCATTTCGATCATCGAAGGACGCCGTATAACAGTATGCCCCCGGATCGGTGATGACCAATTCCGAATTTAGCCAAGCCTCGAAAGACAACGCATCGTTGTGACCGTGCCCGCCGAGACCAGCCAGTCCCACTGGTCCGCAATCAATAAAAACATGATTATTGGTGTCAGATAAAATGTACACGCCTGCAGCAGGAAAGGCGGTAGTCGACATCGGCAGCGTACAATTTTCGGCGTGGTCCTTGATGGCGGCTTCGCCAAAGTGCCAAAAGACTTCATCGCGGGGGCCTGAAGCAATGGCAGTCAGCGATTTTTCGTTAAACGCAAGTCCAACCAGAGCAATCAGATAACGGTGATCGGAGAGCGAGGTTGTGCCAAGGGGGATTGCGCGACCATCGTCGGCGTCGCCCCAGGAAGGAGACGTCCCATCTGGCCGGCTATAAGCTGCTACAAAGCGGACCATGGCCTTGAGCCGCTCGGCGTATTTGGAGCTGACGCTCAGGTTTTGTGTCTGGCGGTAACGTGCCGGTAATAGAAAGAGCTCGGTGACGAGGCGGTGATAGGGCACAGAAGCCTCAAAATCGACGCCGTCGGGATGAACCTGTTTTTCGATTTCCTCTTCGAGTTCGTTCCAGCCCGCGTTAGCCCAGGAGGAGGCATCGCCTAAATTGCCAAAGAACAGACCAGCAAAAACGAGACCGGCAGCATCCGCTGTCAGGTGATTACCATTGGTGTGAGATCGCTCGATGTGTCGATCAACGAAGCGACCATGCAAATAGATTGCGCTGAGGAAGCGACCACGAAATTCGACGTTCTGCCAGCTCCTCGAGTGACCTAGTTGGTGGAAGAACCATGTCCATGTCAGGATGCGCAGTGCAGGCTCCATCGTGCATGACCAATTTACCGTCCATGCATAAGGATTGTGCGTGATCCATTCGTCTATGACGTCGCGCACGGCTGCCGCGTATTCTTCATCTCCAGTAAGCCGATAGGCTTGGGCTGCTGGCATCAACCACTGTAGTCGCGATAACTCCCAGGGAATTTTAACGTCGCTGGGACGTCCTCGGTTGACGTAGTCAATAGATCGGCAGAATGCCGGCTCCCATCGATCGTGCGTTCGAATGTCGGCAAGCCAATTGATTGGGGTGCCCAATTGTACTGAGCCCGTTCCAAGAAGATCAACTTCGCGTTTGACTGCTCGCGCAGCCGCGTCAAGTATCTTAGCCGTTGCTTCGGGAAAGTTCAGCGAGAACTGTGACATGTCACTTTCTCTCGCGATAAAGGGAAATGGCCGCGCGAGAAGCGAATCCCAAAGCTCATTTATGCTATTTAGCTTGGCTTTCTTGACAAGCCATTTCGCATTGATGCGTTTTTCAGCAAGCGGAGCCGCAATGCGGTCAGCCTCCATCATCGCTTCTCGCCACAAGCGCCGGCTCACGTAACTTAGCGGAAGACGGCGCAGACGCGATACGCGCGACAGGAGTGCTGCAAGCGACATCGTTATAGCGTTGCTTTCTCTCTTATTTGTTCACCGTACTTCCATTTTGCCTGCATGATCACCCGTGGTCGGCGCTGGGCATAGAAGTCTCTGGTGTCTGCGCTCTCTATTCCGATAACTGTCGTTGCACCGCGTAGCTAACACGTGTGGCCGATAGCTGATCAGCCAGAGAAATTGGCCATTGCCCACCCGTTTTCAGCGCTCCAGCGAGGGCTTTCAGCTCTTCCATCTGGCCTTTTTCAATTGTCATGCCTTTCCAGCCGCCGTTCTTGCTTCCGGAGACGCTAAGTTGCTTGTAGTCATCCAATACGAGCACTTTACCGTCGACGAAAATTTCGGCGCGTTCTTTCGGATAGCTTTTGGCGCCCATCGATGTGTAAGTCAGGGTGCAGACCGAACCATCAGCGTAACGAATGGTGGCAACAAAATTGTCATCGCGCCTCCAATGGGCACTCGATGGAATGATTGTAGAAGCACTGACGTCGACCGGGTGACTTCCGGTCAGCGTGTTGAAGAGGTCGTAGATATGGCACGCTTCGCCAATATTGCGACCACCACCATGCGGTCCGTGCACCCAGTGATCAGACGGAATATAGCCGGCGTTCATCCGGTAGTTGACGATCATTGGCGATGTTCGGTTCTTCAACGCCTCGCGTGCAGCTGAGATGGCCGGTGCAAATCGGCGGTTGAAGCCGGTCATCAAGACTGGACCGTTGGGATGGGCGGCATAAAACGCCTCAATCGCGTCGAGCCCTTCTTCTGTCATCGATAGCGGCTTTTCGACAAAAACATGCTTTCCAGCATTCAAAGCTGCGAGAGTCATCTCTGCATGGAGGTCATGCCGGGTCGAGATCAATACCAAATCAATTTGGGGATCATTTAAGACCGTCGAATAGTCGGTTGTTGCGTTGGGGGCGCCGAAACGTTCAGCGACGCTACGAGCGGAAAGTCCGGTCTTGCTCGCGATTGTGCGCAGATCAAATTCGCCTTTGAGCTTTTGCAGGTTGGGCAAGTGCATGCCCTGAGCGAATCCGCCGGCGCCGATCAACGCCATTTTGATGCGGCCATCGATCGCTGCAGGTGCGCCCAATTGCAGCGTGCGGTTATCCGCGCCCTCGCGCGGCGGATATTTCAATAACACCAATAAGGGTTTTTCACCCTCGGAGAGCTTCGCGTAGGCCTCCACCGCTTGATCAATCGGGAAAGGCTCCTGCAACATGTTGTCCAACCGCACGCGGCGAGTGGCGAGCAGCCGCAGATATTCCTGCATGTTGCGGTTTTCGGTCCAGCGGACGTAGGGCAGGGGATAATCTGCACCTTCCTCCTCATACGCCGGATCGTAGCGACCCGGTCCATACGAACAGGAAATCAGAACGTCGAGTTCTTTGGTGTAAATGTCGCTTCGCGCCATGTTGAGACCGACGTCGCCGACGATAATGACGCGCGCCTTCTTGCGGCAAGCCTGAAACGCTTCAGCGAGAATATCGCTCGATGGTGATGCCGCTGTAACAACCACAGCATCGGCACCGAATCCGTCGGTTAGCTTGATAATCCGGTCGACCAGATCGCCGTCCTTCGGATTGATCCCGATATCCATCCCATTCTCAAGGGCCACTGAGATCCGGCGAGGGTCGACGTCCGTACCAATCACTCTACAGCCATTGGCGCTGAGCAATTGCGCAGTGATCTGGCCGAGAATGCCGAGCCCCACAACCACGACTGTTTCGCCCAATGTCGGCTGGCAACGCCGCACACCCTGCATTGCGATCGCGCCAAGTGTAACCGTCGCGGCCACATCTGACGAGAGCGCCTCGGGAACGTGTACGCAGAGATTGACGGGAACGTCGATGATCTCGGCATGATTGGCGATGCCTGCTCCAGCGCACGCGACGCGGTCGCCAACGGAGATGCTCTCAATTTCAGCGCCAACCGCAATGACCGTCCCCGTCGCTGAGTACCCGGTAGGCAATCCAGCGTCGAGTTTACCCATGACTTGCTTGTAGACGCGGGTTACGCCCTGGTCGCGCATCAACTGTACGACGCGCTTGACGTGATGTGGTTGCTTTAGCGCCCGGCGATAAAGCGGCAGGCCAGACATCTTGATGCCGGCCATTTCGGTCCCAACGCTGACACATGATCGCTCGACCTGGACCAGCACGTTCTTGGGGCCGACAACCGGTGCCGGTACCTCCTTCAAGAAAACCTTGCCGGACCGAACCAGTAACTGCTTCACGACCAAACTCCTCGCGTATCGATGACGGCCTTGCCTTCCAGCTCCGTACGCGCAATCTCGCTATAGAGACGATGATTGACCAGCATGACGACAATATTTGCATCGCGGACAGCGTCATGCGCATCTTCGACCATGTGGACATGTCGATGATTGGCGAGCGTGCCTGGTGGCCTATCGGCGTGTGGTTCCGAAAGGAGAATCTCACAATTGTCCCACTCGGCGACCGCTTCTGCGATCTGCAGTGCAGGGCTTTCCCTGAAATCATCTACGTCCGGTTTGAACGCGAGACCGAGCAGAGCCACTTTCGGTTTAGCACCCATCGCACGTGCGCCGCTGATACTGGTCTTGATCTTGTCGAGCACGTAAGTTGGCTTGCCATCGTTGACTTCCCGGGCGGTCCGAATAAGCCGCGACTCGTCTGGCGCTGCCTCGACGATGAACCATGGATCAACAGCAATGCAATGGCCGCCAACGCCAGGTCCTGGTTGCAGGATATTTACGCGGGGATGATGATTGGCGAGGCGGATCAGCTCCCAGACATTAATGTCGAGCTTTTCGCAGATAACTGAAAGTTCATTGGCAAATGCAATGCCGACATCGCGGAAGGAGTTTTCCGTCAATTTGCACATTTCGGCGGTGCGTACGTTGGTTCTGAGCAAACTGCCGTTGCAAAAGATCCGATAAAGTTCCTCGGCCTTCGCTGAACATTCTGGCGTGATTCCGCCAATCACGCGGTCATTATCGACGAGTTCGACCAGCACTCGACCTGGCAATACACGCTCGGGACAATAAGCCACACGGACGTCGCATTGATCATCGCCTACTTTTGGAAACCGAAGATCGGGCCGCAACTGAGCGAGCTGTGATGCCATGCTTTCAGTCGTTCCTGGCGGTGACGTCGATTCCAAAACGACCAGGTCGCCTGTCTTGAGCATCGGTGCGATCGATGCCGCGGCCGCATGCACATAGGTTAAATCAGCCTTGCCGTGATGAAACGGCGTGGGCACAGCGATAACAAAAGCGTCTGCTGCTTCGGGAGTGGTGCTGGCGCGTAGCAGCCCGTTCTGGACTACCCGCGCGGTGACCGCGTCGAGATCAGGTTCGACGATATGGATTTCTCCACGATTGATTTTAGTGACGACGTCCTCGTTGACATCAACCCCGATGACGGTCGTTCCACGAGATGCCAAAACCACGGCAGTAGGCAGGCCAATGTAGCCAAGCCCTACAACGCAAATAGTCTTTAGTTTATTTTGGCTCACGCTTGTTCCTCGATTACCGCGCGGATTCGCTTGGCTGCGAGACCGTCGCCATAAGGGTTTATTGCCTGCGCCATGTGGGCGTAGTGTGATTTGTCACTCAGCAATCGATTGGTTTCACCAACGATGCGCTGCTTTGATGTCCCGACCAGGATGACTGTGCCCGCATCTACTGCCTCCGGGCGCTCCGTGGTATCGCGCATGACAAGAACAGGCTTGCCCAAGGAGGGAGCCTCTTCCTGTACGCCGCCTGAATCCGTGATGATAATGTACGATCGTTCCATCAGATATACGAATGGCTCGTAATCGAGGGGATCGATCAGATGAATTCGAGGGTGCGACCCGAGCAGGCGTTCGACTGGTCCTCGTACATTCGGATTGGGATGGACCGGATAAACAAGCTGTACGTCATTTTGCGTCACGATCTCGATCATCGCGCGGCAGATGTTTTCGAAGCCCTCGCCGAAATTCTCGCGACGGTGACCGGTGACCAGAATAAGCGGCAAATTCCGATCAAGATAGCTGAATTGCTTTTCGAAATTGCGCAGCGTTTCCGGCGCGGCTTTGAGGCGAGCCACCGTCTCGACCAGAGCGTCGATGACGGTATTGCCAGTTAGATGAATATGGGAATCTTCAATTCCCTCTGCCAGCAGATTTTGACGGGAGCGCTCAGTCGGCGCGAAGTGAAATCGCGTAGCGAGTGTCGTCACTCGGCGATTCATCTCTTCTGGCCATGGAGCGTGGAGCGATCCCGACCGTAAGCCGGCCTCGACGTGCCCGACTGGTAGTCTTCGATAAAAGGCAGCGAGTGAAGTTGCCAGCGTCGTTGAGGTGTCACCATGGACCAGCACAAGATTGGGCTTTTCCTGATCCAGGATTTCTCCAACGCCGGTCAAAAGCCTTGCAGTCAATTGATCCAGCGTCTGGTTCGGAAGCATCAAATTAAGGTCATGGTCCGGTGTGATAGCGAACAACGCCAGCACTTGATCAAGAATTCCACGATGCTGCGCCGTGACGCAGACACGCAAATCCAGCTCACGGCTCTTCCGAAGTTCCGTAACCACGGGTGCCATTTTTATGGCTTCCGGCCTCGTTCCAAAAATCGCGATGACTTTCTTCATGCAACGCGTCTTTTTCCTCTGAGGAGCAGGCCTATTGAATGGGGGAAATCTGCAGGTCCGGAGTAGGGCTGTGTATCGTTTGGCGCATCAAGTTTCAATGCACGAAAAGTGGGCGGCTTGTGCGCTGGCCCTTACGCACATACCCCTTGCTTCGCAAGGAACAGTTAAATAAACTTCATGCTTTCAATATCTTATGCACTGTGGCCTGCACGCGCGCAAGCCGGACGGGACGGGTAATCGCGCCTGGTTAGGCAGTTCTCCGCCGCATCAGGCCCTGCAAGGCATCCAGCATTCGGTCCGCAAGAGCCACGCGGTCATACTGCTTGGCGCCTTCAATTCCGGCCGCTGAAAGTCGTTGCAGTAAAGCGGGATCTTTTATAGTGCGCTCGATTGCCTCGGTGAGAGCTGGCAAATTGTCCGGTGCTATCATTTCGGCGGCGCCGAGTGGCTCAAGAATATTCTGTAGTTCTCCGTGGACGTTTGTGATGATCGGAGTTCCGGTCGCCATCGCGTCAAAAACCTTGGAGGGAAGGACGGTTCGAAACAGTGGAGTATCCCGGAGTAACACCAGGGTGACGTCGCTGAGACGCCAATATTCGAGCACTTCTTCATGACTTACACGACCGACAAATGTAACGTTGTCTAGACCACGCTCGCTTGCTTGCCTTCGCAAATCGTTCAGCTCCGCACCAGAGCCAACAATAACGAACTGCACGTTGGAGAGATGATCGCGGACTGCATGTGCAGCGTCGAGAATAAGTTGAAGACCATGCGCCATTCCCACAGTGCCGATGTAGGAGACAACAGATTTGCCCTGAAGGCTTAGTTTGTTGCGGAGTTCTTCTGATGCGACGCCAGGTGTAAGCGAGCTCGTGTCACATCCATTCGTGATAACGACGATTTTGTTGCCATCAATCCCGCGCGCGATGAGAATGTCACGAAAGGCAGACGTCACGGTGACGATAAGGCCAGCTTGACGATAGAGAAAATGTTCAAGCTTGCGGATCAGTTTAATCAGAATTCCTTCCTTCATGGCCCCCACAGCGACAACGGAATCAGGCCATAGATCGCGAATCTCAAAGACAAACGGACGCCTGTGCACTCGGCTGACGAACCAGCCAGCGACGGCTGTGAGGAAATGCCCGGATGTTGCAATGACGACATCGGGCCGGGTTAGAAAAGGAGCCGCTGCGCTACTGGCAACCATGTAACTTAAAAAATCAATGATACGTAAGATCGTGCCGCGGTTCGGGAAGATCAGTGTAGGCACGCGTACTACGTCAACGGTATCGAGTGTCTCTCGCTTGAAAAGCGACTGTCGATACCCTCCGAACACCTTGCCATCCGGTGCATTGGGAAAGCTGGTCAGAATCGTAACCTCATGACCTCGTTCAATCCAGCGTTTTGCATGTGCGCTGGAACGAAGTGCAGGTGGATTTGATTCAGGTAGGTAATTATCGGTGAGTAATAAAATTCTCACTTTAAAGCTCAAACCGTGTTTCGATGACCAGCGGTAGCGGTCCCTCGGAGCGCCAGGCCAGTATCGGCCGTTGCAGGCGTTGACCGAAAGTAGGGGCGTAATACCCGTCCATGAGAAAGCAGTGGCAGGGGCCGATTACGTGTACGCGTATCATGCGCCCGCCGACAAATTCAAGGCGCCAGCCGGCTGTATCTGGGGTCACCGACGTCACCTGGGGATGTAAAGGAAATCTCCCAATGACCGAATGAATGCCGTTCCCAGCAATAGTGTCTTTGATGCTTAAGACTGTTGGCTCCATACTGACATGGCGTTGATGACTGGGTTTTCCAGGCAACCAACCATACCCGTCATGGCTCGCTTCCGCCCATAATTGGTTGGGCGAGGAGCCGCATGAAATACCAGAGGGATGTGCACGTCGCCCAACTCGGAAGCTACCCCAGACCTCTGATGAGCTGTGTCCATCGATTTCGATCGTTACGTGCGAAGCTGTTTCTCGCTCCTCGTCACGCAGCTTGCCGGGAGCATACGTCGATGTTCCGCCGTTAGTCAGTAGTCGATGTCCGTCGAGCGATACCTCGAGAGATAATACGTCCGCATGGCCATGACCGGGCAGATAAGAAGGCCCGATTTCTGCGACGTCGAAGATCGCACATAGCGGACCTGACTCCATTCGTATGTAACCGCTGGCTTTGAGCTGTTGTAGAGGTTTGTCTTTCTTTGGCGAGAACGGCACATTGAGCCGTGTCGCATAGGTTTGGAGATGGGCCCTTGGCTTTGCAATGGCAAATGCTGCGTCGTTAAAGAAAGCGATTTCTCCATCCGGGTGATTCATGACGGCGAGCCACGCGAGCATTTGCTCCGCAAGGGCCCGCCACCGTTTTTCGCTCGTCCCAAGTTCGTTTGGGAAAATTGAGCTTAGCTGAAGAAGATCGAGCACATCTTCGAGGATAATTGCATGATACATCGGGCTTAGTTCGAAATGCCCGCCATCATCAAGAATCTGCTCCTGGAGTTCACTGTTTAACAGGGCGAGACCAGTCTCCAACCAATCCTTCGCCTCTTTCCCGGTAAAGAAGCAGCCTGCGAACACCAGGGCCTTGGCGTTTGCAAGCAGATGATTGCCGAGCAAGTGAAATTCGAGTGTTGTACGCAGCGTACGAATTTGAACGGCAAGACTTTGAAGGATTTCGTCGCTAGGATCATTGCCGGCGAGTATCCAGGCAATCCAGTTTACAATTCTCAGGGATAACGGATAGGGCTCCCACCCATTTCCGATCGCCGGAGGGTTTTCCTGTCGCCATTTCTCAATCAGACCACGGTGCCAAGAGGTTCGTTGTTCTGCAGCTTCGGCACGGAGATCGTCGAAGTAGTGTAGATTGTACAACCAGAGCTTGGAATGATTGGGTGAATTCCAATCTATATTCGCGCCGAAATCGGCTTCCTGGCCAATGAAGCGAAATGCCGTTGGGGACAACAAACTGGCGCTCCGGCCAGGGCAGTTATGCCAAGCCGCAGCGGTCGGTCGCAAGGAGGGAGAGCGATCGTCAGGATTAACAGGATTAAAATGCCGCGGCAGTCGTCGGACAATACGATTGATAATTTGTCCGGTCCGAAGGTGACGGACGGTCCGTAAGAGCCGCGCATACTCGCCTGGTCGGCTTGGTAAGATATTCAATTGATCGAACTTTCGGCCCATTCAGGGTGTCGGCGACATCAGCGCCGACAACGTGGTGCTCTTGGCACTTGTCGTTCGGCGCCGCGACTGAACACAGTTATTCGCACTTCCTCATTTATTCCTGACCTCTAAGCCGCGATGTCGGACAATTGCGTTGGGTCAACTTCCTTCTGATCGATCCACAGATCGTACCAAGCTGTAAGATTGTAGATCGCCCACAGGTAAAGACTTGTATTCATGCGACGTTTGAAGTGCCAGTCAAAGAGCTTTTCCACATACTCCACGTTCAAAAAACCTCGGCGCAAAAGGCCCGAGCTGAGCACCGATTTGCGTATCGCACGCCCGAAGTCACTGCGCATCCAATCGCTCATGGGCGCTCCGAAACCCATCTTCTTCCGATAGATGATGTTGTCGGGGATGAGCCCTTCAACTGCTTTCTTCAAAAGATATTTCGGCTCGCCGCCCTTCGTCTTCCATGTCTCTGGAATATCCATAGAGAACTCGACCAGCTTGTGGTCGAGGAAAGGAACACGCGCCTCAAGAGATTTAGACATACCGATCTTATCGACGCGCATCAGCAATAATTCAGGAAGTCTGAGTTTAAACTCGCTGTGAATCATGCGCGTCAGCGCGTCTGATTCCGGAAACTTCGTGTCGAGAGGACCCATGAAACTGCGAACGACGTTAAAGCTATCCGGCTTGAGATAATCAGCGTCAAGCAAATGGAGCACATTCGCATGCTGATCTCCGAGTGTTGCATCAATGGCTTTCGTATCGACCAACTGAGCCTTCATGAGATCGGGAAAGACCATCGCGCCAGACCAGAAATGCTCACGATCACGAGCTGCCCGATCAATGACGTCGGCGTAGATTGGCAGCCGTGGATGCAGTCCTGAGAGCAAGCTTGCGGTGCCCGCCGCTAGACGCTGGGCAGGTTGCGGCAGGTACTTGCGGAATGGCGTCCAGTATTTGTGATAGAGATTTAGATAGTTCATGTAGCCGGTATAGCCGCAGAACTGCTCGTCAGCTCCTTCACCAACCTGGACAACTTTCATCCCGTTGTCGTGAGCGAGCTTTGAGACGAAGTAGAGCGGGATGCATACCCAATCGGCGATCGGTTCGTCCTGTGAGTGGATCATCTTTGGCAGATAGTCGATCATATCCTTCTTTTGGATCGATATCTGGTGGTGATTGGTGTTGAATTTTTTCGCAATCTGGTTCGCGGAATCGAACTCGTTCAGATGCTGGTAGTCACTGAATCCGATGGTGAAGGTCTCAACCGGGCGCTCCGAGAATTCGCTCATTAAGGCGACGTTGGTCGACGAATCGACGCCTCCAGAAAGAAACACGCCCATCGGCACATCGGACATCATACGCTTCTCGACAGCGCCACGCAGGCGTTGGCGAATGCCACCCACGTAGAAGTCCTCCAGCGCTCTTTCCGACAGATTTTTAGTCTCGGCGGGATCAATCCCGCGGCCCGGAGTAGCGTCCCAATACCGCGTCATGCTGATTTTGCCTGATGCGTCGATGGTTTGGCAGCAACCAGCAGGGAGTTTATAGATGCCTCGCATCATGGTGAGCGGGGCAGGCGTCGTCAGAAACGACAGGTAGTGGTACATCGCGTAAGCGTCGATTTCCGGGGAGAAATCTGGGTGCCGCACAAGGGCCTTCATTTCGGAGGCAAAAGTGAAGCAGCCGTTGATATACGAGAAATACAACGGTTTGACGCCGATCCGATCTCGCGCGAGCGATAGGACGCCTTTGCGGGCATCCCAGATGCCGAACGCATAATCGCCTTCTATCCGTTCGAGCAATCCCTCGAGCCCCCATTCCTCGTAGCCATGAACGAGAACCTCGGTATCGCTGTGATCCGTGCGAAACCGATGACCGCGTGCGACGAGTTCAGGTCGCAGCTTGGCATGATTGTAAATCTCGCCGTTGAAGGTGATGATGACGCTGCCGTCTTCATTGGCCATTGGCTGAGTAGCTGCTGTGTTCAAGTCGACAATTGACAGCCGACGATGGGCTAAACCGACCCTCCGATCCGAAGCGATCCAAATATCGCCGCCATCCGGGCCACGGTGGATCATGGCGTCGCGCATCCGTTCCAGCACGGATCCGTTTACCGTTGTCGCTTTATCGTAGGCCAGTATCCCGACTATTCCGCACATTTATAGCGAATTCCCGTTGCGTGATCAGTGCATCATTACGGCAGCTAGAAGCTCATCTCGGCGATTTATTGAAATGAACGACAGTTCAATTGTGGATAATAATTGAACTTATCCAGTAATTTACCCCAAAGTCCAACCGAGGCGGGCGGAGCTTTCATAGACTATCAGTTCCCCGCTTTTCCTAATAGTTGGGCCACCCTTTGCATCACCATAAAGACGACACAGCGGCAATACCTTTCAAGGATAACTCTGGATCTCAGGGGGGCGGGCCATTGAGGGAGTGGTGGTTGCATCAGTTTTCTACCGAAACACTCGCTCTCGGACTGATATGTCTGTCGTCTCGCTCAAGGTGGCGAGACTACGCTGGGGAAGGGGATGACGATGGGAGCTCAGCTGCTGCGACCCGGCGGCAGTTCGTGAACTCGTATTCGTAATCAGCCAGTCACATCAGACGAATTGAACTCCTATCGGATTTTAGACTGACACATGCTTTAGCTTTGGACTGTTCGAATTGCCTTGGGATGTTGCACGAAATTTTTGCGGCGACAGAACAAATCCTCACCTCGCGAGTTGGGGAACAATATACCAATCCTTCGATCGGGCATAGACGTATGCTGCGATATAAGAGTATTACCTTAGGGCTGGGGTTGTTTACCGCGCTTACCGCCGGAAGTTTTGTCGCCGGCCAAACGCCCCAAACAACGGATTCATCGCCACCATCGACCACTCAAGACAGGTCTTCCGACGCTGCGGCAGAAGCTACCGCGAGCATCCCGGTGCAGGCGGAAACATCTCAACCCCAGTCGACAGAACCTGGCTCCGCCGTAAATTCTCCACCGCAACCTGACGCCCCCCAGCTTTCTCCGGCCGAGCAGAAGGCGGCGGAAAGTAAGGCGGCATTCGATCGGTTGCTTGCTGAGGCTAACGCGCTGAAAGGCAGCTACGACGACTACAAACGCGGCAGAAACAAAACCCCGATCTCGTTGTCAGCATTCCGCAGCCTTGAACTTCGGCTGATGATGGCCGCCGCTGCGGATCCTGCGAATATCCAGGCGCGCGAGATGGCTGGCGTCATGCGCATGTCGCAGTACGAAATTCTCCGTCCCTCCGTACAGATCGCAGCCACTGCCAATCGCCAACTCTATGCCCACGAGATGGCGGAGCGGATGCGCGATGATGGGATGAAAGTCGAAGTCTCCGGGCCTAGCAATAGCTCGGTGCGCTTTGTGGCGCCGCATATGACCAAGCAAATCGCCGTTCAATTGGCCGAATCCGCGAAAATTCCTGAACAGGCCAAGTCTCTGCAATTCAGTCGGGTCGTGTTTAGTAACGGTCGACGCTCCTGGACCTATAACGTCCGCAGGGAACGATTTCGCTGAATATCTCGGTGATCGGGATAGAAAAAAGCCGGCCGCTTTGGCCGGCTTTTTATTTGAGTGTCCGCGTTTACGCGTCGAGAACCGCTATGATTTCAAGCGTCCGCGGATTCACGACGACAATCTGATCGTTGACGAGGAAGAACTCATATCCACGCCAATCTGGATAAATGGTCACGACCTCTGCGGGAAGCGGATGAAACGCGACGGTTCGCGGAACATGGGTGCCGACCGAGATAGAGAAGTTGATATTCGTGACCGGCTTCACGCTCTGCTTCGTGATCACTGTTCGGACCTGGGTGCGTTGTTCAGTTGAGAGTTTTGCACCCGAGCCCGCCTGCCCAGTAGTGGTGCCGGTTTTCGCATTCGTGTCGGAAGCGTTCTTGTCGGTCTTCATGCCGTCCTTCGACCGATCCATACTTGTCTCGGATGCTTTGCCGCCGGCTTTCTGATCTTGCCGCATATTATCCTGGGCACTCTTGCCGGTTGCCTTGTCACCCGGCTTCATCGGATCGGCTTGGGTGTCCTTCATTCCACCTTCGGAATTCATGCCGCTCCGCCCGGTGTCACCGCGATTCATCGGTGCCGTTTTTTCCGCCGGGGCGCTCGGTGCAGCAGAGGGGGCCGATTGCGAAGCAGCTGGTGCGTTGGGAGCATTTCCTGGCGACTGTGCGGAAACGAAACCTGTTGCGCCGATCAATGCCGCGCTCGCGACTGAAATAAGAAGCGTCTTTCTCATCCTTGTCCTCCTCGTTGTCTGCCCGAAGCTCAACGAGAATTGACTGCAGCCGTTCCGCGAACATCGTGTTTATTCGCTGAACAGCTGTTCATTGTGGAACAGGCGCAATGAAAGACGAAAGACGAGAGAGGCGGAGAGAGTTCGCTAGAAGTCAGCGGCTCGCGCACGTTGTCCGTTGACTTGATAAGAATGCGCAGCCGCGAACATGCGCCCACATTGCGCCCAGCATCATCCAGAAATGACGCCAATGATCGACGTCGATGATAAATGCTTCAGCGACCGTACCCAGGAACGCCGCGAACAGCGCGAGATACATGCGTTGCCAGGGTACGCGCACGAAGATCAATTTAAACCCGCGGATCACGGTGATGAAAACAAGTGCCGGGTAGCAAACACCTGCGATCCAGCCGCCTGACATGAAGGCGTTCAGGAATGAGTTGTGGGTGTCCTCCGGGAAATATTTCGTGAATTGGAGTGGGCCAATTCCAAGCGGCAGCTCGAGCGCCATCTGGAAGCCGAGAACATGCCGTCCAAATCGTCCGAAACGTCCGCTGTCGTAGGTTTGATTGAAGCTTGCGCGCTCTTTAAAGAGATCTCCGATCGAACTGAAGGATAGCAGCACCACAATCAGCACGGCCGTCACGGCGACCGCGACAAGAGCCATGGTCACAATCCGCCGACGCTCGGTTCGCAACGGGCTTGTCAAATACATCAGCACAAGCATGAATGCTGAACACAGCACCAACTGTCCCCAGGAAGCGCGTGAGAAAGCCAGCAAAACTGCGAGGCTGATAATTCCCAGCGCCATCACGCTGCGGAACGATTTCCGGAGCGGCTCAGTCACCACGATCTGTAGGGAGAAGAGTGCCGGCAGGATCAGGAATGCAGCGAGTACGTTCGGATCTTTGAATGTCCCGCGCGCACGGCTGTAAAGCGTCAGCAAATCGTCGCCGCCCGGGATCAGATGAAAGTAGCCAGCGACCCCAGACAGGGATGCGATCACGCCTCCCACGATCAGGCCACGGCGGAGATAGTCGAGCCGGTTTGCGGTATCTTCGGACAAGACCATCGCAAAGAAGAGGACTGTGACCGCCATGTACCAGGAGGTGAGTATCCAGTTCACGATCTCGGTTTTATCCATCAGATAGGCGGAGCAGATGGTGTAGCCGAGATTTGTCAGAAACAGCAGGATCAGGAGGGGAATGAAGGCGGGCCGCATCCGCAACCCTGTGGCGAAGAAGAACACCAGAGCTGCCAGGGTCGCAAGCTCGTAGGGACTTGGTTCAATGAAAACGATGGCGCCGCCGGCTCCGACCGCCCACATCAACCCGCGCTGAATCGACGCGATGCCGGGAGGCGTCGCCGAGGCGGAGAGAGCGTAGCCTGCCGCAGCCGGTGCCATATGAACTCAAACCCTCTTCGCGCAAAGCGTCAGTAGGCGTTTTCACCCTTGATCAGGGCGAACGGGGTCTTGAAGAGGATGTAGAGATCGAAGAACACCGACCAATTCTCAATGTAATAAAGGTCGAACTCGACACGCTTCTGAATCTTCTCTTCACTATCAACCTCACCGCGCCAACCGTTGATTTGAGCCCATCCGGTGATGCCGGGCTTGACGCGATGGCGTGCGAAATAGCCGTCGACGGCTTCGTCGAACAGACGGCTTTGCAACTTGCCCTGCACGGCGTGAGGTCGCGGGCCGACCAGCGAAAGATTGCCTTTGAACACGACATTGAACAGTTGCGGCAATTCGTCGAGGCTGGATTTGCGAATGAACCGTCCGACCCGGGTGACACGCGTGTCACCCTTGGTGACGACCTTGGACGCCAAGGGATCGGCCTGATCGTGAAACAGTGACCGAAACTTGAAAACGTCAATCCGCTCGTTGTTGAAGCCGTAGCGTTTCTGCAGGAAAAACACTGGACCGGGACTGTCGAGCTTGATGGCAAGTGCGATCAGCGCCATGATCGGCGAAACCAGAACAAGAATGATTGCTCCGACGACACGGTCGAACACCGATTTCATCACCATGTCCCAGTCGGTGATTGGCTGCTCGAACACGTCGAGCGTTGGAACTTCACCGAGATAGGAATAGGAGCGGGGACGGAAGCGCAGCTTGTTTGTGTGTGCGGACAGCCGGATATCGACAGGCAATACCCAGAGTTTTTTCAGCATTTCGAGAATGCGGGTCTCCGCCGAAATCGGCAGCGCAAACAGAACGAGATCAATGCGTGTGCGCCGGGCAAATTCGGGAATGTCATCGATCTTGCCGAGCTTCGGCGCACCGGCACAGGTGTCCAGTGCACGCGAGTCGTTTCGATCGTCGAACACGCCCAGAATCTGTATGTCGGAATCGGTTTGTGCGTTTAGGGCACGAATGAGATCTTCGCCATTCTGATCCGAGCCGACGATGATTGTCCGCCGATCAAGGCGTCCATCGCGTGCCCAGCGCCGCATCAGTGCTCGCAATGCCAATCGTTCCGCGATCAAGGCGGCAAGACCCGCGAAGAAAAATGCTCCAAGCCAAACGCGCGATACGGCGTCGCCCAGTTTTGCGAAAAATGATGCACCGATGAAGAGCAGGAAAACGAACGCCCAGGACGATGTTATTCGTGTCAGCTGACGAAGCTGACCGCGGAATGCCTGGAGGTCATAGATCTCAGCTGCCTGAAAGCTGATCACTGCGATGGCTGCAATGAGGAGGATCGCCTCGATGTATTCCCAGGAAAAGCCATCGAGCGGCATCACGTATGAGAGATACAGCGTAATGCCGATGACGCTCAGCAGCAGGAAATCGACGACACGGACTGCACCGGTGATGACGACGGCTGAATATGCGCCGGGAACTTTCTGGTTTGCGACTGCAAGGGCGGCTGATGACAGCCGTTTTCGGCGCTCCAGTCTCGGTGTGCCATCAGCAGTGTTCGCGGTGGCTGCTGCCGCCGCGGCTGCGTTCATCATCGAGCGAGCGTCGATCGGTTCCACGAATGAATTTCCGTTGTTGCGCGTCAAATAGCCACGAGCTGGGGAAGGTGAAGCCCCAGACCGCCTGCCTTAGCGAACAAATCGGAAGATTTGGTTATCGTTGGTAAAGATCGGTTAACGCGAGTTGAACGCGTCGCGATACCCGCTCATGACACCGTCGACCATCGCGTTTTGTGAGAAGTGCATGAAAATCCGCTCCCGCAGCAGCCTTGCGCGCTCGCGGGTCGCGTTTACGTCGGCAAGTGCCGTTTCAACCGCATCAGCAATCGCCCCGGCGCTATTTGGAGCAAACAGTCCCGACGTGTGCGGCCCGAAGATCTCCGGAATACCCCCGACATTGGCGGCGAGCATTGGAATGCCTGCCGCAGCGGCTTCAATCACCACGTAAGGCATGGAATCCCCGCGCGAGGGAACTATCAGCAACTTGCCCTTTGTGAACCCGAAGCGGGCTTTGACGTGCCCGATAAAGCGGACCGCGTCGCCGAGATTTAGCTTTTTGGTGAGCGCCTTTAGCTTTTCGGTTTCCTCGCCGTCGCCGGCGAGTGTCAGGGTGACAGGTTTGCCGTCCGCCCGTAGCCGCGCCACCGCCTGGATCAGCAGATCTGCGCCTTTGATCGCGCGGAATTCGCCGACGTACACAAGATCGGTCGCGTCTTCAGCCTGTGTCACAGGGTCGAATTCCGACGCCGTGACACCATTGAACACGCAGCGGACGAGGCCTGACGGTTTGCCAATGATGCGTTCATAGGTATCCCGGGCAAAGCCGCTTTCGAACAGGAACAGCTCGGTCCGGTTCATCAGAGTGCGCTCTAGCTTGGCGTAGAGCACACCTTTGATTGTGTTTGGCGGATAGTGGAGGGAGCCGCCATGCGGCGTGTAAACGCGGATTGCGTTCTTTGATTTCCCTTTAAGGCGAACGAAGGCGCCGGCCTTGGCGCCGTGTCCGTGCAGCACGTCGAGCTTCAATGACTGCGCGAGCCGCAGAAACTGCAATGAAGCTGCGGTATCGGCGGGATGAGGCTCCCGCCGGATAGCGAGGCGATGAACACCGAGCTTGAGCTTTGGTTCGATTTCCTTGAGGGCCGCTTGAGCGCGTTCTCCGCCGGTCAGACTGTCGGCCAGAATTCCGACCGTATGTCCGCGCTCGGCCTGTCCCACAGCAAGATCCAGGATATGGCGAAAAATGCCGCCCACCGGTGCACGAACAGCATGAAGAATGCGCAACGGAGAATTCACCATTTCGGACATCAAAACCACCGTTCGGTCACGACAACCGTGTCGCCGGGTTTCAGGACTGTGCCGGGCGGCACGGTCGCGCGCTGGGTACCGGCTTCACCGGTGCGCGTGAGTTGGGCATCACTGCGATGGGCGCGGGGGGTGAATCCACCCGCGATGGCGACCGCACTTTCAACTGTCATGTTCGGGACATACGGATACTGTCCGGGGGCTGTGACTTCTCCAAGGATGAAGAACGGCCGGTAGGATTCGACTTCGGTGGCGACATAAGGTTCGCGCAGATAGCCCTTCTTCAATTGGACGGTGACGGCTGCAGCGAGTTCCGCGGGGGTAAGGCCACGTGCGCGGACCGCCCCAATGAGCGGCATGGTGATCGCCCCGCCGGCGTCGACCGTATACGTGTTGGTCAAACCTTCCTGGCCATAGACGACGACCCGCAATCGATCACCCGCGTCAAGTCGATACGGCTCATCTTGCGGCGCGTAAGCGTAGGAGGCAGGCACGGCGACCTCATGCGGCCGCTGATGCTGGCCGTAAGCCATGGCATCGAGGCTTGGGCTTGGCGCTGATGCGATTGGGGCAGGCGTCCTCATGCAGCCCGATACCACGAGCGCTAAGAGAAGGCAGGCAAAGAGCGCGCAACTGCGCTGCATGGGGCAATCCAGGATAAGTATCGATTCTGATTAAGAACATTCATGGTTAACAAAGTGTGACGCGGGCGCTTTTCGCTCCTGAAAAGTGCTCGGATTAACCGGGCGGCAACCTTAATGGAGTGTAATCGCTCTCATCGATCAGGTGTTTTGCGTCAGTGCGAGTTAGCGTTCCGGTGGAGAGAGTTTGATGCGTTTCGCGTTCCCGCGTGAATGGATGGGTAAGGCCTGGTCGAAAACCGTTACGGCCGTTGCCCCTCCTGTTGAAACTTCTTCGGCGCCGCCACCTGCGTCTCCGTCAGAGCTTGGCGACATCGATCTGCGTGTCATATGGCATGCATTGCTCCGCAAGCGGGCATGGGTGATTGTTCCAACGGGCCTCGCACTGCTGCTGTCCTTGATCGCCGTCAACATGATCACACCGCGCTACAAATCCGAGGCGCGTATCCTGATCGATGGCCGTGAAAACGTTTTCCTGCGTCCTAATGGCGAGCGTAGCGAGGAGCGCGGTACAATCGATGCCGAAGCGGTAACCAGTCAGGTCCAGTTGTTGCTGTCGCGCGACCTCGCGCGCGAAGTCATCAAGAAGAACAAGCTTGGCAGCCTTCCGGAGTTCGATCCTGTTCTGCACGGCATCTCGCCGCTGCGCACGCTTGCTGGGGCTGTTCGGCATTGGCAAGGATCCGTTCAAGATGACTCCCGAGGAGCGGGTGCTCCAGGCTTACTCGGAGCGCTTGACCGCGTATGCCGTGGAGAAATCGCGTGTCATCGTTGTCGAATTCCAGTCGGGAGATCCGGATCTGGCGGCGCGTGTGGCCAATTCCATTGCTGATGAATATCTCATCCTCCAGCAGGCCGCCCGGCAGGACCAGGCGAAATCCGCATCGCAGTGGCTGCTGGTGGAAATCGAAGGCTTGCGGAAGAAGGTGGGCGAAGCGGAAGCTCGGGTCGAGGAATTCCGGTCGAAGTCCAATCTGTTTGTTGGAACCAACAGCACGACACTGTCGAACCAGCAGCTTGGCGAGTTGAATTCCCAAGTCAATAACGCGCGGGCGTTGAAATCCGACGCCGAGTTGAAGTCACGTTCAATTCGGGAGATGCTTCAAAGCGGGCGCCCGATCGAAGCTTCCGAAGTGTTGAATTCCGAGTTGGTTCGTCGCCTGTCGGAGCAACGCGTGACACTGCGCGCCCAGCTTGCCGAGCAGTCGTCGACGTTGCTTGGTGGTCATCCGCGCATCAAGGAATTGAAGGCGCAGATCGCGGACATCGACCGCCAGATCAGGGAAGAGGCGAGCAAGATTTCCCGCTCGCTCGAAAACGATGCTAAGATCGCAAGCGCCCGTGCCGATGGACTGAATGGAAGCCTCGACCAGTTGAAGCGTCAGGCAACATCGACCAATGGCCAGGACGTGCAGTTGCGTGCGCTCGATCGCGAGGCGAAGGCACAGCGGGATCTTCTGGAATCCTATTTGGCCAAGTATCGCGAGGCAACGACGCGCGAGAACATCGACGCGGCTCCTGCTGATGGCCGGATCATCTCCCGCGCGATCGTCTCGAATACCCCGGCGTTTCCGAAGAAATTGCCCATCGTGCTGATTGCGACGCTGGCAATGTTCATGCTCACCGCCGGCTACATCGCAACCGGCGAATTGCTGCGAATGACCGCGCCGAGGGCTATGGCGGCGCGAGCACCGTCTGCTTCTTTGCGTGACGCGCATGCAGAGGTGCCGGTCGCCATCAGCGAGATCGAACGGGTGGCCAGCTCCCTGCGGGGCGGTGGTGATGCATCCCGGAAGATCACCGTCATTGGGGCGCATCAGAATGAAAGCGTCACAGCGACAGCGTTGACACTGGCGCGTCTGCTGGCCCGTGGCGCCAAGGTCGTTTTGGTTGATCTCGCGATGGCCACGCCGACACTGGCGGCGGTGTCGTCCGATCCGACTGCGCCGGGCCTGACGGATTTGATGCATGGAGCAGTGTCGTTCGGTCAGATCATTACCAAGGATCGCCTGTCAGGCGTTCATCTGGTCGGGGCTGGTCGGGACGTCGGTCAGCGCTCGCTCCTGCAACTGCCACGATTGAATCTTGCTATCGACGCGCTGCTGCGCGCCTACGATCACGTTGTGCTCGATGCGGGCACGGCTTCAGACTTGCCGGCAACGCTCATTGCCTCGCAGGCTCATGCGATTATCATTCCTGATCCCAGCATCACCGCCGCTGCGCGCGATACAATGCGCAGCCAGTTGCTGGCGTCCGGCTTTGTGGACGTCACTGTATTGAAATCTCCAGCGCAGGCTGCCGACATCGGAGTGCCGGGCGAACGGATCGCCGCAGCTTAAAGCGTCTTTTGGGAAATCAGCGATGGATGGCGTTACGCAGCAACTGCGCCATCTGCATCAGCGTTGGGTTCTGTTTCACCAGCCGCTTGGCATGCGTCAGCGACGACATGCCCAAGGCTGCGAATTTGCCGCGTGCGGTTAGCGGAATGAAGCTGTCGAAGATCGGCTCGTCTTCCTTGCAGAACGTCATCTTGTATTCATCGGAGCCTACGCCGAAGTCGAGCGAACTGTAGCCGCGCCCGCCGTAGTAATCGATCATGTCGCGCAGCAGGATCAGACCCGGGCTGTAACGGGCATTCTCGGAGATCGTATAGGTGTTGAACATGGTCGAAAATCGCTGGCCATCAGCTACGCACGCGAAGATCGAGATCAATTCGCTGTCGCATTCGAGAGCATGAATGGCGATGGCCCGTTCGCCATTCGGCAGCTTCGCCATACAGGCGTCGCGGATGAATGTTTGCGTGGCGGGATCGGCGAAAACGTTCGGAAGCTTTGAAAGCGCCATACGCTGCGGCTTGATCATGAAGAAGCCGTCGAGGAGACGATTGATCTCCTCATCGGTGGTCGCCATGAAATAACGATAGCCGGGCAAGGCCTGAAGCTTGCGCTCTTTGTTGCGCAGCCGCCGCCGGGTTGAATTGCTGACGCGCTCTTCGGGTTTGCAGCCCGGTACCATTGTCATCAATGGACAGGCGTTGGTCGAGGGCTGTCCGGCAAACAGTCCAAACGGGTTGGACAGGCCTCGCCACTGCTTCGGTTGCTGCGTGAAGGCGAGCACATCGACGCCATCCGCGTGACCACCAATCCCGGAAATGATGGCATCAAGATCGGCTTTCGTCGCAGCCGTCGCGAAATCGCGCTGCCACAAGCCCATGTTGAACGTCGGGTGCTTGCCGCCCATGAAGCGGGCCACCAGGGCGCTATTCTCGCGGCTAACGCCGAGCGGCAGCAGAAGCAGTGGTTGGTTGTTCTCGCCATAGGCAACGACGATGAACGGAGCCACACCTTCGTGCTGTCCCACCGTGTTTTGCCAGGCATGCAGCAATTCAAAGCGCTGATAGGGAGTCGACAGAAAGTCCGCACTCTCGAACTTACGCCAAATTGTTTCGGCATCCGCCATGTTGCGGATCACGTCAACGCGGGTAACGCGAGCGGCGCTGGCGCGCGACTGGCCATGTTCGGTTTGGCTTTGAAGCGCTGCAGCCATGGTCATGAGACGACCTTAACTCGTGATTTAAACCTGCGGATTGCGGCTTGGGCCGACCTTATTCAAACAAATGTCAACAAAGAGTAATGACAATGCCCACACCACGTGCGGTGGACCGCATATGGTGGCGCGTAAGGATTGATCTGTGTTGTCCTGGAAGCGGATGCTGGCGAATGCCGGGCTTGAAGTCGCGTATTTCGGTGGTTTAGCCCATCTCGCGGAGCGGCGGGCGCGTGGTTCGGGGGCTATCCTTAAATTCGAGCATGTGCGGCCGCCGCATCACGACCCGTTTCAGCCATTGCGGTCACGCGAAATCAGTCCTGAGTTCCTCGACGCTGTGATCCGGGCGTTGAAGCGCTGGCAGTTCGACTTTCTGTCCATCGATCAGGTTGCCGATCGTGCAGGACAAAAAACTGATACCCAGCGCTTCATCTGTCTGACGTTCGACGGCGGATATCGCGACTTTATGACATTCGCGTATCCGGTTTTGTCGCGTCATCACGTGCCGTTTGCGCTGTATGTCCCGACGGGTTTCGTCGACGGCATCGGCAAGGCGTGGTGGCTTGCATTGCAGGATGTCATCGGCCGGCACGCACGCATTGCGCTGGTCATGAACGACGTCGAAAGGCGGTTCGATGTGCCGGGACTTGCCGACAAGTACCATCTCTATGCCGGATTGCACGATTGGCTGCTGTCTCTGTCTCCGGACGATCTTGCGACTGCAATCGGCGACTTGTGCGGACGCTACAGCGTTGACCTTGCATCCGTCTCAAAGGAGATCACGATGACCTGGCAAGACCTTGCCATGTTGGCGCGTGATCCGCTGACAACGATCGGCTGCGCCACGGTCAACTATCCAAACCTGCGCCAGACCAAAGGCACGGTGGCGCTCAGGGAGATGGCCATGGGACGGAAGGTGCTGGAAACGGCGCTTGGCGCTCCGTGTCGCCACTTTGCCTATCCTTATGGTGACGTGGACACCTTCAGTCCGCGAGATATCTTGTTGGCGCAGGAGGCAGGCTTCGCGACCGCCGTTTCCTCGGAACCGGGTCTCATCGGTCAGGGCCGCGAATCAAACCCCATGCATCTTCCCCGCGTTGCATGGGATGGGCAACGAAAGTCACTTCGCGCTCTGCGCACGGTTCTTTCAGGTATCACTGTACGTCGCGGAAAGAAGGTTGAGCCGGAACCAGCTATAAATTACGGCTGAGGGTCGGGCCGCGACATCCATGTGATGAGGGGCATCGCGGGAAGGACCCAGCCGAGGCCGGCGACCACGTAAAAGATTGCCTGCGCGAGTTTTGAGGCTGCAAGCCACGGCGTCTGGGCAATCACCATGCCGGCCAGCGACCAGACGATGACCAGCCCAAGAAGCCCAAATGTTCCAATAAGTTTGCGCGTGCGAATTGTCATAACAGGATTGTGCGGGTCATGGCTCTGGCGCAGCTTGCGCGGGAAAGTGCCGTGACTATAAGGTCCGCGCGAATTCATTCAAGGCCGTGTTTCAGATGATATCCGCCGTCACAGACCGACAGGAAAAGCCCGCTGCAAGCCTGCGCGGGGTTCGCATATGGCTGATCGTCGTTGCGGCCCTTGTCGTTTGCACGCTGATGGTCGGTGGTGCGACTCGCCTGACGGAATCCGGTTTGTCGATCGTCGAATGGAAGCCGGTCACAGGCACCGTTCCTCCGCTCACGGATGCGGAATGGGGCCGGCAATTTGAAGCCTACAAAACCATTCCACAGTACCGCGAAATGAACGCGGGGATGTCGCTTGGCGAATTCAAGATGATCTTCTGGTGGGAGTGGGGGCATCGACTGCTGGGACGGTTGATTGGCGCGGTATTTCTGTTGCCGTTTCTCTGGTTCCTGTGGCGGGGAGCGTTCAGCTCGGACGGGTTGAAGCGTCGGCTCTGGATCATCTTCGCGATGGGTGGTCTGCAGGGCGCTGTCGGATGGTGGATGGTGAAGTCCGGCCTCACCGAGCGGGTCTCGGTCTCGCAATACCGGCTCGCGACGCATTTCATGCTGGCTCTGTTCATCTTCTCAGCCATCGTCTGGACACTTCGGCGGCTGGGCAAACCTGTGGCTGTTGTTGCATCCACGCGGGTAAAAATCACCAGCAGGCTTTTGCTCGTGATGGTATTCCTCCAGCTCTATTTCGGAGCGCTGGTCGCGGGCCTGCGGGCCGGCAAGGTGTTCAACACGTGGCCCCAGATCGACGGAAGTTTAATTCCGTCAGCCGAACGGTTGTTCTTCGAAGAGCCGTGGTGGCGCAATTTCTTCGACAATACACTTACGGTGCAATTCAGCCACCGCATGATCGCTTATACGCTTCTCGTGGTCGCAGCACTCCATGCGATCGATGCCGTTCGTTCAAAAGCAGGCTCTGTGGTCCTGAGCGGGGCGCTTTGGGTGTTGGTCGCCATGATCGTGCAGGCGACGCTCGGCATCGTGACGCTGCTGAATCAGGTGCCGATTGATCTCGGCTTGGCACATCAGGCCATGGCGATCGTGGTCCTTACCCTGACGCTGTTTCAGGCTGAGCGGCTCGGCTCCCGGCTGCCGGAAACCACATCGGCGAAACTCAGTCTTGTGGTCAGCAACAGTCGCTGAAATTGAGCTATTCTAAAGAACCCTAAGAATGCGAGAAATGCCCAGTTTTAGCGGCTTATTCGCATTTCCGAGGCCGTTCACGACTTAGTGCTCCACACCCATGCTTTAACTTCTGCGGCGCGGATCATAGAACCACAACACTGTCACAAGTGTTTCACGAGTTTTTTCAATGTCGAATGCGTTTGTCCAAGCCGCTGTTATCCTGCTGCGCGAAGGGCTGGAAGCCATGCTCGTGATTGCCGCGCTGGCGGGCTATCTGCGAAAGGTTGGCGGCGGTCATCGGATTGCGGCGCTTTATAGCGGGGCCCTTGCGGCGGTCGGCTTTAGCCTTGTGGCTGCGTGGCTGTTCGCGGTTTTGAATTCCGGCGAGCACAGCGACGTGTTGGAAGGGTGCATCATTCTGGTTGCGGCAGGTCTTATGCTCTATGTCAGCGGCTGGCTGATGGTGAAGCAGGATCCGCGCGGCTGGCAGGACTACCTGGCGGCGAAGGCTGATAACGCGCTGGCACAGGACACCTCATGGGCGGTGGGCATGCTGGCGTTTCTCGCTGTTTTCCGCGAAGGCGCGGAGACCGTGCTGTTTATCAATGCGCTTGCCACCACGTCGGGCGGCTGGAGCATTGGATTGTTTGCAGGGCTTGGGGCTGCAACGCTTGGTCTGGTCGTGCTGTTCTATTTCATCAATCTGGTGGCACAGAGAATTCCGCTGCGGCCGCTGTTCATCATCACTTCGGCCTTCTTGTTCGCGATGGGCATCAAGTTCATCGGCGAGGCGATTCAGGAATTCCAGGAACAGAGCATTGTGCCATTCACTGAATTGAAGAATTTCGGATGGCTTCAGTCGCTCGGGTTGAATCCCACTGTCGAAGCATTATCCGTACAGCTCTTGGTGATCCTGTTTGCGCTCGCGACTTTCTCAATTTTCCAGCGGAATGCCCGGCTGACCCGCGAAGACAAAGCGGCGGCTGCCATGCTGCGAGAGTCAAAATCCTGAGTTTTCAAAAAAGTCCATTTGCTCTGTAAAAAAAGAAACGCGGCGCCAATCCCCGGCGCCGCGTTTCGCTTTGATGAGATTTGAAGTGTGTCAGGCCTTCATTGCCTGATCCAAATCCGCGATCAGATCTTCCTTGTCTTCGAGGCCGACCGACAACCGCACCACATCGACCCCTGCACCTGCTTGAGCCTTCTGCGTATCGCTCAGCTGGCTGTGCGTGGTCGAGGCTGGATGGATGATCAGCGAACGGGTGTCACCGACATTGGCGAGGTGCGAGAACAATTTCACGTTCGACACGAGATTGATGCCTGCGTCGTAGCCCCCCTTGAGGCCGAAGGTGAACACAGCGCCTGCGCCCTTTGGAGAGTATTTGCGGGCGAGGTTGTGATAGCGATCTCCGGGCAGGCCGGCGTAGTTGACCCATGCGACCGCTGGATGGTTCGACAAAAACTCTGCGACCGCTTTCGCGTTGTCGGAATGCCGCTGCACGCGCAGGGACAGCGTTTCAATGCCGGTCAGGATCAGGAAAGAATTGAACGGCGAGATCGCGGAGCCGATGTCGCGCAGTCCCAGTACGCGGGCCGCGATGGCGAAAGCGAAGTTGCCGAACGTCTCCTGCAGCTTGATGCCATGGTACTCAGGGCGCGGCTCACTCAGGGCCGGGTAACGGCCATCACGCGACCAGTCGAAGGTGCCGGCATCAATAAGAATGCCGCCCAACGAGTTGCCATGACCGCCCAGGAACTTGGTCAGCGAATGCACGACGATATCGGCGCCGTGATCAATCGGACGAATGAGGTAGGGCGAGGCGAGGGTATTGTCGACGATCAGCGGAACGCCGGCGTTCCTGGCAATGGTCGCGATGGCTTCGATATCGGTGACGGTGCCGCCGGGGTTGGCAATCGACTCGATGAAGATCGCCTTGGTCTTCGGCGTGACGGCGCGCTGAAAGCTCTGAACGTCGTCGGTATCCGCCCACACCACATTCCAGCCGAAATTCTTGAAGGCGTGGTTGAACTGGTTGATCGAGCCGCCGTAGAGCCGCCGTGCCGCGATGAATTCGTCGCCGGGTTGCAACAGCGTATGAAACACCAGCATCTGCGCGGCGTGACCGGAAGCACATGCAACGGCTGCAGTGCCGCCTTCCAGGGCCGCGACGCGCTCCTCTAACACGGCCGTGGTCGGGTTGGTAATGCGCGTATAGATGTTGCCGAATGATTGCAGGCCAAACAGAGATGCCGCGTGGTCCGCGTCGTTAAACACGTAGGAGGCGGTCTGGTAGATCGGCGTCGTGCGCGCCCCGGTGGTCGGATCAGGCTGCGCGCCGGCATGAATGGAGAGCGTGGAAAATCCCGGTAAACGGTCTGTCATGTGAAATCCTCATTCAGTGCCGTGAACCGGCCTTGGTTGGAATCCTGCGGGCGCCCGCATATTCAGTCAAGCGGTCCGCTGCGATCGGCGTTAACACGAAAGGAGATTGGCTCGTTTCGCTGCAACAGGAACGAACATGCTCCGAATGAGCAGCGTCATGAAACGTCGTTCTTGTCCTTGGCCACCCGGTCCGCCGCCGCTGTCGCGCCGCCGCCGACGCTGGCACGATTCAATGACAACCGCATGCCGCTGGTGGGAATAGGCGCACGTTTTGAACTCAGGGTTCGTGAGTTGACGCCCATCCATTGGATTTCGGATGTCAGGCGGCCGTATTCGATTTTGGGGCAGCGATTCATCACGACCTTGATGCCGGCAGCTTCCGCCTTGGCTGCGGCGGCATCGTTTCGCACGCCGAGCTGCATCCAGATCACCTTCGGCAATGTAGAGAGTGACAACGCCTCGTCGACGACGGCGCCCGCATGATCGGAATTGCGGAAGATATCGATCATGTCGACTGGCCGCTCGATCTCGCTCAGCGAACCCACGAACGGCTTGCCCACGAGGCTTTTGCCGACCTGTCCGGGGTTGATCGGAATCATGTCGTAGCCACGTTCGGCGAGATATTTGAATGCGAAGTAACTCGGGCGCACATTGACCGGGGAGGCACCCACCATGGCAATGGTCTTCACACCGGTCAGGATACCACGGATGTAAGCGTCGTCGTATGCGTCGTGATTCATCTTGAATATTTCCGCCGGAATTACCGGTCTTCCCAGTTGGGCGCGCGCTTTTCGATGAAGGCACCGATGCCTTCCTGTGCGTCGCGCGCCATCATATTTTCCGTCATCACCTGCGCGGTGTAAAGGTACGCGTCGGCGAGGCTCATTTCGGCTTGCCGATAGAACGCTTCCTTGCCGATTTTGAGGGTGTAGGCGGATTTCAGCGCGATCTTCTTCGCAAGATCGATCGCCGCTTGTCGTTCGTGTCCCGCAGCAACGACGCTGTTGACGAGCCCCAGATCCTGCGCACGCTGCGCCGAAACGGCTTCGCCGGTGAGCAGCATATGCATCGCATGCTTGCGCGGAACGTTGCGCGACAATGCGACCATCGGCGTGGAGCAAAACAGCCCGATGTCGATGCCTGGCGTGGCGAAGGTTGCCTTGTCGGAGGCGACCGCAAGGTCACATGTGGCGACCAGCTGACAGCCGGCCGCAGTGGCGAGGCCCTGCACGGCGGCGACGACGGGTTTCGGAAGATGCACGATGGTTTGCATCATCGTGCTGCAAGCCGTCATGATCTGCGCAAAATAGGCGCGTCCCTTGTCGGCATCGGCACGGCGGGCAGTTAATTCCTTTAGATCGTGTCCTGAGGAAAAGGCGGGGCCGTTGGCGGCAATCACGACAGCACGAATGCTGTTGTCGTCACGGATGGAGTCGAGCTCCATTTGCAGCGCCGCGATCATGGCTTCTGACAACGCGTTGCGGGACGCAGATGAGTTCAGGGTCAGCACGGCGATGTCATCCACCGTATCGCGCAGCAGGGGCGAAGACGATTGAATTGGCTTTGCCGTTGCAGCCTGGGTTGTCATGACAGGGTCCGTTGTCGTTGCCTCGACGGCATCTCATTGCCCGTTTGATAGGCGAGAGAGCAGTCCGGCGCAAAATCTGTTTCCACTTTTGCTGATCGCCCTGTGTGTTACAAGGCCGTCATATAAGCGAGCAGGCGGGGCAGACCACCATGAACAAAGCTAAAATGACCGTGGCAGAACTCCAGGAGTTTCTCCACAGGGAGTTTCCGCAGGCCTTCAGCAGCGGTGAAATCCTGATCGAGAGCGCCGACGGTGCCACCAGCCTGCTGCGCCAGCCCTATAACGGGCGCATGCTTCGGCCCGGTGGAACGGTGTCAGGACCCACCCTGATGGCATTGGCGGACTTCGCCATGTACGTGGTGCTGCTATCGGCGATCGGTCCGGTCGGGCTGGCGGTGACGACGAGCCTTAACATCAACTTCCTTCGCAAAGGGCAGCCGGGACAGGATGTCATCGCTGCCGCCAAGCTTATGAAACTCGGCAAGCGGCTTGCTGTGGGCGAAGTGTTGTTGCTGTCCGGCACATCCCCGGACCCGATTGCGCACGTCACGGCGACCTATTCCATTCCGAACGTTCAATGATTTTGACGGTATCTTGGTACCATATTTATAAGCTGTTGTTTTGTAAGGATTATTTTTCTCTGTAAGGCGTTGACGTGTGTTGCGTGGTTATTTAGAAACCGCAGCAGCTTTGGCGATTTGCGCCGAACACATAATTTCACGGATCCCTCACATGAAGACGTTTTCGGCAAAACCAGCCGAGGTCAACAAGAAGTGGGTGCTGATCGACGCCAAGGGTTTGGTCGTCGGCCGGCTTGCTTCCTTGGTCGCGATGCGTTTGCGCGGCAAGCACCTCCCGACTTACACGCCTCACGTTGACTGCGGTGACAATGTCATCATCATCAATGCAGCTGACGTTGTCCTCACCGGACGCAAGCGTGAGAACAAGGTTTATTACAAGCACACCGGATTCATCGGTGGCATCAAGGAACGCACCGCGAAGTCGATCCTCGAAGGTCGCTTCCCTGAGCGCGTTCTCGAGAAGGCTGTCGAGCGTATGATCCCGCGTGGACCGCTGGGCCGTGTGCAGATGGGCAATCTGCGCGTCTATGCGGGTACCGAGCATCCGCACGAAGCACAGCAACCCGAGACCGTGGATGTTGCATCGATGAACCGTAAGAACATGAGGGTCGCATAATGTCTGACACCATGCAGTCCCTCGACCAGCTGTCGTCGCTCAAGACCGCGACGGCTGAAGGTCCGAAGTACGTCAAGAAGGTCGACAAGTTCGGCCGCGCTTACGCCACCGGCAAGCGCAAGGACGCGGTTGCCCGCGTCTGGATCAAGCCGGGCTCTGGCAGGATTCTCGTCAATGCCCGCGAAGTCGAAGTTTATTTCGCGCGTCCCGTGCTGCGCATGATGATTCAGCAACCGATCGTCGCTGCTGCTCGTCAAGACCAGTTCGACGTGATTTGCACCGTCGCAGGCGGCGGTCTCTCCGGACAGGCGGGTGCTGTGCGTCACGGTATTTCGAAGGCACTTACGAACTTCGAACCCGAGCTGCGCGGTATTCTCAAGAAGGGCGGCTTCCTCACGCGTGACTCGCGTGTCGTCGAACGTAAGAAGTACGGCAAGGCCAAGGCCCGCCGCTCCTTCCAGTTCTCGAAGCGTTAATCGCTTCGATCAAATTGTCCGCAGCTGTGGACTGGTTTCAAAAGGGCGCCTTCGGGCGCCCTTTTTTTGCTGGTTCCAGATCGCGCTGAATTGCAGATAATTTTTCGCGAAAATTGTGTGACGGATGCAAACGGAGTTCCAAGATACCATCGCTAGCCTTTGATCAGCTGAGGGGGCTATTCCGGCTCCGTCGTTTTTCAAAAGCGCTACTTTTAAGATGCCGGCTGGAACACACCTGTCCCTTGATATCTCGACGCTTTACCTCGTGGCGACATTCGCTGCCGCGCTTCTTGGTGTCATGCTGCTGTTCTTCTGGCGGCAAGAGAAGATTCCGGCCCTTGGCTGGTGGGGCGCAGCCTACATTCTGGGCGCTGCCTCTATTGCGCTCTGGACCGCGGGCGGACCGCAACTTGGCCAATTGCTGTCGCTTGCCGTCAATGCGGTAGGCTTCATCGCATGTGGCCTGGTTTGGGATGCCGCACGTGTATTTCATGGCCGTCCAGCGCACTGGATTGGCGTGATTGCAGGCCCGGCGCTTTGGGTTGCGGTTATGATCGCGTTCGATCCGGTCGATCCCGAAACACGCATGAAGCTCAGCGCCGGCATCGTCGCGGTTTATGCCGCGCTCACGGCAGGTGAGTTGTGGCGCGAGCGCCGCAAGAGCTTACGTGCGCGCTGGCCCGCGATCATCGTGCCCATGCTGCACGGTGCCGTGCTGGTGATGCCAGTCGTGCTCGGGGATTTGACGCGGGCGACGGGTGCCAGCATCGGAATGGGCTGGGTCGCCGTGTTTGCCGCCGAACTCGTGCTCTATGCGGTAGGCACGGTGTTCATTATCTTCCTGCTGGTTTCTGAACGGACCGTGAGTGCGCACAAAACGGCAGCATCGATCGATCCCTTGACTGGCCTGCTCAACCGTCGCGGTTTCGGGGAGGCAACCTCCCGCATGATCGAACGCGAGGCCAAAGCCGGTCGTCCGGTGACGGTGATGATCTTCGACATCGACCATTTCAAATCGGTCAATGACCGCTTCGGTCATGCGGCCGGCGACGATGTGCTGAAAGTGTTTGCTCATTCCGTCGTCAGTTCCTTGCGCGTCACCGACCTTGTCGGCCGGGTCGGCGGCGAAGAGTTTGCCGCGCTGCTGCCCTGCGCCATTGATGAAGCCTTGCTCGCTGCGGAACGCGTGCGTGAAGCGTTCGAGGCGTCCGGTGTTGCTGTAGATGATGAGCCCCTAGCGACAACGGTGAGCATCGGCGTTGCCGGTGGACCTGCGAACACCGAACTCGAGGTGTTAATGGCGTCGGCCGACACCGCGCTCTATCAAGCCAAGCGTGGTGGTCGTAACCGCATTGAGGTCGCGGCCGAACAGCGCCCGCTGTCGCTCGAACAGTCGCGCCGCAAGATGGCTGGAAGTGCTGCGCCGTCGCACAGTGTGATCCCTGCGAATGCGGCAATGGAAATCCGGATCTAAATGATCCGCTCTTCCGGTCGCCGCTCTTCGCACATGCGGAGAAACCCGGCCGGAAAATGCGTGCCCTGCTCGAGGAGAGTTGCGCCCAACGTCGGTGCGGTCCGCAAAAGAGCAGCTGGTTCTTTGTCCGAAATTCACTAAAGCTCCCGCTCCCTGAGAGATCCGAGGACGGGCCGCTTCCATGCTTGGTGCAATCTATGCGGCCTTGGCCGCGCTGACGTTCGCCATGAACAACACGGCGATGCGCCGCGGTGTGCTGACGGGCTCGGTCACGCAGGCCATGGCAATCACGGTGCCTCTGGGTGGATTAGGCTTCCTGATCATGGCCGCGGTCACCGGCCAGATCGGTTCTCTTGCGTCATTTTCCTCGGTCGCGGTGTCCTGGCTGGTCGCTCAGGGGTGTCTGCATTTTCTGGTTGGGCGGTACTTCAACTATCAAGCCAACAAGCTGGTCGGGGTGAACATCTCGGCTCCGGTGGTGCAGCTTCAGGTCGTGGTGACGATGCTGCTCGCAGTGGTGCTGATGAAGGAGCCGTTCACAGTGCTTCAGTCGTTCGGCACAATTTTGATGTTGGCCGGATCGTTCGCGACACAATTGCATTCGAGCATCGGAAAACGAGTTGTTCGGCCTGAGAAAGTCTTGGCCGTACCGGCAATGCCTCCGGCGGACAAACTCGTGTTCAAGCCACAATATCTGCCGGGATTTCTCTCCGCATTGGGAGCGGCCACGTGCTACGGCATTTCCCCGCTGATGGTGCGCATGGCATTTGAGAGCATGCCGGTAAAGAGTCCCATGGCTGGAGGCGTAATTGCCTACACGGCGGCTACCGTGGTGCTGTGCTTCTTGGTCCTTCCTTCTGCATCGATCCGCAAAAATGTCCTTTCGCTGAACCGAAACAACGCGATGTGGTTCGTGGGGTCAGCGGTGCTTGTCGCGATGTCGCAAGGTTTCGTCTACGCGTCTCTTGCCATTGCGCCGCTGATGGTCGTGACGCCCATTCTGCAGTTATCGCTGGTTTTTCGGCTGTTCCTGTCGCAGATGCTCAACCGCGAGCATGAAGTGTTGAACACCGTCATTGTTGTCGGAGCCTTGGTTACGATCGTCGGCTCGGTCATCGTTTCGCTGGATACGAACTACGTGCTGTCGGTGGCGGATTTGACGGGCCGTATTGCCGATGTTCTGCGCTTCCGCCTCGACGGCGGCGGTCCCTAGAGGCGGGGACAACGTCGCGATACTCGTTCGCGTATCAGACGAACGAAAGCTCTTCGGCAAATTCCAGAATTCGCCTCAACTGAACAAGCGCGCGCTTCAGGTCATTATCTGTCTTTGGATGGCCAAGACAGATACGCACACCCAACGTACCACGGTCGACCTGCTGCAGTGCTCCTGGCGGTGCAAGGGTAATACCCGCTTGCGCAGCTTGGGCGACAAGAGCAATAAGGGTTCGCCCGGCGGGAATTGGCAGCCAGCGGTGAAAGCCCGGCGTATCGGAGATGATCGGAAGCCAGTTTCCCAGAACTTCATCAGCAATTGCGTTTCGGCGTACTGCCTCGGCGCGCTTGAGCTGAACCTGACGAAGCAGATCGCCGCTGTGAATGAGCCGCGTCACCACTTCAGCCATGATGGGAGAGGCCATCCAGCCTGTCGCACGAACAGCGTTGATGCATCGATCGCGGAATTGATCCGGCGCGATCATCGCGGCGATACGCAAGCCCGGCGCAAGGCATTTTGCAAAACTGGTGACGTAAAAACTCCGCTCCGGTATCAGCGAGGAAATGGGTTTGGGCGGCGACGTAAACAGGAATGCGTAGGCGTCGTCCTCCAGCAGATATCCGTTGTGCTTGCGCACGATATCCGCGATTTCCTGACGGCGATCATTCGGCATCACTGTGCCGGTCGGAGTCTGCAGGGTTGGCGTGACGAACAGCGCGCGTGCTCCGGTCTCGGAGAATGCCCGGTCCAATGCGTCCGGCAGCAATCCGTGCCTGTCGCCGGCCACGCCGTGCAACTGGTAACCGTTAAGTGCCGACAATGCGACCATGCCGGAATAGCTGAAACGTTCGGTCAGAACGGTCTCATTCGGCGCTGCGACCATGTTCATCGCGATGGACAACGCGTGTTGGCCACCATGTGTAATGAAAAGGTGGTCCACGTCAGTGACGATACCGAGTTGGGCAAGCCACTCAGCCATCACGCTGCGATGGTAGGGAAGCCCCTGATGCGGCAGATAACCGAGAAGAGGCTTTAGCGCGCCGTCTGCGATCACTTCTTCAAGAACGGAAGCGATCAACTCGGCTTCGCCGGTGGATGGCGGGACATTCAGAGCAAGGTTGACCGTGGTCGTTGAAGGTCCGGCTGTGCTCTGTACGGGGCGCCGCCGTTGCACGAATGTGCCACGGCCGACCTCTCCGGAAATAAGACCGCGGGCTTCAGCTTCCGCATAAGCCCTCGATATGGTTCCGACGCTCAGTCCCAGCTGCACCGCCATATCCCGTTGCGGCAAAAGCCGCGTGCCGGGTTTCAACGCCCCGGATTCGATGTCGCCTTCGAGCGCCTGGACGAATGCCAGATAGCGTGGACCGGAAGCGTCAGTAAGGACCGGGATCCATTCGGTAGAAGCGGTGTCTTGAGACACGAGTATGTTCCCCAATGAGATGCACATCGAATAGTACAATTAGGACATTGTTGCAATCGCTGATGGCTGGCAGGACGGGTTTCGAGAGAAAAAGTCGAAAATCGGGGTCGTTTTTGCGTTGTTCTTGATATTGCTGCGGTGCAATCAGAGAAATATGTACGATTGAACTATAATAAGTTTGACAATGCCTCGGTCTTTGATTTTATCGCGCGCAAGCTGAGCACTGATGGAGCGTGCATTGATCTACGAAATTCGCGTGTATGAAGCCGTTGACGAGAAGGCCGAAGCAATGAGGGCCCGTTTTAAAACGGAGGTGGTGCCTCGGCTTCCCAAGCATGGAATTGAGCTGCTCGGCGTTTTTGAAGCGCCGACCGAAGACGGCCGGCTCACCTATCTCACCCGTTTCAAGTCCGAGGATGACCGGACCAAGGCATGGGCAGCCTTCGGCGCCGATCCAGAATGGCGCGCGATCAAGGCGGCCAGCGAAACGAACGGGCCTCTTCTGAAAAATCAGACCGTGTCAGTTCTCTCGCCGAAGGTCGCCGGGTTGCTTCTCGGATAATCGGTAATTCGTCTCAAGGCGGCGGGGGTCGCTCGGAGACATTCGTCACACGTGAAAGGCAGAGCATTATGAAGCCAGCCCCTTTCGAATATGTCAGGCCGGAAACCATTGCAGAGGCCTGCGCATTGCTCGCAGCCGATGAAGATGCACGCATTGTCGCTGGCGGGCAGACCTTGATTCCGATGTTGGCGATGCGGCTCGCGCGGCCTGCGAAGCTTGTCGATATTTATCGTCTGCCGGAGCTGAACGGCATTCGCTCGGAAGATGGTGTCCTTGTCATTGGAGCCACGACGAGGCAGGTGCAGGTGGAGCAGAGCGCGGTGGCGCATAATGCTCTCCCATTGCTGGCGAAGGCGCTACCCTGGGTCGGGCATCCTCCGACGCGAAATCGCGGCACGGTCGGTGGCTCGATCTCCAATGCCGATCCGTCGGCCGAAATCCCGCTCGTCGCTGTAACGCTCGGTGCTGATATCGAGATCACGAATCCAGACGGCGTGACGACGATGCCTGCCGATGACTTCTTTATTGGCCCGATGCTGGTATCGGTGATGCCGGGCGATTGCGTCAGTGCAGTGCGTTTTCCGGTCTGGTCGCATGCCAAGGTGGGCACCGGATTCCACGAGGTCAGTGCGCGCCAGTCCGACTTTGCTTTCGTCGCGGCGGCAGCGCAGGTTGCCCTCGACGATGAGGGGCGCTGTCTCGATGTCGCTGTTGGCATTGGTGGCGTCGGAGATCGGGCGATCCGCCTCGATGTATCGGCGTTGATTGGTGGCCGTCTTGATAAGGCGTCGATCGCCGATGTGGTCCGCGAGGCGGCGCAGGTGCTGGAGCCAACATCGGACCTGCATGCGTCGGCGGAATATCGCCTGCGTGTCGCCAATGTTCTCGGAAGCCGTGCGCTGGAAGATGCGATTGCCGACGCAAAGTCGCCGGCACGTCAGAGCGCTGCCGGAGTCGTGCAATGAAAGTAGATCTCACCGTCAATGGCCGCTCGCGGTCGGTCGATGTCGAACCGCGCAAGACGTTGCTCGATACCCTGCGCGAAGATCTCGCGTTAGTTGGAAGCCATGCGGGGTGCGAACATGGCGTATGCGGTGCATGCACCATCCTGCTGGATGGTGTTCCGGTGCGATCATGCCTGATGTTTGCGGCTCAATCTGATGGATACGAGATCACGACCATCGAAGGGCTGGCGCCAGCGCCTGGCGAACTCAGCGTCGTCCAGGATGCCTTCTGCGAGACCCATGGCCTGCAGTGCGGTTACTGCACCCCCGGCATGATCCTGACGGCTCATTCGCTGCTCGAGCGCACCGAAAATCCGACACGCGAGGATATTGTCGAAGCCATTTCCGGCAACATCTGCCGTTGCACGGGGTACGGGCAGATCGTGGAAGCGATCGAGTTTGCGGCGGATCGCCTGCGCAAGGCCAACGCGCCTCGTCATCTCAAGGGATCACATGCCAACGAGCCGGTGATTGATCCGTCCGCGGGGACCGATGCGCCGCGCGAAGGCATCCTCGAAGCCGCTGAAGCGGACACGCCGCATGGAGGCCGCTCATGAGCGCAGACCCGACAACACTGAAATTCGTCTCATCGAACCGACGCGTTCGTGAAGATAGGCGATTCGTCGTCGGCCAGGGCCGCTTTGTTGCGGACATTGCGATGGATGAATTGCTGCACGTCGCGATGGTGCCATCGCAACATGCTGCCGCGAAGATCGTGTCGATCGACACCAGTGCGGCTTTGAAGATGCCCGGCGTGGTCTATGCCTTAACGGGCGATGACCTTGCCAAGGCTGTTGATCCCCTGATGAACGGTCTCGATACACCGAAGGTACGGCGATTTCCGCTCGCGGTCGGTCAGGCACGATATGCCGGCGAGTGGGTTGTGGCCGTGGTTGCTGAAACCCGCGCACAGGCTGAAGATGCGGCGGAAAAGGTGAAGGTCGAGTACGAACCGCTCCCGTATGTCATCGACGCGGAAGAGGCTATTACCGACGCAAGCGCCAAGGTTCATCCCGAGCACGGCACGAACGTGCTGCTCGACAAGACGTTTGTGTGGGGCGAGGTCGACAAGCACTTTGCCGAAAGCCCCCGTCATCTGTCGTTCCGCGTGATCTGGGGCCGCAATTCGACTGTGCCGATCGAAACATTCGGCGTGGTGGCGAAGTGGGATCCGTGGCGGGAAATGCTGGACGTCTGGGCGTCGATCCAGATGCCGAAGTATCCCGATCAGATCGCCCGTGCGCTTCGCATTCCGGCGAACAATGTGCGTGTGCATCAGGACGTCGACGTCGGCGGCAGCTACGGCGTCAAGCGCGGCATCAAGCATACCGTTCTGGTGTCGCATCTGGCGCGAATTCTCGGTCGTCCGGTCCGTCTGATCGAGGACCGGCTGGAGAATATGCGCGCAGGGGATGCGCATGGACCTGAGCGCATCTTCGACGTCGATATTGCGTTTAACGACGACGGCATCGTCAAGTCGATGAAGATGCGGGCGCTGGACAACGTTGGCGGCTATGCCGGCCGCTCGCCTTTCCAGCTCGGCAAGCCGATCGGCGCGATTGTCGGACCTTACAAGATTGAGAGCGTGCAGTATCGCGCGATGGCCACGATGTCGAACAAGGCGGCACAGGAGGCGGTGCGCGGCTTCGGACAGGCGCCCACGAACTACGCGATCGAAACTGCCATCGACAAGGTTGCGGCCGCGGTTGGCCTTGACCGCATCGAAATCCGGCGTCGCAATTTCATCCGCAGCGACGAGTTTCCATATCTGATCCCGAGCGGAACCCACTACGACAGCGGCGACTATCACACGGTCGTCGATAAGGTCCTCGCAAGCGCGGACTATGAGGCGCTGGTTCGAGAGCGCGACAAGCTGCGCGCATCGGGCATGATGGCGGGCATCGGCATCGCCGCCTGCCTTGAGCCGAGCGGCGGCAACTCGTCATTCGAGCCGTTGCTCAACGAGAAGAACACGACGTCCACGTGGATGGAGTCTATCCGCATCAACGTCGATGGTCTCGGCTTCGTCACCGTGACCATTCACACGACTTCGGCAGGCCAGGGCCATGAAACGCTTGCGGCGACGGTCGTCGGCGAGGTTCTCGAAATCGATCCCGACCTGATCCGCGTCGTGCGTCCGGATTCGCTGGCCAGTCTTCCGTCGAATACGCCGGTCGGTAGCCGCATGGCGATCATGATGGGCGGTGCGTGTTTTCATGCCGCACATAAACTCAAGACCAAGCTGACACAGATCGGTGCTCACCAGTTCGGTCTGAGCGAAGGCGATGTTGAATACGCCGGCGGCGGCGTCTCCGATCCCAAGTCGAAGAAGGCATTGTCCTGGGCTGATTTGGTGAACATCGGACACCGTCAATTCCATGCGCTGCCGGCTGGAATGGAGCCGGGTCTCGAGGCCACGCATGTGATGCAGGTGCCGACGGGAACCAAGCTGCCGGAAAACGGCCGCGTTCAGATGTATCCGTGCCATTCGTTCGAGTTTCATCTCGTCCTGATCGCATTCGATCCCCAGATCGCGAAGCCTGAAATCCGGCGTTACGTCATCGGGCATGACTGTGGAACGGTGATCAACCCGCATATCGTCAAGGGAATGACCTTGGGCGGTATCGCGCATGGCATCGGCGCGGCGTTGCTCGAAGAATTCGTCTACGACGACGAGGGTCAGATTTTGACCCAGAGCTTCATGGACTATCTGCTGCCGTCGTCGCACGAAGTCCCGCATGTCGAGATCGTGCACCACTGCACGCCATCGCCCTTTACCGTCTTCGGACAGAAGGGCTCCGGCGAGAGCGGTTATCTCGGGGCGCCTGCCGCGATTTCGGGCGCCATCAACGATGCCGTTTCCTCCCTCGGCATTTCATTCTCGAAGCTTCCAATCCGTATTGCAGCGATCAGTGATGCCGTCGCTGCGGCACAAGCGACCAAGTAAGGACTTAGCAATGATCATCGACTGCCACGCTCATTTGGTGCCTCCCAGCCTGCTCGAAGCAATCCGTGCGAACAAAGAGAAGTTTCCGTCGGTCCGACTGATCGAAGAAGGCGGCAGCATTGGCTTCTCGTTTGCCGGCGGCAAGCCGACGCGGCCGGTCTCCAAGCCGCTCAGCGACATCGCGGGCCGTCTTCAGTGGATGGACACCAACAAGATCGAGCGTCAGGTTGTCGGCGGATGGCTCGATATGTTCGCTAATGAAATTCCCGCGGAAGAGGGTGCGCAATGGTCGCGCCTGATCAATACCCATCTCGCCCAAGCCGTCGAAAGAGCAGCCTCGCTTCGTCCCGCTTGCAACCGTGCCGCTGCAGGACGGTGCTCGCGCCGCTGAGGTTTTGCGCGAAGCACACGGTCTTGGTTTCAAGGGAGCGATGATCGGAACGCAGCCGAAAGGCAAGGGCGGCGTTCTGGACGATCCGTCGCTCGCGCCATTCTGGCAGGCTGCCAATGATCTCGGCTCGATCATCTTCATTCATCCCGTGTTTGAGAGCGGTGACGATCGCGTGCACGATTACGGCATGGCCAATGCGGTCGGCCGCATCACCGATACGCTCATCGCAATGTCGCGCCTGATCTACGCCGGGCACGTCACGCGCTACTCCAACATGAAGGTTGTTGCGGGTATCGGCGGCGCGGGGCTGCCTTACGTGATCGGCCGTCTGCGTCGCAACTACTCGCTCGACAAGGACAAGCTGGGCGATCCGGATGCTGCGCTGGCTGCGATGTACTACGACACCATCGTTCAGGACACGCGCGCGCTGCGCTATCTCGCCGATGTGGTTGGTGCGGACCGGATCATGATGGGGTCCGACATGCCGTTCCCGATCGGTGATCTGGCTCCCCTGAACATCGTGAAGGAAACATCATTCTCCGACAGCGAGCGGGCCTCCATCAATGGTGGTCTCGCGAAGCAACTGTTCGGTCTCTGAGGAGGCGATATGAAACTCGATATTGGCGGCAGCGAAACCATCCCTGCACCGATTGAGGCTCTCTGGGTTGCGCTCAACGATCCGGTCGTGCTCACCCGGTGTGTCCCAGGCTGCAAGAGCATGACGGAGATTGCTCCGGATTCGTACAAGGTCGACATGCAGCTTCGTGTTGCGGCGGTCGGCGGATCGTTCGAGGGTGAAATCAGCCTCTCGGACAAAGAAGCCCCGAAGGCCTGCAGCATCAAGGTCTCCGGTGCTGGCACGTTGGGTCACGGCAATGGCACTGCTCGTTTCGAGCTTGAGCCGGATGGCGAAGGCTCCTCGAAGCTGATCTACAAGGGCAACGGTGAAATTGGCGGGCTGGTCGCCGGCGTTGGACAACGAATTCTGTCCAGCGTCTCCAAGCACCTGATCGGCCGGTTCTTCGTCGCGCTTCGGAAGGAGTTCGAGGCGCCGGTGCATGGAGCTGCGGAGTAGCACCATGGCGTCATCGTCAGCGCGTATCGAGCGAATTGAGGTCGAGCCGGGTGTGCGGCTGGCAGTGGACGTCATGCCGTCGTCCAGCAAGCCAGTCGTCATGCTGAGCAATTCGATCGGCGCCAGCATGACGATGTGGGACGAGTTCGTCGAGCGCATGTCCGACAGTGTTCGTGTCATCCGTTACGATACACGCGGGCACGGTCTGTCGGATGTGCCGGCCGGACCTTACACGATCGAGCGGCTTGGCCAGGATGCCGTGGCCATTCTTGACGCGCTTGATATTCAACGCGCTATTTTTTGCGGCTTGTCGCTCGGCGGTCTGACGGGGATGTGGCTTGGTGCCGCACGCTCCGAACGATTGGCTGGGTTGATCCTGGCCAACACTGCAGCCAACTTCCCTCCGGCGACGATGTGGCAGGAGAGAGCGGCTGCGGTGCGTGCGAATGGTATGGAGTCACTTGTTGGCGCGACACTCGATCGCTGGTTCACCAAGTCTTTTCAGACGCGCCATCCGGATCGTCTTGCGGAACTTGGGCAGATGATCGGCGCAACCCCCGCCGAGGGCTATGCCGGCTGTTGCGAGGTCTTGGCGGTTGCTGATTTGAAGCCGCGTTTGGCTGAGATCGCATGTCCGGTTCGCGTGATCTGCGGTCAGCATGATCCTTCGACGCCGCCGGCACGAGGCGAAGAGATCGTGGCGTCGATCGCTAGCGCAGACATGGTGGTTCTTG
The DNA here is from genome assembly GCA_963751855.1 of uncultured Alphaproteobacteria bacterium. Lineage (GTDB taxonomy): Bacteria > Pseudomonadota > Alphaproteobacteria > Rhizobiales > Xanthobacteraceae > Afipia. The sequence continues at coordinate 117,755 of CAVVWF010000016.1, read as the reverse complement.
ATGCCGCCCACATTTCGGCGGTCGAAGCGCCGGACGCTTTTTCTGAAGCCGTCAATCAATTCCTGTCCCGCGCCGTAAGCGCGGCTACATGATGATCGGGAGGAGAAATACAGTGAAGAAATTTGTATTTGCATTGGGACTGCTTTCCGCAGTCGTTTCGGCATCTCCGCTGTCCGCGCAGGGCCTGCCAAAAATCTCGATCGTGGTGTTCGGTGCGCCGTCTCTCGGCGCGTTCCTGCCGCCTGTCATCAAGGCGCAGAAGCTGGATGAGAAGAACGGAATTTCGATCAACTTCGAGGAACGGACACCTGACGCCTACACGGCTCAGTTCAACTCGGGTGAATTTCAGGTCGGCGGCAGCGCAGCGCTGTTGACGGTCGGTCTTGCCGACGTTCGCGGTGTCAAGGTGACGTATCTTTTTAATCTGTTCGATTTTTGGGGGGCGGTCGTGACATCGCGCCCGGAGATCAAATCGATCAAGGACATGGAAGGCAAGGATCTGGCTGCGGCTAAGGGCACGACAAACTATGTCATGTTTGACTGGTTTGCGCGGCAGCTCGGTGCTGACACAAGCAAGTTCTCGGTCATCAATACCGCGACGCCAGGCCTTGTCGGATATGCGCTCGCAGATCGTGCGACGGCTGTCCAGCTTTGGGAGCCGGCATACACGACGCTGCATTCGAAAAAGCCCAGCATTCAGATTCTCTGATCTCAAGATCAAGGAGAGCTGGAAGAAGTTCACCGGCAGCACCAACATTCCATATCTCGGCGTGGCGGCGCATGTCGCATGGGCCGAGAAGAACAAAGAGCTCATTCCAAAACTATATGCGGCCTACAAGCAGGCTGCCGAATGGGTTGCTGCAAATCCTGACGACGCAGCAAAGCTGATTGCCAGCAAGGGAACAGACGACGACCGCAAGGCGATTGCTGAGCTCATCAGGGCGAATGATCGTCTCGGCATGAATCTCCGTACTGCCGCCGAAGTGAGCAAGGAAATCAAATCTGTCTATCAAGCCGGAAGATCGATTGCCTTTCTGCCGTCGGATCCGGCTCCGTCAACGATTTACGAAGGGCCGATGAAATGACGGCATCCGCAACACAAAATGCATCGGGACTCGCAAGCTTCGGCGCGTCCGCATTGCGAAAGATAGGAACGTACATCCTGCCTTTCGCGGTGCTTGCCGGGTTGTGGCAATTCGCGTCACTGTTTTTCCCGCCGTTCTTGTTTCCATCGCTTGTCGACGTCTTCTGGCGTTTTCTGAGCATCGTGACTGATTGGTCGCAGTTCGTTGATGTCTTCGCGACGGTGATGCGAATTCTTGCGGGGCTTGCCGGCGCCTTCATCATCGGAGCGGTGTTGGCTGTGATGATGGCAAAGTCGCGCGCGGCCAATGACTTTCTGTCGCCGATCCTGACCTTGTTTCAGGGCATACCGGCGCTTTCATGGGTTGTGTTTGCGATCATCTGGTTTCACGGCATCGAGCCACGCATCTTCTTCATCATGGTGATGACGACGCTTCCAGCGTTTGCGTTTCAGGTGCTGGGTGCACTGCAGGCGATGTCTCGCGATCTGACGGAAATGGTCATGAGTTTCCGGCCCTCGCGGTACAAGCTGCTTAAAACCATGATTTTTCCTGCTGTCCTTCCGGACATTCTGACGGCCTGGAAGGTGAATCTAGGTAACGCATCCCGCGTGGTGGTGGTCGCTGAACTCGTCGGCGCGACCGGTGGCGTCGGCTACCAGCTCCTGCAGCAGCAACAGGTATTCGATATGGCCGGCGCGCTGGCCTGGACGTTACAGCTGGTGCTCTTCGTTCTGATCGTTCAGGCCATCCTGACGTTCATCGAGAATATTGCCTTCCGCTATCGTGCTGTTTCGGAGCGAACGCTATGACCACAAGCGAAACCACGAAGGTGGCGATCAATCTCGAGAAAGTTTCGAAGGTTTTCGGCAAGGCAAGGTCCGAAGGATCGTATGTCGCCGTCGACAAGCTAAACCTTCAGGTTGCGCAGGGGCAGATGCTGGCACTGCTCGGTAAAACCGGCTGCGGAAAATCGACGATCTTCAACATGATTGCGGGTCTGACCGAACCGAGCGAAGGGCGAGTGACCGTCGATGGTCGCGATCCCTTCCGCGAGTTCGATTCATTTCGCGGAAAGATGGCGATCGTCTTCCAGAACGATCGGTTGTTGCCGTGGCGCACGGCCATCGAGAATGTCCAGCTCGGGTTGGAGATGCTGAACACGCCGGTTGAGGAGCGGAGGGCGACCGCCCAGCGTTGGCTCGAGACGCTTGGTCTGCGCGGTCACGAGAACGATTATCCTCACGCTTTGTCGGGCGGCATGCGGCAGCGCGTCTCGATTGCCCGCGCGTTTGCGACCAATGCCAACATCCTGCTTTGCGATGAGCCGTTTTCGGCTTTGGACGAAATGACGGGAAAGAAGCTGCGTGCGGAATTCGTCAAGCTGGTGAAGGAGAACGGCAAGACCGCTGTTTTCATCACCCACTCGATCAATGAAGCATTGGAAATCGGAGACCGCATCATCGTGTTGAAGCGGCCGGCGAACATCGCGGTCGATATTCCACTCACATCAACGACGACAGCTGAGAACAAGGAAGTGATCCGCGGGCAGATCCAGGGGGTTTTGGCTGCCTGACGACAACTAACAATAACGAACAAGAAAATAATAAGGGGAGCGAAATAATGACAATCAAGATGACGCGCCGGCACGCGATCGCGGCCGGCATGGGTGGTGTTGCACTTGCTGCAACGGGAGTAGGACCCGTATCCGCCCAAACGACCGGCAAGACGTTCGTGCTGGTGCACGGGGCCTGGCACGGCGGATGGTGCTGGCGCCGGGTGTCCGACTTGCTCGAAAAGCAGGGACACAAGGTTTTTGCGCCGACGCTCACGGGCCTTGGGGAGCGTTCCCATCTTCTTACCCGCGAAGTGAACGTCAGCACGCACGTCACCGATATCGTGAACGTACTGAAGTGGGAAGATCTCACCGACGTAGTGCTGGTGGGGCATTCTTACGGGGGATTGGTCATCAGCGGCGTGGCTGAGCAGCTCTCGGATAAAATCTCGTCGATCATTTTCCTCGATGCTTTCCTGCCCGAAAACGGCGATAGCCTGCTGGAGAAGTCGTCGCCTGCTTTCAAGTCAGCCATTGAGGCCGCTCTCGGACGAAACGAGACATCCTTCAAGGCTCCGCCAGCTTCGGCATTCGGCGTCGAAGAAAAGGATCGGGCATGGGTGGATTCGAAAACAACACCTCAACCGATCGGTACCTACGCGGAGAAGGCGACGTACACTGGCGGCCGGGACAAAATTGCGAAGAAGGCCTACATCCGTGCCCAGGGTTATAAGAGCCCGACCTTTGATGCCAACGTCGCGAAGGTAAAGAGCGGCACCGGCTGGAAGTATGCCGAGATGCAGACCGGGCACGACGCGATGGTCATTGCGCCAGACCAACTCGTTGCACTGATCGCTCAGTTTGCCTGATATCAAGTAGCCCGCAGTTCGCTGCGGGCTTCAATCCTGCAATCAATGACGCTTTTGATTGGCGTTGGCGACTGCTGCAGCCGCGGTCCGATTTTCGACGCCAAGCTTTGCGTAAATTTGTTCGAGATGCTTGTCCACCGTGCGGGGGCTAAGACCCAGGATCTGCGCTATATCGCGGTTGGTTTTGCCCTTGCTCAACCAGGACAGCACTTCACCTTCGCGGCTTGTTAGTCCCAGTTCCTGGCTGAATTCTGCTGGCGACGCGGAGCTGGTGTCGCGCGCCAGCCGCAGCAGAAATTCATTCGTCCCGAGCCTGCCCATGTATTGCAGGCGGAGCTGATGATTGTGGGAAGGCGCGAGTGTCTCCGGGGGCTTGGTCTTTGCCTGACCGTCGGCGACTTGTTCCATCCAGTCGAGCCAAGGCTGAGGCAATCTGAATTTGCTGCCTGACATATCGGAAGACTGATCCTGCATCAGAAGCTTTTGCGCCTGTGGGGTAGACCACATGATCTCTCCGGCACGATTGACGGCAAAGAGAGAGCGTCCTGATACGTCAAGCGCTGCACGTGCGCTTTGGGTGAGTCTTGCGTTTGCGAGATGGACCTTGATACGTGCGAGCATCTCGGCGATTACAATCGGCTTGGCCACATAATCGACGCCGCCGGCTTCAAGGCCGCGAATGATGTGCTCTGTTTCCGCGAGTTCCGTCATGAAGATCACCGGCACATGGTCGAGGCCGGATTCGCGCTTCAACCGCCGGCAGGTTTCAAACCCATCAATTCCTGGCATGACGGCATCGAGAAGAATGATGTCGGGGGTGATCTGCTCCACAATTCGCATCGCGGATGTGCCGTCCAGCGCGACCATGACTGTCATGCCCGCGTTGTCGAGCGCGTCGGTCAATAGCCGCAGCGCGTCCGGAGAATTGTCGACAACAAGCGCGACGTCGCGTTTTTTTGAATCACTGTTCATGAGGTTCAAGTATTTTCAGCGTGGCGAGATATTGGTTGAAATCGAATTGGTCTACGAATGCGCGTATGCGCGTCACGAATGCTGCTTGTTCGGGAAAATCGGCGGAGAGTTGGTCGAGCTTCTCGTGGATGGCCTTCACATGGCCGATCTGCCCGAGATCGATAAGTTCTGAGACATCCTGCGCGGATGGATACGCGTTCTTGCCGGGCGTCCAAACCGGTTCAGGAATGTCGTCGCTGACATATTGCCAGTCGATCTTCAGTAACTGTCCAATTTGTTCGAGAAGCCGCGGGACATCGACAGGCTTCATCAGATAGCCGTCGTGGTAAGGTTCGGCCAACGGCATCCGATGCGCTTCGAGAGCGCTTGCGGAGATCATCAGAATTCGCGCCTGGTGATGGCCGGATGCGCGCAACGTCTTGGCGACGGTCCAGCCATCCATGCCGGCCATGGAAATATCGAGTAAAAAAAGATCCGGTTTGCAATGTTGCGCGAGCGTCAAACATGATGGTCCATCCTGTGCGCTCAGCACGATGAAGCCAAGCGGGGTCAGGATTTCACGCAGCAGATCGCGCTGGGTCGGATCATCGTCGGTGACGAGTATGGTTTTGCGCTGTCCGTGATAACCGAAGACAGGCTTGGCGATGGGGGCGATGCGTTTCGGGTTTGTCACTTCCGACAGCAGCAGTTTGACGCGAAACGTACTGCCTTTGCCAACCGTGCTGCTGACCTTGATGTCACCGCCCATGACACCGGCGAGCAGGCGACAGATGGTCAGCCCGAGGCCCGTCCCCGTATGGGGTTGAGCCTCGCCAAGTGCCCCACGTTCGAACGGTGCAAAAATGCGTTCGAGGTCATCGGGCTGGATGCCGGGGCCCGTATCGACGATCTCGAATTCCGCCACTGGGCTACGATAGTGCATGACAAAACGCACACTGCCGCGTGACGTGAACTTTATGGCGTTCGACAGCAGGTTGATGAGGATCTGGCGAAGACGCTTTTCGTCGGTATAGACCACAGGAGGCAAGTTGCCATGACGTTGAAACGCGAACTCGATGTTCTTCGCTGCGGCCTGTAAGCGAAACATCCCGACCAGCTGATCGAGAAAGTCACCGAGTCGAACTTCATCGCGCGAGAGATAGAGACGTCCTGCCTCGATCTTCGAGATATCAAGGATCCCATCGATGAGACCCGACAAGTGATCCGCGCTCCGACGCATGACGCGTACCTGATCGCGTGGTTTTGCCAGAAGGCTCGCATCTTGCTCGAGGAGTTGCGCATAGCCGCTGATCGCATTGAGTGGCGAACGAAGCTCATGGCTCAGTCCGACGACGTATCGACTTTTGGCAAGATTTGCGGCCTCGGCGACTTCCTTCGCTCGTTGCAATTCCGCGTCGGTACGTTTATGCGCGTCGATTTCCTGGATGAGGAGGGTGGTTTGCCGCCGCGTCTCGGATTCCGCTGCGTGCCGGCTCTGTCGGGCGAGCACAAACAGCCATGCGACGACCCCAATGATGATCGTCAGCGCGAAGAAGACTTTCCAGAGTACCTCGGAAAGCTGGGTTTGATCGAATTTGATTGCGGCAGATGTTTGCAGGTAGATCAGGCCAAGCGTCAGCCCGACAAGCCCGGCTGAAACGGTGAATACGCCAAGATAGTGCCCGAGTTGCGAGTTGAGACGAGCATAGACCTTTTGAGGAAGGAGTTTTCCGAGCGTTTCCGAAAACTGCGCCTGGATACGAGCATGCGGTTTGCAAAGATCATGGCATCGTGCGTCAAGGGAACAGCACAGGGAACAGATTGGCCCCGAATAGGCGGGACACGAGGCCATATCTTCGGGCTCAAATGAATGTTCACAGATGCAGCACTTGATCGTCTCAAGGTTCTGCCAGCTGCGCTTTGGCTTTCGCGCAATGTAGTATTTGCCATTGGTGGCGAATGCGATGGCGGGGGCGGCTATGAACGCCGTCAGAAGTGCGACGAACGGAGCAAGAGCTTTAGCGGTTGTCCCGAAGAATCCGTAGAACGCGCTGATGGACACAATGGTCGAAATTGCCATCGCTCCCGACGCCGACGGGATTGATGTCGTAGAGATGCGCGCGCTTGAACTCCATGTGCGGAGGTCGCAATCCGAGAGGCTTGTTGATGATGAGGTCGGCAACAAGTGCGCCGACCCATGCAATAGCCACGTTGGAATAGAGCGCGAGCGTTTGTTCCAGTGCCTTGTAGACACCGATTTCCATCAGCAGCAAAGCCACCAGAACGTTGAACACCAGCCATACGACGCGGCCCGGGTGGCTATGGGTGAGGCGCGAGAAGAAGTTCGACCAGGCGATGGAGCCCGCATACGCATTCGTGACGTTGATCTTCAGCTGAGACAAAATGACGAAAGTGCCGGTGAAAGCTAGCGCCAGCTCCGGCTGCGACAGCACGTAACGAAATGCCTCAAGATACATATGGGACGGCTCGGCCGCATATTCGGTCGAAACGCCATGCTGGAGTGCGAAGAAGGCGAGGAACGAGCCAGCCAGAAGCTTGACGGTGCCCGGAACAATCCATCCCGGACCGGCGCTGACCATGGCGATCCACCATGCGCGTTTCGATGTTCGCCGGTCACGCGGAAGGAAACGCAGGAAGTCGACTTGTTCGCCGATCTGCGCCACCAACGAAAACACCACTGATGCGGCGGTCCCAAACAACAGGAGGTCGAGCTGCCCCGAGGGATCTCCGTGTTCGCCCGGAAACGCGCGCCATTCGGCAAAGGATCCGGGACTTTTGATGGCAATAGCTGCGAAGGGAAGGATATGAAGCAAAATCCAGAAAGGCTGCGTCCAGAGCTGGAAACGGCTGATGAGTGTGATGCCGTGCGTGACCAGCGGGATAATGACGATGGCGCCTACAAGATAGCCGATGGGTCGGGGCACGCCGAAGCATAATTCCAGCGCCATCGCGAGGATGACGGCTTCGATGGCAAAGAAGATGAACGTGAAGGACGCGTAGATCAGTGACGTGATCGTCGATCCGATATAGCCAAACCCTGCGCCACGGGTGAGCAGATCAATGTCCACACCGTATCTGGCGGCGTAATAGGCAATTGGCAGGCCGCAACAAAAGATAATCACACTGACGACTAAAATAGCGGCAGTCGCGTTGGTCACGCCGTAATTCAGGGTAATCGTGCCGCCGATAGCTTCCAGCGCCAAAAAAGAGATCGCACCCAACGCGGTGTTTGCCACCCGGGAGGCCGACCAGCGGCGTGCACTTTTCGCTGTGAAGCGAAGTGCGTAGTCCTCAAGGGTCTGGTTCGCAACCCATTGATTATACTGACGCCTGACGCGGTCTATGCGTTGACGACCGACCAAATTCGTACCCCCGTGCAATTTGCGCGTATTCCAGAACCCCACTCAAAATCTACGTCGCGCTTTTGCGGTGCCGTATGCGCGATTTCGCGTATGCGTGCGTTGCACAAACCGGGCCATCCTCATCCCACCAAAGCGTTGTTCAACGAAAAGGGGTGGCTATGTCAGACAAAAACGATCGAGGATTGCAATCTGCGTTCAGGCGCAAGTTATTGATGGGAATGGCGGCGTTGCCCGCCATATCGCTTCTGCCGCGTGCGTCATTCGGCGCCGGACCGGCGACATCCGCCGTCAACACCACGGGACTTGCCGTCACCGATACTGAGGTGACTGTCGGCATTTTGCACTCCGCCACCGGCACGATGGCGATTTCTGAAACGGGATCAATCGAAGCCGAGAAGCTGGCAATCGAGCAAATTAACGCGGCTGGCGGCGTGCTTGGCCGCAAGATCAAGTTCATCCAGGAAGATGGCGCCAGCGACTGGCCGACCTTTGCTGAGAAGGCCAAGAAGCTGCTCGTCAACGACAAGGTCGCGGCGATTATGGGCTGCTGGACCTCGGCATCGCGCAAGGCGGTGTTGCCGGTCATCGAGCAATATAATGGCATGCTCTATTACCCGACCTTCTACGAAGGTCTCGAGCAGTCCAAGAACGTGATCTACACCGGTCAGGAAGCCACGCAGCAGATTCTCGCCGGCCTGAACTGGATCACGAAGGAGAAGGGCGCAAAATCCTTCTACTTCATCGGGTCGGATTACATCTGGCCGCGCACGTCGAACAAGATTGCGCGCAAGCACATCGAAAACTTCCTCAAGCTCAAGGTTGTCGGTGAAGAATACTTCCCGCTTGGCCACACCCAGTTCAACTCGGTGATCAACAAGATCAAGCTGACCAAGCCTGATGTGATCTTTACCGACGTGGTCGGCGGCTCGAACGTTGCTTTCTACAAACAGCTCAAGGCGGCCGGTATCGATCTGTCCAAGCAAACCTTGCTGACGATCTCGGTGACGGAAGATGAAATCGACGGTATCGGCGGCGAGAACATCGCGGGCGCCTATGCTTGCATGAAATACTTCCAGTCCCTCAAGAACGACAACAACGCGAAGTTCGTTCCTGCCTTCCAAAAGATGTGGGGCGAGAAGACCGTGATCGGCGACGTCACCCAGGCTGCTTACCTCGGCCCGTGGCTGTGGAAATTGACGGTCGAGAAAGCGCAGAGCTTCGACGTTGACAAGATCGCAGCGGCGTCTCCCGGCATTGAGTTCAAGGAAGCTCCGGAAGGTTACGTCCGGATCCATGAGAACCATCACCTCTGGTCGAAGACCCGTGTCGGTCGCGCGCGTCTCGATGGCCAGTTCGACGTGATCTACGAGACAGCAGATCTGGTCGAGCCGGATCCGTTCCCCAAGGGCTATCAATGATCTCGCGCCCTCCGTAGCGCGTTTCCCCGAAGCAGTGCTCCCTGGCGTAGGCCATCAAAGCCGCGCTTAAGACCCCCGCGCCGCGAACGTACTCGCGGCGCGGGATCCTTTCCCGACGGAGGACGGATCGATGTTCGGCGACTATTCGATTGGTGACCTTGGTGCAATTTTCGCGATGCAGGGCTTCGCGGGACTGATCCTGTTTTCTGTATATGTGCTGATGGCGTTGGGACTGGCGATCATCTTCGGGCAGATGGGCGTCATCAACATGGCTCATGGCGAGTTCATGATCCTCGGCGCTTACGTCACCTGGATGACGTCGAATTTCTTTCAGGCGCATCTTCCTTCGCTATTCGGCGGCTACTTCTTCATCGCGATGATCCTGGCCTTCCTGGCGTCGGGTGCGTTGGGGATGCTGGTGGAGTGGGGGCTCATAAGGCATCTCTACAAACGGCCGCTGGATACATTGTTGGCCACGTGGGGACTTAGCCTGATCCTTCAGCAAGCCTACCGTTCGATCTTCGGAGCTCGCGAAGTCGGTGTCGAGCTTCCGCAGTGGATGCTGGGATCGACCCACATTACCGATACGATCGAGGTTCAGATCAACGGCATCTTCGTGATGTGCTTGACCGTGCTCATCACACTTGGCGTCTCATACATCCTCTATTGGTCACGGTTCGGCCGGCAGGTTCGTGCCGTTGTGCAGAACCGCGTCATGGCAGGCGCTGTCGGTATCAACACGGAAAAGGTTGATCGTTTCACGTTTGGTCTGGGCTGCGGCATCGCCGGCGTTGCAGGCAGCGCGTTCACCATGATCGGTTCGACCGGGCCGACTTCGGGGCAGCTTTATATCGTCGACACGTTCCTGGTGGTCGTGTTCGGCGGCGCCGCGAGCCTGCTTGGCACCATCGCCTCGGCATTCAGCATCTCGCAGACCCAATCAACACTTGAGTTCTTCCTGTCGGGATCGATGGCCAAGGTGATTACGCTGCTTTCGATCGTGGGGATCTTGATGTTGCGTCCGCAGGGCCTCTTCGCCCTCAAAGTCCGTAAGTGAGAGGGCAATAAGCCATGATCAACAATACGCGCTTCGCAACCCGGTCTGAACTGTTGGGCATCGCTGCACTGGCCCTGTTGCTGGTTGTTATCCTCCCGCTGACGCTCGACGTTTTCAGGCTTAACCTGGTCGCAAAATACCTGACTTACGCTTTTGTGGCGCTGGGGCTTGTCATCTGCTGGGGCTACGGCGGAATCCTCAGCCTCGGGCAGGGCGTCTTCTTCGGCCTCGGCGGCTACTGCATGGCGATGTTCCTCAAGTTAGAGGCGTCGAGCGTCGCGAATACAAAAATTCAGTCGACACCGGGTATCCCGGATTTCATGGACTGGAATCAAATCACTTCGCTGCCGCTTTTCTGGCAGCCGTTTCACAGTCTAACCTTCACCATTATTGCGATCATCGTTCTGCCTGGACTATTCGCCTTCATCATAGGTGCGGCGATGTTCAAGCGTCGCGTGGGTGGCACTTACTTCGCTATCATCACCCAGGCGGTCGCGGCGATCATGACCATTCTGATCATCGGCCAGCAGGGTTACACCGGCGGCATCAACGGCATGACCGACCTGCGGACGCTGAAGGGATGGGACATCCGGCCGGATCACGCCAAGGTTGTACTTTATTTCTTCGAAGTCGCCTGTCTGTTCGGATGCATAGCGATCGCACAGCTCATCCGTCACTCGAAGCTGGGCCGCATTCTGGTAGCGATGCGGGAGAAGGAAGATCGGGTTCGGTTCTCTGGTTACAGCGTGGCCAACTTCAAGATCTTTGCCTTCTGCATCGCGGCTGTCTTCGCAGCGATCGGCGGCGCATTGTTCACGCTTGAAGTCGGCTTCATGTCACCGTCCTTCGTCGGCATCGTGCCATCGATTGAAATGGTGATCTACACAGCCGTCGGTGGACGACTGTCGATCCTGGGCGCGGTCTACGGCACGCTGCTAGTGAATTTCGCCAAGACAAGCTTTTCGGAGTTCTTCCCGGAACTGTGGCTATTCGGCCTGGGCGCGCTCTTCATCGCCGTCGTCCTCGCATTCCCGAATGGGCTCGCAGGCATCTGGCGAGATTACGTGCAGTCGTACATCGATCGCTTCATCACCGCGCGCAAACCGAAATCTGACGGAAAGAACGGCTGGACCGGCGGCTCCGTCGCTGACGGCGCACCTGCAGAGTAGGAGGGCACTATGCTAGTCGGTCATCAACCCAAGGAATTCCTGCTCGCAGTCGAAGGTCTTACGGTGTCCTTCGATGGTTTCAAGGCGGTCAACGACCTGTCGTTCTACGTGGATGAAAACGAAATCCGCGTGATCATCGGCCCGAACGGAGCCGGCAAGACGACGGTGCTGGACCTGATCTGCGGAAAGACCAAAGCAACCTCGGGATCGATTCAGTTCCGCAATCAGGAGCTGACGAAGCTGAAGGAGAACCAGATCGTCCAGGCAGGTGTGGGGCGAAAATTCCAGACGCCCTCGATTTACGACGATCTGACTGTTTTCGAAAATCTTGAGATTTCCTATCCACGCGGACGCACTGTGTTTGGAGCTCTGACTTTCAAACGGGATGCTGCCGTCCGCGAGCGGGTGGAAGAGGTGGCGGAAGCGATCTTCCTGAAAGATCGTCTGAACATGAGTGCGGAGTTGCTGAGCCACGGACAGAAGCAATGGCTCGAGATCGGGATGCTGCTGATTCAGGACCCCGATCTTCTGATGCTGGACGAACCCGTTGCCGGCATGAGCGTCAGTGAGCGCGTCAAGACCGCCGAACTGCTCAACCGTATTATCAAGGATCGTTCGGTTCTGGTGATCGAGCACGACATGAAGTTCGTCGAGGACATCGCGCACAAGGTGACCGTGCTGCATCAGGGCCAGATTCTGTCGGAAGGCTCGATGGAGAAGGTCAAGAACGATCCCAAGGTCATCGAAGTCTATCTCGGTCACTGAGCCACAAGGAACACGCAATGCTGGCGATTTCGGATCTTCACGTCGCTTATGGACAAAGCGAAGTTCTTCATGGCCTCAACGTTTCGGTCGCGCCTAATGAGATCGTTGCGATCATGGGCCGTAACGGCATGGGCAAGACCACGTTTATGAAGTCCTTGATGGGAATTATTCCTACCAAGAGCGGCTCGGTTGCGATGGAGGGCGCCGAACTGACGAAGCTCAAGAGCTATGAGCGGGTTGCGAAGGGGCTCGCCTATGTGCCGCAAGGCCGCATGATCTTCTCGACCATGACGGTGAAGGAAAACATCGAAACAGGGCTCGTCACGTCAGGCGACAAGGAAGTGCCGGGCGACATCTACGAGCTGTTTCCGGTGCTGCTTGAAATGAAGGCGCGGCGCGGAGGCAACCTGTCCGGCGGCCAGCAGCAGCAGCTCGCCATTGCGCGCGCACTTGCCACCAAGCCGAAGGTGCTGCTGCTGGATGAGCCGACCGAAGGCATTCAGCCGTCGATCATTCGCGAGATGGCTCGCACGTTGAAGCGTATCCGCGATGAACGTGGTCTGTCGATCATTGTGTCCGAGCAGGTTCTGAGCTTCGCGCTCGACGTCGCTGATCGGGTTCTTGTCATTGAGAACGGCGAGATCGTTCGCGACGAAGCCCGCGAAGGGATCGATGCCGCTCAGGTCGCGAAATATTTGTCCGTCTAAGTCTTCAACTCAATGTCACTGTAACCAAGGGGAGCTTTTAAATGCCAGATACACTGATCAAGGTCGACCTTTCTCAGTCGGCTTATGAGAACGACAAGATCCACAACCGCTGGCATCCTGACATTCCCATGGTCGAATGGGTCAATCCTGGTGACGACTTTATCATTGAGACCTACGATTGGACCGGCGGCTTTATCAAGAACAACGACTTGGCTGACGACGTTCGCGATATCGACCTCTCGATCGTGCATTTCCTCTCCGGCCCGATCGGCGTGAAGGGGGCCGAGCCGGGCGACCTGCTGGTGGTCGATCTGCTTGACGTCGGCCCGGTGAAGGAGAGCCTCTGGGGTTTCAACGGTTTCTTCTCAAAGAAGAACGGCGGCGGTTTTCTGACCGATCACTTCCCGCTCGCGCAGAAGTCGATCTGGGACTTCAAAGGCATGTACACGTCCTCGAGGCATATCCCAGGCGTCAACTTCGCCGGCCTGATCCATCCCGGCCTGATCGGCTGTTTGCCCGACCCGAAGTTGCTCTCCACCTGGAACGAGCGCGAGACTGCGCTCATCGCAACCAACCCGACGCGCGTGCCTGGACTGGCCAATCCGCCGTTCGGACCGACGGCCCATATGGGCCGGCTCAAGGGCGACGCCAAGGCGAAGGCGGCTGCTGAGGGCGCGCGCACCGTGCCTCCGCGCGAGCATGGCGGCAATTGCGACATCAAGGACCTGTCGCGCGGCTCCAAGATCTATTTCCCGGTTTATGTGCCGGGCGGCGGTCTCTCGATGGGTGACCTGCACTTCAGCCAGGGCGATGGCGAAATCACGTTCTGCGGCGCGATCGAAATGGCAGGCTGGCTGCATATCAAGGTGGATGTCATCAAAGACGGAGTGTCGAAGTATGGCATCAAGAATCCGGTCTTCAAGCCGTCGCCGGTCACGCCGAACTACAAAGACTATCTGATCTTCGAGGGCATTTCCGTCGACGAGCAGGGCAAGCAGCACTATCTCGATGTGCATATCGCCTATCGTCAGGCCTGCTTGAATGCCATCGAGTATCTCAAGAAGTTCGGATACTCCGGCGCGCAGGCCTACTCGATCCTCGGAACGGCGCCGGTTCAGGGACACATTTCGGGCGTCGTCGACGTGCCGAATGCGTGCGCCACACTGTGGCTCCCGACGGAGATCTTCGACTTCGACATCATGCCGTCGTCGTCGGGCCCAATCAAACACATCAAGGGCGGCATCGACATGCCGCTGTCTCAAGACAAGTGAGCGGGGGCAGCACGGGACGGCTTTGGCAGTCCCGTGCAAGGTTTTAACGGCAAGCGCGGGGAGAGCATCGATGCCGGTTTATGAATATCTTTGTAACGATTGCGGGCCATTCACCGACATGCGGCCGATGGCTGAATGCGATGATCCGCAGGATTGCCCGCATTGTGCGCTGGTAGCGCCGCGAATCATCCTGACCGCACCGCACTTTGCCTGCATGCCGGCGGACAAGCGCAAGGCTCACGCTACCAATGAACGAAGCGCCAATGCTCCGAAGACCCTTGGCGAGTACAAGGCTTCGCACGGGCCCGGTTGTGGTTGCTGCTCAGGCAAGGCCTCGCGCCTTGTCACCAAAACGCGCAGCGGCGCGAAGGGCTTCCCAACCGCTCGACCTTGGATGATCAGTCATTAGCGCGCGCTGCATTGTCGGCACTGACGACTGTATAACGCTTTCAGAAGAACGCATGTTCTTGCACGATCTCGATTGTTTCGAAGATTGGCCGCGGCGTCGTCCGTACTCAGGCCGGCACTTGGCCGTGCTCAGCGCTCTCCGCGGCTTCCTTTAATCTGCGCATCTTTGAGGCTTCGAAACCGTGCATTCCTGTTTGCCACTGAAATCCGACAACCAAGCCCTTCGTCGGTTGCAGCAGCCCGAGTGAACTGAACAGGGTCAACGGCAACCAAACCGCAAACTGCAGCCAATAGGGCGGCGCGTAGGCTGTTTCGACGGCGAGGATCAACGGCACGATAATGTGTCCGACGACAACGATCACAAGATAAGCCGGAAAGTCGTCCGCGCGGTGATGATGAAACTCCTCGGCGCACACTTCGCAATGATCCGCGACCTTCAGGAACTTGCCGAACAGGCGTCCCTTTCCGCAGTTCGGGCACTTGCAGAGAAAGCCACGCCACATGGCCTGAGAGAGGGAAATCGGGTCCTGGTCGCGCATGGCTGACCTCCTTGACTGACTTGTGTCCATACAATAATCATTTGTATGGAAACATCAACGGAATGTCGGGGAATTGCATGGATTGGATCCCTACAACCTCTGAATCCGCCGGTCCGGTTTATCGGCAGATTTCGGACGCAATCGAAGCCGATATCGCAAGCGGCCGCTTAAGACGCGGCCAGCAACTGCCGACACACCGCGCCTTGGCACAGGCACTGGGCATAGACTTAACAACAGTGACGCGAGCGTACAGCGATGCTCGGCACCGCGGCCTTATCATTGCGCGCGTGGGGCAGGGCACATTCGTGTCGGAAACCACTGCGCGCGCGACGGCGGATATCCCTCTCGCCGTCAAAATCGACCTTTCAATGAATGTACCGCCACAACCAATCGAAGCAGCTCTCGATACGCATATCGAGCGTGGGCTGGCATCGATTCATAAACGAGCGGGGCTATCGTCTTTTCTGAACTATCAGCAACCGGGTGGGAGCGAAGAGGATCGACACGTCGTCTCAACCTGGCTGCGCTCGCGTATGCCGGATGCGCCGCTCGATCGCATTGCGGTCTACCCGGGCAGCCAATCATCCATCTTCAATATTCTGCTGTCCTTTGTCTCACCAGGTGACGTGGTCCTCACCGAGTCACTGACCTTTCCAGGTGTCAAAGCCGCTGCGGAAAGGCTCGGCGTTCGTCTCGTCGGTGTTGCGATGGACGAGCAGGGCGTCTTACCTGATGCCTTGTCGAAGGCCTGCGAGCATCACAAGCCGAAGGCGGTGTATCTCGTTCCGACCATGCATAACCCGACGACGGCGACGATGGGACCATTGCGTCGAAATGAAGTCGCTGACGTGCTGCGAAAGGCAGGCACGATGCTGATCGAAGACGACGCATACGGAGCGCTTGAGCCTTCCTTGCCGCTGATGGCGGAGCTCCTGCCAAAACAGACATTTCTCACCGTGAGCCTGTCGAAGTGCATTGCGCCGGCGTTGAGAGTTCTCATTTCTTTTGGCGCCTGATACGTCGACCGCGCAGACTCTCAGGCAGAGCTTGCAAGCTACGACACAAATGGCGCCGCCCCTCATGAGCGCCCTCGTCATGGAGTGGCTTCGCTCAGGAATGGCTGAGCAAATCATCACAGCGATCAGAAACGAGGCTGTCGGGCGCCAACAACTCGCTGCTCGAATTCTGAAAGACCATCCTTTCTCGGCGCATCCGAAGGGGCATCATCTGTGGCTACCGTTGCCCGGTCACTGGAACAGATCCGATTTCGTGACTGAACTGTTTCGGCAAGGACTTGCCGTCGTCGGGAGCGAGGCGTTTGCCGTTGATCAGCCTCCACCGCACGCTGTCCGGATATGTCTTGGTGCAGCTCGCAACCGGGCAGAACTGGGCACCGCATTGCAGTTGCTCGTGAAGACGCTTGGAATGCCGGCGGCAGCAAAGCAGGTGGTTTAGTTAGGGCGCATTACCGGGCGCCTCGATCATGCCTTCGGTTTCGTGCTGGGGCGATAGTCAGCGTCTCCCGTGGTTAGATGCTTCCGCGCCAATGCGGCGCCGCCGATAGTTTCGGCATTCAACGCAAGACGGGTCCTCAAGGCGCCAAAACTGAGCACCACCCCTTTGGGCTCGCCGGTCGTGCCAGAGGTGAACAAGATCAGTGCTGGATCTGCAGCGTTGAACTCCGCTGCGGCTACGGTCACGTCGGAGGACATATCCGCAAGCCTGAGAACCGCTACCGGCACATCGCGCGATATGTCTGCACCATCAGCGAGCAATACCGCCGGCTTAACAAACGCGAGCACCGTCTTGAGTTCGGGGGTGGTCAATGTGCTGTCGAGACAGATCGCCGTCGCGCCGAGGCGCCATGTCGCAAGCAGATCGGCAAAAAAACGCGCGCTGCCGCCATGGGCAATCGCAACCATCGAACCGCGACCGATGCCCGTATGCGCCAGACATGCTGCCCGCCGTTCGGCTTCCCACGCAAGCTGAGAAGGATCCCAACGGACACCTTGTCCGAGATCGTTAATACCGCCCAGCAGACCTATTGGTGAGAACATTCAAGAGCTTTTCAAAACAGAAATGCAAATCGTTGATCGGGAGACCATTCGAGTGCCTACAATAGATACAACGAATGGCGCGCCTTGGGTGAGTGCGACAAATTCTTCATTAGAATTATAGTGTTAGGTCTGACTGAATTGTATGCAATTCGATAGGAGGCGATTTCCCAGATATCGTCCGCCCATCGCCTGATCGTCGCGCCAGAAAAAACGGCTCCGTTTAGGGCGGCTTTCTTCGTGGTCCTGGCTGGTGTCGCGGACGTACCCCTAAAACAGCATCAAAAAATTGGAACGGACATTGCATGGCAGATGGGGACTGCCGTGTCCTGCGGCCATTTGATCAACTCAGCTAGGAGTTAAGGTATGATCCGTCGTCGCGAGTTTCTCATCGGTGCAGGCATGGGCATGGCGACGATCGCGGCGCCATCCATCGTTCGTGCAGATGAGCCGGTGGTCATCAAGATGGGCGCACTCAAGCTCATCCATTCAATCGCGCCTTACTTCTACGACAAGTTCACGCCTGCCGGATATCGCGTGGACGTCATCCCATTTGAAAGCCCGACCGAGGGCAAGAACGCGGTGGTGACCAAGAGTGTCGACTTCGGCATGTTTGGTATTGCGGCAGCCACGCTTGGCGCCGCTGCTGGAGAACCGATCGTGGTCATCGCCAGCGCGTGCAACCGCGGCATGGCGGTCGTCGCGGGCAAGGATTCCAGTATCAATTCGATCAAGGACCTCAAGGGCAAGCGCGTCGCGATCTGGCCGGGGTCGACGCAGGAGGTCTTCATCCTGGAGCGCCTGCGAATGGAAGGGATATCCATCAAGGACATTACCCCCGTACGCGTCTCGTTCAGCGAAATGCATCTCGCGCTCACGCGTGGCGATATCGACGCCTATGTTGGGGCAGAGCCCGGTCCCGGCGTCAGCCTCGCTGCGGGCGTGGGGAAGATCGTGGAGTACCCTTACGGAACGGCGATGGGCTCGCTCAACATGGTGTTCGGCGCGCACCGGGATACGCTCGCAAACAATCCGAAGATCACCAGCGTCATTCTGGACATCCATCGTCAGGCTTCGGAATACGCCATGAAGAACCCCGATCAGATGGCGGCGATGGCGATTGCGAAGCTCGGACAGAAGAAGGAAGCGATTGAGAAATCCGTGCCGAACGTTGAACTCACCTGGAAGTTCGGCGACGAGGAAATCAAGCAATCGAAGACCTATGCCGAGCACATGCTCGAACTGAAGCAGATCAAGCAGCTGCCCGACTTCGCCAATTTCTTCGATACGAGCTTTGTCAAGAAAATGGAGAAGCAGGCTTGAGTGCGTCGTTCGACACGATGCTTGAGCCGGTCGCTACGAAACCGGCGGCGAAATCCAACTGGATTGCTCCCGTCTGGCAGCGCGCGCGTGGACCATTGCTGGCGATCATATTCCCGGTCGCCATGCTGGTCATCTGGCATCTGGCAACTTACGGACGCAAGTACAGCCTTATTCCTCCGCCGAGCGAAGTCGCACTCGCGATGTACGACCTCGCATTCGGCGGAATCAACGACGACGCTTACAGCGGCACGTTGCTCACGCACCTGTTTGCATCGGTTGGCCGTGTTTACGGCGGCTTTGCCATCGCGCTTGCTGCCGCGATACCGCTCGGCCTCATGATCGGCAGGATTGCGCTTGTTCGTGGCTTGCTCGATCCCACGTTGCAAATTCTGCGGCCGATCCCCGTCACGGCGTGGCTGCCGCTTGCGATGATCATGTTCGGCCTTGGTCCGAAGTCGGCGTTCTTTCTGGTTTGTCTCGGGGCGTTCTATCCCATTCTCGTCAACACGATATTCGGCGTGCGCTCAGTCGATCCGAGATTGTTCGAAGCGGCGAGCATGCTCGGATGCCAAGGATCGGCACAGTTTTTTCGCGTTGTGCTGCCGGCGAGCCTTCCAGCCATCTTTACGGGTCTGCGGCTTGGTCTTGGCTTCGCGTGGGTTGTGATCGTTGTGGGCGAAATGACCGGCGTCCAAACCGGGCTCGGCGCGATCATCATGGAAGCGCGCCAGCTGTCGCGAACTGAAATCGTCATCTCCGGGATGATCGTGATCGGTGTGGCCGGGTTTCTTTCCGATCGTGCAGTTTTATGGCTCGGAAACCGTCTTCTTCGTTGGAGTCCGAACTTTGTCTAGAACACCTGTACCTATTCTCGACATCCGCGGTGTCAGCAAGCAATTCGAAATGCAGGGACAGCGGATCGATGCTTTGCGCGATGCCAATTTGCGCGTGAACAAGGGCGAGTTCGTCTGCCTGATCGGAGCGTCCGGTTGCGGCAAGTCGACGTTGTTGCGGATCGTTGCGGGATTCGAGACGCCGACACAGGGCGAGGCTCTGATGTGGGACATGCCGATTGAAGGGCCGGGGCCGCAAAGGGGAATGGTGTTTCAGGATTATGGCCTGTTTCCCTGGTTGACGGTTCGCGGCAACATCGGCTTTGGACCGAAGTCACGAGGGCGCCCTTCGGAAGAGGTCCGCGACACAGTGGAGCGCTTTATTTCGCTGGTCGGCTTGCAGCGGTTCGCTGATGCCTATCCGCATCAGTTGTCCGGCGGAATGAAGCAGCGTGTGGCCATCGCACGCGTGCTGGCAAACGACGCTGAAATGGTGCTGATGGACGAACCCTTCGGCGCGCTCGACGCGATGACGCGCGACCGCTTGCAGGATGAGCTGCTTGAAATCTGGCAGCGCACGGGTTTGACGGTGTTGTTTGTCACGCATTCGATCGAGGAGGCCATCTTTCTCGCCGATCGGATTGTCATCATGTCGCCAGGGCCCGGCCGTATCGACAGCGAGATGCAAATCTCACTGCCTCGTCCGCGTGATGTCGTCGCCTCGGAATTCAACGACATCCGCCGTGAATTGTCGCTTCGGCTGCACAGCCATCACGGACGGAAGGCTGCCTGAGAGAGCGGGATTTCAGGAAATTATCTGGAGTCCGGTCACGTGTGCGAAATCTGTCGCAACGTCATGATCGGCAACGATCAACCGCCGAAACTCGTCGCTCAGGACGCGGGGTCCTGCCTGTTGCGAATAGGCAGGCCAAATCTTCCGTGCATGCCGCGCCAAAAGGCATTCAGCATCCCGCGCATCCAGCTCGTGTAACGATATGAACCCATGCCGATCTGTCCTCGCATGAATGCTGCGCTGGTTCGTTACCAAACACCAGTTCGATTTCAGTGCATCGATTGCATATGAATTAGGCATTGGTTCAAGGCGACGGCGGTCATTTGCAAAACCGACCACGCTAGGTTTCAGGAAATCATAGGCTTTTCAGTTGACCCCGGCGTGGCACGTCTCGTGCATCAGTTACCTTGAGTTGGGTTGCTAGGGTTCCGACTTTGCGCAAGGCAAGGTGCTGGTCCGAGAGCGGCCGCTTGTGGGGGAGACATCCCCACGGGTGCACGGCGGGACAAAAGCCCGGGAGACCTCGTTAGCCAAGGGATTGGCGGAGCGATGGTCTGTCGCCACTCCCTTTTTGTAATTTTTACAAGAGGGATCGGCAATGAACACACTCACATCCTTGGTACGTTCAGTCGTTTTTGCATCGGCGCTGGCTGCTGCCGCGGTTTCGACTGCCAGCGCTGCGCCCAAGAAGGATTTCAAGGTCGGCTGGTCAATCTATGTCGGCTGGATGCCGTGGGGGTATGCGGCGGATACCGGTATCGTAAAGAAGTGGGCCGACAAATACGGCATCACGATCGAAGTGAAGCAGTTCAACGACTACGTTGAATCGATCAATCAATATACGGCTGGCGCCTACGATGCCGTGACCATTACCAACATGGATGCCCTTTCGATTCCTGCTGCGGGCGGCGTGGACACCACTGCGGTGATCGTCGGAGACTTTTCCAACGGAAATGACGCAGTCATTCTGAAGGGCGCTTCCGATCTGGCGGCGATCAAGGGACAGAAAGTCAATTTGGTTGAATTCTCGGTCTCGCATTACCTGCTTGCGCGCGCCCTTGAGAGCAAGAAGCTGGCGGAGAAAGATATCAAGGTCGTCAACACGTCTGATGCGGATCTTGCTGCTGCCTACAAGACGCCGGAAGTCACCGCCGTAGTGACCTGGAATCCGATTGTGTCGGAAATTCTCGGCTCGCCGGATGCAAAGAAGGTTTTCGATTCCTCGCAGATTCCGGGCGAGATCATGGACCTGATGGTCGCCAATACCGCGGTGGTGAAGGACAATCCGAATTTTGCCAAGGCGTTGGTTGGCATCTGGTACGAGACGATTGCCAAAATGAATGCTGCAGGCGCTGACGGCAAGGCCGCGAAGGAGGCCATGGCCAAAGCGTCAGGCACCGATCTTGCCGGCTTCGAGAGCCAGCTGGCGTCCACGCGCCTGTTTGACAAACCCACCGATGCGGAAGCCTTCACAAAGAGTGCAACCGTCGGCACGACCATGGACCACGTGCGGAAATTCCTGTTCGAGAAGGAGCTTCTCGGCAAAGGCGCGAAATCGGCTGACGCGGTCGGCATTGAACTGGGCGACAAGTCGGTGCTTGGCGACAAGACCAACGTGAAGCTGCGTTTCGATGCCACTTACATGGATGCTGCCGCCACCGGCAAGCTCTGAGCGGATCGTCGGCCTCGTCTTCGAACAGGAGAAAATCCGTGCGACTCGTCAACATCCGGCCAGGCAGGCAAGCCAGGTTCTATCTGGCCGCACTGCCGTTTGTGCTGCTGGCAGTCGCTTATTTCGCCGGTTCGAATGCAAGGCTTACGGAAAATCCGAACGACAAACTGCTGCCTGCGCTGTCGAGTATGGCGCAGGCGGTGAAGCAAATGGCCTTTCAGGCTGACACGCGTACCGGCACCTACTTGATGCTCTCCGATACGCTCGCTAGTCTTGGCCGGCTATTTTCCGCATTGACGATTTCGACGGCCGCCGCGCTGGTCCTCGGAATCGTGATCGGATTGCTGCCTGCGGCGAATGGACTCTTGGGTCCGTTCGTCTCGGTGATGTCCATGGTTCCCGCCACTGGCATTGCTGCCGATACTTTTCATTGTCATGGGGCTCGGTGAAAATTCGAAGATTGCCCTGATCGTGATCGGTACGCTGCCCTGCATCATTCGTGATCTCGCCATGAAGGTGCAGGAGTTGCCGCGTGAGCAATTGATCAAGGCGCAGACGCTCGGCGCCTCGACCTGGCAGATGGCGCTGCGTGTCGTGACGCCGCAAATTCTGCCTCGATTGCTGGATTCGCTGCGTCTTCAGCTTGGGCCGGCGTGGCTCTTCCTTATCGCGGCGGAAGCCATCGCCTCGGACTCCGGGCTCGGCTATCGGATCTTTCTGGTCCGTCGTTATCTCGCGATGGATGTCATTATTCCGTATGTCATCTGGATCACCCTGCTTGCCTTCCTGATGGATACCGGACTGCGCGTTTTGCAACGCAAGCTGTTTCCATGGTTTGCGTCGGTGAGGGCGGAATGAGCGGGATCCGCTTTGACAACGTCTGGAAAGAGTACGGCGATCACATTGTGCTCGAGCGAATTTCGCTAACTGTGGAGTCACGTGCCTTCGTTGCGCTTGTCGGACCTTCAGGATGCGGAAAGACGACGTTTCTTCGGATGCTGCTCGGTGAGGAAAGTCCAACCCGGGGCCGGATTTTGGTGGACGGCCTGCCGCTGGCTCCGGAGCCTGATGCCGACCGCGGAGTGGTGTTTCAGCGTTATTCGGTTTTCCCGCATCTGACGGTGCTGCAAAACGTCTTGCTTGGGCGAGAACTGCAGCATGCAAAGATCACGGGCCGTCTGTTCGGTGTTGCGCGTCGAGCTGCGATTGACGAAGCAATGGCTTTGCTGGTGGAGGTGGGTCTCGCGGGCCACGAAAATAAATATCCGGCAGCGCTTTCGGGCGGGATGCAGCAGCGGTTGGCACTGGCGCAGGCGATCATGCGCGGACCCAAGATCCTGCTTCTGGACGAACCGTTCGGCGCGCTCGACCCGGGGATACGGGCCGATATCCATGTGCTCATGAAACGGCTGTGGAATGAAACCGAACTCACGGTCGTCATGGTCACACACGATCTGAGCGAGGCGTTCAGGTTGGCCACACGAGTGGTCGCTTTTGAGCGCGATCGCAACCGGCCGGAAGAACGCGAGCGCTATGGCGCCACCATTTCGCGCGATCTGGAAATCTATCCGCGTCGCATTGCCGAACCGACACAACCTTCACTTCGCTCTGGCCGGGACGACCCGGCCACACAGGGAGCATGAGCCGGGACGACCCGGCGCTTGTCTGAGAAAGGGCAAACCATGATCCTGACCAAGGAGCAGCAGGCCGAAGTCGCGGCCAATAGAAAGCGCTATGAGGAATTGAAGGCTGCGGGGCAGGGGCAAGCACCGCGAGCGTTGCCGCCGCCAACACAGCGCAATGGAGCGCCTATTCCGGCAGAGGCAATCGTTCACCGCGAGGTCATTCCCGGCGGCTGGTACTGGACGACGCGCGTCAACCGCGGTGAGGCCTTGCGGCTCGTGAATACGCGCGGGACCTCCTGCGTTAGCCTGCTGGCATGGAGCCGGGCCGACACCAGCGAACGGCTCAATCATGCCGACACCATCAAGATCCAATGGGCGGCCAGTCTCCGCAAGGGACGTGTCATTCTCTCGGACATGGGACGCGTGCTGTTCAGCATTGTCGAGGAGACGACCGGCGGCGCACATGACGCCATTGCGGGCGCTTCCACGGCAGCCACAAACGCTGCTCGTTATACAGACGGTACACTTCGCAATACCCGCGACAATTTTATTCTCGCAGCTGGAAAGCTCGGACTGGATCGGCGCGATGTTCATCCGTGCCTGAGCTTCTTTGCGCCTGTGAGCGTCGATGGCGAAGGGCGTTTTCAGTGGAACGAGGATCGTCGCAACGCCGGCGATTTCATCGACCTGCGCGCCGAGATGGACCTCGTGGTGGCGCTGTCCAACTGTCCGCACCCGCTTGATCCTTCCTCATCCTACGATCCCGGCGATGTTGAGATCACGCGGTATCAGGCAGAAGCGCCCGCGCAAGGCGATCTGTGCCGGACGGCCAGCGCGGAAGCCGCTCGTGCGTTCGAGAACAATGCCTTCTTCCTGAATTCCAGCGTGGCGGGGTAAGCGCAATGACCATTCATTCCGTTCCCGTCTCCGGACGCATCGTACTCGAGACCGAGATTCCCGCCCGCGCGCCGTGGTCGGCGATCATCCGCAAGGGGCAGACCCTGCGCATTATCGACAGCCATGGCCAGCAGGCGGTCGATACGCTGTTCTACTGCGCTGACGATCTGCAGGAGCGCTATAGTGGACAGGACACCCTGCGCGCTCAGGGTTCAGCCTATGTCAGCACCGGCACCCGCATCATGTCCAATGAGGGGCGCGTTATGTTGCGCGTCACGGCGGATACGTGTGGTCTGCATGACACGTGTGCTGGTGCGTGCTCTTGCGAAAGCAACACGGTCCGTTTCGGTCACGGCACCAAGTACCTTCATGCCTGCCGGGAGAATTTTCTGATCGAGGCTGCCAAGCATGGCATGTCCAAGCGGGACATCGTTCCGAACCTGAATTTTTTCATGAATGTGCCGATCGATCCGTCCGGGAATGTCACCGTGGTCGATGGCGTCTCAAAGCCCGGCGACTACATCGACTTGGTCGCCGAGATGGATGTGCTGTGCCTGATTTCCAATTGCCCGCAGATCAATAACCCTTGTAACGGCTTTTTTCCAACGCCGATTCAGGTGGTGATCTTCGAAGCGCAAGAGGACTAATCACATGTTCAGCAAAGTCCTGATTGCCAATCGCGGCGAAATCGCCGGGCGCATTGGCAAAACGCTGCGTCGTATGGGTATTGCATCGGTTGCGGTTTATTCCGATGCGGATCGGTTCACGAGGCCGGTTCTCGATGCGGATGAAGCGGTCCGCGTTGGCCCCGCAGCTGCGACGGAGAGTTATCTCAACGTCGATGCGATTGTTGCCGCCTGCCTGAAGACAGGCGCACAAGCGGTGCATCCAGGATACGGTTTTCTCTCCGAAAACCGGCTCTTCGCAGAGAAGCTGGCGCAGCATGGTATCGCCTTTATCGGCCCACGGCCGGAGCACCTCGACGCGTTCGGCTTAAAGCACAAGGCACGCGAGATCGCTCGCCTCAGCCACGTTCCACTCCTGCCCGGATCGGGACTACTGGAGACCGTTGAGGAGGCGCTGGGCGAGGCTGAGAACGTCGGCTATCCGTTGATGCTGAAGAGCACCGCGGGTGGCGGCGGCATCGGTATGCAGTTGTGTTACGCCGCCGATGCGCTTCGCGAACGCTTTGGAGCCGTGCAACGCACGGCACGAGCAAGTTTTGGCGATGCTCGGGTTTATCTCGAACGCTTTGTCGCCGAGGCGCGGCACATCGAGGTGCAGATCTTCGGTGACGGCAAAGGCAATGTGGTTGCACTGGGCGAGCGTGATTGTTCACTGCAACGACGCAATCAGAAGGTTATCGAGGAGACGCCAGCTCCGGGGCTGAGTGATGAGATGCGTGCGCGGCTTCATCAGGCTGCGATCGCATTGGGCAAGAGTGTCGCCTATGAATTGGCCGGGACTGTGGAGTTCATCTACGATGTCGAGCGGGAAGACTTCTATTTTCTGGAGGTCAATACCCGTTTGCAGGTCGAACATCCCGTAACCGAAGCGGTACTCGGCGTTGATTTGGTCGAGTGGATGATACGGCAGGCCGCTGGCGAAGATGTCCTGAGTGGTGCGGAAATCCACGCGCCGAAGGGAGCCGCCATCGAGGTGCGCGTTTACGCTGAAAATCCCAATGCCGGATTCCGTCCAAGCGCGGGGCGGTTGACGCGTGTTGACTTCCCGGATGATGCGCGCGTTGACGGCTGGATTGAAACCGGCGTCGAAGTCACGCCGTTTTACGACCCCATGCTGGCAAAGGTGATCGTCGCGGCGGATACGCGCGAAGGTGCGATTGAGAAACTCGGCAAGGTGCTCGACAGGTCAGCGGTCGCCGGGATTGAGACAAACCTCGACTATCTCCGCGCGATCGCAGCTTCGGATGTTTTCCGTAGCGGTCGTGTCGCCACTAATGTGCTGGCCAATTTCTCGTTTGCGCCACGAACAATCGATGTCCTGGCACCCGGCGCCCAGTCCGGGCTGCAGGAATTACCGGGACGGTTGCACTTGTGGCACGTTGGCGTACCGCCGAGCGGGCCGATGGATGAGCGTTCATTTCGTCTCGCCAACACAATCGTCGGCAATCCTGAGGCGACGGCTGCGCTGGAGTTCACAGTCAACGGGCCGACGCTCCGGTTCAATATGGATGCAACGATTGGTCTTGCCGGTGCTCAAATGTCGGCGAAGCTCGACGGCGTGTTGATTGCACACAATGCGCCGGTTGCGGTGCTGGCCGGTCAGACGCTTGCGATCGGCAAGATCGAGGGCGGAGGTCAACGCTGTTACCTCGCTGTACGAAGCGGGTTAGACGCGCCGGAGATCCTCGGCTCACGTGCGGTATTCACACTTGGGGCGTTTGGCGGTCATGCCACTGGTGCACTCAAGGCGGGGGATGTGCTGCATGTCGCTCACGACCCCAAGCACCTGACAAACCCGCGAGCGCTTGCGGCGGCGGAATGTCCTTCGCTGCCCCGTGAATGGGAGATCGGCGTTGTCTATGGTCCGCATGGCGCGCCTGATTTCTTTCAGGATGAGGACATCGCAACTCTGTTCAGTGCGGAATATGAGGTGCATTTCAACAGCGCACGCACGGGCGTTCGGCTGATAGGGCCGAAACCGGTCTGGGCGCGATCCGACGGAGGCGAAGCCGGACTGCACCCGTCCAACATCCACGATAACGCCTATGCGGTCGGTTCGATCGATTTCACCGGCGATATGCCGATCATTCTCGGCCCCGACGGGCCAAGTCTCGGTGGTTTTGTTTGTCCTGCAGTGGTGGCGCGTGACGAACTCTGGAAGACCGGTCAGCTCAGGCCCGGTGACAAAGTGCGCTTTATTGCGGCTGCGCGGAAAGATGATCCGGTTGTGGGGCCGGTTCCGCTGAAGGCAAACCCGGACCTTGGTTCGGCGATTGTCGGCCGCTACGACGATGGCCCGATCCCTGTCGTCTACCGGCGGGCAGGCGACGACAACCTGTTGGTCGAATACGGCCCGATGGAGCTTGATATCGCGCTGCGAATGCGCGTGCATGTTCTTGCGGAAGCCGTTGCACAAATAAAGCTACCGGGGCTGATTGATCTCACGCCCGGCATCCGCTCGCTGCAAATTCACTACGACAGCGGAGTGCTGTCACGCCGGAAATTGCTTGACGTATTGCAGGAGCTGGAACGCAGTCTGCCGCCGATCGAGGCAATGAAGGTGCCGAGCCGCATCGTGCATTTGCCGTTGTCGTGGAACGATCCACAGGCCGTGCTGGCGATGCAGAAATATCAGGAACTGGTGCGTCCCAATGCACCGTGGTGTCCATCGAACATTGAGTTCATCCGGCGCATCAATGGTCTTGACAGCGAGGAAGACGTCAAGCGGATCGTCTTCGATGCGAGCTATCTCGTGCTTGGCCTTGGTGACGTCTATCTTGGGGCGCCGGTGGCGACGCCTGTCGATCCACGCCATCGGCTGGTCACCACCAAGTACAATCCAGCTCGGACCTGGACGCCGGAAAATGCCGTCGGCATCGGCGGTGCATACATGTGCATCTATGGCATGGAGGGGCCGGGCGGTTATCAACTGTTCGGTCGCACCATTCAGGTGTGGAATACGTGGCGGACCACGCCGGTGTTCGAACCGGGACACCCGTGGCTTTTGCGTTTCTTCGACGAAATTCGATTCTTTCCTGTCAGTGCCGAGGAGTTATTGGAGGCGCGTGATGCCTTTCCGCATGGCGCTTATCCACTCAAGATCGAACAGAGTGAATTTTCCTACGCCGACTATGCGAGAGGTCTGGTTAGCAATCGCGACAGCATTGCGGCGTTCAAACAACGGCAGCAGACCGCTTTCGAGGCTGAGCGACAGCGCTGGAAAGAGCTGCGCATCGACGATGTAACGGATGATCTCAACAACGCGGAGCCGGTTGCGGCCGACGTCCCTGATGGCAGCACAGGCGTGTTCTCGGAAGTGCCTGGAAATGTCTGGAAGGTTCTGGTTGCCGAGGGAGCGCATGTGACGGCTGGTGAGGCGCTCGCAATCATCGAATTGATGAAGATGGAAATCAGCGTACACGCGCCCGTTGCCGGCCGCGTATCTTCGATCCGCATCAAACCGGGGCAGACGCTGCGCACCGGCGATCTCGTCGCGCTGATCGAGTAGGGCGGTTCCGCTCGTTTGTTTTCTCAAGCGGGCGAAACCGTTATCGATAGGAGGGATGCCGGTTCGCCTGTCCGGACGTCACGGACGAAGTGCCTCGATTTTGCTCGTCGACACTTTTCCGCTGGTGTCTGACGGACCGTTTTTCGTTGTCTGCACTTCGATCGAATTGCCGGAAATTTTGACGGTCCCGTCCCAACGGTCACCCAATGATATTTCTCGTACGGTCGTCAAATTGATCCGCTCGTAAACGTGTCCCTCAGAGTTGAACGCCTTGGCCGGAGCAAGATCCAGGATATGCAAAGTGTAAAACGTGCCTGAACCACCGCCGTTGTAGCTGGTGACGACAACGAGCAATTTGTTGGAGGTGGATCCGATAAAATGATAGCCGGACTTCTCCCAGCCGTTGGCCACATCTTTGTTGGCTTTCTTCTGGACGAGCCATTCGCCGGATTTATTGATGTCTTCGTAATAGCGATTGCTGCCGATCGCGGCCTCGAGATCGACAGTCACAAGGATGCTGATGCCATCTGCAATATCGCCATCTCCCATATCGCGAAATATTTCGGGAGGAATGGGTTTCCCGTCCAGGGTGAATGACTGCCGGACTTCTTCCAGCGCTGCGTTTGATGCTGGGTTCGTCGCGGGCTTTGCCATTGCGAGGTGAGATAAGAATAAACTTGCAACGATGATTGCGAGCAGGCGAAGCATCTGACTGATCTCCGGATTACGTGCGTCAATGGTTATCAGAAATCGATGGCGATCGCGCCGGCCGCTTGCCGTTCGGGCGCGATTAAAAACTTAAGCGCACTTTCCGGCGCCGCTTTCAGGCCGCTCCAACCGATATTCGCATTGCGAGTTTTCGGCGCTGAGGACAAAGCGTGCCGGCGTCAAACAATCGCGAGCATGAAACGTGCACATTTGGTTTTGTGTGCGCTCCGGTAACCATTCATTTACCATTCGCGCCATACCGTCTCGGCATGTCCATTGCACGCCCCCACGATTCCAACACCGATTTGTCCGCCCTTGAGGCGACTGCCGCCACGGCACGTGCGGGCTTCGCCTGCATGTTCTCAACATCCGATGAATACGAGAGCGCGCTGATCGCTGCACGGCGTGCTGAAGGCCGTTACCAGGCTCCATTTGACTGGCAGCCGGTCGCACTGATCGGTTGCGTCTTTATCTTGTCAGGATTGCTGCTGATGGCCCTGTGAGGGCACGAGCATATGACGTCGACAGGGGCGCGAGAGCGCCCTTTTTCTTTTCCTGTACGGGGTTTTGCGCTAGAGCCTTTCCGCACTCAAAAAGGGCGGAAACAACATGATCACCGAAATTGCACAGATCGAGATTAAGCCGGGTAGCGAGAAGGATTTCGAGGCTGCGATTGCCAAGGCAGAGCCGATCTTCAAGCGCTGCAAGGGCTGGAAGAGCTTCGAACTGCACCGCTCGATCGAGAAGCCATCGCGTTACCGGCTGCATATCAAGTGGGAGACGCTGGAAAACCATACGGTCGATTTTCGTGAATCCGCCAATTTCACCGAATGGCGTGCGCTCGTCGGGCCGCATTTCGCTTCGCCGCCAGAAGTCGAGCATACCAATACGGTGACGACGTTCTAAAGCGTCGTTCACACTGCTGGCTGTCCATACGGCCGATTGTCACCCCGTCAGACTGTCGTTTCTTTATGTTTCGATAGCTGGCGGGCTGAAGCTTCCCCCTGGATTTGCGAGCGCGGTCGCCATCTCCGAGCGGGAGCTGCTTGTGAAACCGAAAGACGAGCGACCGCCGCTTAAGCCACGACGAATTCGGGCGGCTTTTCATTATCGTGGCGCAGGAAGTCCATGATGACTTTCACGATCGCCATCAGCGGTAAGCGCCAGCGCCAGTCCCCACAGTCCGAACACCACGCCGAGCAGGATCTGGAACGCAAACAGCGTGGCTGGCGGAATGTCCAGCGCCTGCCGCTGGATGATCGGCGTCAGGATATAGCTTTCAAGCGCGTGCACGCCGAGGAAGAGAACGAAGGCGCTTGCCGCTGCCACCCAGCCGGATGCAAGACTCGCCAACACGATGATCAGTCCGCCCATCAGCGCGCCGACCGTCGGAATGAACGCCAGCAGGCCTGCCTGAATACCCAGGATGAACGAGCTCTGGATGCCGATCACGGACAGGCCGATCCATGTCACCAGAAACACCGCCGCCATGGTGATGATCTGCGCGATCAGCCAGCGTTCCAGCGTGTCCCCGGTGCGATCAACCACGGCCGTCACGCTGGCGCGATGCCGCGCCGGAGCCATGTGTATCAGCCCTTTTCGGTAGATGCTCGGTTGTGCCGCAAAGGTAAGTCCGAGAAACAGCACGATGAAGAAATTACCGACCGCGCTGACCGTCCCGAGAAGCAATTTCAGGGTCTGGCTGACGATGGCGCCGCCGCTCGACGCCAGGGCGCCGGCGCTCGGAAGATTGCGCGGTGTGGATGGTGTGGATGATGACGGAGCAGGGGTATCCGACGTCGTGCCGGCAGCCGGCGTGGGATTGCCAAGCTCGAGATAGCTCGTGTCGACGCCATGTTGCTCAAGGAACGCTTTGACGGTCACCAACTGCGATTTGAGCGTGTTGCTGAGCACCGTCGCCTGCTGCGCGATGGTGGAGCCGCCGAGAAAGATCACGCCGGACAGCAGGCCAGCAAGAACGACGCAGACGATTGCCAGCCGGAGCGGGTGAGGGCCGCCGACGACGCGCCGCAATAAATGGGTCATGGCGTTGAGAGCGACACCCAGCAGGACGCCGGAAAAGATCAGAAACAGCGTCGCGGCGAAGTACCAGGCGAAGAACAGGAAGGCGGCAAACGCGACAACACCGATGCCGCCGACGGCGATCGACCATGCCAGATCGTTGCGGGCGAGAATTCGGTTCTCGGGAAGCGTTGTCACAATCGGTCCTCATCCCTGACGGCAATGCCGGCACTCTTCCTCGAAAGGGCATAGAGGATCAAGAGCAGATGGCGCCTTATCGGACTTATGGAGCCTCAGTTCACCGGGAGAGTCCAATAAAAAGGCGTCCCTCGCGGGACGCCTTTGGTATTTCCGATGCAGCGCGCCGTCAGGCGCGGGACATCATTGCGAGTAGTACATTTCGAATTCGACCGGATGCGGGGTCATTTCGAAGCGTTCGACTTCCGTCATCTTCAGCTCGATGAAGCTGTCGATGAAGTCATCGTCGAACACGCCGCCGGCCTTCAGGAAGGCGCGATCCTTGTCGAGGTTTTCGAGCGCTTCGCGGAGCGAACCGCAAACCGTCGGGATGGTCTTCAGCTCTTCCTTCGGAAGATCGTAGAGGTCCTTGTCCATCGCCGGACCCGGATCGATCTTGTTCTTGATGCCGTCCAGGCCAGCCATCAGCATCGCTGCGAACGCCAGATATGGATTGGCCATCGGATCGGGGAAACGCACCTCGACGCGCTTGGCCTTTGGATTGGTGGTGTAGGGGATGCGGCAGGAAGCCGAACGGTTACGCGCGGAGTAGGCGAGCAACACCGGCGCTTCATAACCCGGAACGAGACGCTTGTAGGAGTTCGTCGACGGATTGGTGAAGGCGTTGATGGCCTTGGCGTGCTTGATGATGCCGCCGATGTAGTGGAGGCAGGTCTCGGAAAGGTCAGCATACTTGTTGCCGGCGAAGGTCGGCTTGCCGTCCTTCCAGATCGACTGGTGCACGTGCATGCCCGAGCCGTTGTCGCCATAGACCGGCTTCGGCATGAAGGTGGCGGTCTTGCCGTAGATGTGCGCGACCTGATGGATGCAATACTTGTAGATCTGCATCTGGTCGGCCATGTGGGTCAGCGTGTCGAACTTCATGCCAAGTTCGTGCTGCGCGGAGGCGACTTCGTGGTGATGCTTCTCGACCTTGACGCCCATGCGCGCCATGGCGCCGAGCATTTCCGAACGCATGTCCTGCACCGAGTCCTGCGGCGGCACGGGGAAGTAGCCGGCCTTGGTGCGGATGCGGTGACCGAGGTTGCCGCCCTCATACTCGGTGTCCGAGTTGGTCGGCAGTTCGGAGGAGTTGAGCTTGAAACCGGTGTTGTACGGGGTGGTCTGGAAGCGCACGTCGTCGAACACGAAGAACTCAGCTTCCGGACCGACGAACACTGTGTCGCCTACACCCATGGACTTCACCATGGCTTCGGCCTTCTTGGCGATGCCGCGCGGATCGCGGTTGTAGGGCTCGCCGGTGCTCGGCTCAAGAATGTCGCAGGTGATGACCATGGTCGTCTCGGCGAAGAATGGGTCGATCGTCGCCGTGGTCGGATCGGGCATCAGCGTCATGTCGGATTCATTGATCGCCTTCCAGCCGGAGATCGACGAGCCGTCGAACATGGTACCTTCGGCGAAGATGTCCTCGTCGATCATCGACACGTCGAAGGTGACGTGCTGCCACTTGCCGCGTGGATCGGTGAAACGCAGGTCAACGTACTTTACGTCATTGTCCTTGATGGATTTGAGGACGTCCTTAGCGGTCTTCATGAATACCCCTTATGTCTACTTGGTCTGGTCGTTGGTCGTTCGTGGTCGATGTTCTCGCAGCAATCCGGCTGGCGAGGTGCCGTTGCCGGCAGGCAAGAGCGGAACTGGTTGCTTAAATGGCGTCGAGCCCGGATTCCCCGGTTCTGATGCGGATGGCTTCCTCAATATTCGAGACAAAAATCTTTCCATCGCCGATGCGGCCGGTCTGGGCGGCGCGCCGGATAGCGTCGATGGCTTTCTCGACAAGATCATCGCCGACTACAATCTCGATTTTTACCTTGGGAAGGAAGTCCACGATATATTCCGCCCCGCGATAAAGCTCGGCATGGCCCTTCTGGCGGCCAAACCCCTTCGCCTCGGTGACGGTAATGCCCTGAATTCCGACTTCCTGGAGAGCCTCCTTAACCTCGTCGAGCTTGAATGGCTTGATGATCGCCTCGATCTTTTTCACTGAACGTCTCCCGGAACTTCAAATTCGACTGGGTGCACTTTTACTTCCGTTTGCGCGTTGATGCGCGGCTCATGTGGTGTCGTCTAGGCGATTAACGTCTCAATGTGATTTCTCAACAGGTCAATCGCCGTCAAAGTGGGTGACCGCTGTATGCGCCTTTTGCTTCGGCGGCAGGTGCAACGCATCCCACGTCAGCCCCTAAAAGCAGGGTCCATGCCAAGTTTCAAGGTGGTGGGATTGGTAAGTGTTGTCAAAATCTTAACGCGAGAAGCGGTCATCTTCCATGAGATGTTGTGAGGGGCGTGAGATTATAAAATAGGCAAATGCCTAACAAATGGGCTGCCCGGCAAAGACTAAAATGCCTCAGGATGAGGCGGAGCGAACAGGTAATCGGCATGGAAATTCTGACAGTTGAGGAAATGCAACAAGCCGATCAAAGGACGATCACCGGCGGTACCAACGGGTTTGTCCTGATGCAGCGCGCTGGGCGGGCGGTGGCTGAGGTTGCCGATGCGATCGCCGACAACGGTTCGATCCTTGTGGTCGCAGGACGGGGCAACAACGGCGGCGACGGCTTTATCGCAGCAGCCGAACTGGCAGCCCGAGGGCGCGAGGTATCGCTCATTCTGCTCTGTGATCGAGCGACGTTGAAAGGCGATGCCGCGCTGGCGGCGGAGCAATGGAAGGGACCGATCCTGCCGTGCGATCCTGGCTGTCATCGGCAAGCCGGCGTTGATTATCGATGCGTTGTTTGGTGCGGGCCTCGATCGCCCAGTCAAAGGCGATCCTTACACCATGATCGAGGCGCTGAACGCGAGCGGCGTTCCAATCCTCAGCGTCGATCTGCCGAGCGGCATCAACGGCGACACCGGCGAGGTCATGGGTGTTGCGGTTCAGGCCTCGGCCACCGTGACCTTCTTCCGTCGCAAGCCCGGGCATCTGCTGCTGCCGGGACGTGTCCGGTGCGGCGAGGTCCATGTCGCGGACATTGGAATTGAAGACGGCGTGCTTGATGACATTGCGCCGCGGAATTTCGAGAACATCCCGGACCTTTGGGCTGATCTCTTTCCCGTTCCGCAAATCGACGGCCATAAATATGCACGCGGACATGCGGTGGTGGTCTCCGGCGATCTAGCTTCGACCGGTGCGGCGCGACTTGCCGCGCGGGGGGCGCTGCGGGCCGGGGCGGGACTTGTCACGCTGGTGTCGCCGCGTGATGCGCTCGCGGTCAATGCGGCGGCTTTGACGGCGGTGATGGTCCGCGCCATCGATACGCCGGATCAATTCAGGGACTTTCTCGCGGACAAGCGGCTCAATGCCTGCGTGATCGGGCCGGGCGCTGGGATCGGCGGGCGGACACGCGAGTTCGCGGAAGCGGTCGTCGGAGCGGGCCGGGCCGTCGTTCTTGATGCCGATGCATTGACGAGTTTTGCCGACGATCCTGAATCTCTTTTCCGAATGATCAAGAAGAGCAGCGCGCAGGTTGTCCTCACGCCGCATGAGGGAGAGTTCGCGCGGCTGTTCAAGGCGTTGCCGGAAAAATGTTCGGCGAAGCTCGAACGTGCCCGCTTTGCCGCGCAGCAATCGGGCGCCGTTGTTCTGCTGAAGGGCGCGGACACAGTGGTGGCTTCGCCGGATGGCCGTGCGGCCATCACAGCGAATGCACCGCCATGGCTTGCGACTGCCGGGGCCGGCGATGTGTTGGCCGGAATGATCGCGGGTATGCTGGCGCAAGGCGTGTCCTGCGTTCGAGGCCGCCTGCATCGGCGCGTGGATGCACGGCGAGGCGGCGCAGGAGTTCGGTCCAGGGCTGATCGCTGAAGACCTCCCTGATGCTTTGCCTGCGGTGTTTCGCGCACTCTATGACGAGTTGGATATCGCCTACTAGGTCCCGTCTCCGAATGCCGACCCATTTGCCGCGTGCTCGCACGGTTATTCGGAGACGATAGGGACACTAGTATCAAATGCCAGTGTGGCGTATGTCTCGCAATTGCCGGCGAGCCGCAAGAGTGATCGGCAATTGCGAGACGCCACACTGGCTATTCGACCGCGTACCAGCGCACGAGGCGGGGCGCGGCCCAGTCGATGGGCGTCGCTTCGATCAGCCATCGCCCGCCATATTCGGCTGCGAACGCGATGCGCTGAGTTTGGCCGGCGGTGAGCAGCAGCGTGTCGAGCCAAAACGGCTTCCAGCCGTCGTCGAGGCGGTCGAGCAGCCGGAAGTGATGGCCGTGGAGACGGAAGGTGATCGGCGCGGCGGTGGGATTGGTGATGGCCATCACCACGATACGTCCGCGTTTGACGCGACAGACGGGCGCAGACGTCGTCGCGAAGTCGATGGGGGTGACCCATGAAGTATTTGGATCAAGCGAAAGATCCGCGCGCAGCGCGCCCTGAAGGTTGAGACGGGCGGGGAGATTGTTGGAAGGCAGTGGTCCAGCGGGCGGCAGCGGCGCCGGGTCGCACAGGAGCATCCTTCGACATCGTCAGACGGGCGATCGGTCTCGGTCCTGTCCCGTCATGAAGCACGATCGACGAACTCGTGCCCGGCGCGCCTGTCGCGTCGATGAAGACGTCAACGCGTGAGCCGGGCGGTAGTACCACCTGACCGTCGCGCGCGGAGAAAGGCTCCGCCGGCTGGCCGTCGATCGCCATGACGCGGACGTCGTGGTTCTCGATTTTGAGGCCGATCGGCGCGCGCTGGCAGCCATTGATGAAGCGCAGCCGCAGGCGTTCGTTGGCTTTCAGGGTAAAATCGAGGCTGGGCCGTCCGTTGACTGTGTAGGCCGCGGTGGTGCCTTGAAGAGGGGTGCCGGGGGCGATTGCGCGCCCGTCGCTCCTCAACCGCCACTCTTCGATCAGCAGCACCTCGTCCCGGTCGACCGCGACCTTCTCCGTTTCGTCGACGATCAGCGCGCAGGCAGGCGAGGGGCGTTCCTTGCCGTCGCCGAGCAAGCGGGTGTCCACCAGGAATGTGCCGGCGTGGCGCAGTGGCACCGTAACACTGGCGCGTCCGCCGGACGGGATAGGTCCCTGACCCGCCAGAGGTTCGATAGCTTGCACACCGTCGATTCCCAGCCAGTTCAGAACGACCGGGGTCGGAAGATCATTCGCAAATGCTGCCTGAACTTCATCATTCTGCCTGAAGCGCAGAATCGGTCCCGGCGTGCCGGTGTCCAGTGCCCAGATCGGACTGTCCGGCAGATTCGGCGTCAGCTTGGTTATTCCGGGCCGAAGCCGCAGTGAGAGGGACGGCCGGCCCTGCGCGGCGGCTGGAAGCCGCAGTCCCGACGTCAGGGCGAGCCCACCCAGTCCCGCCAGGAAAGCTCGTTTTGGGGCCGAAAAAAGCTGATTTGTCATGCCTTATGCCGATCACTTTCCACCTGGGATGTCCAGCGGGCGTCTGGTCGCTGCGGTTCTAAGATCGCGTTGCAAAAGCCATTTTTTTGCTGCGAACCGGTTGCCCCATGTTATAAGCCCGCCGCTCGCGGCTGTGCCGCCTGACGATGTGCGCTACGCGGGCGTGGCGGAACTGGTAGACGCGCTGGGTTTAGGTTCCAGTGACGAAAGTTGTGGGGGTTCGAGTCCCTCCGCCCGCACCAGCGCGATCTTCGTTTGCGCAAGATATTTTGGAGGAAGCGTGTCGTCGTGGGACGCTTCCTCCGCACCACTGGCGTATGCTGAACGGCATCGTCCAAACACATTGACAACGACTCGGCCGGCTGGCCGGGCCAGACCGGAAGAAGATTGACGCCATGCAGGTCACAGAAACCCTCGCCGAGGGATTGAAGCACGAATTTCAGGTCAGTGTTCCGGCATCCGATATCGATGCCAAGGTGGATGCACGTCTTGTCGATATGAAAGACAAGGTCCGCATGAATGGATTTCGTCCCGGCAAGGTACCTGTCTCCCATCTTAAGAAGGTCTACGGCCGTTCGGTGGCCGCTGAAACCGTCGAACAATTGATCCGCGACACCAACGCAGGGATTTTCTCCGAGCGTGGCTTCCGCCTGGCGACCGAACCGAAGGTCACCATGCCGACGGAAGAAAAGGAAATCGAAGCGGTCCTCGCCGGCAAATCTGACCTCAACTATTCGGTCGCAATTGAAATCGTGCCGGCGATCGAACTGGCCGACTTCAAGACGTTCAACGTCGAGAAGCCTGTTGCTGAAGTCACCGACGCCGATATCGACGAAGCGCTGAAGCGTATCGCCGATCAGAGCCGCCCGTATGCCGCGAAAGACGAGGGCGCGAAGGCCGAGTCCGGTGACCGTGTCACCGTAGCGTTCAAGGGCACCATCGACGGCGTGCCGTTCGATGGCGGCACCGGCGAGAATATCCAGGTCGTGATCGGATCGGGCACATTCATTCCGGGCTTCGAGGACCAGTTGATCGGCATCGCGTCCGGCGAAACCCGCAACGTCAAGGCCTCGTTCCCGAAGAATTATGCCGCGCCGAACCTGGCCGGCAAGGATGCCGAGTTCGAGACCACCGCAAGCCTGATCGAAGCTCCGCAGGAGTCGAAGATCGACGACGAGTTCGCCAAGACCCTCGGCATGGAATCGCTCGACAAGTTGAAGGAAGCAATGCGTGAGCGGCTGGTGGTCGAGTTCGCCGGCGCGTCGCGCCAGCGGGTCAAGCGGGTTCTGCTTGATCGTCTTGATGACACCCACCGCTTCGATGCGCCGCCGTCGCTGGTCGAGGAAGAATTCAACCTGATGTGGAACTCGATCAAGGCCGAGATGGATTCCACCGGCAAGACGTTCGTCGACGAGAACACCACCGAGGAAGCGGCCAAGGAAGAGTATCACAAGATCGCCGATCGCCGCGTGCGTCTGGGTCTGGTGCTCTCCGAAATTGGCGAGAAGAACAAGATCACCGTCACCGACGATGAAGTCAGCCGTGCGCTGATCGATCGTGCGCGTCAGTCGCCGGGCCGCGAAAAGGAAGTCTGGGATTTCTATCGCAGCAATCCGAACGCTCTCGCACAGCTTCGCGCACCGATCTACGAAGACAAGGTCGTCGACTTCATTCTTGAGCTTGCCAACGTGACCGAGAAGAAAGTGTCGCGTGAAGAGCTGCTGAAGGAAGACGAGGAGAAGACAGCCGCCTGATCGCGGTTGCGCCTAGGCGGGCATTGAGTTCGCGTTAACGATACGATCCAAATGGGCGAAGCGGTGCATCCGCTTCGCTTTCCGAGGCTGGCTCGAAATCAGCTTCAACTGACGCTGCTTTGAGGCGATGCAATGCCGGTTTCACCGGTCTTGCAGCCGGGCCATCGGCTCATATCTGTAGTGCCCATACGTTTTGCATCACAAGGCGTCCGTTTCCGCCAACCTTCAGGTGATAAATGCGCGATCTCGTTGAAACCTACATGAACCTCGTGCCGATGGTGGTCGAGCAGACCAACCGCGGCGAGCGGGCCTACGACATCTTTTCGCGCCTTCTGAAAGAGCGCATCATTTTCCTGACCGGTCCGGTCGAAGACGGTATGTCGACGCTGGTCGTCGCGCAGCTTCTGTTCCTCGAAGCCGAGAATCCGAAGAAGGAAATCTCGATGTACATCAATTCGCCAGGCGGCGTGGTGACATCGGGTCTGGCGATCTACGACACCATGCAGTTCATTCGTCCTCCGGTACATACACTCTGCACCGGGCAGGCCGCATCGATGGGGTCACTTTTGCTTGCCGCAGGCGAAAAGGACAATCGGTTCTCGTTGCCGAATTCACGCATCATGGTTCACCAGCCCTCCGGTGGTTTCCAGGGACAGGCGACCGACATCATGCTGCACGCGCAGGAAATCCTGAACCTGAAGAAGCGGCTGAACGAGATTTACGTCAAGCATACCGGCCAAACCTATAAGGCGATCGAGGAAGCGCTGGAGCGCGACAAGTTCCTGACCGCAGACATGGCCAAGGAGTTTGGCATCGTCGACAAGGTGATCGACAAGCGCACTGAGGAGGCGGCGCCGAAGCCGCTCTGAGTTTGCGGGCATTGCTGCCCGCAGCTTGAAATAAGCCGATCTTGAAACGCGGACGCCGGTATCGGTGTCCGCGTTTTTGTTTGAACCCTCCGCACCGTCAGCCGCCAACCTGTTTTCGGCTTCTTCCGCTATGCTATACTTGTCGGCATTGCGGGCGGGAGATTTCATGATGCGAGATTTGTTGCGTGCGGTCAGCGTGGCCGTGCTCGCCGGAACCGCTTTGATCGCTTCGGCCCATGCTTATGCCAACGACGTTTTGATTACTGAGGAGGAGGCGAAGCTGCCGCCGCCGAAGCCTGCCTCAGAAACAACGCGCGGGATTACACGTGGACCTCGCATCGAATATCTTTCGGATACCAGCACGGCGCGTTCGCCAATCCGGTTCCGCCTGAAATTTGAATCCTTTGGTGGGGCGAAGATTGACACGGAGTCCCTGAAAATCACTTACATAAAGAATCCCGCCGTGGATCTGACGTCGCGCGTAAAGCCTTTCGTCCAGCCCACAGGCATCGACATGCCTGCCGCCGTGTTGCCGGTGGGCGATCATATGTTGCGTGTCGATCTCAAGGATACAGACGGTCGTGCCGCGACGACGAGCTTCGTCCTGAAAATCGTGCCTTGAGTCGCCCAATGTCGATCGCGTGTCCCTTCTGTGCAACGTCCATCCCCGCGAAGACACTCGTGTGCGGCTCTTGTGGCCGTGACGTTGCGGTCCCGGAATCCCTGATCGCCGAACGGGATGAACTCATTCGCAAGCGAGAGCAGGTGAGGGAAGAGTTGTCGCGAGCAAAGTCGGAGCTTGAATTCTTCCGGCGACGCAAACGGCGTGTCTCAATGGTGCGGGGCTGACCGTGTTCATCAAAAGCCGACGAGCCATCTGATGGAGTGCCCGTTTTGTGCGGAAACAGTCAGGGATGAAGCGCTTGCCTGCAAGCATTGCTCGCGTGATCTGCGGATCGTGCGCCCCGTGATCATGGAAGTGCAGGAGATCGTCGCGGAACTCGATAAGCTGCGCCGCGAACTCGATCAGGTGAATGCAAAACTCAACCGGCTTCATTCCCCGGTCAGGTATTTTGCCATTCATAGCATTGCTTATATCCTGATCCCGACGATCCTGCTCGTTGCCGCGCACATCATCGTTACGATCGTCTTGAATGTATCTCCGCTGTATTTGCGGATTGCGTCCGTCCTCATTCCGCTGCCGTTTGGGTTGGCAATCTACGCAATTCAGAAAGTCGGATTTCGGGGCGCGATGATCGTCGGCCTTCTTACCGCGATCATCAGCGTCATTTGCATGCTTGCTGTGACTGGCATCAACGACGGTGTGCCAATCTTGCCCGGGTCGTGGATCGAATGGCGAGAAGTTATTGAGTATACCACGAGCATCGCGCTGGCTTTCGGCACGGGCAATCTGCTCGGCAACCTGGTCTTTCGGATATTGCCCACCACGATGATGCGCGGCGGAAAGCCGAACGCTGCCGCCTATCGCATGGCGCGAATGCTGGGACAGCATGTCGGTGAAGAGCAACTTCGGCGCCGTGCGCGGATTATCCAGGACGTTGTCCGTGCGGCGGGGCCGTTGGCGGGTGTGACGGTTACCGCAGTTGGGTCAATTTACGCGGGGCTCAAGGGGATTCTTGGCCATTGAAAGTTCCGCAGCGGGGCGAACACGTGTCATTCTCGCAACGCTGCAATGAAATCGCCTGCTCATGGCCGTGAAAATGTGCCAAATCGAGCTAGAATAGCAAAGTTTAATGTTCCGCCGATTAGCGAATTCTTGATAGTCGGATGGCACCATGATTGGCTAGACAATGTAAGATACGACGATCAAGGAATCGATTAACCTTGTGATTCGTGCGACAACTTGAGTGCCGGGTCTTTTCTGGTATGGATTTTGCTCCTATCTACACGTCAGGCCGGCGTGTGCCGGGATGGGACGATCCAGAGATTTGAGATCGAGCGGCGGACGGAGACAGGAATGAGCAAGGTCGGTACGAGCGATTCGAAGAACACTCTCTATTGCTCGTTCTGCGGGAAGAGCCAGCACGAAGTCCGCAAACTTATTGCGGGCCCGACGGTCTTCATTTGCGACGAATGTGTTGAATTGTGCATGGACATCATTCGCGAGGAGAACAAATCCTCGCTGGTGAAGTCGCGCGACGGCATTCCGACGCCCAAGGAAATTTGCAAGGTTCTGGACGACTACGTGATCGGTCAGCAGCACGCCAAGAAGGTGCTGTCGGTTGCGGTTCACAACCACTACAAGCGCCTCAATCATCAGACCAAGCACAACGATGTTGAGCTTGCGAAGTCGAACATCCTGCTGATCGGTCCGACCGGTTCCGGCAAGACGCTGCTGGCGCAGACGTTGGCGCGCATTCTCGATGTGCCGTTCACGATGGCGGATGCGACGACGCTGACCGAAGCCGGCTACGTCGGTGAGGACGTCGAGAACATCATCCTCAAGCTGTTGCAGGCGGCAGACTACAATGTCGAGCGTGC
Source organism: uncultured Alphaproteobacteria bacterium (assembly GCA_963751855.1). Classification (GTDB taxonomy): domain Bacteria; phylum Pseudomonadota; class Alphaproteobacteria; order Rhizobiales; family Xanthobacteraceae; genus Afipia. The sequence goes on along the minus strand of CAVVWF010000016.1, from coordinate 75,733 downwards.
TCAGCGCGGTATCGTCTACATCGACGAAATCGACAAGATTTCGCGCAAGTCCGACAACCCGTCGATCACCCGAGACGTGTCGGGTGAGGGCGTGCAGCAGGCATTGCTGAAGATCATGGAAGGAACGGTCGCGTCCGTTCCTCCGCAGGGTGGTCGTAAGCATCCACAGCAGGAATTCTTGCAGGTGGACACGACCAACATCCTCTTCATCTGCGGCGGTGCGTTCTCGGGCCTCGAGAAGATCATCTCGTCGCGCGGTCGCACCACATCGATCGGCTTTGCCGCCCAGGTGCTTGCTCCCGAAGATCGCCGCACCGGCGAAATCTTCCGGGAAGTGGAGCCAGAGGATCTGTTGAAGTACGGTCTCATCCCGGAATTCGTCGGTCGTTTGCCAGTGGTTGCGACGCTTGAGGACCTCGATGAGGCTTCGCTCAAGAAAATCCTGGTCGAGCCGAAGAATGCGCTGGTGAAACAGTACCAGCGACTGTTCGAGATGGAGAACATCGAGCTGACTTTCGCCGACGAAGCCCTTGGTGCGGTGGCCCGCAGGGCCATCGAGCGCAAGACCGGCGCGCGTGGGTTGCGCTCGATCCTCGAAAGCATTCTGCTCGAGACCATGTTCGATCTTCCGGGCCTTGAAGGCGTGGAAGAAGTCGTGATTTCCCGCGAGGTGGTCGATGCCACGGCACGTCCGCTTTATATTTACGCCGATCGGTCTGATCGGGCGTCGGAAACCAGCGCCAGCGCCTGATTTCAGACGTTGGAAACCACCAGGTTCCGCGATGAAAGGCCGCCGAATTGATCGGCGGCCTTTTGTTTTGTGGAAGGCTGTGTTTGGAATAGTCCTATATTCACAGGGGTTTTTGGTTCACTTGACACCCCGTCAAGCCATAGCCACCTAATGTCAGGCCGCGAAGCTTGGTTTCTGAGATTCGCGGCAAATCTACCCGGGCAGGTGAGAGGTCGCGTCGCGGCCGCTGGCTCAAAAGAGCTCTTTCTTCTCCGGCACACACGGCACCTTGTGGCGGTTGCGTCTGAATGGCGGGCTGCGTGCAAGGGGGCGCAACATAAGGAATATGGGCATGACTGCCTCAAAGCCTCGTCCGACCATCGTTCACGGCGAAAGCCACTCCTACCCGGTGCTGCCGCTTCGCGACATCGTCGTCTTCCCGCATATGATTGTGCCGCTGTTCGTCGGTCGCGAGAAGTCGATCAAGGCGCTCGAAGAGGTGATGAAGAATGATGCGTTGATTTTCCTCGCGACGCAGAAGAATGCGTCCGATGATGATCCAACCCCGGATTCCATCTATGAGATCGGCACGCTTGCCAGCGTGTTGCAGCTCTTGAAGTTGCCCGACGGCACCGTGAAGGTGCTGGTTGAGGGCCTGGAGCGTGCGCAGGCCGGCAAGTACTCCGATCGTACCGATTTTTATGAAGCCAGTGCCATGGCGCTTGCCGACGTCGACGCGAAGAGCGTCGAGGCGGAAGCCTTGTCGCGCTCGGTCGTGTCGGACTTCGAGAGCTATGTGAAGCTGAACAAGAAGATCTCCGCCGAAGTGGTGGGCGTCGTTCAGCAGATCACGGATTTCGCCAAGCTGGCGGATACGGTCGCCTCGCATCTCGCGGTCAAGATTTCCGATCGTCAGACGATCCTGGAAACGTTGTCTGTCTCCCAGCGCCTTGAGAAGGTGATGGGGCTGATGGAGAGCGAAATCTCAGTCCTGCAGGTCGAGAAGAAGATCCGTTCGCGCGTCAAGCGCCAGATGGAGAAGACCCAGCGCGAGTACTACCTCAACGAGCAGATGAAGGCGATCCAGAAGGAACTCGGCGACGACGAAGGTCGCGACGAGTTGGCCGATCTGGAAGAAAAGATCGCCAAGACCAAGCTCTCGAAGGAAGCTCGCGAGAAGGCGCAGCACGAGTTGAAGAAGCTGCGGCAGATGTCTCCGATGTCCGCCGAAGCAACGGTCGTGCGCAACTATCTCGACTGGTTGCTGTCGATTCCATGGGGCAAGAAGTCCAAGGTCAAGAAGGACCTCGTTGCCGCGCAGGAAGTGCTCGACAGCGATCACTATGGGCTTGAGAAGGTCAAGGACCGCATCGTCGAGTATCTCGCGGTGCAGTCGCGTGCCAACAAGCTGACCGGTCCGATCCTGTGCCTCGTCGGCCCTCCGGGCGTCGGCAAGACCTCGCTCGGCAAGTCGATCGCGAAGGCGACCGGACGTGAGTTCGTGCGCGTGTCGCTCGGTGGCGTGCGCGATGAAGCGGAAATCCGCGGTCACCGCCGTACCTATATCGGTTCGATGCCCGGCAAGATCATCCAGTCGATGCGGAAGGCGAAGACCTCGAATCCGCTGTTCCTGCTCGACGAGATCGACAAGATGGGCGCCGACTTCCGCGGTGATCCGTCATCGGCTTTGCTTGAGGTCCTCGACCCCGAGCAGAACGCGACGTTCAACGATCACTACCTGGAGATCGACTACGATCTGTCGAACGTGATGTTCATCACGACCGCGAATACGCTGAATATTCCCGGACCGCTGATGGACCGCATGGAGATCATCCGGATCGCCGGCTACACCGAGAACGAGAAGGTTGAGATTGCGCGCAAGCATCTCATCCCGACCGCGATCTCCAAGCACGGTTTGAACTCCAAGGAGTTCTCGATCGATGATGACGCGTTGTTGCTGATGATCCGTCGCTACACCCGCGAAGCGGGCGTGCGTAACCTCGAACGTGAGCTCTCGACACTCGCCCGCAAGGCGGTGAAGGAGCTGATGATGTCGAAGAAGAAGTCGGTGAAGGTGACGGAGGAAGTCCTCGAGGAATTCCTCGGCGTGCCGAAGTATCGCTACGGCGAGATCGAGAGCGACGACCAGGTTGGCGTCGTGACCGGTCTGGCGTGGACCGATGTCGGCGGCGAGTTGCTCACCATCGAAAGCGTCATGATGCCCGGCAAGGGCCGCATGACGGTGACGGGCAACCTGCGCGACGTGATGAAGGAGTCGATTTCGGCTGCGGCGTCCTACGTCCGCTCGCGGGCGATCAACTACGGCATCGAGCCGCCGCTGTTCGATCGTCGCGATATCCACGTGCACGTGCCGGAAGGCGCGACGCCCAAGGATGGTCCGTCGGCCGGTGTTGCGATGGCAACCACCATCGTCTCGGTGCTGACCGGCATTCCGATCCGGCATGATGTCGCCATGACGGGTGAGATCACGTTGCGGGGTCGCGTGCTGCCGATCGGCGGTCTGAAGGAGAAGCTGCTTGCGGCTGCTCGTGGCGGCATCAAGACGGTCTTCATTCCAGAGGACAACGCCAAGGACCTGACGGAGATTTCCGACGCCATCAAGGGCGGCCTGGATATCATCCCCGTCGCGCGGATGGACGACGTTCTGTCCAGGGCATTGGTGCGGGCTCCGACACCGATCGTCTGGGAGGAAGATACCTCGGTCCCGGCGAAGTCCGACACGTCGGACGAGGCGTCGGGTCTTACCGCGCACTAACGCGAACGAACTGATTGAACGGAAACGGCGCCTTCGGGCGCCGTTTTTGTTTGTTGATGAGATCGTCGGAGCTGGGCAGCGCGAATTGGCCGGAATCCGCAGTTCGCTATAGTCGGCGGGTGATCCACGCCGTGACCCGCGTGTTCCGGAAAAGGGATGTCCGATCCGGTTTGACGCGCTGAAACTCGAAATGGTTCAGGGGGATGGTAGGCGGTGACGGATTCGAACCGCCGACCCTCTCGGTGTAAACGAGATGCTCTAACCAGCTGAGCTAACCGCCCTCCAGACCCTGTATTTGCCCTGTCGCGTGAATCTACGCAAGCCCCAATGCTTCGCGTCACGGCTCCGCCATTTTAGCGAACTAGACATCCTCGCCCGACAAACCGGCGGGCAACCTTCGATTGTCCCCAGTTAGCGTGGTTGTGTCCGATGAAGTATTTCCTGTGCCGTTTCGTTCCGCCTGCTCCCGATTTCATCAGGACCATGACCCCGGACCAGAAATCACTCATGAAAGAGCATGGGGATTTTCTTCAGGGTTTGCTCGAAAAAGGAAATCTCGTCGCTCACGGACCTGTTGCTGATCCGTCCGGAGGCTGGGGCATGTCGCTGTTTGTCGCAAATGACGACCAGAACGCGGAGGACGTTCAGGCAGCGGTATCCGACGATCCCATGATCAAGGCGGACGTCGGCGCGCGATACGATGTCCTGCCCATGCTTCAGTTGCGGATGCGGGCCTGAATACGAGATCCGCAAATCTGCAGTCCGGCTAGCTTGCCGAGGGCGATACCGTCGCGACCGGCTTTGGGGATCGATTGATCAGAAGCTTTGTCAAAATCCGACGGCTCGGGTTCTCCACGAGCCGGAAGGACATGCGCCCTATGATCATGATCAGCAGGAAGACGCCGAGCACAAGCGATACCTGCGCGAAGAGACTGATGGATTTCGAGATGCTCGAAATCAGGATCATTCCGATCGCATAGTGGAAGAGGTAAATCGAATAGCTGCACTGTCCGATCCAGACCAGCGGCTTTGCCTCCAGGACTTTGACGTATCCGTCTTTCGCTATCAGCAGCCAGAAGATAGCGAGAAACAGAAACGCAATTGCGCTCGCCATCAAAGGATTGCGACCGATGATTGCGTAGTGGGTGCTGGTTATGCAGATCGGTATGAAGATCACCGCGAGCGTTGCGAACGCGAATTGCTGTGAAATCCGGTTCTGGTACAGTTCGTAGAACAATGCGCCGGCCGCAAACCACGGCATGAATTCCGGCTCCAAAGCCGTATTGTAGAGTTCAGCCGGTCCGGGCGAGACAATCCTGAGCAATAGCCAGATACAGGAATCCGCTACCGCAAAGATCGTCAGGTTGCGTGCGAAGTTCCTGCTTGGGAGCGCCCAGAACAGGATGGCCGCAATGATATAAAATCGGATTTCGACCACCAGCGACCAGTAGACCCCCGTCACGAAATCAACATGAGGAAATGCGCTGGACCACAGGACGGTCGGCGTCAAAGTCAGTGACGGCAGGAAATTCGGCCACGCTTGCCGGCGCGTGAGGGCAAAAGGCGCGTCGGACAGGTTGAGCAGGAAGAACGTGACGACCGCGGAGAACAGCAGTGCTGGCCATATCCGGACAAACCGGCGAAGAAGAAATTCAACCGGGGAACTGGGATTTTTCCAGCGTCAGCGCGATGACAAATCCCGAGATGATGAAGAACAGCTCAACTCCCAGATAGCCATACTGAAACAGAGGAATAGCGGCGAACCGCTCGCCATACGGGTAGAGGTGCGATTTGTAGTATGGGGATTCCAAGTGATGGAAAAAGTGAAAACCCATCACCAACAAAATCGCGACGCCTCGCAAACCATCCAGGGCGTCCAGCCGTTTCTCACTCATCGCTCATCCATCGTCATCGGTGCCGCTGGTCTGATCTAATATCGTGATAACGAAAGTTAAGCGACGCAGCCCCCTACGACGCAGACATTGTCCCATTCCACCGGTGCAGATCGGACCGCTGCCAGTTGATTGTTGGGTTCCCTGAAACCCGCAATTGTCTCTGGGGCGTCATGGCTGAAAAGTCCGGTTTTCAGACCCGGCCAGCGTGCGCAACATTTCCCGCCGCAGGTAGGGAATGACTTTCAGGCGGTCGAAAAACACATCTCGCAGTGTCGCGAAAGCCATGGAATCCGACTGAAAGAACGGCGTCATGGCAGCACTTGCCATTTGATAGAAGCGGACATGCGCCCGACGTGTTTTCGCATACAACGCCAATGCTGAACTGAGATCATCGCTGTTTGCGATGGCATCGCTCAGCGCCCATGCGTCGAGCAGGCCGTTGTTGGCGCCCTGGCCGAGTTGCGGCGATGTGGCATGAGCGGAATCACCAATTAGCGCGATTGGACCTTTGAACGGGCGACGGGCGGTAAAATGCGTGTAGTTCGCCAAGGTCAGATCGTCCGGACCGGCAAGTCCCATGATGGCCGGGGCAAGTTCAGGCCAGAGCCCGACAACATGTTCGCGCCAACGCTCGAAGTTCTCGCGCCAGCCTGGATATTCATTCGGCTTCAGGCTCCAGAATAGCGCTGCCAGGGCCGGCCCCTCAGGTGTTACGCGGCCAATCGGCAGATAGCCGATCATTTGTTTTGCAGCGACATAGCGCTGCGAAAGAGATCCCGGTGCGATACCGATATCGGGGATGCTTGCCCACACGGCGCCATATGTGAATTGGCGGACACGGCTCGAACCAATACAGGAACGTAAGGCTGAATTTGACCCGGAGGCATCGACGACAAGATCAAAGGTGCCGTTCAGGACGCCTGCGCTGGTCCTCAATTTCACCTTCTCATTTGACTGCAACTCGATTCCATCGATCGCCTGTCCGGTCTCAAGCGTTGCCCCGCAAACCTTGAAGTTGTCCCACAATGCGCCGTGCAGCAGCGCGCGATGCACGGCGACGGCGTAGTACGCCGAATCAAGGTCCGCATAGGCCAGGTCAAAAATCTTGATGTTCTTGTCGGTCACACCGTGAAGACGTTCGATGCGGTGTCCCAGCGCTTCGATGTCGCGCCGCAGGCCTAGTCTTTCCAGCGCCGCCAGACCTGTGGGTTGCAACATCAGGCCGGAGCCGAGCGGCAGCGAATTGGCGAATCGCTCGAACACAACGACGTTGTGTCCATCAGTCTTGAACATCGCGGCAGCAGCGAGTCCGGCAACGCCTGCGCCGACAATTGCGATGTCAAGCGATCGGTGCATGCAAGTCCGCACCAGGAGGGGACAGGCTGAATGCTGGCAACGTCACGCCCGCTCTTCCCAGATCATCGCCAGATGCACGATGGTCCGCACTGCAGCTTCCATATCCTGCACGCTGACCCACTCCAGCCGCGAGTGAAACGCGTGCTCACCGGCGAAGATGTTGGGGCAGGGCAGTCCCATGAACGACAGCCGCGAGCCATCGGTGCCGCCGCGAATGCTGCTCCTGAGTGGCGTCAACCCGGCGCGGCGGATCGCCTCCATCGCGTTGTCGACCACCGCAGGGTGGCGATCGAGAACTTCCTTCATGTTGCGGTATTGCTGTTTGACCTCGAACCGATAGGAGGAGCGCGGAAAATCCACCATGACGTCGCGGACGATCTGCTCGAGCAGCGCTTCCTTCTGCTTCAGGCCTTCCTCGGTGAAGTCGCGCACGATGAGGGACAGTGTCGCGCTGTCGAGGCTTCCGTTGAGGCCGATCGGATGCAGAAAACCTTCCCGACCTTCGGTGGTTTCGGGGGACATGTCTCTCGGGAGCCGATCGACGATGCGTGACGCGATCTTGAGCGCGTGCTCCATCTTGTCTTTGGCGAATCCGGGGTGGACGCTGACACCCTGAATGGTGATGACCACGCCGTCTGCGGAGAACGTCTCGTCTTCCAGGTGGCCGGCGCTTTCGCCGTCGATGGTGTAGCCGAAGTTGGCGCCAAGCTTTTTCAGATCGACCTTGTCGGCGCCGCGACCGATCTCTTCGTCGGGCGTGAAAAGAATTTTGATGGCGCCGTGCTTGATCTGTGGATTGCCGAGCAGGATCTGCACCGCATCCATGATCTCCGCCACGCCGGCCTTGTTGTCCGCACCGAGCAAGGTGGTGCCATCGGTGGTGACGATGTCATTGCCGATCTGATCGGCGAGGGCGGGATGTTCGGCAGCCCGGATAATTTGCGACGGATCGGCCGGCAGCACGATGTCGCCGCCCTGATAGTTGCGGACGATCTGCGGCTTCACGTCCTTGCCGGTGCAGTCCGGCGAGGTGTCCATGTGCGAGCAGAAACAGATGACCGGCACGGGTTTGTCGGTGGTGGCCGGGATTGTTGCATAGACATAGCCGTGCTCGTCCAAATGGGCGTCCGCCAATCCGAGGTCGCGCAATTCCTGCGCGAGCATGCGGCCGAGGTCCTTCTGTTTCTCCGTGGAGGGGCAGGTGGGTGACGCCGGGTCGGACTGCGTGTCGATGCGGACATAGCGCAGGAAGCGCTCAGTGACGGCGTGCGTGAATTTGATGGGGGTCATGGGTTCATCATACCGGCGTGCAAAAGAAACTTTTCCGACGACAAGTCTGCCAAAACAACCTGTGACAAGACAGCCTGCTTCGGTGATCCAGCTCAACCTACTCTCGACGTCTCCGGACGAACAGAGCCAGAGCTATGACGAAGCAAACGAGAGCAATGCTGCCGTAGGCGATCCCAGCCTGCTCAAGAATGACGTCCTGCGATTCTGGATCAAAGCAGCGGCCCAATTCGTTGAAACAGTCGCGCCAACGCCAGTAGCGCTCATAAAATAAAAATCCGAAAAAGCCGGCGAATGACGCGAAGACCAACCCCACCATCAATCGGATCATCGCGAAGTCCCGTCCACGTCAATCGGTATCCCGCCTGGGAGCCGCCGCGTCGCTCGATGGAGGGCGGAACAAATGAAAACGCCATCCTGGTCCGCAAGGACCGGGATGGCGCTAAACCAGGAAAGCCTGAGATCGAGACGATCAGACGGCTTCCTTCAGCTCCTTGGCAGCGCGGAAGGCAACCTTCTTGCTGGCCTTGATCTGGATCTGCTCGCCGGTGGCGGGGTTGCGGCCCATGCGGGCAGCGCGCTTGCGGACCTGGAGGATACCGAGGCCGACGATGCGAATCCGCTCGCCCTTCTTCAGGTGCTTGGTGATTCGGGTCACGAGGTCGCCGAGAATCGCTTCAGCGGCCTTCTTCGACAATTCGTGATCTTCAGCGAGCGCGGCTGCAAGGTGCTTCAGAGTGACGGTGGCTGGGGTCGCTGCTGCTTTCTTCGCCATATTTGGTTTCCTCGATGGTGCTGGCTCAAGAACTTACGATGTATCAGGGCTTATTCGATTCGGACGCGTTCTGACTACGCTGTTTTGCCCGTAAATAGCCCATTAATCGCATCAACAGGGAAAAACACGCTGACGCACAAGGACTTTCGCAACGATAGCCATTGCGAATTGGCCACTCGCGGCTCGATCAGGCGCGAAGGAGCGGTCGACCAGCTTGCGCTAGGTTTTTGGCTTAAGTCTCTGAAAATGATGGATGATTGCGCTTTTGGCGCGAGAGACGGGGCTCGAACCCGCGACCTCCGGCGTGACAGGCCGGCGCTCTAACCAACTGAGCTACTCCCGCGTAGATCAATTGTGATCCGCACAGGAGGTGGGACTTAAAGGGCTGCACATTCCAAGTCAAGGTCGCCATTGCCCATTTCAGGTTCGGCGAACACTCCTGTAAAACTACCGCGCGTCCGATGTCCGGACGCACTCAACAGCAAATCAGAAACAGCTTCGGGCAAGGGACGACCGCATGTCGACAAGCAATACCGGCTCCAACAGAACCTACAGGCTCGCGGTGATCCCCGGAGACGGGATCGGCAAGGAGGTCGTGCCGGAAGGGTTGCGCGTACTGGAGGCGGCGGCGAAGAAATTCAACTTCAATCTGCAGCTCGACGAATTCGACTTTGCATCCTGCGATTACTACCAAAAGCACGGCAAGATGATGCCGGACGACTGGAAGACCCAGATCGGCGGCCATGATGCGATTTTCTTCGGCGCAGTCGGCATGCCGGCGATTCTGCCCGATCACATCTCGCTGTGGGGCTCGCTGATCCAGTTTCGCAGGGAGTTCGACCAGTACGTGAACCTGCGGCCGGTCCGCCTCATGCCAGGCGTGAAGTCGCCGCTGGCGGGACGAAAGCCGGGCGACATCGACTTCTTCGTCGTGCGCGAGAACACCGAGGGTGAATACTCCTCGATCGGTGGCCGCATGTTCCCCGGCACCGAGCGCGAGGCGGTCATTCAGGAGACGGTCATGTCGCGGATCGGCGTGGACCGGATTCTGAAGTTTGCATTCGAACTGGCTCAGAGCCGGCCGAAAAAGCACCTGACATCCGCCACCAAATCGAACGGCATCTCGATCACGATGCCTTACTGGGACGAGCGGGTCGAGGAAATGGCCAAGAACTATCCCGGCGTGAAGTGGGACAAGTATCACATCGACATTCTGGCCGCGAATTTCGTGCTGCATCCCGACTGGTTCGATGTCGTGGTCGGTTCGAATCTGTTCGGCGATATCCTGTCGGACCTTGGCCCCGCCTGCACCGGCACCATCGGTATCGCCCCCTCAGGCAGCCTCAATCCGGAACGGAAGTTTCCGTCACTGTTCGAGCCGGTCCACGGTTCGGCACCCGACATCGCGGGGAAGGGAATCGCTAACCCTGTCGGACAAATCTGGTCGGCGGCGATGATGCTGGATCATCTCGGGGAGCCCGAGGCCGGCAAGGCCATCGTTGCCGCCATCGAATCAGTTCTCGCCGAGGAGAAGTTGCGGACGCGGGATCTGGGCGGGCCGGCCGATACGGTTGCTTGCGGCAAGGAAATCGCACGCGCTCTGTCGTAATGTTGCGCACAACTTTGCCTTGATTTTGCGGGTTCCGGTGCTTGCCGGGACCCGTTTCGTATCCATCTTTTTGAGTAGTCGGATCTCCATATGGCCACACCCGCTGGATTGGGATGGCCGCCATGCAGGGATGGGTGGAGGGCGCAAGACGTTAGAATAGCTTGTCTTGCCCTTGGTGTTGCGCTGCGCTATGCCCTCAAAACCATTCCAAACTGGCGCGAATCTTCGCAAGCCGATTGGACAGGATTGAGGGTCGCCGATGGGCGGAATCTTGCAGAATTACCTGCCACTTGTGGTGTTTATCGGGGTAGCGACCGTCATCGGTCTCGCGTTGCTGGTAGCGCCTTTCATCGTTGCTTACCAACAGCCCGATCCGGAAAAGCTTTCAGCTTACGAATGTGGCTTCAATGCATTCGATGATGCGCGCATGAAGTTTGATGTGCGTTTCTATCTGGTCGCCATCCTCTTCATCATCTTCGATCTCGAAGTCGCCTTCCTGTTTCCGTGGGCGGTGGCATTCGGGAAGCTCGGTCTGGCAGGCTTCTGGTCGATGATGGTGTTCTTGGGCGTGTTGACCGTCGGATTTGCTTACGAGTGGAAGAAGGGAGCGCTCGAATGGGATTGAGCCCCGCGATGACGAAACCTTCGGTGCTGCAGCCTGCGGTTTCGCAGCCGTCCACAGGTATTATCGACCCGCGTACCGGTCAGCCGATCGGTGCGGACGACAGGTTCTTCCTCGAAGTGAACCACGAACTGTCCGACAAGGGCTTTTTCGTTGCCGCGACCGACGACCTGATCACATGGGCGCGCACCGGCTCGCTGATGTGGATGACGTTCGGCCTCGCATGTTGTGCGGTCGAGATGATGCAGGTGTCGATGCCGCGATATGACGTCGAGCGATTCGGCTTCGCGCCGCGTGCGTCGCCGCGCCAGTCGGACGTGATGATCGTCGCCGGCACGTTGACCAACAAGATGGCGCCCGCGCTTCGCAAGGTCTACGACCAGATGCCGGAGCCGCGTTACGTGATCTCGATGGGATCGTGTGCCAACGGCGGCGGTTACTATCACTATTCCTATTCGGTGGTGCGCGGCTGCGACCGCATCGTGCCCGTCGATATTTATGTCCCGGGCTGCCCGCCGACCGCGGAAGCGCTGCTGTACGGCATTTTGCTGCTGCAGAAGAAGATCCGGCGCACCGGCACGATTGAACGGTAATCCTCATGGATGACGCGAAACTCGACGCTCTTGGTCAAACGATTGTTGCCGCCTTGCCAGGCGCCGCGCTCGATCATGCTGTGGCGTTCAATCAGCTTACCATCAACGTCAGGATCGAGAAGATCGTCGAGATCGTGCGCACCTTGCGCGACGATCAACGCTTCCGTTTCGTGAATTTCACGGACGTGACCGCGGTCGACTATCCCGGCCGCGAGAACCGCTTTGACGTGATCTATCACTTCCTGTCACCGGTCCTGAACGCGCGCGTTCGCCTGCGCGGCGAAGCGAACGAGACCACGCAGGTGCCGTCAATCATCGATGTGTTTCCGGGTTCGGACTGGTTCGAGCGCGAGACCTACGATCTCTACGGCGTGATCTTTACCGGCCATCCGGACATGCGCCGGCTGCTGACCGACTACGGTTTCGACGGTCATCCGCTGCGCAAGGATTTTCCGACGACCGGGTTCGTCGAGGTTCGCTACGACGATCAGGAAAAGCGCGTCGTGTACGAGCCGGTCCGGCTCAATCAGGAATTCCGCAAGTTCGATTTTCTCTCGCCGTGGGAAGGCGCGGATTATCCGCTGCCGGGTGATGAGAAAGCGGACGCGAAACCTGCGCCGAAGGTGGGTGGCTGATGAACGAAGCACCGGGAATGCGCAATTTCACGATCAACTTCGGACCGCAGCATCCGGCGGCGCACGGTGTGTTGCGTCTTGTGCTGGAACTGGACGGCGAGGTGGTCGAACGCGTCGATCCGCATATCGGCCTGCTTCATCGCGGAACCGAGAAGCTGATCGAGCAAAAGACCTATCTGCAGGCGATTCCGTATTTCGACCGGCTCGATTACGTCGCGCCGATGAATCAGGAACATGCGTTCTGCCTCGCGGTGGAAAAGCTGCTCGGCATCACGGTGCCACGCCGTGGGCAGCTTATTCGCGTGCTGTATAGCGAAATCGGACGCATCCTGTCGCATATCCTCAACGTCACGACGCAGGCGATGGACGTCGGTGCGCTGACCCCGCCGCTGTGGGGCTTTGAAGAGCGCGAAAAGCTGATGGTGTTCTACGAGCGTGCGTCTGGTTCGCGCATGCACGCAGCGTTTTTCCGCGTCGGCGGTGTGCACCAGGACCTCCCGCAGCAACTCATCAACGACATCGAAGCATGGTGCGATCCGTTCCTCCAGGTGGTGGAAGATCTCGAGACGCTTCTGACCGGCAACCGCATCTTCAAGCAGCGTAACGTCGATATCGGCGTGGTGACGCTTGAGCAGGCGTGGGAGTGGGGCTTCTCCGGCGTGATGGTGCGCGGGTCGGGCGCTGCGTGGGATCTGCGCAAGTCGCAGCCTTACGAATGCTACGACGAGATGGAGTTCGACATCCCGATCGGCAAGAACGGCGATTGCTACGACCGTTACTGCATTCGCATGGAAGAGATGCGCCAGTCGGTCCGCATCATGAGGCAGTGCATCGAGAAGCTGCGTGCGCCCGAAGCGCAGGGGCCGGTCTCGGTTCAGGACAACAAGATCGTTCCGCCCAAGCGTGGCGAGATGAAGCGCTCGATGGAAGCGCTGATCCATCACTTCAAGCTTTATACCGAAGGCGTTCACGTTCCGGCCGGCGAAGTCTACGCCGCTGTCGAAGCACCGAAGGGCGAGTTCGGCGTGTTCCTCGTCGCCGACGGCACCAACAAGCCGTACAAGTGCAAGATCCGCGCACCGGGTTTCGCGCACTTGCAGGCTATGGACTTTATCTGCAGAGGCCATTTGCTGGCTGACGTCTCGGCCATTCTCGGCTCGCTCGACATCGTGTTCGGCGAGGTGGATCGCTGATGCCTCAGCCGCCCATCCAGTTTGATCGTGTCACCGGTGACATGCGCGGGGCTACGCCTTGGGAGCGCAGCATCGGATTCGCGTTGCTGGCTGGGTCGAAGGTCGGCGCCTACATTTCGCATCGCGGCTACAACAGCTGCGCGAACCTTCTGAAGACACTGCTGCCCGAGCGCGACATCAACGTCATGCTCAATCCGGATGCGACGTTTTCGTTCCCGTATGGTGACGGTTACTGGAGCAAGCTGCTTAATCGTACGTTCAAGTACGAAGACGAACTTGAACTGTTGCTGCTCGACTCGAAGGACGTTGACTACACGCTGCTCGATTGCGGCGCGAACTACGGCTATTGGTCGGTGATGGTGTCGAGCAAGCGTTTCGGCTCGCACAAGTCGATCGCCATTGAGCCGTCGTCCAAGAATTTTCCGCGCCTTGCGCACAATGCGAAGATCAATGGCGGCCGTTTCGACGCCATCAACGCTGCGATCGGTTCGTTGCGCGGAACTGCGCGGCTGTCCGGCAATCGGCATGAGGCGTTCAGCATCGCCGGTGGTCCTGATGCAGGTGGCGAAGAGGTTGCCATGCTCGCGCTCGACAACCTGATCGAAGACGGCAAGATTCCGGCGCAGGGAAAATATCTGATCAAGCTCGATGTCGAAGGCGTCGAGATCGACGCCATGAAGGGCGGCAAGCGAATTCTTGAGACCGACTCGGTTGTGATCTGCGAAGAACACGGCAACGATCCAACGCACGCCGTCTCGCGCTACATTCTCGAGCACACACCGATGAAGGCGATCATCCACGATCCGGCGACGGATCGTTTCGAACCGCTGACGGAGCTTTCGACGCTTGACCGCATCAAGGTCGCGTCGCACGTCGGCTACAACGTATTCGCAACGTCAAGTGCGTTCTGGGAACAGCGCATCTACGGCTTGAATTCTGGCAACGCGCGCCGCGCTATGGCGCAATGAAAGATTGAGAGACGTCTCCGATGGCCGTTCGCCGTTTGGCTCCGAAAGAAAAGCAGCCCGCCAGCTTCGCGTTCACCGCGGAAAATCTGGTGTGGGCAAAGGCGCAGATCGAAAAGTATCCGCCGGGTCGTCAGGCCTCGGCTGTGATTCCGATTTTGTGGCGCGTGCAGGAGCAGCATGACGGCTGGGTATCGGAAGTCGCGATCCGCGCGGTCGCTGACTTGCTCGGCATGCCCTACATTCGCGTGCTCGAAATCGCGACCTTCTACACGATGTTCCAGCTCGAGCCGGTCGGCAAGAAAGCCCACGTGCAGGTGTGCGGTACCACGCCGTGCATGTTGCGCGGCGCGAAGGACCTGATTGACGTTTGCAAGCACCGTATCCACCACGATCCTTTCCACGTTTCTCCCGATGGGAACTTCAGTTGGGAAGAGGTCGAGTGCCTGGGCGCTTGCGTTAATGCGCCGATGGTCATGATCTGGAAAGATACCTACGAGGACCTGACTGCTGAGAGCCTCAACAAGGTGCTCGACGGTTTCGCTGCCGGCAATCCGCCGAAGCCGGGCCCGCAGGATGGCCGGCAGTTCGCCGCGCCTGCTGGCGGACCGAGGGTGTTGAAGAGCGATTCAGCTTCGAGCAAGGCCGCGGGCGTCGGCGCAGCGGCCAATGTGCGCGAAGCGCCCAAGCCGCCGGGAGGCGCATGATGACTGGTGAGGCGCTTCGCTACATCGTGCTGCATGCCACCTGCGCGGCTGCGTTCATCTTCGTGCTGAACTATTACATTCTTAAAACAGAGCTTCAGTCAGCTGCGTTCTGGGCCATCGGGTTCGGTGCAATGGCGGCGGGGCTCGCTTACAAACAATCCAAACGCTGATCGTCAGGACGCGACCACCATGCTCGACGACAAGGACCGCATTTTCCGCAACCTCTACGGCCTCGACGATTGGGGCCTCGAGGGCGCGCGCCGTCGGGGAGCCTGGGATGGCACCAAGGCGATCATCGACAAGGGCCGCGACTGGATCGTCAGTGAAATGAAGGCGTCGGGCCTGCGTGGGCGCGGCGGAGCAGGTTTCCCCACCGGCATGAAGTGGTCCTTCATGCCGAAGGACAGTTCTGACGGGCGACCAAGCTATCTGGTCGTCAATGCTGACGAATCCGAGCCGGGCACCTGCAAGGATCGCGAGATCATGCGGCACGATCCGCATCTGCTCGTGGAAGGCTGCCTGATCGCCAGCGCCGCCATGGGCGCGCATGTTTGCTACATTTATGTTCGCGGCGAATTCATCCGCGAGCGCGAGCATCTTCAGGCCGCCGTTGATCAGGCTTACGAAGCGAAACTGATCGGCAAGGACAACGTCCACGGCTATCCGTTTGATCTTTACGTTCACCACGGCGCGGGTGCGTATATCTGCGGCGAGGAAACGGCGTTGCTCGAAAGCCTCGAGGGCAAGAAGGGCCAGCCTCGTCTGAAGCCGCCGTTCCCGGCCAACGTTGGTCTCTACGGTTGCCCGACCACCGTGAACAACGTCGAGTTGATCGCGGTCGCGCCGGATATTCTGCGCCGAGGCGCGGCGTGGTTCGCCAGCATCGGCCGTGCGAACAATGTCGGCACCAAGCTTTACGGCATCTCGGGCCACGTCAACACGCCGTGTGTTGTCGAGGAAGCGATGAGCATTCCGTTCAAGGAACTCATTGAGAAGCACGGCGGCGGCATTCGCGGTGGCTGGGACAACCTGCTGGCGATCATCCCGGGCGGCGCGTCCTGTCCATTGATCCCGGCTGCGGATTGCGAAGAGCTGATCATGGATTTCGACGGCACCCGCGCCGTCAAGTCGAGCTTCGGCACCGCCGGCGTCATCGTGATGGACAAGTCCACCGATGTCGTCCGCGCAATCGCACGCATCAGCTACTTCTTCAAACACGAGAGCTGCGGCCAGTGCACGCCGTGCCGTGAAGGCACCGGCTGGATGTGGCGCGTTCTCAGCCGCATGGCGGAAGGCCGCGCGCACAAGCGCGAGATCGACATGCTGCTCGAAGTGACCAAGCAGGTGGAAGGCCACACGATCTGCGCGCTGGGCGATGCTGCGGCATGGCCGGTGCAGGGTCTCGTTCGTGCGTTCCGCCCGGAAATCGAACGGCGCATCGATGCGTTCTCACGCAATGCGGACAGGGATGACATGGGCATCCTTGATCCCGCTCACATGGTCGCTGCGGAGTGAATGCGATGACCAAGATTCTCATCGACGGAAAAGAAATCGACGTTCCGGCGGAATACACGCTGATACAGGCATGCGAGGCTGCGGGCGCTGAAATTCCGCGCTTCTGCTATCATGAGCGGCTGTCCATCGCGGGCAACTGCCGCATGTGTCTCGTCGAAGTGGCTGGCTCTCCGAAGCCCGTCGCAAGCTGCGCATGGGGCGTGCGGGATTGCCGCCCGGGCCCGAATGGCGAACTTCCTTCGGTCAAGACCAAGTCGCCGATGGTGAAGAAGGCACGCGAAGGCGTGATGGAGTTCCTGCTCATCAACCATCCGCTCGATTGCCCGATCTGCGATCAGGGCGGTGAGTGCGATCTGCAGGACCAGGCGATGGGCTATGGTGTCGACACCAGCCGTTTCGCCGAGAACAAGCGCGCCGTCGAAGACAAGTATATCGGCGCGCTGGTCAAGACCTCGATGACCCGCTGCATCCAGTGCACCCGTTGCGTTCGCTTCACGACCGAAATCTGCGGCGTGCCGGAGATGGGTCTGACGGGCCGTGGCGAGGACGTCGAAATCACCACCTATCTCGAGAGCGCCTTGACCTCGGAGATGCAGGGCAACCTCGTTGATATTTGCCCCGTCGGCGCACTGACCTCGAAGCCTTATGCTTTTGCTGCGCGGCCCTGGGAGCTCGGCAAGACCCAATCCATCGACGTGATGGATGCTGTCGGTTCGGCGATCCGCGTCGATACCCGTGGCCGTGAAGTGATGCGCATCCTGCCGCGCATCAATGAGGCGGTGAACGAGGAGTGGATTTCGGACAAGACGCGTCATGTCGTGGACGGCCTGCGGACGCAGCGCCTCGACCGGCCGTACATCCGCGAGAACAGCAAGCTGCGCGCGGCGACCTGGAACGAAGCCTTTGCGGTGATCGCCGCGAAGACAGCCTCGCTTCCCGGCAAGCGCATCGGCGCGATTGCGGGCGATCTCGCCGCGGTCGAGGATATGTTCGCGATCAAGGAATTGCTGGCGAAGTTTGGTTCGACCAATCTTGCCACGCAGAGCGGCGGTGCGTTCGATCCGAAGGCGGGTCGCGCGTCCTACATCTTCAACCCGACCATCGCGGGCATCGAGCAGGCCGATGCCTTGCTGATCATCGGGTCCAATCCGCGTAAGGAGGCGACGGTCCTCAATGCGCGTATCCGCAAGCGCTGGCGCACTGGTCAGCTCAAGGTCGGCGTCATCGGCGAGAAGGCTAATCTCACCTATGACTACGAGCACCTGGGTGCGGGCACCGATACGCTGAGCGATCTTGCCGCCGGAAAACATTCGTTCGCCGATGTGCTGAAGAATGCGAAGAACCCGATCGTGCTGGTCGGCGCGGGCGCAAGTTCACGTCACGATGGCGCTGCTGTGCTGGCTCTGGCGGCCAAGCTCGCGTCGGACTTCGGCGCGATCAAGGATGGCTGGAATGGTTTTGCGGTGCTTCACAGCGCAGCGTCGCATGTTGGCGCGCTCGATATCGGTTTTGCGCCGGGCGAGGGCGGACTGAATGTCGCACAAATGACCACGTTCGGCACGCTCGATGTGCTATTCTCGCTGGGCGCGGATGAAATCAAGGTGCCGGACGGCACGTTCGTGGTTTACATCGGCACCCATGGCGATCGCGGTGCCCACCGCGCGGACGTCATTCTGCCGGGAGCCGCCTACACCGAGAAGTCGGGTATTTACGTCAACACCGAAGGCCGGGTGCAGATGGCTAACCGCGCCGCGTTCCCGCCGGGCGAGGCTCGCGAGGACTGGGCGATCATCCGGGCGTTGTCGGAAGCATTGGGCAAGAAACTGCCTTATGACTCGCTCGGCGCTGTGCGTCAGGCGATTTTCAAGGCCGTGCCGCACCTGATGCGGATCGACCAGATCGAGACCGGTGACGCTTCGGGTGTGAAGGCACTTGCGGGACGTGGCGGAGCTGTCGAGAAGGCTGCGTTCAAGAGCCCGGTCGAGGATTTCTATTTGACCAATCCGATCGCGCGGGCGTCTGCCGTGATGGCGGAATGTTCGCGTCTGGCCTCCGGGCAAATTCTGACGGCGGCGGAGTGAGCGTGATCCGATGACCGAATTCTTCGCAAGCACATTCTGGACGGGCTTTTTGTGGCCGTTGATCATCATGGTCGCGCAGAGCGTGTTGCTGCTCGTGGTGCTGCTGATCGCAATTGCTTACATTCTGCTGGCGGATCGCAAGATCTGGGCGGCGGTGCAGATCCGGCGTGGCCCCAACGTGGTCGGGCCGTGGGGGCTGCTGCAATCCTTCGCCGACCTTTTGAAGTTCGTGCTGAAAGAGCCGATCATTCCGGCAGGCGCGAACAAGGGCGTATTCCTGCTGGCCCCGCTGGTCAGTTGCGTGCTGGCGCTGGCCGCATGGGCAGTGATCCCGGTCAACCTCAACTGGGTGATCGCGGACATCAACGTCGGCATTCTCTACATCTTCGCGATCTCGTCGCTGTCGATCTACGGCATCATCATGGCCGGCTGGTCGTCGAACTCGAAGTATCCGTTCCTGGCGGCGCTCCGCTCTGCGGCGCAGATGGTGTCGTACGAGGTCTCCATCGGCTTCGTCATCATCACGGTGCTGCTCTGTGTCGGCTCGCTGAATTTGACATCGGTTGTCGAAGCGCAGCATAGCCGCGGTCTCGCGAGCCTGATCGGCCTGCCGTGGCTGACGTTCCTGAACTGGTACTGGCTGCCGCTGTTCCCGATGTTCGTGGTTTTCTACGTCTCGGCTCTGGCGGAAACCAATCGCCCGCCGTTTGACCTTGTCGAAGCGGAATCCGAACTGGTTGCCGGTTTCATGGTCGAGTACGGCTCGACGCCGTACCTGCTGTTCATGCTCGGCGAATACGTCGCCATCAGCACGATGTGCGCAATGGGCGCGATCCTGTTCATGGGCGGCTGGCTGCCGCCGGTCGATCTCCCGCCATTCAACTGGGTGCCGGGTGTCATCTGGTTCGTGCTGAAACTGTTCTTCATGTTCTTCCTGTTTGCGATGGCAAAGGCGATCGTGCCTCGCTACCGCTATGACCAGCTCATGCGGCTGGGCTGGAAGGTTTTTCTCCCACTATCGCTGGCGATGGTCGTTGATCGTTGCCGGCGTGCTGCAATTCGCGGGGCTTGCACCGAAATGAGGACGTCATGGGTATAGCAAGCACAGCCAATTCGCTTCTGTTGAAAGAGTTCGTTTCGGCGTTCGTCCTCGCCATGCGCTACTTCTTCAAGCCGAAGCCGACCTTAAATTATCCGTTCGAGAAGGGGCCGATCTCGCCGCGTTTCCGTGGCGAGCATGCGTTGCGCCGTTATCCGAACGGTGAGGAGCGCTGCATCGCCTGCAAGCTGTGCGAGGCGATCTGCCCGGCGCAGGCCATCACGATCGAAGCCGGTCCGCGTCGCAACGACGGCACGCGCCGCACCGTCCGCTATGACATCGACATGGTGAAGTGCATTTATTGCGGGCTTTGCCAGGAGGCGTGTCCGGTGGATGCCATCGTTGAGGGACCGAACTTTGAGTTCGCGACCGAGACGCGCGAGGAACTTTATTATGACAAGGCCAAGCTGCTCGCCAATGGCGACCGCTGGGAGCGTGAGATTGCGAAGAATATCGCACTCGACGCGCAGTACCGGTGAGGTGAGGGCATGATCGGTCCCGCGATTTTCTTTTACCTCTTTGCCGGCGTGTGTGTGGCGTCCGCGGTCATGGTCGTGACCTCGCGCAATCCCGTGCACTCGGTGCTGTTCCTGATCCTGGCGTTCGTCAACGCGGCCGGGCTGTTCATGCTGCTCGGCGCCGAATTCCTGGCGATGATCCTGATCGTCGTCTACGTGGGCGCGGTGGCGGTGCTGTTCCTGTTCGTCATCATGATGCTCGACGTCGACTTTGCCGAACTGCGGCAGGGCTTCATCGAATATCTGCCTGTGGGGCTGCTGATTGGAGCTGTGTTCCTGGCGGAGCTGCTGCTCGTGGCTGGTGGCTGGGCGATCAATCCGGAGATCAGCAAGGCGATTACCGCGCCGATCCCGGGCGGCGTCAGCAACACCGAAGCACTTGGGCTCGTGCTTTACACGCGCTACCTGCCGTACTTCCAGTTGTCAGGTCTGGTGCTGCTTGTCGCGATGATCGGTGCGATCGTCCTCACGCTGCGCCATAAGCCGAGCGTCAAGCGTCAAAGCATTCCGGTGCAGAACGCGCGGACCAAGGAAGCCGCGATGGACGTGCGCAAGGTGCCGTCGGGGCAGGGACTTCAGGACGCAGACGCCGGGGAGTGGGTGCGATGACGGTCGGTCTTGGTCATTATCTCGCGGTCGCTGCCATCCTGTTCACGATCGGCATTCTCGGTATCTTTTTGAACCGCAAGAACGTCATCGTCATCCTGATGTCGATCGAACTCATTCTGCTCGCGGTGAACATCAATCTCGTGGCGTTCTCGGCGTTCCTCAATGACATCGTTGGGCAGGTATTCGCGCTGCTCGTGCTCACGGTCGCTGCTGCCGAGGCCGCGATCGGACTTGCCGTGCTGGTGGTGTTCTTCCGCAATCGTGGTTCGATTGCGGTCGAGGACATCAATCTGATGAAGGGCTGATGGGGACAATGATTTAGGCTATCGTTTTCCTGCCGCTCATCGGCGCACTGATCGCAGGTGCGGTCGCGCTCTATGGTGCCCATGGCCGCAATCCAAGCGGCGACGAAATGGATCATGCCCACGGGCATGACGCCCACGCCCATGTGGCGCACGCTGATCACGGTCATGGTCACGACGACCACGGCCATGACGATCACGGTCCGGTCGAGCCGCCGGCTGTTGGTTCGCGCGCCGCGGAAATCGTGACCACCACACTGCTGCTGATTTCGGCAGCGCTGTCGTGGATGACGTTCGTCGATGTCGGCTTCATGCATCATGACGTGCGGGTTCAGCTGTTCACCTGGATCGGCTCCGGCGATCTGGTGGTGAACTGGACGCTGCGGGTCGATACGCTGACCGCCGTAATGCTGGTGGTGGTGACGACGGTGTCGTCGCTCGTGCACCTTTATTCGATCGGATACATGCACGAAGACCCGAACCGCCCGCGGTTTATGTCTTATCTGTCACTGTTCACCTTCGCGATGTTGATGCTGGTGACAGCGGACAATCTCGTACAGCTGTTCTTCGGCTGGGAAGGCGTGGGTCTCGCGAGCTATCTGTTGATCGGCTTCTGGTTCCAGAAGCCTTCGGCCAACGCCGCCGCAATCAAGGCTTTCGTCGTCAACCGCGTCGGCGACTTCGGCTTCGCGCTCGGTATCTTCGCCATCTTCATGCTGGTGGGGTCGACCGACTTCGAGACGATCTTTGGAAGCGCCCCCGGCCTTGTCGGCAAGACCATCCATTTCTTCCGTTGGGATGTGGATGCGCTGACACTCACCTGTCTGCTGCTGTTCATGGGCGCGATGGGTAAGTCGGCACAGTTCCTGCTGCACACCTGGCTGCCGGACGCGATGGAAGGCCCGACCCCGGTGTCGGCGCTCATTCACGCCGCGACGATGGTCACTGCCGGCGTGTTCATGGTGGCGCGTCTGTCGCCGCTGTTCGAATTGGCGCCGAACGCGAAGGCGTTCGTGATGTTCATTGGCGCGACCACGGCGCTCTTCGCCGCGACCATCGGTCTCGTGCAGAACGACATCAAGCGCATCGTCGCTTACTCGACGTGTTCGCAGCTCGGCTACATGTTCGTGGCGATGGGGGCGGGCGCCTATTCGGTCGGCATCTTCCACCTGTTCACCCACGCCTTCTTCAAGGCGCTGCTGTTCTTGGGATCAGGCTCGGTCATCCACGCGATGCATCACGAGCAGGACATCCGCAACATGGGCGGCCTGAAGGATCGGATCCCGTTCACATTCGTCGCGATGGTGCATCGGTACCCTCGCGCTAACGGGTTTCCCGCTGTTTGCGGGATATTTCTCCAAGGATGCGATCATCGAATTGGCCTTCGTCGCGCATAACCCGTTCGCGCTGTATGCCTTCCTCGCGACGGTGATCGCGGCAGGCCTGACTGCTTTCTATTCATGGCGGCTGATCTTCAAGACGTTCTTCGGAGAGCCGCATGACCAGAAGCACTATGAAGCCGCGCATGAGAGCCCGTTGACGATGATGATCCCGCTTGCCGTGCTTGTCGGCTGGCTCGATCCTCGCAGGCTTCCCATTCAAGGAGCTGTTCGCGGGACACGGCATCGAGGAGTTCTTCCGAGATTCTTTGAAGATGAGCCCGCATATCATCGAAGAGATGCATCACATTCCAGAATGGATCGCCTATCTGCCGACTGTGATGATGGTTGCCGGCGTGCTGATCGCGTGGCTGTTCTATATTCGTCGGCCGTATCTGCCGGTCGAACTCGCGAACCAGCATCAGGGCCTGTACCAGTTCCTGCTCAACAAGTGGTACTTCGACGAGCTGTACGACTTCATCTTCGTGCGGCCTACGAAGTGGCTCGGGCGCTTCCTATGGAAGAAGGGCGATGGCCTCGTCATCGATGGCCTCGGGCCTGATGGCGTGTCGGCCCGTGTGCTCGACGTCACGCGAAACGTCGTGCGCCTGCAGAGCGGCTATCTCTACCATTATGCCTTTGCCATGTTGATCGGCGTCGCGGGCCTGATCACCTGGTTCATGTTCGGTCTTGGGGGCCAACAATGACGACCTGGCCCATTCTTTCCGTTGTCACGTTCCTGCCGGTCGTCGGCGCGCTGCTGATTTATCTGTTGGCGCGGGGCAGCGACGAGGCGGCTGCTCGCAACGCGCGCTGGATCGCGCTTTGGACCACGATCGTCACTTTCGCAGTGTCGATCATTCTGGTTATGCGGTTCGACCCGTCGCAGCCGGGCTTCCAGTTTGTCGAGAAGGCGCCCTGGCTGGCCGGCAACATCACCTATCACATGGGCGTTGACGGCATCTCGCTGCCGTTCGTGTTCCTGACGACGGCCTTGATGCCGTTCTGCATTCTCGCGAGCTGGAAATCGGTTCAGCTTCGCGTGCGTGAATACATGATGGCGTTTCTGTTCCTCGAAACGCTGATGATCGGCACGTTCTCCGCGCTCGATTTGGTGCTGTTCTACCTGTTCTTTGAAGGCGGCCTCATTCCGATGTTCCTCATCATCGGCGTGTGGGGCGGCCCGCGCCGCGTCTATGCCAGCTTCAAATTCTTCCTCTACACGCTGCTCGGCTCGGTGCTGATGTTGCTGGCGATCATGGCGCTGTATCTCAACGCCGGGACGACGGACATTCCGACGCTGATGCATACCGCCGTGCCGCGTAGCCTGCAGACATGGGCGTGGCTGGCCTTCTTCGCGTCGTTCGCGGTCAAGATGCCGATGTGGCCGGTTCACACCTGGCTGCCGGACGCGCACGTCGAAGCGCCGACGGCGGGCTCAGTCGTG
The DNA here is from genome assembly GCA_963751855.1 of uncultured Alphaproteobacteria bacterium. Lineage (GTDB taxonomy): Bacteria > Pseudomonadota > Alphaproteobacteria > Rhizobiales > Xanthobacteraceae > Afipia. The sequence goes on along the minus strand of CAVVWF010000016.1, from coordinate 51,640 downwards.
CTGGCGGCGATCCTGCTGAAGATGGGCGGGTACGGCTTCCTGCGCTTCTCGCTGCCGATGTTCCCGTTGGCATCGCATGATTTCGCGCCGCTGATCTTCACGCTGTCGGCGATTGCGATCGTCTACACGTCGCTTGTCGCGCTGATGCAGGAAGACATCAAGAAGCTGATCGCTTACTCGTCGGTCGCCCATATGGGCTTCGTCACCATGGGCATCTTCGCGGGCACGGTGCAGGGCGTTTCCGGCGGTGTATTCCAGATGGTGTCGCACGGCATCGTATCGGGCGCTTTGTTCCTCTGCGTCGGCGTTGTCTACGACCGTCTGCATACGCGCGAGATCGCCGCCTATGGTGGACTGGTCAACCGCATGCCGCTTTACGCCTTCGTGTTCCTGGTGTTCACGATGGCCAACGTTGGCTTGCCCGGCACGTCAGGATTCGTGGGCGAATTCCTCACGTTGCTCGGCACCTTCAAGACCAGCATTCCGACCGCCACGGTGGCTACGCTGGGCGTGATCCTGTCGGCGGCCTACGCATTGTGGCTGTATCGCAAGGTCGTGTTTGGTGTGCTCGACAAGCCGTCGCTGGCCGGCATCAAGGATCTGACGTTGCGCGAAGTGGTTATTCTCGCGCCGCTGGTGATCCTCACCATTCTGTTCGGTGTCTATCCGAAGCCGGTGCTCGATATGTCGGCAGCGTCGGTGCAGCAGCTTGTCACCAATTACAACACAGCCATCACCGCCGTGAAGGCGGCGGCGCTGGTTCACTAAAGCAACGGGTCAGGACAGGGCTATGAATTTGGACGTTGCAGGCTACTCGCTGCTTCCGGTGTTGCCGGAAATGGTGCTGGCGATCGGCGCCATGGCGCTGTTGATGCTGGGCGCATTTCGCGGCCAGCAGACGACGTCGCTGGTAACTGCTGTTGCCGTGGTTCTTCTCGTTGTCGCGGGCGCGCTTGAACTGTGGCTGCCTGCCGGCAAGCTCACGACCTTCAACGGCAGCTTCATCGTCGATGATTTCGCGCGCTTCCTGAAGATCCTCGCGCTGATCGGATCGGGTGTGGCCCTGATCCTGTCGCGCGGCTATCTCGCCGAGCAGGCCAAGATTTTCGAATACGCCATCCTGATCATGCTCTCGACCGTCGGCATGATGGTGCTGATCTCAGCGGCCGACCTGATCATGCTCTATCTCGGCCTCGAGCTGATGAGCCTTGCGCTCTATGTCGTCGCGGCGAGCCATCGCGACGACACCAAGTCGACCGAGGCGGGCCTGAAGTATTTCGTGCTGGGTGCGCTGTCGTCCGGCATGCTGCTGTACGGCGCGTCGCTGATTTACGGCTTCACCGGCACGGTCAGCTTCGCCGGTATCGCAACGGAAGCGAAGACCGGCAGCATCGGCATGCTTGTTTGGGCTTGTATTTCTGCTCGCTGGCCTTTGTTTCAAGGTGTCCGCCGTGCCGTTCCATATGTGGACGCCGGACGTCTATGAAGGCGCTCCGACGCCTGTGACCGCGTTCTTCGCGTCGGCTCCGAAGGTGGCTGCGCTGGCCGTGTTCACACGCGTGGCGCTGACCGCATTCCCGGGTATCGTTCCGGAGTGGCAGCAGATCGTCGTCTTCGTCTCTATCGCGTCGATGGCGCTGGGCTCATTCGCGGCCATTGGTCAGACGCAATATCAAGCGCCTGATGGCTTACTCGTCGATCGGCCACATGGGATTCGCACTGGTTGGCCTCGCTGCGGGCACCGAACAGGGCGCGCAGGGCGTTCTGATTTACATCGCGATCTATGTCGCGATGACGCTTGGCACATTCGCCGTGATCATCGCCATGAAGCGGAATGGTCAGGCGGTCGAGACCATCAGCGATTTCGCGGGTCTGTCGCGGACCAATCCGCTGCTCGCCTTTCTTCTTTGCGATGCTGCTGTTCTCGCTGGCCGGCATTCCGCCGCTCGCGGGTTTCTTTGCCAAGTTCTACGTGTTCCTGGCTGCGATCAAGTCCGGCCTGTTTGCGCTCGCGGTGATCGGTGTGCTGACCAGCGTCGTTGGCGCATTTTACTATCTCACCATCGTCAAGGTGATGTACTTCGACGAGCCGTGGGAGCAGTCGAGCCAATGCGCGTCGAACTGCGGACGGTGCTCGCTGTCGCGGGCCTCTTCAACCTTCTGTTCTTCGTCTATCCGGCGCCGCTGGTGAACGCCGCGACGGCGGCCGCGAAATCGCTGTTCTGAGATGGCATTTGCGCTCGGTCCACGGGCCAGAGTCTCAGGGGTACAGTCTTGTTGCGTTCGATAGCATTGGTTCGACCAATGCCGAGGCGCTGGAGCGGGTGCGAGCGGAGAGCGTGGACCGCTCTGGTTGGTGACGGACCTGCAAACCGCCGGACGCGGACGCCGCCAGCGCGCCTGGATATCGCCTCAGGGAAATCTTGCCGCAACCGTTGTCGAGACCATGGATGTGGTGCCATCCGTCGCTGCGACTCTGGGGTTTGCTGCCGGGCTTGCGCTCGAAGCCGCGTTGCAGGTGGTGAGCGTGGAATCCGTGATGCGGTCGGGCGGTTCAGCCGGCAACAACTATCGTTTGAAGTGGCCTAATGATGTGCTCGCGGGGGGCGAGAAGCTGTCCGGCATTTTGCTTGAAGCGGAAGCCGTCGGCGGCGGCCTTGCGGTTGCGGTCGGCATGGGCACCAATATCGTTGCGTCTCCGGAAGGCACGCCTCATCCAGCTACGTCTCTGGCCAGACTTGGCGTGAGTGCCAGTGCAGGCGATCTTTTCATGGCGCTGTCGGATTCATGGGCAGAACTCCGGGGCATATGGGACAACGGCAAAGGCTTCGCCGAGATTCGCCGGATGTGGCTTGAACGTGCAGCGGGACTTGGTGAAATCGTTTCGATTCAGTCGAACGGAACGACCATCGAAGGTACCTTTGAGACCATCGATGAAACGGGTTGCATGATTGTATCCGGCCGCGATGGCAAACGCATGCCCATTGCCGCCGGTGATGTTTATTTTGGTTCTGCAAAATCGTCTGGAGCAGCCTGATGTCGCGACCTGACGAATTAACGTTCGCACCGCTTGGCGGTATCGGCGAGATCGGCATGAACTTGTCGATCTACGGCCTCGGCAATCGCCATCAGCGTAGCTGGCTCGCCATCGACCTCGGTGTGTCGTTCGGCACCGAAGAGCATCTTCCGGGCATCGACGTCATGATGCCGGATATCCGCTTCCTGGTGAAAGAGCGCAAGAATCTCGTCGGTCTTGTATTGACGCATGCCCACGAAGATCACTTCGGCGCGATCATGGACCTGTGGCCACAACTGCAATGCCCGATTTTTGCGACGCAGTTCAGCGCCGCATTGTTCGAGGCCAAGTGTGCCGCCGAGCGCAATCCGCCGAAGATTCCGGTGACGATTGTGCCGTCCGGAGGACGCATCGACATCGGCCCGTTCAATGTCGAGTTCATTCCCGTCGCGCATTCGATTCCCGAATCCCATGCGCTGGCGATCCGCACGCCGGTTGGCACCGTGCTGCATACGGGTGACTGGAAGATTGATCCTACGCCGATCCTCGGGAAGCCGACGGATGAAAAGCGCCTGCGTGAAGTGGGCGACGAAGGTGTTCTGGCGCTGGTCGGGGATTTCGACCAATGCAGTGCGCGAGGGGCGTTCGCCGTCTGAACGGGAAGTCGCGAAGACCATTACAGAACTCGTCCAGGCAGCGCGCGGGCGCGTGGCGGTGACAACGTTCGCCTCCAACGTCGCTCGTCTACGCGCCGTCGCGGACGCAGCGAAGGCGGCGGACCGCGAGGTTATCGTAGTCGGCCGTGCGATGGAGCGTGTCGTACAGGTTGCGCGCGAAACCGGCTATCTGGACGGCGTTCAGAATTTTCGCGGTGCTGATCTTTACGGACATTTTCCGCCGGACAAGGTGCTTGCGCTTTGCACCGGCAGTCAGGGCGAACCGCGTGCGGCATTGGCTCGCATCGCCAACGATGATCATCCATTGGTGACGCTCAACAAGGGCGACACCGTGATTTTCTCCTCGCGCACGATTCCCGGCAACGAAAAGGCCGTGGGCGCGATCATCAACGGCCTGATCACGCAAGGCGTCGAGGTCGTCACCGATCGCACGCATCTGGTGCACGTCTCGGGACATCCGCGACGGGACGAGTTGCGCGACATGATTTCGTGGGTGCGCCCGCAATTGCTGATCCCTGCCCATGGCGAGGCGCTGCACCTGTCGGAACATGCCAAGCTCGCGCGAGCTTGTGGCGTGCCGAAGGTGCTGATCTGCAAGAACGGCGATCTGGTACGATTGGGACCGGGTGATCCCGCGATCATCGAGGAGCTGCCGGCGGGACGCATCTACAAAGACGGCAACCTGCTCGAGGACGAGAAGGCGCGTGCAGTCGTTGAGCGTCGGCGGATGGCTTTCGCAGGCTGTGCCTTCGTTGCTATCGCGATGACGGACAAGGGGGAGCTTGCGGACGATCCGGAGGTTGATCTCGTGGGTGTCCCGGAAAAGAATGCCAAAGGCGAAGATATCGCCGACGGAGTTTTCGATACCGTGGTGTCCACCGTCGAGAACCTGCCGCGTGCGCGCCGCCGCGATCCCGATGGGGTTGCGGAATCTGTGCGGCGTGCTGTCCGGGCCGAGATCAACGAGCAGTGGGGCAAGAAGCCGCTTTGCTATGTTCACGTTTTGATGGTTTGAATTCGAACGGAGAAGAACCATGCTGGGCCGGCTCAATCATGTGGCGATCGCGGTGAAGGATGCCGAGAAGGCCGCGCGGATCTATGGCAAAGCTTTTGGTGCTGACATTTCGGATGCGGTGCCGCTTCCCGAGCACGGCGTGATTACGGTGTTTGCAACGTTGCCGAATACCAAGATCGAATTCATCCAGCCGCTCGGAGACGAATTGCCGATCGCGAAGTTCCTTGACCGCAACGCGGACGGTGGCATTCATCACATCTGCTATGAGGTGCCGGACATCTTTGCCGCGCGCGATACGCTGATCGCTGAAGGAGCGCGCGTGCTCGGCGACGGCAATCCGCGGATCGGCGCACACGGCAAGCCGGTGTTGTTTCTTCATCCAAAGGATTTCTCGGGCGCGCTCGTCGAAATCGAACAGGCTTGAGAATCGATGGCCTATACGATCTCAACCATGTTCGCGATCTACTTCGTCTTGTGGTGGGTCGTATTGTTTCTGGCGTTGCCGTTCGGTGTGCGCAGCCAGCATGAGGACGGCGAGGGTGCGCCCGGTACCGATCCCGGTGCGCCGACCATGCCGCGCATGGCGCGCAAGCTGCTGTGGACCACAATTGTTTCTGCAGTGATCTTTGCTGCTGGTTTGGCCGCCTACAGAGCGGGTTATCTGAATGTCGAGCGGCTGACCAAGCTCATGGGCATTCCGCTCTAGCTGCGCATAAATTCAATTGGAAACAAAAAAAGAGCAGGGCCAAAGCCCTGCTCGAAAATTGTGTCGACCCTATTTCCCCGAATAAGTTGGATCTATCCTTGATTGAACGGGGCGACGCTGCTTGTGCGCGCCAGGGACTCCTCCCGAGACTTGGACCACCAGATGATGCGGCAAACCGCGCACCTGTCTGACATCAAATTTGTAGCTGAGTGATTTCGAGTTGTCACCTTTTTCAGCAATAAATGTCTATTTTTGCGGCATTGCACCATTTGGTTGAATACCCGAAGATATCCAGCCGAATTGGCCGTTTTCGCGCAGAACTCCTGGCATGCCAGCATTCATGCAGATTACCACCTGACTTTCATGCCTGCATAAACCGCACGGCCCGTCCCGGGCTCGAAAAGGGGAGAGTTTTGAGTCGCCCTGTCGATGACACTCGCGCTCGCGATGTAGGCCTTGTTCGCGATGTTTCTGGCCTCGAGATAGAATGAGTACTTGCCGTCATCGACGCCTGCCTTCATTCCCCAGATGGCGTAGGCTTGAGTGGCGAGCGTGTTCGCGCTGTCGACATAGTAAGCCTGCGGCACCCATTCGATGTTCGGGCCGATGTAGAAGCCATTGGGATGCTTGTAGAGCATCTCGGCGCGCAGATAGTGACGCGGTGCGCCAGGCACTTGGTTGTTGCCGAACGTGGCGTCGTTATCGAAGCGGAAGTCGTTGAAGGTGTAGGCGAGGTTAAACCAGAGTTTGTCCGCTTCGGGACCTTGCACGAAAATGTTCTTGAACATGGCCGCGCCGAGACCGGCTTCGATCCCCTGATGGATCGTGCGGTCCGCGTTGGTGACGTTGCAGTTGCCGAAGCTGCTGTAGAAGCACATCAGTTCGTTGCGGATATTGGCGCGATAACCGGTCAGTTCCCATGTCAGGTCAGGGCGTTTGCCGCGTGTTCCGATTTCATACGTCGTGGCGGTCTGCGCCTTGATGTCGAAGAATGGGATCGTTGGAAAGCTGGGATTCTGGAAATTCGGAGCGACGCTTTCGCCGAAGCTTGGCACCTCGGCACTTCGTGAGATATTGCCGAAGACCTGCCACGTCGGATCGACATCCCAGAGAATACCGGTTTTCGGGCTCCACAGGCTGAACGTACTGCGGCCATTCACGTCGCCATTCAGCGAGAAGTTTACCTGCTGATCGCGAACCGCGAACAGGTATTGTGTTCCTGTCGACCAGCGCGACATTCGGCAGGACGTAGAAGGAATTCTCCGCATAGCCCGAATAGTTCTCCGGCTTCTGTAATAGCGACGACTGAAGCCCGCCCTTGTAGCCGCCAACGTTGACGTATTGCTGCGCGTCGATCGTTCCGTTGAGAACATTGACCCCCGCAACGAATTTGTTCCGGAAGCCACCGATCGAACGATCGTCGGTCGCACGTACGAAGCCGCCATAATCCCTGTAGCGGTAATCAAGCCACTGGAAAATCGGATGCATCAGATGACGGTCGACACCGAATGCGCCGAATTCGACCGTCGTCGCGTCGAATCGCATCGTGGTCTTGTTGGCGATGCGAACCGTATCGATGTTGCGTTGCCAGTCGTTGGAGACATTGACGGGGGCTGCCGCCTCCGGGTTCGTGAGCGCCGATGTTCTGGTGACTGAGCCGGGGATTCGTTGGCGCACATCGTTCGCGTCGATGTAGAAGCGCGTCTCGAAATCGGGCGAGAACTGATATCCGATATTGCCGTTTGCACGCGTGTCATGGCCGTAGCTGTGGTCGCGAAACCCCTGCGATTGCTGATTGGAGGCGGTGAAGAAACCGTCCCACGGCCCGTTGGCACCGCCGACGTTGGCCTGAAAACGGCGATAGCCGAACGAGCCCATATCGATGCCGGCGCCGTTAATGTTGGCATCCCGCCCGGTCGGCGTTACGAAGTTGATCGCACCGCCGAGCGAGTTGGCGCCGAAGCGCAATGCGTTCGCGCCCTTCCAGACCTCGACGAACTTGTACGCGGTCGGATCGATCTCCTGGAAGTCGCCGTAACCGTCCGATGTGTTGATTGGGATGCCGTCCTTGTAGAGCTGCACGCCCCGCAGATGGAAGTTGCGCGAGAGGCCGGATCCGCGAATGGAGAGGCGCGTATCGTCGCCGAATTTCGGCTGGGCAAACACGCCGGGGACGTAATCGAGAATGTCCTTGATCGTGCTCGCCACCGAGTTGTTCTTGTAAGCCTCGGCCGGCACAACCGCTACGCTGCCGGGCGTCTGCTGCATTTCACGCAGCGCCTGTTCGGCGGTGAGCACCGCGAGCGAGGGCGGGACGGAAGAACTTTGCTGCGACGTCTCGACGTCGATGGTCGGCAGGGTCTGGCTGGCCGTTTGAGCCGCCGCCGATGTGATCGAAGCGAGTAATAAGGCAGACGCGCACCAGAGGCGTTCTGCTGTTGCGTTGTCCGACGCTAAGCGTCGCAACCGTGGATACACGGATAACATGAAAAGTTCTCACCAGGCGGATTGACGGAAAAGCGGGCGCGCCAAGGCGCGCATCGTCGTCAACCGAGGTGAGGAGGACCGCGAGGTTGGTGATCGTTGACCGATAACCGCGCAACGAAATGCTCAGTTCGTGCGGGTTCGTACAGGACATCGAACGCGATCCGGATGGCGAGCGCCGGAGTCGGGGGAGGCAGATCGGCCATCGTCGCGCCGGACACGCATAGCGGGCAATGGATGATCGGCTTGGCGGGATTGCCGTCGTCGTCTGTGGCGGGTCCCCCCGAACTGCCGTTAAGGCAGAGTTCGTGGATGGCATTCAGCTTGAGCGGTGAGACCGTCGCCAGAAGTGCGCTGGTCAGCATCACGTTGAAGACAAGCGCATAGGCAGCGATGAGCGCCGCCAAGCGTCCGATCTTCTTGATACGCGACGTAAAAGTCACAGGTTCAACCTCAGGCTTAGTTGCCTGTTAGCATGGCCACCGGGAGGCGAAAAGCCGGATTTGGCTCTATAAGTGCTGTTGCCAGCCGCTTTCACTTGTCTTTTTGCAGCCGATCCGGTTTCACTAGCGGCCCAGCTTCACCCGATTCCTGCCGTTCCCAGCAAAGTTAGAGTACCCCCATGCGACTCACTCGCTTCTTTTTGCCCATCCTCAAGGAGACGCCGAAGGAGGCCGAGATCGTTTCGCACCGCCTGATGCTGCGTGCCGGCATGCTGCGGCAGGAGGCAGCGGGTATCTACGCCTGGCTTCCGCTTGGCTTCCGGGTGCTCAAGAAGATCGAAAAGATCGTCCGCGAGGAGCAGGACCGTGCAGGCGCGATCGAACTCCTGATGCCGACGCTCCAGCTTGCCGATCTGTGGCGTGAGAGTGGGCGCTATGATGCCTATGGCCCCGAGATGCTGCGCATCCAGGATCGGCACAAGCGCGAACTTCTTTACGGGCCGACCAACGAGGAGATGATCACGGAAATCTTCCGTGCCTATGTGAAGTCTTACAAGAGCCTTCCGCTCAACCTCTATCATATTCAATGGAAATTCCGCGACGAGCAGCGCCCGCGATTCGGCGTGATGCGAGGCCGTGAGTTTCTCATGAAGGACGCCTATTCCTTCGACGTCGACGAGGCCGCGGCCCGGCTCTCCTATAACCGGATGTTCGTGGCCTACCTGCGCACGTTCGCACGCATGGGTCTGAAGGCCATCCCGATGCGAGCCGAAACCGGGCCGATCGGCGGTGACCTGTCGCACGAGTTCATCGTGTTGGCGGAGACCGGCGAGTCGGCGGTGTTCTGCAACAAGGACGTGCTCGATCTTCCGGTTCCCGGCGCGGATGTCGACTACAGCGGCGATCTGTCTCCGATCATCAAGCAGTGGACCGATCTTTATGCGGCGACTGAGGATGTCCACGAGGCCGCGCGTTACGACCGCGAAGTCCCCGAAGACAAGAAGGTCCAGACCCGCGGCATCGAGGTCGGCCAGATTTTCTACTTCGGTACCAAGTACTCCGACACCATGAAGGCCATGGTCAACGGCCCGGATGGTGGCGAGCAACCCGTCCATGGCGGATCCTATGGCGTTGGCGTATCGCGTCTGGTCGGTGCGATCATCGAAGCCTGCCACGACGAGAATGGCATCAAGTGGCCCGAAGAAGTCGCGCCGTTCCGCGTTGCGATCCTGAATTTGAAGCAGGACGATGCCGGTACCGGCGAGGCTTGTGAGAAGTTCTACAAGGCGCTGACCGCCAAGGGCGTCGATGTTCTCTACGACGACACCGACCAGAGACCTGGCGGGAAGTTCGCAACCGCAGACCTCATTGGTATTCCGTGGCAGGTATTGATCGGTCCGCGCGGACTTGCTGAAGGCAAGGTTGAGATCAAGCGTCGCAGCGATGGCTCACGCGAGTTCATGAGCCTCGACGACGCGATCAACCGTTTCGTGCACTGATTTATATTTGGTGTTGTCGCAGTTGCGGCTGCACCCGACTAGAATTAGCCCGATTCGTGTGAAAATCCGGACCATGGAACAGACATGAGCGAGCCAGTTCGGACCCCACCTTTTGCGCCCTTCGAGTGGCTGCTGTCGACCCGTTATCTGAGGGCGAGGCGCAAGGAAGGGTTCATTTCAGTTATCGCCGGCTTTTCCTTTCTCGGCATCATGCTCGGCGTCGCCACGCTGATCATCGTGATGGCGGTGATGAACGGCTTCCGGAAGGAATTGCTCGACAAGATTCTCGGCCTCAACGGTCACTTGCTCGTGCAGCCGCTGGAATCGCCTCTGACTGATTGGAGAGAGGTTGCTGAGCGGATTAGCGGTGTCAAAGGTATCCGGCTTGCCGCGCCCATCGTGGAAGGACAGGCGCTGGCGTCGTCGCCGTTCAATGCCGCGGGCGTGCTGGTGCGTGGCATCCGGTCGGACGATCTGAACAAGCTCACGTCGATCGCCAAGAACATCAAGCAGGGCACGCTGGAAGGCTTCGACGAAGGGCAGGGAGTTGCCATCGGTCGCCGTCTCGCGGATCAGTTGTCGCTGCGTGCTGGAGATAGCATCACGCTGGTCGCTCCGCGTGGCGCGGTCACGCCGATGGGCACCACGCCGCGGATCAAGCCTTACAAGGTTGCGGCCGTGTTTGAGATCGGCATGTCCGAGTACGACTCGGCGTTCGTCTTCATGCCGCTCGCGGAAGCGCAGGCTTATTTCAACCGCGCCAACGACGTCACATCCATCGAGATCTACACCGATAATCCCGACAAGATCGATGGCTTCAGGAAGTCCGTTACGGAGGCCGCGCAACGACCGATCTTCCTTGTGGACTGGCGACAGCGCAATTCCACTTTCTTTAATGCGCTTCAGGTCGAGCGCAACGTGATGTTCCTGATCTTGACGCTGATCGTATTGGTGGCTGCCCTGAATATCGTGTCAGGTCTCATCATGCTGGTGAAGGATAAGGGCAGCGATATCGCCATCCTGCGTACGATGGGGGCGTCTCAAGGCTCGATCATGCGGATATTTCTGATCACGGGAGCCGCAATCGGCGTTGTCGGAACGCTGGTTGGATTTCTGTTGGGCCTGGTGATTTGCCTGAATATCGAATCCATCAGGCAGTTCATTTCGTGGATGACCAACACGGAATTGTTTTCGCCCGAGCTTTATTTTCTCTCCAAGCTGCCGGCTGAAGTGGACGTTGGAGAAACCGCTGCGGTCGTCATCATGGCTTTGACGTTGTCATTTCTGGCAACGCTCTATCCTTCATGGCGGGCCGCGCGCCTCGATCCTATTGAAGCTCTCAGGTACGAGTGAGCATGGAGATGGAGCAAGAGGAAAAGGACGTTCCAGCCGTTTACCTGCACGACGTGCACAGGCGCTACAAGCAGGGCGAGGCAACACTCACGATTCTCGACGGTGCAACATTGGCGCTGTGGGAGGGGCAGTCCGTCGCGCTCGTTGCGCCATCTGGCACCGGAAAGTCGACGCTGCTGCATATCGCCGGTTTGCTGGAACACGCCGATGAGGGCGAGATCTATGTCAGCGGCGCGGCCACATCGAATTTGTCCGATGCGGCGCGAACTCAAATTCGCCGCACCGATATCGGTTTCGTCTATCAATCGCACCGTCTGCTGCCTGAGTTCTCGGCGCTCGAAAACGTGATGCTGCCGCAAATGATCCGCGGTCTTTCGCGCAAGGAGACGGTAAAGCGAGCACAGGAAATCCTGGCGTATCTCGGTTTGTCAGAACGCGTGACCCATCGGCCGTCCGAGTTGTCCGGCGGTGAGCAGCAGCGCGTGGCCATCGCGCGTGCGGTTGCCAATGCGCCGCGCGTTCTGCTGGCGGATGAACCGACCGGAAATCTCGATCCGCACACTGCAGACCATGTCTTTCAGGCGCTCATGCAGCTGGTGAGAGCGACGCGGGTCGCCATGCTGATCGCGACCCACAACATGGAATTGGCGTCACGAATGGACCGGCGCGTTTCCATTCAGGACGGCAAGGTGGTCGAGCTGGACTAGGCTCAAGAACAACCGGCCCTTCATCGTTGACAGAAGCACAGCGCCGCTACGGGATGTGGAAAACGGGTATTTTTCCGATAATTCACGAATTGTTTAGAATGTAATTTTCGCAGGTTTTTCCTTGCTCGACTTCAAAGAACAAAAAAGGAACAATGTTCCTATTATGTTCTTGTGGAGTCGGTCCATGTTGAAGACATTCGTTGAAGAAGCTGCAGCACTTGCCTCGGTTGTGCTTTTCGTCGGGATGATCGCGATCTGGGCACAGGTTATTCCCCAACTTTGAGTTCCCCCTGCACCGAGGCTGGGGAAAAGGGTGATGGATCCGTGGGTTCATGTCTTCGACGTGGACACCTTCAGGTGAAGCCACCACCATCAACCTTTATGAGTCGCTTTGTTTTCACCGCCGGTCCAAACCGGCGGTGAAACAGTCTTCCAAAGGTTGCCAGGACGCCCATGTCGAACATCGCTACACCGAAGTTGGCCGGATCGGACGCAGGCTTCGTTCATCTGCATGTCCAGTCGGCCTATTCGCTGCTGCAGGGTTCGCTCACCATCGCCAAGCTCGCCGAACTGGCGAAGGCTGATCACCAGCCCGCGCTGGCGCTGACCGACAACGACAACATGTTCGGCGCGCTGGAGTTCTCCGAGAAGATGGCTGGGTCAGGTATTCAGCCCATTACCGGATGCGCGTTGACCGTGGATTTCGGCGACCAGGATCCCACCGCCCGCCACGCACTTGCGCCGGCCCGGATCGTGCTGCTCGCGATGCGGGAGGAGGGCTATCGCAGCCTGATGCGACTGAATTCCCGCGCGTTCCTTGAGACGCCGGTTAACGAAGCAACGAACATCAAGATTGAGTGGCTGGAAGGTGAAAGTGAACATCTTATCGCGCTCACCGGCGGCCCCGACGGGCCAATCGCGCAAGCGATCAACGCCGATCAATCAGCACTGGCGGAAGCACGATGCGACAGGCTGGCCGAACTTTTTGGTGACCGACTCTACATTGAGTTGCAGCGCCATGGCCTCGACAGCGAGCGCAAATGCGAATCCGTGCTGATTGACTTCGCCTATGCCAGGGGCTTGCCGCTGGTTGCAACCAATGCGCCGCACTTCGCCGGCACGGACGACTATGAAGCGCATGACGCGCTGCTGTGCATTGCCGGTGGCCGACTCGTATCGGAGACAGACCGCAATCAACTCACCCCTGATCACCGTTTCAAGTCGCGGGCTGAAATGGCGGTTCTGTTCGCCGACTTGCCGGAGGCGCTCGCCTCGACAGTTGAAATCGCCAGACGGTGCGCGTTCCGTCCGAAGACGCGCAAGCCGATCCTGCCGCGGTTCACTGTCGGAAGCGACAACGCGGCCGACGCTGAAAGTGCGGAGGGCACGGAACTCCATCGTCAGGCCGAGGAAGGATTGTCGGGCAGGCTGGCGACGCATGGCCTGGCGCCGGGCACCACGGAAGAGACCTATCGCGCGCGTCTCGCCTTCGAACTCGATGTCATCACTCGCATGAACTATTCGGGTTACTTCCTGATCGTGTCCGACTTTATCAAGTGGGCGAAGGCACAAGGAATTCCTGTAGGGCCGGGCCGCGGTTCGGGCGCAGGCTCGCTGGTTGCCTACGCGCTCACCATCACCGATCTCGATCCAATCCGGTTCGGACTGCTGTTCGAGCGCTTCCTCAATCCTGAGCGCGTGTCGATGCCGGACTTCGACATCGATTTCTGTCAGGACCGGCGCGGCGAGGTGATCCGTTACGTGCAAGAGCGCTACGGTCGTGATCAGGTAGGGCAGATCATCACGTTCGGCACGTTGCAGGCGCGCGGCGTGCTGCGCGACGTCGGCCGCGTGCTGCAGATGCCGTACGGGCAAGTGGATCGTCTGACGAAACTCGTCCCGCAGAATCCAGCCGCGCCGGTGACGCTGGCGGCGGCGATCGCGAGCGAACCGAAATTGCAGGCGTTTCGTGATGAGGACCCGGTTGTCGCGCGGGCCTTCGACATCGCGCAACGCCTCGAGGGCCTGACGCGCCATGCCTCGACGCATGCCGCGGGCATCGTGATCGGTGATAGGCCGTTGAGCGAACTGGTGCCGATGTATCGCGATCCGAAATCGGACATGCCGGTTACACAGTTCAACATGAAGTGGGTTGAACCTGCAGGGCTGGTGAAGTTCGACTTCCTTGGCCTCAAGACGCTGACGGTGCTCGACGTCGCCGTGAAGCTGCTGAAACAGCGCGGTGTCGACGTCGATCTCGCCGACGCTGCCGCTCGACGACAAGGCGAGCTACGAGATGCTGGCGCGCGGCGAAGTGGTCGGCGTGTTCCAGGTTGAAAGTCAGGGCATGCGGCGTGCGCTCGTCGACATGCGCCCTGACCGCTTCGAGGACATCATCGCGCTGGTGGCGCTGTATCGCCCCGGTCCGATGGCGAACATTCCGACCTATTGCGCGCGCAAGCACGGCGATGAGGAGCCTGAATATCTGCACCCGATGCTTGAGCCGATCCTGAAGGAAACCTTCGGCGTCATCATCTATCAGGAACAGGTGATGCAGATCGCACAGGTGATGGCCGGCTACTCGCTGGGCGACGCCGACCTGCTGCGTCGCGCGATGGGCAAGAAGATCCGATCGGAAATGGAAAAACAGCGCGCCATCTTTGTCGCGGGCTCGGTGAAGAACGGTATCAATAAGGGGCAGGCGGAAACGATCTTCGAGTTGCTCGCAAAGTTCGCCGACTACGGCTTCAACAAGAGCCACGCGGCAGCCTATGCGCTGGTGTCTTATCAGACCGCCTACATGAAGGCGCATTATCCGGTTGAGTTCATCGCGGCGTCAATGACGCTCGACATGAACAACACCGACAAGCTTTCCGAATTCAGGGCCGAAGTACAGCGCCTCGGCAAGAAAGTTGAACCTCCTTCAATCAATCGCTCCGGTTCAACGTTCGAGGTGAGCGGCGACACGATCTACTACGGATTGGCGGCACTCAAGGGGGTTGGCAGCCAGGCCGTGGACATGATCGTGGAAGCCCGGCGCGAAGGCATGTTCACTTCGCTGGCGGATTTTGCTTCACGGGTGAATCCGCGCGCCATCAACAAGCGTGTGCTCGAAAGTCTTGCCGCCGCCGGCGCCTTCGACACCCTTGATCCCAACCGGGGACGCGTATTTGCAGGCGCCGACGCGATCCTCGCTGCGTGCCAGCGCAGTCATGAAGCATCCACGTCGGGACAGAATGATATGTTCGGCGGCATGGCCGATGCGCCAAGCATCGTGTTGCCGGCGATCGAGCCATGGCTGCCCGCGGATCGTCTGAGGCGAGAATACGACGCCATCGGCTTCTTCCTGTCGGGCCATCCGCTGGATGATTACGCAACGGCGCTGAAGCGTCTGCGCGTGCAGTCGTGGAACGAGTTCTCGCGTGCAGTGAAAAGCGGTGCGACTGCGGGCCGTGTCGCGGCCACTGTCGTGTCCCGCATGGAACGCCGCACCAAGACCGGCAACAAGATGGGCATCATCGGCCTGTCCGATCCCACCGGGCACTTCGAGGCGGTGTTGTTCTCCGAAGGGCTCGCGCAGTATCGCGATGTTCTCGAGCCGGGCTCCGCGGTGCTCATGCAACTCGGCGCCGAGTTGCAGGGCGAAGACGTGCGCGCGCGCATTCTTCACGCCGAGCCGCTCGACGATGCCGCTGCCAAAACCCAAAAGGGCCTTCGCATCTTTGTGCGCGACGACAAGCCGTTGGACTCCATCGCCAAGCGGCTTGAGAGTCATCAAGCGTCATCGACGAGCAGCTCCAGGGGAATCCCGACTGTGCGGTCTGCATCAGTTCAGCCCGGTGGCGATGGCGAGGTAACGCTTGTCATGATGCTCGATCTGCAAACGGAAGTGGAAATGAAGCTGCCTGGCCAATTCCGCGTCTCTCCGCAGATCGCGGGAGCCTTGAAGGCTGTTTCCGGCGTGGTTGATGTTCAAACGCTCTGACGCGTCACCCTGCAAGCGCATTGGCTGATGTCGCAAGGAATTTCGCGCTTGCGACATTGCGTCGCGATATGAGGCGCGGACGCGTTCCGCCTTATTCCGACTGTGTTTCGTTCAAGCTCTGTTCATGCGGTGCGGAATTGACTCTCCGCTCAGAACTGAACGGGACACATCGCCATGCGCAACATTGCTAGAGTTCTCGCTATCGCGGCGGTGTTGCTCGTTGCTGGCGGCATTTCGGCACTGCATGCGCAGGAACAGGAAAAGCGCATCGCGCTGGTGATCGGCAACGGCAACTACGCGAGTGCGCCTTTGGCGACCGCTGCGAATGATGCGGGCCTGATCGCGCAGACGTTGCAAGCGGCGGGGTTTGATGTTGTCGGCGCACGCGATCTCGACGGGGAAACGCTAAGACAGACATTCCGTGACTTCATCCAGAAGGCGCAATCGTCCGGATCGGGAACGGTGGCGTTCGTCTATCTTTCTGGATACGGATTGCAGCTTGCGGGCGAAAATTATTTCCTTCCGGTCGATGCCAACGCTCAACGCGACACGGACATTCCGGTCGAGGGGCTGCGCGTCGGCGACTACATGCGTCAGTTATCGGCGTTACCGCTGAAGGCTACTGTGTTTGTCCTCGACGCCGCGCACAATCATCCCTTCGCGAAAGAAGGCCAACCGCTGGCCGGCGGCCTTGCATTGATTGAGCCCGAGCCGAAGGGGCTCGTGGCATTTAACGCGACCCCCGGAACCGTAGGGCCGAACGAGACAGGATCATATGGAGCTTACGCACAGGCTCTGGCGGAAATGATCCGTACGGGGGGCATTGCGTTGCCGGAGGTCTTCAACCGCGTGCGCCTGCGCGTGAATGAAGTGACCAAGGGCGCCGAAGTGCCTTGGGATGCGCAAAAGCTGGAAGGACAATTTTTGTTCTTTGAGCGTGCTTCCGATGCGCCTGCTGTCGCAGCCGATCAGGACGCTGCCCAACGCTCAAAACCCATCCGCGAGATGGATGCGAAGGATGCCTACACGGCAGCACTCGAGCGCGACACGCTGGCCGACTACGAAAGTTTTCTTGCTGCCTATCCGGATGATCCGATGGCGAAACGGGTGAGGGCGATCGTTGCCGCTCGTCGCGAAGCCATCACGTGGCGGCGGACGTATCGTGCCGACACATCGCAGGCCTATTGGTCGTATCTGCGCCGCTATCCGCGTGGTCCGCATGCTGCCGATGCCCGTCGCCGGCTTGCCATCATCGCAGCCGCGCTTGAACCGCCTCCGACGTTCGATGAGTTTGCCTACGACGTTCCGCCTCCGCCGCCGGAAGAGTTGGGCTATTTCGACCAGCCGGTGCTGATGTTTGGCGACCCGGCTTACGACTTCGCGCCACCTCCGCCCCCCGCGGTCTTTTTCCTGCCGCCGCCGCCGGATGATTTCGTCACGCTGGAGCCGCCGCTTGTCGCGGATAGCGGCATCTTCTACCTGCCGCAGCCGGTCTTCATTCCGATCCCGGTCTATGTTCGGCCGCCGATTTATGTGCGCCCGCCGATCAACCGTTTCCTGTTCACCCACATCCACAACCGGTCTGTTATCGACCGCATCATCAATCGCAGATCACCGGGGATGGGCGGAGTAGGCGGGTTCAGGCCGGTTCCCCGCGGGAATGTCGCGACTGCTTTGCAACGGCCTGCGTTTGCTCCTGGCTTGCCGCCTTCAGCGACGCGCAGGGCCAATCTGATTCGCCAGGGCCGGGTGAATGCTCCTGCCGGCGTGATTCCAGGGCGTCCCGGTGGCGGCAGGCCTGGGGCGCCGGGCCAGACTCAACCGGCGGCGGTTGGTGGTCAGCCGGGTCTAGCTGTTCCGGGGCAGGCCGTTGCACCCAATGCGAGGCCTGGCCGTCCGTTGCCGGGGGCCGACAGGCAGGGTTCACCGCGAGCCAACACGCTGCCGGTTCCCGGCGCAGGTGCTCAGCCACCAGTCCCTGCGAATCGCGCCGGGCAAAGATTCGATCGGGGCGATAGAGGCCCCGCCGCAGCGGGCTCCCGCTTTAGACCCGGAGCCCAGCCGACGGATGGCGGTAGGCGGGGACCAAATGGTCAAGCGCGGCCACAACTTCAGCCTGGGCTATCCCGGCCTGCGGTCCAGCCGCGCCCTCAGTTCCAGCGCCCGGTTCAGCAGCCGCGTCCGCAGGTAGCGCCACGGCAGCAGTTCCAGCGGCCGGTGCAGGCACCGAGACCACAAATGGCGCCACAGCGCCCCGTTATGCAGCCACGTCCGCAGATGGCGCCTCGTCCCCAAATGGCTCCACGTCCCCAGATGGCCCCACGCCCGCAGATGGCTCCGCGTCCTCAAATGGCGCCACGACCGGCGGCTCCTGCGCGTCCAGCTCCAGCGGTCCGGAAGCCTCCGGGCCAATAGAGCAGGGTGGTCGTCTGCGGGAGGTGGTAAGGGATCAAAAGCAGCCGGATTTGCTTGCTTAACAGCGGTTGCGTGGGTATAAGCCGCGCATCTCACACGGAAACATGGCTTTCAAAGGCCGTCCGGTGGCAAGCCGGCCGCAAGGCATTCTGTCTTGATGGTGCGTATTGCTCACACGTTTCCGGAGGAACCAACCGGAGAATAAATCTATGTCGTTACCTGAATTTTCTATGCGTCAGCTTTTGGAAGCTGGCGTGCACTTTGGTCACCAATCTCATCGATGGAATCCGAAAATGGCGGATTACATCTTCGGTGCCCGCAACAACATTCACATCATCGATCTTGCCCAGACCGTGCCGTTGCTTCATCGCGCGCTGCAGGCTGTTAGCGACACCGTCTCCAAGGGCGGACGTATCCTGTTTGTCGGCACCAAGCGTCAGGCGCAGGATGGCGTGGCGGAAGCCGCGAAGCGTTCCGCGCAGTATTTCGTCAATTCGCGCTGGCTCGGCGGCACGCTGACCAACTGGAAGACCGTATCCGGTTCGATCAAGCGTCTGCGTCAGCTCGACGAGATGCTCAACTCCGGTGAAGGCGGTCATTACACGAAGAAAGAGCGCCTGACGTTGCAGCGTGAGCGCGACAAGCTCGATCGCTCGCTCGGTGGCATCAAGGACATGGGCGGCTTGCCCGACCTGATCTTCGTGATCGACACCAACAAGGAAGACATCGCGATCCAGGAAGCCCAGCGGCTCAACATCCCGGTCGCCGCGGTTGTCGATACCAACTCCGACCCGAAGGGCATTACCTATGTAATCCCGGGTAACGACGACGCCGGTCGCGCCATCTCGCTGTATTGCGATCTGATTGCTCGTGCGGCCATCGACGGTATCTCGCGTGGCCAGGGCGATTCAGGCATCGATATCGGTGCTATGGCGAACCCAATACCGGAGGCTGTAAAGCCAGCGAAGGCTGAGGGCTTCCAGGGGCTTGCCGGTCCGCGCGGCGTGGCCGACGATCTCAAGAAGCTGACCGGCGTGTCCGGCGCGATCGAGAAGAAGCTCAACGACCTTGGCATCTTCCACTTCTGGCAGATCGCCGAACTGGACCACGCCGCCGTCCACCGGATCGGCGAAGAAGTCGGTCTGCCGGCACGTGCCGATGGCTGGGTTACCCAGTCGAAGGCGCTGACCGCGGAAGCGGAATAACCAGCAAACGTATCTCGCGGCCGGGTCACCCGGCCGCGATATTTCCAGAGTAGAAAATCCTGCGCGTCGATCCCGGCATGCCAGCAATTCGCTGCGCCGCACGGCCCGCACAGGCAAAGGACATCCGACGATGGCAACGATCACAGCAGCAATGGTCAAGGATCTGCGCGAAAAGACCGGCGTAGGCATGATGGATTGCAAGCAGGCGCTCAACGAAACCAGTGGCGACATGGAAGCGGCAGTCGATTGGCTGCGCAAAAAGGGTCTTTCGAAGGCTGCCAAGAAGGCTGGACGCGTCGCGGCGGAAGGTCTGATCGCGGCTGTCGTCTCCGGCAACAAGGGCGTTGTGGTCGAAGTCAATTCCGAGACCGACTTCGTTGCGCGCAACGAGCAGTTCCAGGGCCTGGTCAAGATGATCGGTCAGGTCGCGCTCAAGGCCGGCGCCGATGTCGAAGCGATCAAGGCTGCCAAGGTGGGCGACGTGACCGTCGAGCGGGCTATCCAGGACGCGATCGCGACCATCGGCGAGAACATGACGCTGCGCCGTGCCGCTTCGCTTTCGGTCAGTGATGGCGTCATCGCCAGCTACGTCCACAATGCCGTGATCGATGGTCTCGGCAAGATGGGCGTTATTGTCGCACTGGAATCCACCGGCGCGAAGGATGAACTCGCAGCGCTCGGCCGCCAGATCGCCATGCACGTCGCGGCTTCCAATCCGCAGGCACTTGATGCCACCAGCCTCGATCCTGAAGTGGTGCGCCGCGAGAAGGACGTCATGGCTGACAAGTACCGTCAGCAAGGCAAGCCGGACGCGATGATCGAGAAGATCGTCGAATCGGGCCTGAAGACCTACTACAAGGAAGTTACCTTGCTGGAGCAGGCCTTCATCCACGACAACGCCAAGAGTGTTGGGCAGGCCGTGAAGGACGCCGAAGGTAAAGTCGGCGCGCCTATCAAGCTTACGGGATTTGTGCGCTATGCTCTCGGTGAGGGAATCGAGAAGCAGGAATCCGACTTCGCTGCCGAGGTTGCAGCCGCTGCCGGGCAGGGCTAACGGCACGGCGCATCGGCCGGAACGCTGCTCTGGAATGCGCTCAACTCGAGAGACAGGGCGATCGCATTATGGGTGAACCGGCTTACCGACGCGTCGTCGTCAAACTCTCCGGCGAATATCTCGCCGGAGACCAGCCGTTCGGAATTCATCAGCCGACCATCGACCGCATCGCCGGCGACCTGATCAAGGCGCGCGAGCTTGGTGTTGAAATCGCGGTTGTCGTCGGCGGCGGAAATATCTTTCGTGGTGTAGAAGTCTCGTCACACGGCGTGTCCCGCACGACCGGCGATACGATGGGTATGCTTGCGACAGTCATGAATTGCCTGGCGCTGGAATCCGCGCTGGGCCGCAAGGGCCAGTCCGCACGTGCGATGTCGGCGTTCGTCATGCCGCAGGTGTGCGAGCTGTTCACACGGAGCGGTGCCCATAAATACCTGGCCGAAGGCCGTATCGTTCTGCTCGCCGGCGGTACCGGCAATCCATATTTTACCACGGATACCACCGCGGTTTTGCGCGCGGCCGAGATCGGCGCGCAGGCAGTGCTGAAGGCCACGAATGTCGACGGCGTCTATACCGCTGATCCCAAGAAAGATAAGTCCGCCAACTCGATTCGAGCGGCTGAGCCATTCGCAGGCCGTTGAAGGTGGCTATAAGGTGATGGATGCGACAGCCTTCGCGCTTGCCCGCGAAACGTCATTGCCTATCATCGTCTTCTCGATTGCGGAGCCAGGTTCGATCGGCGCGATCCTGACCGGCAAGGGCAAAGGTACAATTGTCGCCGGTTGATGAGTGACATGATCCTCCGACAAATTTCGGAAAAGATCGTGCCTAAACAAGAAGATAGACGACACAGCTCACGCTTGATCAGCGTGTCGGATTAAGAAGGAGCAGCATCGCATGACGGCCGGAAATTTTGATATCAACGACTTGAAGCGTCGCATGGAAGGCACGGTTAGTTCGTTGAAGCACGAGCTGGGCGGATTGCGTACCGGACGTGCCGCAATCTCGATGCTTGAGCCAGTGCAGGTGGAAGCCTATGGCAGCCACATGCCGCTCAACCAGGTCGCGACGGTGAGCGTGCCCGAGCCCCGACTGTTGTCGGTGCAGGTCTGGGACAAGTCGATGGTGAAGGCGGTCGAGACCGGGATCGTTAATTCCAACCTCGGCCTTAGCCCTTCGACCGAAGGACAAGTCATCCGGTTGCGCATTCCTGAGCTCAACGAAGAGCGCCGCAAGGAACTGGTGAAGGTCGCGCATAAGTATGCCGAAGCCGCACGCGTCGCGGTTCGCCATGTCCGTCGTGACGGTCTTGATATCGTCAAGAAGCTCGAAAAAGATCACAAGATATCCGAAGACGACCATGAGCGTTTTTCGGGTGATGTTCAAAAGGCGACAGACGCCACCATCGCTGACATCGACAAGCTGCTGGCCACCAAGGAAAAAGAAATTCTCACGGTTTAAGAGATCACTCGATGTCGAATGGCGCCATGCCCAAGACCGATGAACCGGCTAGATCCGGCGGGCCGCGGCATGTGGCCATCATCATGGATGGCAATGGCCGGTGGGCTGCGGCGCGGGGACTGCCGCGTGCCGAAGGTCATCGCCGCGGTGTCGAGGCCTTGCGGAAGGTCGTGCGTGCATCACATGAACTCGGGATTTCGTATCTGACGATTTTTTCGTTCAGTTCGGAAAACTGGTCGCGGCCTGCAACCGAGATCGGTGATCTGTTTGGCCTGTTGCGGCGCTTCATCCGTAACGATCTTGCGACGCTGCACAGCGACGGCGTTCGTGTGAGGATCATCGGCGAGCGCGCTGGGCTTGAGCCCGACATCTGCGCGCTTTTGAGCGAGGCTGAGGATTTAACCCGCAACAACAGCCGGCTGACACTCGTCGTCGCGTTCAACTACGGATCGCGGCAGGAAATCGCCAACGCGGCGCAAAGGCTCGCGCGGGAAGTTGCCGAGGGCAAACGTGACCCGGCAACGATCACGGCGGACACGTTGGGACAGAATCTCGACGCGCCGGACATTCCGGATCCGGACCTGATTATCCGCACCAGCGGCGAACAGCGTCTGTCGAACTTCCTGATGTGGCAGGCCGCTTACAGTGAATTGGTGTTCGTCCCCATTCATTGGCCTGATTTCGACAAGGCGGCACTCGAAGGTGCGATTGCCGAATATGCGACTCGCGAGCGCCGCTTCGGTGGCTTGGTCGCAAAGACCGGATCGTGAGCGGCGTGACGCCGGACATTTCACCAGTGACACCAGATGTAGGCAGCGGCTCGAGCAATCTCTTCATGCGCGTTATCGCGGCGCTCGTGCTGGCGCCGCTGACGATCGCGATCGCCTGGATGGGCGGCTGGCTGTGGCTTCTGCTGGTGACTGCAGCAGCGGCATTGCTGTATTTTGAATGGCTGATGATCGTTGGCGCCTCACGCAATTGGCCCGTCATCGGTGTTGGAGTAGCTGCGCTGGTGACCGCGGGACTGTGCCTGGCCCTCGGACACCCCGGTCCTATGCTGGTGGCTATTGCTGCCGGCCTTGTTCTGTGCGGCCTTCTCGCGCAAGGACAACGTTGGTGGACATCCAGCGGGTTCGCTTACGCAGCAGCCGCACTCGTCGCTTCGGCTTTGGTGCGGTTCGATCCAAGCATGGGTTTCGTCGCATTGATGTTCGTCCTGCTCGTGGTTTGGGTGACGGACATTGGCGGTTATTTCGCCGGACGTGGTCTCGGTGGTCCAAAGCTTTGGCCGCGCGTAAGTCCCAAGAAAACCTGGGCCGGAGCGATCGGCGGGTTGGCTTTGAGCCTCGTGATCGCTGCGGCTTTCGCGCTTCTTGGCTTCGGCAGGATGCTTCCGTTGTTGCTGCTCGGAACCGCGCTCTCGGTGGTGTCGCAGCTTGGCGATTTGTTCGAAGTCCGCGATCAAGCGCCGGTTTGGCGTCAAGGATTCGAGTCAGATCATTCCTGGTCACGGCGGATTGCTGGACCGGCTTGATGGTTTCGTTGCGGCGATTGTTTTTGCCGCATTGATTGGTTTTATGCGCGGCGGCCTTGATGGCGTCGGTCGCGGTTTCATGGTTTGGTGATGTGATGAATGCTGTTCCTCTCAACAAGAATCAACACGCGCTGACGAAGGATCGTGTCGTTACGATTCTCGGTGCGACTGGCTCCATCGGTCAAAGCACGGTCGATCTCGTGCGCCGTTCGTCGGGCAAGTTTCGCGTCGAGGCCGTGACCGCGCATAGCAACGTCGTCGAACTGGCCAAGCTCGCACGCGAACTGAACGTGAAGTTTGCGGCCGTTGCCGATGAGAAATGTTACGCCGATTTGAAGGCAGCGCTTTCGGGTTCAGGGATCGAAGCCGGCGCGGGTGAGGGCGCGCTGGTTGAAGCGGCATTGCGTCCGGCAAACTGGGTGATGGCGGCGATGAGCGGCGCTGCCGGTCTCAAACCTGCGATGGCCGCTGCCGGGCGGGGCGAGGTAGTTGCGCTCGCCAACAAGGAATGCCTTGTCTGTGCCGGTGAGGTTTTCATGCGTCACGCCTCCGCCAACGGCACAACCGTCTTGCCGGTGGACTCCGAACACAATGCGCTGTTTCAGGCGATGGGTGCGGGGCGCCGTGAAGATCTCGTGCGCGTCATTCTGACTGCGTCGGGAGGACCATTCCGTTCGGCGACGCTGGCGCAGATCGAAAATGCCACCGTTGAGCAGGCGCTCAAGCATCCGAACTGGAGCATGGGACGCAAGATCACGATTGATTCCGCAAGCATGTTCAACAAGGCACTGGAGATCATCGAGGCGTATCATCTGTTCGAGCTGAAGGCTGACCAGATCGACGTGCTTGTACATCCGCAATCGATCATTCACGGGCTCGTCGAATTTTCCGATCGTTCGGTGGTGGCGCAGATGGGCGCACCCGACATGCGCACTCCGATCGCTCATTGCCTGGCTTGGCCTGAGCGCATTGACGGCCCGGCAAATCGGCTCGATCTCGCGCAGATCGGTCAACTGACCTTCGAGGCGCCGGATCCCGTCCGTTTTCCGGCGCTTCGTCTTGTGCAGGAAGCATTGGGGCTCGGTGGGGCGGCACCGACCGTTCTAAACGCGGCAAACGAGGTCGCGGTAGCAGCGTTTCTTGACCGAAAGATCGGTTTTGGCGGCATTTCGCGGCTGGTCGAAGCGACCATGAACGCCATGGTCCGTGAGGGCTCGACCAAAGCTCCGGCCAGCGTGGACGAAGCACTGAGCGTTGACCATAACGCGCGAAATATAGCCGCCACCCTATTGCCTCAAATAGCCTTAAAGGCATCCTAGATAATTGGGGACCGAGTTTCAGGCTCGCTGGTGAGGGATTAAATTTTGGATTTTTTTCTCCATAGTTTCAATACGTTGAGCCATGGCCTCATTGGCTATGTCGTTCCATTTTTGTTCGTCCTCACCATCGTCGTTTTCTTCCATGAGCTGGGGCACTTTCTCGTGGCGCGTTGGGCCGGCGTGAAGGTGTTAACGTTCTCGCTTGGGTTCGGGCCGGAACTCTTTGGATTCAACGATCGTCACGGCACGCGCTGGAGGGTTTCGGCGATCCCGCTCGGCGGCTACGTCAAATTTTTCGGAGACGACTCCGAGGCCAGCACGCCATCCTCCGAAGCGCTTAAGGTCATGACCGAAGAGGAGCGCAAGGTCAGCTTCCATGGCAAGAAAGTCGGTCCGCGCGCAGCAATCGTCGCCGCTGGTCCGATTGCGAATTTTATTCTGGCCATTGTCATTTTCGCGGCCCTTTTCACGTTCTTCGGCAAGCCGAGCCAGAGCGCGCGCGTCGACAGCGTCCAGGAAAATAGCGCCGCCGCCACGGCTGGTTTCAAGTCCGGCGACGTGGTGAGCGCAATCGATGGCGATCCGATCGAGAGCTTCAACGATATGCAGCGCATCGTGAGCACCAAGGCGGGAACGCCGATGGTCTTTACGGTGAAGCGTGGCGATTCGGTTGTGACGCTGCATGGGACGCCGGAACTGCGCGAAATGAAGGACACGTTCGGCAACGTGCATCGAGTCGGTGTGCTCGGCATCACCCGTGCGACGTCAGCAGGCGACACGGTCAGCAAGCCGGTGGATCCGGCGACCGCTGTTTGGTTGGGGGTCAAGGAAACCTGGTTCGTAGTTGATCGGACCGTTTCTTATATCGGCGGTGTTTTTACGGGGCGTGAGAATGCGGATCAGGTTGGTGGACCGATTCGGATCGCCCAGATTTCCGGTCAGGTCGCCACGATCGGCTTGTCAGCGCTTATTCACCTTGCAGCAGTACTTTCCGTCTCTATTGGCCTTCTGAACCTGTTTCCGGTGCCGCTCCTCGATGGCGGACACCTTTTGTTCTATGCCGTAGAGGCCATTCGCGGGCGACCATTGTCGGATCGTTCGCAAGAACTGGGCTTCCGGGTTGGATTGGCCTTGGTTCTCATGTTGATGATTTTTGCAACCTATAATGACATCTTGCATCTGGCCTCTTCCTAATGGGCTGATGGGCGTGGCCGATCAGCAACGTCTTGTTAGGAAATTGGAATTGCGCTGCGAAAGGACATTTGCCCGCTGGTTAAAATTAGCTACAAGCGGGCAACAAGTGGGAATCTCCCGGCTGGAATCGGCCGGCATTGGAATGACAAGGGCGCCTGGCGCATGATGTTTGGATTGCGAGTGTTACGGGGTGGCTTAGCCGCCGCCCTCATCATGTTTGCCTTGCCAGTTGCGGCAGTGACGACGGCGTCGCTCGTGTCGTCTCCGGCATCCGCCCAGACTGTTGAGTTCCATCGGCGTTGAGGGCAATCGGCGTATCGAATCTGAGACCATCCGCTCTTATTTCAAGCCCGGGTCCTAATGGTCGCCTCGACAGCGTGCGAATCGATGATGGCCTGAAGGCCCTGATCGAAACCGGCCTGTTCCAGGACGTGAAGATCAATCAGGTCGGCGGCCGGCTGGTTGTCGTCGTTGTCGAAAACCCGGTGATCGGGCGGGTGATCTTCGAAGGCAACAAGAAGGTCAAAGACGAGCAGCTGCAGACTGAAGTTCAGTCCAAGGCCCGCGGAACATTGTCCCGCGCAATGGTTCAGTCCGACACCCAGCGTATTACTGAAATCTATCGCCGGAACGGCCGTTATGACGTTCGCGTCGAGCCGAAGATCATCGATCAGCCGAACAACCGCGTCGATCTGGTTTTTGAAGTCACCGAAGGTCAGAAGACCGGCGTTAAGGTGATCGAGTTCATCGGCAACCAAGCCTATTCGTCCTACCGGCTGAAGGACGTCATCAAGACCCGCGAATCCAACTTCCTGAGCTTCCTCGGAGGTAACGACGTCTATGATCCGGACCGTATCGAGGCGGACCGTGACGTCCTGCGTCGCTTCTATCTCAAGAACGGCTATGCCGACGTTCAGATCGTTGCCGCGCTGACCGAATATGACCCCGGGCGCAGCGGTTTCATCGTGACCTTCAAGATTGAAGAGGGTCAGCAGTACCGTGTCGGTTCGGTGGACTTCCAATCCAGCATCGCAACATTGGATGGCAATTCGTTCCGCGGCCTGTCGCGCGTCAGTGTCGGGTCGATCTATAATGCCGAGGCTGTGGAAAAGTCCGTCGAGGAAATGACGATTGAGGCTTCGCGGCGGGGTTACGCGTTTGCGACGGTAAAACCGCGCGGCGATCGCAACTTCGATGCACACACCGTTTCGATCGTTTTCGCAGTCGAAGAGGGGCCGCGCACCTACATTGAGCGCATCAACGTTCGCGGCAACACGCGAACCCGCGACTACGTCATCCGCCGCGAGTTCGATGTCTCGGAAGGCGATGCGTATAATCGCGCTCTGGTTGATCGTGCCGAGCGTCGCCTCAAGAATCTCGACTACTTCAAGACCGTGAAGATGTCGACGGAGCCTGGCTCTTCGAATGACCGCGTCGTTCTCAATGTTGACCTGGAAGAAAAATCCACCGGCGACTTCTCGGTGTCGGGTGGCTACTCGACGGCCGACGGCCTGCTTGGGCGAAGTCAGCGTGTCGGAGCGAAACCTGTTGGGCCGTGGTCTGTTTGCGAAGGCGTCCGTCCAGTATGGACAGCGCACGCAGGGCTATTCGCTCTCGTTCGTCGAGCCGTATCTCCTCGGCTACCGCGTGGCCTTGGGTCTCGACTTCTATCAGCGCAAACAGCTCGCTTCGAGCTACGTGTCCTACGACACGTAAACGCTGGGCTTCAGCCCGCGCCTCGGCTTCCAGTTGCGTGAAGACCTGAACCTTCAGCTGCGTTACTCGATTTCGCAGCAGAAAATCACGCTGCCGGCTTATCTGACGAACTGTAAGAACAATCTCGGGATCCGAATCTTACTTCCCAACCCCGGCGATTCGTTGCCGCATGGTGGTCAGCAGTACAGTCGATCCGATCCCGGCTGGACCGTTTGACGCGTCATCGGCGGCAACAACTGCTTCATGCGACGGTGAAGCCTCGCTTGCGGTCCGCAAGGAACTGGCAAGGGTGCAGCGTTGACCTCAGCGGTTGGCTATTCGCTGGCCTACAACACGCTCGACAACAACAAGGATCCAACCACCGGTATCCTCGCCACCCTCAACCAGGATTTCGCCGGCGTGGGCGGCGACGTGAGCTACCTCAAGACGACCGGTGACGTTAAGGCCTATACGCCGATCGTGGCTGATATCGTCGGCTTGCTGCATCTTCAGGGCGGTATTCTGAACCGAGACCGGCAAGGACATCCGTATGCTGGATCACTTCCAGATGGGTCCGAACCTTGTTCGCGGCTTCGCTCCGCTGGGCATTGGTCCGCGCGATATCACGGTCGGCACCTATAATGACGCGCTTGGTGGCACCAAATATTGGGGTGCATCGGTCGAAATGCAGATGCCGTTCTGGTTCCTGCCCAAGGAAATTGGTCTGAAGGGCGCGGTCTATCGCGATGCCGGTTCGTTGTTCGATTACAAGGGCACGACATGCTGTGATCGCGACCAGACGAATGCCTGACTGTTGGCGCGGATAACGGCTCGATACGATCGTCGGTCGGTGTCGGCTTGATCTGGCAGTCGCCGTTCGGACCGCTGCGCTTCGACTACGCAGTCCCGCTTACGAAGGACAAGAGCGATCAGATCCAGGAATTCCGGTTCGGCGGCGGAACGTCGTTCTAAGCTGAGGCGGGGGCGTATTTCACAGCAAGCGGGTACCGGCTTCTTTAAAGCCGGTACCTGCTTAGTTGTTGTTTCATAGAGTGTTTTCTGCCGAAGCTGATATCGGTTCGCGCGCGGAAAACACCTTACATCGAACATCAAGTCTCACTGATCCGACAGGCTTAGATCAGCGGGGCTTGGCATTTTCCGTCAGCGAGTCGAGGATCACGTCGCGGGAAAGTGGTTTCCCTCATTGCGACGGGTGAAATGACACAGCCGACGTTCTTTAAACGCCCTCCGCCGACGACGCTGGCGGATATGGCGACGCTGACCGGAGCGCAACTAGCTGATGCCTCACACGCGGGTCGCGTTGTCATGGGCACGGCTGCACTCGACCATGCCGGCCCGATCCATCTCACGTTCTGCGAGCACCAGAAATACGCTGACCAACTGGCGCGGACCCACGCAGGAGCCTGCCTGGTGAACGAGCGGCTTGAGGCCAACGTTCCGCCGCATGTGGCTGTTCTGCGAGTGGCTAATCCCTATCGTGCGTTCGTCGCGGCGATGCGTCAGCTTTATCCAGATACGCTGCGGCCGGCATCCTCGTTCGACAACGGTGGAATCGCAGCCTCTGCCATTGTGCATCCCACAGCCTGGCTCGAAGACGATGTCATTGTCGATCCGCTTGCCGTCATCGGGCCGGATGTCGAGATTGGCTCGGGATCGGTCATCGGGGCGGGTGCGGTGATCGGGGCGGGTGTCCGGATCGGCCGCGATTGCAGCATCGGGGCGTCCGCCACCGTCCTTTGCGCGCTGATCGGGAATGACGTCATTATCCATCCCGGCTGCCGGATCGGCCAGGATGGATTTGGATATATGCCGGGAGCCAAGGGGCACCTCGAAAATACCGCAGGCAGGGCGTGTGATTATCCAGAACGCCGTCGAAATTGGAGCCGGGACCACGATTGATCGCGGCGCCCTGAACGATACGGTGATCGGGGAAGGCAGCAAGATCGACAATCTGGTCCAGATCGGTCACAACGTGACCATCGGGCGGAATTGCATCGTCGTCAGCCAATGCGGCATCGCGGGCAGTTCGACACTCGGTGAGGGTGTTATCCTTGGCGCACGCGCCGGCGTGAGCGATCACGCAACGATCGGTGACGGTGCGCAAATCGCCGGCGCGCAGCAGCGTCGTCGGCGATGTGCCTGCTGGAGCCCGCTGGGGTGGTTCACCGGCCAAGCCGATCAAACAGTTCTTTCGCGAATTGTTCGAGGTCGAACGTTTGGGCCGGGAAGGAAGTCAGAAAACGAAATCGAAGCCGTCCGCTGCGGGCGATGAGGGGCAGACATAATGGAAGCGCAGGCGCCGATCACCATCGAGACAGTAGACATTGCTACGATTCTCAAAACGCTGCCGCATCGCTATCCATTTTTGCTGATCGATCGGGTGATCGACGTTCGGAGCGATTTTAGCGGCATTGGCATCAAGAACGTTACAGCCAATGAGCCGCAACTCGCGGGCCATTTTCCGAATCGTCCGATCTATCCGGGCGTATTGATGGTCGAAGGAATGGCACAAACCGCCGGTGTCATCGGGATGTTGTCCACCGAAACGGACCGGCCGACGGCGGTCTATTTCCTGACCATCGATAAGTGCAAATTCCGCAAACCCGCAGGCCCGGGCGACGTCATCCATTATCACATGCGTCTTGTCACACGCCGCAAGGAGATGTGGTGGTTTCACGGGGAAGCACGGGTGAACGGCAAGATCGTCGCGGAGGCCAATGTCGGCGCGATGCTGGCAGACTAAGCCTCGGTGACCTCCTAGCGATGACCTTCGGTCATCATACGTAACAATTCATGACCACATTTATTGCTTCGCATCGCCTAAGTGGAAGAGCGGACTGTATATCAAGGTGTCATATTGTTTTTACGATGCGGGGCGACCCGCACGACAAACTCTGTAAGAGGAGCTGATGAGCAAGATTGATCCCACGGCACGGATTGAAGATGGTGCCGTGATTGGAGAAGGGACCTCTATCGGTCCTTACTGCATCATCGGGTCGAATGTTACGATTGGCCCCAATTCCAAATTGGTTTCGCACGTCAACATTGCCGGCCACACGACGCTCGGGGCTGAATGTGTTGTGCATCCGTTCGCTTCACTGGGAACGCCGCCACAAGATTTGGGCTATCGTGACGAACCAACAAAGCTTGAAATCGGCGACGGATGCGTCATTCGCGAAAGCGTGACCATGAACTTGGGCACGGTGAAGGGCGGAGGGATCACTCGCGTTGGAAGTCGCGGTTTCTTCATGGCCTATTCGCATGTCGGACATGACTGCACCGTCGGCAACAATGCGATTTTCGCGAACAGCGCAACGCTGGGCGGGCATTGCGAGATTGGCGATTTTGTTTATTTCGGCGGACTGTCTGCGGCTCACCAGTTCGTCCGCGTTGGAAGTCAGGCCATGATCGGCGGCGTTTCAGGCCTTCGCCATGATGTGATTCCATACGGGCTTGCCAGCGGCCAATTTGCTCATCTTGAAGGCCTGAACGTTGTCGGTATGCGGCGTCGAGGCTTCACGCACGAGCGACTCCAGATGGTACGCGAGTTCTATCAAAGGCTCTTTCACGGTGGCGGAATTTTCGCCGAGCGGCTTGAGGTTCTGCGGCCGATGGCAAGTGCGGACGCTGCGATCGCGGAGATTTTGACTTTCATCGGAGATGGTATCAAACGCCCGCTCTGCATGGCCCACAATAACCCCAACAAGCCGACAGAACGCTCCAACCTCACCCCCCAATGACGACAGCTCCCGCAACGTCCGCAACTGTCGGCATCGTTGCCGGGAGCGGCGTATTGCCGTTTTCAGTTGCGGAATTGTTGCAAGCCCGCGGCATCAAGCCGTTTCTGTTCGCGATCCGCGGCTTCTGCGATCCGGTTCAGGTCGCACGATTCCCTCATCACTGGATCGCGCTTGGCCAGGTCGGCAGACTGTCGCGTCTGATACGAACTGAAGGATGTCGCGATATCGTGTTCATTGGCGGTCTGGTGAGGCCCGCACTTTCCGACATTCGCCTCGACTTTGGCACGGTGCGCGCGATACCTGCGATCGCGGCAGCGCTACGCGGCGGTGACGATCATTTGCTGACAGGGATCAGCCGGATCTTCGAGCGGCACGGGTTTCGTGTCGTGGGCATTCAGGATGTCGCACCTGAACTGCTGATGCCGGAAGGCTGCATCACACGCCGAACACCGGACGCGAATGCCATCGCCGACATCGCGAAAGGGCGAGATCTTATGCAGGCGCTCGGTCCCTTTGATGTCGGTCAGGCTGTTGTTGTGATCGACGGGCATGTGGTTGCGATCGAAGATATCGAAGGCACTGACAGACTTCTGGCTCGCGTGGCACGGTTGCGTACTGAGGGGCGAATTCGCGCCAAGACGGGACGTGGCGTGCTGGTGAAGATGCCCAAGACCACGCAGGATTTGCGTTTCGACCTCCCGACGCTCGGTCCGAAGACCATCGATGGAATTGCGGCGGCCGGGCTTGCCGGCATCGGAATTGTAGCTGGACGCACTCTTGTCGCCGAGGCCGATGTGATGGCCACGAAGGCGGATCAAGCCGACCTTTTTGTTGTCGGACTGCCCGCGTGATGCCGGACCATGCAGCCTCGCCACGACGGATATTCCTGATCGCGGCCGAGGAGTCCGGCGATAGGCTCGGCGCCGGCCTGATAAAGGCACTCCGGGCTCGTCTCGGTTCAAATGTCGAGTTTGCGGGCATCGGCGGTCGACCATATGGCCGAGCAGGGGCTGACGTCGCTGTTTCAGACGGAAGAATTGTCGATCATCGGGTTCGTCGCGATTCCGAAGCGGCTGCCGATGATCTTGCGGCGTATTCGCGAGGCGACCGAGGCGGTTCTGACTGCGCATCCGGATGTGCTGGTGATCATCGATAGCCCCGATTTCACCCATCGCGTGGCGCGGCGGGTCCGTGCCCGCGATCCCTCAATTCCGATCGTCAATTATGTTTCGCCGACCGTCTGGGTTTGGCGGCCGCACCGCGCCAAGGCCATGCGCGCGTATGTTGATCGTCTGCTCGCGGTTTTGCCATTTGAGCCGGAAGTTCATCGTAAGCTCGGCGGCCCGCCGTGCAGCTATGTCGGGCATCCATTGCTTGAGGATCTTGGTGTGCTCCAGCCGGATGCGAGCGAGCTGGCGCGCAGATTGGCGTCGCCGCCGCTTCTTCTGGTGCTGCCGGGAAGTCGCCGCAGCGAAATCAAGCGCAATATGGCTGTCGTTCGGTGAAACGCTGCGATTGCTTCGGTCGCAAGGACATTGCATTCGAACCGGTTTTGCCGACAGTGCCGCATCTGCTCGAAAGCGTTCGCGCGGCAGCTGTCGACTGGCCCGTCCAGCCGAGGATCGTGGTCAGCGACAGCGAGAAGAAAGCCGCATTCCGGATTGCCCGCGCGGCTTTGGCGAAGTCCGGTACGGTGACGCTGGAATTGGCGCTCGCCGGTGTGCCGATGGTGACGGCCTATCGTGTGACCCCGGTCGAAGCGTTTGTCGCACGCCGCGTCATTCAGACATCATCCGTCATTCTCGCGAACCTGATCCTGGGCGAGAACGTCATTCCTGAATTTCTTCAGGAGGATTTCACGCCACAGAACCTTGCAAAAGCGTTGCAGGAGGTTCTGGGCGACACGCCTGCGCGTCAGCGACAGATCGATGCTTTCGCGCGTCTCGAAGCCATTATGTCGACGGATGGCAAGCGCCCCAGCGAACTGGCGGCCGAAGGCGTGATCGCCTTCCTGCGCCCGTCCACGATTTCCGGCTAAA
The DNA here is from genome assembly GCA_963751855.1 of uncultured Alphaproteobacteria bacterium. Classification (GTDB taxonomy): domain Bacteria; phylum Pseudomonadota; class Alphaproteobacteria; order Rhizobiales; family Xanthobacteraceae; genus Afipia. Next base: position 18,078 of record CAVVWF010000016.1, on the reverse strand, counting down.
CCAGTCATCAAACAAAAACGGCCAGTGCAGATGCACTGGCCGTTTCGATTTTGGATTTCGGATCGCTTACTTGCGCTTGTCGATTCCGACGTAGTCGCGGCGGGTCGCACCCGAGTAAAGCTGGCGCGGACGGCCAATCTTCTGCTGCGGATCCTGGATCATCTCGCTCCACTGGCTGATCCAGCCGACGGTGCGAGCGACAGCGAACAGCACCGTGAACATCGAGGTCGGGAAGCCCATCGCCTTCAGGGTGATGCCCGAATAGAAATCGACGTTCGGGTAGAGCTTGCGCTGGACGAAGTATTCATCGTGCAGCGCGATTTTCTCGAGCTCCATGGCGACGTGGAGCAGCGGGTCGTTCTGATGGCCGGTTTCCGCAAGCACCTTGTGGCACATCTGCTGCATGATCTTCGCGCGCGGATCGTAGTTCTTGTACACGCGATGGCCGAAGCCCATCAGGCGGACGTTGCTGTTCTTGTCCTTCACCTTGGCGATGAACTCGGGAATCTTGTCGACGGTGCCGATTTCCGCGAGCATCTGCAGCGCGGCTTCGTTGGCGCCGCCATGTGCAGGTCCCCACAGGCACGCGATGCCGGCGGCGATACAGGCGAACGGATTGGCCCCGGACGAACCAGCGATACGGACGGTCGACGTCGAGGCGTTCTGCTCGTGGTCGGCATGGAGGGTGAAGATCTTGTCCAGAGCTTCCGCCATCACCGGATTGATCTTGTAGTCCTCGCACGGCACGGCGAAGCACATGTTGAGGAAGTTCGACGCGAAATCGAGCGAGTTCTTCGGATAAACGAAGGGCTGGCCGACATTGTATTTGAATGCCATCGCAGCCAGCGTCGGGATCTTCGCGATCATGCGCATGGAAGCGATCATGCGCTGCTTCGGATCGGAGATGTCCGTGGAGTCGTTGTAGAACGCGGCGAGGGCGCCGACCGATGCGACCATCACGGCCATCGGATGAGCGTCGCGGCGGAAGCCCTGGAAGAAGCGGGCCATCTGCTCATGAACCATCGTGTGATGGGTCACGCGGCTATCGAAATCTTCCTTCTGAGCCTTGGTCGGCAGTTCGCCGTAAAGCAGCAGGTAACAGGTTTCGAGGAAGTCGCCGTTTTCGGCGAGTTGTTCGATCGGGTAGCCGCGATACAGCAATACGCCTTCGTCGCCATCGATATACGTGATCTTGGATTCGCAGCTGCCGGTGGAGGTGAAGCCCGGATCGTAGGTGAACATTCCGGTCTGGGCGTAGAGCTTGCCGATGTCGATGACGTCTGGTCCGACGCTGCCGCTCATGATCGGGAAATCGACAGTCTTCCCTTCGACCGTCAGCGTAGCTTTTTTGGTGTTGGTTTTTGCATCCATCGTGAAGTCCCCGATGACAGTGTTGCGCAGGGCAGACAGCACTTACGACACCATATGGAGACGTAAGAGCTTTATTCCAGAATTGGCGCCCGAATGGGTAGCTTATTGCCGTGTGCGCTGCAAGATAGGCAGTCTCCGACCAAAGTTCGGGCAGCTCTGCGTTATCGTTTATTGCCCTTTAAGCTTGGTCCTGCAGGCGATTCAGGCAAGCCTCTCGGCCAAGCACGCCGAGCACGTCAAAAATACCCGGGGAAGTGGTGCGTCCGGTCAAGGCGACACGCAGGGGCTGGGCGATCGCCCCGAGTTTCAGGCTGTTTTGTTCCGCGAAATCGCGCATGGCGGCTTCGGTGGTTGCCGCACTCCATGGCTCGACCTTCTCCAGCGCTGCGCGAAGCTTCACGATCAGTTGACGGGTATCCGGTGTCAGCACTGCCGCGGCTTTCGGCTCCAGTTCCAGCGGTCGGTCAGCGAAGATGAAGCTCGCGCTGTCGATCAACTCGACCAGTGTCTTGGCGCGCTCCTTCAGTCCCGGCATGGCCTGAAGCAATTGCGCACGGGTCTTGTCGTTCAGCTTGGCCTGAATGCGCTTCGCCGCCAGGAAGAAACTTGCAGCACGTCCTCGAAGCTCGCCAGCAGCGCCTTGTCGTCGGCATGCCGGATGTAATGGCCGTTGAGGTTTTCAAGTTTGGCAAAATCGAACCGCGCGGCTGAACGTCCGATGGCAGGCAGATCAAACGTCTCGATCATTTCTTCGGTCGAGAAGATTTCCTGATCGCCGTGGCTCCAGCCGAGCCGCACAAGATAGTTGCGCAGCGCCTCGGGCAGGTAGCCCATCGCGCGATATGCATCGACGCCGAGCGCGCCATGCCGCTTCGACAATTTGGATCCATCCGGACCATGGATCAGCGGAATGTGGGACATGACCGGCACCTCCCATCCGAGTGCATCATAAATGTGCTTCTGGCGGGCGGCGTTGATGAGGTGGTCATCTCCGCGAATGACATGGGTGACGCCCATGTCATGATCGTCGACCACCACCGCGAGCATATAGGTCGGGGTTCCGTCGGAGCGCAGCAGCACAAGGTCGTCGAAATTCTCGTTCTGCCAGACCACGCGGCCCTGGACCTGGTCCTCGATCACGGTTTCGCCGGTCTGGGGAGCCTTGAGGCGGATGACCGGTTTGACGCCGGCTGGCGCCTCGGACGAATCGCGGTCGCGCCAGCGCCCGTCGTAGCGCATGGCGCGGCCTTCGACCTTCGCCGCGGCTCGCATTTCCTCAAGCTCCTGCTGGCTCGCGTAGCAATGATAGGCCTTGCCAGTGGCGAGGAGTTGCTCGGCGATTTCACGGTGCCGCGCGGCACGCGTAAATTGATAGATCGTTTCGCCGTCCCATTCGATGCCAAGCCATTTCAGGCCATCAAGAATGGCGCCGATTGCGGCTTCGGTGGAGCGCTCACGATCGGTGTCCTCGATCCGGAGCAGCATCTTGCCGCCGCGTCCGCGCGCATAGAGCCAGTTGAACAACGCTGTCCGGGCACCTCCGATATGGAGAGAATCCGGTCGGCGAGGGCGCAAAACGGGTGACGATGGGTTGGGTCATGGAGTGTCAATCGATCTCGGGAAAGCTGTCGGCGGCGTGTATCACAACGATAGAAATCTGCCCAATGGGGAATGGTGGCTACGCCTGCCCATGCGGGATTTGGCCATCCTAACCAGATAGGACCGGTCCCAAGATCGGTCCGAAGACCGGAACCGGCGTCGCCCGGCACTTGGCGCGGCCCCTCAGATTTGGCACATAGGCGCCAACTTGAAAGGTAAACAATGACTGACAAATCGGTACTGGACGAGGGCCGCGACTTCATCCGCGACATCGTCGCTGCGGATCTTGCTTCCGGAAAATATGCGGGCGTGGTGACGCGCTTTCCGCCGGAGCCGAACGGGTATCTGCACCTCGGGCACGCCAAATCGATTTGCCTGAATTTCGGCCTCGCCGAAGAGTTTGGCGGGCGCTGTCATCTGCGTTTTGACGACACCAATCCGACCAAGGAAGAGCAGGAGTATATCGACGCGATCGAGACCGACGTGCGGTGGTTAGGGTTCGATTGGGGAACGCACCTGCACTACGCGTCAGACTATTTCGAGCAGCTTTATGCCTGGGCGCAGGACCTGATCCGCGCCGGCAAGGCTTATGTGGACGACCAGTCTCAGGCAGAGATTCGATCGAAGCGCGGTACGCTGACCGAGCCCGGCCAGAACAGCCCGTTCCGTGACCGGACGGTTGATGAAAATCTCGACCTGTTCGCGCGCATGCGCGCCGGTGAATTTCCAAACGGCGCGCGCGTGCTGCGTGCCAAGATCGATATGACGTCCGGCAACATCAACCTTCGCGATCCCTTCCTCTATCGCATTCTTCACGCCCACCATCCGCGCACCGGCACGGCCTGGAATATCTATCCGAGTTACGATTTCACTCACGGCCAGTCGGACGCCATCGAGCACATCACCCATTCGATCTGCACGCTGGAATTCGCGGATCATCGGCCGTTGTATGATTGGTTCCTGGAAAATCTTCCGGTCCCGTCGCGTCCGCGGCAATACGAATTTGCACGTCTCAACGTAACCTATACGTTGCTGTCGAAGCGTGTGCTGACCCAGTTGGTGCGCGACGGCCACGTCTCCGGTTGGGACGACCCGCGCATGCCCACGCTCGCCGGATTGCGGCGACGTGGCGTGCCTGCGGCTGCGTTGCGCGAGTTCGTCAAGCGCATCGGTGTCGCCAAGGCCAACAGCACTGTCGATATCGGTATGTTTGATTTCGCTATCCGCGAGAGCCTCAATAAGACTGCCCCGCGCCGCATGGCCGTGCTGCGCCCCCTGAAGGTGGTGATCGAGAATTATCCTGAAGGTCAGTCCGAACAGCTGGAGGCCGTCAATCACCCCGACGATCCATCGCTGGGCGTGCGCCAGATTCCGTTCGGGCGCGAGCTTTACATCGAGGGCGACGACTTCATGGAAGATCCGCCGAAGAAGTTCTTCCGTCTCGCGCCGGGGCGCGAAGTGCGGCTGCGCTACGGGTATTTCATCACCTGCCGGGACGTGATCAAGAACGCTGCCGGCGAAGTGGTTGAGCTGCGATGCACTTACGATCCAGCCACCAAGGGCGGCAATGCGCCTGATGGCCGGAAAGTCAAAGCAACGATCCACTGGGTTAGTGCGGCTGAGGCTGTGCCGGCCGAAATCCGGCTCTACAATCTTCTGTTCACGACACCGCAGCCGGACGCTGCGAACTTCGCGGCACAGATCAATCCGAAGTCGTTGGAAGTACTCGCGGGCTGCATGGTCGAGCCTGCGCTGGCGGCTGACAATGATCCAGGCGCTATGCAATTCGAACGGCAGGGTTACTTTTGTCGCGATCGCAACTCCACACCGGGCAAGCTTGTGTTCAACCGTACGGTGGGCTTGCGGGACACCTGGGCGAAAGTCGCATCTGGGGCCTGAACATATCTTCGGCAATTCTGCATCCGTTCCACTGTTCGCATCGACACCTCCTCAGGTAGCATTCTGTCGAGGGTGTGTGCGGGTGGGGCGGTGCGGTGGCCAACCGGGACCAGGATCAACGGTCGGCACAAGGCCGGGTGAGCACCTGGCCTCCGTACGGTGCAACGCGCGCCGGTGAGAGGACCTCCTTAAATACCGATCGCTGGACCCATCTGATCTCAACCATCGGCGCGTGGGTGCGCGGGGAGGCCGGTCCGGGTCGGTTGTTGCCTTGGGTACCAGTCGCATTTGGCGCTGGTATTGCGGTGTATTTCGCGGCCGAACGGGAGCCGGTGGCATCCGTGACCGCTGTTGTCGCGGCTGCGCTCTGCATGGGGGCGTTTGTTGCGCGGAAGCATCGTTCATTTGCTGCGATGGTTTTGTGCGCGGCATTCGCCGTCGGCTTTGCTGCGGCGACGCTCAAGACGGCGCGCATTGCGCATACCGTGCTCGCGGGTCCCGTGTTCTCCGTCGCAATCAAGGGATTTGTCGAAACGCGTGAGGAGCGTGAACGCACGGATCGCTTCATCCTGCGCGTGGAGGAAATGGACGCACCCGCAGTCAGACCAAACTCGAGCGTGTGCGACTGACCGTCAAGAAAGGCACCGGGCCTGCGGTCGGCAGCTTCGTCGAATTGAAAGCACGGCTCTTGCCGCCGCTGTCGCCATTGCGGCCCGGCGCTTACGACTTTGGCCGCGATATGTATTTCCAGGGGATCGGCGCGTCAGGCTTCGTGATGGGAGCCATCAAGACCATCGAACCTCCGCGCAGTGGCGGTGCTTATCTGCGATATGCGACTGCGATGCAGGACATGCGTGACGCGATCGACGGCCGAATACGCACTGTGTTGAGCGGGGATTCGCGGGCGATAGCCACCGCGCTCCTGACCGGGAGGCGCGACGCTATTTCCGGGCCGGTGAACGACGCCATGTTCATTTCTGGTCTGGGGCACGTGCTGTCGATATCCGGCTATCACATGGCAGTTGTTGCCAGTGTCGTGTTTTTCGCTGTGCGTGCGCTGCTCGCGCTGTTTCCGTCGCTGACGGTGACGTTTCCGATCAAGAAGTGGTCGGCTGCGGCGGCGCTTGTTGCTGCCGGCTTTTATCTGCTGCTGTCAGGGGCGGAAGTTGCGACAAGAAGATCGTTTTTCATGACGGCGGTGGTGTTGATCGCGATCATGGTCGATCGCCGCGCTGTGACCTTCCGAACGCTCGCTGTCGCCGCGATGATCGTGCTTATTGCGGCTCCCGAAGCCCTGGTTCATCCGAGCTTCCAGATGTCGTTTGCTGCCACACTCGGGCTTGTCGCATTGGTGCAGGTCGGCATGCCGAACCTGTTCGCATCGCCGGACAATTCGCGGGTGGCGCGTGCCGCCTTGTGGGGCGGGCGCGAGATCGTGGTGCTGGCTTTGGCTTCGTTCATTGCAGGGCTTGCGACGATGCCCTATGCGGCATTCCACTTCCATCGCATCACGCCCTATGGCGTGCTGGCCAATCTCGCGGCCATGCCGGTCGTATCGGCGCTGGTCATGCCCGCTGGATTGCTCGGTTTGATCGCCATGCCATTTGGATTTGATGGCGTATTCTGGCGGCTGATGGATATCGGCATCGGCTGGATGATCGCGGTGTCGGAGTGGGTTGCGGCACTTCCCGGCGCCATCGGCCGCATGGCGGCGTTCGGCACCGGGCCGTTGCTGGCAATGAGTGCGGGCATCATCGTCATGGCATTGCTGCGGACGCCCTTGCGTTGGGCTGGGGCAGGGCTTGTTGGGCTTGCGGTGGTGTGGGCGGTGACCATTCCCCAGCCGGATATCCTTGTTTCGGGCGACGGCCACACCGTTGGCGTACGTGGTAAGGACGGGCGGCTTCGTTTGATGCAGACCCGCAAGGATGCTTTCCTGGTCCGCGAATGGCTGATGGCAGATGCCGATATGCGCAGTGCGGGTGAGCCCTCCATATCGGAGGGAGTATCGTGCGATGAAGCCGGCTGTGTCGTTCAGGCCGGCGACGGAGCGTTTGTCGCTTTGAGCATGACGTCCGAAGCGTTCACGGATGACTGCATGCGCGCCGCTGTGGTCGTAACCGCGCGACAGCCGCCGGCGGATTGCAAGGCACTGGTGTTCGATCGGGAGACCTTGCGGAAGCAAGGGACACTCGCACTTCACAAGGCGCCAAGCGGTTACACCATAACCGCTGCCAGGCCGCGTGGGGCAGATCGCCCTTGGGCGCCAGCTACCGCGGACGCCGAACCGGAGGCTCCCGCATCAAGGCTGAATACTTCACCGCGACCTGTGGACGCCACGCCGGCAGAAACCGATATTCAACCGGACGACTGAAGTCCTCATGGAACTCAGTATTTCCGGTAAAGCCCGATCAGCTTGCCCTGAATACGCACGCGGTTGGGCGGAAGGATACGAACCTCATAGGCTGCGTTCGCCGGTTCCAATGCGATCGAAGCGCCGCGCCGTCGGAACCGCTTGAGAGTGGCTTCTTCCTCGTCAATCAGCGCTACGACAATGTCGCCGGTATCTGCGCTTTCGTTGCGTTGGATGAGCACCGTATCGCCATCGAGAATGCCGGCCTCCACCATCGAGTTCGCCGCGAACTTCCAGTGCGTAATGTTCGCCAGATCCAAGCATGTCTGGCGGCACACTGATGGTGTGGCTGCGGGTCTGCAACGCCTCAATCGGTGTACCGGCTGCGATCCGGCCCATGACAGGCACTGCCACCGGAAAGCTTGTTTCGTCCTCATTGGTCGATGGCGTGCTGGTGCGGATCTTGCCGAGGGTGCCTTCGATGACGCTGGGGGTGAACCCGCGCCGCGTGTTGCCGCCGCCATTGGCGCCCAGTTCAGGAAGCTTGATGACTTCGATGGCACGGGCGCGATTGGCCAGGCGTCGGATAAAACCGCGCTCTTCAAGAGCGGTTATCAGCCGGTGGATGCCGGATTTGGAACGCAGGTCCAGTGCATCCTTCATTTCGTCGAAGGAGGGAGGAACACCGGCCTCTTTCAGCCGCTCGTTGATGAACCGCAAAAGTTCATACTGTTTGCGCGTCAGCATCTGAATGCTCCCCAAATATCCCGGATGATCGAGTGGTCCGCCGTCTTTTATTCCAAGCGAGTCACTCGAAACAAATCATGAACGAACACTATATGTTCCATATGTGTTCTGCAATCGTTAATTTTCGGTCAACGAAAGTGAAGATCGTCTGTCGGCAGCAGCCAAAACTAAGTCGATCAAACCCAGCAAAATCAAGATTTCCCAAACCCATTTAAGTCGGTTTTTTGCGTAACAGTAAGTCTATGTGCGGTGCACAACGCGCGTGAGGATGTGACCGTCGTCCCATTCTCGGGCCCGAAATACGCGCGGTAAGATTGAGAGACTAGGGAGGAGCTATGAGGCAGCGACTTCGAACTCCTCCTGGCGGGGGACTAGAGTAGGAAGAGCGCAAAGGTACAGATCATCAACCGATTTCAGGCCGATTGGGGCAGCCCCAACCCCTACGACCCATTACTTGGGGGTACATCCGGCCGACCGCAGCGTCGATCTCTGCGGCTATTCTCGGTGTACCGCTCAGGTCCCGAGGAAAAGCCAATGCGCCGATTTCCTTGGCTCTACCCAAAGCATGATGTCGAACCTCGTCGTCCCTATGCTGCATCATCAAGACGACGACTTCTTCGATACCCTTTGGCCAATCGATAGCCGTTTGCGCGGCTATCATAAGGCTCTCGTGCCAGGTCAACGCGTTTTGGTTGAGGCGCGTTTGTTTACCTCTCGGCACGAATCCAAACCCGGACCAGCGATTGGCGCGTCGTTCCAAAATCATCGTCAGGGTGACAATCAGGTCAAAAATCTCCCAGGGAGCCCATCCAGCCAACCTGGCGGGTGCGAGCGTGCTCGGTTCAGTCGCAGGCACGATTAGGGCGGCAATCTGCTTGTATAAGCGGAAGTCTTGCTCGGAGAGATGGTCCGCAACTGCAAGCCTTAGGTCTGTAACCGGATCGCCTTCATCGTTTAGACAGTGCTCGCAGAATTCGATACCCATCGTTCTCGTCCAGCCAAGTGGCGTTCCGCAGTTCGGACAAGCCGAAATTAGACGTTCTCCAGTCTCTGGACAGAATTCGAATACCCTATCCGCCATCTGAGTATGCTCGGTTCGTGATGTTAAACGCGGTGTGTCCTTGTAGCTCGTCGAGCCATAAATGAATCCTTGCAGGCCGATCCAAGTGGAAGAGCAACTTCTGATCTTCGCGGTGTCTCACGAGCCCTCGGTGAAGGTTGTTCAAGGGCTCGATCGAGAATGAAAAGGGAAAGCCCAGCGAACATCCGGACGAGCAACGTCCCGAAAACGAGTTCCTTAGTAGGAGCCTTAAACGCCTGACTTGAGATCACATACTTTGAGGTGAATGCGCGGATCAGAGGCCGGCGCGAGAGAGCGACCAAGTCCTACAAGGAAAGCGCCCGGCGATACCGCGAGGGACGGGGATGTTATCGCCACGACTTCAGTTGAAGAATACGGGTGTCCCCCGCTCAGATGCTAGAACAATACATTCGACATCGAATGGCCGGCCCGGAGCAGTCGACGACAGAGCTTTCCGGAAGTCGACCGCGCGGAGGGATTTAATATCGACTCCGCACGGCAGAAGATGCTGTCCGCGCAGGTGGAGCTTCTCGATCATCTTTTGACCAACACGACGGTAGAAGGTACCGGAAGATGATGTTCAGGATCGGAATCATTTCGGACACGCACGGCCTGTTGAGGCCCGAGGCGGAACGGCGGCTAGCGGGCGTCGATCACATTGTTCATGCCGGCGACATTGGGCGGCCCGAGATCGTTGACGCGCTTCGCAGGATAGCGCCCGTCACCGCGATCCGAGGAAACGTGGATACCGGCGAGTGGGCCCGCCAATTCGCTGACACGGAACTCGTGCGCCTCGCGGAGAAGTCGATCTATGTTCTGCACGATCTGAAGACGCTGCACATCGATGCCCGCCCTGTCATCGACGTGATCGTCTCCGGCCATTCCCATCTACCGAAGATCCAGAGGATCGACGGGATTCTGTACCTCAATCCCGGCAGCGCGGGCCCGCGGCGCTTCAAGCTGCCGATCACGCTTGCGACCCTCGAAGTCACGCCCGAGGGCATGCGACCGGAAATCCACGATCTTGAGGCAGTTGTCCGAGGTAATGGTCGTTGATTTTTTGATCTTCATGGGACGAACCTGGTCCACCGAAGCGGTCCGTCTTTGAGTTTTTTCGCGGCATGGCTATCGATCCTGCTGGTGCCCCTGATTGCTCGTACTCTATCTGATGTTGCCGTGCCGGCCCTGCCGGGGGCGCCGGCCTTCACATGATTTGAGGAGAGTGGCGTGACGGCATTCGTTTCGTTGAACCAGACGAGCGCATCGAACTGCCGTGCCAGCGACGCAGTGGTGTAATGGCTGAGAAGCTCGGTGTCGGAGCGATAAATGACTCTGATAAACCGTTCGATGTGAGCGTCCAAGAGTCGCCGCCGCACGGCTTCATCCCGCGACATGTCGAGCGAGCGGCCACCCTCGCTGTCATGCATCAGCCGTTCATAGCTGTCGCGATGCGAGGGCTGAACCTTCTTGATTTGCATGGGGCCGTCCCAGTCCGATGCCGCAGCGACGGTGCCGGAATGCGTGCTGAATCCGATCAAGGCGGCATCCCAGCCGAAGCGCTCGCCGCAGAGCTGACCGATGTTGAGCTCGTCCTGCAGCAATCCCATTTCGGTGGCGCGGGCATCCCCAACGTGAGAGTTGCGGGCCCAGACGACGGCTTTGGCGTCAGGTCCGCGCGCTTCGAGGATATGCGCCAACGTCTCGAACATATGCATATCGCGCAAAATCCAGGATTCCGCGCCGCCGTAGTACATGATGCGGTAATAGTGTTCTGCAGAACGTTCTGGGCCGCGTCGACATACATCGTCGCCCATAGTCCGCGGCTGAAATTCAGGACGTAAGCCTTGGTGCCGCTGTAGACCGAACTGACCGGCATGGCATGAACGGCCAGCAGACGTCCTCGCGTGACACAACGCCGGAAGCACCGCATGGATCAGGCGCGTCAGTGCCGTGATGTTCAGGTCGATTTGAGAGGGTGAATCCTGCACCGGCGACATCGCGACCGGGGCGAAGTCGGGCGAGCTGAATGCGCAGTTGAACGACTGCGGGGAATTCAAAGAGCTTTTTGGCGCCGGTCGTAGACTTTCATAGTCGGTGACTAACTTGTCCTCTGAACGACAAGGAAGAGCTGGAATAGGTGTTCCTTTGCTGCAGTGCGCCTAAAGCATCTGCCTAGACCGGTACTTGTCAGTGGCTCGCACGGCATGGGCGTTTGTCATTCATATTGACCCTTTTACCGGCCGCGAGGACCGGGAACTTCCAGTGCAGGAACACACCCTGATGATTTAGCGTTATCCATTTGTTCGTGAGGCGATCATGCGTCTTCTTTCAAGCATCGCGATTGTGGTCTCGGCATGCATGGGGGCACAGGTTAACCCTGCTGCAGCACAGACCTTCGAAGACAGATGGTCCATCATTCCGAAGGCAAACGCAGAGCCGTCTCCCGAGGCCGACGGACACATTAAGCCGGATCCGCAAACGCAATCTCAAACTGGAGCAGAGCCGACGCGTGCTTCGGAAGATCGCTCAGCTCGATCCTTCAAGCGAGCCTTTTCTGGAAAAGCCTCATACTATTCGTATCGGACAGGAACAACAGCGAGCGGTTCGTCGTTTAACCGGAATTTGCCAACTGCCGCCCACCGCAGCCTGCGGTTCGGCACGAGAGTTCGCGTAACCGATCTTGCGACCAACAAGTCCGTGATAGTTATCATCACCGACCGCGGACCGAGGGTTCCCGGCCGCATGCTCGACCTTTCGCTCGGCGCGGCGCGCACCTTGGGGATTACGGATCGTGGCGTGGTCCACGTTCGCGCTGAGGTGATATAGCGACCTCCAGAGAGCCGCCGCATGCCTCGAACGCCCAGGTTGCAGAGCAGCGATTTAAAGCCGACCGTGTCTCTGGAGGGTCAATCACGTCGTTCTGACTGTGCGCCGATGACTTCCGGTCTAGTCCGGCATGCCTCAAACGTGCCCAGTATCGGAAGTAGCAATGATATCGCAGGCGTCCGGACTTAGCGTACTGTCGGCATCGATACGCATGGACAGGATCCATCCCGCGGGTACATTACGCAGACCAGCGCAGTCGAGTACGTCAATAACTCATCATCAGAGGCGCCAACTCGGCCGAAGTTCGTCCGGTTGCTCTCGTCGCGAAGCACGAGCAGACGTCGCACCGTCGGCGCGCAGCATGAACTGAAAGACGGCGCCCTCGGGTTTGTTCGGCGCAACCCACAACCGGCCATCATGGGCCTCAATGATTGAACGGCAGATCGCCAGACCCATCCCCATGCCGCCCGATTTTGTCGTGAACAGTGGATCGAATATCCGCTCGAGCTCTGGCGCGCCGATTCCTGTTCCGGTGTCCGCCACCGATACGATGACGCCCCCGTCGTCGTGGAGCTCGGACCTCACGCGCAGGACCCGCGTCCCCTCCTTGGCCGCCATCGCATCGATCGCGTTCGTGATCAAATTGAGAAGCACTTGCTGCAACTGGATTCGATCTCCTCTGACCGGCGGTAGCGGGGCACTCGGCGCGGCTTCGACCAGGATCCGGTGCCTCTGCAGATCGCCGCGCGTCAAGGAGAGGGCTTCCTCGATAAGTCCGTTGATGTCGAGCGAAGTTCTGTTTCGGGCCTCCTTCTTGAAGTTCGCCCGAATGCTGTCGATCACCGCTCCCGCGCGATGGCCGTCAGCGACGACCTGCTGCAAAGCCGCCTTCGCTTCATCGAGATCAGGCGTCGCGCGACCAAGCCAGCGCAAGCCCGCATCGGCATGAGTTACCATCCCCGACAATGGCTGCTTGACCTCGTGAGCAATCGTGGCCGCGATTGCGTCCCCGGTCAGCAGCCGCGCCTCGCGCTCGCGGCGTTGCGCGACGACCGCGCGGAGCAGCCGCGCATAAAGCGTCGTTATCTCGTACAGCAAGACAAACAGCACAAGACTGCCGGACAGGACCCCAAAGATCCGGCCGCCATACCAGCCAACGCTGAAACGGCCCGGATTGGGGAGTGAAATCAAACATATCTCTATCACATACGCGCACATCACCACCATCAGCCACAGATCGAGCACTGAACGTCGCCGCGTCCAGAGCACAACGATGGCAAGGACGCTCAACAGTGCCGTGGATCCGCCGATATAAGGCCAGAGAGCCGAAAGATGGACCGTATCGAGCATTATTGGGGGCAATAGCTCGTGCCCCGCGGTGACAAGCAAAGCCGCTGCGCACACGATGGCCGCGGTCACAGCCACACTCAAAAGGATGGCCACATGCACGGGGCCCTGCCACAACCGCTTGGTTGGATCGGCATCCTTCAGCAGGGCATAGGCGATTACGAAGACAGGGAAACCGGCGTGCCACAGGGTGTAGAGCCACACCGTGCTCTGGAGCCCGGCGCCAAGCAGGCCACCTGGCGCGAACACGCCCGGAAAGGTCAGCACCCACGGGATGACGACGAACGCAGTGAAGAGATATCCACTCGCGATCACGAGGAGTGCACGCGAACGCAAGATGGAGAACTGGGCAAACAGCAGGACAGCGGTGATCAAATCGTTCACGAACATCGCCGTGGCATAAGCCGGGATGAAGGCGTCGATCCGCGCCAGTTGAACCCTCGCGAGGGGCCCTGCCGTGATGAAAAATGCGACAAGCAAAACCAGCACGACGCCAAGCGCGAGCCGCTTTTGCGCCAGGCTCGGCGACAGGTGCGAGAGGATAAAGTGCTGTTCCTCTGGGGCGGCGGCCGTGTTCACCATCGGGGCGACTCCTCGCAGCGGCTGGAGCGCGCGGCACGAAGCTCACGGCTTCGCCAGCCTCGCCACAGGCTGACCCAAGTTCGCCGCCATTGGGGGCCGGCGGACGACGAACAAGGAAACGTCGCGACCTCTGAAAGGCTGAACTGGCAACGTTTCCTGCGGCGGCGCATGTGATCGCGCCAGCGAAAGACTTCAGAACACTTTTTTCGGTCCATCGTTCCGGCTTTCTCCGGTCCGATTGGACACCCAGCGTGACCTCAGTGTATCTCGGTTGGGCGTGGAAATCGATGTCTGGTTCGGGTCTGCACCTGTCGGACTCGTCGCTTTAGCGGACTGTTGGAGAATTCGGTCGCCGTTGTTCGGATGCACCGTGGTGTCGCGATCGCCGTGGAAAACGATGGTCGGCACGGGAGGTCCGCCATCCGCAATTAGCTCGGACCCGCCCCCCGCCGCATGGCGACGAACGCGGAGGGAAGATCGCTGGCGGCCCCACAGGCGAGCGGCGAATCGCTGAGATCGAACGAACCAGTCGGCTCCCTTCCGGAATCAATAATTTGCGGGGCTCGTTGGCAGGCGTGCTATCGTACTGGCCACAGGAGGAAGACGTGATGTCCACTTCCAAGAAACCACTGAAGCCCGATGATTTTCCGGTGACTGCCGAAGGCCAAAAAATCAAAAAGCAGGACGGCAAGCCCATCGCCAATACTGAGGATCCAGATCTCGCTGCGGACGTGGCCGAGCGCCTTAATGACGACGAAGCCCGGCGCGAAGAGGATAAGTGGTCAGCCTGATCGCCTTTCCTTAGTCGTCGAGCAGCGTACCGATAAGCTTCAGCAGCGCTTGGTGCTCTGGGCCGCTGGCCCCATTTCGCAGAAATTTGCCGATATCCGTGTAGGATATCTGTCCACCTGAGCTGACGTTAGGCTGGTGTTTCACGACGGGCATCTTCGACGCCGGGTCGCGCGTTAGCGCCCAGACGTCCCCATTGCTGCTTTCGTAGAGAACTCGTTCGGTCATACCGACTAATCGGGCTGGCGACATTCCGTTCCAGATTGCGAGGGTCCCCGGGCCTTAGCATCTACCGCAATGGGGCCTCCAGCCGGACCGGTGCCGGCCATAGAAAAACGACGTCTCGGCTCCTGCTCGTCTGTCGAACTGGGTGCCGCCGCAGTCGCATCCGAGCCGCCGATCTGTGGCTGGGCCGCAGCGGCAATCGTTATCGATGCGGCGTCGTGCACGCTCGGTTTGTTGAAGAGCTGGCCGAGCTCTTGATGAAAAGAGGCAAGCCTTTCACAAGAGCCTCAAGATAATTGATTCGGTTGCTTGGTGCCGCGATCTGCTACCAGCCTGAACATGCTTTCTCAGCTCTCGTGCAGATAGCTCGGCGGAAGTAAGTTGATGTTGTGGTTTGGAGTACCGCACTTGGGCGCAGCGGTAAGTCGATCGACGGCATCATCGCGAGCGGGAGCTTCGCCGTCGTCAACACGACGGGGTCCGCTAGCGTCAGGGAAGCTCTCGCTCTTTCCGAAGTCGCCGCCGGAAGACCTCGACTTGTCGAAGCCTGCATGTTGGGTATCGGCAGCGTCTGTCTACTGACGACTGAAGGTCCGGCCGCCAATCCATCTACCGCAGACCTCATGTGCGAGGCGTACAAAATCATCCATGGCGACAGCGCGCTGCGTGGCAATGTCTTTAATTCCGAAGCCGAGGCCATCGCGATCGGACAGGGGTGCTCCGCACTAACGATGCCCTTATCAGATGGCCGTCTGTCCGCGTTCGCCGCGTCGATGTCGGAATATGTTCGGCCCTCCAAAACGATGGCATGCCGGAAGCAGGTGAATTGCTCATCGGTCGTCTTGCCGCGGACGGTTTAGGCCAGACATGGCAACGGATCGCTGTCGCGCCGCGGATCGTGGTCGGCGGGCAAGGAGGAAGCACCGTCCATATCAGCCCCGACGTCGATGAGACGATCAGGCGCGAGGTCGCCGCACGACATGGTTCTGAGACCGGCGGCATCATTATCGGCCGGTACTCGGATGTAGCCGATGTATTCCACATTGTTGGCACTATGCCGGCACCGCCCGACAGCAAATTCTCCCGTGACGAATTCGTGTTGGGGACGGTTGGTCTGCGGTCAATGCTCGAAGAACTGATTGAAGGATCGGGCGGAGCGCTCTACACCCTGGGAACATGGCACAATCACCTCGTTCCAAGCGGCCCATCGCTGCGCGATATCGCAACCGCCGCTCTGCTATCCATCAAGCAATTCTTTCCGCTCCTGATGTTGATCCATACGCCAACGGGATACGTCCACCTAACGGCAGACGCGATAGGAGCAGGGCGCGAAGCAAGTGATCACTTTGAAATGCACGGCAGCGACGATGTGGAAGGACAAGCAGCATGACCGAGCAGACCGAGCCTGCGTATCGGCCAAGGACCTGCGCTACCAGCTCAAGCTAAAGCAATACTACGAGGACCAACCTGGCGACGACTTTCAAAAAATTCTTAAAAGGCATTGCAAATGGGCATCGAAATCGAATTCTTGCCGACAGGCGCGGACAGTGGCGATGCCATCGTCATCCGCGAGGGGACCGAATTATTCGGCCACAAGATCCATGTGGTCGATGGTGGCTACAGGTCGACCTCTGATGTGATTATCGCAAACATTGAGAAGTGGTACGGCAAAGACGCAACCATCAATCACATGGTTCTTTCCCACGCTGACGATGACCATGCGACCGGGCTTATCAAGGTGCTAGAGTATCCGTGGTGATCAAGCCAAATTTGCAGCCCATGTCCTGTTGGACCGGAGGAGAGCGTTGGCAAGGATCAGCAGCTTACGCATGATGGCTGTTGTTGCGACCTTGGGTGGCTTTCCTGCCTGGATGAGTGCGTTGTATTTGGTTTTGAGGTCAGGATTGAAGCGTGCCGCGACGAGTGCAGGCATATAGAGCGCCTGACGCAATCCGGCGCGGCCGCCCCGGATGAAGCGCTTACCGTGCTGCGTCCGGAATTCCGCGCGATCGGGGCGAGCCCTGCAAGGCTTGCGGCAGCCTTATTTTCGATCGACCCAAGCTCGGGCATCTCGATGAGGATGGCGAGAGCGGTGATCCTGCCGACGCCGGGAATGCTCAGCAAGATCTCGAGCCGGTTGGCAAGTCCAGGATCCGCAGCGATGATCTCGGCCATGGCAGCGTCGATGGCAGCGAGTTGCTGGTCGATGTGCTTTAGCCGCTGCTCCGCTTGGCGCTTGAGCAGGGCCAGGCGATGCGTATGGCTGCGGTTTTGGGCGGCAACGCGATCCTTAATAAGCGCGGTGCGTGCCAGGTGCAGTGCCTTCAGTTCGTCGACCGCCCGACTGATGATCGGTCGGCTTGCTGGCTCGATCGTGGCGCCGAGCCGAGCCAGCATCGCGGCATCGACGACATCAGTCTTGGCCAGGCGACCGATCGCTTCGGCAAAGCGTCGCGCCTGGCGTGGATTGATCTTCACGAGGGGATGCCCCTTCGCCCAGCTGGCGCTCGAGAGCATGATGGTAAGGGCCGGTCGGCTCGAACACGATCCGCACAACCGGGAACTCGCAGAGCCACGCCAACAACGACTTGATTCCTTTCGCGTCGTTGGCCAAGCGCTTCGCGATGCCGGCTGGGTGAAGATGGATGTCGAGCGTGTCTTTCGAGATGTCGATGCCAACCGACTGAGCTATGATCTGCGTCATCTTTTCCTGATCCTATGCTTGTCATCCGGAGCGTCACCTCCGGGTATCCGTGCATGTCCGCGGGCGGCAGAGATAACCGACTTGATCTGTTTTTTTTGGACCTGGTGTATAATAATCTCGCGGGTACATTCGGCCATGTATTGCTGATCAGGTGATACAGCGACAATATAGCCACCGTTCAACTGGCCGGGCCGGTAACTGCCGGTAGTTTGAAAAAAGAACGGATCGCCTTTCTTATATCTGAATAATTCTTTACCTGAGAGCACATCTTTGCCGATAATATCAAAATCATGAGGCCCGGTGTTTACATAGTCAAATACAACATTATTAACCTGATTACTTGTAATGGGTGCGGTTGCCTGGGCATTTGACCGTAAATTTAGATTCAGGCCCAGATACCTCGAACATACTTTTTTTTCCAACCCCAGGTTGTTAGGATCAACGACATATAATGTATCTCTAATTTCTGTGCTCAGTGAGTCAATTTTTCTATAATATCCCATCCCGCTAATTATCAGCTTATCGTGATAAATGCTTATCGATGCTACCGAGGAT
>CAVVWF010000015.1:0-70336 GCA_963751855.1 uncultured Alphaproteobacteria bacterium | reverse complement strand
CGATATCATCCCGCCGTTGCCCAAGCCTGCTTTCTCAACAACAAGTTAGAACAGGAGGACGATATGGCTGAGAGTGTTTACAAGGTCATCGAGTTGATCGGGACCAGTACCGATTTCCTGGGAAATGGCAGCCAAAGCAGCGGTCGATAGGGCCGCAAAATCGCTTCGTGATCTTCGTGTTGCCGAAGTCGTCCAGCTTGATTTGCAAATGAATGACGGAAAGATCGAGGCGTATCGAGCCAAACTCAAATCTCGTTCAAATTCGAGAGTTAGGGTCTCGAAAAATCTCAACGTCAACTTAAACGTCGAAGGCTGCTGATCGGTCAGCAGCCTTCGGACGCGTCACGAGTTGCTTTGGCTTTTTACGACGGATCAGTTGGCATTGCGGCGCAGGAAGGCCGGGATATCGAGAACGTCGTCCTCGATCGAATTGCGCACAGAAGGGGATTGGCGGTACGGATCGAGACCCTGTGGAGCAGCAGGGCGCACATATCCTGAAATAGGCCTTGCTGGCCGCTCTTCGGACGCGCGGGCGGCCGGCCGGAGCGGGGGACTGCTCACCTGCGGCAGCCGTGCACGACGCTCGACCTGATCTGCGTTGCCAAGGCTCTCGTTGCGAAGGCTCTCGTTGCGAAGACTGTTGTTGCCAACACTGTCGGTACGAAGACTGTCGTTGCCAAGACTATCGTTACGAAGACTGTCGTTACGAAGCCTGCCGGCGAGTTCCGTGACTGAGGTTTGCGCCGGTTGCGTCTCGCGCGCCGGTTCGAGATTATCGATGCCGGTTGCCACCACAGAGACGCGGACGATGCCTTCCAGGCTTTCATCGAAAGACGCGCCGACGATGATGTTGGCGTCCGGATCGGCTTCTTCGCGAATGCGGCTCACGGTTTCGTCGACCTCGAACAACATCATGTCCTTGCCGCCGGTGATGGAGATGATGAGGCCACTGGCGCGCTTGATCGAAGGGTCCTCTATCAACGGATTGGACATCGCGGCCACCGCAGCGGTGAGCACGCGCTTCTCGCCGGAAGCCTCGCCTCTGCCCATCATGGCTTCGCCCTTCTCGCGCATGACGGCGAGAACGTCGGCAAAATCGAGATTGATCAGACCTTCCTTGACGATGAGGTCGCTGATGCAGGCCACACCCGAATAAAGCACCTGATCGGCGAGGGCGAAGGCATCGGCAAATGTGGTCTTCTCGTTGGCCACCCGGAACAGGTTCTGGTTCGGGATGATCAGCAGGGTGTCCACCACCTTCAGCAGCTCCGCGATGCCGGCTTCGGCAAAGCGCATACGGCGCTGGCCCTCGAAGTGGAATGGCTTGGTGACCACACCGACGGTGAGAATGCCGAGTTCACGCGCGGTTTTGGCGATGATGGGCGCTGCCCCGGTGCCGGTGCCGCCGCCCATGCCGGCAGTCACGAACACCATGTGTGCGCCGGTCGAAATGATCGCGGATCTCGTCGATTGTCTCTTCGGCTGCGGCGCGTCCTACGTCAGGCTGCGAGCCGGCGCCAAGACCTTTGGTTACCTGGGCGCCCATCTGGATGATGCCCTTGGCGTTCGACATGGTGAGCGCCTGTGCGTCGGTATTGGCGACGACGAAGTCGACGCCTTGCAGCCCGTCGGCGATCATATTGTTGACGGCGTTGCCGCCGGCGCCGCCGACTCCGAACACGATAATGCGCGCCTTCATTTCGCGAATGTCGGTGACGTTGGTCATTTTGCTACCTACAAGCCTTTTTCTACCTAGAAGCCTTGCGGCCTGCTTCCACAATGGTCGCAGCTAGATGTCTCAGTCGTCTTCGATGCCTCGATGCTTGCCGCAAACAGGGCGATATTATCTGCCCGGAGATGATCTGTTGGCCGGGGCATGTGTCGTATTTCAGCGAGATCAACGCACCTGGAGCGGCATATGTCAGCGCTTCAACGGACATCGGCTGTTCTCCTGGAACGAACCGGGCGGCTGATGATGACCGAGCGATGACAGAAGGCTAGGCTGCGTTGGTTAATGGGATGTTAACGGCGCCCGTCCAGCGTGCCGCGGCCGGGTCTGTGGGCTACGTCAGACCATCTGACTTCGCATCGGAAGTCGCCGGCACTTGGGGCTTGGCTTGAGCTTGCCGAGCCAATTTGTGTGGAGGGCGCCGCGCTACCGCTGTGTCCTCTCGTGCCGGAACACGCGGCGACGGCTCATCCAATTCGTGTAAACAGATTGCGGCGGACTTCGTTGACGTCGTCGAGCGGGGACACGACATATCCTGTACCGTCGATCCAAGTCACTGCCCAAATCACTGCCCAAGCCACTGCCCAAGCCACTGCCCAAGCCACTGCCAAAGCCACTGCTCAGGAACACGATATGAACGCGCCGCCCAACATCGATCCTGTCACCGCGCATCCTGACAAAGACGTTTTATATTGGCTGACAAACGACACGCGCGATGAGCGCTTCATTGACAATATTTTCGCTGAGATGTGTGTCCGGCTCCAGCGAGCGGGCATTCCGCTCAAGCGGGCGTCGCTTCATATCCTGATCCACCATCCGCAGTGGCTTGGCGCCCGGATGATGTGGGCCGACGGGATGCGCGAGGCCGTGATCGAGAGAGTTGACTACGATGTCACGGAGCGATCCGAGAATACATCGATAGTCCTGCCAACGAGATCCATAACGGTGCCACCGAGGTGCGCGAGAATCTCTGAACGCGATCCCTCGCTCGGCCGCAAGCACGCCCTCTATGACGAGATGCGGGAGAAAGGCCTGACCGACTATGTGGCGTGGCCGCTGTACCACACGCTCGGCAAGCAGCATTTCTTGACCTTTGCAACCGACCAGCCTGGAGGCTTCGACGACGCGCATATCGCCGGCCTGTTGAGACTGTTGCCGGTCTTGGCGCTGGTCAGCGAAATCCGTGTCAAGAACCGGCTCGCGCGAACGCTGCTCGAAACCTATGTCGG
The DNA here is from genome assembly GCA_963751855.1 of uncultured Alphaproteobacteria bacterium. Lineage (GTDB taxonomy): Bacteria > Pseudomonadota > Alphaproteobacteria > Rhizobiales > Xanthobacteraceae > Afipia. Next base: position 67,378 of record CAVVWF010000015.1, on the reverse strand, counting down.
GTCGCATGCCAGCGAGCTCATTCTGGCCGGCGCCACCAGGCGCGGAAGCGGGACGACGGTCCGCGCCGCCATCATGATCTGCGATCTGCGTGATTTCACCAGCATCTCCGACAACTGGCCGCGCGATGACGTCATTGATCTTCTGAACAGCTATTTCGATGCGATGTCGGAGCCGATTGTGCGACATGGCGGGGAAATACTGAAATTCATCGGCGATGGTCTGCTCGCCTTTTTTCGCTCAGCCCTAGTGTCCCGTCTCCGAATAACCGACCAGTTAGCGGCGCGCTCGCCTGTGCAAATCTGCTGCATGCCGTGACCGAGGCCCGTCAGCGCCATGGTTGCCCTAAACGAAAAGAACAGCGACACCGGTCGTGCGCCGCTGAATTACGGCATCGGCGTCCACGTCGGAGATGTCATGTACGGCAATATCGGATCGCAAAGCCGGCTCGACTTCACGGTCATCGGTCCTGCGGTCAACATGGCCTCGCGTCTCGAAACCCTCACCAAACAATTGGGCAGACCAGTGCTGCTGTCCCGCGCGTTCGCCGACTTCGTCCAAAGCGATTTCGAACTCGAACGCGTCGGTGAATATCCGGTCCGCGGCTTCAACGACGCCATCGAGCTGTTTGCATTTCACGGCTGAACGCCGACGCTTCATAAAATCACGGAGGGCGGGCTCAAGCAGTTAGCGCGATGCGGTGGATGGAACGAGCGCTGATGGCGCGAAGCGGACGTTCAGCGAGACGCGCAAGTCGGCTAAGTGCCCACAAGCATGCACTGCGGCGAACTGATCAAAGTTGGTACCAGCGAGCGCTCTGGCTTAGCGCTTCGGCTTGGGGAGCATCATCCTGCCTCGTGAAGCAATGCCACCCCAGCTGGCGGACCAGCCGACTTCCGAGGCGGAGGGACGCTCGATGCCTTTCCGACCAGCACCCTGCAGCGCAAACAGCGCGCCTTGAGGATCGGCACATCGGACGATCCAGCAACCATCAGGCAATTCGATCGGACCCTGGAGGATACGGCCTCCGCCAGCATTGACGCGCTTGGCGGCCGCGCCGATATCGTCGACATTGAAGTAATAAAGCCAGCACGGCTGAAATACGCTCGGAAGCTTGGTGAGCATGCCGCCGATCGTCTGCCCAGCCGCCGAAAACAATTGATACAGGTCTGCCGGATCGGTTTCACTGTTGGCCTTCTGCCAGCCAAAAAGTTCGCCGTAAAAATCAAAGATCTTGTTGCGGTCTTCAGCCAGCAACTCGTGCCAGCCCACACGCGCAGGCTTATCCAACCCGCCGGGTTGCCGTTGGCCATACGTCAGACCAGTGACCAACGCAAAGGTCGCCTTTTGCGGATCGGCGACCACTGAAATTCGGCCGATATTACTGTCGGTCGGCGGCACGAGGATGCCGCCGCCGAGACGCTTAATCTGCGCGGCCGTCGCATCCATGTCGTCGACTGCGACGTAGCCGACCCATCTTGGCGTTGCCCCCAATCGCCGCCCTTCTTCCGGGAGATTTATAAGCCCGCCTACCGGGACGTCGCCGGTAGTCAACACCGTGTAGGCCAGCTCCGGAGTCGATGCATCCTTCACATCCCAACCGACGACCTTGCCATAAAAGGCGCCCGCTGCCGCGAGGTCCGTGGTCAGGAGTTCATACCAAGCGAAGTGTCCGATTTGATCGACCACGCGAATTCTCCGTTCAAGCCTGGAAACCCATTGTGCCGCCGCGCATCAAGTACCCGTTGCAATGCACGCGGCGGGTTCGGATCGACGCGATGTACGAAGATGTGGTGCTGATATCGTTCATGAAGATGAACACAATCGGAGCGTGGGCGCCGCACCACATTTTCGTGTACGCGAGATTCTTGCGTGCCTTATTTCCTCAGCGTAGGATCACTCTCACGGAGATCCTTCTTTGCAATGTTGGAGGATGCGACCATGCCGCGGGTGAAGCAAGCTTCGAAAGAAAAGCGAGTAACGAGAACCGCCGTACCGGCGTTAGGCGCCGCCGGATTAACTTTTTCTCTAGCAGGCAGCGCGCTAGCATCGGCGGTTCCGATAGCCGACGCACCACAGGCGCCGAACCTTGGACCGAGTTCAGGCGATCACGCTCGGTGAAGAGGAGCTTGCCGACATCAGTCTCGCAACCTTCCATCTCTTCGACAACGAAAACCTCTCCGACGACGAAAATGTTGGTAGTGGCGTGCAGCTAGCCCAGCGCGGATGCGGTGGCTGTCGCGGATGCGGTGGCGCCCGCGCCTGCGGTGGCTTCCGCGGATGCGGTGGTTGTCGCGGCTGCGGAGGCCGTGGATGCAGAGCCTGCCGATGCGGCGTCGGTATCGGCTGCGGCGGATGTGGCGGATGTGGAGTTGGCGTTGGTTTAGGATGGGGCGTAGGATGCGCAGGTTGCTGTGCATCGTGGGGCCGCTGCCGCTGGTGCTAGTGTCCTGAATCCGAAGTTCGCTTGAAGGACTTGCGGAGAAAATGAAGCGAACTTCTGAACCACCACATTAGGCGGCGGCGCTTTCTGATTGTGAAATCGACAAGTCACGATTTCATTGGCCGGGCTGGCGATCGACCCGGCCAGTTTTTTGTTTTCGTTCAACGTTCGCGTTGCCGGCGCGGGCCGCTTACTTGGCGCACAAGTCCGGTAGCACGAACGGATCGCCGTCCGTCGGCGATCTGAAATGACAGGCAACAGGATGCGGGTGCTGATCCGATGACAGCCAAGCGCAAGACCCGCGTTGCGAGGCAGACCCGCAAGGACATTTTGCGGTTCGCGCCGAACTTCACCGCTTATGTACTTCCTCCCGATGTGGTCTGCCTCTATTCCGAGGACCGCAAGTTCTTCCTGCACGGCGAGCTCTATTGCGCGGTGGCTACCGCAATCGGAAAGAATGGAAAAACGGCGCCGGAGATCGTTCGCCAGCTTTCGAAGCGTTTTCCGACCGACAAGATCGAGGAAGCGATCAAGCGGCTGCTCGAGCGACGCTATGTCGTGACAGGTGCATCGCACGCATCGGCAGGCGCCGTCGCTGGATATTGGGCGAGCCTCGGCCTGCTTCCCGAGGTCGCCGAACAGAATCTCCACAATTGGCCCGTGCAGGTGGAATTGCTCGATGTCAAAGGCGCCAGGGAGCTCACTGCGGCCTTGAGCAAACTCGGCGTTCAAATCGCCAAGCGTTCACTTAAGCTCACGATCACGCTGGTGAACGACTACCTTGACCGGCGGCTGGCTGAGATGAACCGGGACCGCGTGGCCGATAGGACGCCCTGGCTGCTGGTGCAGCCGTCCGGGGTGTTTCCGCTGGTGGGACCTGTTTTCAAGCCGGGCGAGAGCGCCTGCTGGACTTGTCTGTTCGATCGCATGATACGCAATCGGGAGATCAAGGGATTTCTCGACCGCGGACCGGCGCATGCGGTCGCCGTATCGCCCCTGGTCAACGACAGTGTTGGACAGACCGCAGTCCACTTCGCTGCCGTCGAAATCGCGAAAGCGATCGCCTCCGGCTTTCGCACCGATCTGTGCGATCACATTGCAAGCTTCGACCTCACTGGCGCGGTGATCGCCAAGCACTACGTCGCGAAGCGCCCGCAATGTCCCACCTGCGGCAGCAAGAAGCTGCAGAGTCCGCGCCGGACGGCAACGCCGATCGAAATTGCCGAGGGCAGAGAACTCATCATGACCAGCGGCGGGTACCGCACCGTGACGTCGCGAGCCACGGTCGCGCGCTTCCGCAAACATGTAAGCCCGTTGACCGGCGTGGTCACGCGGCTCGAGCGGATCGAGGCCGATCCGCCGATGAACACCAATTTTTTTGCCCAGCACAATTTCTCTGCGCCGGCCTGGAGCGTGGATCAGCTCAGGTCCGGACTGAGCGGTGGCAGCTTCGGCAAGGGCTCCACAGCCGAGCAGGGTGAGGCGAGCGCGCTGATGGAGGCGATCGAGCGTTACTCGGGCATTTTCCAGGGTGACGAGATCAGGATGGAGCGCCGCTTTACCGATTTCGCTCCCGGCGACGCCCTTCTTGCCAATGACGTCCAGCTTTTCAGCGAAACGCAATTTCAAAACGGGAATATCCAGCAATCAGACGATTCACATCCGGTTCCTGAGCCGCTGAATCCCTCAACCAGGATCGAGTGGTCGCCGGTCTGGTCGTTACGCGACAAGCGTTTCAAATATCTTCCTACCGGCCTGCTGTATTTCTTTTATGGCCACTTTCACACGGACTCCAACGGTTGCGCCGCCGGCAACACCCGCGAGGAAGCCATCGTTCAGGGCTTCCTCGAACTCGTCGAACGCGATGCCTATGCGATCTGGTGGTACAACCGGCTGCAGCGTGCCGAGGTCGACCTCAAACAATTCGACGATTCCTATGTGCGGGATCTGCAAGCCCAGTTTACTGAGACCGGGCGCAGGCTCTGGGTGCTCGACATCACCAGCGATCTCGGCATTCCCACCTACGTGGCGATCGTGCACTGGATGCAGAATGGACACGAAAATATCGAGTTCGGCTCCGGCGCGCATTTCGATCGTCGCATAGCCCTGCTGCGTTCGCTCACCGAGCTGACCCAGTTCATGTCAATTGGCATGATGGGCGGCGCAAGCGGCGAGAAGCCGACGCTTGATGGTGTCACACCGCTGCGCCTGGAAGATTATCCGTTCCTGATTCCAAGCAATAAGCCGATCGTTCCGCCGGCGCCTAGTCTTAAGGTTCACGACAATACGCGCGACCAGGTGAATGCCTGCGTCGAGATCGCCACCCATGCGGGTTATGATTTCCTCGTGCTCGACCAGACACGGCCCGACGTTGAGGTCCCTGTCGTCCGAGTGCTCGTTCCGGGCTTGCGACATTTCTATCGCCGCTTTGCACCGGGCCGGCTTTACGATGTCCCGGTGAGGCTTGGATTATTGGATCGGCCGCGGCTGGAAAGCGAACTCACTCCATTCCTTCCACACACCTGAAGGCTGGTCTTTCGTGCGCACTCCTCGGAAAAGGCCGACCACGAAGATCGCGCCCGTCATTGCCGCCCGATTGAACCGTCATTTCTCCCTTCAGATGCAGGCGGACGGATATATCGCGGCGTCCCAGGGCGACTATTCGATTAGCCTTGGACGATTCAGCGCCGCCGCGATGGACCGCGCGCGAAATCTGACCACCGGCCTGCAGCTCACTTCCTTTGCGGGCAAGAGCGCCGTCGCCAAGGAAGTCGATGCCCTCGTGCATCGACTGGCACGGCTGGGGCTTATCGAGTACCGGCTCTCTTCCGTGCGTGACGAGCAGGATCTTGTGCTCATCGAGCCCCAGGTCCCCGAGTACTGGCCGCAACGCGCAAAGCTCGGCAACCGTGATACCGTCGTGTTGTCGCGCTTCGCCTATCTGCGCCGGCGCGGCAATGAGATGGTGCTGGAATCGCCGCGCGCCGGCGCGCTGTTTCGGATCAGCGATCCCGCCATCGCCGCCACCCTCGCTACGCTGTCGCGGCCTCACAAAGTCAGCGAGCTCCAACACGCGGTCTCCTTCAGCCTCGATCTGCTTGAGCTGCTGCTGGAAAGCCAGATCCTGCTCAAGCTCAATGCGCAGGACGGCGACGGCCTTCGGGTGAATGAAGGCGACGGCAATCTCGTTCTTTGGGATTTCCACGATCTCGTGTTTCACACGCGGAGCACCGAGGGCCGGCAATCCAATCCAGTTGGCGGCGCCTTCACGTATGCGGACATCGTTCCACCGCTGCCGGCGGTGCGTCCGCCGTGGCCCGGCAAGACAATCGACCTGCGAAAATTCTCCACCTCGGACCCGATCTCGCCCTTCGCAAAGCTGTTGCGCGAACGACATTCAATACGAGATTTCGACGACCAGCATCCGGTCACGCTCGCCGAGCTTGCGCAGTTCCTCAACACCGCAGCCCGCGTGCTGTCGGAATGGAAGAGTGGCGAGAAGTTCGAAGGCGATCCCGAGATCACTTACAGCACAAGACCCTATCCGTCGGCGGGCAGCGCGTACGAACTGGAATTGTATCTGGCGGTCTCGAACTGCGAGGGGCTTGCACGCGGACTTTACCACTACGACGCGGGCGGCCACGCGCTGGTAGCGATCGGGGTCTCTGCACAGCAACAAGAACAACAACAACAACAACTCCTGGCGCTTTTGGCGGCAGCCGAGTTTGCCATGGACGCACCCGGTCCGCCGCAGGTCCTGATCACGATCGCCGCGCGTTTTGGGCGGATCTCCTGGAAATACAGCTCAATCGCTTATTCGCTGATCCTGAAGGATGTCGGCAGCATGATCCAGACATTCTACCTGGCGGCGACCGATATGGGCCTCGGTGGCTGTGCCATCGGCACCAGCAACATCGATCTGTTCGCAAAAATGACGGAGCTCGAATTCCATGTGGAAGGACCGGTCGGTCAATTCGCGCTCGGACGCGGCAAGCAGGTGATCCCAGGCTAGAGCAGGGTATCTTTGGAAGCCGGCCCCCGCTTTTCCGCGCCGGCCGCCAAGCGCTCGTCGGTTGTGCTACCAAACGGCTCCGTTGTTCGACTTGCGGACATGCGGGCCAATGCGCGGCGCGCCGCGTCTTACCACCAGCCTCGTTGCATCGGAGGAAAGAACTGGCCGCCGCCGCGGCGTGGATTGACAGGTTGGGGAGGCGGATTGCGCTGGAAAAAGAAGCCGAAGCCGTCGTCGTCCCGGACGTTGTCGTTTGCGACGCGAACATTCTCCGTAGGCTCACGCGTAATGAAGCCGCCCTGGGGCTGGTCGCTCAGCACCGCAACAAACTCGGTGCGATAGTTGGTCTCGGCGCTCAGCGGCTCGTCCGAGACGACGATCGATGATCGCGGCAATGCAGTCGGCCCGATGCGATCGAGCACTTCCTTCGGGATCGTGATGCGGTCGAGCGCGTTCTTGGCGTCATCCCCATTCTCGATCGTGACAGCCGTCCAGCGCAGGCCCGCGTCGTTGCGCGCCATCGCCGTGAACACATGCGTGCCGAGTGGTTTACCGGGATCGCGGATCGTGACCGGGACCTCGATGCTCGTATCGAACACCTCGCCGCCACCATCCGGCGCGGGCTTATGAGTGTTGCGCCGAACGTAAAGTGTCCGCGTCGCGCGGCTGATGTAGACCGAGACCGGCTCAAGCGCGAGCTTCGCGTCGCGCGCCGCACTGGCGGTGTCGGTCTTTCTCGTCTGGGCCGTCTTGGACGCTTCTTTTGCCGCGGCGGCACGATCGAGCTTTGATGCCGCGTCAGCTTTCGCGGTGTCGAGTTGCGTCCCAACTTCAGCTGCCTTGGCTGCAGCCTTTTGTTTGCGGTCCTCGGCTTTCAGCCCTGGCCTGATCGGTCTTGGCGGCGGCCAACGCCTTGTCAGCGGATGCGAGCTCGGCGTCGGTGCGGGCCTTCAGCCGCTCCAGCTTGCGCAGCGATGCTGCGAGCGGTGCCGCCTCGCGGGCCGTTGTCGCAGCAGTCTTCTTTGCCTCGGCGGCGGTCTTGGCAGCTTCTGCTGCGTCGCGCGCGAGCGTCTCGGCCTTTGCCGGAACGGCGGCGATGACCTCCGCGTTCGGCACGAAGAGAGAAGGGTGGGAGAAATCGACCGGGGCCGCATCCTCCGGCGAGACGATCACCCGCATGCCGATCCGCGTCTTGTCGAACAGCTTCTCCGCAAAGCCGAAAGGCATGCGCACGCAGCCGTGTGAGGCCGCATAGCCGGGCAACGGCCCGCCATGCAGCGCGAGACCGTTCCAGGTGATGCGCTGCATGTTCGGCATCCAGGCATCGTCATACATGGTCGAACGGTGGTCCTTGTCCTTCTCGATGATCGCGAAGACGCCGGCTGGCGTCTCGCGTTCCTTCACGCCGGTCGATACCGGCGCGCGGAAGATCCAGCCCTCGGAATCATAGAACGTGACTTGCTGGCTCTTGATCGACACGATCGCCATGATCGGCTCGCCTGCAACGCGATCCGCCGTCGTCTCGACGGGTTGCGCAGGGCGCGCCTGTTTCGCTGCGGCATCGGTGCTCAGCGCCGTCAGCGCGGCCATCGCCGCGAGCATCACAATGGCAGGAGGTCGCCCGACGGCGCATCGCCACGGTGGATTTCGCCCAAGTGGACTTCACCGATGCCAATCGATTCACCATTCCATCCCCCATTGAAACGCCTGTCCGCGTTTGCGTCGATCCCTCACATATTCGGCTCGTGAGGAGGAAACATGTTCGCAGCTAAAATTGGCACAAAACGGACATCGCGTGATGTCCGCGCGAGCGTTCGCAGCCCTGCCGCCTGCCGTTGCGCACAGGCAACACTTCCGGGAAAAGGACACGACCTGTCCGTTTGCGCCATTGCTTGGTCATAACCTTGTCCGAACAATCAACGGTGTTCGCGTGCTTGGCTGTGCAATCCGGTTCCGATGAGGCTGGAATGATGAACCCGCTGCGACTTTCAACAGTGACGATTTCAAGAGTGCCTGCGCCAGTGTTGCGATCAGTCGTTCTCGCGACCGGGGTTGTCGGCCTGCTCGCGACCTCCGGGCCGGAAGGACGCCAGAACACTGGCGCGGCGCCACGCACGGACATCAGCGCTCCCTCTGACTCCATCACACAGGAGCTCCACACCAAACAGGAGCTGGCACCGCAGCTTGCCTCGATATCCAATGACGATCCCGGTCAAGCCCAAGCGCAAACTCATGTGGCGATGGCCGAACCATCGCTTGCGGGAGCAGCCGCCGACGCATTAAGCGCTCTAAATGTGCCGGCCTCGGCTGTCGAAACGGCCCCGATCAATTCGCCGCAGGCGCCGCCAGCAGAACAAGCGCCGCTAGCAGAACATGCGCCGCCAACCGAGCCAGCGCCTGTGCAAGTCGCAAGCGTTAATCCGTCGGATGTCCAACTTGGCTCCGAACCCGGCGGCGCCAACAAGGCTGTGACGTCCATCGAAATCATGGACGAGTGCTTCGTGGTGGAGATCTGCGTCGATCGCTATCTGTGGGCGCTTTATCAACGCACGGCCAAGGAGGACTCCATCAAGGTGGTTGAATGGAGGAACGTCACCGTCGAGCGCAAGATTAAGGTAAAGGGAAAAACCAAGAGCAAAACGGTGACTGTCTCCAAAGCCTTCACCAAGCTTGTCGATCAAGATTTCGGGTGGAAGGATCCGAAGGCGGCGGAACGCGCTCGCATGCCGATGATGGACTACGTGATCGGAGGCATGGATCGCGGCTTCAAGCTGAAATTGTTTCATATGCTTCATGCGGCGGAAGCGGCGGGCCTTTCGCCCGGCATCACCAGCGCATTCCGTGATGACTACCGTCAGTCGATCGCAAGCGGCCTCAAGGCGGCGAGCAACAGGTCGTATCATGGCGGGAGCTTACGCGGTGGCTATGGGCATGGGCTTGCGGCCGACGTCGTGAGTGTCCAGGGCGAGACGCGCAATGCGCGATGGGCTTCCTCCGACAAGCTCTGGAAGTGGGTTGATGCGCATGGGAAGGAGTTCGGAATCGCGCGCCCATATCTCGGCAGGGACCCGCCGCATGTCGCACCGGTCGACGGCCAGGAATATGCCAAGCACAACCGCGGCACTCAGCAGGCGGGGTCGAGCGCGAAGAAGGTGAACATCAAGCAGGCGCGATCGAACGGGAAGAACGCGAGCATCAAACAAGCGCGATCGGACGTGGGGAAGGTGAAGCGCGTGGCCATACGGGATGCCCCGCGTCCCGCGAAGCGCCGTCCGATAACTGTAGCAACCTCAAAGCTGAAAGCGAGCTGAGGGTCTCGATTCCGATATGAGGCTCGCAAAGTAAAATCCGAGAACCCGTGACTTCCGTTGCTGGCAAGCGGTCCATGCGTCACCTTTGTCGATAGGTGAGGGACCGTCCCCGGACTTTCGCGCAGTGGGGGCTTTATGAATCCTGACGAAGGAGGCTCGTCGCCTGACGGTGCCTCAATGTTCATCCGCAAAACAGTGCTTGTGTTCGAATACGTCACGCAGGTCTCCGCGATCAGCCCCCGAAATCGTTGCCTTGGATCTCATCGCAAAACGGCCCGTGTGACGCCGCAGCGCGGCTTGGTAAGGCGGCTTGGCATGAATTCGGGATCGTCTCCGGCAGCCTCCCGATCACTCAGATTTTAGCGATCTCGAGGCCGTTACCGGATGTGACGGTGCGGCCCACGCACCATGTAAGAACGGGGTAAACTGATCGGAGAAATGCAATGCGTTCCAGCTTGGCATTATGCATTTTGATCGCTCTCAGTGCTTCTGGCAACGCTGCCACAAGAGCGCATCATGCCAAATCGCGATATGTCATCGTTCATCCCAGCCAGGCTGTCATGCCGGCCTACGTCACCCCACGCGGTGCGCGGGTCTATCGCGACGACTCCGCTCCGGGTGGTTTTCGGACCGACCACGACCCACCTGTTTCCTACGATGATCCATCCAAGTATGGCGGGAGTCCGTAATGAGCACCAGAAGTGGACGCCTGCCGAAGTCTGCTTCTGGCAGATTTTGTTCTCTAATTCCGGGTCTGGGTGTCAAGCTCTCCAACGATCGTCCTTGCCGGGCCCACTGTTCTCTCCGCGGTAGGGGTAAGCCCTCCGCATGATGGCGTAAGGTGACGCTGGCGGTTCAATGTTGCAATCGCGGTCGGCCTTTCGGACGCGCGCAAAAAATCTGTCGAACTCACCATCGCCATCGTCCCGGCTGGGACGTCTTTTCCTGCCGTTTGGCAGAATCTCCGTAATGCGCTCGCTAGGCAGCAATCTCCTGCTTCGACCAGTTGAACTCGGTTCCATCGATCCACATGCGATGCAGAATGACCGCGAGCTTACGCGCGACTGCGACCTTTGCCTTGCGGAGTCCGTTGCGCTTGACGAGCCTAACCCCCCAAGCCTTCACGGCGGACCACTTCGGGACGCGCGTCAGCAGAACCCCGGCTGCTTCAAACAGGTAACTTCGTAGCATCGCGTCGCCGCACTTCGAGATGCGACCTGACCAATCGAGCTCTCCGGAGGCGTGGCGTCTACTGGTAAGCCCGACATAAGCACCTACGCTTCTCATCGCGCAAACCGCGCCGGATCGTCAATCGTTGCCTTGAAGGCGAGCGCAGTGATCGGACCGATCCCAGGCACCGTCATAAATCGGCGGACCTGCGCATCATGGCGAGCCAGTTTCATAACCTTGCGGTCAAGCTCGCTGACCTGCTGCCCAACGGCATTGCGCGCTTCGAGCAGCGGTCTGATCGCAGCTATCAGCTCAGGACGGCCTTCGATCAACTCCTCGGCTCGCACCGCAAAGACATTGAACTTGGCACAGCCGATGACGAGACCGAGGTTCTTCAGAAGGCCGCGAACATGGTTCTCGAGATCGCGCTTGATCTTGACCAGCAGCGCCCGGCTGGCCAGCAACGCCCTGACCGAGTGGCTGTCGATATCCTTGACGTGCACCTCTTTGAACCAGCCGGTCTGCATGATGCGGGCGATCCCGATAGCATCGTTGCGGTCGCTTTTGTTGATTTGCATCTTGAGCACGGCCTTGGCATGGCGCGCGTCGATACAGATCACCGGTAGGCCAAGCTGCTTAAGCTCGGTCCACAGCCAGGTGGACGTCGGTCCGGTCTCGAGGCCGATGCGTACCGCATCCGGCGCTTTTGACCTCACGTAAACTGAGATCGCCTCAGGATCTGAATTGACCACGCCCTCTCGCACGACCGACCCCGTCTGATCGACCACGCAGATCGATGTCTGCTTCAACGATACGTCCAGTCCGACATAGTATTCCATTGCCGCTCTCCATCGTTGCGAGGCCCCATGAGGCTGGCCTCTTACGTTCCTGGAAAGCTGATTCCCTTGCCTTTGTCTGGCTCGATCCCGGAATTACCCCATGTTGCAAAAGTCGGCTGCGACCGATGAGGCCTTTGTGGCGCTCCATTGGAACGACAGCCTTGACGCACTCGCCCTGACGCTCTTTACGCAACTCCAACGCTACGCGGTGCACAGAGCCTTATCGGGTGGCGGCCGGGCGACCAGCATTGCGAGCCGTCTCAAGTTCTGAGCGATGGCGGCGAGAACAAACTCATCCTGGGCACCTCGTGGGCCACGCAATCGAAGCCGACCGAGCTTCAGGATGCGCTTCAGGTGCGCGAACCGCATCTCGATCTTCTTGCGCTCATGTCGTGACTGCTCGTAGCCCTCGGTGCCAGCGAGGGCACGAGCAACATCGCGAGCGGCTTCGTGTTGATTGCGCGGAATTTTGCGAAACGGAGTCTTGGGACAGCACATTGCTTTGAGTTCGCAGCCGTCGCAATCATGCTTTCTCGCCAGATAGAGTAGTGTCGTTCCATCATTCACAAGCGTCCCGGTCGTCGTGAGGGTCTTTCCTGCGGGACAGTGATAGACATCGTTTGCTGCGTCGTAGGCGAAGTCACTGCGTGAGAAGGTGCCATCTTCTCGCTTCGACTTGTCGATCACCGGAATATGTGGCGCGATGCCCTTCTCCTCGACCAGCCAGTTCAGCATCGGAGCCGCCCCATAAGCGGTATCGGCCGCGAGCCGTTCCGGCTTGAGACCGAAGCGCTCCTCGGTTCGCTCGATCATGGTTCTTGCCGCGCCGACCTCGGCTTGGCGAATGGCGCGGGACGCCTCGACGTCAACGATGACGCCGAACTTCACGTCGATGAGATAGTTGTCGGAGTAAGCGAAGAATGCCGGTCCTTTGTGCGCTCCGGTCCACTGCGCCGCGGGATCCGACGGCGAGACGAACTTCGGGACCACCTCGGTAGCCGCGCCCCACGTCGTATCGTCGAGGGTCGCCATGTACTCCTTCACCGCGCGGCTGGCGCTCTCCGGATCGCGATCCTTGTGCCAGTCCTGACCCGCGATCGAGCGCTGCTTGTTGGCGTCGGCCGCAATCAGGCTCGCATCGACGGCAAAGCCGTCGCCGCCAACGAGACGCGCCGCGATGCATGCCTCGACAACACGTTCGAACACGCGGCGAAAAACATCCCCCTCGCGGAAACGCTCATTGCGGGCGCGCGAAAATGCCGAGTGATCCGGGATAGCGTCCTCGATGCCGAGCTTGCAGAACCACCGATAGGCGAGGTTCACCTGCACTTCACGACAGATCAATCGCTCCGAACGGATCGCAAAGACATACCCCACCACGAGCATCCGGATCATCAGCTCCGGGTCGATCGACGGGCGACCCGTGGACGAGTAATGAGGTGCGAGTTCGCTGCGAAGCCAGGACAGATCGAGAGCAGCATCGATCTTCCGCACCAAATGATCTTCAGGAACCGCGTCGTCGAGCTGAAACTGGTAGAAAAGCTGCGCCTGTTCGCTCTTCAGCCGACCCATCATGGCTTGCCCCCACCAAGATTCGCGTCAGCAGGATGGAATCACGGTTCGCCGCATGCCTCAACGGACTTCTGCAACAAAATCGGCGCAAGGCGGACATCGATATTTTGCGCGACGCCAGATTGATCGAACGGACGCGCCACCCGGACCTGCCGCGGCATGGCTGATCGACCGCTTTGCCCAGCAGGCCGAGGGGCAAAGCAAGAAGCGCGGCTAGTTTGAAATCTTTGAAACGAACTACGACCCGGTATCGATCCGGACCTTCAGCCCGCGGATCAGCAAGTCGAGTCCCTGTTCGAAGCGATCGTCGAGATCGTTGTCGAACATGTGGGGCAATGCCGCGTGGATATTCGGATACTTCTTCGCTGCAAGGCTCGCGAACGTCGCATGCCGGCTCGCGAGATCGAGTGGGCCACCTGTTCGCGGATCCTGTCCTTGTTCCTCCGTCGTGAAACCCAGCACGTAATAGACAAGGGTGAACGCGCCGTCGGATGACAGCTTGGGCGAAGCGCCTGCTTCCCGCATCAGCGCCATCATGGCTTCGGCGACGCGGAGCACATTGTCGGTAGGGACATAGGTGCCGGCGAAGACGCGTGCGCCGTCCCGGTGCGCGAGAAAAGCCTTCCGGATGGCGCGGACAACAGCCTTCAGCCGATCGTCCCAGGCTTTGCCCTTCAGGTTCCGCGGCAGCGACACGGCACCAAAAATGGCATCCGCCATGCCGTCCAACAGCGCCTGCTTGTTGGGAAAATGCCAATAGAGCGAAGGCGCCTGAATCTTCAAGGCGTTGGCGAGCCCGCGCATCGTGAGGCCCTCCAGCCCGACCTCATCGAGCAAAGTCAGCGCTGTTTGCACGATCAACTCTTGTTTAACGCCCACCCCAGCAGCCATTTGTGTCTTGCTCTCCCTAACATTGTTAGATTGTATCTAACGATGTAAGATACGTGGAGAACTGATCATGAGCAATAAATTCGACGTCGTCGTCATTGGCGGCGGCCCGGTAGGGCTGTGGCTTGCCTGCGAACTGGCGCTCGCAAAAGTAAAAGTCATCGTGCTGGAACGGCGCACCGAACGCGTCACCCAATCCCGCGCACTGACACTCCACGGCCGGACCCTGGAGGTGTTCGCCCTGCGCGGGATTGCGGAGCGCTTCCTCTCACTGGGTCGTTCCAATCCCGGGTTTTTCTTCGGTGGGCTGGATACCCTGCTGGACTTCTCGGCGCTGGATTCGCGTTTTCCTTTCACGCTGTTCCTGCCACAGGCGACAACTGAAAGGCTCATCGAAGAGCGCGCACTGGAATTGGGCGTGGACATCAGGCGCGGCCACTCCGTGGACAAGGTGGAGCAGGATGCCGATGGCGTCGTCGATACAGGGCCGGAACGGCGAAACGCCATTCAGCTTTACTGCGCGTTACGCCGTCGGAGCCGATGGCGCTCGCAGTATCGTAAGGCATGCCTTGGCCATCGATTTTGTCGGTCATCCGGCGCGACATACCATGACCTTGGCGGACGTTGTGCTTGATGCGCCTCCAGAGAAACCGGTTCTGACCCTCGTCAACGAGGCGGGTGGTCTGGTTCTCGCGCCGCGTGGCGATGGCATCCATCACAGAATTGGCGTCATTGATGCCTCGTCACGCTTCGTCGCGCCCTCCGAGCCAGTATCGCTCGCTGAAATAGCCGCTGCTGCGGCGCGCATTTTCGGCAGGGATCTCCGCCCACGCGATCCCGTTTGGATTTCGCGCTTCACGGATGAATCGCGCCTCGCTGAGTGCTACCGGAAAGGGCGAGTTTTCCTCGCCGGCGATGCCGCTCACATCAACCCGCCGATGGGCGGGCAGGGCATGAATGTCGGCATCCAGGACGCCATGAATCTCGGCTGGAAGCTGGCGAGTGTTATCACACGGCACCGCGTCTGACAAGATTCTCGATAGCTATCAGTCAGAGCGTATGCCGATCGGCGAGGCGCTTCAGCATGACACGCTTGCGCAATTTGCGCTGTTCTCCGCATTTGATCCTCCGGCATTGGCTCTGCGGCGCATGCTCAGCGGCTTTCTTCGTGTACCCGAAGTTAATCGCCAGCTCTCGGATCAGCTCTCCGGTTTCGGTGTCGCCTATCCGGAGCCGCTGTTTCAGGCCGATCAAGATTGGGAACATTGGAAAGGCGTCAGCGGGCATCGTCTTTCCGACAGGGACCTCGTGCTGAAGGACGGCTCGCGCACGACGCTTTACCAATGCCTTGAAGGCGGCCACTGGGTCCGGTTGCAAGTCGCAGCCGAGAGCACTCCAACGCCGGTCATGGGTGCAATCAACGTCGTCAACCTGGCGCCTCCCACGCCAACGATGGCTTGCTCGGCGAATTCGCCTCAATGCTTGTCCGTCCGGATGGCTACCTCGCCCATGTGCGCGCCGCGGCCGGTTTCGGCAGCTCACAGTAACGCTAGTAGACGTTGCGGAGTTGGATAGTCTCCAGCAATCCCGCTTGAGGTAAAATGTTTACTCCGTTTTATCCGCCGGTTCACGCCGGCGGATTCCTATTGTCATCAATGAGTATTTCAGGCTTTCTAGGCGCATTCTTTAACTCTTGGAGATTTCAAAAGTGGCTACAGGTATTGTGAAGTGGTTTAATTCGACAAAAGGGTTCGGTTTCATTCAGCCCGATACGGGCGGTAAGGACGTATTCGTCCATATCTCCGCTGTCGAAAAGGCCGGCCTTTCCAACCTCAACGAAGGTGCCAAGGTGAGCTACGAAGTCGTCGCGAACCGCGGCAAAGAGTCGGCTGAGAATTTGCGGGTAGGCTGATTAGGAACTCATCGAAGCTGGCTCGTTGACCAATCGCGGACATCGCGGACGAGCCAATTTCAGGCGATCAGCAGCAAAGGCCACGCTGGTCATCCGCGTGGCCTTTGCGTTTCCGAAGTTGGGAGTCCGAAAGGGCACGGCGGCCCCGACTTTGCTCCGAGCTTTCGCTTCGAGTCCCTCGGTCGGCGAGAGCTGATGCTTGGGCTCCGCCACCTTCGAGTGAAGGTCTCCGACGTCACACGCAGCTGCGCAGGCAAGGGTGTAGTGCGATACGTGACCTAATGTCGGGTTCTGGCGCAAAGTCGGACTGATCGGGATGTCCACGATGAGACTCTGCAGAGTTTTTGTTTTGCTATTTGTGGATCAGCGGTTTCTTTGCCGGCGCCTCGGCAGCAGCGGGCGTGATCGCAAACGTCACCCAGGCGCTGTAGCCTTCCGGGCGGTTCTCCGCAGCGAAGTCTTTGTAGGCTTTCAGATTCAAATAGCCCTGATGCTGTTCGCCAAGCGGGAAGATAAATCCGATCTGCGGACCGATGCCGAGCACGCGCCCCCTGAAATCTCCCAGCTTGGCGCCGGCACCGCTGTCGCCGGTGACCTGCTGAAACAGATAGCCGCCAAGCCCGAGCTGCACGTTCTTGCTCACGAAGCGGGATGCCGCCCAGTCGAGATGAAAGTCGATGCCGTTCTGGTATTGCAGGTCCGGATTGATGAAGCTGTATGTCAGCCCGCCGACGAGGGAGAATTCATAGCCCGTTTTTGGGTTGAAGTAAGTGTAGCCGACGCCGCTGTCGACCGCGACGAAGCCGAAGCTGAGATTGGCAAGGCGCGCCGGATCATAAGTCCCGCTCGGAATATTTCCGGTGAGATAGACCATGGTGTTGTTCACGCCATGATTCCATTTGAGCGTACCTTGATAGAAAACGTCGGCGAAGGTGGTCCGGCTGTCGCTGACACCGCCGGAGATCGTGTTGCCGCGCGGGCCGGTCAATGTGGCGTCGATGCCGTCACTCACATGGCCGGGCGCGCCGAGCACGCTGACCGCGGCTTGTCCGCCAAACACGGGCGTCGCGAAGGTGTAGGTCAAGCCCTGGACCACGGCATCCGCCTTGGCATTCAGTCCCGCAACCACAGACCCGCCGCGCACGAATTCCTTGTTGCTCTGCGCTCCGCTCTCAATGTGAAGATAGATGGTTGAATAGGCCCAGCCGGGCACACCCGGTGCCGCCGCGAGACTGCCGAATGCTCCCGGCAGCCAGAAGCTGAGGCCACCGTTGTCAGCCCTGGCGCACTCTACTGAGTGCGCGAAAATACACACACCGAAAAGCGCTGCGCCGGCGAGTTGTCCGTGTCTCGCGCGACGTTGGCTCCGAGTGCATTCCATGGTCGTTTCCCGCACGGGCGATCTGACGAATTGAAGCAAATTGACAGCGTCGATTTGAGTCCAAGCTTATGAACTCATGCGTGCGGCGCCAGCCTAAATCTCGGATCATCCTCAGGAGCTTGCGACTTTTTCTTGCTGCGTAGCATGCGCATCACACTTGCGCCGTTGAACGACAGCGATGCTGACCAATTTTCTCGCGCGCTTGCACCGACGACTCTGCCGAAGCATCATCGGTCCCCCGCCGGATTTCCGAACGAAAACGAAACTTTCTGGAGACAAGTGAGTGAACTAAGCGAGGGGCAGCGTGAGGAGAAGCGTGATGAGAAGAATATCTCTGGTGCTACTCTCTTTCATCGTCTCAACCACTTTGATTTTCTCAACCACTTGGGCGCGCGCGCAGAGTTACTCTGCTGATGGCCTCGCGCAGGCGCCCTCGATGTCGCCCTCGCCAAGTTGGCTGCGCGCGGTGCCGCCCGGTCCGGACACGCGCGTGAAGATCACCGAGGCCTATGCCCGGCACGTGGCGCGCGACGCCTTCTTCTGGGCATGGCCACTGGTCAACATCTACAACAAGCGCCGCAGCGCCGAGCAGTCGACGGAGCTCGCCTATGCCGGTCCGGTGCCGGCTGCACCGCTCAATCGCCTCGTCATGCTCACCGATTATATCGCTGCTGACGAACGGATCGTCGCCTGTCCGAACCAGGACGTGGTCTATGGCGGCGGATCGCTCGGCCTCGAACAATCGCCGGTGGTGATACAGGTGCCGGATTTCGGCGACCGCTTCTGGGTCTATCAGGCCGTTGATCTGCGCAGCGACAGCTTCATCCACCTTGGCAAGATGTACGGCACCACGCCCGGTTTCTATCTGCTCGTCGGGCCGAACTGGCGAGGCGAGGTGCCGAAGGGCATCAGTCGCGTGTTCCGTGCGTCAACCAACTCAGGCTTCATCGCGCCGCGCATCTTCATGGACGATACGCCTGAAGACCGGCAGGCCATCCAGCCGGTGCTGCGCCAGGTCATGATGTATCCGCTTGCCGAATACGACGGCACGCATGAAGAGCATCGATTGGACGACGATCAAGAAATTGCCGAACGCCGCAACCGGCGAGCAGGAAATCAAATGGGTGCCGCCCGAATCCTTCGTTGACACCTTGCCGGCTGTGCTCGCCGACGCGCCGCCGCTGCCGGGCGAGGAGGCACGTTACGGGCAAGTGCTCGCGGTGCTGCAGGCCGCGAAGAATGATCCGAAGCTCAAGGCGGCCATGACGCAAGGGGCGGGAGAGGCCGATGAGCAACTGGTCAGTCCGCTGTTTGAATTCCGCAACTATGGCCAGCAGCTTCCACATCATTGGAGCACGATCTCCAACGAAGCCGCCTTCGGCACTGACATCTTCACCCGCACGGCGGTCGCGAAATCCAACATCTTCGTCAATGCGCCGAACGAGACCAAATATTTTTATCAAGACCTCGACGCATCGGGCGCGCGGCTCAACGGCGGCAACCGATACACCATAACCTTCGCGAAAGACCAGACGCCGCCGGTGCACGGCTTTTGGTCGCTGACACTTTATAATGAGCACCATTTCTTCGCGCCCAACCCAATCAACCGATACTCGCTCGGCACCAAGAACAAGACGCTTAAATACAATCCGGACGGCTCGCTCACACTGTATGTGCGGGCCGATCCGCCGCTGCAGGCGCCGCGCGACAACTGGCTGCCGGCGCCGAAAGGCGGCGACTTCTCGCTTTATGTGCGGGCCTATTGGCCGAAGACGGCCGTGACCGAGGGCGCGTGGACGCCACCGGCGGTCATGCGCGTGAATTGATGGCTAAGGAGAATGGTCAATGAAAAGAACAGCACTGGCAGCGCTCGCGATCCTCTGCGCAACAGCATCGGCGCACGCGCAAACTTCCTCCGCGCAAATTTCTTCCGCGCAAACTTCCTCCGCCCAAAATTTCTCTGCCGAAGATCTCGCGCGCCGCACCGTGCATCGCCGCGCTGTCGAGGCGGTCATCTGGGGAATGCCCGCCGTCAATTTCGATCTGATGGTTCAGGCCGGGCTGAAGGCCGGCATGATGGATAACCAGGTCGTGTTCTGGTCTCGCCCGCTGGACTGGAAGAACCAGACGCTGACGCCCAATCCTGACGTGATCTATCTGATGCCGTTCTTCGATACGAAGACGGTGGGGCCTGTGGTGATGGAAATCCCGCCCGCAGGGCCGGACGGCTCCATCACCGGCAGCGTTGATGACGGATGGCAAACGGCCATGGAAGATGTCGGCCCCGCAGGCGTCGACAAGGGGCAGGGCGGAAAATACCTGATCCTGCCGCCCGGTTATAAAGAGACGCCGCCGCAGGGCTACATCGTGCTCGCGTCTCCGACCTACCGGAGCTACGCCTTGTTACGATCCAATCTGGCCAGCGGCAGCGATGCGGATATCGCAAAGGCGTCCGCCTACGGCAAGCGCGTGAAGATCTATCCGCTCGCGCAGGCCGCCAGTCCGCCGCTCACGACGTTCGTGGATGCAAACGACGTCGTCTACGACAGCACCATTCCTTATGACCTGCGTTTCTTTCAGTCGCTCGATCGCTTCGTTCAGTATGAGCCGTGGATCGATCGCGATCGTGCGATGATCGACATGCTGAAATCGATCGGCATCGAAAAGGGAAAGCCATTCAATCCTGACCAGAACACGCAGGCGATTTTGAACGATGCCATCGGCGAAGCCCATGCCTGGCTCGACAGCCGTTACGAAACTGTCTTTACGACGTCGTTCAATGAGGGACAGCAGTGGGTGCTGCCGGTTTTGCCCGGACTCCCCGAAGGCATCATGACCAACTTTGCCAATCCGGATTCCTATCCGGTGGAAGGGCGCGGCGTTGCCTATTCGATGGCCTTCTTCAGCGCCAAGCATCTCGGCGCCGGGCAGTATTACCTGATGACGATCCGCGACAAGGATCGCAAACCGCTTGAGGGAAACAGCACCTATCGGCTCAACGTCCCGGCGAACGCGCCGGTCAAACTCTATTGGTCGGCGACGGTTTACGACCGCGCCACCCATGCGTTGATCCGCGAGCAGAAGTGGTCGAGCCGTTCGTCGAACACGCCAAAGCTCATGAAGAACGCCGATGGCTCGGTGGACGTGTATTTCGGCCCCACGGCGCCGGCGGGCAAGGAGACCAATTGGGTGCCGACCAACGCGAATGGACAATTCGAAGTGCTGTTTCGCCTCTATGGCCCGGAGAAGCCATTCTTCGAGAAAACATGGGTGCTGCCGGACATTGAGAAGGTCACAGCGCAGTAGGCGGCAGATTGTCTCTTCTGATCCGCGTTGTGACAGAGTGAACGTCTGCTTTTAAACCGACGGGGTCATTCCTGACGGGAGTATCTGACCCGCGCGCAAGAGGCGTCTTGTCTTGGCCCACGCTTCTGGAAATCAGAGCCGAAGTGCCCTAGATGAGCGTCATGACGGATCGCCACGCTCTCGAAGATTTCATCCAAAAGCACCAACGCCTTTTCGTGCTCACCGGCGCGGGTTGCAGCACGAATTCCGGTATCCCCGATTATCGCGACAGCCATGGCAAGTGGAAGCGGTCGCCGCCGATGACCTATCAGGCTTTTACGGGCGCTGAAGTCAACCGGCAACGCTATTGGGCGCGGAGCATGATCGGCTGGCAACGTTTCGGCCGCGCATTGCCCAATGATGCGCACCGTGCGCTGGCCAATCTCGAGGCGAGGGACAAATGCCAGATCCTCTTGACCCAGAATGTCGATCGGCTGCACCAGGGGGCCGGTCATCGGGAGGTTATCGACCTGCACGGACGGCTCGATATGGTTCGCTGCATGGGGTGTGGTACCAAGAGTGCGCGTGACGAATTTCAGATAAGGCTCGCGCATTCGAACAGCAGTTGGCTTGAGCTGGACGCAGTGGATGCGCCTGACGGCGATGCGGACCTCGAGCGCGAGGATTTCTCGTCTTTCAGCGTACCGTCGTGCGCCTCGTGCGACGGCATTCTCAAACCCGATGTCGTGTTCTTTGGCGAAACCGTTCCTCGCGAGACGGTCACGTCCGCACAAGATCATCTGGAAAATGCCGACGGCATGCTGATCGTCGGCTCATCACTGATGGTCTATTCCGGCTTTCGCTTCGTCCAAATGGCCGCCCGGCGGGGGATACCGATCGCTGCCGTGAATCTCGGTCGAACCCGGGCCGACGATTTGCTGTCGTTGAAAGTCGAAGACCAATGCGACGCCGCGCTCTCGTTTCTTTTGTGAACGAGTGCCGGCCGATTGTTGGCGCGTAAGAGTTCAGCCTCGGTCGGGCCGGTTCGTTTCTCATGCTCGCCATGCGCGGTCGCTGCGCGTCACTTCACCAGTGTGACGAGCGGCTTGCCTTTCTCGACGATATAGGTGGCGAGTTCGCTCGCCGTGACGGTGCCGATGTTCTTCGCCGCATGGACCGTTCCGGCCGGGATGAAGAGGACGTCGCCGGCCTTGAGTGTCACCGGCGGCTTGCCCTCGATATCGTATTCCAGCGAACCTTCGAGCACGTAGATAATCTCTTCGCCGAAATGGGTGTGCATGGGGAAGGCCTTGCCCGGATCGATATCGACGCGCACCTGTATGGCCTCGCGGCCGGGCGCGCTGAGATCATGCCGCTGCAAATCGGTTCGCTTGATCCCGGTCTGCTGAGATTGCGCCACATGCGGCGCCAGAACGACGCCTGTCATCAGCGCCGCCATTGCCAAGGCTCGCATCGTCGCTCGCATCGTGCCTCGTCTCATCTTCACTCGCGTGCTGCTCATGTTGAACTCCTTAAGCTTGACTTCACTGAACTGCGTGGACGGTGCCGCCTCGGCTGGCAGTGTCGCTGCTTACGTCGGCAACTGTTTTCCAGCTTGCTCCTGGACGATGTACTCAGCGTACCAGTCCGGCCAGTTCTCATCGTGCTGGCCGCCGGTCCGCTTCTCATGTTCGCCGTGGGCGGCGCCTGCACGTCGAAGCGCGGCCGCAAGTTCAGCCGACGAGGTGAATGTCGTGTCGTTCGCGTCCACGCGTCCGGGCAATCGCGCGGTGATTTCCTGAAACAGCCAGCCGTTGCCGTCCGGATCGTTGAACGAGGCGAATGAAGCGTAACTGTTGCGCGCGGGATCGAGACCGCCAATCCGCAGCCGCCCAAACAGATACGGCTCGTCCTGGCCCACGTGGACGTCACCAGCGCCATGGAATGCTTCGCTGACCTTGATGCCGCGACTGAACAGATCTTTGCGGGCGGCCTCGACGTCGGAGACGATGAGGTACAGTCCTTTCGCGGAGCCGGGTGCCGCCGCGGTGACGTTCTTGCCGAAGATCACCGAACATCCGGAACCGGGCGGCGTGAACTGGATCACGCGATAGTCGTCCGCACCTGCGAAATCAGCGTCCAGCCTCCACCCAAGGCTTTCGTAGAATTCCTTCGCGCGATCGACATCCGACACAGGGATGACGATGACTTCCAGCTTCATGTCGACCGTCGGCGCCTTGGTCGCAGTTACCATGGTTCTCTCCTCGGTGGTGATGGGTGGTGCGCACGCAGGCGCCGTGTCTTTTCTCAAAGCCGGTTCAGGCAAGCCCCGCGAGGCAACGCCAAGAACAATGGACATGAACGATCGGAACGATATGTCATGGCGTGCCGGCTGGAAGCGCGATCCGCCGAACGTAAGTCACTCACTGTATTCACCGCGCACGCGAGCCGCGAAGCTTAATTCGATTATTTTCGGAACAATTGCACAGTTTCGGTCTTCCAGAACAGAGACCTCGAGGGCATGTGACAGATTCGAGGTCGATGCGAACTGTCGTACCCAAGTCATTGAAACCTTATGAAATGCGGGCCTGAGGCTGCGGGCTTCTGCGGATGTTGTCCGGTTGATCCGCGCGCCTGAGGGATCGATTCAAAGACGCCCGCAAACCTGTTATTTTTATGGAGGAATTGGTCATGGCGACGCCGCATAACCTCATGATGTCCCGTCGTGGTTTCTGCTTGTGCTGCCTTGCGGGCGCAACCTTCTCCGCCACGGGGGGCTGGCTCACGCCGCGCGAAGTGTTCGCCGAGGCGCGGGGCCTCGTCAGCGTGATTAAAGATAGTGCAGCTGTCTCACCGATCACCACCCACAAGTTGCGGAATAACGTCAGCGTGCTGGAAGGCTCCGGCGGGAACGTCGCTGTCCTGACCGGCCCTGACGGCAAAGTCCTCATCGACGCGGGTATCGGGGTGTCGCGACCTCAGATGACGAAGGCACTTGCTGCTCTGGGCGCCGACCCTGTCACCCATCTCGTGAACACGCATTGGCATTTCGATCACGCCGACGGCAACGAATGGCTTCATTCGGTAGGCGCAAAAATCATTGCCCATGCCAATACGAAGAAGCACCTCAGCGGAATCCAGCGGGTCGAGGACTGGGACTACAATTTCATTCCTGCGCCCGCCGGCGCAATCCCGAGCGAAGTCTTCGAAAACGAGAAGAAGCTGAAGTTCAACGGACAGACGATCGAACTCAAGCACTACGGGCCGGCCCACACCGACAGTGACATCTCGGTCCTGTTCTCCGAGGCAAACGTCGTGCATGTCGGCGACACGTTCTGGAACGGCATCTATCCGTTTATTGATTATTCCACGGGCGGAAGCATCGACGGGACGATCAAGGCCACGGAGGCCAATCTTGCTCGCGTAGCTGATGATACGATCATCATTCCCGGCCACGGCAAGCCCGTCAGCAATAAAGCCGAACTCAAAGAGTGGAGGGACATGCTTGTCGCCGTCCGGGACAACGTGGCCAAGCTCAAAAGCCAGGGAAAATCTCGCGACGAGACTGTGGCCGCAAAACCCACCGCAGCTTTTGACGCGAAGTTTGGGCAGTTTGTTATCGACCCCGGTTTTTTCACCCGGCTTGTCTACGAAGGTGTGTGACACTTTCGATTACGGCTGTAACCATATGGTCGAGGCCTGAGATCATTTCGTAATGTGCAGTCGCGAGGGTCTCCCTTCAGTTCAGGGGGATCTCATGCTGCCATTCTTCAATCGTCGGCCGCCTCTCAATGCGCGGCTTGTTGCTCGTCTTCTCGCCGGATTTGCGATCGCGGTCATGTGGAGAGGCTCGGCTGCAGCTGCGGACGCACAAGTCGAGCGCGGCAGGTATCTTGTTCAACTTGGTGGATGTAACGACTGCCACACGCCGGGTTATTTTTTCGGGAAGCCCGATATGTCGCAATATTTGGGAGGATCGGACGTCGGATTGGAAGTGCCGGGCTTGGGCACGTTTGTTGGGCGAAATCTGACCCCGGACAAGGAAACCGGACTCGGCAACTGGACATCGCAACAGATCATCACCGCCATTCAAACCGGCGTTCGGCCAGACGGGCGCACTCTCGCCCCGATCATGCCATGGCGCGCTTTCGCAAAGCTGACGAAGGGTGATGCCGCGGCCGTCGCCAGCTATCTCAAAAGTCTCCCGCCGGTTCACCACGAAATTCCGGGACCATTCGGAGCCAGTGAAAAGCCGACCGTCCCGCGGATGACGATCCTGCTGCCGGACCGTGCCAGCCCGCATCCATGAAGCGGCGAAAGCATGGATATGCTTTGCGACGCGACGCTTCGCTGATCGATCCCGCTTCAGCCACCGCAACGAAGGCGGCGATACAGTCGATCTTCAGCATCGTTCGGTATCGCCGGACGCTTGAACCTGCATTCGACGGCTATCGCAAATAGAGGGCAGGGACTATAGCTCTCTCTGGCCGGCTTGGCCGGCGATCTTCGGGAGGCTGCATGCTTAGAGCAATATTGATTACTTTCGCCGTGATTATCTCGTCATTTCCGGCCTCGGCGGAGGTCAAACCATTTCCCGCAGCCTTTCGGACTCAAGAGATTGCAACAAATGGCGCGACGATTCATGTGCGGCTAGGCGGCCAAGGGCCTGCCGTTGTCATGATCCATGGGTTTGGCGACACCGGCGATATGTGGGCGCCGCTCGCAACCGTCATGACGAAGGATCACACAGTCATCGTTCCCGATCTGCGCGGCATGGGTCTTTCGTCTGCCGCCGACCGCGGCTATGACAAGAAGACACAAGGTCAGGATATCGCGACTATTCTGGATGCTTTAAAAGTCGAGAAAGCCGACCTCGTCACTCACGACATCGGCAACATGGTTGGGTATGCATTTGCGGCCCAGTACCCCGACAGGGTGAAACGTTGGGTCGTGATGGACGCTCCGCTGCCTGGAGTCGGCCACTGGGACGAAATTATTCGCAGCCCTGCGCTTTGGCATTTCAATTTTCGTGGACCTGACGTCGAGAGATTGGTCGCGGGCCGCGAGCGAATCTATCTTGACCGGTTCTACAACGAGCTTTCGGCAAATCCGAAAGCGATAGATGAAGCGACGCGCGCTCACTACGCCGCGCTCTACGCACGACCTCATGCGATGCACAACGCCTTTGAGCAGTTTGCCGCATTTAGCCAGGACGCGATCGACAACAAGGCCTTTCTGGCCAAGGGAAAGTTGTCGATGCCGGTGTTGGCAATCGGTGCTGATCATTCCTTCGGGCCAGGAATGGCCACCGAACTTGGTTTCGCAGCCTCCAACGTCACCGGGAAAGTCATTGAAAACTCGGGGCACTGGCTCATGGAAGAACAGCCGGCGGCAACCGTGTCTGCCATCGTGGACTATCTGAAATAAGGGAAGAAGGTTTTGGCGGCTGTACTTTGCGGCTGCAGACCCGCGTCGCCCCTGATTCAACGTCAAACGATCATCGCCGAGGAATATCATCATGAATCGTCTATCTGGAAAAGTTGCTATCGTAACGGGTGCGAGCGCGGGAATAGGCTTGGCGACGGCCAAGCTGTTCGCGGCTGAAGGCGCAAAAGTCATCGTCGGTGCGCGCCGTGAAAGCGAACTTAACGCGCTTGTGGCCGAAATCACTGCCGACGGCGGGGTTGCTGCCGCGCTCGCAGGCGATATTCGCTCAGAGGACTATGCAAAGGCACTGGTTGCGCTTGCGGTCAAGCAATATGGAAAGCTGGACGTTGCTTTCAACAATGCCGGCGTCCTCGGCGAAGCGGGTCCAAGCACCGGCGTTTCGGAAAGTGGATGGAACGATGCGATCGCGATCAATCTGACCGGCGCATTCCTGGGCGCCAAGCACCAGATTGCCGAAATGCTCAAGCACGGCGCCGGCTCGATTATCTTCACGTCGACATTCGTCGGATACAGCTTCGCGTTTCCCGGTGTTGCTGCATATGCCGCAAGCAAGTCCGGTTTGATCGGCCTGACACAAGCACTCGCCGCAGAATTCGGGCCTCAAGGCATTCGGGTCAACGCAATCCTGCCGGGTGCAGTCGACACCGCCATGTACCGCGAAATGAACAATACGCCGGAATCGCAATCCTTTGTCACCAACCTGCATGCTTTGAAGCGCGTCGCCACGGCCGAAGAGATCGCGCGTTCAGTGCTTTATCTTGCGTCTGATGATTCCACCTTTGTCTCCGGCACTGCGTCGCTGATCGATGGCGGGGCGTCGATCACGCGCACCTGAACCAAGGGAAAAGCCCTAATTTGTGTTCGGTCCGCAGGACCACACTTTTTAGTTCTGATGAATTGCATGCTTCGGGTGGCTAACATTCCACACGCTCGTGCAAGTGCAATTGCCGTTGGACATGACGAATAATTCCATGCCGCTTAGCTCGGCGCTGGCGATTTCCCGGAACGTGCCGGGAAGTCGCTGATACGAAGAATACTGGTGGCAGCTTTGATCTGCGGCGTGGGCGGTGGTTCCAAGAGACATGACTGCAAGGACACACCGTGAAGTGGCGATGACACGTTTCATTCCTGACCCGCTCCGGCGACAAAGCGTCGCCATATGGGTCGTGCCGCGAGCGAAATCTATCTCGACCGTTCTACAACGAGCTTTCGGCAAATCCGAACTCGGCTTTGCCGCTTCCAACGTCACCGGGAAAGTCATTGCAAATTCGGGGCACTGGCTCATGGAAGAACAGCCGGCGGCGACCGTGTCCGCCATCGTGGACTATCTGAAATAAGGGTAGTGTCTCAGTTTGAAATTTTGCGAGCGGCAGCACTGATAATTTTGAGAGCGCCGATGGGGACCAAGGCAATGAGGCCGTAGACAACTGCATTCACGGCCCACCCAATAGCTGTGCCCACGATGACGGAATTGCCTACCGCTCCCCAGAACAAGTACGCCGCGCCCATGCCCGGAAGTTCTAAGGACGACCACTCGTTCGTGCCCTCTCGCATGGATGGTATAGCCATAAAAATCGTTGAGATGAGAAACCCAATTCCCATTGAGATGCTTAGCATTCTTTTCATGATGCGCGCGCCTCCCTTGCGAGCTTACCGCTAAGCATTAGCCTAGAGTGGCATTTAGCGAAAGCAGGAGGACGCTATGTCAAACAGGCTGGAGCTCTGGGCCCGAGCAGAGAGGCAAGCCCTCAACGAGGAAATCGGTTAGATGAAGGCCGGTAGCAAGGTGATTTCACCGAGCGGCGATGACACGTTTCATTCCTGACCCGCGCCGGTGACAAAGGCGTCGCCATATGGGTCGCGTGCAGACGCAAGACGGGTTCAACAGCGGGTCAATAATCGGGCCAACAATTCTTGCCCGTCCGTCATTTCTTGGTCTGCTTTTTCTTGAGAAAGCTCGCGAGTATCACGGCATGGTTGATCGCGGGATCGTGCGCCGCATAAAGCAACGTGGCGTTTCGCGATCCGATGCTGTGAAGGATTTCGGCGACCGCAGGATTGTCTTTAAGTTCGAGGAGGTAGCGCGTTTTGAATTCGGCAAAACGGTCTTCTCGATGATCGAACCACGTTCGAAGCTCGGGTGTCGGCGCGATGTCCTTACACCACAGATCGAGCGCAGCTGCCTCCTTGCGTACGCCGCGGGGCCAGAGCCGGTCGATCAGGATGCGGACTCCATCAGTCGGAGCGGCGTGTTCGTAAACGCGTTTAATTTTGATCGAGCTCATCAGACCACTGCGCTCCTATTTTCCAGGCGGCAACACGTCTGTCTCCCGCGAGTTCCCGCCGCGTCTTGAACGCCTGATCCGCAGCGATCGCGGTCAATCCCAAGTTTGACAAGTTCCCCTGCAGCGAAGGTGGGCGGGCGAACCAGGAGTCCGCAGCGCGTTGCTCGAAGCGAATCGGGAGCAACTGCTGCGCGAACTGATAGGTTAAAACACGTTTAACGAACATGGCTGTCATTAACTATTCATTAACCGAGATTGCCTCATCTTGAATTAACCAATCAGTAAGTACACAGCGAGTCGGCACATGCTTTCACAGGTGGAACCGCAACGTCAGTTGGTGCGCCTTCGGGGCCGGTCCTACGTTGCTTTCGTCTTCAACCCGGTCGTTCCGATCGTGGGGTGGCTTGAGCAAATCGACGCGACGCTTGCGCGCTCGCCGGGATTTTTCGTCGGACGGCCGGTGGTCCTTGATCTCTCCGCGCTGGACCTGAGTCAGAGTGCCATCGCGCATCTGGTCGCGAGTCTTCATGCCCGGAATATCCGTGTTCTCGGAATCGAGGGGGTGGACGCGTCCCAAGCTCAATCTGGATTTGCCGCCGCTTGCTGGCCGGCGGACGTGCATGTGTGGTTGAACGCAAGAACCGAAGAAGAGCCGGAAGCCAAACCGACAAACCGACGTCGCTCCTGCTCGACAGCCCGGTGCGCTCGGGGCAGTCGGTCGTCTTCACCGAAGGCGATGTGACCGTGTTGGGTTCGGTCGGCTCCGGTGCGGAGATCGTCGCCGGCGGATCGATCCACGTTTACGGAACGCTGCGCGGCCGTGCGATGGCCGGCGTCAACGGCAATTCGGCAGCGCGGATCTATTGCCAGAAGATCGAAGCCGAACTTCTCGCCATCGACGGCTTCTACCGGACTGCCGAAGACATCAATGAATCCCTTCGCAATCGGCCCGCCCAGGCGTGGCTCGACGGCGAAATGATGAGAATCACACCGCTGAATTAATCAGCCAAGGAGGTAGGAATGGCCAAAGTCTTGGTCGTGACGTCTGGCAAGGGCGGCGTTGGAAAGACCACATCCACTGCCGCGCTCGGTGCAGCGCTCGCGCAAATCGGCGAGAAAGTCGTCGTCGTCGATTTCGATGTCGGCTTGCGCAATCTCGATCTCGTCATGGGCGCCGAACGGCGCGTCGTGTTCGATCTCATCAACGTCGTGCAGGGAGTTGCCAAGCTCTCGCAGGCGCTCATCCGCGACAAGCGCCTCGAGAACCTGTGGCTGCTTCCGGCGTCGCAAACCCGGGACAAGGATGCGCTGACCGACGAGGGCGTCGGCGCCGTCATTGCCGATCTGCGCGAGCAAGTTCGACTGGGTGCTCTGCGACAGCCCGGCGGGCATCGAGCGCGGCGCGACGCTCGCGATGCGCTATGCGGACGAGGCGGTCATCGTCACCAATCCTGAAGTCTCCTCGGTGCGGGACTCCGATCGCATCATCGGCATGCTCGATTCCAAGACCGTGAAGGCGGAGAAGGGCGAGCAGATCAAGAAGCATGTGCTGATCACCCGCTATGACACCGGGCGCGCGGCACGCGGCGAGATGCTCAACATCGACGACATTCTCGAAATCCTTGCGACGCCGCTGCTCGGCATCATTCCCGAGAGCCAGGACGTCCTGCGAGCGTCCAACGTCGGTTCTCCAGTCACGCTCAACAACGCCGCGAGTGCGCCGGCCAAGGCTTATATCGATGCAGCCAAGCGTCTGATGGGTGAATCGATCTCCATGATGGTGCCGGTCGAACGCAAAGGCTTCATGAACCGATTGCTGGGACGGAGGGCTGCTGCATGAGCATGAATTTGTGGCGGCTCCTCAGCGGCCGTTCGGCGTCTGCGCCGGTTGCACGGGAACGGTTGCAGATTCTTCTCGCGCATGAACGCGGCCTGCGCGGCCAGCCGGAATTGCTGAGCATCCTGCGCGAGGAGATCCTTGCCGTGGTCTCGCGGCATGTCGAACTCGATCCGGACAAGGTCGTCGTCCGGATGGAGCAGAGGCGAAAACGTATCGACGCTTGAAGTCGATATCGAACTGCCGAACGGCGTCCAGCCGCGGCGGCTGGCGGTTGTGGTGTGAGTTCGCTGCTTCTACGGCGTTGAAGGCATCAAGGCCGTAGAGCGCCACACCCTGAGTGAGCAATGTCCGCTTCTGGACCCGGAGCGGACATTCCGGTAATCTTCGATATCGGCTAAGTGTCAACTTCAGTTGCGGGCCTTCTTCACAACGCTTTGCTGCTTGTGGCGTTCAGGCGGCCCCTGCTGGAAATACGAAAAATGTTGCCGATCCATGCGCGAGCAAAGCCCCTTTGCTATCGAACACGCGGCCTTCAGCTGAAGCCGTGCGGCTGCCGGAGTGCAATACCGTTGCCTCGCATCGAATGGTGCCGAGCGCGCGCACAGGCTTTATGAACGCCACGTTCAAAGCGATCGTGGAGTAGGCGTAGCCCGCGTCCAACATCGTGTGCACCGCGCAGCCCATTGTCGTATCCAGCAGCAACGAAGCCCAGCCGCCGTGCACGACGCCGATATGATTGTTGAACTGGGCCGACGGCGTTCCCTCGAACGTGACGCGACCGCGTTCAACCAGCGTAGGCCCGACATTCGTGATGTCTGCGAATGGCGGAGGCGGCACTTTACCGTTCAAAAGCCCTCGGATGATTTCAAGTCCGGGCAGACGGCTTGCGAGCTCGAGCGACATCGCCTCCGGCGATTGAGTTGACTGTGTCACCAGATTCTCCTTCGATCCAAGTCGTTATATGATATACGTAATATAACGAGTAGAAGGTGGTCAATCGATAACCTGGCCGGCATAGCTTCAATGCACCGAGAGTTGTTTCGCCCGCCGCACTGTGCGGCCACCATCGGCAACGATGAAATTGCTGCCGCGAACGCGCTGACGATCGATTTATGAATTAAAGGTGGGAGGGGCGATGCGCCGAGCCTGCCGAGCCCGGTGCGCGGGCGGCTGGCAGGCAATGCCCGCTTCTGATGAGAAGCGGACATTGATGTTTTTGCGACGGCAGTTTGTGCGACGCCTGAGTGAACGCGTTTGGCCAGTGATGCTTGGCCGATAATGCGCTCACCTCAGGCGACGCAACACGTGAGACTTAAGCGAAGTCGCGATGGTTCAATTCATTCGGCTTGACGCCCAGCAAGTCGATGGTGTCGTTGCCGACCTGCAGCAGTGTTCCGCCGTGATGATCCGATGATATCTCGACGTGAGCGTCGGTCAAAAGCTGCAGCTTGTCCACTTTCGGATTGTAGTCGGTGATGGTTGCGGTGTTGTGTTGACCTTTGAGGCTGTCAGCGTTGAACACAAAGGTGTCGGCACCGGCACCGCCGGTCATGGTCATCTGGCCACGCGCTGCCACCAACGTGTCATCCAGATTCCCGCCGGTCAGGGTATCCTTCCCCCGAGACCCGACCACGAGTTGCGCCATACCGTCGGCGGCATCTCGTCCGGTCGGGTCTACTCCCCCCAAGGTTCCGCTGTGCCGCTCGGTGGCGACGAACGCATCGCTCTGCATGGCGGTGGTGTCAGTGTCGCGCAGGATCAAGTCCGACAGGGTGGTGCCCTTGATCTCGTTCAGGGTTTGCGTGTCGAACTTCTGGTTCTCGAAATAGAACCGATCGCCGTCGCGCAGCGACGTGAACTGATCGTCGATGATCTTGCCGAAGGTGGATCCGATGACGCCTCCTGGCGCATGATCTTCCGCCAATCCACCGGTCCAGAGATCGATGGCATCGACGTTCCCATAGGCTTGCTTGAGCGCGGCTGCTGTCGCCGGATCGGAGCTGACCTGATCGAAGCTGGTGTAGGGCGTCAGTCCCAGCGCCTCGCGGGTCTGGTTGAGCGAGCCCAACCCAAGATCATGACCGCGCTGGATATTGATTGCCGCCAGATCAATGCCGGCCGGAGGATCGACCAGCAAGTTGCGTAAGCCATCCACAAGGTGAGCGTCCAGCGGATTGGCCAAATCTCCTGCGAGATGCCGAAGCAAACCATCTGCACCTGTCGCCTTGAAACTCGACGTGCTTTCAAAGAACGATTCAGCCAGCGTCTGTTCCGACGTGACGGCGCCGATATTGCTGGTCGCACTGATTTCATCGGAGACGATGGAGTGACCGAAGCGGTAGGCCGCACCCGCAAACTCCTCAGAGATCCGCGCGTCGACCGTGGGATCATAACCGTGGTACGGTGCAATGGCGTCCGTCCCTAAGAGATGCGGCAGGAACTCGTTATAGGTGATGTTGACCATCTCGGCGGTGGTGATGGCTTTGGCCGTCTCGTACAGCTTGTCGCCGCTCCAGTTCGGATGTTCCTTGTGCAGCTGGTCGACCTGAAAATTATGCTCGCGCACAAACAGAACCTGCAAGGCTGTCAGGTCAGGGTTCTCCTGCGCCCGCGCGTCACCCGCCGCAAAGACCTTGCCCTGTTCGGTGTTGATGACGGGCAGATTGTCCCCCGCCGACATTTTCATATGGCCGTCGGCTGTCCGCAGGCTCGCTGCGGTGGCCGCATCGGATCCGTAGATCTGTGATCCGTCGAACCAGCCTGTGACCGTGTTGATGGCGGTTGCCGGATGTCCCTCAACACCGGTTGCAGGATCGATGGCCACACGCGTCAGCGGAATGGTGCTGCCGGGCTCCAGAAACTCATCATCAGCCGGAACTGTGATCGAGATATCCGTGGTCGTGCCTGGCTGTTGCAGATCCAGATCGTGATCGATGAACTGGCCCCAGGCATACATCATGCCTGACAGCGCGACGCCGTTGTCATCCATCAAATGCGGGCCGTCCTCTCCGGCGTCCGCCTGTGCCACGACAATATTACTGATCTCGCGGGGGTTCGGCCCCGTCGTCATTTCATTGAATCCATCGGCGAAATGCGCCGGACCCACCCGAACAAAGTCGGTGTCGGTTTGGTTCATTGCGGGGTCGGCAAGATTATTGTTGGAGCCGTCGATGCTACGGAACTGGACTGCCATGCTTTACGCTCCCTCTTGGAGTTGTCATTGCCTCAGCCCTTGGCCCAGCTCTTTCTTATCGGCTTCCTTCGAGATGGCGCTTTGATGATTTATTGTGATCGTCGCGTGATTGTTGCGTGACATCACGCGAGCTTTTCGACGGCATGCACAAAAGCAGATCCGGATGATGTGCGGCGATACAATTTCGACGCGATCATTTCAGCAGTGACGTCCTGCCAGTTCCGACAAGAGGAACAGCGTTTTGAAAATCGGCAAACGTGCACGCGTCGAGTCCGCGCAACTTCAAACATGCGAAAATCAAACACACGCAAATGGCGAAGCGCCATTCGCGGATGCTCATTTCAAAGCCTCGTTTACCCACTTTGCAGGCGCGCTGCCGGTTCTCGCATTCGGCGCGGCTATCGCGACGCTCCCGACATTCGCGGCTTACTCATATGCCAGAATTGCGCGCCTGACCGTGAGCCCTGTGCCGATCTATGTGCCGGCGTTTCGAATATTCATGCTGTGGAACGTCAAGCGAAACGCCGACGTCCATAATCAGTGGCCTTCAGGCGCCATGTGCTGCGCAGTCTTTCAACGCGCACGCGCATGCCCTCAGCAGGATATCCAAAAGCCGATTGGCGTTGCGTCTTCCAGTTCAGTCCTGCGCTGACGTAGGCGATGCGGGCCAGTGACCGCAGCAGATCGAGCGGTTCGATGGTCATGCGAATGTCTCCGTTTTTCACGGCGCGCGCGGTCAATTTTTCAAGGGCGGTTTTGGCCTGTGCGCTGGAGTCTGCATAGAGATCGGACGTTCCGCCGACGATCGAGTTGAACGCTTTGGACATGCCCTGTTTGGTCTCGATGAAGTCGACGAACAGCAGCAGCCACGCGCGCAGCGCGGGGAGGGGAGCGTGCGTCTTTGCAACTTCGGTCGCGGAATCGACCAGTTGTCCGCTCTCCTGGTGGTACACCGCTTCGATCAACGCATCGCGGGTGGGGAAGTGACGATAGAGCGTCCCGATCCCGACGCCTGCCGCACGCGCGATCTCTTCCAGGCTCGCGCCTGATCCCTTCGCCGAAAACGCAGCCTTTGCCTCCTCCAGAAGGCGGGTCCGGTTACGCAGCAAGTCTGTGCGCGGCTTGCGCTCGGCCATCGAAAATTTGCCTCTTGCAAAACGGAGGGTCCCTCCGTATTTACAGCGGAGGTGTCCTTCCGGTTTTATCGGGCAGATGGCTTTTTGTCCATCGCCGCCGGAGTCGTGCGCCTGTGTTGCCTGAATTGAACCGAGGACGTGAGATGACGAAGAAGCGCTGGTTGATCACCGGGATCAGCACCGGATTTCGCCGAGTGATGGCCCAGCAATTGTTGGCCAACGGCGACGACGTCGCCGGCACGGTGCGGGACGCCTCCACGGTTGCGCATTGAAAGCCGAATACCGCGATCGGCTGTGGGTGGCCGAACTCGATCTCACCCACACGAAGTCGATCCATGGCGTGGTCGATCGCGCGTGGTCTGCGCTCGGACGCATCGAGGTCGTGGTGAGCAACGCGGGCTACGGTCTCATGGGCGCGGCCGAAGATATTCCCGATGAGCTTAGCGAACATCAGATCCACACCAACTGCCGGGTCCATCCAGCTCATCC
Organism: uncultured Alphaproteobacteria bacterium; assembly: GCA_963751855.1. Lineage (GTDB taxonomy): Bacteria > Pseudomonadota > Alphaproteobacteria > Rhizobiales > Xanthobacteraceae > Afipia. The sequence continues at coordinate 32,176 of CAVVWF010000015.1, read as the reverse complement.
GCGCGGCGCTTCCACAGCTGCGGGCGCAGGGTGGTGGAGCGGGTCCTTCAACTCTCCAGCATGGGCGGGCAGGTCACCTTTCCGGGCGGCTCGCTCTATCACGCGACCAAATGGGGGATCGAAGGTTTTCTCGAAGCCGTGGCGCAGGAGGTCGCGGTCTTCAACATCGGCTGCACGCCATTGAGCCGGGCGGCGCGCGCATGGACTTCATTCATCGCAGTGCCCGTTTGGCGCCGGCGCTGGAGGCCTACGACGCGTCACCCGCGCGCACGGTCAGTCGCATTCTTAACGACGCCACACATGTATCGCCCGGCGATCCGGCGAAGATGGTCGCCGCGATGATCGCCAGCGTTGACCAGCATCCGGCGCCGCAACGCATCGCGCTCGGGAGCGATGCCAATCATGTCATGCTGCACACATGTCCGCGCGACTTGCGGCTGGAGGCGCAGCTCGAAGATGGCGTTCTGAACAGATCGCTCCGTCGGTCAGAGTTCGAACGCCTATACAGGCTGCGTCGTGATCTTTTACGCCTTCGCAGAGCGGCGGCTCCCCTCGTCGATGTCTGCAACAGGCTCGAACACACCGATGTACTTCCGATCGATCCGGAGATGCAGCCGCTTTTTCGTGACGTATCAGACCACATAAAACGCGCTCAAGAAGATATCGATTCGCTTCGGGAAGTTTTGGCATTTGCCTTTGAGGCGAGCCTGATGGCTGGACAATCACAACAGACGGAAATCACCCGTCGTTTAGCGGCATGGGCTGCCATTCTTGCGGTGCCGACGGCTGTCGCGGGTATCTACGGTATGAATTTCGAACATATGCCAGAACTAAAATGGGAGTACGGTTACTATCTCGTCCTTGGCGGCATTTTGTCAGTGTGCACTGTCCTGTATCTACGCTTTCGTCACTATGGCTGGTTATAGAGATCCTGCGGCGCGAATTGGATCGGTTGTCGCAGCATACCCCGAACAGGGAATATTGAGCTGCGCTGCGCGCAGACATCGCGGGCGCGACTGAACCTATTATCGATTTTGCGCGACTTTGGTGAAGGCGTGAAGCGGCTGCGCCATCTGGCGCGGAAATGCTCTGCGTTCGCCGTCGATGGCCGGTGGGACCTGGCCATGCCGGTTGACAATCCTGTCGGTGCGGGGGGCGCGGACCGCATCAGATCGCGGATCGCCGCCAAGGCCCGCTGAGAAGGCTTGCCAAGCCTGACGTCTGAAAACGCGTGAGTCCGGCGGACGCCGGCTCATGGCTTTTGGGCACATTATAATAGAGACACCAATGATAGAGACACCTCGACAACAGAGGCACCGCTCGGCCGTTGGTTCCAGGCCGGGCCGCACGGCGGCGGCGAGTTCCGCCCGCATGACAGTTTTGCGTAAAACGCGCAATAATTCCTTGATGATTGCGCGAAATGTCCATAATAAGCCCGCGTTTGCGCACGATTTCGAGCCAAATTCGAACCAGAATTGCGCAGTTTGATCAATGATGCGCAGTGCGCGGGGAGGAATAGACATGCAGCTTCCAATTAAGCGGGGGATCGAGAAGGTACCGGGCGGGATGATGGTTGTGCCGCTGTTGGCGGGCGCGCTGATCGCGACCTTTTTTCCGGACACCCCCAAGTTCTTCGGCTCGTTCACCGGCGCTTTGTTTTCGGGCGCATTGACGATCCTCGCCGTGTTCTACGTCTGCATGGGCGCGAGCATCGACTTTCGCGCGACCCCTTACATCGTGAAGAAGGGCGGCACGCTGCTGTTCGTGAAGGTCGGCGTGGCCGTGATCCTCGGTCTCATCTTCGGTCATTTTTTGGGCGAGGCGCCGGTTGCTGCCGGCATGTTCGCAGGCGTGTCGACGCTTGCGGTCGTCGCCGCCATGAACGACACCAACGGCGGTCTCTACATGGCGTTGATGGGGCAGTACGGACGTCCGCGCGACGTCGGCGCCTACACCGTCATGTCGCTGGAGAGCGGTCCGTTTCTTACCATGATCACTTTGGGCGTCGCTGGTCTGTCGGCATTTCCATGGCAGACCCTCGTCGGCGCGATCTTGCCGCTGGTGGTGGGCATGATCATCGGCAATCTCGACCGCGAGATGCGCGATTTCCTGAGCCGCGCCGTGCCGGTGATGATTCCGTTCTTCGCGTTCGCGCTCGGTGCAGGCCTCGATCTGTCGAAGGTCTGGCAGGCGGGCCTGCTCGGCCTCGGCATGGGCGTCGCCGTGGTGGTGGTGACCGGCGTTCCGCTGTTCCTCGCGGATCGTCTCACCGGCGGCAATGGTGTCGCGGGTGTTGCGGCCGCGTCAACCGCCGGTAACGCGGCGGCGGTGCCTGCGATTGTCGCCGCGGCCAATCCGGCTTACGCGGACGCAGCGCGGCCTGCGACCATCCTCGTTGCAGCCTGCGTCGTTGTCACCGCGATCCTGACGCCGGTTGTCACCGCATGGGTGGCGCGCGCGGTCGGTCGCGATGTCGAGCCCGCAGACGAGAGCGCGGCTGATGCTGCGACCATGACGCCTGCAACGCGCGCGGGTCACTGAAGGTGACGCGCGGCTGGCTGATCCTAGCGGACGATCTCACCGGCGCTGCGGACTGTGCCATCGCCTTCGGTCGAAGGGGACGCACTGCCGCAGTGACGTGGGGTGAAGCCGCTGACGCGTCGGATCACCAGCTGACTGTTCTGGCCTATGATGCTGCGAGCCGGGGCCTGTCGGCCTCGGCCGCTGCTGCCCGCCACGCCGATGTGCTGGCGCGGCTGTTGTCCGAGCCTGGACGTATTCTTTTCAAGAAGATCGAACTCGACGCTGCGGGGACAACCCGCAGCGGAGACCACGGCTGCGCTTGCGCATCTCAAGTCGCGCTCGGGTCCCGCGTTGGGCGTGTTCGCGCCGGCGTTTCCGGCCACCGGCCGCACCACCATCGACGGGCGCATTCTCGTCAACGGTGGCAAGCTTGAAGATGCCGAGGTCTGGCAGCGCGACCACACGTATCCCAATGCCGATCTTGTCGACGTGCTCGCAACCGCAGGCATTCGCGGCGAGAAGGTCACGCTTGCCACCGTGCGCGGTGGTGATCTGAAAGCCGTGTTCGCAAGGCTTGCGGGCGAGGGCGATGTCGTCGCGGCCTGCGATGCCGAGACCGACCATGATCTGCATTTGATCGCGGAGGCGAGCCTGCACGTATCGCCCGCGACGTTCTTCATCGGCAGCGCCGGCCTTGCGCATGCGCTGGCCAGTCTCGATGCAGGTGACACCGTCGAGCCGCTGCGCATTCCGACGCGCGCATCCGGCACGCTGATCGTGGTGGGCTCGCTCGCCGGCGCATCGCGCTCCGCCGCGCGCGAGCTGCAGGCGACCGGCACGGTGGCGCATTTCCCGGTTGAGCCGGCGATGCTGCTCAACACCAGCGATGGCCATGCGGCGCTTGCAGCAGGCGTGGCAAAACGTCTTGCCGCTGGCGGCGATGCATTGGTGGAGATCATGATGGATGATCATCCCGACATGTCGCTCGGCCCGCAGCTTGCGCAGGGTCTTGCGGATGCGCTCGCAACCGTCGCGCCCGCGATCGGCGCGTTTGCCGCAACCGGCGGCGAAACCGCAGCGGCGCTGTTGTCGCGCTTCGGTGTCAATGGCATCCGTCTTGCCGACGAAATCGAGCCGGGCGTATCGCTCGGTCTTACGCTAGGTCAATTGTCCGTTCCGATCGCCACCAAAGCGGGGGCGTTCGGGGACGCGTATAGTCTCATCCGCATCAGCGAACGTCTTCGCGCCGTCCGAACCAAAGGAAGTTTCACATGACCCGTCCGACCATTGCGATCACCATGGGAGATCCGGCCGGTATCGGGCCTGAAGTCATCATGAAGGCGCTGGCGCAGCCGGCGGTGCAGGCGATCTGCAATCCGCTGGTGATCGGCGATGCCAACCGCCTGCGCAAGGCCGGCCGGATTGTCGGCGTGCCGCTCGAAGTCGATGCGTTGAACGATGCGAAGGACGCGAACTTTTCGTCCAAGGCCGTGCAGTGCGTCGACCTGAAGCTGGTGCCGGACGATTTGCCGTGGGGCAAGATGTCGGCGACGGCAGGCGAGGCGGCCTATCGCTATATCGAGAAAGCCGTGCAGGTGGTGCAGGCGGGGTTCGCGCAGGGCATCTGCACCGCGCCGCTCTCCAAGGAAGCGCTGCATGCGGCCGGACATAAATATCCCGGCCATACCGAGCTGCTGGCGCATCTGACCGGCACGCCGGAAGTGTCGATGATGCTGGTGTCGCCCAAGCTCCGCGTCATTCACGTCACCACGCATATCGGCCTGCTGGATGCGATCGAGAAGATCGAGCCCGGTCTTGTGGAGCGCGTCATCACACGCGGGCATGAGGTGCTGGTGCGCGCCGGCATCGCCAATCCGAAGATCGGTGTTTGCGCCATCAATCCCCATGCGGGCGAGAACGGGCTGTTCGGTCGCGGCGAGGAAGCCGCCAAGATCACGCCGGCCGTGGAAGCGTGTCAGCGCAAGGGCTGGGATGTGCGCGGTCCTTTGCCTGCCGACACGCTGTTCTTCCTGGCCGGACGCGGCGATTACGACATGGTGGTCGCGATGTATCACGATCAGGGCCATGGACCGATCAAGGTGCTGGGGCTGGAAGCCGGCGTCAACATCACGGTGGGCCTGCCGGTGATCCGCACCTCGGTCGATCACGGCACCGCCTTCGACATCGCAGGCAAGGGCATCGCCGACGAGCGCAGCCTGATCGAGGCGCTGCGGCAGGCGGTCGATCTCGCGCCCAAAAAGGCAGCGTGAAGAGGCGGCCTGAGAAGACGGTCTGGAGTAGTAGGCATAGCCGGCGCTGATAGAGGCCTGGCCGCGAATCCGATATGGTCGAACCCGGCTATAGCGTTTTCCAGCGAAGTGGGACCCGGTTCGCGTGAAGAAAACGCGTCAAACAGGAATCCAGAGCGTTTTCGAGCGGAGCGGGTCTGAGGTTCAATGTCGATGCGCAACAAGGAGCGGCACGCTCGTCTGTTGGAAGCGCTGAACGCGGGAGAGATCGATGTCGACGATCTCGCGCGGCGTTTCCATGTCTCTGCTTCCACCGTGCGGCGCGATCTGCAGCATCTCTCCAAGAACAACGCCGTGCGCCGCACCTACGGCGGCGCCATTCTCACGGGCCATGTCACGGAAGCCACGCTGGAGCAGCGCCTTGCGGTGCAGGGCAAGCAGAAGCAGGGGATCGCGCGCGCGGCAATCGATCTGATCAAAGACGGCGACACGCTGATCCTCGACGCCGGCTCGACGGTCGCAGCCTTCGGACGATTGCTGCAGCAGCGGCGGCTGCGCATCATCACCAACAATCTTGCGCTGCTGCCTTTCCTCGCCAAGGCGCCGACCATCGAGCTCGTGGTGCTGGGTGGCGCGTTGCGCGCGACCAGCATGAGCACCATGGGGCCGTTGGCCCATGAGGCGCTGCGGCGCATGACCGCCGACCGCGCCATCATGAGCGCGGACGGCGTGGTGAAGGATCGCGGCCTGTGCGAGGCGGATCTTGAGCAGGTCGCATTGAAATCGCTGATGATGCAGCAATCGAAGGAAGTCATCGTGCTGGCTGACGCCAGCAAGCTCGGCCGTGCTGAACAGACCGCCTGGGCGCCGCTGCCGCCGCGCTGGACGCTGGTGACCGATGTCGGCGCATCGCTGGAGCAGTGCAATCGTCTTGGGGAAGCAGGCGCGCGCGTGATTATTGCCGGTGGTCGCTGATCAGGTGGCGCTGCCAAAGTAATAGACCGTTTGCAAGTCTCATCCGGGAATTAAGGCAGAATGAGCTGATCGACAGCCATACCTCTGCAATTCTTGACGATCTTCGGTCGGTTGGAAACGCAGCTGCTCATCGAACCGACAGCAAGTTTTCACTGGATGAGGCTCTGCGCTTTCGTGATCTCGCCGAACGAGTGATAAATCAATTCGGTATCTCCACTGCGGCAGCAAAAGCTTCATTTGGGAAAACAGTGTTGTCGTCTGAACAATTCGGTAACTCTTGAGCATGACCGTAATAGTAGTTAAATCCAACTCGAGATATTTGATCGTTCCTGTTCTAGTCTATTTTTAAGAGACACCCGCCCGGCGGCCCAGTCTTCGTGGCTTGCCCTCGGCGGCCTGTTTCTCGATGCGTTTTTCAAAATCTGCGCCAAGGGACACGCGCTCGCGTATGAAATTCCCGTTCCTCCAGATTAGTCTCGCGCGATCAGGCCAATGTCTTCCCGGTTGACATGCTATGGGTTGCGCGGCAAAGACACCCATTGAGAAGCAGGGCCGGCGAAAGTCATGAGTTTCTTCGAACGTCTAAAGACAGCAGCATCCGCCGAGTGGACGGCGTACACCGAGCATCCCTTCACGAACGCCTTGGCGGACGGTTCGCTCGCGGAAGTCGCGTTTCGCCAATACCTCGTTCAGGACTACCTGTTCCTCATCGAGTTTGCGCGCGCCTACGCGCTCTCCGTCTACAAGTCGCCCAGGCTCGCCGACATGCGCGAAGCGGCCGCCGGCCTCTCGGCCATTCTCGACATTGAGATGGATCTGCATGTGAAGCTCTGCGCCGGCTGGGGCCTGTCGCCCGGCGACCTTGAGCAAACCGCTCCGGCGGTCGAGACGTTGGCCTATACGCGCTACGTGCTCGACACAGGCATGCGCGGTGATCTGCTGGCGCTCAAGGTGGCGCTTGCCCCTTGCGTCATCGGCTACGCGGAGATCGCGACGCGGCTCGCTTCGCGACCCGATGCGTGACGCTTCGACGAATCCATATCGCGTCTGGATCGCCGAGTATGCCGGTGCGCCGTACCAGGAGGTGGCGGCGAGCGCGCGGGCGCACCTGGACAGCCTCGCCGATCTCTACGCCACGCCGGCCCGCGAGGCAGAGCTGATCGCGATATTCAAGGAAGCCACCCGGCTTGAAGCCGACTTCTGGGAAATGGGCTGGCGTGCGGGCCAGCGCCAAATCTGAACAGGCAAGTCTGAACAGCACGACGCGCTGAACAGACACGCGGATCAACAATGACGAACGTGCCGCAAGACGTGGTCAGCAGCCTCTGCAGATGCTTCCGATCTTTTTATCGAGCGCCGCCTCGTCCGGAGTTGGCAGGTACATATTGTCGTTAGCCATCCTCGCTGCGGGCGCTGTCGGCTGCTGATGCGGAGGAAGCGGCGCGGTGCCGATAAGTCGCGCATCCGGCGTCAGGGATGGCGGGACTGTCGGGTCCGCAGGTCTCGCCAGGCCGAAACCCATCGAGTTGTGCATACCGCCACCGTTCATACCGCCACCGTTCATGCCGCCGACATTCATACCGCCGCCGTGCATGCCTCCACCGTGCCCTCCACCACGCGCGAGAACGGGGGATAGTCCGGACAGCGCCAGAACCATAGTTGTCACGATCAATTTTTTCATATCGCACTCCTTCGATGTGGAGTTTGCAACGTGGAGCTTGAGGCTCCTCGTCTCAATCATCACGAGTTTTAGCGATTACCGAAATTCGGCACCGTTGGGACGGTCATGGCCGGTGGCGGCAGTGACGCAACCCTTGAAGCGTTACCCGCTCCGCTCGGATCACTGCGGACTGGATTGTTCCTTGAGGGGATACCATTAATTGCAGATGGTCCCGCACCGAACGAACCTGCCCTTGGTGTTGCCCGTTGTTGAGCATATGAACCGGCAGAGGAAGCCAAGAAGACAACAAGTGCGAAAGCGAGTTTGAACGAAACGTTCGACATGGTAAAACTCCACATCCTGAATGCCCCGCAATTTATGTAGGCGCGCAATCCGTCCCGGCCATTAAATTATAGTTCAGAAAGCGGGAAGGAAAATTGCAAAGGAGGGGGCGCGTTCCCGTGCAGCGGCCAGTCGTGCGCCGCCGCAACCATGACAACGATTAAATATTCAACGATCACTATTCGGTGTGAAGTCGCGTAGATCCTCGCGGTAAAATTTCCGCGAGGATCAGCTTTTGCCGAAGCGGATCTCAATCGATCTTCGCGCCGGCGCTATCCACCACCTTGCCCCAGCGGGCGTAGTCAGCGCGAATAACCTGAGTGAAGGCGTCCGGTGTCGTCGTCGTGACAGTCAGCCCTTGCGCTGCAAGGCGCTCCCGCACGTCCGGCAGATTTCCGATGCGCACCACCTCAGCGTTCAGGCGCTGGATGATGTCGACCGGCGTCCCTGCGGGCACCACGAGACCAAACCAGGACTCGACGAGAAAGTCCGGCATGCCGACCTCAGTGGCGGTGGGCACGTCGGGAAGCTGTGGCGAGCGTTCGCGGCTGGCGATGAGCAGACCCTTCACCTTGCCGTCCTTGATCTGCGGCGCGAGCACAGTCAGCGTGTCGAAGGCAAGGTTCACCTGATCGCCGATGAGTGCATTGACGGCTGGAGCGCTGCCCTTGAAGGGCACGTGCAGCAGGTCCGTTCCGGTCTGGCTCTTGAACATCTCGCCGCTCAGGTGGCACATCGTGCCCGGGCCGCACGACGAATAGGTCAGCTTGCCGGGGTCCTTCTTTGCGGCAGCGACCAACTCCTTGACGCTCGAGAGGGGCGTGTTCGGGCTTGCCGCAATCACATAGGGCACGGAGGCCAGAAGCGAGACCGGCGCGAAGCTCTTGAACGGGTCGAAGCGGATGTTGCTGTTGATGTGCGGCAGGATCGCGAGCTGCGCTGCCGGTGCAAGCGAGATCGTGTAACCGTCGGGTTCGGCTGTCGCGACGAACTCAGCCGCGATGCCTGTACCAGCGCCGGGCTTGTTATCGATGACGACGGGCTGCTTCAACGCTTCACTGAGCTTGTCGGCATAGATCCGCGCGGTGGTGTCGGTGGCGCCGCCCGCCGGGAACGGCACGACGAACTTGATCGCGCGCGCGGGCCATGCAGCAGCGGCAAACGATGCGGTGCTGGCGCCAACAAGCAGACCAGCAGCCACAACAGACGCCGACATGATGTTTAAGAGCCTGAAGGAACGCATCGTGTAATTCCTTTTTTTGGCCAAACCATCCCGGTCACGCGTCATGCAACGCGCGTGGAACGAAGCCATTTTTTAAAGACGTGGTGGTGAGCTGTGACGCCCGTTTTGCCTGCCTGTTAACCCCGCATCGCCAGCGACGAGAAATGCGTTGGCCGATGCTTTAAAAATGGCCCTGAACCGCGTGCACTGCAATGAAATGCTATTGCGAAAGCAGATGGGCGCGTGGTGCATCCATCTCACGCCCATCCCGAACGTAGAAAATCGTTCTGTTCGCACTTGTTGCGCGAATGTTGCGCGAGCGGACCGGGCTGAAAGCGGATCGGCGCTCGAAGCCGATATCGAACGGCTCAACGGCGTCCGGCGTCAGGTACTGGGACGTTTATGACAACGCCAACCGGCGTCAGGTCGGGCGCGCTCCGCCGTCATGCGCAAAATTCATCTGAAATTAACCTAGAAGATTTTGAGCATGCAACCATTCGTGGTGTCGAACGTCGGTTCTGCAACAGACAGGACGGACAATGCCCAATCTTCATGAGCATCCACGCTGCCCGAATTACCCAACTGCATCGTGAGTACTACGAGGTCCGCCAGCACTCTATCGGCGGCGGAGCAGATATCGATGGATGGCGAGTCTCGCATCTGATGAGAGACGCCGAGACGCCGGCGCAAGCCGATGATGCCGATCGCAAACTCAACGCGTGGATCAAAAAAACCAATTCAAACAGTCGGCCTGCCTGGCGACCATTCCGAGCGTTTTTTGCCGACGAAATCGAAGTGCCATTGCGATAGGCACGACGTCCGCGAAGGCGGAGCGCTGGTGAGTGCAACGTCCGCTTTGATCCAAAGCGGACGTTGCGATCTTTGGCCGTTGCGCAAGCAACGATCGTCGCCATTGAAGGAGCGTTCAGCCGACAGCGGCTCCCTCTCGCCTCGGAAAGCGAGCGTCCTTGATCCACTCCTGTCCAATTCGGAGATCGGATTGCGACAATTCATGGCCAACCGGCAGGACATCATGCTGGACGTCTGCGCCGGCCTCCGTCAGCAGTGCCGCAAGCTTTGCTGAATTGCTGGCAGGGATAATCGGATCGCGCTGGCCCGAGACGATCAGCACCGGCTTTCCAGCGAGATCGGCTGCGGGCGGCTGAGCAAGCGGCACCATCGCGCGCAGCAGGATAGCGCCCGCGAGCACATCCGGCCTGAGCAGCATCATCGCGGCTGCGATGTTCGCGCCGTTGGAATAACCCAGCGCGACGGGTGCAGCGATGCCGTATCGCTTGCGCGCGGCCGCGACGAAATCCGCAAGCTCGTTGGCGCGACGGCGAACGTCGTCCTCATCGAACACGCCTTCCGCGAGCCGGCGGAAGAAGCGCGGCATGCCGTGTTCGAGCACTTTGCCGCGCGGCGACAGCAGTGCCGAACCCGGCGAGACAGTTGCGCCGAGTTGCACGAGGTCGTTCTCGTCGCCGCCGGTGCCATGAAGCAAGAGGAGGGGCGGTGCTTCGAGCCGGTTGCCCGGCTCGAAGCGATGGATGAAAGCGAGATCGTTGCTCATCACGCGACCTTTCCAAGATCAGGAGCAAGTTCAGGAAGAACGTTCTCGATGTCCTTGCGGTGGGCTTCGAGGAACTTCGGCAGCTTCAATGCCTGCCCGAGCGTCTCCACCGGCTCATCCACGGCGAAGCCGGGAATGTCGGTCGCGATCTCGAACAGGATGCCGCCGGGCTCGCGGAAGTAGATCGACCGGAAGTAATTGCGGTCCTTCTGTTCCGTCGGATGCAAACCATGCGTCTGGATCAGCTTGCGCGCCATCTCGGCCTGGTCGGCATCATCGGTTGCGCGGAATGCAACGTGGTGCACCGAGCCGCGGCCCTGCCGTCCGGGCAGGAAACCCTTGGCTTCGTAGATGTCCACCACACCGCCCGTCGCATTGCCGGGAGCCTTGAAGCGGATCACCGATCCTTCACCCGCCGATTGTTCGAAGCCGAACACATCGGTCAGGATCGCGCCGGTCTTCGCCGCATCTTCGAGCAACAGCGTGACGCCATGGAAACCACGGATCGCGTGTTCAGCCGGCACGTCGCCGTTGCTCCAGCCGGCTTCGTCTTCAGCGCCGGGAACGCCGACGAGCGCGAGGCTCATGCCGTCCGGATCGGTGAACGGCAGCACGGCTTCTCCGAAACGCTTTTCCAGCGCCTCATGGGCGATGCCCTTTTCGATGAAGCGATGCGTCCAGTAGCCAAGCGACCGGGCAGGGACGCGAAAGGCGGTCTGCTGGGTCTGGCCGACGCCGTTGCGTCCGGGGGCGGCGCCTTCCCACGGAAAGAAGGTGAGGATGGTGCCGGGGCTGCCGGCCTCGTCGCCATAATAGAAGTGATAGGTGCCCGGATCGTCGAAATTGACCGTCTTCTTGACGAAGCGCAGCCCAAGGGTCCGGGTATAAAAGTCGAAATTCTGCAATGCCTTACCGGCAATTGCTGTGACGTGGTGAATGCCTGACATTGTTGTTTCTCCTGCGTTAGGAGCCGCTCTGGCTCCGTTGCAGGGCATATTTCGGCAGTTCTGAAAATAAGACAATTAGGTCTATTGTAACATGACTGTCTATGTTTTGATGACAATGGCGGCGGCATGATCAGCCGCGATAGCAGCGTGAAGCAGGCACCCCATGGACAAACTCGCGAGCCTTCGTGCCTTCGTGAAAGTGGTCGAACTCGGCAGTTTCTCTGAAGCCGGACGGCAGTTGCGGCTCTCGCGCTCCGCCATCAGCAAATACGTCGGCGATCTGGAGCAGAGCCTCGGCGTCCAGCTTCTCAACCGGACCACCCGTCACGCCAGTCCCAACGAGAACGGCCATGTCTACTTCGAGCGCGCGCTGAGCATTCTGTCGGACATCGATGCGGCGGATCAGGCGGTCGCGCATTTGCAGGCGACACCGCGCGGCTTGCTGCGCGTCAATGCGCCGATGTCGTTCGGCACGCTGCAGCTTGGTCCGGCGATCGCCGACTTCATGGAGACAATATCCCGAGCTGCAGATTCATCTCGTGCTGAGCGACGAGCAGATCGATCCGGTTCAGGGCGGCTTCGACGTCACGCTGCGGATCGCGGATCTGGAATCCTCAAGCCTGATCGCGCGAAAGATCACGCCGATCGAACGCGCGATCTGCGCGTCACCTGACTATCTGCAGCGCCGCGGCTTGCCCGCGCATCCGAACGACCTGCGCGATCACGCGCTTCTCACTTACGGATTTCTGCTGACCGGCAATCAATGGAAACTGACGGGCAAGGACGGCGACCACTGGGTCCAGCCGGCGTGGACGCTGTGCGCGAACAACGCCGAAGTTCTGCGCGACGCTGCCGTGAAGGGAAGGGGCATCGCACTGCTGCCGACATTCATCGCCGGCGCTGCGCTCAGCGATGGAGCACTGGTGCGTCTTGCTCGACGATTACAAGGCGCCGCCGCTGACGCTGTACGCGGTCTATCCGCCGACACGGCACCTTGCGGTGAAGGTGCGGTTGTTCATTGATTTTCTGGTGGCACGGTTTCAGAGCAGTCCGGTCGCCGGATGATCGTGAAGAGGTGAGTTCGTTCCAGGCGAAGCGGTGACTTTACCCCATGGTCTCGGCATATCGGGGATAGTCCGGATCAATGGTGGCGGTCGGCAGGACGCCAACGACGACCCGTGCGTGCCCCAGACTGAGGACTACGATTTCTCGAATTGGCTGGCCGGCTTTTGGCTGAGCTCCACTTAGAATGAGAATGCCGTTTGCTTCATAGTGCTCTATGTCACCGGGCCGATGCCAAAACATGTCCCGGGCCCTCACAAAATCTTCGACCGTCTCAGTGGTGAAAACCAGTTCCTCGATCTCTATTGCGAACCCAAGGCGGGCAAGGTGCTCTACCAAGTCATCATCCGACATTTTGATCCGAGATCGGACGTCTCGAGGGGCAACACTCATTAGTTTTCTTCTTTGCCGTCTGCTTTCAAAAGCCTCCTTAAAAGTTAGGTTTCAGGCTGCCAATTAAATTCGTACCTGAACTATTGGAATGGTGAACGAATACGTCGCGCGACAATGGCAGCGGTTGCACTGCTTGATCGGACTATCAGCCGCCGTGTAATTGTTTGGATTGTTTGACGCGAGAAGGTGCGCCTTCTCAGTCGATAAGGATAAAAATCTGCCCGCCGCCGTCGATTTCCCACCAGCCATCGATCTATCGAACCGATCACGACCTCCGTGAGGGGGGCCGCTCACTTCGGTGAACGGCCTGTTGCTCTCTGGCCTCAGACTTGCGCGCTCTTTAATTGGGGCGCGGCCTTTTTGTTTTTTCAGGCGATGCCTCGTCGATCACAACAAGCATTATCTTAAGCTGCTCGTGAATGAGCGCGATGTTGTCACTCTCGGACACGGCTCTAATCAGTATGCGAAGATATCCGAACGCCTCTGACGGCAACATGCGGTTCGCCTCTTGTTTTCGGCCCCTCACGCCAATGCCGCCAGACACTCTCTAAATTTGGGGCGCTGGAAAAAAAACGGCTCCAGCTCGGGGGAAGCTGGAGCCGCACTGCAGGCTATGGCAGTGCCGGTGGGGGGCCAGCACAATTCTAATGTGGGCTCGGAATCCGCCATCACCACTAAATTCTGTTTTAGAAAGGGCGGCCTGTTTTGTAATGGCGAGTGGCTTGGTTCAACAATGACCGAAATCAAAGACAAGCGAGGCTGACCGCGAAGCAAACCTCTAACAGGCTTGGCCGCGCTCCTTAACCGGGGCGCGGCTTTCTTTTTCGGAACAACGTGGAGCCTAAACTTGAGTATGCTCTGCTCAACCGAACGTACCGTGCGGATCAACCTCTGTGTAATGGCCCGATCCGCATCTCTCTGATTACCTTGAGATGTAGTGCCCCGCTCCCCTTCAGGGCATTGCATCCCTGACTTGGGCCGCTCAGTCTTCACGGGGCTGAGCGGCTTTTCTGTTTTGGCTGCGGGATTGGCGCCGCTACGTCCTCCTAATCGGAACGCGCGCATCCAGGTGTCGCGTTCTTCCTTTGTCGTCAGGATTACCGGCATTGCTTTGGCATGTACTGGCGCGACAACGGCGTTCGGCTCGGTCGTCAGAAATCCAAAGATGAGATGATCGCCTTCAACTGGATTTGCCTTGGTGCCGCGCGTGCCGGTCCATGGTGTCCAGATGCCGGCGAAGGCGCAAAGCGGCCAATCTTTATTGAGCGCGAACCAGACCACATCTTTTTCCTTTGCCATCCCTGATCCCTCGGGCTCGTTCAGACGTTGAGCGACGGCATCGGCTGCAGATACGGAAATCAACAGTAACCTCTTTAATGCCTATTGACGGGTTACTTCTGGGTATAGTAACCGTACGGTGCCATTAATGAGGTTACGATGTTTTTCCGAGCATAAGCCTCAGGTGCTTCGCCCAATCACCTGGATCGCCAATGCGCGGCGACCTGTTCTTTCACGGAGAGCTCTCATGCGTGCCATCGTTCTCGAAAAATTCGGCGGTCTGGATAGCCTGGTTTACAAGGAGATTCCGAAGCCGGAGCCGATGGCCGGCCATGTGGTGATCCAGATCAAGGCGTTCGGCATCAACCACGCCGAGATGCACATGCGTCGCGGTGAATGGGCGGAAGCAGCCGAAGTCAGCGGCATCGAATGCGTGGGCATCGTCGAGTCCTGCCCCGGCGGCGAGTTTCCTGTCGGCGCGAAAGTGGCGGCCCTGATGGGCGGACTTGGACGCACCATCAACGGCAGTTACGCCGAATACACCCGTGCACCTGTCTCCAATGTTGCGCTGATCGAGGCTGACTTGCCTTGGGATGAGCTAGCCGCCATCCCGGAGACCTATGCGACCGCGTGGACTTGTCTGTTCCGCAACCTCGACATCAAGAAAGGGCAGACGCTTCTGATCCGCGGCGCGACCTCTTCATTCGGTCAGGCTGCGATCAATCTGGCGGTGAATGCGGGTGTTCGCGTCATTGCCACAACACGAAATCCCGATCGTTTTCCGGTGGTCGAGGCGCTGGGTGCCTATCGCGCTGAGCGCGAGAGTGCGGATCTGCGTCACGCGTCTTCCCGAAGCCAAGCAGCTCGATGCTGTGCTCGATCTCGTCGGCAACAGCACGATCATGAGTTCGCTCGATATGCTCAAGCGCGGCGGCAAGGCGTGTCTGGCCGGTTGGCTCGGTGGTCTCGCGCCGATTCCCGATTTCAATCCGCTGCTGCAAATGGCGAGTGGCGTGTATCTGACTTTCTTCGGCAGCTTCGTGTTCGGCACGCCCGGCTTTCCGCTGTCCGACGTTCCGCTGGGCGACATCGCCCGCCAGATCGCGGAAGGCCGTTTCAAGGCAAAGCCGTCGCGCGTGTTCGATTTCCAGGACATTCGCGAGGCGCATCGCGTGATGGAGGCGAACGAGGCGGGCGGCAAGATGGTCGTCGTCCATCGCTGAGAGGTCTGAAAGGCGAGACTACGCAACAATCTTCATCGCTGCGATTCCACAGAACGCACCGAGTGCAAAGCATAGTTGTCGATCGGCGATGATGGCCTGGACAATCTTCATGGCATCCTCCCACGGAAAAACCCCGCCGTTCACCGAAGTGCGCTGCGGGGTTCTTCAAGCGTTCATCCCTCGCGAGATGACTGCTCTTGACGGAATAACGTCTCGTTCCCGAAATCGTTCCGCGAGCCGAAAATCGGCAGGCAGATCAAAGAAAAACCCCGCCGGAGCGGGGTTTGTTGGTGCGCTCTCACGACCGGAGTGCGTCACTACGCGCCGCCGCCGCCTTCCACGATCTTCTCGCTCAGCTTCTGATCCACGGTCTGGACCGTGCGGTCGATCTCGGCATTGGGCATGCCGAGTTCATGCGAAATCAACTTCACCAGCAGGTCGACGCGCTCGATGAAGGGCGCGCCGCTGGCCACCGCGCGGGCCGCTGACGAGGGCTTGAGCAGGCTTTCCGCCGCTTTGGCGTATTTCTCGAAAGGCACCTGATCCTGCGGGTCGGCGCCCAGACGTTGAGC
Organism: uncultured Alphaproteobacteria bacterium; assembly: GCA_963751855.1. GTDB lineage: Bacteria > Pseudomonadota > Alphaproteobacteria > Rhizobiales > Xanthobacteraceae > Afipia. Next base: position 16,157 of record CAVVWF010000015.1, on the reverse strand, counting down.
GACGGCATCGACATGGTCGTAAATCGACTGCGAGAGCTTCAGGTCGGCGTGCACAGCGTCGCGGATCGACTGCGGCTCGTCCGGCGTGATGCAGCGATAATTTCCGGTCAACAGCATCGACCATTTCGCCAGCGGGACGAACAGCGAGTCGAACACCTTGAGCTTCACCGGCACGTCCTGGCCGTCCAGCTTCACCGCGTCGATATCCGCTTCCAGCTCGCGAAGCACTTTATTATGCGCCTCGTCGGCAAATGCCGCTGCCTTGAAATTCGTCGGCAGGCCGACATGAAGCACGTTCGCGGCTTCCTCCGGTGGACGGAAGGCCTGCGGATCAGGCGAGCAGAGCGTCACCAGTCCCGGCTTGAAGCGTTCCCACACCTGCGCATTGGTGTAGGCCTCTTCGAGGTCCATGTTCTCCAGCTTGCCGATGCGCTTGAGATAAGGCAGCGGCGGCATGTTCATGATCGACAGACACGGCAGATTGGCCGCGGCGATCTTGATCATCAGAACGCGGATCGTGTGGTTGGTGTATTGCGGCTCCTGCATCGCAAGGCCCACCATATCGTAACGGGACACGTCGATGGTCTGGGGCGGGGATGCGTCCAGTTTTCCAGGCAGGTCACGCGAGAAGATGGAGCGGTGTTTCGGCTCGTCACGCAGCTTGATGCGCACTTCGGTGCCGTCACGGTTGATGAGGTCGGCGGTTTTCTGCCGGCAAACCAGGGTCACGTTGTGACCAGCCATCAACAGCTTGGTTGCCAGCAAAGAGCCATACGAGGCTCCAAGAATCAAAATATTACGCGCCATGCTTCCTCATCTCCAAATTGTGCTTTAACGCCCACGCCCCATGCCGGATATTTCCGTTACATCGGGGGCGGGCCAAGTGTACGCCGTGACGTTCAGTATGTCGTAGGTCCGGCGAGTTCGCCAGCATCAGCCAGTTTCTGCGCCGGTGAGCAAGATTTTTCTCACCCGCCTGATCACCGGCGGTTCGCATAGCGAAATTGCTGCGGCAGTTTGTGGAGCAATTATGTTCCTGATGTGGGGCTTGGCGTGCCATTCATCTCATCACGGTGAGGATGCTGTTCCTGACGCGCCCACGCGCAGCCGCCTCACGCAATATCGAGTTGTTTTTTCGAGTCCCAAATGGAGATGACGCGCCTTGCTGACGTGATGAAAATAGATTTGGAAAATCCAGAATAGGGCGGGGTCTCGCGATGGCGATGAGTGAGGTCACAGGAAAGCGCGTGTTTCGCTCATTCGATTTGGGCTGATCAGTTACGATCCCGTGCCCGCCTCACACACTCGCCTTCAACAACGCCGTCCGAACCGATTCAATGCTGATGCGAAGCTTGTTCAGCGCCTCCGGGGAAAGTCCCGTTGCACCGTCCACGCATGAAGAAAAATCGCGTGCCTTTTCCCGCAACGCTGCGCCCTGCCGGGTGAGGTGGATGTGGACCTGCCGTTCATCGTCCGGGTCGCGGCTGCGCGTCACAAGCCCTTGCTTTTCGAGACGCTTCAGCAGGGGCGTCAACGTGCTGTATTCGAGAAACAGCGCGTCGCCCAGGCCGCCGACGGTCTGATCGCCCTTCGCCCACAGCGTGGCGAGCACGAGATACTGCGGATAGGTGACGCCCAGCTTTTCCAGCAGCGGCTTGTAGACGCGGCTGAACGCGTGGTTCGTCGAGTAGACCGCGAAGCAGATGAATTCGCTTGGGTCGGGAACCGCACGGGACATGAATTTCTCCGGTCAAAGGGGCAAGCGGCCTGCTCACAGATTGTTGAAGATAAATCGTGTGCGATTGAATATCAAGAGATTGACGTGCGTGGAGGCTGAGGTCTATTTAGATATCACGCGATGTAATCGCGTGATATTTAAATAAGCATCCGAGGCAAGGCCATGGAACTTCAACCCGATGGACCACGGAAATATCCAAAGTCGGAATTGCTGGCGTCGTCCGCCGACCGGGCATGGGCGACGATCTCCGCCGAAGTGCGGTCGCATCCGGCAGGACGCATTGCTTCGGTCATTCAGCGCAATGTAGAGATCGTGATCGCGATCTGCGGGACCGGTAACGGATCGGTTGTCCGGTCTGCCGCCGGGAACGAGCAGCAGGCGCGATCATCGTCCGGCACGGTGTGGCTGGCTCCGATCGGGTGCGGCGACGAGGAGATCACGATCACGGCGCCGATCCCGAAGGCCTTGCACCTCTATCTGCCCGCGCAGCAGTTCAATCATCTCGCCAAGGAATTCAACTTCGCGCGCTCGCCCGTCAACTGCATCCAGTATCTCGGCGGATTGAAGGACGACCTGATCCGTCACATCGGCCTCGGTGTTCTGTCGGAGCTGAACGCGGAAACCGCAACGGGACGCATGTTCGTCGAGACAGCGTCGCTCATGCTGGCGGCCCGGCTGGTCAACAACTATTCCGACGGCAGCTTTCTCAAGCCCGGCGTCGTCAACCAGCATCGGCTGGACAACGTCAGGCTGCGCCGGGTGCTGGACTATATCGAGGCGCATCTTGAGGCGGAGATCGCGGTCGCGGACCTCGCAAGCCTCGCCAATCTCAGCGCCTTTCATTTCACGCGGATGTTCACGGCGGCTGTCGGCGTCGCGCCGTATCGCTATGTCAGCCGCCGCCGCCTTGAGCGTGCGATGGCGATGCTGGCGGACGACAAGCTGCCGCTGCACGAGATCGCCCACCGGTCGCGATTTTCATCCCAGGCGAGTTTCAACCGCGCATTCCGGCGCGCCACCGGCATGGCGCCGGGAGAATATCGCCGTCTGCTGCGCTGAGCGGCATCGAGCGCGAGTCGCGATCGCAAGCACGGCCAAGAGGACAGCACGCACGGGAAAGACGCGGGCGCGCGACCATCCTCATAGTGCGGCGCGGGATCATGGGTCGCGCTCTCACGCGGCCTTGCCCCGCCGTTCAACGAATTCCTCCGGGCACCCGCCCGTGGGGCACCAGAGAGTGCATCACGTCGTGCAGAAACGTGAGCGGTCTCGCCAGACAACCAACTGGATCACCCTAATGACCCGTATTCCCAAACTCGCAGCCATTATCATCGGAGCAAGTGTCATGAGTCAGATTGCCGCCGCAGCCCCGAACCCCTCGACGGATACCCGCATCGATCCGCAGGTTCGTGCGTTCCTGACCGAACTCAACAAGGACAGCACGCCGATCTGGAAGCTGCCGCAGCCGAAGCCGCAGGACATCATCACGGGCTTACAGAACAAGACGCCGGTCGACATGTCGAAGGTGACCACCGTCGAGAAGACGATCACGCAAGACGGGCAGACGGTGAAGATCTACATCATGACGCCGGAGACCAAGGCGGCCAAGCCGGGCGTGCTGTTCTTCATCCATGGCGGCGTCTGGATCGTCGGCAATTTCGAGAACCATCAGCGCCTGCTGCGCGATCTCGTGGTCGGCTCGGGACAGATCGGCGTGTTCGTCGAATACACGCCGTTGCCGGCAGCGAAATTTCCGACCCAGCTGGATGAGTCCTACGCCGCGCTGAAATGGACCGCCGAGCATGCCGCCGAATTCGGCGCGGATGGCAGCCGCATCGCGGTCGCCGGCAACTCGGTCGGCGGCAACATGTCGGCGGCACTGACGCTGATGGCAAAGGACAAGCGCGGCCCCAAGATCAGTTATCAGGTGCTGCTCATTCCGGCGACCGACGCCAGCGTCGACACCGCGTCCTATCATGAGTTCGGCACCGGCCGTTTCCTGGCGCGCGACTTCATGAAGTATGGCTGGGACCTTTATGCGCCCGACGCCAAGACGCGGGACAATCCGTATGTCTCACCGCTGCGTGCCAGCAATGAAGAGCTCAAAGGTCTGCCGCCGGCGCTGGTCATCACCGCTGAGAACGATCCGCTGCGCGACGAAGGCGAAGCCTATGCGCGCAAGCTCAAGGACGCGGGCGTCGATGTCGCCGCTGTCCGCTACAACGGCATGATCCACGATTTCGTTCTCTTGAATGGAATCCGGAACGTGCCTGCGGTCGGGGCTGCCATTCAGCAGGCCAGCGACGGCATTCGCAAGCACCTCGAACCCTGATCATCGGAACGATCGGACATAACAATGGGACATAACAACAGGACATGGCGACGTGCGTCGCCGTGTCCTGTTGTCAGTGCGCGCTCGCGGCTCCCGCGTGCACGTAAGCGGTGCATGTGAAGTAGTCTTCAATCTCGGACATCGCGCGGTGCTCCCATTCCTTGGCTTGGCCCAGCAAGGACCAGCTTTGGCTCGGGCGAAACGCTGCCGTCCGCCGATAGAGCGACGCGATCGCCTGATACCGGCGCACGTTCTTCAAAATGGTTTCCGCATTCATAATCCGCACTCCCCAATATCCCCGTTGGTTGAGTGCAGACTGAGCGAGAAGAATTTTTGATTCCTTACCGCCTCGCGCTGAGCCATCGCAGCGATGTGGAATGGTTTGCGAATTCTTAGCCGAGCGCGGGCAATCCCCGCTGCTCGGCTTTCATCTGCTGCAAAAGATATCTGAACCTGGAGTCAATCCGGCGCCGCTTACGAAATACCTTCCACGGTTAGTTGTTGCAGCCTCTCAATATCCGCCCCGGAAAGCTCGACGTCGCAGGCAGCGACGTTTTGTTCCAGATGCGCGATCGAGGACGTGCCGGGGATGAGGATGATCGCAGGCGATTTCTTCAGTAACCAGGCGAGCGCCACCTGCGCGGGCGTTGCGCCCTATGCGCGGCGATGTCCCGCATGGCTTCGGATTTAGCCAGCTCACCGAAATGCAACGGCCAGAAGGGAATGAAAGCGATACCATTCTGCTCGCAATAGACCAGCACGTCTTCATGCATGCGAGTGACGAGATTGTAGACGTTCTGCACGGTCGCGATCTCGACCACCGACCGGGCGCGCTTCGATCGCCTCGACGCCGACCTCCGAAAGCCCGATATGGCGGATTTTGCCCTCGTCGCGGAGCGCGCGGAACACCCCCATGGTTTCTTCGACGGGAATTGCCGGATCGATCCGGTGGAGCTGGTAGAGATCGATACTGTCGAGGCCGAGTTTGCGCAGGCTGCCTTCAACCGCATCGCGGATATGCCTCTGCGAGCCATTCATGGAAATGCCGGGATTTTCCCGCGTCGCCGGGCCGGCGCGTACCAGACCGGCCTTCGTGCCGATGACGAGACCGGCGGGATAGGGATGCAGCGCCTCGCGGATGATGCGTTCGTTGTCGTCGGGGCCGTAGACATCGGCGGTGTCGATGAAGTCGATGCCGAGTTCCGCGGCTCGGCGAAGCAGCGCGCGCGCATTGCCTTCGTCCGCCGGCGGTCCCCAGACTCCTGGTCCGGTCAGCTGCATCGCGCCGTAGCCCATCCGATGCACGGGCAGATCACCGCCGATCCTGAAGATGCCGCTTTTCGCCACTGTGCCCATTGCCATTTCCTTTTTCGATATTGGGAATGGTAGGTCTTGTAAGTGTGGAGTGTGGTCCATAGTCAACAGGGAAATACCATGCTGATTTCCGAATTCGCGCGGGCGACGGGGCTGAGCCGCGACACGGTGCGCTTCTATGTCCGTCTCGGCCTTCTGCAGCCCCAGGCGACTGAAAAGGGAGGGCGTCGTCCCTATCAGGTCTTCTCCGCAAGGGATGTCCAGGCAGCCAGGATCATCCGGGTCGCGCAGTCGCTCGGCATGTCGCTCAAGGAGATCGCGGATATCGCCAGGGAGCGGCGCGAGGGCCGCATCACGCGCAAGCGCAGTGTCGAGATATTGCGTAGGCAACTCGGGATACTGGAGGCGAAGGCCTCAGAATTGCAGGCGATGACGGCCTATCTGCGCGCCAAGATCACCTGGGTGGAGGACGGCGAGATCGGGTCCCTGGCGGATTTCGAGGAGTATCTGACGAACGCTCCCACTACATCGGGCCGCGATCGGGGGTGAGAGCTGCCTTAGCTGAAGCGCGCCGTGTTCGAGAAGACAGCCAAGCTGCGAGAGTGTTCAGCAGATCATGGAGATGATATTTTCCACAGCATCGATCGACCTGAATGAAGAGCAGGGCGATGGAGCCTGGCCAACCCGCGCAATGAAGGACCGTGGCGGAACCGAGACGCATACCATCGGCGACTTCGGAGGGTGGTTATGACAACGGACAGACGAGAGTTCCTTGCGCTGCTTTCCGCCATCGTCGCATCGCCCTCGGCGAGTCCGGTTCTGGGCAAGAGCCTCCCGAGTATTGGATTGCAGCTCTACACCGTACGGGATCTGCTGGAGAGAAATTTCGAAGGGACGCTAGCTGAGGTCGCTCGCCTGGGATACCGGCAAGTCGAGTTCGCGGAAATCATCGGCCCGTCGCCTGAGCAAACCCTGAGCATTCTGAAGCGCCATGGCTTGGTGGCGCCGGCATCCCACGCCAGCTTCGAGCAGCTTGAAACTGAATTGCCCAAACATCTGCAGGCGGCCCGGGAGATGGGCCAGCAGTTCATCGTGTGCCCGTCTGTCGACGCGAGCCGACGCGGAAACAATCGATGATTGGAAGCGCGTATGCCAAACATTCAATGCTATCGGCGCGCAGGCGAAAGAAGCGGGGCTGAGCTTCGCTTACCACAATCACGATTTTGAATTCACACCGATAGACGGGCAAGTCCCTTACGATGTCGTCCTTGCGGAAACCGATCCCGATCTCGTCAAGATGGAAGCCGATCTGTATTGGATGACGAGGGCAGGGCGCGATCCCATCACATACTTCCAGCGATACCCTGGGCGTTTTCCACTTCTCCATCTCAAGGATATGGCACGCGACGGAACGATCACCGAGGTCGGCAAGGGCATTGTCGATTTCAAGCGCATTCTCCGTTGCTCACAGCTGGCCGGCGTTGCTTACTGTTTTGTCGAGCACGATCACCCCGCTCACCCCCTGCAAAGCATCGAGACAAGCCTGAGATACCTTCAAGAGATGGATATTTGAGCAGAGAATATTGTGGGTAGTCCGGCTTGACGTGAGTACCATTGCGATCACAGTCGCTGGAAATCGAAGAAGGCAGAACTTCAGTAACCGCGTGGCTTGCGCTGCCTCCGAGAGGACGCACGACGACCAGTCAGTTTCCGGAACCATAACGCCACTTCGCACGTTCCTTCGCAAACCGGAGGACGTCATGCTGAAGGACGAAGAAGTCGCGGTTCTGTGCGATATCGCTCAATCGATCGCGTTCGCCGATGACAGGCAGGGCGAGATCGACCGGCTCATCAAGGAGGGATACGTCTCGAAGGACGGGGATCTCTATGAACTGACGCCGAAGGCAGAGAAGATTCTGTCAGACAGAGGCGCCGGACTCAACGAGGCCTGATGCAAGCGAAGCCCCGATCATGGGCTTTGTTTTTGAGCCGTGCGCTCATCAGGGTGATGAACCGATGCAGGCATCTGTGAATCGCCTCAGCTCCGCCGCACCACGCCCATTGCAATGCCGGCGGTGATCATCACGCTCGCGACGAGAAGCGGCGTGTCGATATCCGCACTCCCCATGGTCCCCGTCTGTTGCGTGGACACTGAGCGAGAAGAATTTTCGATTCCTTACCGACCGTCGCTGCGACATCGCGGTGATGCGGAATGGTTTGCGAAGTCTTAGCTGACCGAACGTAAGCGAGCGTGGCTCGCCATTCATCTCGGCAGGGTGATGGCACCACTCCTGATGCTGCCTTAGGCAGCTTGCCGGAGAAGTAGGCAACGCGCTCCGTGGCGTACTGCAATCACATCCGCCCGAGTATCTTACGCTTCTGCCTCACGATGCCTTGACTGGACACCAAGCATGACATGCATCAGCTTGGATTTTAAATGATGATCATCATATAATTGGCAGGAGTGAATTCATGGCAACAACAAGCGCGGTAAACGTCGATGGTGCGCGCGTCGCATACCGAATACACGGGCGTGGTCCTGCTGTCGTGCTCGTAAACGGCACTGCTGCCCTGGATGTGCATTGGGGCCCCGTGATCGCGGAGTTCAGTAAACACCGAACGGTGATCAGTCTGGATTACTCGGGTTCCGGAGACACGACGGATGACGGCAGCGCACTTAACCTGGAGAAACTTGCGCGCCAGGTGAGGGAAGTGGCCCGCGCGGCCGGTGTGGACCGGTTCGATCTCGTCGGCCATTCCCTCGGAGCGGCGATTGCGCTTCAGCTTGCAGCCAGTTCCGCAGATCTGGTCCGATCTCTCATTCTGGTCGCCGGCTTTTCGTGGGGCGCAGAGCCGCGGCTCAGGCTTCAATTCGAGCTTTGGCTTGACCTGCTCCGGACCAACCGCGAGGCATTTCTCAGGCTGCTGTTGCTCTCCGGACTCACGCCGGCGTTTGTTTCGAGCGTGGGCACTTCGACGATCGAAGACATGATCAAAGGGTACATGCCTCTCGCCAATTGGGAGGGGATTACACGTCAGGTCGAGCTGGATCTGGCTGTTGATGTAAGGGGACAAGCCGGGAGCGTTGCAAGCCCCACGCTTGTCATCGACTGTGTCCACGATCAGATCGTCACACAGACACGCGAGTTGGCCGCGAGCATTCCCGGTTCGACGTGCCAACAGATCAGTGCCGGTCATCTGGCATACTTCGAGGGAGCCGAGGAATTCATCTCTTTGGCTACCGAGTTTATGCGCCGACACGACGCGTAGCTACTGAGAAGATCGTCACGAAAATTCAGGGTCCATCGCACTTATTACGGGGCACGCACGAGGCGTGCCCCTGGCTCAATTTTGAATACGAGGGTTTAGTATGAATCGTCGCGATATGATGAAGCTGGCTTCTCTGGTCATGCTTCCGCTGCTGCCGGCAGCAGCAAAGGCAAGTTCGGAGAGTAAGACATCTCCGTTAAGGTACAAGGTATTTACCGTCACGCGTCCGGGCCTCAACCGCGATGTGCCGCCGGGTAAGGAATCCCTGATGTGGGTGGCCAATTCGTCGACGCTGATCTACGGAGAGCAAGACGCGGCACTCGTAGATACCTTCCTCACGGTGGATCAGTGCAACGGTTTGGCAGACGCCATCGTTGCGAGCGGAAAGACGCTGAAAACAATTTACGTCACTCATGCACATGGTGATCATTTTTTTGGACTAAAGGTTTTGCAGGATCGCTTCCCAAACGTGAAAGCGCTGGCGACACCTGACGTCGTCGCTAAAATGAAGCTTCAGAGCACGCCGGAGAAATTGAACGGCCGCTGGCGCAAGCTGTTCCCCAATCAAATTTCGGACGTTATTTCCGTCGCGGATCCATTGGAAGGCGATGAGATTGATTTGGAAGGACGCAAATTAGCCGTTGTAAGAGTTGGGCATACAGACACTGATGATACGACGTGTCTTCACGTCCCATCCATCGGATTGGTCGTCGCCGGCGATGCCGTCTACAACGGCATTCATCCATTTCTCAACGAGTCGAACAGGCAAACCAGGTTGGAATGGATTGCCGCGCTCGACAAAATCGACGCTCTCAAACCGTCAGCGGTAGTTGCGGGACATAAGATTCCCGGCAACGATGACAGTCCGAAAAATGTGGACGCCACGCGCCAGTACCTCCGTGACTTCATTCGGCTGAATGAGGCGACAAAAACCGCACGTGAGCTCTATGACCAGATGCTGGTGCTCTATTCTGATCGCGCCAATCCTGGTTCGCTTTGGAGTGCTGCCGCTGCTGCCAAGGCAGAGACATAAGGCTGAGACATAACGCTGCACGCAGGAGAGGGCGCGCGGGTTGTCGGCCCCTCAATTGCTGGTATTGGCGCGGCGCTCCCGGGAAGTGCTGTGTCGCGAGGCGGGTCTGGCGCTCTCAGAGCCTTCAGCGCCATCCGAGCGCCGGAGCCACGTGGGTCAGGATCGATTTAATGACATGCGCATTGTAGGCCACACCGAGCTGGTTCGGCACGGTCAGTAATAGAGTGTCAGCCTCATTGATGGCCTCGTCCTTCTTGAGCTGCTCGATGAGAACATCCGGCTCGGCGGCATAGCTGCGGCCGAAGATCGCCTGGGTGGTCGGGTCGATGAATCCGACTTGATCCTGCTCTTCGCCGCCACGCCCGAAGTAAGCGCGATCGCGATCGTCGGTCAGCGCGATGATGCTGCGGCTGACCGAGACCTGTGGCTCGCGTGCATGGCCTGCCTCTTTCCAGGCGGCGCGGTAGGCCCTGATTTGTTCGGCCTGCTGCACGTGGAAAGCTTCGCCGGTTTCGTCGTTCTTGAGCGTCGAACTCTGCAGGTTCATTCCGAGTTTCGCCGCCCATATGGCCGTGGCGTTCGAGCCGGCGCCCCACCAGATGCGATCGCGCAGGCCTTCGGAATGCGGTTCGAGTCGCAGCAACCCCGGCGGGTTCGGAAACATCGGGCGCGGACTGGGCTGCGCAAAACCCTTGCCGCGCAGGATGTCGAGAAACACCTCCGCATGACGCCGCCCCATATCGGCATCGGTCTCGCCCTCGGCCGGCTGATAGCCGAAATGCCGCCATCCATCGATGACCTGTTCGGGCGACCCTCTGCTGATGCCGAGCTGCAGGCGTCCGCCCGCAATGAGATCGGCCGCACCGGCGTCTTCGGCCATGTAGAGCGGGTTCTCATAGCGCATGTCGATGACCGCGGTGCCGATCTCGATGCGGCTGGTTTTCGCGCCGACGGCTGCCAGCAAGGGAAAGGGCGAGGCGAGCTGGCGTGCAAAATGATGAACGCGAAAGTAGGCGCCGTCAGCGCCCAATTCCTCGGCCGCGACGGCGAGGTCGATGGATTGCAGGAGCGTATCCGCCGCCGAGCGGGTCTGCGATTGCGAAGAGGGCGTCCAGTGCCCGAATGACAGGAATCCGATTTTTTTCATCCGGGCAATCTATGGGCGCCGTGGTCGATTTGCGACCCTCACAGTGAGCGGGGGCACCCCCTCGAATACGCGGGAAAGCCATCAGGCGCAGATGAACGCCGCGCCTGATCGATTGTTAAAAAAATACGCGATTTGGAGTCAGTGCGTTGACTGACAAGGAAAGAAGAGAAATTTGTGCAGCGTATGCATTGGTTTAATCGCGTTCTGGACATGCTGATTCAATCCGCGTAGACGGACCCCTCAATTTAGAGGAGCATTCATGGCCAAGATGACGAAGAACCAGTTGATCGATGCTATTGCCGAGGCCACCCAGATTTCCAAGGGTGACGTCAAGTCCGTGATCGAGCAAATGGCGACAGTCGGCTACAAGGAGTTGAATGAATCTGGTGAGTTCGTTATTCCCGGATTTGTCAAGATGTCTGTTGTGAACAAGCCCGCCACAGAAGCCCGCAGTGGCATAAATCCCTTCACGAAAGAGCCAATGGAATTCGCGGCCAAGCCTGCCAGCAAGTCGGTTAAGGCTTCACCGCTGAAGGTGGCTAAGGATTCCGTATAGGTCTGGCCGATTCTGATCAGTACCCTATACGGGCCGTTTAGAGGGCGCTTCGCGCTCGCAGTGGCGAGCGCGGCGCCGGCGTGCTGGGGTTAAGCCCGGGTGTCAGCTGCCCCATGTCGGCACGCCTGTGACGCTTGGTTCAAACAGCGATCCAGACACCCTTGTGAATGTCGAAGCGGATCGCGCCATCTTCTCGCATTTTTAAAAGCAGATCCTGGCACGAATCCTGATTCGTAATGTTGACGCGCTTCATCACGTCGTTGACCTTCAGGGGCTTTTCGCGAAGGGCGATTAAAATCTTTTCTCGATCAGTCATTGCAGTTCCTCGAATGGGCGTGGCCGACATTACGCAGCCAAAGTGGGATAAAGTTAGATCGATGAGACCTTAAGGTCGCGATCCAGACGGGGTGATTAGCGTACTCTGCGTAAAGTGTCTGGAAATTGTGTCCATTGCCAACCGAATAGGTGGGCGCGCAATTGGATTTGGTCCATCGACTGATTGATAAGGAATAGAAATAGAGTCAGTCCGCTGACTGAGAAGGACGTACACGAAAGCTTATCAGTCGAATGTCCGCTGTGATCCGAAGCGGACATTCCACCGAAGCCCGATGTCCGAAGAGTGCCGATTTTGTTGCAGAAGTCCGTTGAGGCATGCGGCGAACCGTGATTCCATCCTGCTGACGCGAATCTTGGTGGGGGCAAGCCATGATGGGTCGGCTGAAGAGCGAACAGGCGCAGCTTTTCTACCAGTTTCAGCTCGACGACGCGGTTCCTGAAGATCATTTAGTGCGGAAGATCGACGCTGCTCTCGATCTGTCCTGGCTTCGCAGCGAACTCGCACCTCATTACTCGTCCACGGGTCGCCCATCGATCGACCCGGAGCTGATGATCCGGATGCTCGTGGTGGGGTATGTCTTTGCGATCCGTTCGGAGCGATTGATCTGTCGTGAAGTGCAGGTGAACCTCGCCTATCGGTGGTTCTGCAAGCTCGGCATCGAGGACGCTATCCCGGATCACTCGACATTTTCGCGCGCCCGCAATGAGCGTTTCCGCGAGGGGGATGTTTTTCGCCGCGTGTTCGAACGTGTTGTCGAGGCATGCATCGCGGCGCGTCTCGTTGGCGGCGACGGCTTTGCCGTCGATGCCAGCCTGATTGCGGCCGACGCCAACAAGCAGCGCTCGATCGCGGGTCAGGATTGGCACAAGGATCGCGATCCGGAGAGGTCAAGCCGAGCGGTGAAGGAGTATCTGGCGACCCTCGACGATACGACGTGGGGCGCCGCCAGCGACGTTGTCCCGAAGTTCGTCTCGCCGTCCGATCCCGCGGCGCAGTGGACCGGAGCGCACAAGGGACCGGCATTCTTCGCTTACTCCAACAACTATCTTATCGACGTGAAGTTTGGCGTCATCGTTGACGTCGAGGCGTCCCGCGCCATTCGCCAGGCCGAGGTCGGCGCGGCAAGAACCATGATCGAGCGAACCGAGGAGCGCTTCGGTCTCAAGCCGGAACGGCTCGCGGCCGATACCGCTTATGGGGCGGCTCCGATGCTGAACTGGCTGGTCGAGGAGAAGGGCATCGCGCCACATATTCCGGTGATCGACAAGTCGAAGCGAGAAGATGGCACCTTCTCACGCAGTGACTTCGCCTACGACGCAGCAAACGATGTCTATCACTGTCCCGCGGGAAAGACCCTCACGACGACCGGGACGCTTGTGAATGATGGAACGACACTACTCTATCTGGCGAGAAAGCATGATTGCGACGGCTGCGAACTCAAAGCAATGTGCTGTCCCAAGACTCCGTTTCGCAAAATTCCGCGCAATCAACACGAAGCCGCTCGCGATGTTGCTCGTGCCCTCGCTGGCACCGAGGGCTACGAGCAGTCACGACATGAGCGCAAGAAGATCGAGATGCGGTTCGCGCACCTGAAGCGCATCCTGAAGCTCGGCCGGCTTCGATTGCGTGGCCCACGAGGTGCCCAGGATGAGTTTGTTCTCGCCGCCATCGCTCAGAACTTGAGACGGCTCGCAATGCTGGTCGCCCGGCCGCCACCCGATAACGCTTTGTGCACCGCGTAGCGTTGGAGTTGCGTAAAGAGCGTCAGGGCGAGTGCGTCAAGGCTGCCGCTCCAATGGAGCGCCACAAAGGCCTCATTGGTCGCAGCCGACTTTTGCAACAAAATCTGCCACAAGCGGATGTCGTCGCCTGACTGATCATCGATGGATGCGGCGATGAGAACCAACGATCTTAGCCGACGAGAATGCGCTCTTTGGTAAGCGCCCCACCGTCACAGATGATGGGTCAAGTGTCAGCATCGCTGACATGCCTCGACAAAAAAAGGAGTCTCGGCGCTTTCCATTCCTAAGGGGAAATGCCTAGCCGATCACAAGAAATCGGTCTACTCTCCGCGACGCTCGGTCGAATTCGATACTGACCTTTCGATACAGACTTGGAGCCACCTCATGATCAAAACGCCAATCGCTATTGCTGCTAGGGCCGCGGTGGGACTTTCGCTTGCGCCACGGGCGTTGGAACAATCGAACTGTAGCCCAACTTCAACACGTTGAATCGGTTGACATCGTTCCGCGCGGACCGCCAGCGGCGTGGCGAGAGGAGGCAGGATCAAACTTCGACAACTTCAACGGGAGGAACGTCGATGGGTAACGATCTGAGAAGCGCATGTGACGGGATTTTGCAAAGGACTGCGACTGGTGTTCCCGGCGTGGTGGCGATGATCACCGACCGCTCAGGCAACATCTACGAAGGTGCCGCCGGCAAGCGCAGCCTTGGCGGTCATCAGCCAATGACGACCAACTCCGTCTTCGCCATCTACTCGACCACAAAAGCAATCACCGGCACGGCGGTCTTGCAATGCGTCGAGGAAGGCAAGCTCGACCTTGATGCTCCGGCCAAAAACTACGCCCCCGACATCGGCAAGCTCGAAGTGCTCGACGGGTTCGACGCCGACGGGACGCCAAGACTGCGGGCGCCGACGCGCGACATCACCACCCGCATGCTGATGCTGCACACCGCTGGTTTTGGCTACGACTTCTTCAATACCACTTACTTGCGCCTGGCGCAGGAGCGCGGCCAACCCAGCGTGATTACCTGCTCGAGGGCATCAATTATGACGCCGCTGCTGTTCGATCCCGGCGACAAATGGGAATACGGCAGCAACATCGATTGGTGCGGGCAGGTTGTCGAGGGCATCCGCGGCAAGCGGCTGGGCGAAGTTCTGGCTGAGCGGGTCTTTGCACCGCTCGGCATCGCGGACATGGCCTTTTCGCTGAGCCCCTCAATGCGCGAGCGCCTCGCCACCATGCACCAACGCGAGGCCGACGGATCACTGACCCCGCTTCCCGACATGCAATTGCCGGCTGATCCGGAAGTCGACATGGGCGGCCACGGACTCCACGGCTCGATCGGCGAGTACATGAAGTTCATCCGCATGTGGCTGAACGACGGAGCGGGGCCGAACGGCCGCGTGCTCAACAAAGAGACGGTCGAGGCTGCTGTCTGCAACGGCCTGCAAGCGCATCAGACGGTCACGGTGTTGCCCGGCGTCATTCCGACCATATCGAACGATGCCGAGTTCTTCCCTGAACTCAAGAAATCCTGGTCCTACACCTTCATGGTGAACGACGAGGATGCACCGACCGGCCGGCCGGCCGGGGCGCTCGGCTGGGCCGGGCTCCCCAACCTGTTCTACTGGATCGATCGCAAGAACGGGTTCGGCGGATATTGGGCGACGCAGATCTTGCCGTTCGGCGATCCGATTTCGTTCGGCGGCTACATGGATTTCGAGACGGCCGCTTATGGAGCTCGTGAGGCGCGCGCGGCGGCCTAGTGCCGCGCGGCTTCTTGCGCCACGTCGCCTCTCGACTTTCGAGATTGAACGGATCGAGGGGCGTCGTGAGCGCGTGCTTTGCCATGTTCCGGTAGCATGTCTGCGTGCGCGCAGGCTGACCCGCTCTCGCGCATAACTACAAGACGGCTGAAGCGAAGGTGCAAGGAGAGTGCTCGTAAGGAGATGTGTCATGACGAATGTGCAAGGTAAGTCGCAAAGGGGCAGCGTGAAAAATGACTTCGATGCAGTCATCATCGGCGCCGGATTTTCCGGCATGTACATGCTGCATTCGCTGCGCGACAAGCTCGACCTGAACGTCACTGTGTTCGAGGCCGGCGACGGCGTCGGCGGCACCTGGTACTCAAATCGCTATCCCGGCGCGCGCTGCAACTCGGACAGCTACATCTACTGTTACACGTTCAACAAGAACCTGTTGCAGGAATGGAACTGGTCCGAGCGCTATCCCGAGAACCGGACGAAATCCTGCGCTACCTCGAGCGCTGCGCCGAGCGCTTCGACCTTAAGCCCGACATCAAGTTCGGCAAGCGCGTCGTCGAGGTCGTCTTCGACGACAACGCCGAACTTCGGACAGTGCGCACCGACAAAGGCGACGTCGCCCGGGCGCGCTTCGTCATTACCGCGGTCGGCGCTCTGTCGACCGCCAATGCCGCCAATCAAGGGACTTAGTTCCTTCGAGGGCCAGTGCTACCACACCAGCCAGTGGCCGCATGACGGCGTCGATTTCACCGCCAAGCGTGTCGGTGTCATCGGCACAGGTGCCACCGCGGTGCCGGCGATCCCGGAGATCGCGCAGCAGGCCAAGCACCTGACGGTGTTCCAGCGCACGCCGAACTCTGCGTGCCTGCGCGCAACGGAAATGTCGATCCGCAGGTGACCAAGGCGCGCAAGGCCGATTACG
>CAVVWF010000014.1:0-164587 GCA_963751855.1 uncultured Alphaproteobacteria bacterium | reverse complement strand
TGCGGCCTCGTTCCTCAAAAAGGTTCGGGTGCCAGAGCGAAAATATAGCCGACGCCGCGCACGGTCTGAATCATGCGCGGTGCTTTTGGGTCGGTTTCCAGCTTTCGGCGCAACCGCAGGATATGCACGTCGATACTCCGATCGAAAATATCTTCATGAACTCGTGTCGCTTGCAACAGATACTCTCGCGTCAGGGGCCGCTGAGGAGATTCGAGGAACGCCAACAACAGGTCGTACTCTCTCCTGCTCAGCGAGACCGGCGCCCCTTCGGGATTAACAAGTGTTCGACCGCTACGCGCAAGACGCCAACCATTGAATTGGTATCCGCCTCGCTCCGGATCGCGAGCCCGGCCAACGCGCGCCATCTCCTGCCGACGCAGCACGGCGCGGATGCGCGCCAATAGCTCTCTCAGGCTGAACGGCTTGACGATATAGTCATCCGCGCCGAGTTCGAGGCCGACGACCCGATCGATTTCATTGGAGCGATGACCGATGATGATAATCGGAACATCCGAACGAGTACGGATCGAGCGCAATAGATCCAGACTGTCCTCTTGCCCGAGTTGCAGGTCGATGACGATCAAGCATGGATGCCTGCCTGTGAAATGCCGATTTACCTCGCTGCGTGTCGAGGCAAAACTTGTGGGGAGGTTCTGATCGGCGAAGTAGTTCACCATCATTTCCCGCGTTTCCGGATCGTCATCGACGATCAGGATATGGCCTATCTTGCTCAAGTCATCATTCATGCTGTTCTGGCCTTTGAAAGCACCCGTGGCAGCCGAAGTGGCAAGAAGGTTGCACCGACTGGACGAGAACGAAATTGCAGACATGATTTTTTCCTCGGTGGAGATGTGGGTTTAACCGTGACGTGCGCGGATGCAGTTCGGTGAGCAACAACTGGAATTGCTACAGTCCGATTTCGCTTGTCACTTTCTGAGTGATGCATTCAAAGCAGAGTTCGCGGGAACGTGCGTGTTATGCCTTGTGAACCGCTGTTAGCAGCTGCAAGTCGCGGGAACTCGCAATGCGCGGGACCGACAGGCAGGGTTACACCTGCAACTGACACGACATCATCGAGAAATGCTGTCCACCTAGCCTCGCGATCATCCAGAACCAGAAGGGATGACGAGACATGTCTTTTATCAAATTCAAGCTCTATCACTACCCCGCGGTCCGAAGCGCACGCGTGAAATGGTTGCTACACGAGCTTGTTGACGATCAATTCGATGTTGAACTCGTCGAGTTGTATGACGCTCAACAATATAGCCAAAGATACATCGAGATAAATCCGAACCACTGCGTACCAACCCTTGAAATCTCGACCGATGATGGAGAAGTCATGCGCATGGCGGAAAGTGGCGCGATGGTCATCTTCCTGGCGGATATGTTTCCAACCAGGCGTCTATCTCCATCCCCAACGAGTTGCTCCCGAGATCGCGCGGACTATCTGCAAGTCGTTCATTTTTGCGGAGCAACCATGGACATGATGCTTTGGCAGATCCGCATACATGAGCACCTGCTTCCACTCCAAGAGCGGGATCATCGAACGGTCGAGCGCTATCGCAAGAAATTCTCCACCGAAATTGAACCGCAGTTGAGGGATCGGCTGGGGCAAACTGATTTCGTGTGCGGGTCCAGATTTTCCGCTGCTGATTGCATGATTGCGCATGCTGTCATGTGGGCGCGAGCATACCGCTTATGTTCAGACGTCATTTTTCGTGACTATTTATCGCGTGTCGCACAACGCCCCGCTTTCCGGAGCGCCTTTTCCGATACAGATGAATTTGTTTTGGAACCGCCTCGCGAAAGCGCCTTCGCAATGATGTTTACGGGTTGACTGAATTACGACACGATTGAAGACCGCGCTGATCAACCGCTGCCAAAGGGCTCGTGATCGAAGGCCGCCGCCAAAATGACGATTATCGAGCTGGCCAGCCGACCCCAGTTGCACTGATGATTTACGCTTTTTCTCCCCTTAACCGAGCGCGGACACGACCAGACCGTCAATCGATCCGCGCCTATCGCATCTGCAATGCTGCGATTCTGGCCTGCCGCTGCTGAGCCCCAATTTTTGGAACCTCGCATTTTCCGGGTTCCGCCTCAACCCGGGGTGTCGCGCGCAATCACGCGCATGAGGCTGGACGTCTCAGGAGTACCCCGCGACGCGCGTCAACGAAGTGGCGGGAGATGTATGCCTGTACCGCAGTGGCGGACGACGTTCGATTGTCGGACATCGAGACGAAATTTATTTGTCGGGCCTGCGAACATCCGGGCGCTGACGTGCGACCAAATTGGTAAGAGTGTGTGTGAGGGAGAGAGCAAGACCGTGCCGGCAAGACGCATCCTGATCGCCTTCGTTGCCCTCTTGATCTCCGGTCCCGCCTTTGCAGATTGCAAGGAGCCGGCGACAGGCACCGATGACATCCCGATCTTCTCGCCACCTCTCGGTGAGGTCGTGGTTGGCGCGGGACGCCTTCAGTTTTATTCGGCCCCCAGCCTGCACTGCGCGATGACCGGCGTTTTCGTCATCCCGAAAGATGCATTGATCGCGTATGCCCAGTCGAACAACGGGTGGTCGTCCGTGATGTATTCAAACGTCAAGACCGGCAACAGCGTCATGGGGTGGGTGCGGTCATCCCGTCTCAAGGAAACAGGGACCATGGGACACTGATCGAGCCGACACCGATCCAGCCTCGCCGCCCGCCCCGCGCTCCAGCGGCGTGCGTTTCGAAATGGCAGATCACATGCGCGCTTGAATGCGGAGGCCCGCGGCGCAAGTTTGTCCGGAATACCTTGAGCAATCGCGGTCACGCGAAGCCGCAAGCATCGCGCAGCCCCGCATCAAGTTCGACCAACCCATCCCGAGACGTCCGGAATGATGGTCGACCGCATGGCCGAGATCGTTTGAAGCGATGCAGCGAGCGGCAGATCTCCGAAAGCGAGTTGGCACATGACGTATGTCACACCAGCCTCAGCGACCTGGCTCTCGAGCGTTTCTCGCACCGTGGAAGGTGATCCGACCACGCAGAAGCCGTCGTCCAAAGCTTGCTCGAACGACTGCGGCAGATTCGGCGGAATAGGCAAATTACCAATGCGCGACAGGAAGGTGAATGTGTTGAACCAGCGCGCATAGGCTGGAGCGGCCAGAGCACGCGCCTCAGCGTCGGACCCTGCGATCACAACAATGCGAACCATGCCAAGCAGCGGCATGACTTGCGTTGACCGCGTTGCCCAGTGTGCCCGGTACGCGTCCGTGATTGCCCGGATCGCGTTACTCTTTCCGACACAAGCGATGTTGATCGAATTCTCCGCTGCCCATCGGGCCGTCTCCGGCTTCATCGCCCCGTACCACAGCGGTGGATAGGGTTTTTGGATGGGTGAGAGTGTAATCGGCACGTTGGTGATGCTGAAATGGTCGCCGCTGTACGTCAGCGTGTTGGTTTCCATGGCCTTGAGAATAATCTCAGTCGCCTCGCTGTAGCGGTCTTGGGCATCTGCAGGCGAAACGCCGAAAAACGAAAGTTCAAGTGGGACCGCGCCGCGACCAATCCCGAGATCGAGTCTGCCCCCACTCAGTTGATCCAGCATGCAGATCTCTTCGAAAGCGCGCAGGGGGTGATACAGATTCAACAACATCACCAACGGTCCAAGTCTCATCTTTCTGGTCCGTTGCGCTACGGCGGACAAGAATAAGTTGGGAGAAGCTGCCAGACCATGTGGCGTGCCATGATGCTCTGCGACGTGATAGGCGCGGAAGCCGGCCTCATCGCACGCCGCGGCGATTTCCAATCGGTCGCTGTACTGCTGATGAAGGCTCCCGCCCGCGTGATCCAGATGATCAAAAATGCCGAAGCTGAGGGCCGGCGAAGTTGCACAGTTCATGGTGATTTCCCTTCAGCCCAACAGCTTCTTCGTTGATTCAGCGACGATCCGCGCCGGTGATGATCGCCGGCCCATACGTGTCGCCGGACAATCGATGAAAAACCGCGACGTCTTCTTGACGCGCGGCGCGCATAATTTCTGAGCAGGTAAATTCTCGCGGGTTCATATCCTCCAGTTCGTTGCTGGCGGCGCGATCATTACAGGTGTGCTGAGATTTTTTTTGCACGAAGCCATACGTCACGAGTTCGTGACGATGTTGCGCGGCGTCCTCTTCGGTCGAACTGTTCTAGGCAAGGCAACGTTCACAACGTTCCAGCGGAAAGCCATTCACGGAGTGTGATCGATGAAGGACACGAGGAAAGTTGTGGCGTTAGCCGAAGGCCGGCTCGCAACAATGCTCAGCGAGGCGAACCCTGAGATTTCCCCGCCAACCATAGCAACTCAAACAACATTTCCCAAAGAGCATTCGAACAGTTGCGAGCACAAGGACGAATGGGCCGGCTGCCCTGGTATTGCGTTTTGGCAATCGGTGTTCACGTTCTTCGTGGAAGGCTTTGCCGTATATGGCGCGTCGATACATTGGACTGCGGCGTTCCCTGTTGAGACTGTCCCGACTGACGCAAACCGCCCCCACCCGCAGCCGGCAAGTCGAACGCCGATCGCAGCCGGGCATGAGCGTGGCCCCTATCTGATATCCGAGAACGGCAACATCGTCGAACTTGATCGCGTTGCGGGGGCTTCGGCCAGCCGCGTCGCTGAAATCGGCTGAGTTCGCATCAAGAAGAAAGACCCCCGACGCGGCATTTCGGTAATTTTGGTCCCGCAGTAAAACAGGAAGGTAAGCGAAATGAACCCGAACAAATCGTCCAAAGAACTTTCGAGCCGCCATCCGCGTGAGGACGAGTGGTCGGAGGTCACGCGCGGAGAACGCTACATCATCCGCACAACTTCCGAACAAACGAACGGTGCCTATTCGCTGCTCGAGGTTATTGCGGACCCTCGAAACGGTGTGCCCATGCACGTTCACGACAATGAAGAGGAGCACTTCATTGTTCTGGCGGGCAAAGCGCTGATCGCAAATGGAGACAATCGCGTGGAGGCCGGCGCCGGTTCGTCCATCACCATCGGCAGAGGCGTGCCTCATGCCTGGTGCAATCTTTCCGAAGACGTTCCGCTCCGCATGCTGGTGATTTTCAGCCCCGGAGGAACTCGAAGAACTATTCCGAAAGAACGCAGGGACTGAACCTGCCGATATGATCGCCCTCGCCGAACAAATTCGGCACTCGGATCACGGGCCCTGCCCTGTTCGACGATCTTCACACGATATCGCGCCTCGCCGCTGAAAGAGCCTCAAATTCCGCAAGCGCGCGCTTCGGGTTGCATCGACACAGACACAGCGCCTTTATCTCACCATGCGCAGGACACGGTGCCCCACGGCGGCGCCGATGGCCGCCATGATGGCGCACGCCACTCCGTACCAGATCGCGACAAACGCCATGCCGTCATTCCTGCAAGCGAGCGTATAGGCCAAAGCCCCGACAGATGCGGAAAGCATTCCAATAACTGCTCCCGCGAAGATCGGCTGCGTCGGTGCGCCCTTCCGCATGAAGGCAAAGGTCAGGATCATGGCTGGCAGCGAAAGAAAAAGAATGCGCCCGATGCAGATGGCAGCGGCGTTGTCGGTCCTCCCCATGATCGGAAAATCGGTTGGATCGAATATCACGCCCAAAGCCAGGAGAATGACCGCTGGAGATAAAGCGTATAGCGCGCTCGCCGATGCGCCGGGCGTCGCGGCGTAGAGCGCCACGACCGACGCTCCGATCACCAGGGCGCCCGCGTAGACCAGCTTGAACGCGAACGGCATGTGAACCGCCATATCCGCGAAGTCCTGGCGGATGCCCATCACCGAAAAGAGAAGAAGAAGCGCGCAGGCAAGCGACGCAGCACCGGTGACTGCGAAGGCGGCCTGCAGGGAAGCGCTCCGCCGCGTGCCGGCCGTGCTCGCAAGCGAGTGGATGAGATCATCGGTGCTTGTCATGCTCGTTCCTCGAGAGCGGTTCGCTCGCCGGAGTAGGATCTGCGGTGCCCAGAAGACGCCTGATCGCACGGTGCAGCGTTACGCGGACCGCGCCCTCGCTGGTCGCAAGGCCGCGGGCGACATTGCGGACGGATGCGCCTTCGACTGCGATCGCGCGAACAATCCTGCGTTGGCTGGTGGGCAACACCGCAAGATGCCGGTCCACCTCCCACGTGGAGTGATTGGGTTCGGCGGCCGGCGGATCAACGATTGCAAGCCAATCCTCGAGGGGCAGATCGACACGCCGCCGCGTGTCACCTCGGCGATGGCGCATGAAGTCGATGAGCTTGTAGCGCGTGATCGTGTGCAACCATGGCAGGAACGGGCGAGCGGGATCCCAAGTGTGCCGCTTGCCGTGCAGGCCGATAAGGATCTCCTGTACCAAATCTTCAGCTTCATGCGCTGCAAGTCCGACGCGAACGAGACGCGACGCAAGCGACCAACGCAAGACAGTCGCAACCTCCTTGAGCATGCGCTCGTATGCGCCGGCTTCGCCGCGCCGCTCGGCACGCATGGCCTCTGCCCAGCACTGCTCGCGTTGTTCTACGCTCACTTATTCGGCTCTCGCTGCCCTAATCTTACAAATGAAACCATCGCATTGGATCACAGCCGCGTGAGCCGGTTGCGAAAGCTGCATTTCGTCCGAAAGACGTATCGGAGCGCATTGTGATGCTTTCAAGGAGAGACCAGCCAATGAAGATGACTCCAACAAATGCGTTGACGCACATGCCGCGTGGCGAGGGAGATGAACTCTGGTTCGTGTCCCGCAAGAAAGACATCATCATTCGCGGCGGGACCAGCATCTCGCCTGCCGAAATGAAGAAGACGCTGGTTGCCGCGTCGGATGCCGTGCCGATCAACGTGTGTTCGGTTTCGTAATGCTCGCGAAGGAGACGATTGACGCGGTTGTTTCCGGATTTCTCCGCAACATCGCGATGCGACTTGCGCTCTATAAGATCCCTGCGGGTCTCAGGTTAGTCGACGAATTACCCCGCAACACGCTGGGCAAAATCGATCGCAACAAGTTGCGGACCATGGCGGCCTCAGCTGACGAAGCCGGTCGTCCGCAAATCGCGATAAAGCCTTCGCAGCCAAAGCCAGTCGACAAGCGCCGCGCTCGAAGCGTTGCCCGGATTGGATAGACGCTGCCGCAATCCCTCCAACAGCGTTCGAACCGAACGCCACCGTGCATTCTCAACAATCAGAGGACAGTATCCTATGAAGATTCTCTTTGCTTCCACTCCGGCGACGGGCCATCTCAATCCGCTGCTCGCGATCGCGCGCATCCTGATTGCCGAGGGCCACGAGGTCGTCGGCTTGACGGGTACTGCCTTGCGTGGCCGCATCGAGGGTGTGGGGGCGAAATTCCGCGCGCTTCCCGCAGACGCCGATTTCGATCCGCAAGACAGGCACGCGACGGTTCCCGAACTGAAGACCACACCTCCAGGACCGGAACGGTTGCGCATCGCCCTGGAACGCCTCTTCGTCGATGTCATCCCCGCCCAGCACCAGGGCCTGCAAGACGCCTTGCGGGACTTTCCGGCAGACGTCGTCATCGCCGACGATATGTTCTTCGGCGCGCTGCCGATGCTGCTCGGGCCGCGCTCGAAACGTCCCCCCATCGTTCTCTGCGGCTCATCGCTTCTGCACTGGCACCGTGAAGATGGCGCGCCGCATTTTGTTGGCTTGCCGCCCGCGGTAACCCCGGAACAGCGCGATGAATGCGCGGCGATCGCACGGGAGTTTGACAGGATTGTCGATCAGCCGGTGGCCCGCCGCCTGAATCCGATCCTGGCTGATTTCGGCGTTGGGCCATTGGCGACGTCGCCCTTCGATGCAGTCGTCGAACTTGCAGATGCCTATATGCAGCTCACGGTGCCAGGCTTCGAGTTTCCGCGCGACATTCCGCCTGCCGTGCGCTTCATCGGCACCCCTCCCATCATTCCCAACCAAGCCCCGCTCCCACCCTGGGCACACGAACTGGACGGCTCGCGCAAGGTCGTGCTGGTCACGCAGGGAACAGTGGCCAATCGCAATTTCGACCTCCTG
This sequence comes from uncultured Alphaproteobacteria bacterium, assembly GCA_963751855.1. Classification (GTDB taxonomy): domain Bacteria; phylum Pseudomonadota; class Alphaproteobacteria; order Rhizobiales; family Xanthobacteraceae; genus Afipia. Next base: position 156,579 of record CAVVWF010000014.1, on the reverse strand, counting down.
ATTGTCCCGGCTTTGGCGGCGCTCGCGCACGAGCCTGACCTGCTCGTGGTCGTTACGGCTGGCGGGCGCCCGATCGAGGCGATCCCCGGCCCAATTCCAGCCAACGCACGCCTCGCCAGCTACTTGCCGTTCGAATGGTTGCTGCCCAAGGTCGACGTCTTTGTTACGAACGGCGGCTATGGCAGCGTCAACCAGGCCATGAGCTTCGGAATTCCGCTGGTGACCGCGGGACTGACCGAAGACAAGGCGGGCGTGAACGTGCGCGTCGCATGGTCCGGCGTCGGAATTGATCTCGCGACCAACCAGCCCACGCCACAGGCGGTGCGCAAAGCCGTTCGGAACGTGCTCGATACGCCGAACTATGGGCGGCGTGCGTCGCAAATGGCCGAAGAGTTCGCCGGGATCGACACGCGAGCCGAACTCCTCTCGATCATCAATGTCACGCAAGCGTCGGATCAAGAAAATTTACAACGAAGCGACATGGTGGCAGACGATCGAGCCCGGCGCGTCGCCCGCCAGCGCTGATTTGGCCTGAGCAAACAGCGACGGGGGGAAAGGACAATTGTCTCTCCGTCGATGCGCCAATATCCACGAGGTTGCCGCCTTCGCTGTCAAAGAACGCGTGATCGAAGGCCGCCGCAGAAGGACGTGAGCAGCCGGCCGGCCACAGCCGGACAGAACGCGGCGAAAAACATGAGGCGGCGACCGATCATCGCTCTTTTATATCGGGATTGCGGCCTTCATGTTCGGGCCAAGTCTTTTTCGGGCCGAGTCTTTCTATCCGCATGATCCGCTTTCTCTCAGCATGATCTGCCGGGCAATGATCTGTTGGGCAAAAATCTGCGGAAAAGAATTTGCGGCGTTCGCGGGCAGAGCCGTGCTGCCTTACGGTCATGCGGTCTCACGCGGTCAAGTTGGCCGCCAGAATGATCCGACTTGGCGAAACTTCCCATTATGGTCGTACCCGAATGGCCGTACCCGACTTCAACCACGCCGATCAGCAATTCCGCCGCGACGTGCTACGAACCACAAGCGTCGATCACGCTGTCGCAGTCGGCAGAGCGATCTTCTCTTTCAGATCGGTGCAGGTCTTGCGGACCTCCTCCGTCATTCGCGTACAGTTTTCAATCTCGAGGAAGATGCGCTTGGCCTCCTCGCGGTAACGCGCTGCGGTTTCCTTCATCTCCTCGGTGGCCGCAAACGCACTCTTCGTCATCGCCTCGCATTGCCTGACGCGCTGGATCAACTCGGAGCCCATCCCCTCGATCTCTTTCGCGGCAGCTTCGTACTCGCGTACCACGGCCTCCGCCGACAATTTGCCGATCTCGGTCGCTCCCTCGCAATGCTCGACATAGTCGGGCATTGAGCGCGTCGGCGTACCAACTTTTGCAGGCACCACATTATTAGGACGCTGCTCACGAGATGGCAGGAAACCGTGAACCTGCGCCTCAATCTCCCGTTCCAAATCAACCAAGTCCAAGACTTGTCCCTCTATTGGCTTAACCATCACTAGTACTCCCTGTGTTACAAAGTCATTCCTCGTAATCGGAGCTTAGTTAGTCCCAGCCTCATCTGAATCTTATTCACACGCTTTTTGGCGACGAGTACTTTTCTCGTCTCAAGCGCTTGGCCGACAACACTTTAATCCGATGCACGGATACAGGGGTCCGTCCGACCGGGGTCTCTCTTCACGATGGCGTGAACACGGGAACCGCGCGCTGCAACCTACCCGCGAACATTGCCTGTGAGGGCCTGCCCGTGTTTCGCGCGAGAGTCAGCCGAACAGATCGATGCCGATGTCACGCTTGCGAACATCGACGCGCCGCGCGACAGCTCGAATGTCGGTGTCGCGATCAGTCGGATGCACGCCGTTTGGCGCGTCAGCGTCGCATGAGCAGCGACCTGAGCGTGCTTCGGATGATCCTCGTCACGATTTTCGTGGAGACAATTTTCGTGGAGACAATAGCCGCCCATGCGCAAGCAGCCTGCGCGTGAGTTGGTGAGAGGCGGCTCTCAAAATTCGCGCGCGCGTTAATCCAGGCTCTTGTTAATCCAAGTCCTTGCTAATCCAAGTGCTTGTTAATCCATGTCGCGAAAGGCATGGCCGTCGGCAGCGACACCCTGCACGACCTTGGGAGGCAGCAAGTCCTGCGCCGCAGTCCCACCAAAAGCCCAATCTCCCTTGTCGGCGAGATCGGGGAGCCCTGCGCCCTTGCGCACGTAGAGGCCGATGGCGGGCTTTTTTACATTGAAGTAAAGATCGTATTGTTCCATGGGGACATTGTTCCTTGACTGAGAGTCATACCGCCACTGACCGCATTTCAGTTTGAAGCACGTCGTCCCTTGCCGGACTCTTGGAATTGACGGGTTGGCGTCCCCGCCTTCGGTATCGTCTTTGCGATATTGTCTTTGCGATATTGCCTTTGAGCGACATCCGATGGCTTGTCGTCTTTGCCGTGACGCGAACCCGCCAAGCAATCGCAAGCAACAGACGCGCCAATGGTTCCCGCGCTGATCAGAAATTTTCCTGTCGACTTGGACATCAACCCTTGCAAGAATCTGGATATCCGGCGGGCTGGTGGCCGTTCGGTACGTTTAAGTCACTCCCGCCCAAAACAAGCGGAGGTGCGCCATGAAAAATCAATCGCCACTTCGTTCAAGGCTGCGCGAATTTGCGCGGTCCCTTCGTGAAAAGTCGACGCTCACGCGTCTCAAGATAAAGAAGCCGACAATGAACCCGGCGCCCATGAAGCCGGCACCATTTTCCCGCATCAAGGGATGGCTGAATGCGCACGATTTGATGCCTCCGAAAGGACGGCGCTGATCGTTAGTCTTGAACCAGCCTTGAACCAGCCTTGGACCCAGTCTTGGAACCCGAGGAACGTGTGCGGAGCCAGCACGTTAGTTCCGCATGTCAGATTCAACCGACTATCTGATGGCTCATGCGCGACGGACGATCTTGCAAGCTCGCAGGCTTCCTCCCGGCCCTACAAAGTTTTGGCTGCGCCATATCGGAAGCGTCTATCACTTGCTTGCAAAGCAAGGCGCCTATTCGAACATCGAGTTTCTCGGAGAGTATCGGCTCGCGAAGAAGGCTGAAGACGAACTTCGCCCGCATCTCGTGCTGGTCTAGGCACATCAACGTGCAAAGATGACCGGTCTACACCCCACCTTATTTAGACAGCCCCGGTGCTCGCCGCAGGCATTATGCTTTTGCGCCGATCAGCAGATACGGCTATATGCCGATCCTACACTGTCAGAGGGATCTCGGTGCAAGTGAGAGACGCGTCCAAGTTCATCAAAGCATCGGTTATCGTGTTGCTCATAGCTTCAGGAAGTCTGCTGGCTCGTGAGAGCGGGATGAGCCTTGTTCGCCTGCAGGAACTGCTTCAGGAAAACAGCTTTGCGCCGATCATCTTTCTGGCACTGCATGTCGCTTTCAGCTTGTTATTTTTACCTCGTGCCATCATGGCGATAACTGCCGGTCTGGTGTTCGGCATCGGGTATGGTCTGGTCTGGGCGTCAATCGGGGGTGTTGCTGGTGCGCTTGCTGGCTTCGTTTTGACGAGGTACTTCGCAAGCGGCCTCGTGAAGCCATCCGAATGGTCGCGGTTCGGCTCTCTTGTACGGCATGTCGAACAAGGAGGCTGGAGGGCCGTCGCGATGGTGCGGCTAATACCCGCTGTCCCACATTCCCTTACAAATTACCTTCTCGGATTGACTGGCCTCGGTGTCATCGATTTCGCCTTGGGTTCGCTCATCGGACAGTTGCCGATGACAGTCGCGTTCGTACAATTCGGCGCTGCGGGCGCTCGTCTCGCGATGGGCAATCTCGAATGGGTTCAACCGACGCTGATAGGTCTGGGGATCGTTCTGCTTTCGTTGCTGCCGCAACTCTGGCGACGTTTGTCCCAACGGAAGCTCTCTGGTCCCGCCGAGTAGGCCGCGTTAAGCCCCCTACCCGTCGTCTGCGACCCGCCGTAGCCTGTGGCCCCACACGCTCCATGACGTTTTAAGCACGCCCCGAGTGGGTCCATTTGCCTGGCACCAGTTCTCACTCCAAATGCCGGTGAGCGGGTACGCCGAGAATAACTTCTGCCAAAGCTTGGCGATCAATCTTCCCGAGCGGGTTGCGCGGCACAGCATCAACGGCCACCAGCAGCTCCGGCACTTTGTCATCCGCCAGCTGCTCACTGATGGCGCCGAGAATGTGATCGATTGCCGCGTCGTCGCCATCGCCTTCCAGCTGCACGACTGCCGCCACACGCTGGCCTAACTCAGGATCCGGCGCGCCAAAGACCGCCGCATCGCGCACCAGCGGATGGCTCAGCAATACGCTTTCGATCTCCTCCGGAAAAATAATGGATCCGCCGCGAATGATGACATCCTTCTCGCGGCCAACGGCCGGCGTCACGCTCTTATCATCCATGTGTTGCGTCATCTGAGATCTCCTCACTTGGTTTGAGCGGTCGGCGGCGCCGTAGCACGAATCGCGATCAACTTGATCGCGCCTCCGGCTTTGCTCGCTGCCCGGTCATTTCTTACGAGGAAGAGATGCGCGCCCCATCAGGCTCATTGACAGTACCAAGATTGGTAATTCTGATTGCTCCGTGCCTTGTCGCGCCAGCTCCATGCATTCTGCCGTTCGATGGCTCGAGCACAAACGACGGCAGCACATCGCTCAGATTGAGACCGAACCGGCGCGCCTCGGCCGGGCGTCGACCGGAAGAAAGTCCGCGCGCATGCGGGGTTCGACGCGACAGTCAGAAAGGCTCGATCGGAAGATCGAACATGTAACCAATGCCGCGCACGGTGTGAATGATGCGCGGTGCGCGCGACTCGACCTCCAGCTTGCGCCGCAGCCGCAGCACCTGGACATCAATGCTGCGATCGAAGATATCCTCGTGAATGCGCGTCGCCTGCAGCAAATGCTCGCGCGTCAGCGGTCGCTGCGGCGCTTCAAGAAAGGCGAGCAGCAGGGCATATTCGCCTTTGCTCAGCGGCACCGGATTGTTCTGCGGATCGAGCAGCTTCCGGTCGCGGCGTTCGATCCGCCATCCGTTGAAGCGATATCCGCCGCGCTCCGGATCACGGGACCGGGCGATGCGGCCAAGCTCCTGCCGGCGCAGGATCGCCCGCACGCGCGCCAGCAATTCCCGCAGGCCGAACGGCTTCAGCAGATAATCATCCGCGCCGAGTTCGAGCCCAACGACGCGATCGATCTCGTCAATGCGATGGCCGGTCATGATGATCACCGGCACGTCCGAATGTGATCGAAGCTCCCGCAGCAGGTCGAGGCCATCGTCGTCGCCAAGCCGCAAGTCGAGAAGGACCAGACTTGGTTGAGCTTTTGCGACGTGGCGGCTGAATTCGACTCGGTTGGCCGCAGCGCTTACAGGAATGCCTTGGTCCTCGAAGTAGCCGATCACCATGCGTCTTATGGTTTCGTCATCATCAACCACGATGATGTGGCCCAACTTATTCAGCTCGTCGGTCATGCTGCTACTAGCTCCGCGGCCGTGGCCGCTCGATGCCAGATTTTGCGGATTGCGGGCGACGTCGGCAGCAGCTCTCAAACGTCATGCCTTCGCTTCGAGGATCAGATTGAACGGCGTTTCGGTTGCGCGACGGAAGCGGGTCAGACCACCCTGGTGGGCGACTTCGCGGAGGCGCGCTTCGCCGGCCTGCGCGCCGAGCGCGAGACCGACCTCCTGATCGAGCGACGCCGGCGTACAGACCATCGTCGAGCCGGCATAGTAGATGCGACCGACCGGATTGAGGTTGTCTTCGAGGCGATCATGGGCAAAGGGCTCGACGAGCATGCAAGTCCCATCGGTCGTCATGGTTTCGCGAACATGCTTTATGGCTCCGACGGGATCGCCCATGTCATGCAAGCAATCGAAGAAGCAGACGAGGTCATAGCCATGGGCCGGGTAGGTCTTGGCGGAATGCACCTCGAACGTGACGCGGTCTCCAAGGCCTGCCTCGTTCGCGGCCCTTCGCGCGGCCTCGATCGAACCCTCGTGATAGTCGAAACCGTAGAAGCGTGAGTTCGGGAACGCCTTCGCCATAAGGAGAGTCGAGACGCCGTGCCCGCAGCCGACGTCAGCAACCTTGGCGCCACGCTCCAGTTTTTCCACGACGCCGTCCAGCGCCGGCAGCCATTCCTGCACCAGGTAGTGCTTGTAACCGGTGCGGAAGAAGCGCGCCGTGCCGCAGAACAGGCATTCACTGCGCCTGTTCCAGCCGACACCCTTGCCTGTCTTGAAGGCCTCGGAAATCTTCGGCTCATCCAGAAACGTTGCCGCGACGATATCGCCGACGGCACCCAGAAACGTCGGACTGTCCTCGTCGGCGAGCACCTCCGCCTGCTCCGGCCGCATCGAGAATGTCCCGGTTGCCGCATGATAGTCGACGTAGCCGGATGCCGCCTGCGCGGCGAGCCATTCGCGAATATAACGCTCGGCGGTGCCGGTGGCCTTCGCAAGCTCCGATGAGTTCATTGGCCCCTTGGCGGAGAGCGTTTTGTAAAGACCAAGCTTGTCGCCGATGAGCATCAGCGAGGCGTTCATCGCCGCGCCCACATCGCCCATCATCTTTTGCATGAATTGGTTCAGCTTGTCGGATTCGACATCCATGACCGCCTCCTGAGAGTTACAAAAGAAGGTACGCTGTTTGCGATATCAGGTGCCGACGGCATCGCCCAAACGGCAATGAAATACTGCGCTCGCAGCTGCACCGATTGCGGATACATTCGGCGACGCGAGGGACGATGTCGATGCACTACCGCGTGATTCCGGCCATAACCAATGGATACGAGTCGAAGCGAATCCCGTGAACCGGCAACTCGGGATTGCACCGTGCGCTCCATCAATCCCTGCCAGCTTCGATGATGGCCTGCGCAAGCCGTGCCGGGTTCGAGAAACACACTTCATGACTGCCAGGCATCTGGACGAGCCGGAATAGTCCGAGCTTTGCCGACTGCGTCGGATAATAGGCGAAGCCATGGGGGAGAGACATGTCTTCCGTGCAATTGATGAAGGACTTCGGCAGCGTCATCTCGGCGGGATTCGTGCGCAACACGATTTTGTCGGTGAACGTTTTGAAGGGCTGCGGATTGAGCTTGTCGTATGCACGTTGCGCAGTGTCGAGATCTGCATCGTTGATGTAGGCTTCGCGCCAGATTGGAAACGGCAACGACACCGAACCGTCGCCGAGTTGGGTGAGAAGGCCAGGATAGTACGGCGGTACCTGATCGGTTATCGCTTCTCCGTTATTGGCGACAAATGCATTGCAATACACCAAACGGCGAATGCGGCTGGCGGCACGGTCGGCGACGCCGGTGATGATGAACCCGCCAGAGCTATAACCAAGCAGGACGACGTCGTTCAGATTGTTCTCCGACAGGAAATCAACGGCCGACTGAATTCTGTTCTTCAAGCCCGATCGCTTTGACATCTCCTGGCCGATTTCCCTTGAGGGTCGGGGTGAAAACCTGATGACCGGCTGCTCTTAGCAAAGCTGCGACGGGCTCCAATTCAGCGCCGGTGTGCCAGCCTGGGTGAACGAGGACATAGGTCGACATATTGCGGATCTCCTGGATGCTTCATTCTGTGTTGATCAACGTGTCCAACAAGGGTTTGACTTGATCGGCACGTTGACTGTGGGGGAAAGCTGCGTTCGCCCTATTGCACGTCAAATCTCGGCGAGGGCTTCAGCACTGTGTTCCTGCCGGGCACGCCGTGCGATCATTGCGTGTGCGACTTCCGCGAAAAGAAGAGCGATCGCGAGCCCTACGGCTCCAATCAGACTGAGGTAGTACCGGTCGATGAACAGAAGCACGATGCCGCCGAGCAATCCTGAAAACGCCAGGCCGCCATAGGTCGCCGTGTTGTTCAAGGCCAGCAGCAGAGGTGCAACTTGCGGCGCGGTCTTCACCAGCCGATGTTGCTGAGGCACCATCAGGCCCCACCCGGCAAAGCCCCACACCGCAAGGGCAATGGCAGCCGTCACCGGATGAGCGGAGGTCCAGGGAAGCAAGCAAAAATTCACAAGGGCGATGACGAGTGACCCGTTGATGATTTTCCGGCTCTCGAACTTGTCGACGAGGCGGCCTGCGAGAGCGTTGCCCATGGTCGAGGCGACGCCCCAGAACAGCAGAAGCCCCGCGAGAACGCGTTCATCTCCGCCAGTGACGCGGTCGAACACAAGGCCGGCGTAGGTGTAGACCATCAGGAGGCCGCCAAACGCGAACAATGTCGTCATCAGTGTCAATGCGACGCGAACGTCGTGAAGAGGCGCCAGCCGCTGGCGAAGCGTCACGGCCTGAGGCTGTGGCACAGATTTCAGAAGCAGCCATAGCCCCATCATCGCGAGCGCGCCGAGGGCCGCGACAAACCACAGCGTTGCGCGCCAGCTCCCATATCCGCTGATAAATGTTCCTAAAGGAGCACCGAGGGCTGTGGCGCCGGCAAGACCTGCTGACACAGTGGCCAACGCGCGGCCTCTGCGGTCATGCCCGACAAGGGAGGCCGCAACACCAAGGGCGGTCGGCGCGAACATGGCCGCTCCGAGTCCGGCCAGTGCCCTACTCGCCAGCACCGTGTTGAGGTCTGTTGCAACGGCGCTGATCGCGTTGCCGACAACAAAGATCCCAAGCGCCGAGACCAGCAACGCCTTTCGCGGCCATCCGCCGGTCAGAGCTGCCATCACTGGCGCCAATATGGCAAATGAGAGCGCGTAGACGGTAACCATCTGGCCTGCAAGGCTGACGGACGTGTTGAGAGCCGTTGCGACACTTGGCAGGATGCCGGCGACGACGAAATTGTCCGTCCCCATGGCGAACATGCCAATGGCGAGCATGAATAATCGACGATCCACTGTATTTCTCTATCTGATGTTTGCGTGATCTGCGGCTGACGCTGCCGAGAGATTGGCCTCTAAAAGATGGGCCTCTGAGAGATTGGCCGCTGAGAGATTGGCATTGGCCAAATCTCCAAGTCCTTGTGCTCCAAGTGCTCGTGCTCCAAGTGCTCGTGCCCTCAGTGCTTGTGCTCCCAGTGCGAGCCTCTGATGACGCTGCAGATGTTCACGCGTTGAAAGGTCGGATCCTTGTCCGCAAGAAAATCATCGTTGAAGGTGCCGAACGTGCTCGCGGGACGATGCTTCATTCCGTGATAGAACACATCGATGACCTTATTTCCAAAGTCATCGCCACGCGGGTAAGCAGCCACAACCGCTTGACGCTGTTCATCCGTGAAATTCTCATAACCACGCCCGGCGATATCCATTCCGGCGCCTGCCTGCAGCAGAGCGATCTCCGGCCCCTTGAATTCAGGAATTCCCGGAGTTGTATGGAGCGCGACCGCTGTCCAAACTGTCTCGATATCCTTGTCGGCGATTCCACGGCTGTGCAAAAATTCGCGCGCGGCATTCGCGCCATCCACCTCAAACCGAAGCTGGCTCTTCTGGTAGGTTTCCGTCAGGCCGATGTCGTGAAACATGGATGCGACATAAAGCAGTTCATGATCGAACTTTCGGCCCGTCTGCTCTCCTCTCAAGCCGCCCCAAAAGTAAACCCGAGTGGAATGCTGGAACAGCAAGTCGCTTTCCGTATCCCGGATAAACTGCGTGACTTCGCGCGCCAACTGGCTGTCAGGAATCATCAAGCCTGAAATGCCGTTGCTCGCCATGTTTGATTTGCTGGTCAATGGATTTCTCCTTCGTTGAAACATCGGACTATGAGCTGGTGTCCGCGTCAGCTTGCGTCGCGATGCGCGGCTGCGTCGGCGGCAACAAGCGCCGCAAATAAGCGCTTCGGCTCAAGGTGCCGAGTTTCCGCTTGTTTGGCCGCAGCCGGCGGCACACGGAAGCTGATGGCCATCCGGTTGTAGGCATTCATCAAACCGATCGCGATCGTGAGATCGGCGAGCTGCTTGCGCTCAAACACGGCGGCTACGGCCTCATATTCACTATCGGCACGGCAGTATCGGCAACCCGAGTGACCGTCTCTGCCCAGGCAAGCGCTGCGCGCTCTGTGTTGTCGAACAGCGCACCGCTCTCCCGCCACGCCGGGACAAGCACGAGCTTTTCGACCTTAAGCCCCTCATTCAAGAGCTCGCGCGAATGCATGTCGATGCAGTACGCGCATCCATTCATTTGCGAGACGCGAAGATAGACGAGGTCGACCAGCGTCTTCGGCAAGCCGCTTTGAGCGATGTGACTGTAAACGCCACCGAGCGCCTTTACACCCGCTGGGGTTGCGGCGTTGTAATCCATACGTTGTGTCATCCGATATCTCTTAAGCCGGGCAATCCAGCGAGCTCACCCAGAATCGTAAATCTGGATTATGAGCCGCTGATCGCCTTCCGCACCGTGGCCTTACGGCATTGGATCTGAAGCCTGCCGCTCGTGCGCTGTTGCAATGAATATGCTTTCGCCCTGGACAGAAAACAGTACCGAGATTGACGATTCTCGGCTGTACCATCGCGCGATGGCTTCTCTTTCCATCGCAATCGACCGCGCCAAGAAAATACCGCTCACCGATCAGATTTATCGGGGGATCCGGGACGCAATCGAGACCGGAAAATTTGCGTCCGGTGCCAGGTTGCCTTCGTGGCGGGATCTGGCGGCTCAACTCGGCGTCTCCCGCGGCACCGTGCGCGTGGCCTATGAGCGCCTGATCGCCGAGCAATTCGCGATCGGCCTGGGCGCAGCAGGCACGCATGTCGCCGAGCGTCCCGCCCGATCGGCTGCCGCCTCGCCGCGGGAGACGTCGCCGCTTCCGAGCCTCTTTTATTACGACTTCGGCACCAAGCCGCTTCCGTTTCAAATGGGCGTGCCTGCGCAGGACGCCTTCCCGTTCAAGCTGTGGTCGCGCATTTTAACGCGTGAAGTGCGGCAGGCGGTGATGGCGCCGGTCAGTTATCCCGATCCCCGTGGCGATCCAGCTCTGCGAAACGAGATTGCCGCTTACCTCGCCATCGCCCGCGGTATTCGTTGCAGCCCATCGCAGGTGTTTATCACGGGGGGATTTTCCGGCGCGCTCGGTCTGGTGATCCAGGGTCTTCAGCTGAAAAAAACGACAGCCTGGATCGAGGAGCCGGGATTTCCGCTGACACGCACCGCACTGACTTTGGCTGGGATCACAGTGAAAGCGATTCCGGTGGACGCTGAGGGCCTGGACATTGCTGCCGGCAAGCGGATCGCGACTGAGGCCGCATTGGCGATTGTGACACCAGGGCAGCAAGCGCCGCTCGGCATGACGCTGTCGCTCTCGCGACGGCTCGCATTGCTGGACTGGGCCAAGCAAAATGGCGCCTGGATCGTTGAGGACGATTACCTCAGCGAGCTGCAGCTCACCGGGCGCGCTGCCCCGGCTCTTGCGTCTCTCGATCATGGAGGACGCGTGCTCCACATCGGAACGTTCAGCAAGACCATTAGCCCCACACTTCGCCTCGGCTTTATGGTGGTGCCTCAGGAATTGGTTCAACGCTTTGGCGACGTCGCGGCCTGCCTCGCGCCGGCCCCCGCCGCCGGAATGCAGCGAGCGGTCGCGGAATTAATGCGCGAAGGGTGTTATCTACGCCATCTGCGTCATATGAAGCGCCTTTACGCAGCACGAAAAGAGGCCGTCCTTCGTTCACTTCAGAAGGTCGCGCTTGATAAGGTCGCGCGAGGCGTCGTGACGGTGAAGGCGGCGGCCGGGCCCACGGTCGTGATCGAACTTCCGCAATCCGTTTCAGATACGGAGATAGCTCTGCGAGCGTTGCCCTTCGGTCTTGCGCCTTCTGCTCTTTCGCCCTGGTACACGCAGCCTTTCAAACAGCAAGGATTGCTGCTCGGTGTCACCAACATCAACGAAGATCGTGTGCTGTCCGATTGCAGACGCCTGATCGAGCTGGCGCGTTAACATCATGCCGTGTGGTCTGCGACATGCGTCGCGCTTCACTTCTCGGGCTTGTATCCGTCGTTGAGTGGCTCGTTTGCGGTCACTCCAGACTTTTCGAGATACGAAATGAAGTCATTGATCTGATCGGGCTCAAGCTGAAATTCCGGCATTGTTGGATGGCCAGTCGAGATGCCCTCCGCCAAAGCCTCCGCAAGCGTCTCTACCGGATACCGCTGGTGAAGCGTTCGAAACGGCGGAGCAATCCTCAGTGGACTAGGAGTAACTCGATCAATCGAGTGACATTTCGCGCAGTTTACCCTTGCGAAGGTGCGTCCCCTTATCTCGCTGGGAGTCTTCTCCAAAGGATGGGGTCGTGCACGAAATAGCTAGAGCAATTGGGAGGAGCGCTCGTTTCGACATCGCTTTCGCCCGTTCAAGAACAAGGCAACAAGCTATACAGCGTTCCAAGGGATTGAGATTGATCTAGGTCAAGCAGGCTTACCAACCGGCTCTTATCTCGGTAAAATGCGATCAGTAATTTCCGTCTCCCAAAACACCTCAAGATCGACGCTGGGACTCGTCGAGCCTCTCATGGAAATTCGGAGAACGATGTGTGTGCACGATCTCGATGCAATCCGGCGCCAAGCTCGGGTCGATCTGGCTCTGAGCGAGTTCTGAGAGCGCCTGAAGGACTATCCGACCTGACATCGATCTCCCGCTGCAAGCACTTGAAGTTATGTCCCTGCGAACTCAGAAGTGTCTTGTAGACCTTCACACGGTACTCGGGCATCGTCATCTCCAATTCCAGGCGGAGATTGCTAATAGACGGCGCGCTCAATGCGAGAGAAACACAGGAACCGTCATTGACGACAGCATCGTCCGTGTTACGCCACCAAGCACGAACTCTCGGAGCCGAGAGTGTCCATAGCCGCCCATCACGACCATCGAGGCGGATTGATCCGCTACCCAGTTTAAGATTGTGTCTGCGACGTCCACGTCCGGCGCTGATGAGACCTCAACATCAACCTTGAGACCGTGCCGCGCAAGATGTGCACCAATCTCCAATTCGCGACATTCGTTCAAGGCGGAAAAGTCGTTGTTGGCAATTGTGAGAACCCGCACGTTCTTCGCCATTTTGAGCAGAGGAAGCGCATCGCCTATGGCTCGCGCAGCTGCCCGACCTCCATCCCAGCAGCAGACAACCTGATCAAGCACGACTCCCTGCCGCTGTATGTAAGGCACCGCTATCACCGGCCGCCCCGATTCAAATAATGCCGCTTCTATTGTCTGCGCATCATCAGCAAAGGCGTCCGGATCTGGTTGCATAATCACGCTCAAATCAAAACACCTGGCCATTTGTGCAAAGGCTCTCTGGGGACTGAGGCCCCTTTCGTCGATCAATCGGTGCGCTACCGATGAAAGCCGGTGCTCTGATATTCGTGCAAACCGATCGATAGCCGTCTGAGCCGCGGACTTAGCTTCCGTGACAATCGTCCGAACGACATCCGATGGAAGTTCGGCGAACGAAACTTCCAAGACACGCTTATCCGTGAACGACACACCTGTGAGATGTGCATCGAACAACTCCGCCAGCGAGACCGCATACTCGTTGATGATCTCGCGGCCGGGATCACGCTCCAGCCTTACGAGAATGTCCTTGATCATAATCACCTCCGACATGTGCGCCGAGGCTCCGGCCCTTCGCGACGCCTGCCCCACAAATGTCGCGGAGCGCGGCCCGCGCCGACCCTTGCTGCAGAATATTCTCGATCAGGAGGCATTGCGGTTTGATCTACCTCAACCGTCCCGCTCTGAAGGCAGTCAGATGGATGAGATAGATCAAAGCACCGCAGCTTATGCCTGACAGAATGGCACTGGGATCATCCGCGGTATCAGGAGAAGGAGGTGGGTATGACGATCAGGGATATGATGCTGGTCTTGACCACCTATCCCAAGCCGACAACGACAGATGTCATAAGCTACGCGACCAGCCTCGGTCAGCTCACGGAGAGCCGCGTCTCATGTTTCGTGCCCAAACTCCTGATCAAAGTTCCGAGCACCCTCTTTGGTAAATCGCTCATCAATGTTCCCGCGATGGCTGCTCGCGAGATGCAAAAGAGCGAAGAAAACGCACATGCATTGTTGAAGGTGTTCGAGACTGAGGCAGACAAGCACGGCATTCTTTACGAGATCGTGCGTGAACAGGGACTATCGGCGGAGCTGCCTGCCCTTGCTGCCGAGTATGCGCGGTTCAGAGACGTGACTATTTTACCGATACATTTCGACGACTTCGTCAATCGATGGGATACGGAAGCTGTTATCTTTAAATCCGGACGGCCAGCCATCCTGGTACCCGAGGGCCGCGTCCCGAGGGAGGCTGCGCTCAATGCAGTTACCGTTGCATGGGATTATAGCCGCGCTGCCGCCCGTGCCGTCGCCGACGCGATTCCGATACTTCGACGCGCCAAAGTTGTGCATGTCGTCACTGTGCTCCATGAGAAGTCTTTCGATATCACCCGCAAGACGCATGACATTGGAGCCTACCTTGCGCGACACGAAGTCACCGCCTCCACGCATGAGATCGATGCCGCAGGCCGACCCATTGGAGATGTTCTCCAGCAATTTATCGATCAGTATCGTATCGATCTGCTGGTGATGGGTGCTTACGGTCATTCACGCCTGCGCGAATTCGTTCTGGGGGGTGCCACGCGATCGATGTTAGCGGACCCGCCGATACCCTTGCTGCTCTCGCACTAACAGACGGTGCGAGACAGGTAGCCGCGATATCTTCATATGCTGATGAGTGACGTCGCAGCCCTTCACTTCTCGGACTTGTATCCGTCAGCGGGCTTGTATCCGTCGGTCAGCGTCTGCAGGAACGCGATGATGTCGGCCTCTTCCTGTGCCGTCATCGCCGGTGTCTCGCCAAGGTGGCGATTGAACGGCGGATCGTTCACATCGACATTGGCGTGATATTGCGCAGGGATATCGTTGAGCTTCTGCACGGAGCCGTCCGCAGCGCGCGGGTAGACCTTCTCCGGATTGGTATCGCGGAAATTATAGAAGTCGAGCACCTCTTGCAGCGTGTGGAACACGCCGTTGTGGAAGAAGGCGTGGCGCGTGGCGGTGTTGCGCAAGGTCGGCGTCAGGAACATGCCGCAATACTGCGTCTGATCCGCGATATCGGTGCGAATGGGCCCGCAAACGCCGAGATCGAAATAGTTCGGGTCCTTGTTGTCGGCGAGTGCCGCATTGCGCGGCGCGCCGAGCGCCTCGTACTGATGGTCGGTGAACAGCGGCGGCAAACCGTCTTTGCTCGGCTGATCGACCATGGCAGCCGGCGCAATTGGCTTTGTCCGGATCGTTGAACAATGTGTAGCCGCGCATTTCGCTCGCGCTGAGACGCGCTTTGCCTTCCAGCCAGTAATCGAACTTGCTGGTGTAGGGATGAAAGCTCGGCTCTTCGATCTGGTAGCGCGCGACGGCGAACATCGCCTCGGACACCAGCAGCTGCGGGCTTCGTGAACACACTCTCGCCGAACAGTTCCGTGAAGTGCTTCGCATAGGCGCATCGCGTAGCTTCGTCGCCACGATATCGATGCTGCCGCCGTCCATCTCGCGCGGATCGAGCAGCGGGATGCTCGCCTGCGCCTGCAGCGTGTCGGCGCGGCCGTCCCAGAACTGGCCGCCTTGCGGCACGATGTTGGCCGCAGATTGCGCCGTCTCGGTCGCGTTCTTTTGCACGCGCGTGGACTGCTGGGCGAGCGCCGCCTTCTGCGCGAAGTCCACGGTCTCGTCGTTCTCTGCTTCTTCGAGGCCGATGCTGAAGCCCGGCTGCCGCTCGAGATAGGTGAGCGACGGAACGGCGCGTGCGCCTTGGGCGTCGACAGCGTGGGGCCGCCGAGCATGACCGGGCCATCGATCGGCGGACCGTAGGCGTGCTCCGGGCTATGACACGACGCGCAGGACAGCTTGCCCGACGACGACAGGCTCGCGTCGTAAAAGATCTGCCGGCCGAGCTGCGCCATCGCAGACAATGGCGCGACGGGCGGACGGACAAGATGGATCGGGTGTGGATTCTCGCCGATCGAACCTTGCGGTTCGGCGGCGAAGACGGCGCCGGCCAAGCTAAGGCCGGCGCCGAGGAGCCACACTGATGCGGCTGTGTTGCATCGTACTGCGATCAGTGGCCTTTGCCGTTACCGTTCGCCGCCGCCCATCTCGACGCCGGTCGTACGGATCGAGCGTGAGCACGGTGCCGGTCGCGGTCGAGCACATTGCCGTTCCGTGACCGAAGTCGAACATGTCCACGATCGATCCAGCCTCGGCGTCGAGCGAGCCGCCGCCCAGGCGACGACCATTCGAGCCAGTTGTCCTCGATGAAGCGCACGACGGACGCCTGCGAGATAGCGGTCGTGGCTGACGTAGTTCTGCTTGGCGAACGGCGACACCACGATGAAGGGCACGCGCGTGCCGGGACCGCAGCGGCCGTTCACCGGCTTGCCGTTAAGGCCCATTGGCTGACGCTGCAGTTCCGCCGCGGCCGCACTGGCCGGGACCGTTGACCTGGTCGGCGGTCGCATCGTAGGACGCGGTGGTCGGCGCGGCGTAGGCGTGGTCGTACCATCCGTCGGAGTCGTCGTAGGTGATGATGACGGCGGTGTTCTTCCAATCGGGCTGCTGCTGCAGGAAGTTGATCAGCTCGACCATTGCCGGCCTGTTCATCGAGCGGATCGGAATTGCCCGCGTGGCCGTCCTGGTAAGGCCGGCATCTTGATGTAGGAGACCGACGGATAGTTGCCGGCATTCACAGCATCATAGAAGTCCTGCAGATCATAGCCGTGATTGGCGGGATCGACCGTGCCGTTGTGCCTTGGTGTAACCGACAGCTGCGATCGAGCTCGGCCGGGCATGCGTCGGGTTGGCGGTCGACACATAGTACTGGAACCAGGCGTGGTGCGGAATGTAGTCGGCAGGGCTGCCGTTGGTGACGGTGTTCGAAGGTCGAGCGCTTGCAGCCGGTGGTGCCGTTCGCGTTCGTGGCCTGCGAGGTTGAAGCCGCCCATGAACGAGCCCCAGGTGAGGTTCGCAGCGTTCAGCAGGTCGCCGATGTTCTTGCCCGTCAGGATCGCCGCAGCTCGTGGTGCTCGAGCAGACGTCGAAACCGGGATCGATGTCGCCGATCAGCGTCAGGCCGCCCGCGCCGTCATTGATGATGTTGCTCGGCGAAGTTCCCACGGTGTATCTGCACGCCGTTGGTCTGGCCGGAGATCACGTTGATCGCACCGTTGTCGATGGACCGTAGCTGTCGGTGTAAGCGTTATCGCTCATCGCGAAATTCTGGGCGTAATTCCACATCGCGGTAACGGTGTTGCCGTCGAAGTAGCCCATCACCTGGCCCTTGGTGCCGAAGGCGCCGGCGCCGCCTGCGGTGCCCCTACCGGTATTTCGGGAACAGATCGGCCTTGCCGTTGTCGTAGGCCTTTTGTTCGGCCGTATAGGCGTGGTTCTGCGACTGAGTGTTCGCCTGCGAACGATCGAGGCGGAACGGATTGGCGGCGTCGGTGCCATTCAGCGCGGTTGGTCGAGTTGCCGTTGAAGGCGAGCAGCGTCGGGTTGGCGACGAAATTGTTCACCTTCGGCGTGTTTGGCGCGCCCTTGAACACCGGCTCGCCCTGCGGATTGGTCGCATTCGGGTAGGTGCCGAAGTAATGATCAAACGAGCGGTTCTCGTTGAAGATCACCACAAGATGCTTGATTGGGGTAGCGGTCTGCACCGCGTTCTGCGGGCTGGTCTGTTGAGCGTTGTTTTCGGCGTTCTTAGCCGCGATCGAACCGCTCACACCAACCGCGACAGCAAACATCGCGGCCGTGGAAAGTAGAAATCTTCTTCATTTTGGCCCCTGAAAAAATGGATTAGCGCCCGCGTTTCTAATCAGCGGCAATGACGCGCATGTGTCACTTTGACGCACGGCAAATGATCTCTTCACAACACGCGCGAATTTTCACGACGATGCGCGCGCGTCGCACCGAAACGTCGATTGCTCAGTGACGTTTGCAAGACAAAAAGATGAAACCATTCACCTCACCTATCCGGAATCCGGAATGGATATGGGGCATCGGCATTATCGTGCTCGGCACCCTCGCCCTCGCGATGTTTTGCGTAAGATGTTTGAGTGCGAGACAACACGCTGACCGCGCAACACGACGAAACGCAACCACGCGTGGCGCCGCTCAACAGATCGTAGCGATGGTGGGCAACACTGCGCGTTCAGCGGCGATCAGGCGCGCCTCACCAGTTGTAACGCACCACGCCCTTGCCGGCGTAGCTGCGCGTCACGTCGGAGAACTCACCTTCGAACGTTCCGGCGACGGACCAGCCGTTGAGCCAGCGCACTTCGGCGGATGCGGTGGTGAGCGCGGAGTCGGAGGCGAGTGCTGCGCCATTGGTGATGAACGACGCGCCCGGCAGCGTCTGGAACGTTGCGGTCACTGCGCGATCCGGATTGAAGTCGTGCGCCCACGCGGCGCGGCCACGCAACGTCAGCATCGCACCATCGAGTGCGAAGGACTTGTCGGAACGCAGACCGAGTTCTGTGCGCGATGAAGTCGTGGTGTCCGCGCCGTAGTTCAGTGCGAAGGTGCTCGCTCCTGAAACTGCACGCTCGTTATAGGACGGCAGCTCGAACGCGGTGATCTGCGCAGCCGCGTATGGCGAGACACCAAGTCCGCCGAACCATGGCGTCAGGAAACGATGACCGAGTTCGAGGCGGCCCGAATAAGCATTGGCGTTGAAGTTGGCGCGCAGATGATCGACGCCGGCAACGGTGATGGTGCGATCGGTCGTCACATCCTGCCAGCCGTAGGCCGCTGCTGCGGTGAGATACGTCGCACCGAAGTTCTGACGCACGAACGCGCCGGCCTGGAACATGTCGGAGCGACCGGAGCCACCGCCGGCGACGCTGAAGTTGCTGCCTGCACCCGCAAGCGCGAAGCCTGCAACCGTGTCCGGCGAGAAGCGATAATCCGCACCGACCGCCGCACCATAGATGCTGCTGGTCGCGGTGCCCGAACCGGCCACTGCATTGCCGTCTGTGGTTTGCGATCCACCGAAGCCCGCGGTCCATACGTTCCAGCGTTGATCGAATGCCGCCGCGGCGGTGCCTTGGTGTAACGCCGCGAACGCATCGCGCGGGTTCTTCGACTTCGCGCGGCCTGCGTAAGCCATGCTCTCTTCGTCAGCAAAACCCGTTGCGCTGTTTGCGCCGCCATTCACACCGCCGCGTCCCGCCGAGAACGGATCGCTGATCAGGCCCATGAACATCGTCATCGCCTGGAATGTCGTCTGCTGCGGAGCGGTGCCGACCTCACCCGAGGCTTGCGTAAGATTCTGCGCGATGTGATCGCCGAAGATCGCACCAAGCCCGTTGCTGCCGCCGCCGGGCGCATTGAAAGCTGTGTCGAGCGTGGTCGCAAGCCGTTGCTGATTGCCGTTCAACCCTGCGGTCTGCCCGAGCTGCGATGTCAGCGTCAGCAACACGTCATTGCTGGTGTAGCTGAGCGCGCCGCTCATGCCGGTCGGCGTCGCCAGCGTGTCGAACGTCGTGCCGTTCAGTCCGCCCTGCGCGGACAAGATCGTATAGGCCGAATTGAAACGATAGTTTCCGGTCGGCGAACTCACCCGCACCAACCCGATAAGGTCGGCTTCACCGCTGCCCAAACCGCCGGCGACAACGTTGACACGGTCGCTGTTGGCACCGGACACCTTCACGGCGTAAGTGGCGCAGTCGCAGAACGTCACGCGATCCATGATGGTCAGCGTGCCGGTGCCGTTGAGCGGGCCCGGCGCCAGCGTCGCACCAAGGTCGAGCAGCGTGAACGGAACGATGCCGGTGCCCGACAACGTGCCGCCCGGATTGACGAACATCAGGCTGGCCGACGACAGATCGCCGTTCACCACCAGCGTGCCGGCGTTGACGTTGATAGCTCCGGTGAAGCTGCTGGTGCCGGTCAGCGTCCAGACCGAGCTGCCGATCTTGTTGAAGGTGTCGAAGCCCTGGTATTGCGCGGTCGGGCCGAGCGCGCTGACATCGAACGTCGCCGCGCTGGTGCCGCCGAGCTGGAAAGTATCGCTGCCGGTGCCGAGCACATTGCCCGTGATCACCGAGCCCTGCGCCAGCGTCAGCGTGTTGCCGGCGCCAGCGAACCGGATCGCCGCGGTCCCGCCGCTGATGGTGCCGGCATTGAAGACCGAAGAACCGCCGCCGTTAGCGAGGACGCCGTATTGGCCGCCCGTGATGATGCCGCTGGCAGTGTTGATCACCGTCGCGTTGGTGCCGGCCGCAATGCCGGTCGCGCCGGTGCCGGTGATGCGGCCGGAATTGGTGACATCGGCAGAGCCAAAGATGGCGAAGATTCCGGTGTTGCCGCCCGCGATGGTGCCGCCGGCAGTGTTGGTCACCGTCGCGTTGGTGCCGGCGGTAATGCCGTAGTCGAAGCTGCCGACGATGCTGCCTGAGTTGGTGACATTGGCAAAGCCATTGGCGGCGACGATTCCGATTCTGCCGCCCGTGATGCTGCCGTCGGCAGTATTGATCACCGTCGCGTTGGTGAGGGCTGCAATGCCGTTCGCGCCGGTGCCGGTGATGCGGCCGGAGTTGGTGATATCGGCAAAGCCATTGAGGGCGAAGATTCCGATGTCGCCGCCCGCGATGGTGCCGCCGGCAGTGTTGGTCACCGTCGCGTTGGTGCCGGCGAGAATGCCGTAGTTGGTGGCGCCGGTGCCGCCGGTGATGCGGCCGGAGTTGGTGACATCGGCAGAGCCATTGATGGCGATGATTCCGGTGCCGCCGCCCGTGATGATGCCGCCGGCAGTGTTGGTCACCGTCGCGTCGCCGAGATAGATGCCAAAATCGTTTCCTGAGACCGTATTGGTGGCGCCGCTGACGACGTTGACGGTAACGCCGGTTTCAACTCCGGTGCCGTAGCCGTATTGGCCGCTACTGGTGCCGGGCGCGCCGCCGCCCTGATTGATGGTGGTGCCCGTACAGGTCGCCGTCACGCCGTTGGCGGCCGCGGGCGTGCAATCGGCCAGTGCAGGCGACGCAAACAACGCACCGGAAAGTGCGAGACCCAGCGCGCCGGCGCTGCAGACCCGCATCAGCGCCGTGCTGCGCAACAGCGATTGAATTGAGAACGCACGATGGCGCATACCGACATTGACGGCTTGTTTAGCGAAGATCACGTGTGCGCGCCTCACCAGTTGTAACGCACCACGCCCTTGCCGGCGTAGCTGCGCGTCACGTTGGAGAATTCGCCTTCGAACGTTCCGGCGACGGACCAGCCGTTGATCCAGCTCACTTCGGCGGACGCGGTGGTGAGTGCTGCGTCGGGCGAGAGCCCGGCACCGTTCACCACGAACGATGCACCGGGCAACGTCTGGAAGGTCGCCGAGACCGCACTGTTCGGGTTGAAGTCATGCGCCCACGCCGCACGGCCGCGCAATGTGAGCACCGCACCATCGAGCGCGAAAGATTTGTCGGTGCGAACGCCAACTCGCTGCGTGTCGCGGTGGACGTGTTGGCGCCATAGCTCAGGGCAAATGTATTCGCGCCGCTGATCGCGCGCTCAGTGTAGGCCGGCAGTTCAAACGCCGTTGCCTGCACAGCCGCATAACGCGAGACACCGAGACCGCCGAACCATGGCGACAAGAAGCGATGGCCAAGTTCGAGACGGCCTGAGTAGCTGTTCGTATTAAATTCCGCACGCAGATGATCGACGCCCGCCACGGTAAGATAGCGATCTGTCGTCACGTCCTGCCAGCCGTAAGCAGCCGATGCGGTCAAATAGGTCGCACCGAAGTTCTGACGCACGAACGCGCCGGCCTGAAACAAGTCAGATCGTCCCGAGCCGCCACCGACGACGCTAAAGTTGGTGCCGCCGCCTGCAAGCGCAAAGCCGGCAACGGTGTCCGGCGAGAAACGATAGTCCGCGCCGACCGCCGCACCGTAGATGCTGCTCGATGCGGTGTTGGTGCCCGCCGTCACATTGCCGTCGGTGGTTTGCGAACCGCCGAAGCCCATCGCCCAGACGCTCCAGCGCGGATCCATCAGCGATGCGCCCGGGGGTGCTTTCGTAAACGACGCAAATGCATCGCGTGGATTGTTCGACTTTGTCTTGCCTGCATAAGCCATAGCTTCATCGGCGTAGCCTGCAGCGCCACCGGCGCCACTGCCACCCGCACTGCCACGTCCCGCCGCAGTCGGATCGCTCATCACGTTCATGAACTGCGTCGATGCCTGGAAATTGGTGTGCTGCGAGGAACCGCCGACTTCACCGGAGATTTGCGTCAGGCCGTTCGGCGTCAGCGCGCCGAACGCCATCGGGATACTGCCGTTGGTGTTGAAGAAGTTGATGATGGCGTTGCCGACGTTGCTCTGGTTGCCGCTCGCGCCGTTCTGCGCCGGTCCCGATGGCCCTGACGGCGGCAGGATGTCCAGCGCCAGATCGAGAAAGACCTTGGTATTGGTCGGATCGTAGCTCAGCGATGTCTTGAAGCCCGACGGCAGATTGGCGTTGGCCACAGTTGAATTAAACGTGCCGCTGATGCTGCCTGCATTCAGGATGGTGTATTGCTTAACGACGTAACCGCTGGCGGTGGCGAAGTTGGCCGCAACCGTCGCGCCGCCGAGCGCCGCATTGCCGGTGACATTGGCGAAGCTTGCTGTCGATGGATTGAGCGCGACGATGTATTGTGCGCCGGACTGGAACGCGAGGCTGGATACAGTCATCGATGAACCCGGCGTGCCGCTGCCGGGTGCGAACGCACCGCCTGCATTGACCTGCACCGCGCCTGCCGTTCCTGTACCGGCAAGCACACCACTTGCGTTGACGATGGTCGACGATGCCGAGACGATCGAGCCGTTGACCGCAAGCGTGCCGCCGTTGATGACGACATCGTTGGCGTAGGTGCTGGTGCCGGTCAGCGTCCACACCGAGCTGCCGGTCTTTTCGAAACTCGCGAAGCCCTGGTAGATGCTGGCGTTGTCCAGCGTCGACATATCGAAGCTGCCATTGGACGTGCCGCCGAGGCGGAAGGTGGCACTGCCAGCCGAGGTATCGTTCACCACATTGCCGGTGACGCTTGTGCCGGCCCACATTTCGTAAACGTTGGTGCCGCCGGTGAACATCACCGCGTTAGCGCGCGTCGCGTTGTCGCCGGAGAGGCCACCGTTGATGCTGCCGTTGTTGATGACGGTGATGCCGTCGCCAGTGATGCCCTCGCCGCCCAGTCCAACGTCGTTTGAATTGAAGCCACCAGTACCGCCTGCACCGCCGTTGCCGCCGGTGACGGTGCCGTTGACGGTCACGGTGCCGCCACCATTGATGACAATGGCCGCGCCGCCTGCTCCACCTCGCCCTGCAAGGACAAGAGCGCTCGTCGCCGCCGACGACGCCGAACCACCCGCGCCGCCATTGCCGCCGGTGACTTGGGCACCGGCATCGATCTGCAGCGTCGCGCCGGACTGAGCGAACACGCCCGCGCCGCCTGCGCCACCTGCCCCTCCGAAGGCTCCGCCGCCAAAACCCGACACCGGTCCCGAAACCGAACCACCCGCGCCACCATCGCCACCGATGACCCCGGCACCGGCATAGATCTCCAGCGTCCCGCCGGATTGAGCCGCCACGCCCGCGCCGCCTGCGCCACCTGCCCCTCCATGGGGGGAATTGCTCGACCCCGTCACCGGCATCAACGCCAAACCACCCGCGCCACCATGCCCTCCGGTCACCTGGGCCTTGATGTGCGCTGTTGCAGCGGATTGCAGAAGCAATCCCGCGCCTCCGTCCCCGCCCGCGTCGTTAAAAGGGCTAGAGACGTTAACGTTCGTCGGACTACTGATCGTCGCCGAACCACCCGCGCCGCCATCGCCACCGGTGACCCCGGCCTCGATCTCCAGCGTCCCGCCGGATTGAACAGCCACGCCCGCGCCGCCTGCGCCGCCTTGCCCTCCACGGAGGAGGCTGCTCGACCCCGCCGCCGTCATCGACGCCGAACCACCCGCGCCACCATGCCCTCCGGTCACCTGGGCTTTAACGTGCACTGTTCCACCGGATTGCAGGAGCAATCCCGCGCCGCCGCTCCCGCCCGAGCCGCCACGATCGGAGGAAGGGGTGGCCGCACCAATGGCAGCCGCCGAACCACCTGCGCCACCATCGCCGCCGGTGACCGCTGCATTGATGTCCAGTGTTGCGGCGGACTGGGCCACGATGCCCGCGCCACCCGCGCGCCTTCCGCCGCCGTGTCCAGGCCGTTGGCATCGATTCCGGACGGCGCGTCGCCGCCCGCGCCGCCTTGACCACCGCTAACCCGTGCATTGATCTGCGCTGTTGCTGCGGACTGCAGGACCAGTCCCGCGCCGCCTTGCCCGCCATTGCCTGCAAAGCCTTGGATTCCCGTACTCAGCGCCGAACCGCCCGCGCCGCCGTCACCACCGGTGACCCGAGCGTTGAGCGTCAGTGTTGCGGGGTTGACCGCGTACAATCCGACGCCGCCGGAGCCGCCATCGCCGCCAATGCTGTTCGTGGAGGCAGAGTTATCCGTGTCGCCGCCATTGCCGCCGAGGCCACCGTTGACATCGAAAGACAGGGGGCCCCCGGTGCCAGTGATGACCGTGCCATAACCGCCCGCGCCACCGCCGCCGCCGGCGGCATTATTCCCAATGGCTGTGCCACCGTTGCCGCCCTTGCCACCGCTGACCGCCACACCCGGAAGGTTGGGGTCGAACCAGCCGTGCGCCCCGCCGCCGCCGCCACCAGGCGAACTGGTCGCGTCCATTCCGTCAGTGCCTGCGGCGCCCGGCGTGCTGCCGCCCGCTGCGACGTTGCCGAACACATCCGCATTGCCTGCGCCGCCGGTGACGCCCGCGCCGCCCCCGCCAAAAATCCCATCGCCCCCGGCGCCAACGGGATTATCGACACCAGGCCCGAAGCCGCCGCCATCGGCCCAAACCGGTGTCGCGGGCAGCGCACCGGAGAGCGCGAGGCCGAGCAAACCGGCGCGCACGATGGCGGTACTGTTCAGCAGGGATTGAATTGAAAACGTGCAATGCGCGGCACGCGACGGTCTTCCACTTCCAGACTTCATCGCGCACGTGCCCCAAGCATTCCCACCAGTGCGCTTGGTAGCCTGTTGCCCGGCATGGAACCATCGGCCGCGCGGCGTAATGGCGTTATGGCCTCCGATTCATACCGAATCCCGACCGAATATCGACATGTGTGACCGCGGCGCCACCGGTTTGCGCGGAATGAGAGACACGCGACATTCGTTTGCGTGGAGTGAGAGTCGCTTGAGAGGTTTATTGCATTGAGCCGCGCGATGCGTGATCGCGCCGGTATCCGTTTCAGCCGATTTTATCGACGCGGTTTTCGCGCGACGCCGTCCGATATGCGTGGCGGAGCCGTTCCGATCCAGCTCCGAAAAAGTGAAGTCGCAATCAACAGGTGCGCTCAACGCCCGTGTCCTCGCAGGCAATCATGCGGTGCTTGGCGTATCTCCCTCTTCAACGATCAAGCAAGCGAGCTGTTGCGCGCTCACGCTCGACAATTGCGTGTCTTCAAACACATTGGCGCAATAGTTCATTCAATTTTTCTGCATTTTGAATGCGTCCCAACATAAGACGGGAAATCTTTGCACCGCATGTTGTGCATCGTCGGACTGAATTTTAGGATCCCGTGCGGATTTGAGGTGGGGGTTGCCGGCGATGCTTGAACTTTGTCTCTTTATGCTGACCAGCCTGGCCTTGATTTGCGGGGCGATGGTCGAACAGCTTGCGGAGCGGCAGAGGCAGGAGCTTGCAGCTTTGTTCGCGATGCCGGCTCTCGCGCGAAATCCGCGCCAATGGTTCCCGCACTGATCGGAAGCGTCTATCACCTGCTTGCGAAGCAAGGCGCCTACGCGAACATCGAATTTCTTGAAGACCACCGGCTCGCGAAGAAGGCGGAGGAAGAGCGTCGTCCGCATTCTCGTGCTCGTTTAAGCCAGCGCGCCGCCTCACCCCGTTATAACGCAGCACACCTCGCGGCAGCGCGACTGATCAACGACGCGCTGACGTGAGGCGGCTGCGCTGAACGATCAGATCATGTAACCGCCGCCGACCTCGATGGTCTGCGCGTTGATCCATGCGTTGTCGTCGGAGAGCAGCGACGCAATCATGCGGCCGACATCCTCCGGCTCACCGACGCGGCCAAGCGCGGTTTGCGAAGCCAGCAGCGCCGCGAACTCAGGGTTCGCGTCGAGCGCGCCGGCGGCCAGATCAGTGCGGACCGGGCCGGGCGAAACAGCATTGGCGCGGATGCGGCGGTCGCTGAATTCCTTCGCCATGTAGCGCGTCAGCACATCGAGCCCGCCCTTGAAGGCGGCATAGGGCGCAACACCTGCGGTCGCCACGCGGGTCGACGCACTGGTCACGTTGAGGATGGCGCCGCCATCCGCCATCAGAGGCAGCAGCGCCTGCGTCAGAAAGAACGGCCCCTTCAGGTGCACGTTGAACAGGCTGTCGAACAGCGCTTCCGACACGTCCGTGATCGGTATGAACATGCCGAAGCCGGCGTTGTTGACCAGATAATCGAACGTGGTCCGCGCGAACTTGTCGCGCAATGTGCGCGTGGCCTCGGCAGCAAAGCCGGGGAAGCTCGCGGCGTTGCCGACATCAAGCGCCAGCGCCACCGCCTTGCCGCCCGCGCGTTCGATCTCGTGCACGATCTCGTCCGCACCCGCCTTGTGGCTGTTATAGGTGACGATCACGCCGACGCCGCGCGTGGCGCATTCGCGCGCCGCCGACTTGCCGATGCCCCTGCTCCCGCCTGTGATGATTGCAACTTTCATATCCGTCATTTCCGTCTCCTGACATTGCGATGACGCGGTAATTGCCAGAACGGAGGAGCGCGCGAGCCGCCGAAAGCTGGCGCATGCTTGCCTAATCCTGCTTTTGACCTTGCCAGCCCGTGGCTGCCGGTCCAGAATTTTCCACATGGAAACAATGCTTGAAGAGATGCGCCGCCTGACGGCCCATGCCGAAAATCGCAGCACCGAGACCGGCATTCCCGGCGTGGTGATGGTGCGCGGCGAGATCCCCGAACATCAGCTCGCCGCCGTCTATGAGCCGATGATCAACCTGATCCTGCAAGGCGGCAAAACGCTCAACATCGGCGATCAAGTCTATCACTACGACATCGCGAACTATTTCGTGATGTCGATCGATACGCCCGCCACCGGCACCGTGCATCAGGCCGGTCCGGGACGCCCTTACACAAGCGTCGCGCTCATGCTTGATCCCGTCAGGATCGCGGACCTGCTGATGGACGTGCCAGCTGCAGCCCAACACCGGGCATCAGCGCGGCGGTTATTCGGTGTGCACCGTTACGCCTGAACTGCTCGATGCCTGGCTGAGACTGTTGCGGCTGATGACGCGGCCGGCGGACATTGCCGCGCTCGCGCCGGCCTATGAGCGCGAAATTCTCTATCGCGTGCTGCAGGGACCGCAGGGCTGGATGCTGCGCGACATCGCAGCGCCCGACAGCGCACTGTCACAGGTGCGCTCGGCAATCCAATGGATCAGGGAGCACTACACGGAAGCGGTCGAAGTCGAACAGCTTGCGCGGATGACGTCCATGAGCGTCTCCGCCTTTCATCGTCACTTCAAGGCGGTGACGGCGATGAGCCCGATCCAGTTTCAGAAACGCATTCGCCTGCTGCAGGCGCGGCAGCTGCTGATTTCGCAATCGGTGAATGCCTCGTCGGTCGCCTATGACATCGGCTATGAGAGCGCGTCGCAGTTCACCCGAGAGTATGCGCGCTTCTTCGGCGCACCACCGGCCACCGACGCCGCGCAGATCCGCGAACGGATCAAGACCGCGGCGTGAGCGCTGAATCTCGTCGGTCAGTCTCCCCTCATCGCGTCGGTTCGCGCCTCGTCGAGGAGCCAGTCGCGGAACGCCACGACATTGCCGTTTCGCTCCTTGGCCGGCGGATAGACAATGAAATGGGAATATTCCGTGCGGAAGGTCTGCTGAAACAGTCGAACCAATCGTCCGGCCGCCAAGCTCGGGCGCGCAAATGGATTTTCGCGCGAGCGCAATGCCCTGCCCCGAGACCGCCGCCTCAAGCAGCAGATTGGCATCGGTAAATGACGTGCCGCGTATCTCGCGGCGTACCGTCATGCCGACGGCTTCGAACCAGTACGACCACGGCAGATTGGTATCCCGGAGCAGCGGCATTTTCAGAAGCTCCGCAGGCGTGGTCGGCAGGCGGCCATCGTTGAATGACGGACTGCAAACCGGAAACAGTTCTTCATCCGCAAGCTTGATCGCGCGCAGGCCGCTCCATTCGCCGGGGCCGAACCGGATGGCGAGATCGACGCCGTCCGACTGAAACGTCGCAAGGTTCAAACTCGTTCTGATGTTGATGTCGATGTTGGGATGACGCTGATGAAACCGTGACAGCCGCGGGATCAGCCATCGCGCAGCCATCACCGGCAACAGGCTCACCGTCAGTTCGCGCGAATTCGTCGCGACCCTGATGGAGCTCCACGCCCCGCGTGATTTCGCCGATGGCAAGCTCCACGCTCCTGCAGCAGCACGCGTCCTTCGGGCGTCACCAGCATCTTGTTGCCGCTGCGCTCAAACAGATTGACGCCCAGTTCAGCCTGCAGCTGCTTGATACGCTGGCTGACAGCGCCGTGGGTGACATGGATTTCGGCGGCGGCCGCCGAAAAGCTCTCATGCCTTGCAGCAACGGCAAAGATGCGCAGCGCGTCGAGGGAAGGTAAAAGACGGTCCATTCCGTCGACGTTAGATTTTCTAACATGCCCCGTCAAAAGGATTCGATGGCCGCAGCCGCACCGCTCCGATATCCCTCGCCTTCATCGCGCATTCGGGAGGCCACCATGCGGGACATCGGCACCTATCACTATCCGCCCATGGAACAGGTGATCTATGGCAAGCCGGCTGCGCAGGCTGTGCTTGAGGAAGCGCAACGGCTGAATGCGAACCGCGTGTTTCTGATCGTCAGCCGCACGCTCAACACCACCACCGATGAAATCGAAAAAATCAAAACGTCGCTCGGCGCGCGATGCGCGGGCGTGTTCGACGGCGTGCCCGCAACACACGACGCGCACCGTCGTTGTCGAAGCGGCGCGACAGGCCGCGGACCTGAATGCCGATCTCGTCGTGGCGATCGGCGGAGGCTCGGTGGTCGATGCCGCCAAGATTGTGCTGATGTGCATGGAGCATCAGATTTTCGAGGAAAGCGGCCTGGATGGATTCGAGGTCGTCTCGACACCGCAGGGACCCAAACCCGGACCATTCCGCGCACCGAAAGTTCGGATGATTGCTGTCCCGACCACGCTGTCGGGCGGCGAGTACAATGCCGGCAGTCTGGTGACGGACACCCGGCGCAAGCTCAAGCAGATCTTCAATCACCCGCTGATGATGCCGCGTTCGATCATTCTCGATGCCGAGATCACACGGCATTGCCCGCAGACCCTGTGGCTCGGCTCCGGCACCCGCGCCATGGATCACGGCATCGAAGCCATCTGCTCGACAAGCGGCAATCCGCTGGTCGACAGCGTGTGCCTGCGCGGCCTGCGCTATCTCCACGACGGCTTGCTGCGGACCAAGGACAATCCCGACGACATCGAGGCCCGAAAAATGTGCCAGTTCGGCTCGTGGCTCTCCGCGTTCGGCCTGCAGTCACGTGTGCTGATGGGCGCCAGTCACGCCATCGGCCACGTTCTCGGCGGCACATGCGACGTTCCGCATTATCTCTGCACCGCAGTGATGATGCCGAGCGTGCTGCGCTATAACCAGCCGGCGACCGCTGAGGCCCAGACGCACATCGCGGAAGCGCTGCGCGCGCCCGGCACGGAGGCCGGCGAAGCGTTTGGCAATTTCATCGAGAAGCTCGGACTTCCCCGCCGTCTTTCCGATGTCGGCGTCAAGGAAGATCAATTCCGCCTGATCGGCGAAACCGCGATGCCGCATATTTTTGCGCGCGCCAATCCGCAACCGCTTCGCACCGTCGACGATATCGTTGACATCCTCCGGCTCGCTGCGTGAGAGGCGGCGCCGATGGGCGCAAAACAAAAAAGCCCTATGGCGTGTACTCAGAAATCCGAATTGTCCGCTTCTAGGGGTAGAGCAGACATAGGCTGCCCGGTCGGAAACATCTGCAAATGACCCTGGCTGCGTGAAAACGAGCTGTCTGTTATGATTCGCTTGGCGATTTGCCGGGGGCAATTCATGAAGCGCTTCGTTGAGGGTGCCGATCGCGGACAAACGACGCTGTTGCCGGAATGCCTCGATGAGTGGGTCGAGGAGAGCAATTCCGTTCGTGTGGTGGATTGCTTTGTCGACGGGCTCGATCTGGCCGATCTCGGCTTCGAAGGCGTCGAGCCTGCAGCGACAGGCCGGCCTGCCTACCACCCCTCCGTTCTTCTGAAGCTTTACATCTACGGCTATCTCAACCGGGTGCAGTCGAGCCGCCGGCTTGAGCGCGAGGCCGGCCGAAACCTGGAAGTCATATGGCTACTCGGACGGCTCGTTCCCGATGACAAGGTGATTGCCGATTTCCGCAAGGACAATGGCCCGGCGATCCGCAGGGTGTGCGCGAGCTTCGTCAATCTCTGTCGCCAGATGGGTCTGCTGGCGAAGGCGAGCGTCGCGATCGACGGCAGCAAGTTCAAGGCGGTCAATAATCGAGATCGCAATTTTACACGAGGGAAGATCGATCGCCGGCGCGCGCAGCTCGAGGAGAGTGTGGCGCGGTATCTCTCCCAGCTCGATACGGCGGATAGGCAGGACCCGTCCGACGTGCTCGTGCTCAAGACGACGCGGCTCAAGGAGAAGCTCGACAAGCTGAAAGAGGAAATGGGCAAGCTCGCAGCCTACGAGAAGCAAATGCTGGCCTCGCCCGACAGCCAAATCTCGCTCACTGATCCCGACAGCCGCTCGATGGCAACGAGTGGGCGTGGCTCGGGCGTCGTCGGCTACAATGTGCAGGTCGCGGTCGACACCGTGAACCATCTGATCGTGACGCACGAAGTAACGAATACCGGCTCAGATCGCTCACAACTAGCGAACGTGGCACGGGAAGCCAAGGCCGTTCTGCAAGTCGATAAACTCGAAGCCGTTGCCGACCGCGGCTACTTCAATGGCGCGGAGATCCTGGCCTGCGAGCAGGCAGGCATCTGCGTGACATTGCCCAAACCGATGACGTCGGGCGCGAAGTCGGAAGGCCGCTTCGGCAAGCAGGACTTCGTCTATATGCCGGAGGAGGATGTCTATCGCTGCCCCGCGGGCGAGAAGCTCAAATTCTATTATGCCAACGAGGAACACGGGCAGAAGATGCGACGCTACTGGACGAACACCTGCAAGACCTGCGCACGCATCAAGGATCAGTGCACCACAGGCAAAGAACGCCGCATCACGCGATGGGAGCATGAGCACGTTCTCGAAATTGTGCAGCAGCGGCTGGATCAAGATCCCCAGGCCATGCGCCGCCGGCGCGAGACGGTTGAGCATCCCTTCGGCACGCTCAAGATGCGGATGGGCGCGACGCACTTCCTGATGAAAACGCTGCCGAAGGTCGCGAGCGAGATGGCGCTCAGCGTACTCGCCTACAACCTGACGCGCGTCATGAATATCGTCGGTACAAGGGCGTTGCTGGCAGCGATCAGAGCGTGAGTGTGGAGACCCCATTGCGTGCTGATCTCGAGCCAGACCTTGCCCAGCTTTCCCCACGATGCCTCAGAGGTGGTCCCTGATCGTCCAACACAAAAAAATTGCTCAGATCGGCCGTGTCGGACGACATTGACCGGATCGCGGACTGCGTCAACGCGTTATCACGCAACCAAGACCCAGAGCTGCCCTCCCAACGGGCAGCGAGCATCCACAGGCTCAACTTCTCCAACCAGCCCTTCGCAGCCCTGCCATCATAGGCTTGAATTCAGCGCGGCAATAGGACGGCGGTTGCCGGGCGACGTACATTTCGAATGAGTTGGGCCATCTGGTTCGCAGCGCCTCAAGGGTGGTGTGCGCCTCTTCTACCCGACCAAGCTGGCCGAGCGCGGCGGCCAGCCATCGATACGCAAATGGATGCCACGGGAAGCGCCGTGTCGTGTCTTTCGCAATTCGCGCCGCCTCCTCATAGTCGCCGTCAAGATAGTGCGAGGTCGCAAGTTGCGTGAGCCGCACGGGCCGGACCGGATCGTTAGGGCTTAGGCGCAAGAACGTGCGTATCGCCTTGCGCCCGTGTGCGCGGTGGCCCGCCGCAATGAGCGCCGCGCCCTTGACGCCCTGCGCGCTCGCGCAATCCGGTTTCACCGCCAAAACGGTCTCGGCTTCTTCGATGGCGTTTCCGACTTCGCCGTTGAGGAAATTCAGCAACGCCAGGCGCGCGCGGGGTTCGGGATCGGACTCGTCAAGCACTGTCGCTTGCAAGACGAGCGGCTGGGCCAGCTCGCATCCCTCGGCGACGGTCATCTTGCTGTAGATTGACGCTGCCATCATGTGCGCCCATGCGAGTGCCGAATAGGCCGATGAGAAGCGGGGGTTGATATCGATCGACCGTTGGAAATGCCACTGCGCGGCGCCGATTGTATCCGCGTTGCAGCTCGACATATGCCAGACGCCAAGTTGGTAGGCTTCCCAGGCCCCGAGATCGTCCGGCATCATCGCCAAGGCGCGGGATTGCTCGCAGCCAAGAATGGCGGCGGCCGCGCCGCGCGCGATGGCTTCGGCGATCGAGCGTTGGGTGTTGAGGCCGCCCGTGCTTCTCGTGTCGTATCTCTCGCCCCAGATGTTGCCGCCGCTTGAAGTCTCCACGACCTCGGCCGTGACCCGGCAGGGCCCGCCGAGGTGGTTGATGCTTCCACGCAGCTGATAACGGCAGTCCGCCGCGTGATGTGCTGCATTTGTGGGCTCAGCGTAGAAATTCGGCGCTCCTTCCGCAGCAGCGATGACCTTCAGCCAGCGCAGTCTCGTCAACTCGATCCGCACCTGCTCCGAGACCAGCTCCCCTAGCCATAGAGAACTGCGATCGGAATAAGCGTGCTTGAACACGTGGACGCGGATCGACGGCTCTTGCGATCCAACTGCAAGCCGCGATGCGTGACAGGTAGCGGGCTTGGTTGACGATCGATCGTTCGAGGCGTGGATTTCCTCAACCTCTTCGACGAATCGTATGCCGCGACGCGCAAAGGTCTTGATGTATCGCTGCTCGCGTCCGTTATCGCCGACAGCGCCACGGGCCACGTAAACCCGTGTCGTCAGCGCGGCATCAGAGACGGCGCGGCCATCCCAAATGGCGTCGATGAGTTCGTCCTTGCTGACCACTCGCTCGCGATGGCGGATCAGATAGACGAGCAAGTCGAACGCTTGCGGCGCCACGACGATGACGTCCGGTCCCCGCGTCAGCTCTCGGCTGTCCAGGGATAAAACGCAACTGCCGAAGCGGTACCGCATGGAAGCCGTCCCCCTCGGAGGGATGGCTTAACCTAGCAGGAATCATGGCTTTGTCAGAAAAAAGTCAGGGATTGATCAAGCGCGCCGCCGGGCGCCCGCCCTAGCTTGTCCTCCCACACACACGCCCAACGGAGGGGACGATGGCAAAACGCACGATATACATCCTTGGAGTGATCATGGCGTGCGCTGTCGCAAGCTCTTCCTTTCACGGCGGCGCGAGCGCCGAGGAGCGCCCCGCCGCCTCGACGGCCGCGAAGGCCGTACCCGCCATCGTCGGAACGTGGCATGTCACCTTCACACGGCCACCGTCTCGCGGGTACGCGCTTGTGACATTCATTTCGGACGGGACGTCGGTGCGAACGACGGATAGATCGCCTGTCATGAGCGCGGCTCACGGCGCTTGGCAGGAGACCGGCGAACGCGAATTCCAGGCGACATGGCAGGCGTTCAAGTTCGATGCCAACAGAACGCATGTTGGTAACCAACGAGCGGTCTTTCGAATCACGATCAGCGGGGACGGCAATTCGCTTTCCGGCGTCGGCGTCGGAACGACCTATACTCTGGATGGCAAGCTGATCGAGGCCGAGACGGCCGAGGGTCCCTTCGAAGGGACCCGTATCTCTGTCGTCGAGCACTATACCAAATGATGCCGCGCGCTGCGCGATCCCTTCAACGGCTCACCTTTGAAGGTCCGCACCTCGCCCTTAGCGGGCATGCCTATCGTGGGCGCAAGCCGGACAGCCGATCAGCGGGCGTGAGGCCTTCGACTGCGACATCGCGCAGACGATGTTCTCCTTGAAGGACAGCGGCGGCGACGTGGTGCTGATGGCTGACAGCGGATCGCCTCTCATCGGCCCGGAGGATGAACGCTGGGATCACGCCTTGCTCGTGCGCCAAAACAGCGTAGCGTCCTTCATGGCGTTTGCGACAAACGCGGCTCACCTCGCTGGCCTCGGTCATCGCGAGGCGGCGATCGAGGATTTAAGGTTGTTGCCGCTGGTCCCATTGCCGCTTCCAGGGCGCGCCTGAGAGAAAGTCATGGATCAGCGAAGCCGGTAACGCGGTCGGTCATTGCCGCCGGGCGGGTTTTGTTTAACATACCGCGCCCGCCTCCTTTCCGTGTCTCCCCGTTTTTTTTGAGGCTCCGGCTCTCTTTTAAACCAATGGTGGAACATGAAATTTGTCAGACAAGCTATTCTTTGGACTCTGGCTTTTCTTCTCGGCCAAGCCGTCTTCACCTCTTCCTCCCATGCCCAGATCGTCGCGCTCGGCGCCAGCGTGGTGCAAGGCCGTGGCGTCTCGTCCGGCGAGGCTTTTCCCGAGCAGCTCCAGGCCATATTGCGCGCCAGGGGAAAGAATTACTCGGTGAGCAACCAGGGCATCTCCGGGGATACGACCACCGGCGTCCTCGGCAGGCTCGACAGCGCCGTGCCCCAAGGCACGCGGATCGTGATCCTGCTGATCGGCGGAAATGACGTACGTCGCGGTAACACGGTCGGGCAGGCCAAGGCCGGTTATGGCGAAATCGTTACGCGCCTGAAAGCGCGTGGGATACGCGTGATCAACGCGGGCCCCTACTACCAGGCTGCGAAAGCAAAAGGCCTGGTGGTGACGGATGGCATTCACCTGAATGCAGCAGGGCAACGCGAACTCGCCAGCCGGTTGGCACCGCTGATTAATTAAGCCGTCTGGCTCGATCTCCATTGCCATCGAAGGCCGTGGTGCCGGGGATCTTGCGCGTGATCTTCAACATCAGCCAGCCGCAGACATGTTTCAGGCGCGCCTATGGGCGCAAAATAAAAAGCCCGGGCACAACCCGGGCTTTTGAAGTGTATTTTTGGTGGATGATCAGTACTTCGCAACGACCGGCGTGTTGAAGTGATAGTTGATACCGCCGCGGACGATGTGCTCCTGCACCGCGCGTATCCTCGCCGGCTTAGCAGCGCGGCTCAAACGAAAACACCAACCGATTGCTGCGCCAATATCTCCCACGCGGAACCGATCTGTCCCTGCATAGTCAGACCAAACTCAGCGCCATCGCAAGGCAGCTCAATGAAAGGCCGCGGAAGACCTTGCTCTATCAAACCCCAGCTGAGAAGTTCGCCGAATGTGTTGCAGCGATCAATTGAACCCACCGCCAAAAACGGAAGTGGGTGATCGACGGGCGCCATTCAGCAAGCCATATCAATGCCCCACCAAGTTATGGTTTTTGGCATTTTCCGGAACGATCCCCTTCACGATCCAAGCGATCGCCGCATAAGACCGCGGTCCGTCCGCCTCGCCTTCCAGATAAGCAAGCTTGACCAACTGCCGAAGCTTTACCCGGGCTTCCGTACAGAGTGTGCGGACGTATTCCGCGACTGGTCCGTCGCTGCCCTCCGAAGGCGCCCAGAAATCCGCAAAGCATTCGAAGTCCATGCGGATCGTCAACATGTCCTGGACGACGTCGCTTAAGCCGGCTTCACGCCATGCTCGGGCTAACTCCCCGGACCGGCGCAGTGGTCTCCCGTAGGCTCTACTCCTCAACGCATTTCCGTCGGGGTCGAACATCGCGGCCGTGTCGAATATCATCCGATAGGTCAAGAGACCACCACCCGTGTCCCAAGTGGCGGCGGCGATGGTGCCCCCTGACCGAGTGACACGACACATCTCGCGCACTGCGAGAGCTGGTTGCGGGATGAATTGAAGGACCAGCATCGAGAACGTGTGGTCGAAGGAAGCTTCGGGAAACGGCAAGGCGCAGGCGTCACCTAGCTGGAAGGTGACGCGCGGGTCTTCGTTTTGTCTTCTTGCATGTTCGATATACGTCGGTGATATGTCAACGCCGCAAATCGAGGAGATCGCAGAGTTCTGTGCAAGGCAAAAGCTTAAGCTTCCGGTTCCACAACCGACATCGAGCACATTCTCTGCCCGAATGATTCCGGCAAAATCGACAAAAAGGGGCGCGAGCCTTCGGCTCCACCGCCCCATTTGCAGTTCGTAGCCATCGCCATCCGACGATACGAAAGTCGAAGAGATGTCCATGTGCCCCTGCTGCAAACCCGTGCTTACGCCCGCTTCGACGACGAAGTCCGCAATAAGAACGTTCGTTCACTGCGCCTTCAATCCGATCGCCTCAACCAAGGCGGTGTTCAGGGCAATCTCCTTCCGGACATGCGCGTCGAATTCAGCGGGCGTCATCACCATCGGGTCGACGCCTAGCGTAGCGAGCTTATCCTTCACTTTTGGAGCTTGTAGGGCCTTGAGGGTCGCGTCGTGAAGCTTCTCGACAATCTCGCGCGGCGTCTTGGCCGGCAAGAAGATGCCGATCCAGAACGGGTATTCGGCATTCGTGAAGCCGGCCTCCGACGTTGTCGGAACGTCAGGCAGCGCGCCAGAACGTTCGGCACTGTTCACAACGAGTGCGACGAGCTTGCCCTCCTTTACATACGGAAGCGCGACTCCGACCGGCGCGAAGAAAAAGTCCACGCGCCCTGCCATCAGCTCGGTAATTGCCTCCGGCCCCCCTTTGAACGGCACATGCACCGCTTGCACGCCGGCGCTCGACTGGAAACGCATGGCGCTGAGATGCGTCGCGGTCCCGACACCAGCCGAAGCGAAATTCATTGCCCCCGGCTTCACTTTGGCGGCTGCCACGAAGTCGCCGACAGTCTTGAATCCCTTTTCTGACGAGACGACCAAGACGTTCGGCACGATGCCGAGCGGGATGACCGCGGCGAAGTCTTGCGCCGGATGGTAGCTCAGGTTCGCGTTGAGCGCAGGCGCGATAACGTGTGCGGCGGAGTTGGCCAGCAACGTGTAGCCATCAGGGTCCGACTTCGCGACTGCGCTGGCCCCGATCGTTTGCGCTCCCCCGGGACGGTTCTCCACCACGACGGTCTGTCCAAGTTGCGCCGAGAGCTGCTCGAAGACGACGCGCGGGACGATGTCGGTAATGCTGCCTGGCGCAATCGGCACGATCGCGCGTAGCGGTTTAGCCGGCCAAGCCTGTGCCTCTGCCTGGGATCCCGCCAGCAACACCCCCAAGGCCGTGAACGCGAGCCGCCGCATTACATCGTGCATGTCGACCTCCATCCGTCAGCAATCTCCGGATATTATCCCTGGGGCGGAGCCCATGCGTCCAATACATAAATGGTCTGGATTCCAATGCTGCCTCGGCATAGGATTATGGCATGGACTTGCGACACGCGCGAACGTTTGTGACTGTTGCAGAGCTCGGCACCGTCTCGAAGGCCGCGTTGCGCCTTCGCATCGCACAGCCCGCGCTGTCCCGGCAGATCGCCGCGCTCGAACAGGAATTGGGCTTCAAGCTTTTCGATCGCCTGGGGCGCGGCCTGGTGCTGACCGGAGAAGGCGAGCAACTTCTCAACGATTGTCGCGGCCTATTGAGCTACGCCAGCGGGCTTGACGAACGCGCGCAAATGCTCCGGCGCGGCGACATCGGCGTGCTGAAAGTTGCAGCTTCTCCTCAATTTATCGAAGGCGGCGTTTCGGGCTTCTTGCATCGATATGCGGAGCGCTTTCCTAATGTACAGGTCAAATTGATCGAGGCGATCGGATGGTCCGACGTCCGGGGCATGCTGGAACGCGGCGAGGTTCACCTTGGGCAGAACCTGGCTCACGCGGTGCAACTCGGCGACCGGCATTTCGGGAGCCATCCTTTGGAATTCGTCGAGCAACTCGCCGCCTGCCATCGCTCACTACCGTTCGGCAAAGGCGCCGCGGTCGAGATCGATCATCTCGCGCCTTACCCGTTACTGCTCTTGGACGGCGGGTACATCTTTCGCCGTACGTTTGATGCCGCCTGCCGTCTCGCCGGGCTCGAACCAAACATCACGTTTGAAAGCAGAACGCCGCACACCCTGCTGGCCATGGCAGAAGGCGGGAATGGGATTGCCATTATTCCATCAACCTTGCGTGCCGATCGATATCGATTGCGCATCGTGGGCCTAACCTATCAGGGCAAGCCGCTGCGCGAGCCATTGGCCATGTTCTGGGACAAGCGGCGCCCCCTACCGCGCTACGCCACGGCGTTCTGCAGTTTGCTTGGGGCATATGTGCGCGAAATCTTCCCGGTCACGCGTCCTACGGAATTTACGACCGCTTCGGGGGCAAAGCGATCGGTCCGAAGCCACGTGCGATAGTACGATTTCTTCGCCGCGAGTCTGCTATGGGTCCAACTGCAAACTCGTGCACCGCAGCAATATAGCGCTGGTTGTTTGCAAACAGACTTTTGTCGACATCGTATATCTGTTTCGCGGCACAATGCGTCGTGTAATCGGTCTTGTCGCGGATGAACGGATTGATATCTCGGAGCGCGCTTTGACTCTTTCAGACGTTTAGTAGTGGACAATGAGCATTCTCAATTGAGGGTGAGGTGCGAGCTGTTTGTGAGGGCTGACGCGCGATAGATCAGCGGCGCTGACTCCAACACCTCGTACCGGCGGCCTGTCAGGGAACGGACCGGGGCGGGTCGGATGTCGGCGTGCGTGCAAGTTTGTGCGCCGCCGCCCAGGCGGAAAGCGGCGTGATCACGGCAAAGAGCAGCCAAACTGGAGCGACGATGAAAATTGCAACGGCTCCTTGGCCGCAGTTTGACCAGTCACACCCCCACGAAAACATGGCCGGGAAAAGGAGGACAAGTACGGAAACGGCCGCGCAACAGACTAGCCAGGCTCCGCGCGGGCTTTTGGCGAACCACGGCGCCAGCGGAAAGAGGAACGGTGCGAAGAAGAGGAAGTACATGACGCCTCCGAATACATCGAGCGGGGTCATCGGCGTGCTCCTAATTTGGCGCGAAAATGGGCTGCGGCAGCCGGCACGACCCACGCCGCACCCTTGCTGCGTTAGCAGGATACCCTTGGCCGGGCAGCCACTCTACCCCCCGCGCTCGCCGCCCGCCTGTTGTCCCGCCTTGTGCCATGTGTGGACGGCTCCGAGTTGGCAAGAACTTTCTTCACGTATGCAGCATTGGTCGGTGCAGCCATGTGTTCGGCCTGTAGGTGCGGTTCACATGACCGCTGGCCATAATGCCCTCCGCGGATCAGGTCCCGGTCAAAAACCCGCATTCGACAATGCGATGGCACAAGTGGGTTGTCCTGACCGCCGGATCGACCGGCTCTGCATTACGTGCTGTTCGCCCTCCCAACCTTCACATCACGCCGGCTGTCCGGCGCGATCTCGTTTACGCCGCCAGCGCGACGGGTTGCTTATAACGCTCGCCCTTGGCCATCATGGCCCAGGCCATGCGCGCAATCTTGTTGGCAAGCGCGATGGCGGCGACCTTGGTCGGGCGCCGCCCCAACAACGCCGTGAGCCAGGGCCGATGCTTGGTGCCGTGGATCTTGGCGTAGCGGATGACGGCGAGTGCGCCGGCCACGAACAGGCTGCGCAGATAGCGGTCGCCCTGCTTGCTGATGCTGCCGAGCCGGTCCTTACCCCCACTCGAGTGTTGCTTCGGAACGAGCCCAATCCAGGCCGAGAAGTTACGTCCTGATCGGAAGGTCCCGGGGTCAGCAACACTCGCGACCAGGGCGGTCGCCAGCATCGGACCGACCCCGGGAATGCAATGAAGGCGCTGGCTCGTTTGGTTGGACCGGTGCCAGGCCATGATCATCCGATCGAACTCCACAATCTGCTCCTTCAGGCGGAGCAGTTGAGTGCCGAGCGCGGCAAGGCACGCACGGGCAACCTCAGGCACCCGTTTGTCGCTTGGGTCGGCAACAACATGCAGCAGTTCGGTAACTCCTTTACGCCCGACCGGCGCGACAATGCCGAACTCGGCAAGGTGAGCCCGGATCGAGTTGATCACCGCGGTCTGCTGGCGGATGAGCAGATGGCGTGTGCGGTGAAGCATCAGGCAGCTCTGCTGCTCGAGCGTCTTGGTTGGCACGAACCGCATGCTGGCTCTTGTGACCGCTTCGCAAATAGCCTCAGCGTCAGCTGCATCGTTCTTCTGACGCTTGACGTAGGGCTTCACGTAAGCCGGCGGCATCAGCCGCACGGTATGGCCAAGTGCCTGAAGCTCGCGTGACCAATGGTGCGACGAGGCGCACGCCTCAATGCCGACCAGACACGGTGGCAGCTTCTGGAAGAACGCCAAAACAGAGCGACGCTTCAACTGGCGGCGGATGACCACCTCGCCAGCGGCATCAACTCCGTGGACCTGAAAGACCGACTTGGCGATGTCCAAACCGATTGTCGTGATCGTCTGCATGGCTCGCTCCTCTGAATCGTGGGAGCCTTAACAGCGCCCACATCCATGGCATTCAAGTGCCGGTGGAGGAGCCGTCCACAGCATCAAGAACAGAACACACCGCCCGTGCCTTCAGGCGTCCACATTGCTGATGGAAAAGCGACCGGGTCTAGCGATGATTTGGGGAGCACGGGACACTTGGGGACGATGACACGCCGCGCAGTTGGCAGAGTGACCGCAGGCTTTCTGCTGCTGGCCACGCCTGCGATGGCCGCCGAGTCGCCAGCCGAACTGATCTCCGGTTTCCGCCTCAAGCATGGTGAGGTCCGCGTCGTGCGTGATGCAACCCTCGACCGCATTGCGCTGGAGCAGGCGCGAGCGATGGCCGCGAAGAATGATCTCAGTCATGAGGTGCTCGGCTCGTTCACCATGCGGGTCGCGCCGGCGCGTGCGGGGCGCGCCGCCGAGAACATTGCCTACGGCTACGACAGTTTCGAGAAGACGCTCGGGCAGTGGATCGACTCCTCCGGGCATCGCGAGAACCTGCTGTTGCACAATGCCTCCCGCGTCGGGATTGCGAGCGCCAAGGATGCAAGCGGCAAGCGCACCTACTGGGCCATGGTGATCGCCGGCGATTACGAGCCGAAGCCGGGCA
This sequence comes from uncultured Alphaproteobacteria bacterium, assembly GCA_963751855.1. Lineage (GTDB taxonomy): Bacteria > Pseudomonadota > Alphaproteobacteria > Rhizobiales > Xanthobacteraceae > Afipia. Next base: position 115,320 of record CAVVWF010000014.1, on the reverse strand, counting down.
AGGGCAAGAGAGACAAGGAGCCTCTTGTTGCGGTGAAACGTGACGCCGCTCCCTCAGCCCGGCCCAAATCCAGCGGGTGCCACATCAAGGTGCTCAGCCTTTGCCTTTGAGGCCGAGCGCGTAGGACGGGTTAGCCGTAAGGCGTAACCCGTCGATGTCGTGATTGTAACGGCGGATTACGCTGGCGCTAATCCGCGCTACGAGGTGAGTGAGCCTAGCGTCGGCGGCTGCTGCGCCTGTGCTGCGGCTGGCCATGCCGCCGAGGTGCCGATCAGTGCGATGAATTCGCGCCGCTTCATTTCTGCCCCTCAGAGCTCGGCTGATACTACCGGTTCAAGTCAGTTGGAGAAGGAACTCGGTGAGAAAGCTGGTCTAATGTCCGCAATGCTGCCACTTGCCGAAACTGCAGCAGGCGCGCGCGCCTCCCCCACGTGGCGGATTTCGTTATCACGGATCTAGGTGTATGTGTTTATAGGCATCATTATCGATAAGCCCGGCCTTGGGGTGGATATGAATAACTCAGCTTTCTGCTGGAAGGCACAGTGACAACCCATTCAGACGGGTTGCCTGGATCGTCACTTGCAGATCTGGGATGGTCTGATTTCTTCGGCGACCAGATCTTGCCGGATGAGGCAAGCGTTTTGCCAGTCCGCATCTCCGCCGTCCATCGGACGCGCATCACTGGAATATCCGAGATTGGTTTGATCAGACCGATGCTTCCGGCCAGGAGCAACACCGGTGATTTTGCCGTCGGTGACTGGGCGCTCGCCGACCCGCAATCTTTCCTGATACACCGCCGCCTTGAGCGCAAGACAGTGCTGGGGCGGCGCACCGAGGGCAACCGGTCACCGCAACTCGCCGGCGCCAATATCGATACGCTATTTGTCGTCACGTCATGCAATGCAGAGTTCAACGTCACCCGGCTGGAACGCTATGTAGCATTGGCCAATGAAGCCGGCATCACGCCGGTGATTCTGCTGACCAAAGCCGACCTCGCTGAGGATGCCAAGTCATACCTTGAGCAGGCAGTCGCGCTGCAGCGGGGACTGCCGGTAGTCGTCTGCAATCCCCGTAGTGGCGATGCCACCGGCGACCTGCGTGCCTGGTGCGGTGAAGGACAGACGGTGGCGCTGGTCGGCTCATCGGGGGTGGGGAAATCCACCATGGTCAACGCGCTGGCGGGTGTGGCGCCGGACCAGCTTCAGCAGACCGGGAGCATTCGAGAGCATGATGCCCAAGGACGTCACACGACCACCTCACGCTCGCTTCATGCGATGTCGAGTGGTGGCTGGGTGATCGATACGCCGGGAATGCGCACCCTCCATGTCAGCGACGCCGCCGCGGGTATCGATGAGTTGTTCGCAGAAATCACCGAGCTCGCCCCGCTCTGCAAGTTTCGCGATTGCACTCACGACCACGAGCCGGGTTGCGCGGTCAGCGCGGCGGTGTCCAACGGCACACTCAGATCGGAGCGTCTGGCCCGCTGGCGCGTGATGGTGGCGGAAAACCGCAGCAATACGCCTAAATCGGTAAAACCGGGTGGTGGTAGGCCCACCGCCCTCCGCCACAGCAAATCGCACCTGGAAGACGACTAGCTCCACAGCCGTCCCGATCGACGCTAGATCTAAGTAAATGCCGATGACGGCTTTGCGCCAGAAACAGACGTTTCGGTCGCGCCAAGTATTCTGATCGTTTTAAGTGCTCTGATCGTTTCAGGTTTTCTGATCGTTTTATGTCGTTGACTTCGATCACTCTCGGGTCACGCGCTTCCCCGGCGCGGTCTCACGCATCATCGTCATGGCGGCAAGGCCGACGGCGGTGGCGAACAGCATGTACCACGCAGGCGCGAGTGCGTTGCCGGTGACATGAATGAGCCACGTCACCACCAGTTGCGCGGTGCCGCCGAACAAGGCAATCGCCACCGCGTAAATGATCGCGAACGCGCCGCCGCGAATGTGCTTCGGCAATCCCTCCGCCAGCGCCACATAGAACGCGCTGTAGGGAATGCTGCCGATCAGCGACAACACGCCGAAGCCGCCGAGCAGCGCCAGCGCGCTGTGGGTGTTCACGATCCACAGAAACACCGGATAGGTCAGCACGAGCGCTGCGAGCTGCGGCCACACCATGATCGGCCAGCGCCCGTAACGGTCCGCGAGCCAGCCGCCATAAAGTACGCCCGCAAGACCCAGCGCGTTGCTCACCACGGTGGTGGCGAACGCAAGTCCCGGGCGCACATGCAGCGTGTTCTCGGCATAAGTCGTCATGTATTGCGTGACGTAGGTGATGATCGTTCCGCTCGCGAGCACCAGCAGGCCGAGGATCAGCAGGCGCAGATGCGCGCGCACCGCACTGGGCGGTTTGATTGGCGCTTTGATTGCGGACTCCGGCGAAGGTGTCGCGCTCTTTTGCCCGCTCTCTTGCGCGTCCTCTGGCAGATGCAAGGTTTCCGGCAAGCCGCTGCGCATCCACAGACCGAACGGAAGGCAAACCGCCCCGAGCAGAAAGGCGATGCGCCAGCCATAGGCATCAAGCGCGGCGGGGCTCATGGTCTCTGACAGAATAACGCCGACCAGCGCACCGATCGTGGCGGCGATCTGCTGGCTCGCAGGCTGCCACGACACCGCGAGCCCTCGCCTGCCCGGTGCTGCAGCTTCCAGCAGATACGCCGTGGTGGGACCAACTTCGCCGCCGAGCGAGAAGCCCTGCACCATGCGCGCGAGGATGGCGATGATCGGTGCGGCAATGCCGATGCTCTCATAGGACGGTGTCAGCGCCAGCACGATGATGGCAGATCCCATCATGGTGAAACTCAGGATCATCGCGGGCTTGCGGCCCACGCGGTCCGAATAGGTGCCGAGCACGAGCGCGCCGATCGGCCTTGTGATGAAGCCGGCACCGAATGTCGCCAGCGACAGCATCAGGCTGCCGAACTCGCCATGGGTGGGGAAAAACGTGCGGCCGATCTGGATCGCGAAAAAGCTGTAGGTAATGAAATCGTAGAACTCGAGCATGTTGCCGATGGTGACGGCAAACGTGGCCCGGTTAATAAATGGCGGTCGCGCGGGAGTGGCTGAGGCGTCCTGAGCGAGTTGTTCTGTCATGATGATACGCTCTCCGCCTCACACAATGTCTTAGCCACCATGTCTTAACCGCCGTATCGTTCGGTTCGGATCAATGCGGCAGGAATGCCGGCCGCCAGCGCGCCGTCCGCCGCGGCATTCGCGAACGCATTCGACCCGCAGACGAAGACATGCACCGGCGGTCCCGGCAGACGCTTCACCACATCGGCCACCATCGCAGCATCGATGCGCCGTCCGAAATCCTGACCGTGCTCAGTGGTTTCGCGCGTGAGACTCAACACAAACTTGAAGCCGGGCATCTCCTCCTTCAGCGACGAGAGTTCGTCGCGATAGAGGGCTTCGTCCCATGTGCGCGCCGAGAGCAGAAGAAGCGCCGGAACGGTCGATGCCGCCAGATGCGCCGCCTTCAGATGACGCACCATGGACACCAGCGGGACAACACCGGAGCCGCCGCCCAGCAACAGCAGCGGACCACCGTCCGCGACAGACCATATAAAGTGTCCGCCCAGCGGTCCCCTCACCTCGATCTCGTCGCCGACCACGACGACATCATGCATGAAGCCCGACACCTCGCCGTCTTTCAGCTGCTCGACGGCAAGCTCGATGCTGGTGCCGTGCTCCGGCGCCGACGCGATGGAATAGCTGCGCATCGCCTGATAACCGTCAGGCGCAGTGAGCCGAATGTCGACATGCTGCCCCGCCGTGAACGGGAACGGATGCTCGAGCGAGAGGAAGTAACTTTTGATGCGCGGCGTGCGCACGACGATATCGATCACGGTGGCGGTCTGCCAGCGTACAGGGCCTTCTGACATGCGTGGACTCAATCTCCAGAGAAGCGCTGTTCACGCCACGGATCACCATACATGTGATAGCCGCGAAGCTCCCAAAATCCTGCTTCGTCGCGCTCCGTGAACTGGAGACCGTTGAGCCATTTGGCCGACTTCCAGAAATAGAGATGCGGCACCAACAGCCGCGCCGGGCCGCCATGGTCGCTGTCCAGCGGCTCGCCGTCATAGCGCAGCGCCACCATCGCCTTTTCGGCTAAGATCCTGCATCGGCACGTTGGTGGAATAGCCGTCGAGCGAATGCGCCAGAACGAACGGCGTCGGCGGCTCAACGCCCGCTGCCTTGAGAATGTCATCGACCAGCACACCTTCCCATGCGGTGTCGAGCTTGGTCCAGGTGGTGACGCAGTGAATGTCGCGCGTCATGGTCGTGATCGGCAGCGCGTTGAACTCGGTCCACGTCCATTTCTTCACGGGCCTGGGGCCGACCTTGAGCGTGAAGGTCCAGTCTTCGATCCGGATGCGCGGCGTCGGCCCGGCACTCAAAACCGGAAAGTCTTCCTCAAGATGCTGTCCCGGCGGAATGCGCTTGCTCAGGTCCGGCGGCTGCGGGCGTCCGGTAAAGCCTCGGGTCGTCGCCATGCCTGTCTCCTCCATCCGAAGCGCACCGAACGCGTCGCACCAAGATAAGCGGGAATGATGACCAGTCCAGTGTCCCCGGCAACAACCATAGCGAGCAGTCATTCGCTCGCTGTTACGCGGCGCTCAAGTGCGGCGTGGCGGCAACTTGTCAAGCAGCTCGCGCTGGATGAACGCGTCCGTGCTTTTGCATGATGTTTGGCTGGTGGAGGCGTTGCTGCCGCGAAACCACCCCATCGACGTCAGCATCGGCGGGAAATGCGGCGGCCGGTTGAACGCCGTATAGGTGAAGGCAACAAGTCGCTCGCCACCGGCCTCGACGGCGTAGATCTCAACCGGTGGTGACGCGGCGTCCCTTGGGAGCCCGGTTTGGGGAGCGAGTTTCGGGCTGCGCGAAAATCGAATGAGGACATGATCGGCGGGCACGCTGTCGGCTGCTATTCCTCTGTCGACCGCGCCATTGGCTGTCGCCTTCGTATACCGGAGATACCCGCCGCTACTGCCTTGTCCGCGAGTCAGGACATCGCCAACATGGTAATTGCCGGATAACATCAGGAGGCGCGCGCAATTGATCAGCGACCAGTCGTCACCTTCGATCACCACCGCTTCTATTTTCGCGGGCAGCGACGTCTTCGGGATCGCGGCGATGGTCGCCTGCCCCTGCGCTTTGGCTGCCAATGCAGACCGGCTGGACTGCATCCAAAGACCGAACGGAATCAGGCAGATCAAAAAGGCAGTGATCGCAATCAGGTCCCGTTTTGCCGCGAGCCGCAAACCGGCCGCCGTCAGCGCCGTATAGATGACGAACGAAGGCACCAGTGTCGGCAGAAGCACGATCAACCCGAACAACACCGCTGACCAGGATCCAAAGGATGTGCCTTCATTCACCCGAAGCGACCAGAGTATGATTGCGAAAGTGATCGCGACGCCGATCAGTACCGCGCGCTTCGGTTGCCACAGGTCCGGCGTTTCGGACGCGATTTCCGGTTCACGATAAAGCCTCTCCGGTTCACGAGCGCCCCTCGCAGACGCGGGAGAGCGCGACAGCCAGATACGGCAGGCAGCCAACACAAAGAAGAGAAGCATCGCGTAAACTGCGTAACGCGAGAACACGTAAAATATTTTCCTGATTTCGACCGACAATTGGGTGAGGAACAGAACGTTGAGCACCCGCGGCATCGCCCCGAGGGTCAACCATCCCGCCATGACGGCCAACACCCAGTCCAGCGTGCGGTTTCCGCCGCCGCGGAGCGTATCGCGCGCGGGGACGGCCAGCAGGCCCATGAGCACGACACCAAACAACGCATAGACAGGCATGCGGCCGAAAACACCGGATGAGAAGGCATAGGCCCAGCCTGCGCCGGCGTATTGCAGGAAGTCCTGATCGGCGGCCAACATGACAATCGGAAACGCTCCGATCCAGGGACGAAGGCCTGCGTCGCGCGCCCTGCGGATACATGCACTCAGCCCCATGGCCAGAGTGACAGCGAAGAGAATGGGCCTGAGAACCGTCGCCACAATGAGACCGACGGCTCCGCATGTGTCTATGCCACACCGGAAAGCCCCTACGATCGCCCTCAAGACGAAAGGAAAAAGCAAAATCGTTCCGATGAGAACTGCAATGACGATTGCGCATTTCCGGAGATATGCGGGTCGATCCAGAACGCCGGTCCAGGTGAGCATCCACGACAACCTTCTCTCAAATCTCTTTAATCAATCAAAGCGAACGAACGTCTGCTCCCTCATGAATATCGGAGACCGCGAACACTGATGCGCGGTGCCGAGAGAGCCTGCCGGGAAAACTTACGCGCGGGACACAGCCGCGTCGGGCACAGGTTTACGCGAGGCTGACCAACTCCTTGCCAAGGTCAGCTATCGTTCAACATTCGGTTTAAGAGTGCTTTAACCGGGACATTTTTTGTGGATTTGCTGAGCCGCACGGATAGATTTTCAAGCGTCTTTGGCGGCTTGACCAATCGCCTCGCAGCCGATGATTTTCGCCAAGGAGGAGCTTCGCCATGACCATCACCATTACCGCCTTTGAACGCTCACCCGACGGCGGCAAGGGACTGGCGCGTGATACGCGCGTTCGCTGGGCGCTTGAAGAAGCGGGCCAACCCTACGAGGTTCGTCTTGTTTCGTTCCATGCGATGAAAGAACCCGCGCATCAGGCGCTTCATCCGTTCGGTCAGATTCCGACTTATGAGGAAGGCGATCTCGCACTGTTCGAGACAGGGGCGATCGTGCTCCATATCGCCGAGCGCCATGCGGGCCTGCTGCCGATTGAGGCGGACGCGCGGGCGCGCGCGATCACATGGATGTTTGCTGCGCTCAACACGGTGGAGCCCCCGATCCTTGAACTCGCAAACGCCAAACTGCTGGAAGGCGACAAGCCCTGGTATGAGGCGCGTCTGCCGCTTGTCGAGGATCGTGTGCGCGACCGGCTGAACCAGTTGTCCGCGCGTCTCGGCGATGCCGACTGGCTCGACGGTGCGTTCAGCGCGGGCGACTTGATGATGGTGTCGGTGCTGCTCAGGTTGAAATCATCGGGCATTCTCGACGAATTTCCGAACCTGATCGTCTATGTCGCCCGCGGCGAAGCGCGGCCCGCCTACAAGCGGGCTTTCGACGCTCAACTGGCGGTTTACACCGGCAAGGCATCAACCGGCTGATTGAGGTCCATCCTGATGTCCATCTTGATGCCCCTCTTGGGCTCTCGAAGTCGTTATCCGAGTTTTCGTCGAGCGTCCACCCCATTAATCTGCCGGGCGGCCCGCTCGCCAAAGTCCGCTATGCCCCGATAGCGACCAAATTCCGCATCGCACCGAAATGACGCGATGGGCCATGTGTGGACGGCTCCGAGTTGGCAAGAACTTTCTGCACGTATGCAGCATTGGTCGGTGCAGCCATGTGTTCGGCCTGTAGGTGCGGTTCACATGACCGCTGGCCATAATGCCCTCCGCGGATCAGGTCCCGGTCAAAAACCCGCATTCGACAATGCGATGGCACAAGTGGGTTGTCCTGACCGCCGGATCGACCGGCTCTGCATTACGTGCTGTTCGCCCTCCCAACCTTCACATCACGCCGGCTGTCCGGCGCGATCTCGTTCACGCCGCCAGCGCGACGGGTTCCTTATAACGCTCGCCCTTGGCCATCATGGCCCAGGCCATGCGCGCAATCTTGTTGGCAAGCGCGATGGCGGCGACCTTGGTCGGGCGCCGCCCCAACAACGCCGTGAGCCAGGGCCGATGCTTGGTGCCGTGGATCTTGGCGTAGCGGATGACGGCGAGTGCGCCGGCCACGAACAGGCCGCGCAGATAGCGGTCGCCCTGCTTGCTGATGCTGCCGAGCCGGTCCTTACCCCCACTCGAGTGTTGCTTCGGAACGAGCCCAATCCAGGCCGAGAAGTTACGTCCTGATCGGAAGGACTCTGGATCAGCAACGGTCGCGACCAGAGCCGTGGCCAGCACCGGACCGACGCCGGGAGCTTCATCGAGCCGTCAGCTTGTCTCGTTTGAACGGTGCCAGGCGATGATCATCCGATCGAACTCCACAATCTGCTCCTTCAGGCGGAGCAGTTGAGTGCCGAGCGCGGCAAGGCACGCACGGGCAACCTCAGGCACCCGTTTGTCGCTTGGGTCGGCAACAACATGCGAGCAGTTCGGTAACGCCTTTACGCCCGACCGGCGCGACAATGCCGAACTCGGCAAGGTGAGCCCGGATCGAGTTGATCACCGCGGTCTGCTGGCGGATGAGCAGATGGCGTGTGCGGTGAAGCATCAGGCAGCTCTGCTGCTCGAGCGTCTTGGTTGGCACGAACCGCATGCTGGCTCTTGTGACCGCTTCGCAAATAGCCTCAGCGTCAGCTGCATCGTTCTTCTGACGCTTGACGTAGGGCTTCACGTAAGCCGGCGGCATCAGCCGCACGGTATGGCCAAGTGCCTGAAGCTCGCGTGACCAATGGTGCGACGAGGCGCACGCCTCAATGCCGACCAGACACGGTGGCAGCTTCTGGAAGAACGCCAAAACAGAGCGACGCTTCAACTGGCGGCGGATGGCCACCTCGCCAGCGGCATCAACGCCGTGGACCTGAAAGACCGACTTGGCGATGTCCAAACCGATTGTCGTGATCGTCTGCATGGCTCGCTCCTCCGAATCGTGGAGCGTTCAACAGCGCCCACATCCATGGCACTCGTGTGCCGGTGGAGGAGCCGTCCACAGCATCAATAGCGGGCATAGACAATTATGGGCGAAGCAGCGCACAGGTTGGGTATTGAAACTCGATGTCTCCCGGCATGCAACGCTGCTGCGAATTGCTTTGATTCAGATCAAGGGAGATGTTGCAGACCGCTCTCAGCTTAACAATTGCGTGTACCCGATTGGAGCGATCTCATGGTCCAGGCGACTCAATTGGCTATATGGTGCCTCGTGTTGCTGGCAATAGCGGTTAAGCCCGGCGGTGCCGCAGAACAGCAGTTTACCTGCAAAGGACAGGTCATTCATGAAGCGACCAACCCGGCCGATCAATCAAAGCCAATCGATCTGAACGTGACCTTGGACGACAAGAACAAGCTGTCTATGAAGACCGCCGAGGGTAAAATGCTTGCTCCCCGCATCACCAGCAATAACAAGATACAACTTAAGTTTGCGACAAAGGATTTGTTGGAGAATATTTCCACTATACCGGCGATCTATTTCTCATCTACCCCTCGGGGCAACTGGCGCGGCTCAATTGCTCGCGCGTCTGACGAAAATGTTCGACGAGCAAGGGAGGCTGTGAATGTACGCCAATATTCTCTTGAGCACGGATGGATCGGATGTCGCGAGAAAAGGCGTTGAGCATGGGATGGCTTTAGCAAAGGCCTTGAATGCTAAAGTGACAGTCATCACCGTGACGGAACCGCTGCTGGCAGGCTATGGGAGCGGGAACGTGGGATGGGTTCCCTCGCAGGAAATGTTTGATCACTTTGACGCAGCCTGCAAGGAACGTGCGGGCAAAATCCTCGATGAAGCTCGAGCAATGGCGGAGCAGATCGGGATATCTGCAGAACTCTTGCATGTTCCGAATGCGCAACCAGCCACTGCAATTTTCGAAACAGCAAAGTCGAGAGGCTGCGACTTGATCGTCATGGCCTCGCATGGGCATCGCGGCCTCACGAAGCTAGTGTTGGGGAGTCAAACATCGGAGGTCCTGGCGGACGGAAGCGTGCCGGTGTTGGTCGTGCGGTAACAGACATAAATAACATCGAAGCTCCTGGTTTCTTTTGCCGATTTCGATTTGACAGTCGTTGCTCGCCCGCAATGGGTCTTGGTTGCGTGATAACGCGCTGACGCAGCCCGCGACGGCCCACGATCCGGTCAATGTCGTCCGACACGGCTGATCTGAGCAATTTTTTCCTGTTGGACGATCAGGCGCCGCCTCTGAGTCATCGTGGGGAATGCTGGGCAAGGTCTGGCTCGAGATCGGCGCGCAATGGGGTCTCCACACTCACGCTCTGATCGCTGCCAGCAACGCCCTTGTACCGACGATATTCATGACGCGCGTCAGATTGTAGGCGAGTACGCTGAGCGCCATCTCGCTCGCGACCTTCGGCAGCGTCTTCATCAGGAAGTGCGTCGCGCCCATCCGCATCTTGAGCGTGCCGAAGGGATGCTCAACCGTCTCGCGCCGGCGGCGCATGGCCTGGGGATCCTGATCCAGCCGCTGCTGCACGGTTTCGAGAACGTGCTCATGCTCCCATCGCGTGATCCGGCGTTCTTTGCCTGTGGTGCACTGATCCTTGATTGCGCAGGTCTTGCAGGCGTTCGTCCAGTAGCGACGCATCTTCTGCCCGTGTTCCTCGTTGGCATAGTAGAATTTGAGCTTCTCGCCCGCGGGGCAGCGATAGACATCCTCCTCCGGCATATAGACGAAGTCCTGCTTGCCGAAGCGGCCTTCCGATTTCGCGCCCGATGTCATCGGCTTGGGCAGCGTCACGCAGATGCCTGCCTGCTCGCAGGCCAGGATCTCCTCGCCATTGAAGTAGCCGCGGTCGGCAACGGCTTCGAGTTTATCGACTTGCAGAACGGCCTTGGCCTCCCGCGCCACGTTCGCAAGTTGTGAGCGATCCGAGCCGGTATTCGTCACTTCGTGCGTCACGATCAGATGGTTCACGGTGTCGACCGCGACCTGCACATTGTAGCCGACGACGCCCGAGCCACGCCCACTCGTTGCCATCGATCGGCTGTCGGGATCAGTGAGCGAGATTTGGCTGTCGGGCGAGGCCAACATTTGCTTCTCGTAGGCTGCGAGCTTGCCCATTTCCTCTTTCAGCTTGTCGAGCTTCTCCTTGAGCCGCGTCGTCTTGAGCACGAGCACGTCGGACGGGTCCTGCCGATCCGCCGTATCGAGCTGGGAGAGATACCGCGCCACACTCTCCTCGAGCTGCGCGCGCCGGCGATCGATCTTCCCTCGTGTAAAATTGCGATCTCGATTATTGACCGCTTTGAACTTGCTGCCGTCGATCGCGACGCTCGCCTTCGCCAGCAGACCCATCTGGCGACAGAGATTGACGAAGCTCGCGCACACCCTGCGGATCGCCGGGCCATTGTCCTTGCGGAAATCGGCAATCACCTTGTCATCGGGAACGAGCCGTCCGAGTAGCCATATGACTTCCAGGTTTCGGCCGGCCTCGCGCTCAAGCCGGCGGCTCGACTGCACCCGGTTGAGATAGCCGTAGATGTAAAGCTTCAGAAGAACGGAGGGGTGGTAGGCAGGCCGGCCTGTCGCTGCAGGCTCGACGCCTTCGAAGCCGAGATCGGCCAGATCGAGCCCGTCGACAAAGCAATCCACCACACGAACGGAATTGCTCTCCTCGACCCACTCATCGAGGCATTCCGGCAACAGCGTCGTTTGTCCGCGATCGGCACCCTCAACGAAGCGCTTCATGAATTGCCCCCGGCAAATCGCCAAGCGAATCATAGCAGACAGCTCGTTTTCACGCAGCCAGGGTCATTCGCGTCGATTTGACTGTGCGCCGATGACTTCCGGTCTACCCCTATAAGCAGACCATTCCACAGCCGGTCGGCACTTCGCATTCGTGCCAATCGCCGACATTGTGGCGTATGCAAGTCTCTGTTTAGATCAAGCTTGAAAACAACCGAGGGGATACCGATGAAAGTGGCAACGCTCTTGGGATTGATGCTCGCACTGTCGATCAGTACCGCCGCGTCAGCTGTCGACGATGCCGTCATGAAGCAACTCGTTCCGACCGGCAAACTCCGCGTGGGCGTCGCCTATGCGCCTGCGCCCACCCCGATTTTCGTTGCCAAGGATGCTGCCGGCGATGTTCGCGGTGTCCCCCGCGACCTTGGTAACGCACTGGCAAAGACGCTCGGCGTACCCGTCGAAATGGTCGTTGTCGCAACCACCGGCGAATTGACGGATGCCTGCAGTTCTGGCGCAATCGACATCGGGTTCATGCCGGCGGACGCCGAGCGCCGAACGCGCGTCGATTTCAGCCCGCCCTATTTTGTGATCGAAAGCACCTATCTCGCGACCGGGCCTTCCGCGATCAAGACGCTTGCTGAGGTCGACCGTCCCGAGGTCACGGTCGTCGGCATCGCCGGATCGACCACCATGCGGGCCGCCGGCCGCAGCTTGAAGAGCGCGAAGCTCGTCGGCGCGAAATCCGTCGACGAAGCCATGGGAATGATGAAGGCGGAAACCGCGCAGGCATTTGCCCTCACCCACGACGCGTTGCCGACACTTCAGAAGCAACTGCCGGGTTCGCGCATTCTCGATGGCGCGTTCCAGACCACCGGTGTTGCCATCGCCGTGCAAAAGGAACGCCCGGCTGCGCTCGCCTACGTCAAGGACTTCGTCGAGCGCGCCAAGGCCGACGGCACTGTACGACGTGCATTCGATGATGCCGGATTGAAGGGGCTGCCCGTCGCGCCTTAACGCCGAACTGCTGTACGAAGCGAACGCGCGCAGACTTCACCAAATCCGAGTTCAAGAAAACTTCCAAGAATACTTCCAAGAATACTTCCAAGAATACTTTCAAGAAGGTTCGATCACCGCATCAGGGTTGGATCTGCGATAAACCCGGATCCGTCGCGACCGGACGCAGCCACTTGGATTCTCGGGCCGCGGCAATGATTGCAGGCGAGCGCGCGACCGAAGTCGGAAGGACGGCATTTTGCTTTCGCAAAAGCCGCCCCTCCCTATCCGATCATTCCGGCATGACTTCCGGCTTGTTCTTCGGGAATTTTGCGATCGTCGCCTCGCTCACGTTCAAGTGCTGGGCAACCATCGCCGGCGGTGTCCGCGCAATCCAGTCGGACAAGGAGACATCCGCAAAATAGGGGGCTCTGAACACTTCGAGGAACTGCAGGTCGCCGTCGCCCACGTTCTTGATGTAGTGTCCGAGATTCTTTTTGACGTAGCCGATGTCGCCCGGATTGAAGTCCATCGTGACGGCGTTCGGGCCGGTGTTGAAGACCGTCATTCGCCCTTTGCCCTTGATCCAGTATTGCCATTCATCGGCATTGGGATGCCAGTGCATCTCCCGCAGGCCGCCGGGACGCACCGTGACCAGTGCTGCGGCGACGGTTGTGGAAACGGTGAAGTTGCGGCTGTCGGCAATGTACACCGTACCGCCCTTCGTCTCGCGCGCCGGAGCTCCCGACCCGAGCGAGAAGGTGAAGGGGTGCGGTGGTGCGCCCTTTCCGCTCACCGTTGCGCGGTCCGCGGCGAGTTCACCGGGTAACTCGCCCTGGAAGATGTAGAGGTCGCGCAACGGTATATCCTTGAACGTCTCGACGGGAACGCCGAAATTCTGACCGAGGATATCCGGCGGCGTATGTGTGAACCATTCCGACATCAGGAGGGTGGTAAACTCGGAGGCCTTTCCCTCATCGAAACAGATGAGAAACTCGCAGCCGTCGGGGGCGAGCCCCTGCAGCGAATGCGGCAAGCCTGCCGGGAAAAACCAGAGGTCACCTTCTTTCACGTCGGCGATATATGGCCGGCCCATTTCGTCGAGAGTGGTGATGCGGCAAGTGCCGTAAGTCATGTAGGCCCATTCCGCAAACTGGTGCCAGTGCATCTCGCGGATGCCGCCGGATGTCAGCCGCATGTTGACACCGGAGATGGTGTCCGCAATCGCGAAGGAGTCCTGCGTGACCTGACGCGCCCAGCCGCCATTTTGAATGCGCCGCGGCGCGTTGTTGAACGATGCCCAGAACAGCGGCGAGCTGCCGACGTCGGTCGGCGGTGGGGAAAATGCCGACGGAAATTGGTCCCTGATGGCCGGATTCTGCGGACCGGGATCAGTGACACTCTTTGGATTCTTGGCGTTGACTGCGCCCTGCGGCGGATCGTTGGGATTGCCGAAAGAAATATCACTCTTCACCGGAGCAGCATTTGCCGCGATTAATTGCTGCTGCCGTCACCACCCCACCTGCGGCCGTCGCCGCCAACATGTCACGTCGTGAGTACATGGCGTCACTCCTTGCGTCAGAATGAACTTTGATGGAGAACAATCGAGAGTCACACGTGCGCGACTAACTTGTGCAGGAATGAACTCTCCACAACGCACACTAGTCCTGCGCACTTCATGCGCAACTAACCGAAGGTTTGTAGGTTGCATGCCGATAGAAATTCAGGCCTGTACATCTTGGTGATGCAGCAAAGATCGCTTTCGCGCGCTGCGAGATTACCTGCAAGACTTAAAGAGATCGCGCATCAATGAAGCTGATGCCACAGCCAGCGCGGCTTATGCCGCAATGGCTCTTATGCTGCCAAGGCTCTTATGGGCAATGACTCTTATGCTGCAATGCCTCGCGGGCCTCGCACGAAAGCGCTTGAGGCCCAGCCGTAGGCCACAGCACCGAACTCCCTTTTGCCGAACTTCTTTGTCGCCGTCAGGTCGACATTGATGAAATCGGGGTTGCAGCCGTAGTGACCACTGGAGCCGGGCATGGCGAGATTTGCGCGCGGTTGGTGACGCTATCAAGCTGAATGCCATAGACGACATTCGCGGTCAGATTCCAGCCACCGCCCGTGTAGCTCAGCGCGAAGCGCTGATTGAGCGACGTCGAATTCCACGACACCGGTTCGCCAATGCCGAAGTAGGACCCCAAGGCATAACTGAAGCCAAACCCGTAACCGAGGTCCCAAGCCAATTGCCCGAACAGAGCCGGATTGTACACGCTCGCATTGTAGGACGTATTCTGGACAGGCGGAATGATGCGCCCCACGTCGCATTTTTGAGACGCGGCGGAGAACGATGACCCATTGCTCATCAGGTTCCCTCGCGGTCCAGTAGGCATATCTATAGCTTTTAAGGCGGCAGATGCTGTTGCAGAAATCCCATTGCTTCGGCGACCGACTTCGTGCGAACCGCCGCATCATAGACCATGGAGTAGCCTGGCGCCTCGCCCATGCACGCGCCGAAAGTGTGAGGGTCAAAGGGCTTCAGCTGGCCATCGACGAGGAGCGTAGGTCTGTTTGTCCCAATCAGAATAAGCGGACACTTCTTCGTGCTCGCGTATTCGGGGTAGAAGCGCAAAGTCGTCAAACTGGGAACCGTCCACGCATGGTAGGCGCCCAGATAGGTCACGGCTTCGATCGGGGGCGGAAATCCCGCAGCTTTCGCGTAAGCCAAGTACCCCTCAACTTTTGCCACCGGCAGATTATCATCCTTTTCGCCAAGCAACATCAGGATCGGCGATCCGGTGTAGGCCCCTCGTTCGGCGATCGCGCCAAAGACACCGGCCGGGTAGTACGCGACGTGAACGGCAAACCGAGCTTGCCCCGGATCGAACGCGGCACGAAGCTGCTCAAAGGCCGCCAGGTGAGCCACTTCGCCGCCATACGAGAAACCGACGATGGCGATTTGACCGGCGTCGATCTTGGGATGGCCAGCCAGCAGTCGCAACGCGGCATAGGCATCCGCCACCGCGGTCGGCCACAAGCCCGGGCCGGAGCGTGACAGGGCGACTCCTGTCGTGCCACGCGCAGCAAAGCTGTCGTAGGTCAAGGTAGCGTAGCCGGCCTTGCGCAGCTCAGCCGCGTACTGGCCTTCATTGGCCTCAAGATAGCCAGCAATGGTGTGGACGACCACGACGGCGGGATAACGATCCCTTGCCTCCTCGGGAAAGCTCAAGGTGGCAGGCACCGTAACCGTTACGGCCGGGGTTTCGCGCGACAGGAGTTGGCGAAAGTCCGCATATGAGGCAGATTGAAATGTAATCTGGTTTGGGCGTTCCCGGGGGACCTGACCATACGCTATCCCCGTTCCGAACGCGGTGGCGGCGATCAACGCGAACAAGCGCAGATACATGTGAAAACCCCGAGATTTCAAGGCACCGCGCTTACGCGCACCAACTGTGGACACCGCTTGATATCGACAGCTTTGCACTCGTAGCTAAAGGTTGAGTTGCGCGCGATCAGGGATTTCCCAAGATATCAAAGCATAGCGAACGGTCCACCGCTAGGACCCGCGGCACGGAAAGCGCCCCGGCGAACGCCAGCATGATCAAGTAGCCCGCAGCGCGGATCTTGGTGAGGGAGTGCATCAGCAGACTCCCGGGCGATTGAGGTGATCGGAGGGAGTTGGTCGGGTTTGGCCTATTTCGCGCCCTTGGTGCTGACCAGATAATTGACGATTGCGTCGACGTCCTTGGGGTCGACCGGCGCCTTGTAGGCCGTGCGCATCTTTTCGACCTCGGCGTGCCACTGCGTCATTTGAAGTGCCGGCTGATTGAGCACCATGTCGGCCGAGTGGCAGGCGAGACAGTTGTTGTCGATTGCATCCGCGCCCGGCCCGTTCGGAAATAGGTCGTCGCCGGGCGGCAGTTCGACGCTGACGGATTTAAGCGACAATTGGCTCTCGGCCCGCGCGCAAACCGGCGCAAAGGCAATGCCTGCGACGAGAGCGATCGGGAGCAGTGCGTGCGCCATGCTTTCCTCCTCAGGCGACCGCGACGGCGGTCCGCTCGATGACGTTGCGCATGAATCCGCTCGGATTCCAGTTGGGCGTATCGGGCTGCGCCTCGCCGCTGCTGCTGGTGCAGCGGACCATCAGCACTTGATCTCCCTTGGCCGGCGTGGTGAAGCGGAGTTGCCATTGCCGGAAACTGTACTTGCCTTCGTCCGTGCCGAGCGCCGCTGCCTGCCAGCTCTTGCCGCCATCGCTCGAGAAGTCGACCCGCGATACGCCGGAATCGCCGCCGAACGCGATGCCGCGCGCAAGCGTCGAAGCGCCCGCCTGCAGCGTGTCGCCTTCCTTGATGTTCGTGATGAAGGATCGCGGCACCATTCGGCTGATCGGCACAAACTTGACGTCGCTTTGCCCCGGCCGGATGTTCGCGCGCGGTGTGTCCGGGATCGTGTAGGCCGTCTTCGTCCAGTAATTCGTATCCGGCTGATCCAGCACCTCGATGTCGTTGAGCATCTTGACCCAATAGGTGGAGTACCAGCCCGGCACGATGAGGCGTAGCGGGAAGCCGTTGAGCAACGGCAGCGGCTCGCCGTTCATCGCGTAGGCGAGCATGACCTCGCCGTCGCGGGCATGATCGATGGCGAGCGACTTCATGAAGTCCGGCGCCTCCGGGACAACCGGCTCGTCCATGCCGTTGAAGCGAACCTGAATGGCGCCAGCCTTCACCCCCGCGCGGTCCAGCAGATCCTTCATACGCACACCGGTCCAGCGCGCATTGCCCATCGACCCGTTGGACCATTGGGCGCCGGAGACGCGCGGCTGGAAATAGCCGCGCGAATTGCCTGAGCATTGATTGACTGCAACCAGATCCACCCGCGGCAGGGCGAGGATGTCATTGAGCGACAACGACAGGGTCTGATTGACATGCCCGTGCACCATCAACCGGAAGGTATCGACATTGACGGCGGTCGGAATGTCCGCCCAATGCCAGCGCACGAAGAACCGATCGTTCGGCGTGAACACCGATTGATCGAACACTTCGAGTGGCGTTTCGAGCAGAGGCGGTCGGGTGCGCTGCAGGATGAGTTCGCCCTTCTGGGGAAAGGCTTTGGTCATCGGCCGCTCGTCCGGCCCGCCCGGCAGGAGAAGTTTGACGACCGTGTCGGCCCACGCGGGCGTCGAGGTCAGCGCCAAAGTCGCGGCCCCGGCGCTACCGAGAAACTGCCGCCGGCATGAGAGCGAGCGCGAGAGGAACGGCTTTTCCGTGACCATGGCCACGCCTCCGGGTTCGGAGTTTTGTCGGAACGTATCCCTCTGCCAAGAACAAATTTTTATCAGGATTTGATCCGCGCTACAACGCTTCCGCGCCTCCCGCCGAAGATAAGCCTGATCGGCTGCTAAGTCAGCAATGACGGGGGAACCGCGTGCAGATCGTAAGGCCTCGAATTCTCCCAGTCGGAAGCCGCAGGTTATTCTGCGGCATCCTTCGCAAGAGCTATTCCGGCGGCCTTCGCCACGCCGGCACCATAGGCCGGGTCGGCTTTCGAGCAGTTGGCGATGTACCGCTGCTTGACCTCAACACGCGCGTCGCCCATCGCACGGGCGGTGTTCTCGAAGAGAACCTGCTGCTGAGCAGGCGTCATTTTGCGGAACAGGATGCCGGGCTGCTCATAGTGATCGTCATCGACGCGATGATCCCAATGAGCGGCCGCGCCCGACCACTCGAGCGGCGTCTCTTCGAGCCGCGGGTCATGGTCGATCCATGCCCCTTTGCTGTTCGGCCAGTAGCTAGGCGTCGCGCCGAGATTGCCGTCCGTGCGCATCGCACCGTCGCGGTGATAACTCTGGAACGGGCATTTCGGTGCGTTGACCGGAATGTGGTTGAAGTTGACGCCAAGCCTATATCGTTGGGTATCGCCATAGGAGAAGAGTCGCCCCTGCAGCATTTTGTCAGGCGAAAAGCCAATGCCCGGCACGACGTTCGCCGGTGAGAAAGCAGCTTGCTCGACGTCGGCGAAAAAGTTGTCGGGATAGCGATTCAGTTCCACGACGCCGACCTCGATCAGCGGATAGTCCGCCTTCGACCACACCTTGGTGAGATCGAAGGGATTGTGCGTGTGGGCCTTCGCCTGCTCGTCCGTCATCACCTGGATGAACAGCGTCCAGCGCGGGAAGTCGCCGCGTTCGATGGCGTCGAGCAGATCGCGTCCATGGCTCTCGCGATCACCGGCGACGAGAGCCGCCGCCTCCTGGTCTGTGAGATTTTCGATACCCTGCTGGGTGCGGAAGTGGAACTTGACCCAGACCCGCTCATTGGCCGCGTTGATCATCGAGAAAGCGTGGCTGCCGAAGAGGTGCATGTGGCGGAAGCTCTTCGGGATCCCGCGTTCGGACATGATGATGGTGACCTGGTGGAGCGCCTCCGGGAGCAACGACCAGAAATCCCAGTTGTTGTCGGCCGAGCGCAGGCCGGTGCGCGGATCGCGCTTGATCGCATGATTCAGATCGGGGAAACGCAGCGGATCACGGAAGAAGAACACCGGCGTATTGTTGCCGACAATGTCCCAGTTGCCTTCCTCGGTGTAGAACTTCAGCGCGGTGCCGCGGATGTCGCGTTCTGCGTCGGCAGCACCACGTTCACCGGCGACCGTGGAGAAGCGCGCGAACATCGGCGTCTTCTTGCCGATCTCCGAAAAGATCTTCGCCTTGGTGTAGCGGGTGATGTCATGGGTGACCGTAAAGGTGCCGTGCGCGCCCCAGCCTTTTGCGTGCATTCGTCGCTCCGGGATCACCTCGCGATCGAACTGCGCCAGCTTCTCGATCAGCCAGATGTCCTGCAACATTGCCGGTCCCCGCGGACCGGCAGTCATGATGTTGAGATTATCCGCCACCGGTGCGCCGGTTGCGTGTGACATGGGATACGATTTCTTCTCGTCAGCCATTTTATGTTCCTTTCACGGCGTCTCGCGGACGGCTCTGTTCGCGGTTAAGCGTGCTCATGAGTTTTTGACCTTTGAGAAGCTGCTCGCTTAAGAAACGACTCGTTTTCGCCGCCTCCTCGCCGCTACAATGGCAGGCTAGTCCGATCCGAATGAACGGTTCGATCCCTACAGAGGTTCATTTCGATGTCCTATTGATTTAGGTCGCCCATACTTTTGTTTAGCCGTGGCTCACAGTCGTTCTTGACAAGCTAATGGCTTGGTCAGACCCGACGTCTGAACGAGGTCAATCGCATCATTCCGACAGCGCGCCGTGCGCATTCTCATCGATATCTCATCAGCAACAGTGGCGTTAATTAAGTAGGAGGCTCTCGAGTTGTTCTCCTCGTGGAGCGCCGCAAATGCCGCATCGTCGGCGAGAAGCATAAAGTGAAAGACGGCGTCCTGCGGCTCGTTCGGTGCGACCCATATGCGGCCGTTATCTCGATAAGCGGGCCACAAGCGGAACTCGCGGCCTCACTTGCCTGCCCACGGCAGTGCGAGCAACCAACGCCGCTAGCGGTTCGAAGCCAAGCGCTTTAATAATCTTGCTTGAGATTGATGATGAGTTCCAAACCGCAGTCCGCCTCTCACCGACAGAAATCTTTGAGGCGGTCCCCTCACGACTGGTACCACCGATGCCGAACGCAGGTAGCTGCGGCTCATGCGAATTTCG
The DNA here is from genome assembly GCA_963751855.1 of uncultured Alphaproteobacteria bacterium. Classification (GTDB taxonomy): domain Bacteria; phylum Pseudomonadota; class Alphaproteobacteria; order Rhizobiales; family Xanthobacteraceae; genus Afipia. The sequence continues at coordinate 95,235 of CAVVWF010000014.1, read as the reverse complement.
AGTTCAACGCTCGCCTATGGACGCCATCACGGAACCCGCGTCGGCATCCTCCACACAAGGCGTGACGGTCAATGAGAGTACATCGGACCATTGAGCGACCCACTGATACATGGCCTTTGCATCTGTCGTTTCGCTGATCGCAAATCCCTGACCGTTCATGCCATGCCAACGGCCCAGCATGGTGACGCCCGCTGGTGGCGCGCCCCCGGTCTCAAGGAATTGCGCGACCGCGGCAGTGAACGTTGCTTGCGGCACAGTCCAGCTAATGATGTACTTCATGGAAGGCTCCGCTGGCTTCAAATAAAGAGTGATAAGGCTTTCTACATATGTCTCGCTGCACCCCAATCCTATAAGCGGACCACTCGTCGACGCGCGCGTCTCGCTCAAACAGGTCATCCTGCGGCAACGGGTCGCTCGCCGGAGCCGCGCGATCGTACGCACAGAGCCGAGATCGAATATCTCGCTGTCGCGAAGTTGCCGCGGGAGGGCCACACGCCCGATGAGCTCATCGGCATCAGTGGCGCCAACTCGGCCGAATTTCGTCCGGTTGCTCTCGTCGCGAAGCACAAGCGGACGTCGCACCGTCGGCGCGCAGCAAGAACTGAAAGACGGCGCCCTCGGGTTTGTTCGGCGCAACCCACAACCGGCCACCATGGGCCTCGATGATTGAACGGCAGATCGCCAGACCCATCCCCATACCGCCCGATTTTGTTGTGAACAGTGGATCGAAAATCCGCTCGAGTTCTGGCGCGCCGATTCCTGTTCCGGTGTCCGCCACCGATATGATGACGCGCCCGGCGTCGTCGAGTTCGGTCCTCACGCGCAGGACCCGCGTTCCTACCTTGGCCGCCATCGCATCGATCGCGTTCGTGATCAAATTGAGAAGCACTTGCTGCAGCTGGATTCGATCTCCCCTGACCGGCGGTAGCGGGGCACTCGGCGCGGCTTCGACCAGGATCTGGTGCCTCTGCAGTTCGCCGCGCGTCAAGGAGAGGACTTCCCTGATAAGTCCGTTGATGTCGAGCGAAGTTCTGTTTCTGGCCTCCTTCTTGAAGTTCGCCCGAATGCTGTCGATCACCGCTCCCGCGCGATGGCCGTCGGCGACGATATGCTGCAAGGCCGCCTTCGCTTCATTGAGATCAGGCGTCGCGCGACCAAGCCAGCGCAAGCCCGCATCGGCCTGAGTTATCATCCCCGACAATGGCTGCTTGACCTCGTGCGCAATCGTGGCCGCGACTGCGTCCCCGGTCAGCAGCCGCGCCTCGCGCTCGCGGCGTTCAGCGAGGACCGCCCGGAGCAGCTGCCCGTAAAGCGTCGTTATCTCGTACAGCAGGACCATCAGCACGAGACTGCCGGACAGGAGCCCGCAGAGCCGGCCGGCATAAAAGCCGACGCTGAAACGCACCTGAACTGGAAACGAGATTAGAAAGAACCCCGCGACGTACGCGCATATTACCACCATCAGCCACAGATCGAGCACAGAGCGCCGCCGGACCCAGAGCACAATGAGCGCAGCAATGCTCAACAGGACGAGACACCCGACAGCATAAAACCAGAGGGGAGAAAAACGGACCGGATCGAGCATGACGCGGGGCAGTAGCGCATCCCCCGCTGTGAGAAGAAATGTCGCGGCACACACGACGGCTGCGGTCACGGCCACACTTGAAAGGATGGCCGCACCCGCCGAGCCCCGCCATACCCGCTTGGCCGGATCGTCATCCTTCAGCAGGGCATAGGCGATGACGCACATGGCAAAACCGGCGTGCCATAGGATATAGAGCCAAGCCGTGGTCTGCAGCCCGGCGCCAAGCAGGCCACCGGGCGCGAAGACACGCGGGAAGGTCAGCATCCACGGGATGACCATGAGCGCCGTGAAGAGATATCCACTCGCGATCACGAGAAGCGCCCGCGAACGCAGGATGGAGAACTGGGCAAACAGCAGGACCGCGGTGATCGAATCGACCACAAACATCGCCGTGGCGTAAGCCGGGACAAAGGCGTCGATCTCCCCCAACTGCATGGTCGAGAGCGGCCCGGCCGTAATAAAAAAGACGATGACCAAGGCGAGCACGACGGAAAGGGCAAGCCGTTTCTGCGCTCGGCCGGGCGACAGGCTCGAGAGGATGAAATGCTGTTCGTCCGGGACAACGGCGACTGTCTTCACCATCGGAGCGCCTCTTCGCAGCGGCTGCAACGCGCGGCACGAAGCTCACGGCTTCGCCAGCCTCGCCAAGGGCTGACCCAGGTTCGCCGCCATTGGGGGCCGGCGGACGACAAACAAGGAAACGTCGCGACCTCCGAAAAGCTGAACCGGCAACGTTTCCTGCGGCGGCGCATGCGCCAGCGATAGACTTCAGAATACACTTTTCGGTCCATCGTTCCGGCCTTCTCCGGTCGATTGGACGCCCAGCGTGACCTTAGCGTATCTCGGTTGGGCGTGGAAATCGACGTCTGGTTGGGGTCACTCGCGACCGGGTCGAGCCAGCATCAAGTCCGGCCATGTCCGCTATGCCGGCGAAAGCGGAAGTAAATTCAAAAGAACTACCGGCTCCGCGACGGCCGTTGCAGGTTGACGGTACGGCCGTTGACGCGATTCAAGCCCGTCGTGAATGCGTCCTACGTCAACTACATCGGAGACGAAGGCGTCGAGGGGCTCAGGGGTTCGTACAGCGAGGAAAAATTCGCGCGACTTGCCGCAATCAAATCCAGATACGACCCGACCAACCTCTTCCGGATGAATCAAAATATCGCGCCGGTCTCGGCCGCTCGCATAGCCACGCTTCCGCGAACTGTCGTAAAGTCTCGGGTCGTCGCCATGCCTGTCTCCTCCATCCGAGCGTACCGGCTTTCGCAGTCACGCACGCGACGCTATCAAGACAACTCGCCTTAAGCCTGGCTTAAGGTGCACCCGCTCTGACGGTCCTCGTTCATTTCGATCGAGGACGTGTCATGCGATTTATCTCTCCACGCAAGCCTGAGTGGCCCGCCCATGACGGCCCGGCTCTCGCAGCTCCTCAACGCGAAGATGGGACGCCGCGCCGTGCTCGGACTGGGCGCCATCACGCTCGCCGGCTGCGTGACGGACGAGACGTCCACAATGAGTTTGCGGCCCACCACCGAGTCCAGCGCCTCGCCCGCGACGCCATCGATCTATCGCGCCGTCACCGATGGTGGCGTTCAGGTCCCCGCCGTCGATGTGAGCGAGGTGGACCCGCGCTATTGGCGCACCGATATCGACTATGCATCCGGCGAGAAAGCCGGAATGCTCATCGTCGATACGCCGAACAAATATCTCTACCACGTGCTTCCCGGCGGCCGTGCGACGCGTTACGGCGTCGGCGTTGGACGCGAGGGTTTCGAATGGTCCGGTCGCGCGCGCGTCGCGTACACGCGTCAGTGGCCGCGATGGGTGCCACCGGACTCCATGATCAAGCGACAGCCGGAGCTTGCGCGATACAGCGCCAACAACGGTGGAATGGAGCCCGGCTTGCGCAATCCGCTCGGTGCCCGCGCGCTGTACATCCACGAAGGTGGCCGCGATACGCTTTATCGATTGCACGGGACCAACGAACCGGCCTCGATCGGCAAGGCGGTCTCGTCAGGCTGCATCCGCCTTCTCAATCAAGACGTCATTCATCTCTACAACAATGTGAAGAACGGTTCGCCGATCGTCGTGATCCCCGATCCCGCCATGGCGTCGTTGTCTTTGTCGAACGCGGCGGCGAAGTCGTAGCGCGGCTGCGATTGCGGTGCCATAATCATTCTGACGGCAGGTTATCAGGCAGCGGCAAACACTGCGGATGACACCAATGGGCGAACCCAAGCTTTCACTGCTGCGGTCGGTGCCGAGCGCATCCGGCGGCATCGCGCGCCTGGTCTGCTCACGGCTTCGCGCGGCCGGGTTACAGTTAGCCCCTTTTCTGGAAAAGGCCGGGTTGACCGTTGAGCAAATCGAGGACTCGAATGTCCGCCTGGAGGCGAGCGCACAGATCAAGCTGCTGCGGATCGCAGCCGAGGAGTTGCAAGACGATCTTATCGGATTTCACCTGGCACGTGATCTCGACCTCCGCGAAGCTGGATTGATCTATTACGTGCTTGCTTCCTCATCGAGCTTTGCCGATGCCATGAAGAATGCCGAGCGCTTCAGCAGGCTGACTAATGAGGGCGTCGAACTTCGAGTTTGCAAAGATCGTGCTGCCGTCATTACGCTTAACTATGTGGGCATCGATCGGCTCTCAGACACGCAGCATATGGAGTTCTGGTTGGTTTCGCTGGTGCGCATGTGCCGGCAGTTGACCGACACCCGGCTGGCGCCCAGTCAGTTGAAAGTCAGGCACTTCCGCAAAGCAACGCCCCCCGGGTTTCGGAAGTATCTGGGATGCGATGTAAATTTCGGCTCCGATGCCGACGAGATTGTCTTTGCACCTGCAGTCAACCGTCTTCCGATTGTCGGCGCTGATCCGTATCTCAACAAGATGCTGATCGGCTATGCCGAGGAGACGCTTGCGCGCCGGACGGCGCAGGTCGGTACGTTACGTTCAGCTATCGAAATGGCGATCTCGCCCCGCCTGCCTCACTGCGGGGCGACCGCTCCGGAGATAGCCCGAGAGCTTGCCATGAGCCATCGCACTCTTGCCCGCCAACTGTCTGCCGACGGTCTGACATTCTCTGCGATATTGGACGAATACAGGGCTGAAATGGCCAAGGCCTATCTCGGCCAGGACGATTTGACGATTTCCGAGATCGCCTGGCTGCTAGGGTACCAGGACGTCAGCGCCTTCACACATGCGTTCAAGCGTTGGACCGGCACCACGCCAAGACAAATGCGTGCCGGCACTTCGGTGTTGTAGCCCCTTTTCCGCCTGCGCGTCAGCCGAGACCGAGTTGAGCAACATCCGACAGAACGCTGCCGAAGTGGTGTTGCCACAACCTCGCCCCAAGCTCACCCGAGCGATCCAGCGACGAACCCACCGTCAGCCATTTCAGAAGCGTGGGGTGTAAACCGGCATCGAACAGCGCAAAGCCCGCAGCCAAAACGCAGGTATCGGCCTGGACGCCGCACACCAGCACCCGCTCCACCTGCAGATCGCGAAGATAGTCGATCGCAGAGTGAGGCGGCAGATAACCGTGCTTGATGAAAATGCGATCAGCCGCGACGAGGCTTTCGTCTGCCGGTCCCGGTTTCCATCCGATCTGGCGTTCAAACGGCGTGATGGATTCATCATGCCGCTCAACCGTCGCCACACTTGGAAGCCTGCGGGCCAGCTCACGGATGCCCTGCACGATGTCCTCCGGCACGGGGAAGCTGGGCTGAACATCGACAACGAGAAGCGCTTGTTTCATTGGTCGATCAAACACACCACGCGGATTGCGCGCAAGCCTCGCGATCGGCGCCAGCTCGCCTGAAGACCGGCAAGATCGAACGTCTCCCCGCTCCCATCAGCCCACTCCCATCGAGCCACTCCCATCAGCCACGCCCATCAATCCCGGCGCAGCAAAGACAAATCTAAAACCTGTCGTTCGCGGCAGCAGCCAAGGCCCTGTCATAGTCTCCCGCCGTGAGGGCCCTCGTGAGCCACCCATCGAGCGCCGTCTTCAGGGCACTGTCGCGCGTCATCCAGTAGGCCTTGTCGAAACGATCGAATGGCTCAGACACCTTGGCCGCGCACAGAACACCCGGATGCTGCCCCGCCTGATAATCGACCTCCGCGCCGTCAGTCACCATAACGTCGGCCTGATTGTTCGCCAAAGCGTCGAACACCGTCCGGTTGTCGTCGCGCTGCTCCAGCAGTGCGTGCGGGAAGTTTTCCTTGGCGAAACGCTCGTTGGTGCCGCCGACATTGACCACGACACGCACGTCGGCCCGGTCGATCGCCGCAACCGACGTGTAGCGCTCCGCGTCCGAACAGCGCACGATGGGACGCTTGCCGTCGCGCAGCACCGTGATCGAGAAATCGCCGATGGCCGCGCGATCCGGCGTGACGCTGACGCCGCCCATGGCGACATCGAAACGATCCGCCTGAAGATCCGCCGCCATGGTCTTCCACGTCGTCGGCACGATCTGGAGGGTCACACCGAGCGATTGTGCCAATGCGCGCGCCATCGTCACATCAGCGCCGTGAAGTGTGCCATTCGGCGCGAGGCGCGCGTACGGCGCATAGTCGCCCGTCAAACCGACTCGCAGCATGCGGGTGGCCTTCACGGCGTCGAGCGTGCGAGCATGGGCGGATAGGCCTGAACTCGCAAGGTGAACCGCGATGGTGGCAACGACGATGCGCGCGAGTGTTCTCAAGTTCATGTCCTTAGTCTTGCGATGATGCGCAGCATAGGCGAGCAGCGCAGCGCTGTCGCCCTCATAGCGCGTGCTCACTGCTGTCGCAGGACGACTTATATCACGTCGCACTCTCATCACGTCGTGCTCACATCATTGCGAGTCTGACAAGCAGCTTCACTTCGGCCTCGTTCTCCAATCAGCGTTCGCGATGACGCCGAGATCATGGAGACGACGGATATGGTTGATCTGAGTACCCTTGCCCCATCGGAAATGGGGCGTTTGCTGGGAAAGCCGGACGGCGAAACAGGCCGCGCCATCGGCGAGATGCTGAACCGTGCCAACGCAGGCATCACCACGGCAGTTTATCGGAGCCTTCGTCTGCAGCAGAGCGAGCATGTGCTTGAAATCGGGTTCGCCAACGGCAAGCTGTTGCCCGCGTTGCTGGCCTGCGCCGATGATTTGTCCTATGCCGGCGTGGACATTGCGCAGACCATGGTCGCGGAGGCCACCGCCTTCAACGCAGAGCTGATCGCGGCGGGCCGCGCCTCGTTCCAGTTCGCATCCGCCGAAGCCCTTCCCTTTGCCGATCAGAGCTTCGACAAGGCGTTTGCCGTCAACGTCATTTATTTCTGGCAGGAGCCGATCCGCCCGCTTGCGGAGATCCGCCGCGTGCTGCGTCCCGGCGCCTTGAGCTGCATTGCCTCGGTGATCTCAAAGCCGGGCGAGCTGCCACCGCCCTTTGCCCGGCCGGAATTCGGCTTCCAACGCCGCGATCTCGCCACGCTGCTGGCGCTGCATCGCGACGCCGGCTTCCGGCAGATCGAGGTTGACGAGGATTATCACGAAGCGTTCACGATGCCTGACGGCACCCACCGGCAGCGGAGCTACGCGATCATCATCGCGCGGGCGTGAGGGGCTTCTCGTCGTGTGCTCTCCGCCGTCGCGCGCTACGCCCTCTCCGTCATTCGATCCTCATTACGGCGCGTAGCGCGTGAACACGTAATCATGGTTCTTCACGAGCGCTTGGTGGCAGGCAAAGCAGGTTTCATGCTGGGCCTCGTCCGCCGGCTTGCCGTTGACGAAGCGGCCAAAGCCCCAGCCGCCGGTCGAGGCATATTTCTTCGAGTCCTTGACCATGAACTGCACCGTGGTCGCAGCCCCCGGCACCGACGCGCACGTTGGCGTGACCGCGCATTACGCTATTGTGCAACGGATCGCAGACCCCGAAGGACCAGTTGCAATGAAACGAGAGATCATCCGCGTCGAGCCGCTCTCCACCTGGCTGGAGCGCTGGAAGGCGCCGACCTCCGCCGTCACCCGGCACGGCGACACGATTTATGTCTCCGGCTTTCCGCCGTTCGATCCCGACACCGGCGAAATAGTGGATGCGCCGATCGAGCGGCAGACCGAGCTGGTGCTCGAGCAGCTCAAGCTGTGTGTCGAGACGGCGGGCTCGTCGCTGGACAATGTGCTGAAGTGCAACGTCTACTGCACCTCGGTGGAGAAATTCGCGGCGGTGAACGCGATCTACGCGCGTTATTTTCCCGTCAATCCGCCCGCGCGCATTTTCGTCTGCGTGCCGGAATGGCCCGGACACTTTGACATTGAAATCGACTGCATCGCCGCCGTGTGATCGCCACCTCAGTCGGCGATCGAACGAATGACCCTCGCCGGGTTTCCTCCCACAAGGGTATTCGGCGGAACATCCTTGGTGACGACGGAGCCCGCCGCAACAACAGAGTTTTCGCCCACCGTCACTCCGCCGATGATCGTAGCATTGGCTGCGATCCAGACGTTTTTCTCAATCGCGATGGGCTTTGCGATCACAGCGGCGCGCCGCTGCGAAGGTTCAAGCGGATGGCCCGTCGTGATGATGCTCACGTTCGGCCCGATCATCACATCGTCGGCAATGTCGAGCCCGCCAAGATCATAGAACGTGCAATTCTGATTGACGAAGACATTGCGTCCGACGCTGATATCGACCCCGCAGGCTGTGTAGAACGGCGGGATCAATATAAAGCTGTCGTCCACCTTCTTGCCGATGAGATCGCTGAACAACGCACGGACTTCATCCGCATCGTTATACGTCAAACGGTTGAGAGTGGCGGTGATCGCCATCGCTCGTTGGACGTTTGCTGACATGGCCGCTGATTCCGGCGTTCGCCTTGGAATGATCTTGGGAGTTTTCTTGGGAATTTTCTCGGGAATTTTCTTGGTGCGATCATCATTCGTCATTCGTTATTTTCCTGCGAGCGCGGCCTAGTGTGGTGGTTCAGAAGTTCGCTCCATCTTTCCCGCGAATTCCTTCCAGCGAACTTCTGAACCCAAACCACACTAGAATGATAAATTTACTAGTGTCCTCTCGAATCCAAAGTTCGCTACGGAGCGCGGTGCACGATCAGGCGAACTTTGGATTCGGACACTAGCGAGCGCTCAGTGCATGACGACGGCACCGAGATTCGCTGCGTGTGGGTTCTTTAAGTGTAGCGACACAGCGGAAGGGCCGAAATCCCCTCTCATCCTGTGCTGCTCTCAACTGTAAGGATTCTCCTTTTCGGCCCGACACTCTGCCCTTGAACCACATCATCCATTTGGACCCACCACCGATGTCCCTTGGATCGAACGGCTCACCTTGAAATGCCGTCATGAATTCCAGAGCCTCGGATTTCTCCTTGAACGAGAACACTTCATAGCTCTCGTTTTGGTAGACAAAGTGGTGACTGCTTTTCGCGAGCGGGCGGCCGAAGAAATTATCGACCTCGCTCTGGCTCGCCTCATAAAGCTTCTGACGAATGGCGACTTTGTGCGGACCACCCTCAGGCGCTTGCCACGACATGTTCGTACTTCTCCAGGTAAAGCCGCAGATCCTTCTCCATGTGCATGATGACGCGCGCCGCGCCTGAACAATCCAGATCGGCATCCACAAGGGTTTGAAGCTCTCGGGTGGCTTTGCGTATCTCGCGGCGCAAACGCGCAATGTTCTGCTTGAGCAGCGTCACGTCATTTCTCATGGAAGACCTCGTTGGATCTTCATAAGAACAAAACATGAACATTTCTACAAGCCACTACCATTCGCGGCGTGTTGGGGTTCCAGACTTTAGTCGTTGTCTTCGAGCGGAAGTTTCAACTCGGGGCCGTTATTCTTGACGTTCCCGACCTTCTTGTCGACCGGCCAAACCTTGATCCATTCGTCGGGGCAAGGCCGAAGCATTTCCAGCAATTGCTGCTCGGTTGCTTCCTCTTCTCCCAGCCAGAGCGGCCAGTCGCCCTCGCCCAAAATACACGGCATCCGGTCATGAAGTTCGGCCATCACTTCGTTGGGTTCGCATGTGAGGATCGTGCAGCTCAACACTTCCTCGCCGTTGGCCGGATTTGTCCATGATGACCAAAGACCGGCCATCACCATCGGGCTGTCGTCTTCCATCCCAATCGCGAACGACTGCTTGTCGGACTTGCGCCACTCGTAAAATCCATTGGTGACCACGAGGCACCGCTGCCCTCGCCGCCACGCGTCCTTGAACGCTGGCTTGGTGGTGAAATCTTCTGAGCGCGCATTGAAGGTCGAGTACGAAAAAGCTTCTCTTCCTTCGCCCAGCTCGGAAGCAACCCCCACCGCATCATCTTGGGCACGCGCTTGCCGTCGATGAGCAAGCGAGACGCCACGAGCATCGGGCGCGTCGGCGCAATATTCCAATCACGTTGAAAAGTCCGTGATGCATCCGTGTCGAACTTCAACCGGATCTTTATTTCGGAGTAGTCGTCATCAAGCCGCGCTCTGCCGCACATGCGGATTTCCTTCGAGGAACGAGGAGCTTCACGGATAAGATAGGGATTATTTGGGGGTGTTCCAGCGAGCTAGGCCGTTCAAAGGCGGGCTCAACCCGGAGAGCAAATTCGCTTCTGATCAAATATGGGAGGCCGGGAAACAACGCGCTCAATCGCGAGCCACCCGCACACTTCGGCCGCCGATCGATTTTGGATGACGAAAATGGAAATTCGTTAACGTAAGAGCAAGACTTCTTCCCTAGCCTCCATCCTACCGGGTTTCCGCCCGACCGCTGGTTTTAGAGGCCAAAATGGAAAAGCAGATCCAAAATGTAACGAAATCAGACATCCGGGTGAATTATGCTTGGTACTGAATTGCGTCGTTGGAGAAAGCGCCACGGGATGACGCAGGAGATGCTTCGCGTGGAGCTGGACGTTTCCCGCCAGACCATTGTGGTGTGGGAGCAGATGGAGAAGCCGCTCCCGCGGCTGACCGAGTTGGCCCTGCTCGCGCTTGAACGGGTGCCGGAGAGCCGGATGACTACTGGCCACCGCTTCACCGCCGCCGAACTCCCGACCGCGCGTGAAAATGTGAGGATGCGGACCTGATTTGCGCATGCGGCTTAGCCATTTTAGCCATGTCGAAATTTTTTAGAGATGAGGTGTATTTCCACGAAAGCTCATTGATCTTCGTCCGGAACTCCTCCGAATGCGGCTCTGCCCTGATGATCTCTTCCTTCAGGTTGAATATCTCGACGGTTTCGTCGATTACACGCTCCTGATATTTCTTAAGGACGCGCTCGGCGACCGCTTGAGCAGACTCGCCATAGACGATGCGCGTTGAGGTATCCTGAAGCATCGCCTCGGTGATACCGAATTGATCCGTCACTTCCTTCAGGACTTCTTCTTATTCCAACTCGCCGGTACAACCATCTTGTCGATCAACGGGTCAATGGCGGTCGTAAATCGCGGCATAAGACAACTTTTCGGATGAAAACATGTCGCCGCTGGGGATTTCTGCCGGGATATTGTCGAAGTCGTCGCGTTGCTCGTTGACGCGCTGATCCAGATAGTCGCTCTCGATTAGAACGATGTGATGAAACCCGCCTGCCGGGTTGTTTTGTTCCGTTCGAGTTCGCAGATAGCGGGAGGTGATGTCCTTGACCGGCGACGATTTTGCACAAAAGGCCGATGGAATTCCTTGGAAGATCGTAAAGGCTGGCATCAAGTTGATAGTGAGAGAGCTTAAATTTCTGATTTATGCCGAGAGCGTCACCCGTAGTAGGATCACGTTCCTCTACCTCTACTACTGCTTCAGCTGTCACCTTTGGCAGGTCGGAGCGCTTCAAGAGCTCGATCTGCTCGCTACCCTTCCAGTGGCGAGTGATGAAATTAATTTCGAAGTCTCCCAGTCGGCCATCAAGACTAACCAGCCTTTGAAGAAAGGCCACGAGCATCTGTTTCTTAAGCATCGGCGCCGAGAACAAACTACTCAACGCTGCTCCGCGAGCTATTCGCGCGCCCGTGGTCTCTTTGAACTGCTCAAGCTTTATCGCAGTCCCGATCGCATCCTCGTGTCCAGGACTGGAATGAAATTCATCCGCGTCGATCTGCTTCTGTGGTTCGGAAAAACTCATCTCGCGTCTGACAACGTCCCGCCCCTCGCGATAGGTGCTGTCGATTGAGAGAGCTGAGAAATGATGAAAGAATTGAATCCTGCCAGCGCCTTTGCACTTGCCGATCCCCAGAAATACTTAAAGGTCATCCTTGTAGGATGTATCTTTCGTCAAGAAGGCCTTGAGCTGATCCTCTCCAAATCCGCAGCCGTTATCCCTACAGGAGACCACCATTGATTCCCGCTCCTCGAACATGTCTGCTCGGATAAAATCGACCTCGATCTGGACCAACATGTTGGGAGCCGACGCATCTACTTCCTTGCGGATGAGAACAAAGTCTATCGCGTTTGAGATCAGTTCTTCGAAAACGACGTATTGGTTCGAGCTGAGCTTGGTATTCTTTAGGCTTCCTCTGACATCAGCGTCATTTTCTTCTTCTCAATCAATGCCCAAAGATGCGTCGGGGATCACTTTTGGCCCCTAGCTGGATGGCAAGTCAAGCTACCATGCCAAACCCAGCCTCTTCGCCCCCGCCTCTCACCCCGTAATCCCCATGAGCCCCGTATAGGCCGAGCCGACCGCGATGGCGGCGACGCCGATCATCTGGCCTACGGTCTGTGTGAGAATCCCAATCATCCACGCGACGGCGAAGCTGTTCATCACCCACATGCGAACACACCAGCCGCGTGATGCGGCTGGTGTGCAGGGACACATTCTTCCAACGTGATTATCCGCGTCCGCGTTCGTCCCTCGTGACTATCCGCGTCCGCATTCGCCCGCCGTAATTATCCGCGCCCGTAGACGTCTAGGCGCCGGCTCATCTGCGTCGCGAGCCCGTCTGCCGCTGACGTCCGCTTCTGAGGCGAAGCGGCCATTCACGACCACTGCGCTGCGCACCGACATCCGCCGGCATGCCGCGCGCTTGGCACGAGGCAACTCACCGGGACCGTGCGCATCCTGCGCTGCGGCCTCGACAACGAAACCCGGCTAAGGGCGGCGAATGGCTGCACGCAGAAATACAAACTGACGCGCCGGTCTCGGCGTTTCTTTGCGGCGGTGCCGCATGTGTGTCGCAATGGTCGATAGTCGAATTGTTTGCTACAGACGGGTGTTGTCAACTCAACACACGCTGACCGCGCGCCAAGTCGCGGCAGCCGGGGGGAATAAAACATGAGGTCACGTCGTGCCGCGATCGGTCTGATCGCGTTTGGCTTTTCTGCATTTGCTGCATCTGCTCTCACCTCTGTCGCGCCGGCGTTGGCGCAAGCGCAAAACTATCCGAACAGGCCGATCCGCTGGGTCGTCGGTTATCCGCCGGGCGGTGCCACTGACATTCTGGCACGCCTGATCGGGCAGCGCCTGTCGGAGAAGATGGGCCAGCAATTCATCATCGAGAACAAGCCGGGCGCCGGGAACAATATCGGCACCGACGCGGTGGTGAATGCCGAGCCCGATGGTTACACCGTGCTGCTCGTCAATCCGGCGAATTACATCAATGCGACACTGTATTCGAAGCTGAGCTTCAACTTCGTGCGTGATATCGCACCGGTCGCCGCCTTCCACCGCACCGCCAATGTGATGACCGTCAACCAGCAGGTCACTGCGAAGACCGTCGCCGAATTCATCGCCGATGTGAAAGCCGATCCGGACAAGGTGAACATGGCGTCGTCGGGCAACGGCACTTCAGTGCATCTGTCCGGCGAGATGTTCATGATGATGACAGGTGCCAAGATGCAGCACGTGCCTTATCGCGGTGCCGCGCTTGCGATCACCGACATGACGGGCAACCAGGTACAGGTGATCTTCGACAACATGCCGTCGATCATCCAGCACGTCCGCTCGGGCAATCTGCGCGCATTGGCCGTGACCACCGCCCAGCGATCGCCATTGCTGCCGGATGTCCCGACCGTGGGCGAGACAGTGCCCGGCTACGAGGCCAGTGCATTGTTCGGCATGGGCGCGCCGAAAAAGACGCCGCCGGAGATCATCGCCAAGCTCAATGCCGCTGTGAACGAAGTCCTGGCCGAGCCGACGATCAAGGCGAAGCTGATCGATCTCGGGGGTGATCCGCTGATCGGGACCCCGGACGCCTTCGGCAAGATGATCGCCGAGGAGACCGAGAAGTGGGAGAAAGTGGTCAAGGCCGCAAACCTGAAAGTGGATTGAACCACTGCAACGGCGAGACGAACCGCCACTGGCGCAAAGCGGACATGCTGTCAGGCATGTGAAAGCTGATGACGCGCGCACAGTGAGAGCGTTTCCTCCTTCACATACTGACACCCCAGCCGCGCGACGCGGCTGGGGTGCTGGAGCTCATTCATTCACCGGGACGCATTCGCCCCCGATATATTCGCAGCGTCGATTATCCGCGGGCGTTTCGGCGCCCGCCGGCCTGCTGCGGACCGATCGCGTCGAAGGCCGCTTTCTGCTCGTCGGTCAATGATCCATAGAAGCCATCCATCGCCATGCGCACGGACTTGACCGCCTGCAGCATGGCGTTGAGCCGCTGGGCCACGACTGCGAGTCGTGCCGGCGGCGTCTGCACGTCCTCCGGCCTCCTCTCGCACGATGCCTTCAAGTTGTCCGCGGCTTGCGCAGCGGCGGCCTGAAGCGCGTCAAGAGATTTGCGCTGCTGGTCGGTCGGCTTGACCGATTGCTCGATGGTGGCGGCCGGCCACGCGGTCAGCTCCGGTTGCGTCACATCGCAGGCAACTCCGGCCGAGCCGGCTCTCGCCGCAGTCTGGTTTGACGCGGTCTGGTTCGACGTGGTTCTGGCCGGACGCTGGCCCGTGCTGGACAACGCATTGATCTTCGCTTTCTGCTCATCGTTCAGGAGGGCGTAGAAATTAGCGAGCGGCCCTCGCACCGTCTGCACCGCGACGCTCATCGCCTCAATGCGCTGCTGCATCGCTGCAAGCCGGCCCGGTGCGGTCAGCGCAACGTCGGTGGGGCAGGAGTTCTTGAGCGCTGCAGCGGCCTTTTCCGAAGCGTTGGCGAGTGCCTCAAGCGCGGCGCGCTGGGCTTCGTTGGGCTGGATCGCATTCTGGAATGCCTCGGTCGGCAGCCCTGCGATCACGCGGCTGTCGTCGCCGCACATTTGCGCGAGGTTTGTCTGCGCGCGGTTTGCCCCACCTTTCGATGGCGCATAGGCATAGGTGTCGAGGTTGCCTCCGCCCCTGCCGGCATAACGCGGCAGGTAGCCCGCATAGCCCATCAGGTCATCATAGCCATAAGGGCCGAACATGCCGGCATAGATATCCGGATAACCGTAGCCCCAGAACGCATCGTCATAGGGCGCGCCCCAGAAGGCGTAGTCATAAAAGTCATTGTAGGCGAACGGCCAGAACACCGGGCCGACCCAGCCGAAGCCACCGTTGCGATGGCGCCACCACCGATTGCCACCATGCCAACCCGCCGTGGCCACGCCCGCGGTGATCAACGCGCGGGTACGCGGATCGCGCAGCGCGGCGCGGTTGTTCAGCGCCCGGTTGACGCCACGCGCGTTCAACGAGCGTTGCACTGCATTCGCGTTGCGGGTCACGTTGCGGTTGCGCGCCGCGAGCGCGGAGGCGCCGACCCCCGCGGTTGCGCCTATCGCAGCGGCGCGCCCGGTGCGGCCGTTGAAGCGAGCGGCATTGCGCGGCCCGACTGAGCGTTGGCTGAACGAACGTCCGCCACGGAAGCCCGGTCTCGCAAACGAACGGCCCGCAAACGAACGGTTCGTAAAAGAACGGCCTGTAAACGAACGGCCCGCAAATGAACGATTCATGCGCGGAGCAAAATAAGGTCTTGCGGCAAACGAGCGGCCGCCACTGAGGCGTGCTCCGCCGAAATGCATGCCGCCGCCACGAAACCCTCCGCCGAAAGCCCCCCCTGGAAGCCGCCGCCGCGAAAGCCGCCGCCGCTGAAACCTCCACCGCGAAAGCCGCCTCCACCGTGGAAGCCATCCACCACCACGAAAGCCACCGCCGCCTCCGTGAAAGCCGCCACCGCCTCCACCACGAAAGCCACCACCGCCGCCGCCGCTGACCGCCTCTCGCATAGGCCGCAGCGGACAGGACCATCGCGCAAGCCAGCGCGGCAGCGCATGCAATGACTTTGAATTTGGACACGGGTGTCGTCATGACACCTCCTCCCACGTAACAAGGCGCCTCACCGGAACTTATAACTCGAACAAGAGACAAGTTGTTCCAGTTGCTCAACCGAACGGCGTCATCGAATGCCTTGCTTATCGGAAGCCTTGTTTATCGGAAGCCTTGGGTGAATTTCGGCCGGATCCACGCGCGTGGCCTGCCATTTCGCCGCGCCTCGTGCGAATTGAGGCTTCGCGCGCAGAAGCGATGGGCGGCCCGAACCATTGGCGCCGTTATCGCTTGACGGATGAGTTGGGACACTGCCCCTACCCCGTAATACCCTTAAGCCCCGTATAGGCCGAACCGATCGCGGTGGCGGCGACACCGATCATCGGGCCTGCCGTCTGCATGAGGTCCTGGATCAGCCGCGCGCGGCGGCGCAATTGCTCATCGCCCACATGCTGGCCGAGCAGGCGCGCGACACGGAACGCGGCGGCGTTGGGTTTGCCGCCCTGCCCCAGCGTCCGCGGCAGCACGTCGAACGTGACGAGGCCCAAAATATTTCCGCAAATGAACGCAAGGAAAATGCTGGAGGAATATTCGAGCACCTCGCGCCATTCGATCCACGGCCCGGGAATTATTGCCACATGATCGTGCAGGCCGGTCACCGTGAGCATGCCGCCGACACTGAAGGCCGCCGTGAGCAGACCGAGCAGCGCCGCACCGCCGACGCGTAACTTGTGCAGCGGGAAGCTCGCGAAGCCGAACAGGGCCGGAATGACGAGCGATGCGATGCGCAGCCAAAGCTGCGAGATGTCGAGCACGATGGTGACGACACTATGCGCGACGAGCAGCAGCAACACCGGGATCACCACATACAGCGCCAGATGGGTGGCGAAGTAGCGCATCGGATGCTGGTGGCGCTCCAGCCGCGCGTTGGTGCGGTCGAGCGCGCTGCGAATGCGCTCGAGATCGCTGACCAGTTCCTGGATTTCAAGCAGAACCGGACGCACCACGCGCAGATCGCGCGAGCAGTGCTTGCACGCGATCGCCTCGTCCCTGATCGTCTCGGCGCAGAACGGACATTCCATCAGCAATTCTTTCAGGCAGACCTTTTGCTCTTGGTCTTGATCATCTGAAGCTCCGCCATCGCTCGCTGCAGCTCCTCGCGGGCGGCGTCGCGCTTGGCGATGAGATCATCGCGTTCCGCGATCAGTGTGGCGGGCACCGCGATGTCGCGCGAACAGGTGGTGCAGACCAGCACCTGTTCCGGGTTGTCTCTCAGGCAGTACGGACAAATCATTGAAAAGCTCGGGGACAATCTTCTCAGGGGACAATCTTCAGGGTGAAACTGGTGCTGGCAGGCCGGCCGTCGCTGTCCTTCAGGTCCACGCGCACCATGTACTCGCCGGGCGGCAGCTCAGCATCGGGCATGTCGATGCCGCCCGGCTGCACATATTGCTTCACGCGCGGCGTCAGGTCCACATTCGGCGTCCGCAGATAGGTGACCTTGACGGAGTTGGAATTGATCCTGGCGTCGCCGTAGGCTTCGAACTTGAGCTGAAGGTGGATGGGAGAGCGCACGTCCGTGCTCGGCGCAGTAAAGACGATCTTCGGTCCGCGCATGATGCCGCGCCGCTCCGCCGCTACCGCTCCTTTGGGCGGCGGCAGCTTGGCTTCCTCTTCCGTGATCAGCTTCTGCCCTGCATGGGCGTGGAATGGAATGGCGAGCAGGACGGCGACAGCAGCAACAAGACGCGCGTTCGACAGAAGCGCGTTCGACACATGTCTGATCACGGCTACTCCTCTATTCCTCATTCACGGCTCTGCCGATCGATGCTTGCCGATCAATCTCTTGTCGCTCATCGAACGCCACCGTCGCCGATGATGGTGTATGGCGCCCAGAACAGCGGATGGGCATAGGCGAATTCGGTCTTGCCCTCGGCATTGAGATAGCCGGGGCCATCCATCAGCGCCATCATCGCCTGCCGCAGCGCTTCGCTGCGCGGCAGCTTCGGATTGTCCGCCTGCCGCTTGAACAGATCGGTCACCAGTTCGCGGGCGGACTGCGAATGCACCGACCAGTTGGTCACCAGCAGCGCGCGCGTGCCTGCATAGAAGAATGCCCGGCCCAAACCGGATGCTGCTTCCGCGCCCGCGCCTGCCCCCGTGCCGGTGTTGCACGCGGAGAGCACGACCCAGTCGGCGTCGAGCTTGAGGCCGAAGATCTCTTCCATGGTCAGCAGACCGTCACCTTCTTCGCCGGTCACAGCCGGCGATGACAGCGCAAGCGCCGGCTGCGTCAGGCCGTTCAGCTCGCCCGGCACCAGGCCATGGGTGGCGAACGCCAGCACCTTGAAGCCGGACAGGTTCATGGTCTTGACCGCGCCCTCAGTCGCGTCCTTGCCCAGATACAGCACCTTGGAGGGGTCCGCCTGCAGCGCCAGCGCAATGGATTTCAGTTCTTCCGACGTGTCGGGCAGGCGCGGCAGCTGCGCGATCTCGGCGCTGTCCACGCCTTCCAACTTGGGACTACTACGCCGCTTCAGCGGCACGCCGCGCATGACGTTGTCGCTCACTTGCGCGACGCGCACTTTCGCCGCCTCAATCTGCGCCTCCGCCTGCTGATCGGTGCTGAACAACGGATCGCCGAACGCCACCAGCTCGCCGCGGCCGGGTTTGCCCGGCGGCAGTTGCCGCAACGTGCGCAACGCCGCCGCCGACGGCACCGTGGTCACCGCATGGGTGCGCGCCAACCACGGCACATTGCGATAGCCGACAAACAGCGGATCATCGTCCTGCGAGACAGTGGCAGGCTGAGTGGGCAGCAGCGACAGCGGCAACAGGCCGAGTGCACCGTTGGTGACGACGACGAGGTTCTTCGAACCCTTCCAGCCGCTTTCCACCGGCTGCAGCAACAGCGCATAAAGTTCGTGGGCGAGCGCAAGATCGAACGGCGGAATATCCGAGATCATCGCGGCCTGCGGCTCCAGCGCCTCGCGCAGCTTGCGCACCTTGGTCTCGATGTCGCCGCTCGGCACCTTGATCGCCGCGAACGCGACGGCGTCCGGTTTTCGGCACGGCCCACACGAAGCTGCCGCTTTGCCCGAAATAGAACGAGAGCATCGCCTCGCCGTCCGCAAGCAGCGCTCTTATTTCGGCCACCGACGGCGGCTTGGGCGAAACGAGATCCGCGTATGCAGGAAACGTCTGTTTGATCTCCTGCCGCGCCTTGTTGCGCTCAGAGCGCAGCGCGTTGATCGAGGCGTTGATCGCCTGCACGCCCTTCTCATCGCGTTCGCTCGAGGGCAGCGAGAGCACATTATTTAGTGTGCCGAGCTGGGCGTTGACCTGCTTGGCGAGATCCTGCTCCTTGCGCACCAGCTCAGCCAGCCTCAGGTCCTTCGCCGCGGCGCGCGCGCTCGACGCCGCCAGGCCTGCTGCACGGATTGGCCGCGCACGGCGTCAGCCAATGCAAACGTCTCCTCGCCCACTTCGCCGGCGGCGGCAGGATCACGCGAGAGCAGCAGGAAGTAGCTCTCCACCGTGTTCTGCAGACGCTGCGCACGCGCCGCCACCACCGTGGTGTTCTCGTCGTCCGCGTTCTCGCGCGCCGCGGTCAGCATGATCGGGATCGCGGCCTTGAACTCGCGCGCAGCCTCCGCATTGCGGCCGGCCCACATCAGGCCGACGGCGAGCGTGCCGCGCGCGGACGCCGTGTCGAAATGGCTGTCGCCGACGCGCGCCACCTGCTTCTTCACCAGCCGTTCGGCGGCAGCCAAACCGGCCTCGACCTGGCCGGAGTTATAAAGCGAGAGAATGCGCGAAGGATTGAGTTCATAAACCTGGCGGCGCGCCGGCTCCCATTTCGCGGTCGCCTTGTCGATGCTGTCGAACATGGCGGAGGCTTCCGCGCGCTTGCGCTGCAGGTTCAAAACACCGGCCAGCTGGGCGAGGACTTCGACCTTGAACTGCGAGTCCGGCGCGATGCCGAGCGTCTCGTTGATATCGAGCGCCACCCGCATCAGCTTTTCCGCTTCCTGATAGCGGCCTTGTTCGACAAGGATGCCGGCAAGCCCCGCCACATAGCGCGGCGTTTGCGGATGATACTTGCCGTTGTCCCTCAGGCGCGAGAGCAGCGCGCGCCGCGCATCGACCTCGGCTTCCGCAAGCCGCCCCTGCTGCGCCTTCATCCGCGCCTGCTTGAGCACGGAGAAATCGATGCCCACCAGCAGAACGGATTCCGAGGGTGGGTTTTCTGTGCTCAGCAGGCCCTTCATCGCGGCGCGGCGGCGCTGTTCGGTGAGCTTGTAGGCGGCTTCGGCTTCAGCGAACTGTCCGCGGGCTTCCGCGATCATGGCGCGGCCGAATTCGATCTCGGCTTCCCAGCTCTGCCCCACCTTGGCGTAGGAGGTGCGCCATGCGGGGTGACCACTGGTGCGCGCTTCCTGGATCACCACCTCGTTTCGCCGCACATACGTATCGGCCTGGGCGATGTCGCCCATCTGCAGCAGCAAGGCCGTGACCTGCCGGTTGACGCCGAACAGATAGCCCTTCCCGCCCGGCTGGGCTGCGATCTCCCGCAACTGGCGCTGTGCCAGTTCGAGCGCCTTCTTGAGATCGCCCGACGCCATATAGTGCAGCCCCGCGAGCATCATGATGCGACCCATGAAATTGTCCGAGATCGCGCCGCGTCCTGTCTCCATGGCCTTGTTGGCGTCGGCGATGGCGTCCGCCAAGCGCCCGAGCTCGCCGCGCGCATTGCTGCGGTCGTAATAGAGCTGCGCGAGATCCTTCCGCGTTTCCTTGCCGGTCGGCTCATCGTCCGCGTCGGCCTTCTTCTCCTCGATCTTCTTGAGGTCCGGCTTTTCGCTGTCGAGAATGGCGGTGATGTCGGAAATGGTGCGCGGCGGCGCAATAAAGCCAGCCGGCAGTGCTGGTCCCGGCGACAGCTTCGGTGCGGCTTCGGTGGGAACGGCGACCGCGACATTGGCGCGGCCGTTCGCGGCGTTCAACTTTGCCATCACGCAGGCGCGCACTTGCGGTTTCGCCTTGGTGCGGCATGCCTCTAGACTGGCCATGCCGCCGCTCGCGCGCATGCACGCCATGACGATGGGGCGCCCGACGCTGTTGCGACAGCTTTCAATGGCCGCTTCCTGGGAGAGTTCGGCAAACGCGGGCTGCACGACGAAAACGGCGAGGACGGCGAAAAGACCGCCAAAAAAAACAATGGAGCGCCGGCGTGCAGCTTCGGGAAGCCCGAGCTTTGGCATCGCAACATCTCCGTCACAAAATTAATTCTCGAAATATCGCGATACTAGCGGCAGACTTCGCGCGATAACAAGACCCAACTGGGTGTCGCCCCTGCCTCCACCGTCCCCCGAAAGCATGACCGAGAGCCGCCTGTGACCCTTCAAGCCGGGATTGTCCGAGCCGCGATAGTTCCTGTATTGCTCTGTGCGCTCATGGCGGGCGCAGCCGCCACGGCGAAGGCGGACGACCGCACGCCGGACACCCTCTGGCCGCCGGAGGCGATCACTCGCGGCGCGACGCTTGCGCCTGACCTGTCGTTTCCCGCCACCGCGCAAACCGGTGCCGCAGGTCTTAAGCGGCGCATGACGCTGATGAAGCCTGAAGGCAGCGGCCCCTTCCCCGCCATCGTCATGGTGCATCAATGCGCGGGCCTCAATGGCGCCGTGATGGCCAACGCGCGCGAGGCGCTGGCCCAAAACTACGCGGTGCTGGTGATCGACAGCTTCAGTTCGCGCGGCGTTGCCAGCGTGTGTTACGGCCCGAAGATGGGCGTGAACTTCTTTCGCGGCGCGCGCGATGCGCTGCAGGCGGCGGAGCATCTGCGCGGCCTTCCCTATATCGACAAAAAGCGCATTGCGCTGGTCGGCTTCTCATGGGGGGCGATGGTCGGGCTGATCGCGTCAAGCCCGCATTACGCATCGGCGCTGAAGGCGGGCCCAGGCTTTGCGGCGGTGGTGAGTTTCTATCCCGGCTGCTTCACCATCACGCCGCCGAACGGCAGGCCGCCGTTTGAAATCGTCAACGCCGACATCAACCGCCCGCTGCTGGTGCTGATGGGCGAGGCCGATACCGAGACGCCCGCGGGCGAATGCGTGAGCAAACTCGAAGCTTTGAAGAGCGCGGGCGCGCCGGTGGAGTGGCACGTCTATCCGCAGACCACGCACTGCTGGGACTGCCGCGGGCTCGACGGCCGCAGCCAAGACCGACATGCGCGGCAATCATGTCGAATACCGCTTCTCGCTCGAGGCGACCAAAGACGGGCGGCGCCGGATGTTCGACTTTCTCGCCCGCGCGATGCCGGCGGGGTGATAGTCACGCTGCATGGATACGCTGCAGAGACACGTTACAACGTCACGCTGCGAAATCACGCCTCGCGCACGTCGCAATGATGACACGTATAGCCTGAACCATTGACGCCGTTCATCGTTCTCACCCGTGCGCTGGACGATATGTCTTCTCCAGGCCGGGGTGGCATACTAACTTCGCCTGCATCGCCGCCGTCTGATTGCGACCACAAAAGCATTTGGGAGAAAGCCATGTTTCAGGTGCTGTTCGAGGTGAACCCGAAATCCGACCAGTGGGACACCTATCTCGGCTACGCGAAGATGCTGAAGCCGGAGATCGAGGCGATCGACGGCTTCATGGACAACATCCGCTACCGCAGCCTGACGCGCGAGGGCTGGCTGCTGTCGCTCTCCGGCTGGCGCGACGAGAAGGCGCTGGTGCGCTGGCGTGTGCAGACCAGGCACCACGCCGTGCAGGAAAAAGGCCGCAACGATGTGTTCCGCGATTATCATTTGCGCGTCGGCGAGATCACCCAGGACACGCAACCGCCCGAGGGCGAAGCACTGCGTGAACAGCGCTTTGACGAAACTGTTGCGGGCCACGCCACCACCGTCACGCTGATCGACACCAGCCGCGCACCCGAGTGGGTGAAATCAACCGGCGCCGAGGACATCGCCACACGGCTCGGCCTCGATATCAGCGCAACAGGCCTCGTGGCATGGGATGTGTTCGAAGCGGTGCTGACGCCCGGCGATGTCATCCTGCTGCTGTCGTGGCGCGACAAGGAAGACGCGGAAGCCTTTGACGCACAGGCGTCACTTCAGAAGGAGGCACGCCGCCGCCGCGTGCGCATCGTGCGCGACTACGGCATGTTCGACCGCCGCGAGGCCCCGCAATATTACCCGCAGATTCCGCGCGACGCGCCGGTGCATGAGCAGAGCACGCGCGAGCACGTCACGCACGAGACGACCAAGCACGGAGCCGCCACGCAAGAAACCGCCAAGCGTGGGTCGATACATTATTATCTGTATTCGGTCAGCGAACAGCGCCGCATCGGTGGCGTGTTCGCCGCCGAGGACGAACTATGGATGTTCGCGCAAACCAACGGGATGTGCAGCGAGGAGATCGACCGCGAGGACGCCGACCCGCGCCGCGTGATCAGCCCCGGCTACGAGATCCATGAATCCACGGCGAACGGTGAACGCTTAGGCGTGAAGGCTCTCAGGCAGCGCGGGTGAGGATGCGTAGTCTTGGCTGCGTTGCCTCCCCACGCGCTAGGCGGTCACAAGAAGCTTGCCTTCTTGTTTCGGTTTGCTCGGCTTGATCTTGATTTCCACGTCTGACCCCAGCGTGCGGACAAAGAACAGCAGCCGTTCGAGAGAAAAGCCCTCGAACTTTCCGCGCAGCAATTTTGAAACGTCGGGCTGCTTCAACCCCATGCGGGTTGCGGCTTGCCCTTGCGTGAGACCAAGCGTCTCGATCCTCTCGCTGATGAGCACGACGAGCTGAGCCTTGGCCTGATGCTCCTGGGAATTTTCGAGACCCAGATCGGCAAAGATGTTTCCGCTGCTTTTGGTTATTTTTGCTGTCTTCGCCATATCACACCTCACCATGCCGCCTTGACCCGACCGATCACGTCTTCGGCGCGTAATTGTCCTTGTAGTGCTGCTCCGCCTCTTTCAGGCGCTTTGTGATCAGCTCCATGTCACGCGGCGGCGTTTTCGATCCGACCTTCGATTTCTTCTTGAACGCATGCAGCACATAAACCATCTTGCCGAACTTGACCGAATAGACCGCTCGGAAAGTGTCGCTGTCCGCATTCTCGACCACCTCAAGAACGCCGGCACCGCCAAAGCCCTTCAACGGCTTGGCATCCGGATGCTTCAACCCTCCTTCCGCCAAGAGCAGCGCGTAGGCAAAGACAAAGCGAACAGCCTTGGGAAGGGCTTTGAGATCCTTTCTGCTCGATCCAACGAAATGAACGGTGCTTTCGCCTTTCGGCGTTGCCGTCTTCCTTGCGCGCTTCGTCACACCTATTTCCTATAGTAGAATTACTATATATAGAATTGGTTCAATATCAAGTGCCTAAAATACACGTGATTCCACCCCTCGCGCATCTTCGACGCGCAGATTGTTGACGGTGGCCACTTGCGGATACCCCCGACGCTTCCGCACAATGGATGGAGCACCGCGTGCTCAATCCCGGCACCGAGATTCTACGAATCCACAGCGAACGGTGAACGCATCGGCAGCCACGCGCGACAAAGCATGGCGGGGGACAGCGCGCATCTGATGCGCGCTTCTTTCTCTCAAATCGCTTTCTCTCTCACTCGGCCTCCGGGAGATTTAACGTGTCAACGCCGGGTCCAATGCTTCGTCCAATGCTTCGCACAATGATCGGCTTCATCATCAGCCCGCTCGCGCCGGGACTGTTGCTCACGGCTGTTGTCGCATGTGCCACCGAACATGCGGGAGCGGCCTGGTCCGTGCTGTTCGTCTCCGCTGCGCTCGCTTATCCCGCGGCCATTGTCGTCGGCGTACCGATGTATGTGCTGTTTCGGCGGTGGGGCTGGAGTGGATGGCGGACTTACATCGTTGCCGGCCCCTTGCTGGGCATCGCCGCTTTAGCCGGATGGAGTGTGTCGAAGCGCATGGGCGACTGGCTGGGATTGTCGCGGGAAACAGTCTTTGTGGCGCCACTGTTCGTCGCCGCGGTCATGATCTGCGGCATGGTGGCCGCGCTGTGCTTCTGGCTGATTGTCCGCCCTGACCGGATCGTCAAACACGCGGAGCCCGCGACGTCGTCATGAGATGACCGTCGCGACGTTCGCACCGTCGCTCACCTTCAAGAGCGGCCGCATGCGGGCACTTATCCAAGATCACCCTTCATGCAAGATCACCCTTCATGCAAGATCGCCCCTCATCTGCGGTGATCGCTGATCCGTGCCGAGACGCGCTTGCTTCACGACATTCGAACAATACAGACGCGTGAGCAGAACGAACAACATCACAAACAGGCCCGTCGAAACCATGGCCGACACAAGCGGCCGGAAACGAAACTTCCGGCGGGGGCTCTGCGGGGGCAGCTCGGTCTGGACACTCATCGCCACGTCTTGGCCTCGTCTCGTCGGTCACACCACTCAGGGCAAGCCGCCCGTTGGCCTGAGCTTGGTTCGGAGGCGTCTTCATTCCGTGCTGGAGTTGAATTCAATTCGATCGATTTCGGTAACAGGTGCGGCACCCGCTCACCTCTCCGCCCCCACTTGCGCCAGTGCGCAGTTTCTTCAGCGCCTTTGGCAGATCATCGATGGTGGCGATGATCGCGATGATGGCGCCTCAATCGCCCAACGCCTCAATCTCAGATGCCACGCCGCGTCAGTATTGCGGACCATAATAAGTGCGATGTGCCCGCGACGAACGCCCGGCCGGCGGCGCGGCCTCACGCTGCGGAAGCCAATAGTTCGGCTGACACTCACCACCCGTGCCTGATACGGCCGCCAGACACTGCTCATAGGTGTCGTATTTACAATCGCCCGGCCCGCCCCCGTTCCTCACGCAGAATGGATAGTTCTGGGCTTGCGTCGCGCCAATGGTGAGCGTTGAGACGGCGGCCACCGTCGCAACAGCTAAAAGCACGGTTCGCATGGCGACCTCCAGATGCAACCAGACCGAATTGCCTTCAGACTTTCCTTCAGACCTTGCCTTGGATATTTCCTTGCCCGGAGATATGGGGCCGCAGGCGTGAGTAAATTAAGGCTGGGCACGGCACTGCTATTAAGACCCCCACCGTCACTTCGCCGAGATCACGTCCCCGTGCCCGGCTTCGCTAGTGCGCAGTTTCTTCAGCGCCTTTGGCAGATCGTCGATGGTGGAGATGATCACGCCGCCGATGGCACGCCGCGTCAGTATTGCCGGCCATAGGCGCGATTGGCCCGCGACCAACGCCCGTACACCGGCGCACCATAATTCTGCGGAAGCCAGTAGTTCGGCTGACAGTAATATGCGGTGCCTGACGCGGTCGCCAGACACTGCTCATAGGTGTCATATTTGCAATCGCCCGGCCCGGGGCCGGTCTTCAGGCAGAATGGATAATTCTGGGCTTGCGCCGCGCCAACATTGAGCAATGACACGACGGCTCCCGTCGCAATGGCTAACAGTACGGCTCGCATGGTGACCTCCGGATGTAACCAGGTGGCACGCCGCTTCAGTATTGCGGACCGTAATAACGATTGGCCCGCGACGAACGCCCGTACACCGGCGCGCCATAATTCTGCGGAAGCCAGTAGTTCGGCTGACAGTAACCCTTGGTGCCGGATGCGGCCGCCAGACACTGCTCATAGGTGTTGTATTTACAATCACCCGGCCCGGCGTCGTTCTTCAGACAGAATGGATAGTTCTGGGCTTGCGTCGCGCCAATGGTGAGCAATGACACGGCGGCACCCGTCGCAATGGCTAGAAGTACGGTTCGCATGGTGACCTCCAGATGCAACCAGATGGCACGTTGCGTCAGTATTGTTGACCGTAAGCGCGATAGGCCCGCGAGCGCCCGTAGCGCGCATAACCGCGAGACGACCGAAGCGCGTAATTCGGCTGACAGTAATATCCGGTGCCTGACGCGGTCGCCAGACACTGCTGATAGGTGCTGTACATGCAGTTGCCCGGCCCAGGGCCCATCTTGAGACAGAATGGATATTGCTGGGCTTGCGCTCCGCCAACATTGAGCAATGACACGACGGCGCCCGTCGCAATGGCTAAAACTACGGTTCGCATGGTGACCTCCGGATGCAACCAGACCTCAATTGCCCCCACGCTTTCCCTGGACTTGCCCTTGGATATTCCCTTGGACCTCGCCTTGCCCGGACATATGGGGCCGCAAGTGTGAGTTGGGTAGGCCGTGGGTTGCGTAGGCTAAAGCCGGCCCTGCAAGGTGAACCCCGCGATCACGTCTTCATTCCCAGCCTCCGCCAGCGCGCCCGGCAGATCGTCGATGGTGGTGATGATCGCGCCGCCGCTTTTGCGGATGAAATATTCCACCTGCAGATTGACGCTGGCGCCCTCGTTGTCCCCCGCCGGGCGAAAGTCGCCGCGATAGCCCAAGATCTTTTTAGCCTTCGCGAAGCCATAGCCGATCTCGGCGGCGGTGCCGCTGTCGACATCGACGCCGTCCAGCACGGCGAAGATGACATCGGCCTCATCGATGAGCCGCTGGTTGGCCTCCCCGATCAAAGGATTGAGCTCCGCCCAGGCCCTGCGCCGTGCCGCGCCGTAGGGCATCGCCAACACGCGCGCGATGGCCGCGCCGTCAAACTCCCGATGGTCGAGCACCTCGTGGTTCAAGGCGCGCAGCTGCGCGACGATCCGCTGATGAAAAATTCGGCCTGCTTCCGAGAAGCCAAGGTCCGGCCGTGTAGATTTTCATGGGATCAATCAAGAAATCTCGTCGCCATTTCAGGATTTCTGCGGCTTCCGCTATCGGCTCCTTGAACGACTTTTCCAATCGAGCCATGGCGTCCACCATAAGTCGATCAAAGGCAACCAACCCTCTTGTCAAGGTCGATGTCGCCTGGATTTCCGCCGGATGAGAAGCCGTTGTATCAGCCGCTCCGCCGCAGCTGCCACCACTTGTTTCAAGAGCTCTCTGCGGAATGGACTCGGACATCGTTGGTTTCCGCCTGTTTGCGTTGGAATTCCGTGAGCGGCTTTGCAGCAAGTGACGACGCGCGGATCGCGCCTGCGACATATTCCGCCGGGTTTTGCCTGGTGCTTGCGGTCTCGATCACCGCACGCGCCAGCGCGACATTGCCGCCCTTCGCAGCTTTCAGCTTCGCCAGTTGCCCGCCCGCGTTCTTTCCCAACAGCGCCTTGCCCCTGGCGAAATATTCCCGCCGGCAATGGACGGATCACACGGCGCGTCAGCGCGTGAGGCGTCAGCCTCAGTCAAAAAGTTTGCGTGTGACTTCGTTCTGACTCTGTCATAGTCTTGGAATCTGCGTCGATTTGTCTTTCCATCTCAGACAATAAGGCGTATTTTAGCGCCTGCCAAGTCACGTCCCTGCCCGTCATCGAGCTTGTTCTCGATAAGAACTAGCGAACCTGTTTGTCAGCGCAGTCGTCGTCGTTCGTTCAACGTTCGCTGTGCGTTTCTGACAACTTTTCACCCGGTAGGTAGGAGTTGGATCATCTGTAACTTGCCGCCCGTCCCAGATTGTGCGGCGAAAGGCCATCGAATCAGTTTGGTCCAGCAGGCCGGCCTCGCCCAGCTGCGAGAGGATCGCGGCGGCCTTCTTGCCGCGTCATGCGCAGCATCAGCGCCACATCCGCCAGCTGCGCGCAGCACGCCGTCGTGTTTCGAGGCGATGCACAGCACCGCCACCCACTGCCAGCGCGAAGCCTCCGGCAATTTCAGGATCTTCGGATCGTTGATCGCGTCATCGTAAAGGCGAAACCAGCGGCTCATGCGCTCACCCGTGCGGGCGTGGGTGCAGGTGTGGCTGCAGGTGTTGTGAATGCGCGGCGTCACACTGGCGCGCGATCAGGTCCGCATTGGCGCGGATGCTGCAAAGATGGCGGCGTTGCTGCGCGATGTGCCCGCACGCGGCGGGATCGGCTGCCAGGCCCGCCAGCTCATGCAGCGCCAGCCACGCATCGCGCGTGGCGCGGTCCACCCGCTTTCGCAGCAGTTCATCGGGCGTCAGCGGTTCATGGTCGCTCCACTCATGCGCGCGTCTCTTCCAGCACGTCGAGCGCGCGTTCGATCTCCGCCACGTCCTGCGCCAGCTGCGCATCCAGCGGCAGCTCGCGCTCCACCTTGCGCGACGCATAGAGAATGGTGGTGTGATCCAGCCCGCCGAAGCGCAGGCCGATCTCCGGCAGCGACTGGATGGTGAGGATCTTGCTCAAGTAAATCGCGATGTGGCGGGCGCGCACCGTGGCCTTGTTGCGGCGCTTGGCGAACAGCTCGATGCGCGGCATGCGGAAATGCGCGATCACCGCCTCCTGGATGTCGCGCACGGTGAGGTGCGTGCCCGCCACGCGAAACCAGCTGGCTGGCTGTCTGAACTGGCCTGCTCGCCGACTTGGACAGCGCGCGTGTTGGGCGTCGCGTTTTCACCCTGGTACCACTGGGGCGCGGCGTGTCCGCTTTGCGCGTCAGATGCCGCGTTTCCGGCTCCCACGATGCCTCCCCCGTTCACTACCGCGGCGGATACGCGCCCTGTTCGGTTGAATTTTTCCACCGAGGTAGAAGACGCAGGCCGGAGTCCTGCGCCGGAACGGCGCGGCCGGCGATGCGCGCGAGCCGCGCCTTGTGCTGATCGTAAGCCGCTGCTGTTCGGGTGTCATCGTGGCCTCCCTGCCGGTGTGTGGTGTGTTGCCGCTGCATGGTGTTCACGCCCCGGCGTCGCGCGGACGCGCGTGTGCGAGTTGTTCAAGAAGTCTTGCGCGCGGCACGCACGGCTTTCCGCACGCGATGGCGCGACGCCGTGGGTGAGATGCGCGGCAAGGCGTACGACGCCACGCCCATCGCAAGTGACATGCGATAAACGCCGCCGATCATCAGCAGCGGATAACACCGCTGCGCGCCGCATAGGTTTTCACGCGAGGCGATCATCCCACCGCCTCCCCGCGCGCATTGGTCTTTCCGCTCACAGGCCGCGCCACTGTTACAGGCCCCGCCAGGGTTACAGGCCCCGCCAGGGCTAAAGGCCGCGCCGCGCTCACAGGCCGCAGCACGCCCTGCGGCCACTCCGAGATCCGCCGGCCAGTGGTCCGAAAACCACTGGATGATCTCGTCATATTTGCGCGCGGTGAACGAGGTGCGGTTGTCCTTAAGCCGCGTGAAGAACGGCGAGTTGTTCGCGGCCTTGCGGCCCAGCGTCGTCAGCTTGACGTTGCGCTTGTGCGCGAAAGCCGTTGCGCAGCTCATCAGGTGTTGTTTAAGGTCATGCTCCATGGCGATAACCATGATTGAAGATTTCCCACTATGCAAAAAAAAGGGGGGGGTAGTGGAAGATTTTCCATTGGATTTCCACAGATACATCGTGGAAAATATTCCACATGAGCGACAACGACTTACGGTCCCGCATCCAGAACCGGCTTCTCGAGCTCGGGCGTTCGCCGATCACGGCGGCGGTCAGCGTCGGACTGGAGCGCACTTACATTCGCGACTACGTCAACGGGCGGAAGGATTTCATCCGCCTCGACAAGCGCGCGCTGGTGGCGCAGGCGCTTGACTGGAGCGTCGATCAATTGATGAACGACGGGCCGCGCGCGCTATCGGCGGCGGGCGCGCTGGCGCAGTCCCCTCACCCGTCCATCGTCGCGAGCGATTTTCTGGTGGGCCGCGCGCGACTTTCCTATTTATGCGGCGGCGCAAGGCGGCAACGGCCACATGATCGTCCACACTGATGTGATGGAATATGTGAAGCGGCCGGTGATCCTGGAGGGCGTGCCGGACAGCTACGGCATTCTCATCGTCGGCGACAGCATGGTGCCGGCATATCGGCAAGGCGACATGGCACTGATCCATCCGCGCCGCCCGCCGGAGCGCGACACCGACGTGGTGCTGTACGATCAGGACCACCGCACCGGCGAAGCGAAGTCCATGATCAAGCGCCTGGTCGGCTTCAACGACCGCTCATGGAAGCTCGAGCAATACAACCCCGCGAAGACCTTCTCCGAACACCGCGCCGACTGGCCGATCTGCCATCAGGTGGTGGGGATGTATAAGGGGAGAAGGTGAAGGGGATGGCGCTGCACTGACGTTGCACGGCATGAAAGCCCCCGCTCCGAGTTCACGCCACCATCAGTGTTTTTTGATAGTGTGTTTTTGAATTCGTGTTTTGATAGCGTGAGCAACAGACGAACGAGACGCCAGCTTTCAAAGGATCCCATTATTTTAAGGGGTTAAGTGATGCACAAAACACTGAAGCTCTTGTCCTTCGCGTTTTCCATGGCCATCGTTGCTGCTCTCTCCACCCCACAAGCGAACGCACAACAGGCCGCAGCCGATACACCAAAGCAATCGCTGGCGGCGCAGATCCGCTCGCAAGGTTACGTCTGCGAGAAGCCGCTGCGCGCAAGGCGAGATAGACACCTTTCCCGCCCCGGCCGTGCCGACTGGGTGCTGACATGCAGCAATGCGCGATACAGGATCCTGCTCGACCCGGGCATGGCGGCGAATGTTCGGCAGATCAGGTGAGCGCAGAACTTCAAGCGGCCCATATCAACGCATCTGCACCGGCTCGGTGCGGAAGCGCTCCGCCGACACCGGCAGCATCGGTTCTTCCACCGCGGGCTGCGCAGCCTGCCCTTCGAGCATCTGCCGCAGGGTTGCGATTTCCGCCGTGATGGTTTTCTGAAATTCCGCGCCGACCTGCTCGAGAAACGCCTTGTCCTTCGGCTTGGGCTTGGCCAGGCGGATCTCGATGTGCGTTGTCCCGCGCGTCTCCTCGCGAACGCGTAGGTCATGAGCACCTTGGGCGCGTCGGGCATGGGCAGCAGCGTGGTCAACGTCAGATAGTCGAACGGACGCCAGTCGAGCACCTCCTCGATGATGGCGTGGGGACCATGCATGCAGTGGTTGACGGTGCCGACCCCGCGGCGGCCGCTCTGCGACGTTTCGCGCACCTCGTCGGCGCGCCCGCCATTTCGGCCGTTGGCCGGGCAGGGTGAAATACTCCCACACCGTCGGGCGCGGGGCGGCGATGTCGAACTCGATCACCACGGCCGCCTTGTCGCGCGTCACCTCGTTTCGCTGGC
The DNA here is from genome assembly GCA_963751855.1 of uncultured Alphaproteobacteria bacterium. Classification (GTDB taxonomy): domain Bacteria; phylum Pseudomonadota; class Alphaproteobacteria; order Rhizobiales; family Xanthobacteraceae; genus Afipia. Next base: position 63,430 of record CAVVWF010000014.1, on the reverse strand, counting down.
GGTCGTTCTCCTTCTGCCATGCCGCTTCGAAGTCGCGCACCCAGCACGTCACCTCGCCGATGATGTCGATCGACTCGCGGTGCTCGACGAGACCCTGCGCCGACCGGATCGATGCCCATTGCCTGGATGCAGCGCGTCGGAATACAGCGCGTAGGCGTGGCCGCCGAGGCGCTCGTTGACACGCGTTCTTCAGCAGGCGATGAACGAGGATGACGTCGCGGCCGGCGAGCTCCTCGCGGCCGGCCATCCTGTGCTTGATGAACTCGCCATGGTGGCTGACGAACTTGAGGTCGAGATCCTGCATCTTCCTGCAGGCGCTGCATTCGCAGGACGTCGCCTGCTTGATGTTGCGCAGCCGCTTGCGGAAGGCGAATAGGCCGACTCGATGGCGTCCTGGAGGAGCGATCCGTCGACCTTGTCGCTGACCGCGTAGAAGAAGGCCGCGTCGCCCTCGAACTTGGCGAGCCGGAACGGCGGGCGCAGGCGCCTCACCACCGTGTCCATCACGTCGGCGATGATGTCCTGCGCGTGGTCGAGCTCGACGCCGGCGAGAAAGCTGGTGTAGCCGGAGATGTCGGCGATCACGAAACAGGCGGATTCGGGTTTCGGAAGCATCGGCTGTTCCTTCCTCTTCATTCCAGAGAAGGCGCCCCCAACAAGCGGTCAGTACTCCCAGACGGCCGGTACCCAACGAAAGACGTCGCCGGCGACCGCCACATGGCAGACGGACGGGAACGGCAGGTGAGTGGCCACCAGCGGCTCGCGGTTCTCCGCCAGCTCCCGCAAAAGACGGATCCTCACGCGGGCTGCTTCCTCGGGGTCGTGTTCGAAGCCGTTGTACCAGTCCGGGTGCTCGAACCCGACCGCGAACACGGCGTCGCCTGCGAACGTCAGCCGGTCGCCGCCGGACGCCAGGCGGACCACGCTGTGTCCGGGAGTGTGGCCGCCGGTGCGAGAGACGAGCACCCCCGGCACCACCTCGTACGTCTCATCGAACGTCCGCAGCTGGCTCTGGTACTCGCTCAAGAATCGGTTGGCCGCCGACCGAAGCGCGTCCGGAAATCCCGGCGGCATGGAGACGCGGGAGAAATCGGGCGCCGCCCAGAACTTGACCTCGGCGGCCGCCACGTGGACTCGCAGGTCTTTACGCAGCCGCTCCCTCACCCCGTCGACGAGCAGCCCGCCAACGTGGTCCATGTGCATGTGGGTGAGCACCACATCGGTCACGGACGACAGATCGATGCCGGCCTCCTCCAGTCGCTGGACCAAATGCCCGGCCCGCGGCAAGTTCAAGTCCGGGTCCGACCCTAGTCCAGCGTCGACGAGGATGGTCCGGTCGCCGCTCCGCACCAGGACCACGTTCAGCGCCCACTCGAGCACGTCCGGCGGCAGGAACTGATCCTTCAGCCAGGCCGCCCGCACGGCCGGGTCAGCGTTGTGGCCCAACATCGCGCCTGGCAGCGTGAGCACCCCATCGCTGACCACCAGCACGTCAATGTCGCCGACCTTCAGCGCGTAGCGCGACGGAACCAACTCTTCGGGGGGCCCCGATCTAACGGGGTGTGGTGTCATGTCTAGGCTCATGTTTATCTCCTTCTGACTGCCTTACCTTTCGTGGACTTGGCTTGCTTTCGTAGACTTGGGTTGCGTAGACTTGGGTTGCGTAGACTTGGGTTGCAGTAGATTTGGGTTGCCGTAACAGTCACTGTGCGGGCACGAGCGCCGGGGTGCCCTTGTCCTTGATCAAAACCACCAGGAATTTCGCCGGCTGGGTGCTGCTCGCGTTCCGGTCGACGACATGAACATCATCAGGGCCTTCATAGAAGGACTGTCCTGGTGTCAGCGTCACCGGTTGTCCACCCTTCAGCTGCATCACGACGGAGCCCTCCAGCACGTAAACAAACGCATGTGCATTGTGCCGGTGGATAGCGCTCGACCCGCCGGGCGCATGCTCGACTGTGATCATCAGAGCTTCCCTGCCGGGGCTCTCCGGAAGATCCTTGGACATGAGTGGCGCGACCTTAGGCTCCTGAGCCATCGCCGTGCCGGTCATGAGGCACAGAAGAACCAACGCAACGCGTTTGATCGTCATGGTCGCCTCTTTCGTTCGTTGCCCAGGAACCTGGGACAGACACGCTCGAACAGACTTGCTCAGACAGACTTGGCGTACCTCCGATGCGGGATCAGGCTGCTGCCTGTGAGCGGCGGAACCATTCGTCGAAACCGATGCGGCCGAGGCGCGCCGCGCCCAACGGCACGAGCGAGTGCTCGTCAACCCGGCTGCCCCAGTATCGGGCCTCGGGATCGCTCACGACCTCGCGCGGGTCGCCGACCGCCTTCAGATAGCGGGCGATGATTTCATTGAACGGCGCTCGTTCCGGGCCGGCGATCTCAACGATGCCATTGTGCGGCGGCGCGAGCGCCACATCGGCAACGCTGGCAGCAACGTCGTCCGAAGCGATGGGCTGGAACAGGATGGGCGGGAGCTTGACCAGGTTTCCATCCGCACTTGAATCGGCGATGCCGCCGAGGAATTCCAGGAACTGGGTCGAGCGGACGATGGTGTATGGGATGCCGGAGGTCTCGATCAGTTTCTCCTGGGCGACCTTGGCGCGGAAATAGCCATTGTCTGTCCGGTCGATTGCGACGATGGAGAGCGCGACATGGTATCGGACACCGGCTGCGGCCTCCGCCGCGAGAAGGTTGCGGCCGGAGGTCTCGAAGAACTCCAGCACCGCCTTGTCTTCAAATGAGGGCGAATTGGCGAGATCGATCACGACCTGCGCGCCGGCCAGGGCCTCTTTGAGCCCCTCGCCGGTGATGGTGTTGACGCCGCTGTTGGGCGAGGCAGCGAGGACTTCGTGGCCACCCTGGCGCAGAATGGCGACGGTCTTCGAGCCGATCAGGCCGGTACCGCCGATCACAACGATCTTCATGGTTGACCTCCCTTATCGATGACTGGAGATCCCGGAAGCATCGGCTGTTCCTTCCTCGGCATTCAGAGAAGGCGCACCCCGTGCAATCCATGAGAGCTTAGCATTTCGCGCCGGCTTACGGCGGTAAAATGCCCCTGCCCGGTGCAAAGGCGCGATCACATTCGATGTCACAGACAGGGTAGCCGCGTGCATCCCGTCGCGGATATCCTGTTTGGGAGTTGTTGGAGGCGTCGCGACCTGCCGGTGCAACATGTGCACTTAACTGCTTATCGGCGTCTTGATTTTTTTGATCAGAGTGCCGGCATAGCCGAGCAACACCCAGAGCCCGTAGACCACCAAACAAACAAGCGAGGCGATGACGAGCAACACCAGTTCGGGAAGAAACAACTTGGGGTAAACAGAAGCGCCGAAGTAGACGCTCCGAGACCGGAAAAACATCTCAATGGCAATGACGAGATGAAGGAAGAAGAAAGTATACTAGTATTCTCGATTTCTGATGATGAACATCACCAGCACCGGGATAAAGCCGAGGATCCAATCTTGCCAAATGAGCCGGCTCGTAACGCGATAGATGATATAGGCTGCTTCGATATTGATAATGAGAGCCAGAACCAAAGCGGAGATGTTGAGCTTGAGAGTCGTGCGCCCGCCCGTCAAGTTCATCGCATCTCTCCGATTGGCAAAGAAAACTGACGTGACTGACCGTCGCCTTTTCTCCACTTAAGTCTACAACCATAAGCACACGCAACCCTTGCACTCGCGCTCCGGCTGCGCTTGTATGCGCGCGGGTCTGGGGAATTTTTAAAAATGCGTATTTTGTGCGTTGCGGCGATTTGCGCCGCGCTGGCGGGATGTGCCGGAAGGTCTCCCGCGCCGGTGGCTGTTGTACAACCGCAAGATCGTTTCATGGACTGTGCGGCCGTTCTCGCGGAGGTACAGGCCAACAACACCAGGGTCCAGCAACTCGCTTCAGACCAGGGACTTAAAACAACACAGAATGTTGCAGCAGGTGTAGCTGGCATATTCATTCCGGTGCTTTGGTTTGGGATGGATTTTCAGGGCACCGCTGACAAGGAGACCCAAGCTCTCCAAGCCCGCCAGCAGTACCTTGCAACTCTGGCCGAGCAGAAACGTTGCGGCGTCGAAGAACCACCACCCGCACCGCAGGCGGCGAAACCAACTAAGAAGAAACGCGTCGCGCCACCAACGGCTGCCCCCGCCGAGTCGAGTGCTGAGCCTAAAGAGTAGCCGATAGGCGATTGACCTGAGCATGGTAGGAGCAATGGAGGCAATTGAAGCGCAGCCCTCGATCACAAGCCCAATCCCGTCATCGTCACGCTGCAGCCGAACAAGCCCCCGCCTCCGCCGCCACGCGCCGTGAAGCCACGCAAGAAGCCCGCGCCGACATCATGAGGCTGATGGGCAGATGAATTCGACTGCGAAGCGGCTCGCCTATTCGGTGTTCTTTCGATGTTCTTGGGCATGACGCGCAAGCGGAAATAACAAAAAAACGGAAATCAAGCACATGCAAGAGGTTCGGTTGCGGATGACCGACGGCACGCGCCTCGTCGTGCCGGCTTCATTGGACGCCATGACAACCTACGTCATTCTTGAACAGGAAAAATGGTTTGAAAAGGAAGCGCAATTTCTTGCGCATATCCTGCGGCCCGGCATGTCCGCGATCGACATCGGCGCAAACTTCGGCGTGTATTCACTGCCAATGGCGCGCATCGTGGGACCGAAAGGGAACGTTTACGCATACGAACCGGCGAGCGAAACCGCCCGGTTTCTGGAACGCAGCAAGGCGACCAACAACGCAAACAATCTGCATATCGTCGCGGCAGCAATGTCAGACAAGGAAGGTACAGGCCGACTAGGGCGAGGCGCATCGAGCGAATTAAACGCGCTCAGCGATGACGCCGACGGCGAACGAGTCAGGATCACAACGCTCGACGCCGAGGCGAAAGCACACGGCTGGCGCACGATCGACTTTTTAAAGCTCGACGCAGAGGGCGCGGAACGCCTGATCCTCAACGGCGCACAGCAATTCTTTTTAGATCAATCCCCGCTCGTGATGTTTGAAGTCAAAGTCGGCGATCGTTACAATATCGAATTGCGCAACGATTTCGTTGCCAAGGGATTTCAAATTTACCGTCTGCTCGACGGCGCACCGATCCTTGCGCGCGTCGCGCCGGACGATCCAGTTGATCCGTTCGAGTTAAATCAGTTTGCAGCAAGGCCCGACCGCGCCAGCGACTTGGCCCGCGCGGGCTTACTTGTCGAAGCGACGGCGACATTTGAACCGACCGATGAGGGCCGACGGAATGCGATCGACGAATTGCACCGGCAACCATTCTTTTCACCGTTCGCCAACCTGCTAGCCGCGGACATATCACTCGACTATCACAACGCGCTTGCAGGCTTTGCCGCATGGCGTGAGGCGACCAACACGTCAGAAACGCGGTATGCGGCCCTTAACTATGCACACAGCGCACTCATGGCCCTGTGCGAACGCGAGCCGACGATCGCGCGCCTTTCAACGCATGCCCGCGTCGCCTGGGAACTTGGCGAGCGCGTGATCGCAAGAGATGCCCTCATCAAGCTCGCGACAATTCTCAAGAACGGCAAAGGCCAAATGTCGGAGCCATTTTGGCCGGCGAGCCCACGATTTGATGCAATTCTACCCGGATCGGCTGCCATCTCCTGGTTTGTCGTCGCAACGCTGGAACAGCTCGATCGAGTGGCTTCCCACTCGTCCTACTTTGGCGAAAGCGGCGTCGATATACCGTGGCTGCTGCAACAGCCGTTTACATCAACCGAATTGATGCGCCGCGCCGTTTTAAAGCTCGCACGAACCGGCCGATCGACAGAAGTGCCGGAGGGGTTAAAGAAAGGCACGCAGGATCATCTTAACGCCGATATCTGGCGCGCCGGCGCGGTGCCAAACACAAAAGCCAAGCGTTAATGAGACTAGCCGAAGACAAGACCCAGCAGCATCGCGCCGCCGAGACCCCAGGTGAACAGAAGGATTTCAACGAGAACAGACTTGCGCCAATAGCTCTGACCGCGAGCCGTGTACATGTCGGGATGCCGCTGGAGCGAGAATTGCAAACCTTGAGAGGCGCCAAGGTTTATCCCTGGAGCAAGGTTATTCTGCATCTGCCAGACCAGGTAACCCTCGCAGACAAACAGAATCACGTTCCCGGCCAACCATATCCAGGCCGCCCCATTTAAACTCATCAGCACTACCCAAGATACTTGATCGGCATCGATCTCGAGAATTGATCGACCCGATCATATCTTCCACATTCCAAACTTTGTCACTCGCCTCTGTGGTGGCACCGGTCAGCAGGCTTTGCCGAATGCATGAGGGAGCAACACGTTTTTAATCCCCTCTCACGAATGCAGCTTGTCCAGCTCCGGCAACAGGATCACGCGTATCGGCTAGGCCTTTTTCACGAACTCCGATTTCAGTTTCATCGCACCGATGCCGTCGATCTTGCAGTCGATGTTGTGTCCATCGGTTGCCTCGGTCAGGCGGATGTTCCTGACCTTGGTGCCTCCTTTGACGACCGATGACGATCCCTTGATCTTCAGGTCCTTGATCACGGTGACGCTGTCCCCATCCGACAGCAGGTTGCCGTTGGCATCGCGAACGCCTGTATCATCCGAGGTTTCCACGGCTTCGCTGGTCCCTGCGCTCCATTCGTGGGCGCATTCAGGGCATACCCAGAGATCCCGATCCTGATAGGCATGTGCGGAATTGCATTTCGGGCATTTCATACTGTCGGTCATGATCAACTTCATTCCAGAGGCGACGCCGCGCACCCTAGTGTGGTGGTTCAGAAGTTCGCTTCATTTATCTGCGAGTCCTTCAAGCGAACTTCTGAACCTGAACCACACTAGAATCATAGGTTACTAGTGTCCTTCAAATCCGAAGTTCGCTAGGAGGTGCGCTGCATTATGAGGCGAACTTCGGATTTGGGACACTAGGTTCGCGCCCGGGTAAATCAAGCGAAATCCCGGCGCGCTCAAAGCGCTGTAGCCTTCAGGTCGCTGGTGCGCTTCTGCAGCGAGGCGATCGGGCAGCTGATTGACGATCAGCCGCCCGCACTTCACGCCGCCGTTTGCGTTATTCGATCTTGATGTCGGCGTCGGTGATGACCTTCTTCCAGCGCGCGACATCATCGAGGACGAAGGTGCGGAATTCGTCCGGCGAGGTCCCCATGGGGACGATGCCTTGTGCCTCAAGTTTTTTCTTCAGCTCGGTTCGGAGCGCCGCTCATGCCCCAGCGAAATGCAAGATCAGCTAGTGTCCCGATTCCGAAGTTCGCATCATTGCGCTGCACGTTCGTCTGCGAACTTCGGAATTGAAGGACACTAGCAATTTATTGTTCTAGTGGTCCGATTCTAACATTCGCAACCCGTTTCTGCAGGCACCTCTCCTGCGAATGTTAGAATCAAAGGACCACTAGCAAACATGAGTTTCTAGTGGAGTTTTGGATTTGACATTCGCTTGACGAACTCGCAGCCGGGTGGGTAGCGAATGTCAAATCCACTCCACTAGTGTGGCTTTGGTTCAGAAGTCCGCATTCCGGACTCGCCGCACGAATGATGCGGACTTCTGAACCGCCACACTACAAAGATCAGCTACGAAGACCCGATGCACGCCCGATCAATGCACCTTGACTTGGCGGCAGGACGACGACGGGAGCGCCTAGCCTCACCCGACCGAAGAGGTCGATGACGTCCTCATTGGTCATACGGATGCAGCCGGACGATATGGCCTGGCCGATGTATTCCGGCTGATTGGTGCCGTGGATTCGGTACAGGGTGTCCTTATTGCCTTCGTAAAGGTAGAGCGCGCGTGCGCCCAGCGGATTAGCCGGACCTCCTGCAACGCGGGCCGGATAAGGGCCGAGCCGCTCCTGAATCTCCCGCGTCGGGACCCAATCCGGCCATTCCGCCATACGGCCAATGGAAGCAACGCCGGACCAAGCCATTCGCCTCTTCCCCCACCGTGACGCCGTAGCGGATGGCCTTGCCACTCGGCAGCACGTAATAGAGATAGCGCGCATCGGTATCGACAAGGATCGTGCCCGGCACCTCCCGGCGCGAATAGTCAACGATGTGCCGGCGATAGGTCTCGGGAATGGTCGCCTGCGCGTAAGGTGGATGCGCCAGCAACTGCCGATCCCTGGGTGTCAAACTGGCGTTCGACGACGGTGCGAGCGTCGCTTGCATGCAACCGCCTAGCATGAGCCCGAGCATTCCCAAGAGGCCCAAGAGCAACCACGCCAACCTGGACCTCGGCATCGCCGGTCCTCCCCTGCGCTACATCGCTCAATTTGCGGCTCGAAGTGTGCAGAAATCAAGGCATCCTCGGCGTTTGCGCGATTCACTGGGCTGCGCTCACCCTCTTTCGCGTGCGATGTTCAGCCAACCGGTCCGGGGATCCAATAGTCCCCTAAAAGCGGCCTGACTGTTACGTCATCAATGACTCCGAGCTGCAGGCTTGGATCGAAATAGCGCATCGTCCGCTCATTCAGGTCAATGATGCGGCCAGGCGTGAGTGGTCCCACGTCATTTATCTTGACGATGGCCTTCTTGCCTGCAGCCTCAACGAGGGCATACTTCGGCCTGGCGCCATATTGGACGCCACCGAATTTCTGACGCAAACTCGTCTTGATGGCAGCCGCCCAGACAGAGGGATCATAGCGCTCGCCGGAGGCTGTGTTCGGGCCGCCCTCCCGCCATCCGGGCCGGAACGGATTGTACATGGATGCTGCGCCAACGATCGCATCTCCAGAAGCGGCATCGACGACAGCGCTTGAATGAACCGCACCGGTTTCACTTCGAGCAACGGTGACAGAAATGGCAAGCACAACCAGGGCGCCGCAAATTGCGGCGCTCGAGCGGAATAGCATCATAACTCCTTGACTTGTTCGGTTCCCGATCCCGCAAAACATGCCCGAGCGAACGCAGAGGCGTTGACGAGCTCGTGCCAATTTTTTTGCGGATTCGTGCCAATGAATGGCGACGGCAGGGTTGTGGGGAACCTCTGTGGGTTCTCACACAGTGTTTTTAGTTGTCAGCGACTAAAACAGAGAATGCGTCAGCAGCATGACAGCGCGTGAGCAGGAACAAACGCTTCTCGGCTGAGTGAAACACCTGATGTGCTCGCCTTCAAGCGAGATGCTGATCTCCACACGGCAGCGTGATCCTCGAGGGAAAGCGAATAACCGGCACATTTCAAAAATGCACATGTGAAGTCCCGCGGCGACGGGTCGAAGAGTTTCCACAGACCCCGACCACGTCGGGATCGGCGTGCCGGTGCCGTGCGCAGAATTTATTGACATAGATCAACGAAAGGTCTGCTCACTCGTTGCACTTGGATGCTGTTCAAAAGCGATCCGAAAGGCCACGTCGAGGTGCACCGCCTCTTGACCATTGAATTGGAGAGTTCTCATGAGAACCTTCAATCCGTTGGTGCTGTTCGTCCTTCTCGTTACGCAATCCGCCTCGACACTGGCCGCGGATTTGAACGGAGCCTGGACGGTCGACGCCTCGGCCTGCGGTCAGATGTTTACCAAAGAGAATAACAGGCTCGCCTTCAAGCGAGATGCTGATCTCCACGCGGGCGGTATGATCGTCGAGGGAAAGCGAATAACCGGCACATTTCAAAAATGCACTGTCAAATCGCTGCACGAGGACGGACCGAATGTGCGAGTGATTGCGTCGTGCTCGGACGGTGTTGCGGTTTCAGACGCAGCGTTCGACGTGACAATCTCCGGAGAGAATAGCATCACACTTAGCTCCAAGGAGCCGGTGCCAGTGGAAATGCAGTATTCTCGCTGCCAGATGTGAAGTCCCCGCGGCAGCGGCTTGAATACGACGTGGATGAATGATCCGGCCTACGATTTGCGCGCGGCCAAGTGAGCGGCGAGCTTGTCGAGCGTCTGGCCGCCGAATTCGACTGCGCCGAAGCCGATCACCGCGTCGCGCCGCGCGCGCGTTGGATGCATCTGACGCAAGGTGAGAACCGTCTTTCCGTCCGTTTGCTCGTCAAACGTGACCAGCATTCGAAACTTGCCCGGATCATCATCCTTGTCGGACCCATGATCGACCTCGATCAGACGCGGCCGTTCGATGCGCAGAAAGGTCATGCGATTGTCGTAGCGAACGCCGCCCGGACCGACCATGTCGAACCGCCACACGCCGCCCACGCGAACGTCGATCTCGTGCGTCTCGATCGTCAGGCCTTTGGGGCCGAACCACGCCCCGAGCTGCTCGGGGTCGGTCCACGCGTCGAAGACGTCCTCGCGGGACGCATCAAGGACGCGGGCAATGACGACTTCGCGATCGAGCGGCCAGGCGGCCCATGCCGATGTCGTGTGTCTGTGGGGAGCTGTCAGTCATTTCGTCGTGTCCTTCTTTTTGCGCATTAAGTGAGCCTCCAACCGATCGAGCCGGCTTTCCCACGTCGCGATGTGCGTGCGAAGCCAATCGTCGGTGCCCCGAAGCGCCCCCGGGGTGAGAGAGCATGTTCGGACGCGCCCGGATTTTTCCGACGAGACGAGGCCGCCGCGTTCGAGCACGCGAATGTGCTTCAGCAGTGTCGGCAGCCCGATCTCAAAAGGCTCGGCGAGCTCGCCGACCGTGGCGTCTCCGCTGCACAAGCGAGCGACGATCGCGCGCCGGGTCGGATCGGCCAGGGCCGCGAACGCAAGGTCCAGGCGATGCTGATAGTTTTCCATACGGCAAACTAATTTGAGAAGCGCTTCGGAGTCAAGATTAGTTTTCCAGGTGGCAAACCTTTTTCGCAGGGTCCCGCAGCACTGCGGGCGGCGCATCACGAAGCCGCACGTGCGATGACTACTCCGCGCCATGACCGCTAGCGGCGTGACCAGCCTATTGTTCAGGTTTCGGCTTGATGCCAAAGTGACAGGATGCAGATACGAGACGCAATGCCAGAAGACGCACCTTCTGCCTGCATCGTGTTGAAACGGTCTTTGCAAACTTGACCACGGAAACGACCCTTCCATCCGGTAGCGGTGGCGCGCAGGCTTCTCGCATCAGCGTCACTCAGCTGGCCGTCTTCATCCTGGCTGCACGCTCGGCGTCGACCATAAAATCGCGGGTGATCGGCACCGCCCCACGGTCGATCGATAGCAGCATTTGAAACACCATGTGCGACCCATGCAAGAATTCCAGTTCGACGGCGGCGAGATAGAATTCCCACATCCGGCAAAATCGCTCATCGTAGATCGCCGCTGCCTTGGCTCGATTTTTGGCAAAACGCTCTCGCCAGTGCTTCACAGTGTAGCGGTAGTGCAACCGCAGAACCTCAACGTCATCGCACCATAGCCCGCAACGTTCGGTGGCGGCGAACGTTTCCGACAGCGCTGGCACATAGGCGCCCGGAAAAATGTACTTGCGGATGAACGGCCCAGTCGTGCCCGGCTGCGACATGCGCCCGATGCAGTGAATGAATGCATAGCCGTCGGCCTTCAACAGCTCGCGTATCTTGCGAAAATATTCATCGAAATGTCCAATTCCGACATGCTCCATCATGCCGACCGAAACCACGCGGTCGAATTGTCCGGTCAGATTGCGGTAGTCCAGCTCGCGAAACTCGACACGATCGGAAACTCCGGCGGCTTCGGCATAGCCGCGCGCCGCCTTGATCTGCTCCGGCGAGACGTTGACCGCGGTGACATGGGCGCCGGTCTCGCGCGCCAGATGAATGGCAAAGCCGCCCCAGCCGGAGCCGATCTCCGCTACCGTCATGCCGGGCTTTAATTGCAATTTCGTGGTGGCGTGGATCAGCTTGTTGTGTTGCGCCTGTTCGAGCGTGTCATGCTCGGGATTGCGAAAATAGGCGCAGGAGTATTGCATCTGATCGTCGAGGAACAGACGATAAAGTTCGGTCGAGATGTCGTAGTGATGGCGCGCATGCGCAGCCGCGAGCCCGATCGGGTTGGCCTGATGCCAGCGCCGCAAGCCGCGCCACACCCGCCGCATCAGTTTCTGTGAGCCGTACGAATAAAGCGCCGTGCGATTGACCGAGAACAGAAGCAAGAAGTCGTGAATCTGCGCGTCGTTCTCCAGCGTCAGCGTGCCGTCCATATAGGCTTCGGCGGCGTAGAGCTCCGGATTGATGAACAACTTCATGTACAAATTACGATTGTGTAGGCGGATGGAGACATCGGGTCCGGGCAATCGATTGCCAAACACATGGACCTTGCCGCCGGCATCGCGGATTCGTAGGGTGCCTTGGCGGATAAAGCGCCTCAAGAGATCGGATAGAAACCACACCTGGCAATCTCCCCGGTTGTTCAAGTCTTATAGCAATAAATAGGAATGTCTGCTTTTTTGCACTGGCTAAATGTGATCTCGCAGCACGCCGCAGAATGTTTTCGAAAACTTATCACACCCCTCGAGGCGACGTTCGCGCGCCCCACGCGCTGATAGGCAATGGGGTGGAAATCTTTGCCGGCGCGAGGATTGGCACAGCCGGTTTCGGATTTTTTCTAGGAGCGCGCGGACCAATCCGCACACCGCAACTTGGTCGCGTCGTGATCGGAGACAATGTCGAAACCGGCGCCAACACGACAATAGACCGAGGCGCGCTCGGCGAGACCGTCATCGGGCACCGTGATCGATAACTTGGTGCAGATTGGTCATAACGTAAGAATTGGTCTCTCCTGCGTGATAGCGGCTCAGCTCGGGATTACTGGCGGCGCTGACCTCGGCAAGAAAGCTGGTGTAGCCGGAGATGTCGGCGATCACGAAACAGGCGGGTTCTGGTTTCGGAAGCATCCGGCTGTTCCTTCCTCGTCATTTCAGAGAAGGCGCACCCCGTGCAATCTGTGAGAGCTTAGGATTTCGCGACGGCCCCAGGCAGCAAAATGCCCCCGCCCGGTGCAAGGTGCGATCACATTCGATGTCATAGAGAGAGTAGCCGCGCCGGATCAATGGCAGGCAAAGCGCGAGGCGTAATCGATGATCAGGCGCCTTGTCGGCGGTCTACGACCGCTCATGGAAAGCTGACGATCGCGCGAAGAAATTCTGCGAACACCGCGCCGCTCATGGGACGACGCCAAGCGCCTTCAGTTCGGCATTGGCGGCATCCCAATTGTTGAAGCTGTGCGGGCAATCGCTTGCCGCCTGACGGAAAAGGCGAGTTGCTTCATCTTTCAATCCCTTCGTCAACGAAAGCTCCCCGCTGAAAAAAATCGCGTCGCAGACCTGGCCCTTCTTCTTGGTAGCGTCCGGATCGTCTGCGGCAGCAAGGACAGCAGCAGGCGTCATCTGGTCCATGAATAATCTGATGACAGGCGCCGGCCAGACGGTCATGTCGATCCGGGAACTGGTTTGCGCCAGACGGCTCGGGAGATTGCTCCGCCGGCTGACGATATCGACCCACAGCGCCACATAGGCATTTTCCGGTGCAAGCGCACTTGCCTGGTTAAGATCGGCCAGCGCCTTTTCGACTGAGCCGGCAAAGAAATATGAAAGCCCGCGCGCAAAGTAGGCCAAGGGGAATTTTGGATTGAGCCGGATCGCCTCATTGTAGTTGGCGATGGCGCGGTCGAGGTCGCCCTTTCCGAGATAAGCGCGACCTCGATCGACGAAGGCCGCAGCGTCCTTGGGATCGAGCCGGATCGCCTCACTGAAGTCGGCGATAGCGTGGTCGTTGTCGCCCTTGGCGCGATAAGCGAAGCCTCGATTGTTGAAGGCCGTGGCGTCTTTGGGATCGAGCCGGATCGCCTTATTGTAATCGGCGATGGCGCGGTCGTTGTCGCCCTTGGCGTGATAAGCGGCAGCCCGATTGCTGTAGTAAGCCGCCAGATGGTGTCCTTTCCATTTCCCCGAATTGATGCCCTGTGTACAGCTAATGATCATGGCCTCAGGATCTTGCGGAGTATCACACTCGTCAGCGGCGGCTGAATAGCTCAAGAATATCGTCGCGGCAAAAAGCGCGCTCCAAAATCTCCAATCCGTGGGGCTCATGCAATCTCCTGGAGCGAACTTTGGTATCCTGAAATATGTATCAGTATGTGTTGTTCTGGTTCACATCCAACTGCACAAAGTCGCTGACGACGCGTCAATCGCGTCGATTTCGGCATGTCGGCAGCATGTCCAACGACACCACCGTCATCACGGTCGGGACCGATCGGCACGTGGTGGAAGTCACGCAATCTCCGGCGGGGACGTGAGGAGATTGTGACGAGGCTGATGCCTCAATCCATTCAGCGAACTCTCGCTAGTTCTTCGCAAGTCGCACGTCGCGCTCTTCGCGATCAGCGGCCAACCGATCCTCCAACTTCAAAACACACTTCAGGGAGGACCACTTCGAAGCGGGTACCTCACACCACGCCGGACGGCTGACTGACGCTCAGCCGCCCGCGCTTCACGCCGCCGTTTGCGTTATTCGATCTTGATGTCGGCGTCGGTGATGACCTTCTTCCAGCGCGCGACATCATCGCACGACGAAGGTGCGGAATTCGTCCGGCGAGGTCCCCATGGGGACGATGCCTTGTGCCTCAAGTTTCTTCTTCAGCTCGGGATCGGCCAGCGCCTTCTTCGCCTCCGCTGACATGCGCTCCGCGATCTCCTTCGGCAGGCCCGCCGGCGCGATGATGCCCGCCCAGGTGCCGGAGACAAAATCCGTCACGCCCTGCTCGATAAAGGTCGGCGTATCGCCGGCCGCAGGCACGCGCTCTTTCGAAGCCACGCCGAGCGCCTTGGCGTTGCCGGCGCGCACCTGCTCCATCAGCGGGCCGATGATGTCGAACATCACGTTGATCTGGCCGCCCACCGTATCCTGCAGCGCGCCTGCCGTGCCTTTATAAGGCACGTGCTGAAGCTTGATGCCTTCGCGGCTCTTGAGCATCTCCATGGTCAGGTGCGCTGCGGCGCCGATGCCGCTGGACGCGAAATTGAGCTTGCCTGGTTCGGCCTTCGCCAGCGCGATGAACTCCTTCACGTTCTTCGCAGGCAGCGAGGGCGTCGCGATCAGGATCAGCGGCGCGACGCTCAGCAGCGAGACATAGGTGAAATCCTTTTCCGTGCTGTAAGGCTGCTTCGGATTGAGCGTCGCATTGACCGCATGCGCCGCGATCACGGTGCCGAAGGTGTAGCCGTCGGGCGCGGCCTTGGCGACAACATCGGTGCCGATGAGGGCGTTGGCGCCCGGCTTGTTCTCGATGACGATGGCCTGCCCGAGCGAGGCCGCGATCTTCTCGGACACAAGGCGCGCCATCATGTCGGTGTAGCCGCCCGGCGTGTAGGGCACGACCATGCGGATCGGCCGCGTGGGCCAGCTCTGGGCCGATGCGGCACCAGTCGCGGCGGAGATGACGACAAGCGCTCCCAGCGCGCGAACGAGGGACTTCATGCAGCGTTCCTTTCCAGATCCGCAGGTTTAGGCCGGTCGGCCACCGCGGCTTTTGATTTATTGTTTTGTTGGTCCCGCGCCGCTTGTGTCGCGACGTCGAGACCTTATGCTGCGGATGCTACATCAAGCGGAAGCGTGATTTGGAAAGGTGGGCGGCGTGCTGGGCAACGGTTGAGACATGTGCGTCGATGCCGCAGCGGGCGCGGCGCGCGAACACATACTTACTTGATCACATCCCTACTCGATCACATGCCCAATGCCGTCATCGTCACGTCACGCTGCAGCCGAACAAGCCCCCGCCTCCGCTGCTACGCGCGTGACAGCGCGACAAGAAGCCCGCGCTGACGATGGATGTCGACACGATGACGTGGTCGAGCCGATGCCGTGCGATCGATCCGGTCACGCCTTGCGTCTGCTTTGAGGCGCAACCGGAAAATCGGTGCACTACCGGCTTTGCCCCCTACACGGCCAATCTCGACCGTGAATACGGCCAAGACCCAATTGGGCCGCGATCCAGGGCGCGACCGTACCCTCTTGAGACCCATAGCGTATGACCGGCACGACGGGTCCGCCGCACGGATCGACCCGGTCGTCCTCAGGGCGATAACGATATCGTGGAATAATATAGTAATCCCAGGGAGTAGGCGTCGGTGCCGTTACGATGGGCACCCTGGTCACACGCCTCGCCCCTGGTTCACGAACGACGTTGCCATTCTGCGCCTGCGCTGCGGCACTAAACGTGCCCACGTTGCACAGGACCAGGGCCGTTCCCAGAGCTACGATCGCTATCCTCATCTCTTGGCCTCCTTGCTACACACTCCAACTCGGACATCCAACGACGTTCGGCTTCGCGCCGCTGTTGAGGGTCTATCGGATATCAAAGGCACCTGATCCGCAACGTCTCATTTTATGAAGATGAGTGTGGTGGTTCAGAAATCCGCCCGATTTTTCCTGCGTGTCGGCGCCCTTCACGGGTTGAGCGGGGTTTTCATTTCCGGGGTTTCACCATGGCCTAAAGGCCTGCTGCGCCCCCACCTCGGTCTCATCCCTCTCAGCCTTCTCGGCAGCCTCTAGGAAGCGCTTGGACCGCTCCATATCGGTTTCGGCTTTCTGAGGTCTAGCTGCGGGCTTCTTGCATGTGGCTTGCAAATTGTCAGCCTGTTGCTGCCTACATTGCCAGACAGCGGGAGTAAGCCAAGGTTCTTGGAGTCGCCGTCCTGATCAAAGGTGTGAAACTCCGTAACGCGGTAAATGATCCCGGTCGCCAGATGGATGGCATCTGGTGTCGATAAAGTTTTGCCGCCGTACTCGTCTTTGCGAGTCTGATAGTAATCTCGCAAGTCATGCGCAACCGACGCGATCTTGATATCCATGCTGATCCTATGAACACGCTTCATTAGCCCAGTGAAAAGCGTGTCGATACCAACAGGAATCTTGCCGCTCAGAACTTCGACAGCCGTGAGAACAGAAGTGACAATTTTTACCTCGCGACGCTTCGCATTATCCGTGGCCGTCGTTGCTGTCTCTTTCGGCCGGCACGCGAACGCACAACAGGCCGCAGCCCCGCAACAATCGCTGGCGGCTCAGGTTCGTACTCAGGGCTTCACCTGTGCAAATCCGCTCCGCGCCACGCGCGATAAAAACGTTCCCGCCCGACCGCGCGTCCTGGGTGCTTCATTGCAGCAACGCGACGTACAGGATCTTGCTCGACCCGGATATGGCGGCAGCGGTCGAACCGCTCAAGTGAGCGGATGCTGATCTGAAGGCCGCTTAAGCAGGCCCCGTACCCAGAGCACAATCCCATCCTCACGTGGATCAAACGGCCCCATCAGATCATCTCGGAAGCCAACCAGACTTACTTCGCCTTGTACCATGTGCCGAAGCTCCGACTTCCACTCGTCATGGCAGAAGACAAAGTCTCCAAATGCCCAGTCGTGATCCCCTTTCGAGGGCTTCAGTTCGATCGCAATGTCGTAGTCGCTATCGGCCGCGATACACCTTTTGCTCGGCTACCAAAAAGCCAGAGCGATGAAACGGCGTTACGTGACTCCGCCCAAGTTTGGAGCCGCTCAATGACTTCCGGCTCTAAACTCTGTTGTTTATCATGCGTCAAATGTTCACCGCTGGGCGGGTTTTACAAATTGCAAACGGTCAGGAATTTCCCATGACCATCGTCACTTATGAGATGCTGGTCCAAGAGGAAAAGAGCCGCCAAGTCGCTGCTGCTATTCTCACCGGCGTCGCAGCCGGAGCGAATGCCTACAGCGCATCGCGCGCCGGATACGGAAACTATTCTGCAACGACGACCGGCCCGCGAGGCACCGCCGTGACAACTGGCACGTTCTACAGCCCCACGGCTGCGGCGATCGCCCAGAGCAATGCAGCAGGCCAGAACGACGCAATGATTTCAGCGACCATCGAACGCGGCCAGGCAAACATGGCAGGGCTTGAACAGAATGTCTTGAAGGACAACACGCTGATGCCCGGCGAATGGGTCGGCGGCCAGCTTCACATCTCGCCACCTGTGACACCTCCGACCGGCAATTCCAAGAACTACACCATCGTCATCACCGTCGGGACTGATCGACACGTGATTGATGTGACGCAGTCTCCTGCTGGGGCGTAGAGGATTGTGACGCGATGACGCGACCGAGGGTTACACTCCCCACTTACCGACCACTCGCGCCATGCGGGCTTTGTATTTTATCTTCGCCTGAGTGTGGCGACCGCGGCTACGCCCGGCTTTGGAGCGCCCGCGCTTACCGTGGGTTTTCAGGTCGTAAAATTTTCCTTTAGAGAGCATCGCGCTAACCTTTCTGATGTGCTCGCGAACATGCGGCGCACCATAAGATTTCGATAGGCGCGAAATCTATGTGGAACGTGCCCCAATAGAATATTGACGCCATTTAGATCGCGTCGCGCTGCCCCGCTGCCCAAAAAGGGTGGCGGGCCTTTTCGTCTTGGGCTCAGCCGTTCGTCGAGAAACAACGCTCAGCCATAATCGGACCGAGACGCGTCCACTCCACACGCCGTGAACGGGCGACTAGAATATTTCCCCGCCCCATCGCATACTGCCGCCATGGACCACGTCAACAAATGCACCGCTGCCTTGCGCTCGCTCATTGCTGCGGGCGAGACGAACGGCATGCCGCACGCCGAAAAGGCGATCGACGAGATGCTGGCGACAGCGCCCGCCGATCAGCACAAGGCGTCGCTGGATAGTGTCCGCTCAGCCGTCAAAGAGCACTGCGCCACAGTCTTCGCCCCTCATCAGCTTGGCTTTGCCGATGCCATCAACGACTATATCGAACGGTTGATGACACGGTTCGAGTAAGCCGCTTGATGAACGGATATTTGCATGCACTTTTTCCTTTATGAAATCGTCGCTCGCATCGTCGCGATCTATTTGAGCGTCGATTGCATCCGCAAACTGCGGGATGGCTTTGGCGAAAGAAAAATCGCGTACTTCAATGCTGATTTTCTAAATTGGTCGAATTGGGTTGCTCATAGAGATGCCACGCCGGTCCGGTACTGGATGCAAATCGGCATCCAGATAATCGCCTTGGTCGCATGCCTCTTTGTTGCGATATTTGGGTGGTGGCAGCCAAACACCTGAGCGTCCGCTTCCGCCTTTCCCTTGCTTCATCGCGTCGCCAATGCCCAGACGCCGTTGAAGACGACAAATGTCGTTTTCGTCCACGGGTTGTTTGCGGATGGCTCCTGCTGGTCGAAAGTCATTTCTCGCCTGCCGCAGAAGGGAGTCAACTGCACCAGCGTGCAGAATCCAAAAGATGCCATAGAGCACGCGACGGTCGGCACGCTGCATCTGATTGCAGGGGGTCAGGTCTGCTGACCTTTTCAAAGCAGACGCCCGCCTCGCTCACAATCAATCCCGAGTATTCAGGAGATGCTCGTTTCATGATGTTGTTTGCCGCGCGGCGCTCGCTTGTGGCATTTCCGCCTACTGACTGCATCGAGTGATGTACGATCGAGGGCAGCGGAAGAGATGTGCTCGTACTGATTTATGGAGAGAGCGATTAACACAGGTCAGTATCGGCCTGTTCACGCGGATGTTACGGAAGTTTGCTCGTCACGCGTTTCGTTTTCGATCTTTAGCCGTATTGTTGTGCAGAGTAATTTACATTCACGTTAAACGCGGGAGCGGCCCGGTATTCTGAGCAGCGCGGGGGCCGGCTTGAGGCTAAGCTCGACCTCGATCCAGCGCATCTTGTTAGAGGAAGCGCTCGCCGGAAGATCGTGCCTCTTCCGAAGACTTGTCAGCATAAATTGGACTACTCAGCATAAATTCTGACAGGAGGACGCAATGGCACGGCTGCCAGTGATTGCTGCAGCAGTTCTCGCGATTGCTGCATCTGCCCCAGTGATTTCTACGACAACAAGCCCAGCATCGGCTCAGGGATTGCGCGACAGAGATGGCGATATGGACCGCGATCTGCGCGATCTCATCAAGGACAGGATACGGACGCGGCACGATTTGCGGGAGCTCATCGAGCTTGTGCAAGATCGGATGCAAGACCGGCAAGATTTACGGGGTCGCCTCCGCGAGCGCGTCAGCCAACGGCGAGACAAAGATGACGACGAGGATGATGATCGAGGCTGGCGCGGGGGCATGCGCGGGCGGATCGCCGAGCGCATAGCCGAGCGGCGCCGTGGTGGCGAGGACGGAGAGTGTTATTTCCTCACCGGGAGCTTGCGGGACGGGGACGGGGATTTGCTCTTCATCGTTCGCAAGCGCTTGTGTCTAGACTGAGCATGGCCCGAAACGGCCTGCTCTGATTTGATCGGGCTTGGTGCCGGTGTTCGGTAAACACCATGCTTCCCGCAATGAGCCCGAGCGGGATGATGATTCGACGAAAGTCATCACGCTCTGGAGTAATGCCATTCAACTTGCTCAAAAGTGGAGACCTCGGATGAACAGGGCCTTTGTCATCACTGCTGTGCTTTTGCTTAGCCCATTCCCCGCCTTCAGCCAGACCGGCGGCGAGGGGCGTGACTCTTCCTACTCCCGAAAGGATCGTGATCTGGAGGATATCCTCCGCGGGATGGGCGACCACGGTCGAGAGGGGCCGCGCCGCGGCGGCGGCGCCTCCTTCTTTTTGCGCAGCGGCGACGGGACGGTGGCCGTACGCTGCGACCCGCAGGATTCCATGAAATCATGCGTAGAAGCCACCCTCACGCTGATGGACCGCGCCCGATCAATGCAGCCGTCGGGCGCCCCTGGCTCTCCCGGGGGGCAGCCTCCGTCCCGATGACGGTCTGACAGTGGAGCTGCGTCTGCAGGCGGCTCGGTCGCTGTAGCCTGGGATTCCCGAGCTGCATCGCCTTGTTCTGAGCGCAACGTCGGAAATGGCCGCTGGCCGCGTGGCGTTGCCATCCGATCAACCTCAGTCGATTGCCGTCATGATAACGGCCGCTTGGTCTCGCGCAGCAGGGATGGCAGGCGGCCGGCGTTTCGTCGCTGCCGCGGCGCCGGCAGCATCTCCTCGATCGCAAGTCGTACCTCGCGCAGCTACGTCCGAAGCACCATCTTCAAGTCTGCCGCAACCCGGCCAAGACCTCCCCACTTGGGAGATCGGGCGATGTGGCGGCGTCGATAAGACTGCACGCGCTGAACTGAGACAGAAAGCCAAAGCGTTTTTCATGACGGAATGAAATCACCCTCATGCAAACCTACTTGCAACAGGAGGCTATGATGAATCGTCGGACATTTATCGCTGCTGCTGCTGCCGCTTCCGCCCTTCCCTTGCTTCATCGCGTCGCCATTGCGCAGACGCCGTTGAAGACGACCAATGTCGTGTTCGTTCATGGGCTGTTTGCGGATGGCTCCTGCTGGGCGAAAGTCATCGTCCCGCCTGCAGCAGAAGGGCGTCAACTGCACCAGCGTGCAGAACCCTCTCACCTCGCTCGCTGAGGCCTGCGACGCGGCGCGTCGGGCGATTGCGATGCAGCCGGGCCCAACGGTGCTCGTCGGCCACTCCTTCTCTGGCATGATCGTCTCGGAGGTCGGCGTGGACCCGAAGGTCTCAGCCCTCGTCTATGTCGCGGCGCGAGCCCCCGATGCCGGCGAGGACTATACGGCGCTGGCAAAGCAATATCCCACGCCGCCGGCCTCCGCCGGCGTTGTCTTCACCGACGATTGGGGGGCGTTGTCGGAAGAGGCTTTTCTGCGCGACTTCGCGGGTGACCTGCCGCGGAAGGAAGCACGCGTGCTCTACGCGGTTCAGCAGCCGTTCAAGAAATCGCTGACGACGGACAAGACGACGAATGCGGCCTGGCGCAACAAGCCGAGCTTCTATGCCGTGTCGACGCAAGACCGCACGATCAATCCCGATCTCGAGCGCTTCATGGCCAAGCGAATGGGCGCGAAGACGATCGAGGTCAAGGCGAGCCACCTGGCGCTGATCTCACAGCCCGCTGCGATCACAAACCTGATCCTGCAGGCACTCGCCGCCTGAGACGGATGCGTGATGGACAAGCGGCATCAACGCGCAACGCCCGAGGCGGTCGCGCCGCCTCACGTATTCCTGCTCACGGATGCAGCTTGTCCAGCTCCGGCAGCAGGATCACGCTCTCCTGCTCGTTCGGATCGGTGCGCGAAATGATCGCGACCACTTCGTCGGTCTTGCTCGGGTTATACGGCAGGTGCGGCACGTTGGCCGGGATATAGAAAAAATCGCCGGGCTTCACGACAGCATGATGCTCTAATCTTTCGCCGTACCAGGTAGCGGATTCCCCCTTGAGCGCGTAGATCGCCGTCTCATGGTGGGCATGCTTGTGCGCTTTGGCGCGCGCGCCTGGCGGGATCGTCACAAGCTGCATATGGATGCCCTTTGCCCCAACGGTCTCCGCCGAAATTCCGACGTTGTAGATCAGTCCCTGTTTGCCCTCGAACGCCGCGCCGGCCTGCACGAGCCGGCATTGTGGTTTCTCCGAGACAGATTTTTCCAAAACAGATTTCTCCAAGACTGACTTATCCAAGACAGACATCTGATGTTCCTCTTCGTCATTCCGAACTGCGCAAGGCGACGCTTTAAGGCGAAGCTCGTTCCAGTGCTCGTTCGCCGGGCCAGCTTCGAGCACCCGCGCCAACACTGGTTTCAAGACCAGCTTCAACACTTCTTGCAGCATTAAATGCCTGCTGCGAGACCTGCTTTAAAGACCAGTTCCAGCTTGGCGACCAAACTCTTCCGTGAGGTGGATGGGTCACCGCGCATCTTGAGCGAAACACGCCGTCCTCACGCAGTAAGCTTTGGCACCCTCCCGCAGCAAGCTTTTGCCGCTACCACCCATGCGCGATGGGTTATCCCGGCGAAGCCCACAGCTTTTGTGGATTCCTCCTTAATGCTGCCCACTTCCCGAGGCCTGCAGGTATGAGGAACCTGTTCACTTTCACGCCATCCCGGCGTGAGGGCTAAATTTCTGGAGCGGGTTTTGCTTGGCCGTCCCGTAACAGTTCCCGCCTCTGCCCAACTTCCAATAAAGACATCCCGCTCCACACCTCTCAGACGCATCGAAAAGCAGGCCGGCCCAAGCTGAAATCAGTACCAAACAAGCGTGTCATTGCGATCTCACCCTCTGTGCGAAGACGAGACCCATGCGACAGTACATCGCCCTGATTCATAAAGACGCCGACAGCAACTACGGCGTTTTGTTTCCCGACCTGCCCGGTGTCATCACCGCGGGACGCACGCTCGACGAAGCCCGCGACATGGCGATTGAAGCTCTCGCCTTCCACCTTGAAGATGCCGTCACCGACGGCAAGGCACTGCCCGCGCCCTCCTCGCTTGAAGACATCATGTCGGTGGCGCACAGCAGAAACGGCGTCGCCGTTCTTGTCCCGGCTCCCGCACCGGAAGTGAAAACCGTTCGCGTGAACCTGACCTTCCCGGCGGATGTGCTGAGCGAAATCGACAAATATGCCGAACGCCTCGGCTTCACCCGCGCGGGCTTCCTTGCGCAGGCCGCGAAGAAGCTGATGATGGCTTAAGGACAATCAGCAATGGCGGCGGCGAAGCGATCCGCCACCTCGGTGTCCTCGCTTCGGTGCGGGCGCCGGTTGTCTCCAGGCCCCCTCACCCGTTTGGGTGATGGTACGGCGCCAATAGCGCCTTAATTTCATGTGGTGCGACCTGGAACTTCGTGCAGCGGCGCCTGTTTCTGATGGATAGGGCGCGACGATCGCGCGCAGAGGAGTGCTGACGATGAAAGTCTCCACCTTCGCATTCGCGACAATCCTCACCTTCACGTCGTTCGTGGTCGCGACCGCAGACACGCGCGACCGGTGCACCGGCTTTGCCTGCAAGGATTATCCAAGAACCAGCGCCACGTTCGAGATCGCGCTGCAATACGCGAATGGAGGCCAGTTCGGGGGCGTCACATCCGGCGCCACCGCCACGACGCTGGACGTTGCCCGCGATTTAGTGGATTTCTTCGGCGCTCCGCAGCTTTATGCGTCCCCGTGGCGCGTCCCGCCAGCCGTTGCAAAGGGCGATTGAAACAGCCGGTCGCATTACGTCGTCACGCTCAGGGGCGATAAGGCTACGAACAGCACCCGGCCGCGCCTGGCTCGCAGGCACGCTGGGCCTGAATTGGTGGACACGGCACCGAGCCGTATGAGCAGAACACGCAACAATCACCCGACTTGGGCTTCAGTTTTACGCCGCAGCCGGTGCATTCATAGAAGAACTGACAGGCATCGGTCGGCATCGCCATCACCGACGAGCAATTTCTGGAAGGCTGGAACGCGATCTTCGCAGGCGCGCGTTGACTTTGAGGACTACTCGAGTTCGATGGCCTGATACTTCCCGGTTTCATCCAGCGCCGTCCCCCAGACCTTGTGAGAGGCCTGGTGTTCGGCACGGCCAAAGTTGAGCGCTGCGCCAAGGCCCATATCGAGATTATTCATGCTCTCCAGGGTGTCGACCAGCTTCTCGGTATCGAGTTGCGGTCCGGCACGCTTGAGCGCCTGTATCAGGACGTTTGCCGCAACGTAGCCCTCAAGCGACACATAGTCCGGCGCCTCGCCGGGAAAATATTTCGCGAGTGCCGCTTTGTATTCGAGAACCACTGACGAATAACCCGACACCGCCGGCACCACTTGCGTGACGATGACGCCGGTGGCGAAGCGCGCTCCCAACAGCATCAATTCATCCGCCAGCGCGGTGCTGCCGACAAACGAGACGTTGGTGTAAATCAATCCGGGATAGAGGCCGTGCGTCTTCTCGATGAACTTTGCGGCGGCCCTGATAAGTTGCCACCATGACGATCGCCTTGATGGGCGTCTTCTGCGCTCTCAACTGATTGACCGCTTCATCCACATCCACGGTGTTTCGCTTGTAGCCGAGCCGCACAACCGTGCTGTCACGCGGGTTGAGCGCGCGCATGGCCTTGGTGACGCCGGCGAATCCTGAATTGCCATACGTATCGTCCTGGGCGAAAACGGCGATCTGCTTGGGCTGGATCCGGCGCACCCTCACCAGGTAGCGCACCACAGCATCGGTTTCTTCCGCGTAGCTTGCGCGATAGTTGAAGACATAGCGGTCGGGAGGATCGCGCCGCAGCACATTCGCGCCTGAAAAAGCGCCGAAGAACAACAACCGCCGCTCGAGTGCGTACGGCACCGCGACGGTCGCGGTGGGTGTTCCGACATTTCCGATGATGCCGAAGACCTGGTCTTTCTCGTAGAGCTGCTTCATCGTCTCGGCAGTCCGCGTCGGCTCGTAGCCGTCATCAGCCGCGACGAGCTTGAGCATCCGGCCGTCCACGCCCCCGGCTTCGTTGACCCGGTTGAAAGCCGTGTCGATCCCGAGTTTCATCTGACGCCCAAGCTCCTTCGCCGGACCGGAGAATGGCGCGGAGATTCCGAACCGGATTTCCCGATCGGTCACACCGCGGACCGCGCCGACTCCGGCTGCTGCGGCCGGTGCGGCTGCTGCTGCGAAGGCGGGTGCGGCCGGCGCAGCTGCACTTGGGGCAGCAGCACTTGGCAACGTAGCACTTGGCAAAGTAGCACTTGGTCCCGCGATCGACCGTTCGAGATCAGCGAGCTGGCGGTCTGCCAAACCGCAATCCATTTGTCCCGCTGTCACCGCGCGACGGCCGTCCGAGACAGTGCGATCGAGCAGTTGGGTCAGCTCAGTACGCTCGGCCTCGTTGGACGAGGCTTCCTTGATCACTGTCGCAAATTTATTGACGATCACCTGAATGCGGGGCCGGGCGATGTCCCGGCAGGCCAACGCTGCGCCAACAACCGGCCCGACGCGGCCGGCAAGGTCGCGGACAACGTCCACCTTGTCTCCTGGCGCCGCACCCGCGGAGCCCGCGAGCGCGCCACCAATGAACACAAGGCCAATGAGCACAACGCGAATGAACACGGCGCGAAGTGCGAAAGCGATCCAGCGACAGGTCATCGCCAACTCCACGAGACCAACGTTAGATTGAACCTGTCGTTACGCATCGTCAATTGTTCCCCGTGTCCGGATTGTCGCGGCTTACGTGATCAAGGCGTCTGAGCTGGCTTCTGCTGCCACTGCAAAAATTGCTGAAGCAGCGTCTCGGATTGCTCGTGCGTCACAACAGGCTGCTCGGTCCGGCTTGACGCCAGGATTTTCTGAAACTCGGAAGCCGCAGGTTTCGCGTCATCGTCGCTTTGACGTGGCGGATTGAAAGCGGTTTTGACCGAATCCAGTATCCCGGCCATGGACGAACCAGCGCCGTCCGGTTGTCGCGCATGGTCTTCCGAGGCAGGGATCATCATCGCGAAGAAAAATGCCGCGACGGCTGCAACGCCGATGGCTGCAGCGAAGCGGCCGGCACCGCGAAGCAAGCCCTTTCGCCGATCTCGATCATTTTCGAATCCGGCAGGCTCGCGAATGACCTCGGGTTCGAGCGGATGGCGCAAAGCATCAGCCACCGCCCCTTCAAGCAAAGCGTCGTACGAAGATGAAGAGGAAGTGGAAGTAGATCCGAGCCGCTTGAGACGCTCGATTTTCGTTTCTGCAAACGAGGTCGACGGGCGCTCGGTTCTTTCACGCAACCGGCGTGGCGCATAATACAACGGATTGTGCGGACTGAGATGGTCCTCTGGGCTCAAGGTACTCATACGCTACTCCTCATAATAACGCGTGGCCATTGCGCGCAGTCGCCGATCGGCACCGCGGCCATCTGGCCGGTGAACGTTTCCTTGGACGTGACAGACTTCGATTCCAGGCGGCGAATTGCGTCGCACGGGAAAGGCCGGTCGGCAGGTGATGCTAAGTTTAATTGCCGGAGAAGATTGAATTGAATCGTTGGATATTAAATTCGCATTGCGTGATTTAATCCGCGCTGGCCGGCGAGAGTAATCTCGAGGCCGCAACGCCAGTAACTTGTCCATCCCCTTCCCTCAGCAGCAAAATGCCCGCCTTTAAAACAGCGGCGGAAAATCACCGGGATGTGATGGAACTGCGACCAGACATTAATAAGTCAGAAACTGGACATAACTGAGACGACGATTTTTCATTTAACAATTTTCGGCTGCGTTAATGCCGTTTTTACAGCCGCCGATTGCACAATTCACGATTGCGGTGTTTGCAAAAAATTCGACTTAATTAAATCCGCCGCATCGATCATCAGATGCAACTCATGACACTTTTCGGAAGAGCCGGAATCTCCGACTTAAATCCGCAATGCGTCCTCACCCCGATCCTCTCAGAGCGCACTTAGCTCCTCGCTGCCCCGAAAGAACGGGAGAGAGAGATCAGCAGTCACAGCCCCGCCGACACCTCGATCCGGAATTGCGCCAGCGCCAGCAGCGGTTCGGATTTCAGGAGCTGGATCAATTGAAAGGCCGGGGCTTTGGCGAGTGGAGTGAGCTTGATGACGAGCGACTGCCTCGGCGTCTCGACAAAGTTAACCAGCGCGTCCACTGCAGGTTTGAGTGCCTCGTTCGTGCCGGCATTCCTGATGCTTTGGACAATCGCTTGCCGTGCGGCCTCGCGGCTGACGTTCTGGGCGCGGGCAAATTGAGCGACGGCGAGATCGACGCCGCCCAGGTCGTGCACCGTGAGTTCGATCGGGCCCATCTCGATTTGCGCCGCTGCTCCCATCGCCTGTGCTGCGTTCGCCGAGAAGACCTCGCGGGGAACATTGGCGAGGGAGAGTCGCGCGCCCGCATTCAAGAGGCCGCCAAGTTCGAGCTTCACCGGCTCAAGCGCAAATGAGCGTGACGCCTCGGTCCATGCCGCGCTGAGATCGGCATCGATCGTCATCTTGTCGATTCCGGCTGCGACGAGCTTTTGCTGCATGAGGTCGGTCGCGTCCAGCGGTCCCGACATTTTCGCGATCAGGTGCATTTTGCTCGGGATCGGTCCGACAAACTGGCCCCAGTCCAGGCTGAGGATGTCGATGGCAATCTGTTTCCCCGAGTGCTTGTCGGGCGCAGTAAAAGCCTTGATCTCGACGCCTTCAATCAGCGGGAACAGCGCAAGCGCTCGCTCGACTGGAGACGTCCCTTCGGTCAACTGCGGCACCATCCTCATGAGGTTGGCGACGTCGAAAGATTTCAGCGCAAAGCGTCCGAGCTTGACGGGTCCATTTGGACCACGCCCATCCAGGCCCTCGATGGCAATCTCGCCGATCTTGCCGTTTGCGAGGTTGAACCGCATCGCCTGGAGCTTCAGCGGGCCTTGCGGTGTCTCGACTGAGATCCCATGCATCTCAGCATTTCCGATGCGGGTGCCCTCGTAGAAGTTGGCCATTCTCTCCATCATCGCGCGCGTCTGCGCCGGCGCCGGCGGCGCGGCTCCGGCCGGCGGCATCGTTGCCATCAGTGTCGGGAGTTGCATCCGCGATGGCTTGAGCCCGACGTCATCGATGCTCATGCCGTCCATCCGCATATTCAGGCCTTCCGGCGACGTGATCACGTAGGGACCGGCCGAGATGTGCCCGTAAATGCGGTAATCTCTGTCGTCGTTGGCTTTGCTTGGGTCGAACAGGGCAGCCAACGCGCCGACATCAAGGTCGTTCGCGACGAGATTGGCGAGATCGCCGGTCATCTGCTTGGTGGGTCCTTGCGGCTGATTGAACGTGAAATGGAAGCCGTCGGCCTTCATGGACGCGATCTTTCCGTCCTTGATCCCCTCTATGGCAACGCCGGAATAGGTGAAGTCGGCTCCGCCGGCGCCGCCCCGCAGCGTGGCGTTGAACGTCATTGTCCCGGTCACGTTCGGGACCGTGATCGATGCCACGGTGATGCTCGCCAGTTGCTCCAATCCAAACCGGTAAAGCTCGATGACGGACGACGACGCCGGCAGCCGCTGGACGGCAGCGGGTCCGGAATAGGCTTTGACCGCAATTCGCGGCACCTTGTAGGTGACACGGGAGAGTGCCTGGTTCGTTTTTGAGACGCCGACTTCGACGTCTGCGATGTCAATGCTGTCGGCGGAGAACCGGGTCGGATCGGGCTGGCTGACGCTTGATGCCGTCACGCTGGCGATCTTGACACTGAGCGGCGGCTCCGAGGTCGAACTCGGTGGCAATGTCGGCGATCGTGACGGTGCGGCTCCTGAGGTCGAATGAGACCTTGCCGTGGCTCGCCTTGGCGCCGGTCGCGCGAATTTGCTCGAAGGCCGCTTCGACCTCACCCTTGACCCTGTGCTGCATGTAGAAGTCGAAGCCGAAAAAGCCGGCGGCCGCGACGAGGATGGCGGCACTCAGGCCGAGCAGGATTTTCTTCATTCGGTCAATTCCGGATCGTGCAGAGAATAAAATATAAAATTGCTAGGCTAGGTCAGGCCAGCTCTCGGCCGCTGACCCGGCACGAAGAAGTCATACGGCTTCGCTGGGTTGCCTGCCAAGGCCTGTTATCCACACTCCATCCTTACTGAAAGATGAGTGTGCCCCTGAGCGGCCACGATGCCAATGCGCCGCGTCTTACCACCCGTCTCGTTGCATCTGAGGAAACTGGCCGCCGCTGCCGCGCCGGCGCGTATTGCTCGGTTGGGGATTCGGATTGCCCCCGAAAAAGAAGCCGAAGATGTTGTCGTTCTGGCTGTTGCCGTAGGTCTGGCCGTTGTCGGTGTCCCGGCCGTTGCCGTCCGCAACGAGAACCTCGCTCGGCTTGCGCGTAATGAAGCCGCCCTGGGGCTGGTCGCTCAGCACCGCAACAAACTCGGTGCGATAGTTGGTCTCCTCGCTCAGCGGCTCGTCTGAGACGACGATCGAGGAGCGCGGCAATGCGGTCGGCCCAATGCGATCGAGCACTTCCTTCGGGATGGTGATGCGGTCGAGCGCCTCTTTGGCGCCATCCCCATTCTCGATCGTGACAGCGGTCCAGCGCAGGCCCGCGTCGTTGCGCGCCACTGCCGTGAACACATGGGTGCCGAGTGGTTTGCCGGGATCGCGAATCGTGACCGGGACCTCGATGCTCGTATCGAACACCTCGCCGCCCCCGTCCGGCGCCGGCTTATGCGTGTTGCGCCGGACGTAAAGCGTCCGCGTCGCGCGGCTGATGTAAATCGAAACCGGCTCGAGCGCGAGCTTCGCGTCGAGCGCCGCATTGGCGGTGTCGGTCTTCCTTGTCTGGGCTGTCTGGGCCGCTTCTTTTGCCGCAGCGGCACCATCGAGCTTTGATGCAGCGTCAGCCTTGGCCGTGTCGAATTGTGTCGCGACTTCCGCCGCCTTGGCTGCGGCCTTTTGCTTGCGGTCCTCGGCCTTCAGTTTGGCCTGGTCGGTCTTGGCGGCGGCCAGCGCCTTGTCGGCGGATGCAAGCTCGGCGTCGGTGCGGGCCTTGAGTTTCTCCAGCTTGCGCAGCGATGCCGCGAGCGGTGCCGCCTCGCGGGCCGTTGTCGCAGCAGCCTTCTTTGCTTCGTCAGCGGTCTTGGCCGCTTCTGCTGCGTCGCGTGCGAGCGTTTCGGCCTTTGCCGGAACGGCGGCGATGGCCTCCGCGTTCGGCACGAAGAGAGAAGGATGGGAAAAGTCGACCGGCTCCGCATCGTTCGGCGAGACGATCACCCGCATCCCGATTTGCGTCTTTTCGAACAGCTTCTCCGCAAAACCGAAAGGCATTCGCACGCAGCCGTGTGAGGCCGCATATCCGGGCAACGGCCCACCGTGCAGCGCGAGGCCGTTCCAGGTGATGCGCTGCATGTTCGGCATCCAGGCATCGTCATACATGGTCGAGTGGTGGTCCTTGTCCTTCTCGACGATGGCGAAGACACCGGCCGGCGTCTCGCGTTCCTTGACGCCGGTCGAGACCGGGGCGCGCACAATCCAGCCCTCAGAATCATAGAAAGTGACCTGCTGGCTCTTGATCGACACGATCGCCATGATCGGCTCGCCCGCCTGGCGTGGCGCTGTCGCCTCGGCGGGTTGAGCGGCGCGGCGCGCCTGTTTCGCTGCGGCGTCAGCGTTCAGCGCCGCAAAAGCAGACATCGCCGCGAGCGCAGCAATGGCGACAGGTCGCCAACGTCGAATCGGCATGGTGGATTGCGTGTTCGTAAATCGATTGACCATGCCTGCCCCGGTTAAGCTCGTGTCCAAATCGCGATAGCCCTCTCATACATGATTGCCCGCATAACTTGAAGGAGGCCCGCAACGGAAGTTGACACATAGCCGATATCGAAGATTGCCGGGATGGCCGCTTTGCGCGATTAGCGGACGAGAAAACAATCGTGCGTCGGCCGAAGGAGACGGCGTCGATTTACGAACTCGAGCGATGGATGCGATGTAAGCCTCCCTCTGAAATTTCGTTCCGGTGCGAAGGTCGGTACCCACGCGGTAGGCGCTCCCTATTCGCTAGACTTTTGACCCGCCCCCCTTCAATGAGAACGGCTAATCATAAGGACACGGCCCAATGGAACTAAATCTGCCCGAGGAACGTGAAGAGACCAACGACCTAATGTGCGTCATCCTTCGTAAGAACGGCGACATTGACCATGTGCCTAATGGAAAGATCATGAAGGGCGACACTCTTCCTCAGAACGGCGACGGCTATAGTGTAGGAGATATCGGCTGCACGGTAGCCGGTCGTGCCTATACCCCTCTCTTGCCGTACACCTGGACACTTTTACTGGTCGAAAGTCCGTAACGGGCAGCCGCGCTCCATTCACTCGATCCCAGCCGCTCATCGTTTCGCGTTCCAGGGATCAGGCAGCGCTCACACAAGACTGACGTGTAAGCTGCTCCCGTCTGAGGCCAGCAGGGTCACGCCATACGCGCAGGTCGTACCACTTACGATAAGGGTTCTTTTCCCTGCGCTTGGCATCACGGTCTCTTGCACCCATCAAGCCACGTCCACACGCGAGCCTTGCAAATGTACTGCACGGAAATCCACTGCGCCGTGCTATTGTGTCCGATGGCCCACTCCGGGCCCGAGGACTAAACCATGGCTAAGGGTGAGCAGCGCGGAAACCGCGAGACCAAGAAGCCAAAGAAGGACAAACCGAAGGCTATTGCCGCGGCCCCGACGTTGAAGGGGATTATGCAAACGGAAACGGCTAAGCTTCGCAAGAAATAGTTCCGATAAATCTACGCCGCGTTTAGCCCCAGCTTTGCGCGGCGCTTCATGTCGCTCCTGATCGTGCCGACGGTCCCGATTGATCACCGCGAGATGCTTAGCAAAACCTTCGATGGCCTGAGGTGACCAGAGTGTTGTCTTGTGTCTGCTCATGGCTACGAACCGTCCGTGTGCCAGGGTTCGTCGCTTAGGCCTTCCACTCTTTGATCGTGCGCGTTGTCGGTGAGTACCACGGTCGCCGACACATGACGTAGCCACCACCGACGGCAAGCATCGTGAGCCTGCCGGTGTCGTCGTACTTGATGGCCGGGATTATCCCGGCCTTATCGTTGGGCTGAACCCTCTTGCGCGCGGCCATGCGTTACGCCGCCTCACCGTCGCCAGCCGTAACGTCGTCGGCTGGCGTCCCGGGAGTGATGCCGTTGCCGGGCCCGAACTTCGCGAGAAGATTGATGCGCTTGGCCATTGCCCGACGGTTACTTGCGATCGTCGGATGCGGGGCCAAGAATAACGATGGCACCATTCGAAGTCGTTGACCCATTTCCCTCGCCGGAAGGAGATGGGGGATTCAGAAGGATGACACCATTCGAAGGAGCTGACCCACTTCCCCCGTCGGGAAGAGATGGGGGATTCAGAAGGACGACACCATTCGAAGGAGCTGCCCCATTTCCCCCGCCGGAAGGAGATGGGAGGTGCGAAATGACGACACCATTCGAAGAAATTGACTGATTCCCCCAACGGGTATCGGCCCCGCTGCCGGGCAACAAATACGGGTTCGGCTTCGGCGGCGGCCCTGTAACTCGCCCATGCGGGACTCCCGGGCAGTGAAGCGTGAGATTCGCCGCAACCCGCCCAGGAACACCTGGCATTCCCGCGTTATAACTGTTGCCTGGATCCATGCGGACCATTCCCGTGGGGCCGTCCAAGACGAACGGACGTAGAGGGGTCCATGAGCCATCTGAACCACGGGTAAAGTCCCAACAAGACATTGCTGCAAGTGCAGGTGTAAACACCGCAGAAGCTGCAAGCAGCCCTATAGCCGTGGCCGTCTGTGCAACTTTCATCGTCATTCCGCCGCTCTCAAATCAAGTGACAGCAGTGTCACTGCGAAGAATGACAGAACCGTGAAACTTATTTTACGGCGTGTCTCCAAGTAGCCTTTCCCCATTTGAGCGGGACGCCATCCGTAAACCAATGACGGATGCGGGCGCGGAATGAACACGCGATCAGCTTGTTCAGCAGCGTAGGACTTACGACAAAAAGGAGATGCAACGCGCCCGCCGCGCTTGGGATCCAGCCGCAGGACCTGTTCACGCGCGTCTCCTTTTTGGCGACGCCGAACCAGCGGCATCACGCGGCCAGCCATCCAAACGCACGACGCAGAAATGCAAGGGCATCCTTTTCGACAGGTGTACCGTGAGCCATCAGCACCTTCTCGGCAGGCCATGCGAAAATGCGTTTGAGAGCGTCACGCGCGGCGTGGCGGTTGGTAAAGGCGACACGAAACTTGCGCGGCACGGACGGCTCGGGGCCGACCATGAGATCCAGTTTCGCCACCAGTGCCCGCCAGCCGGAAAACGATTTGGCGGCAAACTGCTGGAGCAGATCGGTGAAGAGCACGGTGCCGCTCTTTGTGTGGAAGAATGCCACCTCCGTCGTGATGAGATTGCCCTGCATCAGGACCTGATCGATCTCGTTGGCCCAGTCCGGGCTCGGCGTATTTCCGAGATCAGCATCAAAGACAATGTCCTGACGCTTCTTTCGCAATCCCGGCGGGGCG
The DNA here is from genome assembly GCA_963751855.1 of uncultured Alphaproteobacteria bacterium. GTDB lineage: Bacteria > Pseudomonadota > Alphaproteobacteria > Rhizobiales > Xanthobacteraceae > Afipia. The sequence goes on along the minus strand of CAVVWF010000014.1, from coordinate 29,795 downwards.
TAGAGCTTGGCTCCGGGATAGGCGCTCTTCCACTCCGGAAGAAACAGGTGGTGAAGTGAATTGGGCGCAATAATGTGCCGCACTTCACCGAGAGCATCCACCTTTGCCTGTAGAGCATCCGTGAGCTGTATCGGCGACCAGATGAAGAGGCGTCCGTCTGCCAGTTTTATGACGGCCATCCGAGTGGGATAATGAAATCCGACTGAGATGACGTCGCGTCCATCCGCGGTCCAGATCTCCGGACCGAATTGCTTCAACATGACCGATCCCATGCCCACGTCCGACTCCTGAACCCTATCGTAGCTCAGAGCGGAGTTCCAGCGCGCGGGCTCATTCGCGTGCAGCAAAAATTCGGATTGATGCGCGCTTGATGAACACCAGATAGTTAGCCGGCGCAGCCTCTTCATTTCCAATTTGTCATCAGGTCTTTTGAACCGGACCACCGATCGTGCCCGACACACTATTTGTGGGCGATGTCGCAGGATCGCACGATGCAATGTGGAGCAACCAATGAAGCACGCCGTTATGGTCGTAGTGTACCTCACCGGTGGCGTGCTGAACGCGCACGCCGACAGCGACGTCTGGAACACCACCACAAAATACGCGCGCAGCGATGCCGAGCTTCACGCCGCCTCGGCGTCTTGCGCGGAGAAATATGGCGCACCTGACAACGACACCAAGACGTCGCAGCAGTTCAAGCCATGCATGCTCGGGCAAGGCTGGCGGTTCAGCCACACCGTGCGCGAGCGCACCTGGGTTGATCCTGAAACCGGGCTGACATGCAGGCACAGCAGTTTCATGGGCGTTCCAAGTTCAGATTGTCCGAACATGTACTGACAACGGTCCATCCCGCAAAGGGACGCCGCTGTAACCGCCGTGAGGCCGTTATGCTGCAGGTGCCGGCCTTGTCGCAGGCCGGTGGTGGTTCGAGGACGGGTGGCGTAAACTCCGTGACAGCGCAAGCCAGCGTTTCCATTGTCGAACCGAAACCTCGGAGCGCCCCGATGGTCGAACCTGTAAACCTGCCAACGATCGACCCTGACAACGTCGCGGAGATGATTTGTCTCGGCAAATTCAACATCCAGCTCGGCGGCCCTTATGCCACGTTGCTGTTCACCCATCCGCGGGCGCGGGTGGGGCCTCTGGTGGACGAAGGCAAGCTGGTGATCGAAAGCGTGGTGCGCGCACGCATCGTCATATCCATCGACAACCTCGTCGCCATGCGAGACCTGCTGAACAATCTGTTGAAGGATGTGCAGCCCACGACGACTGGCGCCGGTGGCCACGAGCCGGGCCACGCGTGAGAGACTTATACATTTGAAAAATACAGCAAGACTGGCAAGAACGGCAAGAATGGACCGTCTATCGACTGTCGGTTTTTTCGCACGGGAAGGTATCCTGCATGCCACTCAGGAGCAGGAGAGCGACCAACATATTGCCTTTCGCTCTCCGCTTATCGGCTGACTTGAGCATGATCTCTTCGGTTTGTTCAGTGGTCAATGCGAGGTTTTCGGGCATGCAGAACGCCGGTTGGCCGCCATGTTTTTTTATCTCCGCATTATAAGACATCAGGCCCCCCTTTACGCCATCCAGGTACATCTGGCTAAAGTGGCGCAACGTCTCATTCTCTGGATTACGATAGAAATCCAGGCGCACATCGGCGGCAGCAACAGGCGCTGCGGTAAACGCCAAAAAGCATGCCGACAGTATCCACTTCATCCGCTTATCCATCGCTACGGTTTCCTCGCTTTTGCGGCGGCGTCTTTGCTCGCCGACCGGGCCTTGTCGTACTCTTTCTCAATCGACGCTGAATTCAAATTGGCCATTTTTCTCCGAGTCCTGCGCGCACGGGTGTGCGAACATCGTCGATGACCCGTCACCCTCCTTCCTGTCATCCCGTTTCTTAGTATTAGGGAGGACGATGTCCCAACACAGATTGGTATTGGAACGGATGGCGTCCGCATTCTTGTCGTAAGTCCATTGCATGGCAACGCGTGCGCAATCATCGAGAACGAGCCTCAACTCCTTCACGCCGGCTACCGATCTCGCGTCGATGCAAAGCTCTGGTTTGCCTTCAAACGAGATCTTGTTCTCGGAGAGATGAAACACCCGCTGGCGCAGTCCCAAAAATTGATCGCATCGATCCATCACCAGCACCGCGCCCGGCTCGTATCGATAGCCGGGGACCGAGGCGCAGAGAGAACCCTCATATGCCGGGGAGATGCTCAACCCCTTTGGGCGACTGGCTACGATCGCGTCACTGCGGGTCTGGTCGATGGCAAGCGCGCAGATGCGGACCTTGGGACCTTCCCAGCATCCGCCAACCTGGTGGACTTGACCAATCCCTGTTTGGGCAGCAGCCGCATAAGGCACGGCGTTCCAGGAAGCCTCACCCTTGCCGTTCTCGACATTGACCATCGCCCAATATTTGTCACCGTAAATCGAGAATGAGCCGTTGCTGTCGTAGCTCGTGAACTCGCAGATGCCGCCAATATAGGATTTGCCATTCACGATCAGCGTGCAATCGGCGGGGCGGCCCGCAGCAAGGACGGGATTGAGCAATGACAGGACCAATGCGGCGAGGAGCCCAAGGAGAAGCTCACGGCGCATGAACATAAGAACCCCACTCCATATCGATGATCAACGCAGAACCGAAAGGTTCAAGCGAGAGGAAAGTGACATCGCCCGCTCGCGCAGACAAATACTTGGTCGGCACGAACTCTCTCTCGGTTCGACGGCCTCTTTATCAATTCACGCTCACGCGTCGCCATTTGGCCCTTCGCAACATTGCGGTGCGACAGCACTTGCGTTTCGGAGCGAAGCGAACACGAACCGAATTTGCGAGGACGGGCTCTCGCAAGTCATCCGCCCGGCAGCTTTGTGGCTTCACGGCCTCATCAGATGGGATATGATTTGGCAGGTCACGTTTCGGAGGGCGCCACCATGGCGTTGGATTTACTTCTTTCCGGATACGACACGCTCCAATACGAGATCGCCCAGGAAAAGGCGTCGGCGCTCGGGCGGCTTGGACGGCGGCTTGAAGCTGCACTGACGGCACTTGCCGCGTATCCGCAGACAGCCAATTCCGATCGAAAAATCCGCGATCATCTCGTTGCCGAGGCGGGATATGCGCTCTGGCTCTTCGTCGTGCAACGCGAGGCCTGCGGTCTCAACAGCAGCGCTCAATTGATGCAGGACTACGGAGTGCCGAACGAGGTGCAAGCCCGCATGGGGCCATTGGCCATGCCGGGCATCCGACCAAGATCATAGCCAAGATCATAGCGGGTTGAGGAAGGCGCCGTTCCAGCGCCCCACTCACTCCGCGCCACTTCAATCTGCTTTGGCCACCACCTGCTCCAGGTTTGCAAAGAACTTCTGCCACCCGAACTTGGCGCCCTGATAGGCCTGCTCCTGATCCGGCCGGAAGCCCCTCTGCTCCATGCGCAGGTGCGTGCCCGTGCCTGTCGGCGTAAGCGTCCACGTCACCACGCTCTCAAGACCCATGGCGTCCCACGTGTAAGACAGCGTCTTGTTCGGCTCGATGGTCAGCACCTGACAATCCACAGAACCCCAGTCGCCGCGCAAACTGAAACGATGATCCACCGCCGGCTTGAAGTCGTTCTTCATCAGCCACTCCTCGATCAAATGCGGCTGTGTGAGTGCGCGCCAGATTTTTTCCGGCGGAAAAGCGATCTCGCGTTCGACAACGACGGAGCGTGTCTCAGCTGCAGTATTGGTCATTGCACTTTCCTCTTTGGTTTCTTCTCGGCCCGCGCTGATATGTTCAAGTCCGCGGCGGCGCGAATGAGCGCCTTGAACGCCTTCTCGTTGATCTTGTCGCCGTCGTGGATATCGATGGCGCGCCTGGTGTTGCCCTCGAGGCTGGAGTTGAAGAGGCTTTGACGGATCATCCAGCGCAGCGCCCTTGGCGAAGGTCAGCTTCACCGCAGCCTTGTAGGTCTCGCCGGTGCAGATGATGCCGTCGTGCTCCCACACCGGAACGCCGCGCCACTTCCACTCCTCGACCACGTCGGGGACGGCCTGCTTGATGAGCGCGCGAACGCGCGCAAGCGTCTCGCCGCGCCAGTCACCCAGTTCCTTGATCAGTCGCATCGATCATCTTCGATGGAGACTTTTCTGTCGGGGCCTCGCTCTTGCTCATTGATGTTCACTCCTGTGCGTATCGCTCGCTGCGCCGCTTGGCGGCATAGGGCAACACGAACATGTACAGACCGCTGAACAGCAGCAGGAACAGCGGCAGCAGCGGCGAGTAGACCACCCACAGCGGCGGCTCTCCCAGTGCCATGGCGACGAAATTGGCGATGACCGTCACCGTGAAGATCATGGACAGCCAGCGGTGGCTCTGCCGAATCCAAGTAGACATATTCCAAGTGGTCATGTTGAGCCTCCTTATGATGACGCGCGAGGCGATCAAGCGAATTGTGATCTCGCGTTCGACAGGCCACGGAAACTGTTTCGGTGGCGAGCTTGCTCATTGGTCCATCCTCTTGAGCAGGTCTTCGAGGTCGTCGAAACGGTGTTCCCAGAAGCCGGCCATCTGCTTGGTCCAGTCGATCAGCGGAGCAAGTGCACTGAGCTGCGCGCTATAATGTGTCTGTCGTCCTTCGTGGCGGTCGGACACCAGCCCGGCCTGCTTCAGAACGCCGAGATGTTTTGAGACCGCCGGTTGCGAGACTCCGGCCCGCGCCGTCAGCGCGCCCACCGTCTGCTCGCCGTCACGGCACAATCGCTCGAACAGTGCCCGCCGAGTCGGATCGGCGAGCGTTCGAAACAGCACATCTTGAGCGTTCAGCATTGGGATCCATAACCAGTGATTATGGATTTACGTATAACCATCCAGTTATGAGTAAGTCAAGCGGCGACGTGCAGCGGCGCAAATGATCCGCGTTGCGGGTGCGCGGCAGGCTGACGTGTGCTCTTTTTACGTAACCTTCTAAAATGAGTTTGACAGGTTACTATTCCAAGCTATAACCGCCGTACACGCTTCGAACAGGTTATCGCGTGAACGCATCCCGCCCATTGAGGAGACCGAGCATGTCCAAGACGATCCTGATCACCGGCGCCAGCAGCGGCTTTGGCCGCGACACTGCCGAAACGCTGGCCCGTGCCGGCCACACCGTCTACGCGTCCATGCGCGGTGCGAAGGGCAAGAACCGCGACGCCGCAAAGCTCGGCATCAAGACTGTGGAGCTGGACGTTACCGACGACGCTTCCGTCGCAGCCGGCGTCAAGACAGTGCTAGCCGAGGCCGGAAAGATCGACGTGCTGGTCAACAACGCGGGCATCGCGTCGGCCGGCGTGACCGAGGCCTTCACGGCTGATCAGGCGAAGGCCATCTTCGACACCAACGTCATCGGCCTTTTGCGCGTGACCAATGCAGTTCTCCCCTCCATGCGCCAGAAGCGCGATGGCCTGGTCATCAACATCGGCTCGATCCTCGGCCGCGTCACCTTCCCGTTCTTCGGCATCTACGGTGCGAGCAAGATGGCGGTCGAAGCGTTGACCGATAGCCTGCGGCTGGAAGTCTCCCAGCTCGGCGTGGAGGTCGTGGAGGTTCAGCCGAGCGCCTATCCGACCAACATGTACGCCACCATCCAGACTCCCGCGAACGCCGATGTCGCGCTGTCATACGGCGAGGTCGGCCAGATCCCCGGCGCGATGTTCAAGACCTTCATGTCGATGTTCGAAGGCGCGAATGCTCCCAAGCCGCACGACATCGCCGAGGCGGTGACCAAGCTGGTTGGTCAGCCGAAGGGTAGTCGCGCTGCGCGCACTGTCGTCGGCAATGCATTCGGCGCGGACAAGATCAATAGCGACGTCGCACCCGTCCAGGCGCAGGTGGTGGTGGCACTGGGCCTCGGCCATCTCGCGAAACTCGCCTGATCGATCGCTCAGAGTCGGCGGCTCGCCGCCGGCCCGACTCAACCAACAATCCGGAGACACCAATCATGACCTCTCCAGTCGAGATCGTTCAGCGTTTCTATGACGCCCTTGGGCGCGCCGACGTCCCAGGCGTGCTCGCAACCCTGAACGACAACGTCGAGTGGACGGAAGCCGAGCGCGTCCCCTACTACACCGGCACCTGGCATGACCCGCAGGCTGTCTTCGACAACCTTCTCGTGCGCGTCGCCAATGACTGGGACGGCTTTGCGGCCACTCCCTTCGATTTCATCGTCGATGGCGATCGCGTCGTGGCGCTCGGGACGTACACCGGCATCTACAAGAAAACCGGCCGCGAGATCTCGGTCCCCTACGCCCATGTCTGGACGGTCAGCGGCGAAACCCTGATCAAGTTTGTGCAATACACCGACACCGCGAAGGTTCTCGAGGCCCTCCGCTGAAGGGCTTCAACGCTCAGCCACTGAAAGATGGACATGACTGTGCTTTATCGCGGAATGGATCGTGCTGCACTCGATGTGGCCTACAACAACACAAAAGCGGTCGCTGATTTCCAAACGGTTTTTGGAGGCTTCCAATCGCGCAGCGCGCAGTTTTACGAAACCACACAATGTGACCGGGACATACGTTACGGTGATCAACCCCGTGAGCGGTTCGACCTGGTTCGCGGGCTACGGAGCTGATGCACCAACCGTGGTCTATATCCATGGTGGATACTGGCAGACGCTCAGCAAGGAGGACTTCGCTTTCGTAGCGAAGGGGCCGCTTGAACTTGGGTACAACGTTGTTCTCGCGGAATATACTCTCGCACCGCAGTCTTCGATGACGCAGATTGTGCAAGAGATTGGCCGACTTTTGGACCACCTGTCGGCCAATCGGGACGAACTCAAAATAGGGCGCGGCCCCGTTTGTCTCGTGGGGCATTCAGCGGGCGGCCACCTGAGCCTGGTTCATCGTTCGCATCCTTTGCTCGCCCACACGATGGCCATCAGTCCGTTGGTTGACCTCGAGCCTATCAGTTGTCCCGGTTGAACGCGAAATTGAACCTCACCTCGAGCGAGATCGACCTGTACAGCCCATTACGGCATATCGGCAAAGGCACAGCGATGACGATCGCGGTGGGCGCGGCTGAGTTACCGGAGCTGGTACACCATGCGAGCGAATATGCGGCAGCGGCTGCAAAGTCCGGCGCAGACGTCGAGTATGTCGCACTCGATAGCCGCAACCACTTCACGGTATTGGAAGATTTGGCATCCGCGTCAGGCGCGCTCACGAAGGCGTTGGCACGTACCTTGTCGCCGTGATCTTTGCTTCAACGATAGGCATGGGCGTCAGATGACGACTAGGAATTTTCACCGGCCCACGCCCACGTTAGCGGGTCGGACTTGCACCCGGCAGGCCCTACTCGTCCTTGGTCGCGAGGGTCGAGACAAAACGAAGTGGTTGATCTAAAGAGCAACTCCAAAGGGCCCTTGACTTCAAAAGAACGAATTAGAAACATTCATTGAAGCCGCCTGCGCAAACGCCAAAATGAAATCGCTCAACCTGCCATGAATTCGCCTCTCGCGCTTTCACCTTCTTCTGCCGACGCGCTGCTGTTCGATCTCGGCCGCGTCGTGCTGGATATCGATTTCGACAAGGCGCTCGCCTGCTGGTCTGCGCACGCGGGCGTTGAGCCGTCCGACATCGCGGCACGGTTCGTGCGCGAGGAGCACTACCGGCAGCACGAGACCGGCAGCATCGAGGACGCGGTTTATTTCCAGAGCCTGCGCACCTCGCTCGGCATCAGCATTTCCGATGCGCAATTCCTGGAAGGATGGAACGCGATCTTCGCCGGTGAAATGCCCGGCATCGCACAGCTCTTGGCGCGCGCCGCCAAGCGCATGTCGCTCTATGCGTTCTCGAACACCAATCGGCCGCATGTCGAACATTTCTCGATAGCCTATGCCGATGTGCTCGGGCACTTCCGCGAAGTGTTCCTGTCATCGACCATCGGGCTTCGGAAGCCGGATGCGAGAGCCTATGATCATGTGGTGAAGGCGATCGGCGTGCCGGCTTCCCGCATCGTGTTCTTCGACGATTTGCCAGAGAACATCGAGGGCGCCCGGGCCCGTGGCCTGATGGCCGTGCATGTGACATCGCCTGATGATGTCGCCAACGCACTCACAGCGCTGGGGATCTAGCGCGTCCGGCAATGCCCCCGGCCTCACAGCTTGAAGCGCACGTCCAATCCTGTACAAGGCGAAGCGGTTGAGGACACGACGTGACGATGGAATGCGCGCACAAGAACCGCACGTCATCACGCAGTGAAAATACACAAGGGGCAGCAGTGAGCGGTTACAGGCCGGTGAAGTGGCGGTGGCTCCGCAACGGAGCGCTTGCAGGCATTGCGTTTTCGCTGACGGATCTGCTGCAGTGGCGCGGCCCGAAATTTCTGCCGTGGACCTCGCCGGACTACATTGCCGCCAACGCCGAGCAGATCGCGGGCAGCTCCGTCATTCTTGGCCTGATCTGCCTGATCGTCGGCGTCATCGTCGATCTCGTCAAAAAGATGAAAAGCAAACAGGTCGCGTCCGCGCCGCCGCATGTCCATCCGCAGGCACCCTCGCCTGTTGATCCGGACACGTCTCCTCCTCATTCGTTCTCGCTCAGCCCGTCGCCTGCGCTTGCCTCCGTTCGCATCGACAGCTCCATGCGCATCGGCGTGCCCGTTGCCGATGGCGGGCAGCAGCAGGTCTACGACGACCGGTTCTGGCAGAGCCATCAGGAGTCCACGCGCGTCCCGCCGAGTGAAGTCCCGTCTCCCGTTGCTCGACACTCAACCTGCACAGACCTTCGCCCCAGTCACCGCTGCCGATGTCGTGCACGATCAACGCCCGGCGCCAACGGGCGGCGACAGCGCGAGCGCAGGAAGCGAAAACGAAAGCGAACGTGGCTGGAAAGCCCCGTGGAAGACCCATGACAAGGTCCACGGCTGGCTCCTCATCCCGGCTTACCTGCATCCGGTCATCGCCACGGCGCTGAACATCCGCAGCGCCGTGGCGGCTTTCGGATTTTTCTCCGACGAACTCGGCGCCTCCTCGCATCTCTATGTGCTGGCGCTGGTGCTCGTCAGCGCGGCAATGGCGCTGGCGTGGATCACGTGCTTCATCCTCGCCTATTCGCTCAATGCTGTTTTTCCGAAACTTTACATCTGGACCAGCATCATGGCCCTCATGGTCCCGGCGGCGATCTGGACTGCGGCATACAGGCTGTATGACACCGTGCCTCAGGTTGACGACTACAAGCAGATCGCCCTCATCGTCATCGCGGCGATGCACTCTGGATTCCCTACATGCTGCTCTCGAAGCGCGTGAAGGCAACGTTCTATGGCGTGCCCATGCCGCAGAAGACGGAGCGATGAGCAGCGCGACAACAAAAGCGACATCGCAAGCCGCGTTTATGCAGCCCCACCGGACACCACACACGTGCAGCGCCTGACACTCAAATTGCATTGAATGAAGGGGCACTTAATCAGCCCCTTCGCCAGCGCCCACAGGCTGCTGCGAACACCGCCCTTTGCGCTAATCCGCAGCAGGGAAGTCGAGCGTAGTGTCGTTGATGCGGTTAAACAGATTGGTGAAAGCAATGCTCGCTACCGCCATCGTGACGTCGACGATTTGCGCATCGGTAACACCGGCCTGTTTGACTGCCGCCACCACATCGGCTGGAACCGTGCCGCTGGTCGTGAGCAGATGTAGCGTAAACTTGGCCAACGCATCATTGCGCGCATCGCCCGACGGCTGCGCCTGACGCAACGCCAGAATGGCTTCGCGGCTCAAGCCTAATTTTTTTCCGATCATCGTGTGTGCGGCCAAGCAATAGTCGCAGCCGGTAGTCTGGCTGACGACCAGTTTGACGACTTCGATATCCAGAGCGCTCAAGCTGCTTTTTTTGAGCGAGGCTTCCAGGTTCAAAACCGCTTCCAGTGCGACCGGGCTATTGCCGCCAATTCCGATATATGAATTGGGGACCTTGCCGACTGTGCTTTTGACGGCGCCAAACAATTCGGCTGCACGGCCTGTGGCTTCGGACAATGCGATGGTGTGGAGACGAGCCATGATGCTTTCCTTGATTTACGACGTCGGTTGAGCAGAATTTGTGCCAACGTCTCGCTGCCACAAGAAGTTTTCGCGGCTATTCACGCGTGAGTGGTGTTCCTGATTGCGGGCTGCCATGAACGGGGACGTGGTCCGCCGCCCTATAATTTCTTTGATTACAGACCGGCGTAGACCATCGTTGTGAATTGATCGCCGTTGAACACGAAATTTCCCCATTTGGCATCGAAGGCAGCCGTCGGCTTCGCGGCAATAATTTCGCCGAGCGATTTACCTTGTCGTTTAAGGGCCGCTACGTTGTTGCGCACCGTGACGAGCATGTCGCGGAATTCAATCAATTGAATGCGCGTGCCGACCGCACCGTGGCCGGGAATGACGATGGTGTGGTCTGTCGTACGCGCCACGGCCTTGTTCGCCCACTTGATCGCGCCATCGATGCTGCCGCCATCTTCATTGTCGATATACGGATAAAAGCCGTTCCAGAAGGTGTCTCCCAGCGCTAACACATCCGCCTTCTTGAAGTAGACCCACAGATCTCCATCGGTATGACCACCACCGAAATTTTCCACTTCGATCTTGGTCCCTGCAAAGTTGAAGGTCTTTTCGTTATTGACCACCAGCGTCGGGCGCGCTCCTGCCGGCACCGGATCGAAGGTCCAGTTCCACGCATTCACGTGCGTGGTTTCGGTCAAATGCTTCAGGGTGTTCTTATGCGCAACGATGGTGGCGCCAGCCGCATGCATCCACGCATTGCCATCGGTATGGTCCCAGTGCCAATGCGTATTGACCACATATTTCAGCGGCGCAGGACTGATTTTGTCGAGTGCGGTTTGCAGTTTTTCCTTCGATTTACTGATACCGGCGTCAACCAGGAATTTCCCTTCCTTGCCCGACAGCACAGTGATGTTGCCGCCGGACCCCATCAGCACGGTGATATTTCCACGCAGGGAATTCCACGACGATATCCGCGTCGGCACGCCGTAGATATCGGGCGCCTGCGCCCGTATGAAAATAGTCGTCTTGCGTAACGTCGTTACTTTGAGGGGGCTGGTTGACGGGATCAGCAAAGGCCGCCGCAGAGGCCAGCAGAGTTCCGGAAGCAATGGAAATCGATATTAATAACGCTGACGGTACGCCGAGTTTTTTGACGATCGTTCCAAGTTTGATGAACGAATTCATTTTGCTTCCCCTTGGTTGAGCGCACCTGGTCGTCCACGTGCATGAGTATTATGGGGATAGCGGATGAACTTCGACATAGGAGCGTGAAGACGATTCCAGCCAAATCGCGGTGGTTTCCGGCCAAAAGAACAGTTGGCAATATGCGTGAATGCACCAGCGTCCATTCACGATAGTCGTACCAGTGACCATGCCGCACTCCAGACGTTGCAAGAGCAGATCGAGCCATGATTGTTGAAGTCGTTCAGAAGATTGCGGCCCTCGACTATTGCGATCAGAAGACCCGCGCCGAACGGCTGCGCGATGCAACCTGCGATACATGTCATGACAATCGAGGAGCCCAGGTCTGACTTGCTGAAGCGCGAGCAGGCGGAGATCGTCTTTACTTTCGGCCACATCGAAAACGGTTCACTTTTCCGGCGTGCTCCCGGATTGCGACGACGGCAAGTTGCGCGGGGGAAGCTGCGTCAAGCAACGCAATCGCTTGCTGGCTGGCTCGCAACGCGACGCTAGCGGCGACGCGCATATGTTTCACCGCCGCGCGAGACCGCCCATTCCTCGCGGGAGGCGACACTTTGAAAACGCTGTCAATATATCGAAATCGATAGTCGTCCGGCGCAGCGCGGATAAAGTTTTCGTTCACCATTCCCTGCCACAACTTTTGCGTGAGGAGAGCGAGGCTGGAAGTCGCCGAAGGCGAGTGTCCATCCCCGCCATCAACGACAAGGATCGGGAAGAAAACCATGGTCAGCGCCGTTTCCAGCCAAGCCGCCACATTGAATCCCCTCGCCTATATGGCGCAGACGGATGACGACACCACCAAGCAGGCCGCGCCCTGAGGCGACTTCGAACGACAGCGACCGTGGCCCGGCCACGCACGTCTCCCTGTCGCAGGCCATCCAGGATTTCGCTGCAGCCGCGGCGCAATGGGGACAGGATCGGCTCGCTGAGATGCAGGCAAAGTCGGACGCAGATCCACAAACAACTCGCGATATCAATCAGGCTCAACTACGAGATCAACAGGTTCGACTGGCAACAAGAAACAAACCAGCACCTCACGGACGCAGCTCAGCGTGCGCAGGACAGCCTCACTAAATGGATGGCCGCGACGCCCGTGCCGGCGGTGCAACTGACGCAAGCCCAGATCACCGCGATTCTGAAGAAGGTCGCGCCGCTCGGCATCGATCCGTCAAAGATCGGCAGTGCCGACAACTATATCTTCGGCGATGAAGGGATGCAGTACACCTTCAAGAAGGACGGCACGGCCTGGGTGAATGAAGGCGGCGTGCCCACCTCGGAGGAGCAGAAACAAGGCGGCATTCGGAGCTTTTCCGACGCAATCCAGCAGATCTACAGCAGAATTGTAGCTCCCACCGTCTCGCGTGAAGACCTCGTCGCCCAGCGCGACGCGCTGATGGGGCTGTAACCACTGGCCCGACATCGCGCCTTCCCTTCAACACGGCATCGGGCAAGACAAAGGCCCGCCTGTGAGACGGGCTGCGATGTCATCGTGCCTTGTTGCCGCGTGAACTGAAAGGCCGTCGACCGGGCCTTATTTCTCCTTGTCCTTCTTGCGCTCTTTCTTGTCTTTCTTCTCGCTCTTCAGCACTTCGGCCTGCGCGCGGAAGGCGGCTGCGAGGTCCGACAGGCTCCGCGCGTATTCATCGTCGGCGCTGATGCTGGCAAAGCGCTCGGCGCGAGCGGCCTGCCGTTTCAGTTCCTTGGTTGCCTTCATGCACGTGATCCAGACTTGAGACGAATCCCGTAGCGATAACGCACGAACATGAAACGTGGACGAAGGTTCCACGAAATCTGCCGACTGACGACGATGAAGAGGCCCCACCCGCCCGCAGCAACATGCAGCCGCCGGTACAACGCAGCCGCCCGCAGCAACATAAGAGTCAGGTCGTGCCTGCGCGATCGGACGATTTTGGCGGATCGCCTGGGGCGGTTCTGCGCAGATTGTCCACCAGGATATAGACGCTGATCAGCAGGACCCAGACGGGCAATACCGCGATGCTCCATCCGACGTAGTAACTACCCGTCAGCAGCAACAACGCAAACAAGTACCCGACAAGAGCAATCCAGCGCGGAACGATGCGAGTGTAGATCACAACGGTGGACGTTGAGATCATGAAGACAGCCGCCATCTTGGTCGCGTAGACGTTGTTGACGATATAGGCCACGGCACGCGCGTAGTGAAAGACGGCGGAACGCATCACTTCATCAGGCGCAGACGTGGAGGCCAGCAGCATCACTGCGCCAATCACCGCAGCTGCCGAAAACAGCATGGCGAGATACAACAGCGCGGAGCCGAAAAACACCGTGGCAAAGAAGCGGTCTTCCTGATGACCGAGCCGATCACGCAGCACGCCGACGAACCACAGGAAGGCGACACCGGCAAAAGGCACCAGGTTCAGTGCAAACGCAATCATCTTCGTGTCAGTGGCCAGCCATGCGCCGGGGTCCAGCGGATCAGCCGGAATCGAGCGGCTCAACAGCCCAAAGATCGTAAACATCAGCAGGGAGAAGATGATCCCCGCTAACGCAGCCGACTTCGGAGTCTTCAGACGCGCGTTAACGAGGGTGTCGTCCTCCGGCTTCGCCATAAGTCCTCACCGCATCAGCGCGGGTCAGCCGGACATCGCGTGAGGCAGGAATAGATATGACCTCACCTATTCGACCGTCCTCGCGACCGTCCACAGCCCAGTCGTCGTGACACTTACCTATGCCCGGCTGAGGCCGTACGCCCGTTTGATCCAGATCAATGTCCTTGGGGTCAGGACAGCCTCTCAGTCCTCAAGGGGCTGCGGAACGAAATCGGTCCAACCGCAGGCAAACAGAACGGGTGCAGTCAAGTGCCTCTCTGGTTGATTCCGATGATGTACGCGGCTGCCAGTTTCCTCAGCGGGCTTACGCTGACACGGCTTGAGCAGGCCTACTTTCAATACAATTCCGGCATTTCCATTGCCTCGGCTCAGGCCTTCTTTGCGTCTGTCGCGTCCGGCATGATCGCGCTCACCGGTATCGTGTTTACCATCGGCCTAGTCATGGTGCAGTTCAGCGCCATTGCCTATTCGCCGCGGCTCGTTCTGCTGTTAGCGCGCGACCCGAAGCTGTTTCATTCGCTCGGCGTCTTTATCGCCACGTTCATTTATTCTCTGTCCGTGCTGCTCTATGTCGACCGCAATGGGTCCGGCATCGTGCCGCTGATCTCCGGCTTCATCGTCGCCGGATTGCTTTTGTTCAGCATGCTGTTGTTTTCCGCGCTGATGAAGGGCTTGAGCGACCTCCAGATCACCAACGTGCTTCACGTCATCGGCGACAGAGGCCGCAAAGTCATACGAGAGATGTTTCGGCGCCTCGATGAGAAAAACAATGGTCAACCGAAACGCGCACAAGAGACGTGCAATGTTTCTGAATTGGGTCCGGTTGTCCAAACGGTGAGGTATTTCGCCGCGCCGCGCACGATTGCCATTTCGATATCGACGATCTGGTTCGCCAGGCACAACAGGCAGAGGCCGTCATCGTGATGGCCTGCGGGGTCGGCGATACCCTGGTGGCAAATACGCTGCTGTTGCAGGTGCATTGCGCCAAAGTTCATGGCGCCAAAGTTCATGAGGCCAAAGTTCATGGCGCCAAAGCCGCGCTGCCCGAAAGCGATCTCATGCGGACCATCCACTGTGGGTTTGAACGGACGTCCGAGCAGGACCCGAAATATCCCATTCGATTGCTGGTCGACATCGCCATCAAGGCGTTGTCGCCGGCGATCAACGATCCGACAACGGCGGTCCAGGCGATCGACCAGATCGAGGATTTGCTGCGCCGGCTGGGAGAGCACGATCTGGACGCCGGCTATGCCCGCGATGCGGATGGCGTTTTGCGTCTCATTTTCCCGATGCCGACATGGGAGGACTATCTGGTGTTGGCATTCGATGAGATCCGCCAATACGGCGCGGACTCGGTGCAGGTGATGCGCCGCCTGAGGTCGGCGCTGCTCGGATTGGCCGATTCCGTGACGCCCGACGCGCGGATCGCGGCGGTGCAGCGATATCTCAAGCAACTCGATTTGACTGTCGCTCGCTCGGATCTCGGTGCGGACGATCAGGAAACGGCGCGCCAGGAAGATCGGCAAGGCCTCGGCCTGTCGCGACGGCAGAGAGGGAGTTCGTGATGAACATCAGATTTTTGTTGTTCTTCGTATTCATGGCGACGTTCACATTCCCTGTTGTGCCCGCGATCTCGCAATCAGTGGCAGGGTGTCAACAGATCGACTGTTCAGCCAAGCAGATCGTCTGTCAGCGCGGAGCCCCCGGCGCCAAACTCCGGTGCGAACGAAAAAAAGCGATTTGGAAGGTCAAATGCGAGACGAAAAAACAAGCATGCCTGAGAGATCGATGACATGTCATCGTCCGACGAAACTCTCAAGGCACCGGGTGATACCCGCGGCCGTTGATGTTCCAAGCACGGGAACCGGAGCCCGATATTTTTGACAGTTCCGTGAAACCTAAATGGCCCGGTGCGCGTCTATAGTTGGGCGCTGGGATAAAAATCATGACCATCACTGGCTTGTTGAACACTGACTTGTTGAAACGTTTCTGGCCTTGGGGGCAGCCAAGCCCAGAGGTCGAGGCGGAATCCTCCGCGACGGAGGATCGCTCCTCCCTGGCAACGCTGGTGCAACTGCTCCAGGAAAACGAACACCCCGAGGGGTCTTCGAATTAGCCCCCAAAAAGCAACGCAGGCGTTGAGCACCGGCCGCGCGCGGCCGCGAGGTTCGGCGGGCTTTGCTTGTCCGGGCGGGAATTGCTGTTGCAGGATTATTCAATGCGTCGACCCTTTCCTACCGCACAACAATCGCCACCATCGATAATGCAACTGGAAATGCCCAAGCCCAATCTCCCAATTGGTAGACTGCCGCGGACGCGAGGACACAGCCCAAGAGAAAGCCGAACAAAAGATTAAGCGACCTCCTCAGACGGCCGGCATTAACCGGCAGCAGCGGGCGGCTCCTCGACAGCAAATCCATGAGTGACAAGACGGTGTTGGTCAAATTGCCGGTCATCACCGCCGTCGAAATTGCTCCCGGAAGGACCAACCGAAGCAGAGCATACTGACAGGCCATCGCGGATACGGCGATCATAACGGCAACGCCGGCTATGAGCCCATGCTGATTGGTGGAAGGCTTGGTAATGACGCTAAAAATCAAAACACCCAAGAGCAAAAGAAACTGAACAGAAAGTAGCAGGCGCGCCAAGCCCGGACCGCGCCGGCGCGAAACCTGGGCGATCAACCAGACGATCGCCAGTGCCAGCATGAAGACGGGAATGGCCAGCGCCTGTGCTAAATTAACGGGGCCTCCTTGCACTGCCGCAGCGGCGGCCACCACGAGGTTTCCGGTCACGTGAGCCGTAAAAATATGGCCCAACGTGAAGAAGCCGGTGAGATCGACCATTCCAGCGATGACGCTGAGCAGCGGAGGCAAGCGCGCTTTCAACCTCGGGAGCTCTGCGGAATCGTCCGTCGGCCCGCCCCAGATGCTGAGCATGACGGAGCCTCTAGCGAGTGCTGACATGTTCGGTCTGCCCCAAAGCTTTTGTTTGAGTTGATCTGTTACCGAAATGGTCGACGATCAGCTTGGGAACGATTAGTCCTAAACTCATTGCCAAAATGATGATTGAAGCAGTCATTCCGGAGGAGAGAGTTTCTTGAATAAGCGACAATGTTGTTTGGTCGCCATCGGCAATCTGCACAAGCCCGCTCATCATCCTGAAAAGATAAACGCCCGGAATCATCGACACGACGGAGGCGAATCCGATGGCCGCGAACGGCATGTGCGAGCGTCGCGAAACCGGAGTGAGGATAAGACCGACGACGATGCAAGCGACCAGTGCGCCAACTGCGACACCGAAGCCGAACACGTTAAGCACCACCCACCGGAGTGCGTGCGCGAGCATGCCCGCCGCTAACGGCCACGGCAGCATCATTAGCGGCGTGGAGAAGAAAATGCTGTAGGAAGCGACCGCCACGCCGGCGGAAATAACATCCAGCCATAAGGGAACAGCTCGCCCCGGGGGATCGACTGGCAGAGAAGCGCCAAGGATTGCCAGGCCAACCAGCAACCCCGTCGAGATTGCGACAACAATAAGGATGGCATAACCGAGTCGGGCCGCTCCGAGATGGATGCGCCCCCCGATTAAGGTCCAAGGCGCTATTCAGAAAGTGCGGTCCCGGCACCAGGACCATGCAGGGGCAGACTGCGACGAGACGCAGCGACGAGCTCAGATCGTAGCGAACCGCAAGCGCACCGATAAGGCCAGCGAGAAGCGCCGCGCCGAACGGTTGGAGGAAAACATTTTCACTTAACTGCCCGAGAGCGCGGCGTAAAATGGCTCCCACACCGGCGCTTACGAAGATCAATAGCGCTGCCACGAAATGGTCGACCCCGAAGATGACGGACAACGCCACTGCTCCAGCCCCCGCCGCTAGCGCGAAGAGCCACGTGGGGGCTGGTGGTGCGAGAGCGATCGTGTTTATCGTGCTCATAGCAGCGCCCGGGGACGGCCGCACGGAGGACTCGACTTCCTCTATCGCGCGCATCGTCGAAGCTACGCGCTTCATATTCACCCCGGTGGGATCAGCCGGCATCAGGCAAACGAGACTGGCGTCCTGGCCACCAGACTGAAGTTGAAGTTCCCCCCAGCGCGCCATGAGCTTTGCACGTAGACCGAATGCACGACCGAGACGTTCCGCGGCGGCCAAGGTCTGATCAGTGGCCTGTCCGTTGACGAACAGCGTGCGCGCGAAGGTGAGGATCACATTGTAACGCTCATCGGACTCCATGGGAGATGCTCCGTGTGAACGCCTATGTCAGGCCACGTGCGTCGGCGCCTCGCCGGCGACGTACGGCTTCACCATTTTCTTCGGATCAACGACGCGATCAAATTCAGTTTCCGTAACAAAACCCAATGCCAGGGCTGCAGCTTTCAACGTAAGATCGTTGTCCATCGCGTAGTGCGCGATCTTCGACGCTTTATCGTATCCGATGACTGGTGAAAGCGCCGTAACCAGCATCAGCGAACGCTCGACGTATTCGTTGATCTTTTTCAAGTTTGGCTTCGTACCTTCGATCAGGAATTTGCGGAAATTCACGCAGCCATCGCTCAGGATCGTTATGGAGTGAGTGATGTTGAAGATCATCAGCGGCTTGTAGACGTTCATTTCGAGGTAGCCGCCGGCGCCCCCAATGCCCACCGCGACGTCATTGGCCATAACCTGTACGGCGATCATCGTCAGCGCCTCGCATTGGGTCGGATTGACCTTGCCCGGCATGATCGAAGAGCCTGGCTCGTTCTCCGGAATCGATAGCTCGGCAAATCCAGCGCGCGGGCCGCAGGACATCAACCGAATGTCGTTCGCAATCTTGTAGAGCGACACCGCCAAGGTTCGAAGCGTGCCCGACAATTGCACCAACGCGTCGTGAGCACCCTGCACGGTGAACTTGTTGGGCGCTGTCGCGAAGGGTAGACCGGTGAGCTTCGCAATCTCGGCGGCAGCCGCTTCGGCAAAGCCTGGTGCGGAGTTGATGCCCGTGCCAACAGCCGTACCTCCGAGAGCCAGTCGGTAAACGCCCGACAAAGCGCCTTCAATCCGCTCCAGATTGTCCGAGAGCATGCCTGCATAGCCAAACCATTCCTGGCCCAAAGTCAGCGGGGTGGCATCCTGCATGTGGGTGCGGCCAATCTTGATGATGTCGTCCCACTCCTTCGATTTGGCGGAGATGGCATCACGAAGAGCAGTCACCGCCGGGATAAGTCGCGCTTTCACGTTCACGGCCGCAGCGATGGACATGGCCGAAGGAAAGGAATCATTGGACGACTGCGCCATGTTGACGTGATCGTTAGGATGAACAGGCGCGTGGCTTCCAAGTGGCGTGCCCGCGAGCTGGCAGCACCGGTTGGAGATCACCTCATTGACGTTCATGTTGAACTGGGTGCCGCTACCGGTCATCCAGACATGCAAGGGAAACATGTCATGATGCTGGCCGGCGAGAATTTCGTCACAGGTTTGAACCATGAGGCGGTATCGCTGATCGTCAAGTCGCTTGCCATCATAGTTCGCTATGGCGGCGGCTTTCTTTAGCGTGGCGTACGAGGTGATCATTTCGCGGGGGATCAAATCCTTTCCGATGCTGAAATGTTCCAGCGAGCGCTGAGTTTGAGCGCCCCACAGCTTATCCGCTGCTACTTCCACAACGCCGAGGCTGTCCGTTTCTCTTCTCATGCTGGACATTGAATCCTCCAGGGTTTGATACTTGACGAGTGATGCTGTTTACAACGCGTGATTGTTAGTTACCGAAGCGGCGTCCAGTTGCGCGGACGGTCATCGCTTCTGAAAAATTCAACTGTGTGATCACTGGCGGCTGCGATGGGCAGAGGAGAATGGCTGGGTTGTTACCTCACTGAACTGACGAGCAATCCGCACTGCCCTGCGATGCCGACAATGTCGACCGCTAGTGTGCGTGAACGGGTTGCGTGAGATGGAACGGCGGACGAAGCGCCCGCACCAGCGTATCCATTATGTCAGCGATAGTGTCCTGTGCGTGGTCGATTTCAACGCCGGACGAGAAGGTCGTGTAGCCCGAAATGTCGGCGATCACAAAACAAGCCGACTCAGCTTTGGGGAACATCGCAGCATCTCCCGTGTCTGCAGCAACCGCCGCTGCCAGGTTCGATGAACTGATGTCGCAACCGGAGTCTGTCCCTGTTTGGCTGTTCCAGCAAGGCTCATGATGCCCAAACGGCCGTGTGAAAAGGTCGATGCCCCTCAAGCGCAGCAACGCTCACTGATCTCATTGCGGAAGGCCCGAGCCGTCTCAGTCGAGGCGCTGCTCCGCCGGCGCGAAGATCGCGCGTCATGCATCCATCATGCTTTGCATTGAGAGGCGAACATCGCCTCGGTACTGCCCGAACGGCAGAGCATGGAGAAAACCAAGATGAGACACTTTCGAAGATGTGACCGCACATCGGCATCTTCCGACGAGATAGAAATCCTCGCAGATCGATAAAATGTGCCTGGCGCGTTTTCATTGGCGGCGCTGATGACACGGTCGCAAACTGCGGCAGCAATGGTGACGTAACTAAGATGCGGCGGTACTGAGAGATGGTTCGTCGTTGCGGAAATGTCACCTCATCGAAAAATAGCGCGCGTGATTTGACCCGCATCGAACAAGCCGGTTGGCCGGAAGGTGCTGCTCGCAATATGTTTTGAGGTGTGGCCTATCTTCAGGAGGCGACAGTGCAAAACATTTTCCGTGCGGGAATTGCTGCTGCAGGATTGTTGAGCGGATCTGCTTTTGCAGCCGACTTGCCTGTCAAAGCCCCGGTGTACAGCGCACCGATCGTGCAGCCCTATAACTGGTCAGGGCTTTATGTGGGTGCCAACTTCGGCGCGGGATGGTCCAGCGGCAGCCTGAACATTCCCGGCAACAATCTGTATGGCGGCCTCACTGAATTCATCGGCGGCGTGCAGGCGGGCTATAATTTCCAGGCCGGTCACTTTCTGTTTGGCATCGAAGGTGAGTTCGATGGCGCGACCTTCGGTCATCCGGTGCTGTCCACTCCGACACTGGGCACTGTCGACCAGCACTGGATCGGCACCGTGGCGGG
Organism: uncultured Alphaproteobacteria bacterium; assembly: GCA_963751855.1. Lineage (GTDB taxonomy): Bacteria > Pseudomonadota > Alphaproteobacteria > Rhizobiales > Xanthobacteraceae > Afipia. The sequence continues at coordinate 8,935 of CAVVWF010000014.1, read as the reverse complement.
CCGCATCGGCCTCGTGAATGATCGATGGCTCGTATTCGCCAAGTTCGGCGGCGGCTGGGTGAACAGCGACGCAACCTTGAACCTCCCCGGCGCAGTCTGGAACGGCTCCACCACCAGCAGCGGCTGGCTGGTCGGCGGCGGCATCGAATACGGCTTCAAGTCGCATTGGACGGTGAAGCTCGAATACAATTATCTCGGACTATCGAACTGGAATTCTCCCACGATCCCTTCGCTGGCTTTGAACCGCGACCTGCAAATGGTCAAAGCCGGCATCAACTATAAATTCCAGAGCGGCGGCAACGTCGAGGCCGCGCCGTCGCGCGCACGGTGGATCTGCCGAGCCTTCGCAAGATCTGCAGACGGCATCGCAAAACCCGATCGCGGATCTGGTCAGCGTGCCGTTCCAGAGCAACACCAATTTCAACGCCGGGCCATTCAATCGCACCCAGGAAATCCTCAACATTCAGCCTGTGGTGCCGATGCACTTGAACGATGAGTGGAATCTGATCTCGCGCACCATCATTCCGGTGATGAGCCAGCCGAGTCCGCTCACCGACAGCAACATCAACGGCGTTGGCGACATCACGCAGTCGTTGTTCTTCTCCCCCGTGCATCCGGGCAAACTGATCTGGGGCGTTGGTCCGGTCTTCACGATTCCGTCCGCAAGCGATCCGTTTCTCGGGACCGGCAAAGTCCTGGCCGGCCCCACCGCCGTCTTCCTGGTGACGCCGGAACATTGGGTGATCGGTGTGCTGCTCAACAATCAGTGGTCGGTCGGCGGCAATCCGCTGAGGCCGGCTGTGAACGCCTTCCTCGCCCAGCCCTTCGCCAACTACAACATGGCGCACGGCTGGTACCTGAACACATCACCCATCATCACCGCGGATTGGCTCGCGGCGTCGGGCGAGAAATGGACCGTGCCGGTCGGCGGCGGTATCGGCCGGGTTTTCAAAGTGGGTGATCAGCCGGTCAACGCATCGATTCAAGCCTATTACAACGCGATACGTCCGACTGGCGCTCCGTCCTGGTCACTGCGAACTAGTGTCGCGCTGCTGTTTCCGGTCAAGTGACGTGGCCGCGTGACGAGCAACGATGCGTTGCATAGGTAGCTCGATTCGGAAGCCATTGGACTGGCTAGTCGCGTGCGCGCTCCGCAGCAGAGCGAAACAAGGCGATCACCAGCACATAGCCTTACCAACACATAGCCCTGCCTTTGCATGGCCCCTCGAGCCTTGAAGCGATGGCAAGGTAGCCGGTGGACCGTCGATCCCTTGATCCGACGGGGTTGCTTGCTAGGATACTTCGATGAACCGGCATGGCGTTGGAGTGCAACGGGCGGTCGGTGATGCGCCCATCATGGTCAGTGCGAGCTCCGATGCGCCTGAGGCGCGCGTCGCAAACCGGCTCCCGCTTGGCTTGGCATTCGGAATGATCGCCGCATTGTCCGTGGTCTCAAATGCGAACGCACAGGAGGCAGAGCCGCGATCGTACTCGAACACGCCCATCGGGTTGAATTTCCTGATCTCGGGCTACGTCTACTCCCAAGGCAAGCTCGCGTTCGATCCCAACACGGCGATCGCCGACGCGACCTTCCACTCCGACACCGGGGTGCTGGCCTATGTTCGGTCCTTTGAACTCGCGGGCCAGTCCGCCAAATTCGATGCGATCGTGCCGACATCGTCGTTCGCGGCGCATGGGCTCGTGAACGGCGAGCCGCGCGAGCGAGAGATGACCGGCTTGGGCGATCCGCGATTTCGTGTCTCGGTCAACTTGTTTGGGGCACCCGCGCTCTCGGCGAAGGAATTCGCCAGCTACCAGCAGGATCTCATCGTCGGAGTAAGCCTGCAGGTCTCCGCGCCCCTCGGGCAGTATGACAGCACCAAGCTGCTCAACCTCGGCGGCAATCGTTGGTCATTCCGGCCCGAGCTCGGGATCTCAAAGGCGTGGGGTCCATGGACCGTCGAGTTCGCCCCCAGCGTGACGTTCTTCAGCGACAACACCGACTTCTTCGGCGGCAACACGTTCTCCCAGTCTCCGATCTATGCCGTCCAGGGACATGTTATCTACACGTTCCAGTCCGGCATATGGATGGCGCTGGACGGACACTATTTCGCGGGCGGCCGCACGGCCCTCAACGGCGTAAAAAGCGATAACGAGCAGGCGATCACGCGAGCGGGCTTGACGTTGGCCTTGCCGATCGATCGACAGAACTCTCTCAAGCTCTCTGCCAGTACCGGCATCACGACCCGCACGGGAAGCGAACTAACAGCTGTCGGTATCGCATGGCAGTATCGTTGGGGCGACGGATATTGAGGAAGGATGCCGGATGGCAGGGCGACAATCAGTAGCGGTCGAACTTGACTTGCTCTGCTGCTTGAGCGCCCACACGACGGCGACGAAGCCCTCGCCCTCCGCTGTGAACGCGTTCCTCGCGCAGCCCTTCATCAACGACAACATGGCGCACGGCTGGTACTTGACCTCAACAACTGACCAAGTCGCAGCCTCGTTGATGCTAATATTTTCTGACGACGGGTCTTGTTGTCGGAGGCGCTCCGGGCGCGGGCGGCGAGATAGAGAAGGTGACCCAGGTATTCCAGCCGGATGGCCGGTTTTGCGGAGCCAACTCTCCATAAGCCTTTAGATTGAGATAGCCCTGCATATCGCCGACCGGAAACAGGAACCCGATCTGGGGACCGATGCCAAGCACCCGGGACTGGAAGCAGCCGACACGGTCGCCTGAACCGCTGTCGCAGCCAATCTCCTTGTAGGCATAGCCCACGAGGCCAACCATGAACTCCTTCGTCAGGAATTGCGATGCACCCCAGTCGAAGTGCAGGTCGACGCCGTTCTGATACTGCGTCGCATCGTTCATGAAATTGTAGGTGAAGCCGAGCACGCCAGAAAACTCCTGGCCGGTCTTCGGATTGAAATAGGTGTAGCCGCCGCCGACGTCGATCGCGCCGTGCCCGATGCCTATATTCGACAGGCGCGAGGACTGGTAAGCGCCGACCGGAATGTCACCCATGATATAGGTCATGTAGTTGTGGACGCCCTCGTTCCAGCGCAATTGAAATACCGGCGCCACATCCCCAAAGCCCCATGTGGTATCGTTGATAGTATCGGACCGCGCGAAGGGAATGCTGTTGCCGAACGGGCCCGTGGCCACGCCAGACAAGGTCCCTGCCAGGCTGGTGCTAACGACGCCATAGGCTGCCAAGACGGACACCGACGCCTGGGCGCCGAACAGCGGCGTCGCGAAGACATAGGTCGGGATCACCATGCCAAGATCGCCAGTGGCCTTGAGATTCAAATTCAGATTTGCGTTGACGTTAAGGTTGCCGGGCACCCTGCCGAGCGTGAATTCACGTGCACGCGCGACGTCGCCGCCGGCAGATACTGAGGTATGGTAGTAGATATTCGCCAGCGACCAACCCGGCTGCAGCGGCGTGGCCGCGAGACTTCCAAAGAAACCGGGGACCCAGAAGCTCACGCCGCCTTCGTCGGCCTTCGCCCCATGGGAAAAAAACATGATCGCAGAAGCCGCGATTGCAGCGAGGCCAAGTCTGCGTCGACGTGCAGAGATTGTTCGCCCACTTTCAGCCCCGCAAGAGGCCAGTGCAACTTTCGCTGTCATGCTGTGTCCCCGTAAGTGTGTCGCCTCCGAATAAAACTCGGTGACATCGTAACTCTGGAGCAAGCGGGGCTCACCAAGTAAATTCAGCCAGGATTTATCTGCCGGAAAAAAGACGGACACTGCGACCAACGAGCCACAGGGGCTATAGCGGTGGGAGGCGAAGGCGTATCAACGTACCGCGACGACTGTCCGCAGGTCCGGTTCCATCGATTGATTCACCCAAATCCAGCGGCTTTGGTTTGCTGGAAACGTCAGGTTCTGCCCCAATAAGTGTGCAGTTTGGGCCAACAACGGTGGCCGCAGATCAGGCAAATGAAGGGGCGGTCAGCCCGCGCCGGCTCCATCCACTATCCATGGCGGTTGGAGCGGGCGTCGGGCGCAGGAGGATGCGGTACGTTTGCAGGGTCCTTCCTGAGAAGCCGACGATTGCCCCTCCTCAACGTAAGCGCAGCGATGGAGAACAGGCCGACAGCTGACGCGGCAGCCTGATCGAAGCGAAACTCTGTGCCTTCGCTTCGATCAGTTTTTTTCCGGGTCAGGCAAAATCGTTACGAATGCATCCGTCCGGTTTTGATGTAGTCCACCATCTGCGTCAGCACCGTGCCCCAGCCGCCGTGAAATCCCATCTCCTCGTGCTTCTTGCGCGTTTCATCGTTGCCGTGAATGGCCGTCGCCTTGTAGAGCGTGCCGTTGCCGTTCCTCGTGAATTCAACCACAGCCGTGAAGAACGGATTGGGCGACGGGCGATAGCCGCCCAGCATCGTATCGGTCGTAACCATCCGCTCGAATGGAGAAACTTCGAGATAGCATTGCGTGTTCGGATATTCCTGCCCCTCCGGCGAGCGCATGGTGAAATCGAGCGTGCCGCCCGGGCGCAGATCGATCTCGCACGAGGTGATCGTCCAGGGCTTCGGCGCGAACCATTGGCGCAGATGCTCCGGTGTGGTCCAGGCTTTCCAGACGAGTTCAACCGGCACATCGATCTCGCGTTCGAGCACGAGATCAAGTTTCGGATCGATCTTGATGAGGGATGAAGTCACTTCTTTGTCTCCTGTTTCATTTGCATGAGATAGTCGTCGAGTTGATCGAGGCGGCGCTCCCAAAGACTGCGTTGCCGCGCAAGCCAGTTCTCTGCCACCGCAAATTGCTTTGGCACGAGTTCGTAGGTCCTGACGCGTCCCTCTGCTGGGAGCGAACAAGCCCGCTGCGCTCCAGCACCTTCAGGTGCTCCATGAAGGACGGCAGCGCCATGTCGTAGGTCGCAGCGAGATCACTCGCCGAGGCCGGGTGAGCGCTGAGCCGGCCCAGCACGTCGCGCCGTGTGGGATCGGACAGCGCGCGAAACACGCCATCGATGACCGCGGGCGACATCTTGCCCTGCGGCTGAGAGCCGCCTGCTTGTGGAGTCGATGGATTGCTCCGTGCGATTGATGAACCGGCGAACAGTGTTGTCTCTCGACGCCCCTCGCCTTCGCTGTTGGCCCGTTCGTACCGCTGAATAATACTTAGGTCAATACCTAAGTATCGTGTTTCGCTTGAGCCAACGATCCCGCACCCGCCGGTTCGTTGCGCTTCGGGGAGAAATCACCGAATTCCCAGGCTACTTGGGGGATGATTTGGGCGTTGGCAGCGGCTGCGACTTCATATCTGGAGACATTGAATCCGGAGCAGCGACGCGCGGTCGAACACGGCGTTGGAACCGACGGCACCATCGGGCCGCCGCTGCTGGTGATTGCCGGTGCCGGTTCCGGAAAAACCAACACCCTTGCGCATCGCGTCGCACATCTCATTATCAATGGCGCCGATCCGCGCCGCATCCTGCTGATGACGTTCTCGCGCCGCGCCGCATCCGAGATGACGAAGCGGGTCGAGCGCATCGCGCGCAAGGTGCTGGGCGACAATGCCGGCGTGATGACCGACGCGCTGAGCTGGGCCGGAACGTTTCACGGCATCGGCGCGCGGCTGCTGCGCGACTATTCCGACCAGATCGGCCTCGATCCGTCATTCACGATTCACGACCGCGAGGATTCCGCCGACCTCATGAACCTGATCCGGCATGAGCGCGGGTTCTCAAAGACCGAGAGCCGCTTTCCCACCAAGGGCACGTGCCTGTCGATCTACTCGCGCTGCGTGAATGCCGAGCTTCCGATCGAGCAAGTGCTCGGACAGTTCTTTCCGTGGTGCTCCGGCTGGGCCAACGAACTGAAGGAATTGTTCGCCGCCTATGTCGAGGCCAAGCAGAAGCAGAACGTGCTCGATTACGACGACCTGCTGCTCTACTGGTGCCAGATGGTGTCCGATGCGGCGCTGGCCGACGACATCGGCGGCCGTTTCGATCATGTGATGGTCGACGAGTATCAGGACACGAACCGGCTGCAGTCCTCGATCCTGCTGGCGCTGAAGCCAGGCGGCCGCGGCCTCACCGTGGTCGGCGACGACGCGCAGTCGATCTACTCGTTCCGCGCCGCCACCGTGCGCAACATTCTGGACTTTCCGGATCATTTCACCCCAAAGGCCGAGATCATCACGCTCGATCGCAACTACCGTTCGACGCAGCCGGTGCTGTCAGCCGCGAACGCCGTCATTGGTCTGGCGAAAGAACGCTTCACCAAGAACCTCTGGACCGAGCGCACGTCCACGCGCAAGCCGCAGCTCGTGACCGTGCGCGACGAAGCCGATCAGGCGCGCTACATCGTCGAGCAAGTGTTGGCGAACCGTGAGGAAGGCGCGCTATTGAAGCATCAGGCGGTGCTGTTCCGCACCTCATCGCACAGCGGGCCGCTGGAAATCGAACTCACCCGCCGCAACATCCCGTTCGTGAAATTCGGCGGGCTGAAGTTTCTGGACGCGGCTCACGTCAAGGACATGCTGGCGCTGCTGCGCTTTGTCGAGAACCCGCGCGATCGCGTCGCGGGCTTTCGGGTTCTGCATCTCCTCCCCGGCGTCGGGCCGGCGTCAGCACAGCGCGTGCTGGATCGCATGGCGGAAGCCGCGGACCCGATCGGTGCGCTTTGCGACCTGCCGCAACCGCCTCGTGCCGGAGCGGACTGGACGGCCTTCATCGAGACCGTCGGCAATCTGCGTTACTCGGAATGGCCGGTCGATCTCGAGCGTGCGCGCCTGTGGTATGAGCCGCATCTCGATCGCATCCACGAAGACGCCGAAGTGCGCCGCGCGGATTTGATTCAGCTGGAGCAGATCGCCAGCGGCTATCCTTCGCGCGAACGCTTTCTCACCGAACTGACGCTCGATCCGCCCGACGCCACCAGCGACCAGTCCGGCGTGCCGACTGCTCGATGAGGATTACCTGATCCTCTCCACCATCCATTCCGCCAAGGGCCAGGAATGGAAGTCGGTCTATGTGCTCAACGTCGTCGACGGCTGCATGCCATCGGACCTCGGCGCCGGCACCAGCGCCGAGCTGGAAGAAGAGCGCCGCCTGCTCTACGTCGCCATGACGCGCGCGAAGGACGATCTGCATCTGACGGTGCCGCAACGCTTCTTCACCCACGGTCAGCATTCGCAGGGCGACCGGCATGTCTATGCATCGCGCACGCGCTTCATTCCGGAAGCGCTTGTGTCGATGTTCGAGCGCACCAGCTGGCCGCAGGCCGCGAGTGCGACCGCGCGCGCGCAAAGCAACGGCCCGAAGATCGACATCGGCGCTCGCATGCGCGGCATGTGGCGTTAGCGCATCGAGTGGTCAGAATGGCGGATGAAGGTCCACGGCCTCGGGATTACGGGCAATTCATCCCCGCCCCGCCGTCCTTCCGGTTCCGGCCCGTGTGAACATGGCACGGCACATCTCAAGCAACGCGTGGAGCGGATGAGACACGCGTTGCGACAGGCTTGACGACCTGTCTCGCGCGGCAATCCGTCCGGCGAGATACATGTTCGTCGAACAGTGTTGCTCGCGGAACGCGATGCGACACTCCGACGGCGCGGCACGCAGTAGCACATCATGCCCTCCATTATATTTTGCATGAAGGGACGGAAACATGCAGCCTCGGTGCTCTGCACGAACGGCAAGGCAAGAGAAGGACTGAGACGAGAAAACATTTAACGGAGGATCTTCCATGGCCTGGCTCTTCCTGCTCGTTGCTGGCCTGTGCGAAACCGCATGGGCGATCGGGCTCAAATACACGGAAGGATTCTCGCGCCTGTACCCCACCGTCGGTACACTCACCGCCATGGCGGCGAGTACTGCATTCCTCGGCTTGGCTCTGAAGTCGCTGCCGGTCGGCACCGCCTACGCGGTGTGGACGGGCATTGGCACCATCGGTACGGCCGCACTCGGTATCTATCTTTTCAATGAGCCCGCGACGTTGCCCAGGCTTACCTGCATCGGCTTCATTCTCTTGGGCACTATCGGACTGAAAATCACGGCATGAGTTGTCACGGCATAAGCTGTCCCGTCTTGGGCCGTGCGGTGATTTCAGCACTCAGAAATAGCTCTCCAACGTGCCGCGCCGCCGGATGTCGAGCGTGGCGCAGTGGAAGGCGCCACCAAATGCGGCGTAGTTCAGGAATTCGCATGGTATCGGCTCGAATCCCCATGTCTCCAGTGCACGCATCATTCCCGTATGATGCGGATCAACGATGACGCGCTTCTCGTCTACGGACAGCACATTCATGCTGAGCCATTTCCCGCACAGTGACGTCATCTTAAGCATACGATCCGTGATCGGGTCTGGCTCCGGAGCCACGAGAATATCCCACTTTTTCAAGACGGCCGGGAGACGGTCGACGTTGATGTATTCGGGATTGATCAGGAGCTTGCCAGGCCCGAGCGGCAGTATGGTGGTGTCGATGTGACTGGGAGTTGGACAGCGGCTCTCGATCTCATGAATGCGATAACCCTCCCCAAGATGACGGCGCAGCCATTCAATGCCGGACGCATTGGTGACGTTGCTGCGGGTCACGAACAGGTCGCGCCCGCAGCGAAAGAAATCGGCGGCATCGAACACCGGTTCGAATTCAGTCAGGACATACGAGATCGGCTCGCCCTTTTCGGGGATGCGATACGCGTCATCGAACATCTCGTCCGTCAGTTGCGGCTTAGGCGCGGCGGTCCAGCGCGCCCCGCGCCGGAAATAGTCCTTCAGGATCGGACGATAAGAGTGCGTCTCGAAGTAGCGGCACGGCCAGACCATCGGCGTTTCGATGATCTCGTCCCCGATCACTAACATGCTGTCGCGCGGACAGGCATTGCAGAACCCGTGCGACGACCATTCCGGCGTGCTGAAGCGCTTCTTGTGATCAGTCACTTCCGGCCGCGTGACAACGACGCCCAGCGACCTT
>CAVVWF010000013.1:0-215595 GCA_963751855.1 uncultured Alphaproteobacteria bacterium | reverse complement strand
TGACGCCGAGATGAAATCCGCCGGCGGGACCGCTCCCGAACCTCCACCTCCGCATTATTGATACGGGGCGGTCGACCTGGCACCGAAACGCAGGCGCTATTTTGCCGCGGCCCGGGCGGCAAAAAAATGGCAATTCCGGCGCGAAACTGTATGGTCCCTCCACGACAATGGGGAGGACACCAATGCGTAAAATTGCAATTTTCGCGGCTGCCGCGGCGGCAGCACTAGCGGCTACGTCAGCATCAGCCGATGACCTGAAGATCGCGCTGATCTATGGCAAAAGCGGCCCGCTTGAAGCCTACGCCAAACAGACCGAGACCGGCCTGCGGATGGGCCTAGAATACGCCACCAAGAACACGATGACCGTGGATGGCCGCAAGATCGTCCTCATTACCAAGGACGACCAGGGCAAGCCGGATCTCGCCAAGGCGGCTCTTGCCGAAGCCTATCAGGACGACAAGGCCGATATCGCGATCGGGACAACGGCATCGGGCGCAGCGCTGGCGATGTTGCCCATTGCCGAAGAAAACAAGAAAGTACTGATCGTTGAGCCGGCCGTCGCCGACGCTATCACTGGCGACAAGTGGGAAATCGCTACATCTTCCGTACCGGCCGCAATTCATCTCAGGACGCGATCTCCAACGCCGTCGCCATCGGCAAGCAGGGCGTGACCATCGCAACTCTCGGCCAGGACAACGCCTTCGGCCGCGACAGTGTTGCCGCTTTCCAAGGAGGCGCTCGCGAAGACCGGCGCCACTCTTGCGGTTGAAGAGTATGTGCCGCCGACGACGACCGATTTCACCGCGGCGGGTCAGCGTCTGTTCGACGCGCTGAAGGACAAGCCGGGCCGTAAGATCATCTGGGTGATTTGGGCCGGTGGCGGAGATCCACTGACGAAGCTGCAGGACATGGATCCGAAGCGCTACAGCATCGAACTCTCCACTGGCGGCAATATTCTTCCCGCACTCGCTGCCTACAAGCGGCTGCCCGGCATGGAAGGCGCGACTTATTACTATTACGGCATCCCGAAAAATCCGATCAACGACTGGTTTGTCGCCGAGCATCAGAAGCGCTTCAACGCGCCGCCGGATTTCTTCACTGCCGGCGGTTTTGCGGCAGCAATGGCGGCTGTGACGGCGGTGGAAAAAGCCAAGTCTACCGACACTGAAAAGCTCATCGCGGCAATGGAAGGGATGGATCTCGACACGCCGAAGGGCAAGATGGTATTCCGCAAGGAAGACCATCAGGCGCTCCAGAGCATGTATCACTTCCGTGTCAAGGTCGATCCAAACCTCGCCTGGGCCGACAATGAGTTGGTCCGCGAATTGAAGATCGAGGACATGAATATTCCGATCCGCAACAAGCGCTGAAGATCCTGATACGTTATGGCCGGGTTTATCCCGGCCATAACCATTCTGCCTGTGGCGTAAGACCGTGATGCCCGGCATAAAGCCGTGCATGACCATTCCAATGCGAGCGGCCCGATGACCCTCACCCTTGAAACGCGCGACCTGACCATTCGCTTCGGCGGTCATATTGCCGTCAACAAGGTCAGTTGTGCGTTCCGCCCCGGCGAACTCACCGCCATTGTCGGACCGAACGGCGCCGGTAAAACTACCTATTTCAATCTGATTTCAGGGCAACTCCGCCCGACCGGCGGCGAGGTGTTGCTCGACGGCGAGGACATTACCCGACTGTCCACACCCTTGCGCACGCGCAAGGGACTTGGCCGTGCATTCCAGCTCACAAACCTGTTTCCGAATTTAAGCGTCGAGGAAAACGTCCGCCTCGCCGTGCAGGCCGCCTCCGGCGTGCACTACGACATGTGGCGACCCTGGATGAAACGCCTCGACTTGATCGAACGCGCCGACGGCATCCTTGAGAGCATCGCCCTGGGCAATCGCCGCTCAGTGGCGGCATCCGCCCTCTCCCATGGCGACCAGCGCAAGCTCGAAGTCGCCCTGATGATGGCGCTTGAGCCGAAAGTTTTCATGTTCGACGAACCAACAGCAGGCATGAGCGTGGACGAAGTGCCGGTGGTGCTTGACCTCATCGCGAAGCTCAAGGCCGACAGCAGCAAGATCATTTTGCTGGTCGAACACAAGATGGACGTGGTGCGCTCGCTGGCTGACCGCATCATCGTTCTGCATAACGGGCAGCTTGTCGCCGACGGCGGGGAAAGCCGGCCGAGGTGATCGCGTCGCCGATCGTTCAGGAAGCCTATCTCGGCATCGCGCCCGGAAAGACTGCGGCATGAACCACACATGCAGATTCTCACCGGCGTCCACACCCATATCGGGCAATATCACATCCTGCATGGCGTCGACTTCGTTGTGCCGCAAGGCCAGACCACGATGCTGCTCGGCCGCAACGGCGCGGGTAAGACAACGACGCTCCGTACCGTCATGGGGCTGTCTTCGCCCTCCTCCGGCCAAGTCGTGCTCGCGGGACGGAACATCGAAAAGAGATCCACCCCAGACATCGCAGGTCTAGGCGTCGGCTATGTGCCCGAGACCATGGCGGTGTTTTCCGATCTCACCGTGAAGGAAAACCTCGTGCTCGCCGCACGCGAAGGCCCGCTCGATGATGCCCGGCTGCAATGGATCTTCGGAATTATTTCCCGCCTTGAAGCGGTTCTGGCTGTCGCGGGCCGGCTCGCTTTCGGGTGGACAAAAGCAGATGCTGTCCATCGCTCGCGCCATTGTCGAACCGCGCAAATTGCTTTTGATTGACGAGCCGACCAAAGGCCTCGCGCCCGCGATCGTGGTCAATTTGATCGAGTGTCTCACTGAGGTGAAGAAGCGTGGCGCAACCATCCTCCTTGTTGAACAAAACTTCCGCGTTGCACAGGAGGTCGGCGACAACGTGCTGGTGATGGACAACGGCAAGATCGTACACCGCGGCACGATGGGAGACCTCGCCAACAACACACCGTTGCAGGAAAAACTGCTCGGGCTCAGCCTGGAGGCGCATCAATGACCGATCTCGCCGCCACCGAACCACTGCCGCAGAAAAAGCGGGATTTCATTCCGCTACTGCTGCCGGTTGTGCTGGCACTCGCGATGATCCCGCTGATCGGGTCGCCCAGCACGTGGGTGACCCTGACCGTCGCAAGCCTCGCCATGGGGATGATGATCTTCATCATGGCTTCAGGCTTGACGCTGGTGTTCGGCCTGATGGATGTCCTGAATTTCGGCCACGGTGCTTTCATCGCGGTCGGCGCCTATGTGGCGACGCTGGTATTGGCGCCGCTCGCGCCTTACGTACAGGCGGAATTCGCTGTGGCTCAATCTCATCGCCCTTGCGCCCGCAGCACTGCTGTCGATGGCGGTATCCGGTGCACTCGGCCTCGTGTTCGAGCGCGTGCTGATCCTTCCTGTGTACGGCAATCACCTCAAGCAGATCCTCATCACCATGGGCGGATTGATCGTCACCGAGCAGACGCTCTACGCGCTGTGGGGGCCGGCACGCATACCGCTGCCCCTGCCGTCCTCGCTGCGCGGCTCTTTCATCCTCGGCGATATCGCGATCACGAAAATACCGCGTACTTGCGATGATCGTTGGTCTTGTCGTGTTCGGGATTATTCTGCTGGTGCTGAACCGCACCAAGATCGGCCTCTTGATCCGGGCCGGTGTCGAGAATGGCGAAATGGTGGAAGCGCTCGGCTATCGCGTCAAGCGGCTGTTCCTCGGCGTGTTCATGGCCGGCTCCGCGCTCGCGGGTCTCGGCGGCATCATGTGGGCGCTCTACCGCGAGGAAGTGCACGCCTCCATGGGTGGCGACCTGATGGTGCTGGTCTTCATCGTCATCATCATCGGCGGCCTCGGCTCCATCGGCGGCTGCTTCATCGGCGCCATTCTGGTGGCGATGGTTGCGAACTATGGCGGCTTGTCGTCAAGCTGGCGCTGATCTCGAACATCCTGCTGATGGTGGCGATCCTGATGTGGCGACCGCGCGGTCTCTTTCCGGTGACGAACAGATGATGATCCTTTCAGGCGATCCGCCGCGCAGCCGCATTCTCAGTCTTTTGCTGATCGCCATTGTCGTGGCGCTGGCGCTCGCGCCCTTCCTGTTTCCCGGCGCGAAGGCAATGAACGTCGCCACCAAGATCTGCATCTTTGCAGCGCTAGTTGCGTCCTATGACCTGCTGCTTGGTTACACCGGCACGGTGTCATTCGCGCATACAATGTTCTACGGCATCGGCAGCTACGCCATCGCCATCGCGCTCTACACGCTCGGGCCGACATGGACAGGCGTCGGCACCGGCATCGTCATCGGCCTGCCGCTGGCCGCGCTGCTCGCGCTGCGGCATTGGCCTGTTTCTCGCTGCGCGTGCAGGCGATCTTCTTTGCGATGATCACGCTCGCGGTCGCCTCCGCCTTCCAGGTGCTGGCCTCGCAGCTATCGTGGCTCACCGGTGGCGATGACGGGCGCAGCTTCCAGCTTCCTGAACTGCTTCGCCCCGGCACGGTCCTGATCTCGAAGAATGTATTCGGCTTCGAATTTAATGGCCGCACGCTGACTTATTACATCGTGTTTCTTGCCGCGGCCGCGATGATCTTCGCACTGCTCCGGCATTGTGAATTCCCCGTTCGGCCGTGTACTGCAGGCCGTGCGCGAAAACCGGTTCCGGGCCGAGGCTCTGGGTTATCGCACCGTATTTCACCTGACATGGGCGAATTGTCTTGCCGCGCTCGTAGCCGCAGCGGCTGGCATGCTGAACTCACTGTGGCTGCGCTATGCCGGCCCCGACACGTCGCTCAGCTTCACCATCATGGTCGACATTCTCCTGATGGTCGTGATCGGCGGCATGGGAACCATCTACGGCGCTGTTATCGGTGCTGCAATGTTCATTCTCGCGGAAAACTATCTGCAGACGCTGATGGGTATGGCTTCGAAGGCCACGGCAAGCGCGGGCATTCCCGTGCTCCCAGATCTGCTCCACCCCGACCGCTGGCTGCTGTGGCTCGGCCTGCTGTTCATTGCCAGCGTCTACTTCTTTCCGACAGGCGTTGTTGGAAAGCTTCGTAACCGCAAATCCTGATTTACCAATCATCCTTCCGCGACCGAATAGCCTGCGGATTTTGTGAAGCAAATGCGCTAGTGTCCCGTCTCCGAATAGCCGCCCCATTTGCGGCGCGCTCGCACGGTTATTCGGAGACGAAAGGACACTAGCAAAATCAAAATGCTAGTGTGGCTTTTGTCTCGCAATTGCCGTTAAGAGACGAGCTGCAAGACATGTCGGCAATTGCGAGACGCCACACTAGGTTTCCGGCATTGATGCCGTCGGACCCCGCATGAGCACCTACCGCCTCGACCACCTTTTTGCACCGCGCTCGATTGCGCTTGTCGGAGGAAGCCCGAAACCCGCGTCGGTCGGCGGCACGACGCTGCGCAACCTGCTCGCCGGTGGTTTCAGCGGACGGATCGACGTGGTCAACCGCAAGCATTCCGAAATCGAAGGCATCAAGACGCTCCGCGACATCAAGGATATTCCAGGACACCCGATCTCACCATCATCTCGACGTCCGCCGTCCCTCCTTGAGAGAGTCGTCAAGAGCGCGGGTGCACGTGGATTGCCCCGCCGCGATGGTGCTCTCCGCCGGTCTTGGCCGCGGCACCGGGTCCTATCACGGAAGCCATCGCGCAGACCGCGCGGACGACAGGCCTGCGGCTGATCGGTGCCGTCGCTCGGCGTCCTGATACCGCGCATCAATCTGAACGCGAGCTTCGCATCGCGCCTGCCGCAGAGCGGCGATCTCGCGCTGATTTCGCAATCCGGTGCGATCTCGACCGCGCCTCGTCGAATGGGCCGCGAACCGCAACGTCGGATTTTCTGCCATCGTCTCGATCGAGCGAAAATCTCGACGTCGACTTCGGCGACCTGCTCGATTACTTCGCACTCGACACCGACACGCGCGCCATCCTGCTTTACGTCGAGTCGATCAGCGACGTGCGGAAGTTCATGTCCGCGGCGCGGGCTGCGGCGCGCGTCAAGCCAGTCGTTGTCATCAAGTCCGGTCGTCACACCCAAGGCGCTCGCGCGGCGGCGACCCACACCGGTGCACTGGCCGGGTCGGACGCCGTCTACGACGCGGCGTTCCGCCGGGCGGGCCTGCTGCGCGTGCTCGATCTCGATGAATTGTTCTCCGCGGCCGAAACGCTGGGACATCTGCAATCGTCGCACGGCCACCGGCTTGCGATTCGTCACCAATGGCGGCGGTCTCGGCGTTCTCGCCGTGGACCGGCTGATCGATCTCGGCGGCGAGCTCGCGGGGCATGTCGGAAGACGTCAAGAAAAGCCTCGACAAGGTGCTGCCGGAGCGATGGTCGAACGCCAATCCCGTCGACATTCTCGGCGACGCAGACGGCGAGCGCTACGCGCAAGCCTGCGAGTGCGTCCTGGGCGACACCGCCAACAACGCGCTCCTGATCATGAACGCGCCGAACACGCTGGCCTCTCCGATCGAAATGCGCCAAGTCCGTCGTCGCTGCGGTGAAGAAACACCGAACCGAGACTTACTCGCGCAAGCCGGTCTTCACGGCATGGGTCGGCGACGACGGCGGCGCCGCCAGCGGTCTTCGGTGAAGCCGGTATTCCGCACTTCTCCAGCGAAGCGGACGCCGTTCGCGGCTTCATGCACATCGTGCGCTACCGTGAAGGTCTCGACGTCGCGATGCAGACGCCGCCCAGCCTGCCGGAAGATTTCGCGCCGGACGTAGCGGCCGGGCGCGCGATCATCCAGCCGCGCTGAAAGACAAGCGAGGCTGGCTCAATCCGATCGAGATTACCGATCTGTTCGCGGCCTACGCGATCCCGATCGCATCAGCCATTCTGGCGCGCGATCCACGAGCAGGCCGTGCGGGCCGCGACGCCTCTCCTGGCCGAGGGCAACACCGTCGTCGTCAAGATCAGTTCGCCGGACATCCTGAACAAATCCGATGTCGGTGGCGTTCGGCTGAACCTGACCAGCGAACGCGCGGTGCACGACGCCACCGCGGAAATCCTGCAACGCGCACGCGCCATGCAGCCGACGCCCGCATCGACGGCGTGACCGTGCATCCGATGATCCTGCGTCCTCGCGCGCGTGAACTTGATTGCGGGACTTGCCGACGATCCGACCTTCGGCCCCGTCGTGGTGTTCGGACGCGGCGGCACCGCCGTCGAAGTCATCAACGACAAGGCGCTGGCGCTTCCGCCGCTCGATATCAATCTCGCGAAGGAGTCTGATCGCGCGAACCCGTGTGTCACGCATCCTCAAGAGCTACCGCGACGTCCCCGCCGCGAACGAAAACGCGGTCGCATTGCTGCTGGTCAAGCTCGGCACAGATGGCGTCGGATCATTCCCGAGATCCGCGAACTCGACATCAATCCGCTGCTTGCGGACAAGGACGGCGTGATCGCCGTCGATGCGCGAGTTGCGATCGCGACCGCTTAGCGAGGCGATTCGCGGCTCAGGACAATATCGTTTCGCGATCCGGCCCTATCCGAAAGAATGGGAACGGCACGAGACGCTCAAGGACGGCCGGAAGCATCTTTCGTGCGCCCGGTTCGGCCCGAGGACGAGCATCTCTATCCGGAATTTTTCGAGCATGTCAGCCGCGAAGACGTTCGGCTGCGGTTCTTCTCCGCGATGAAGGAACTGACGCATCCGTTCATCGCGCGCCTGACGCAGCTCGACTACGCGCGCGCGATGGCCTTCATCGCGATCGAGGAAACGACCGGCAAGATGCTCGGCGTGGTGCGCCTCCACACCGACGCGGATTTTGCCAGCGCCGAATATGCCGTTCTGGTCCGATCCGATCTGAAGGGCATGGGTCTCGGCTGGATGCTGATGAAGATGATCATCGAATACGCGCCGCGCCGAAGGCGTGCGTGCGATCCGCGGTCAGGTGCTGAACCAGAACCAGCCATGCTCGACATGTGCAAACGGCTCGGATTCACATCGGCCCGATCCGCAGAACTGGATATTTCCCTCGTCGTTCTGCCGATTGCCGAAATCAGCGCAATAGACCTACGCGGCCAACCGGGAGATTTGTATGGCCAGAATCATTGTATCCGCAGTGATCGCCGCTGGCCATTATCGTATGGGTCTATTTCGGCGTCCTGACGCATTAGGCGACAGGACGCCCTCGTGCCTGTCGTCTTATTGGGGCATGATCTTATCCGAAAACCGGTTCCCAATTTTCGGGATCACGCCCTACGGCACCAGCACCGCGCGGCCGACCAGCTTGCCTTTCTTCAGATCGTTGAGCGTCGCATCGACTTGCGTCAGCGGCCGTGTGGTCACCGGAATTGGCGCGATCTTCTTCTCGCGCACCAGATCGATCAACTCCTGCGTCTCGCGCAGGTTACCGACATAGCTTCCCTGAATCGTGATCGCCTTCATCGGAATGAGCGGCAGCGCCCACGGCGCGCCGCCGCCGAACAGGCCGACCATCACCAGTTTTCCGCCCTTGCTCAAACAATCGAAGCCGAGTTGCGCGGTCGCCGAATTGCCGACGAGATCGATCGCACCACGGATCGGCCCGCCGGCCTTTGCCATGATCTGCTGCAAGGCATCGGGCGCAGCACCGTCAACCGTCGCGAGCGCGCCCGCCTTCTCGGCGGCCTCGCGCTTGCCTGCATCGATATCGACCATGATGGCGCCCTTGCCGCCCATGGCCTTCAGAAGCGTCAGCGCCATCAGGCCAAGACCGCCCGCGCCGAAGATCACGATGGGCTGGTCGAAAACATCTTCGACTTTCTTGATCGCGCTGTAGGTCGTGACGCCCGAGCAGGCATAAGGCGCTGCCGTCACCGGATCGAGCCCCTTCAGGTCGAGCAGATAGCGTGGATGCGCGCACCGTGATGTGATCGGCATAGCCGCCGTCGCAGTAGACGCCGAGCGAACTGCGGCTTGACGATGCACATGTTCTCGTCGCCGGTCAGCGCAAGTCGCGCACTTGCCGCAGCCGATGCCAGGGATAGACCAGTCGCACATCGCCGACCGCAACGCCCTTGGCGTCGGGGCCGAGCGCCACCACCTCGCCCACCGTCTCGTGGCCCATGGTGAGCGGCAACGACACACCGCGATCCTTCAGCGACAACGGCTTGCGGCCGTGCCCGAGATCGTATCCGCCCTCCCAGATGTGCAGATCGCTATGACAAACGCCGGAGGCTTTGACCTTGAGCAGTACCTGCGAGCCAGTGGGCTGCGGGGTCGCGATGTCCACTTCCGTCAACGGCGCATTGAATTCGGTGACCTGAAAGCTCTTCATCGCGTCTCTCCCTGTTTTCTTCTTTCAGCCATCTGACGCGCAGATGCTGAATTCTGGCGGAAGTAGAGGCGAGCAAAGGCGACGCTGTCAATACGGGGCAGCGCCGAATGCGCAGGCCATCGGCCGCCAGATGAAACCTGGCCGAAGATGCTCCTATGGATTACCCAAGACTTGCTGGCGGGCGGTTCGGCTCGTCGCGGCAACGAGATGCAGCCGCGATGACCGACCAGTTTGACTGGAATCTTGTTCGATCGTTTCTGGCGATCACGCGCTCCGGCAGCATGACGGCAGCCGCGAAGCGGCTGAAGATCGACTATTCGACACTCAGCCGCCGCATCGCAGCGCTCGAAACATCGCTCGGCGCCCAACTGTTCGACCGGCGCACCAGCGGCTCATCGCTCACCGACGCGGGCGAGACGTCTGCTGGAGATGGCCGAGCAAATGGATCAGCTCGCCACGTCGGTCGAACAATCGATCGGGACTGCGACAGCTTGCAAGCCACCGGCGCCGTGCGGATTGGCACGCCCGATGGGTTCGGAACACGCTTCCTCGCGCCCCGCCTCGGCGCTCTGTGCGACCGCCATCCGGACCTCTCCATCGAACTGGTCGCAATGCCGCGCGAATACAACCTGTCCCGGCGCGAAGCAGACATCGCAGTGACCGTGACGCAGCCAAGCGAAGGCAGGCTCCATGCCCGCAAACTCACAGACTACGAGCTGGGCCTGTATGCGTCGCGAACCTATCTTGCCAACCATCCAGCGATCGACAGCACCGGTGATGTGCCGTCGCATCGTTTCATTTCATATATCGAAGATCTGATCTTTTCGCCGGGGCTGGAATATACGCATTTCGTGTCGCCCGACCTGCGCCCTGCAATCAAGAGCTCGAACCTTATTGCTCAGCTCAATTCCACCATTGCCGGTGCCGGGCTTTGTGTTCTGCCATGCTTCATCGCGAAGCATGAGCCGGAACTCGTTCGCGTTTTGCCGGGTCGCTTCAAACTCATCAGATCTTTTTGGCTGATGCTGCACAGTGACCTGCGCAATATCGCCCGCGTGCGCGTAACCGCGGATTTCATTGTCGAGCAGGCTGCACGGGCGCAGGCGGAGTTTCTCCCGCCTGAAGCGTAAACCCGATTGGGTCTCGATCGGAATGGGATGGACACGTGCGACATCATGATCTGCCCTCCTCAACGCCGCCGTGTCGTCTCGCAATACCCGCGCCCTTTTCGCAACGCAGCCCTCCGCTTGCCTGCCGCATTGAATAATTGCATCAAGAATACGCGTCGAAATAAGCAAGAAGCCTCAAGGCCTCAGGGAGAAACTGTACATGGCTGAACCCGCGCGTGCTCGCCCATTACCCACACCTGAAACCAAACATTTCTGGGAAGGAACGCAATCAGGCGAACTTCGCCTGCAGCGATGTGACGAGTGCTCACACGTTTATTTTCCCCCTCGTCCATTCTGCCCGTCCTGTGCATGCCGCAAGGTCAGCATCTTCAATGCCAGCGGCAAGGCAACGCTCTACAGCTACGTGATCCATCATCGCCCCGCACCCGGCTTCACGCCGCCCTACGCCATCGCCGTGGTCGAACTGGCCGAGGGACCAAGGATGATGACCAACATCGTCGATTGTCCTCAGACACCAGAGGCACTCGAACTCGACATGAAGCTTGAGGTCGCGTTCGAGAAACTCGACGACAAGGTCACCCTTCCCGTGTTCCGTCCAGCGAAGGGTTGATTGTCATGCGCAAAAATCACGTTGCAGTCGTTGGCGCGGCAGAAACCACACGGCTTGGTGTCATTCCCGACATGTCGCAGATCCAGCTCCATGCGGATGCCGCGCTGAATGCACTGGCGGATGCGGGACTGAAACTGTCGGACATCGATGGCATCGCCACCGCAGTGGAGACACCACAGCAGCTCGCACACTATCTCGGCATTACGCCGACCTGGGTGGACGGCACGTCGGTTGGCGGCTGTTCGTTCATGCTGCATGTCCGTCACGCGGCCGCAGCGATCGAAGCAGGACTGTGCAAGACCGTACTGATCACGCACGCGGAAAGCGGCCGCTCGATGATCGGAAAGCCGCCGCGCCATGTTCCCGCTGACAGCCTGAATGGCCAGTTCGAGCAGCCATTCGGTGCATGGGGCCCGCCGAGCCTGTTCCCTATTCCCGTGCTGCGCTACATGAAAACCTACGGCATCACCCACGAACAGATCGCGATGGTGTCAGTGGTCCAGCGTGAATGGGCCGCGAAGAATCCACGCTCCACCTACAAGGACCCGATCACCGTCGCGGACGTTCTCAACTCGAAGATGATCGCCTACCCATTCCGCATTCTGCAATGCTGCCTCGTGACTGATGGTGGCGGCGCGCTGATCCTGACCAGCGCCGATCGCGCCAAGGACTTCCCGCAGAAGCCGGTCTATATTCTCGGGACCGGCGAAAGCGTCGAGACCCCGATGGTCAGCCAGATGGAAACCTTCAACTCATCACGTGCGTTCAAGGTCGCGGGTCCGACGGCCTTCCGTGAGGCCGACATCTCGCACAAGGATGTCGATCACTTGATGATCTACGACGCTTTTGCCCATCTCCCCCTGTTCGGCCTCGGCGATCTCGGTTTCATGCCGCACGAAGAAACAGGCAAATTCATCGCGGATCGCAATACCGCTATCGGCGGCAAGCTTCCGATGAACACCAATGGCGGCGGCTTAAGCTACATGCACTCCGGCATGTACGGCATGTACGCGCTTCAGGAAAGTGTGCGGCAGATGCGCGGCATCGCACCGGCACAGGTGCCCGGCGCGAAGATTTCCGTCTGTCATGGCGTCGGCGGCATGTTCGCCGCGTCCGGCACGATCATCTTCACCAACGAACGCTGACAAGAACAACAGGATGAATGAAATGACAGATCAAAAGTCGCTTGACGGCAAGGTCGTCGTCGTGACCGGCGCAGGCCGCGGCATCGGGCGCGAGATCGCGTTGCTCGCAGCCGCCGAAGGCGCCAAGGTTGTGGTCAACGATCCCGGCGTGGCTGCGGACGGTTCGGGAACGAATGCGGCTCCGGCTGAAGAAGTCGTGGAGGAAATCCGCAAGCGAGGCGGTACGGCGGTCGCGAATTTCGAAACCGTGGCGGAAGCTATCCCGGCCAGCAGGATTATCAAGGCCGCGATCAATTCCTTCGGGCGGCTTGATGGCGTCGTCAACAACGCGGGCATCCTGCGCGACGCAATTTTTCACCGTATGAGCGTCGAGGCATTCGAGTCCGTCATCAAGGTTCACCTGATGGGCTCGTTCTATACGTCACACGCAGCCGCTCGCATTTTCCGCGAACAGGAAAGCGGCACGTTCGTACATTTTACCTCAACATCCGGCCTGATTGGTAATTTCGGCCAGGCAAATTATTCGGCTGCCAAGCTCGGCATCGTCGGCCTGTCGAAGTCGATCGCTCTCGATATGAATCGCTTCAACGTGCGCTCCAATTGCGTGTCACCGTTTGCCTGGAGCCGCCTGATCGGCACCATCCCGACGGAGACCGAGGAAGAGAAGGCCCGCGTCGCTCGCATGCAGCAAATGGGTCCTGA
Source organism: uncultured Alphaproteobacteria bacterium (assembly GCA_963751855.1). Classification (GTDB taxonomy): domain Bacteria; phylum Pseudomonadota; class Alphaproteobacteria; order Rhizobiales; family Xanthobacteraceae; genus Afipia. The sequence continues at coordinate 202,746 of CAVVWF010000013.1, read as the reverse complement.
GAAAATCGCGCCGCTGTCGGTATTCCTGTTGAGCGATGCCGCCAAGGACGTCACCGGACAAATTTTCGCTGTCCGCATGAACGAAATCTTTCTGATGGGCCAATCGCGTCCGTTGCGATCCATCCATCGTGCCGAAGGCTGGACTTGCAAAACGATCGCCGAGCACGGAATGCCCGCGTTAAAGTCGTCGTTCTACAAGCTGGATCGCTCAGCAGACATCTTCTCGTGGGATGCCATTTAACGCCGAACACGTAAGCTCACCGCCGCCTTCCGCTCACTCGTCCGCGAACCTGGGTGCGCGCTTTTCGATATTGGCGCGCACCGCTTCCTTCTGGTTGGCCGATCCCATCAGCTTCATCTGTTCGACGGATTCCGCCAGCAATGCGGGACCAGGATCGACGGACAGATTGTTCAGCATCCGTTTGATGGCGCGGATCGCATCGGGGCTTTTGCCTGCAATCTCGCGGGCTGCTTCCAACGCCTCCGCCCGCGGATCGTCGCAAATCCGCGTCGCCAGACCAAAAGTCATTGCTTCCTGCGCGGAAAATATCCGACCGGTGAAGGCCAGATCGCGAAGAATATCATCGCGCACAAGATGCCGGAGGATCGGTGTCCCCGCCATGTCGGGCACCAGTCCCCATTTGATTTCCATGATTGACATGCGCGCGTCCAGCGCCAGGAAACGCATGTCCGCGCCAAGCGCCAACTGAAACCCACCGCCGAAAGCGACGCCATGAACCGCGGCGATGACCGGCACTGGAAGTTGCCGCCATCCCCACACTGCCTGTTGCGAGTGATTGGTAAGGCCATGCGTGCGTGCCGCGAGATCGCGAAGGTCGCTTGTGCCCTCGCCCATGGCGGCAAAACGCCCCATATCAAGCCCCGCGCAGAATGCACGCCCCTCACCGGACAGCACAACCGCGCGCAACCCCTTTTGGTTCTTGAGACGATCGGTGGTTCCGACAAGCGCCTCGAACATCGCGGCATCCAGCGCATTCATCTTGTCGGCGCGGACAAGCCGAACGTCAGCCACACCGTCGGACATCGAAACCGTTATGCGATCGTTCATCGATGAGCTCTCCTCGTCCGTTTCTGACTTTACAGGCCAAAATCACCCTGATCTAATCCACGCATAAACAGAAGAAAATATTGAGCAGCAACATTCCCCCTCAAAAGATTGCAGCTACTCTGACGCTGGGTATTCGACTCTGGTCGATAACCTCGCATGAAAATGCAACATGATGTGTGAGGACTAAATGGCCGCGCCGAAGCCCCCTGCGTTTGAAACGCTGAGCCTGCATGCCGGTCAGCATCCCGACCCGGTAACCGGCTCCCGGGCCGTCCCTATTCACCAGACGACATCCTACGTTTTTCAGGACGCCGATCATGCCGCAGCGCTGTTCAATCTCGAACGAGCGGGCCACATCTATACGCGCATTTCAAACCCGACAATCGCAGTGCTTGAGGAACGACTTGCAGCGCTCGAAGGGGGCGTCGGCGCGGTGTGCACATCGAGCGGTATGGCGGCGATGCACCTTGCCATTGCAACGCTGCTCGATGCCGGTGACCATATCGTCGCCTCAGCATCGCTTTACGGCGGCACGATCAATCTGCTGACCCATACATTGCCGCGCTTCGGCATCACCACCACTTTCGTCAAGCCGCGAGACCTCGATGGAATCCGCGCCGCGATCGGCCCTAACACCAAACTCGTCATCGGCGAAACCATCGGCAATCCCGGTCTGGAGGTGCTCGACATTCCGGCTGTCGCCGACATTGCACACAGCGCGGGCATTCCGCTCCTGATCGACAATACGTTCGCAACGCCCTATCTCGCGCGACCGATCGAACTCGGCGCCGACATCGTCATGAACTCTATTACCAAGTGGATCGGTGGCCATGGCATCGCCATCGGCGGCGTCATCGTCGATGGCGGCCGGTTCGATTGGGACAAGTCGGGGAAATTTCCGACGCTGACGACACCCTATGCCGGTTATCACGGAATCGTCTTCAGCGAAGAATTTGGCCCTGCGGCTTTCATCATGCGGGCGCGTGCAGAAGGCCTGCGCGACTTCGGCGCGTGCCTCTCGCCCACCAACGCCTTTCAGATTCTTCAAGGTGCCGAAACACTGCATGTCCGCATGCAGCGGCATGTCGAGAACACCGCAGCGGTGCTGGACTTCCTTGGATCGAACAAGGCCGTCGAATGGGTGCTGCATCCCTCCCTTGAAAGCCACCCTGATCATGCGCTGGCCAAGAAGCTGCTGCCCCGCGGCGCCGGATCGATCATCAGCTTCGGCATCAAGGGCGGACGGAGCGCCGGGCGAAAATTCATCGAGGCGCTCAAGCTGGTCAGCCACGTCGCCAATGTCGGCGACGCCAAAACGCTGGTTATTCATCCAGCGAGCACGACCCATCAGCAGATGAATGCAGAGCAGCTCAAGGTGGCGGGGATCGGCGAAGAACTCATCCGGCTATCCATCGGCATCGAGGCTGCGGACGACATCATCGGTGATCTCGGCCAGGCCCTCCGCTTCTCTCAGAAGGCATAACCCATGCGTTTGAACGTCAACGGAGCCGAGATATTCGCGGCAACCGGCGGAAAAGCCCTCGACCCGAAATTACCGCTGGTGATCTTCCTGCATGGCGCCGGATTCGATCACTCGATGTGGGCGTTGTACAGCCGATGGTTCTCCCATCACGGCTACTGCGTGCTAGCCCCCGACCTGCCGGGTCACGGACGCTCCCAGGGGCAACCGATCTCAACAATTGCCGGCATGGCGGACTGGACCATCAGCCTGATCGAAGCGGCCGGAGCCACCGAAGCGAGACTTATCGGTCATTCGATGGGGGCATTGGTGGCGCTTGAGACAGCCGCCCGTTACCCCGGAAAGATCAAGGGTCTCGGCTTGATCGGCGTCGGTGCGGCGATGCCCGTATCGGCGGACTTGTTGACCGCCGCAAACGCAAACGACCACGCTGCCATCGATATGGTATCGATCTGGGGTTTTGGATTTGCCGCCGGTCTCGGCGGCTCGCAGGCGCCCGGCCTCTGGATGATGGGCGGCGGCCAGCGCGTTCTTGAGCAGACACCACCAGGCGTGTTGTTCAACGATCTCTCGGCCTGCAACGATTATAAGACTGCTCTCGAAGCAGCGGCCCAGATCAAGGTCCCGACCGCGCTCATTCTTGGCGAACGAGACATGATGACGCCAATGAAGTCGGGCAAACAACTCGCCGCCTCCATTGCAACCTCAAACGAAATTATCCTGCAGTGGCGCGGGACACATGCTGACCGCTGAGCGTCCAGACGAGGTATTGCTGGCTCTCAGCACTTACATTCCGAAATAGCCGCCTCAATGTTTCGACGGCGGCTCGTCCAGAACATCCAGTGCTTCGGTAAACGGAAATTCCAGAACGATCTCGCCTTCCGCATCCGTGACCTCAAGGGAGGCCGTCAACAAGTCTGGGGACGTCCCCCTCGTCCGCGAGCAATTGCCGGATCGTGGCCCGCGCCACGCGCCACGCGTGATCAGGGTCCTGCAATTCCGCGCCCTCCGGGTCCGGAATAAGTGTCTCGCCAATGCGGGTATGAAAGAAATATCGGGGCATATCCGGGATCTATTGCTGATTACCCACCGATGCAAGGCCCAGTCTGCTCCTGTCGGGTCAACCGGCAAGATCGCCGAGGTGGTCTGCGCGAGTAGAGAATAGCGGTTGATCTCGCAAAGCGTTTCGATGCTTATCTGGGCGACCGACACCGGAATCAATTCGTGCCTGCTATTTTCACCGATCCATTGTTTTATTGTGCAGCAATTCCAGCTGTGATCCTTCTGGGACTCGCCAAGGGCGGCTTCTCCGGCATCGGTATCGCGGCCACGCCGCTAGTGGCGCTGTATCTGCCGCCGCTGGAGGCCGCCGCGTTATTGCTACCGATCCTCATCACGCAGGACCTTATTTCCGCTTATGTCTACCGGAAGGACTGGGACGTCTGGAATCTGAAGGTGATGCTTCCCGGCGCCGTGACCGGAATGGGCCTCGGGTGGCTGCTGGCATCACATCTGCCGAACGAGGCCGTACGCATTATTGTCGGCACGATTGGCGTCGCATTCGTCGTTCAATAGCTGGCTGCAACGTGCGAAGATTGAGCCGCAACAGAAGACGGCCGCAGGCGGATTTCTGTGGGGTGGTGTTTCTGGCTTCACGTCATTCATGACACAAGGCGGTTCGCCGCCTTTTCAAATTCATGTGCTGCCGCAGCGACTGCCGAAAATGACGTTCGTCGGCACCGCCACGATGTTCTTTGCAATCGTCAATTTCCTGAAGATCGTGCCCTACTTCATGCTCGGCCAGTTCTCATCGCAAAATCTGGCAACCTCGCTCGTGCTGCTGCCGCTTGCGATCATCGCCAACTTTGCCGGAATATGGCTGGTCAAGCACATGCCGACAAAACTGTTTTATCAGATTTCGTATGTGCTTGCTGCTCGTCGTATCACTCGGCCTGTTGTGGCAGGGCGTGTCGGCCTTGTTCTAGCGATTTCGTTTTAATCAAATCATCGGCAGGCTGTGCGGCTCCGGCCCCCGTGGAAAAGCCTCGTCAATGATTGCGACATCCTGCTCGCTCAAATTGATTTTTCCTGCACCGGCGTTATCCGTCGCATGAACCGAAGATGACGCTTTGGGGATTGTAAAAACACTCGGCCGCCGGGTCAGAAAGCTGAGCGCGACTTGCCGCGGAGTTGCGCCATACTTGTCAGCAATTTGCTGCAATACCTTCCCTTTCGACGACTGGGTGCTTGGAAAGTCGTCGTGCCCAAACGGTGAATACGCCACAACCGCCACATCATGCTCTTCGCACCACGGAATGACAGAGTGTTCGATGGCTCGTTCATTCAGGTGGTAAAGCACCTGATTGCAGGCGATGCGGCCCTTGCCGGCGACATCCTGCATTTCTTCAAGGTCCGATGCATCGAAGTTACTGACGCCCCATGACAGGATTTTGCCCGCTGTCACGAGATCCTCGAACGCCGCTACCGTATCTTCCAGCGGATGCTGCCCGCGCCAATGCAGCAGATAGCAATCCAGCCGATCCGTCTTGAGCCGCTTCAGCGACCGTTCGCATGCCTGCACCGTGCCGCGACGAGACGCATTGCTCGGCAATACCTTGGACACCAGAAACACATCATCACGCCGTCCCGACATGGCGTCCGCTACGACAAGCTCGGCATCGTCATACATTTCCGCGGTATCGATATGCGTCATGGCGAGATCGAGCCCCTTGCGCAAAGCCGCAATCGCTGCCGCACGATCTCCGTGATCGATGTACCAAGTGCCCTGCCCAATCACCGGGACATGAGGTCCAGCTTTTCCGAATGGCTTTTGTTTCATGTTGAGTCCGATCCTTGATCAATAGCCGGTCATTTCGAGATAGCCCACACCGCTCTCGCTGCCTTCAAATGCAATCGGCCCCTCCCAGTACGCAAAGCGCGTCCCCATCCAGCTCCTTGCATTCAGAGGCATGCTTTCAATCTTCAGTCCGCGATCCGGGAGCACGATGTTCCAAGATGTCGGAAGTTTGCGGCCATTGATCTCCGTAAAGCCCGTGGGGGTCATCCCGATCGAGCTTGCAGCAAGAACTTCAGAGCGCCCGTTCCGATCAATCCAGTTGCCGGCAAAATAATTTTTCCCGTCGTTCTGACGAAGCCGAAACAGCATGACTTTCTCACCAGACGCCAGATGCAGCGAGAACCAGTCCCAACCGGTTTGATCGGACGCGAGAGGTTGACTGCTCCATTCGCGGTCCATCCACGCAAGTCCGCTGACCTGGACCTGTTTATCATCCAGCGTCACAGCGCCCGTGGCTTTGAAATAAGGCTGGCTGAAATAATAGGACGCCTGTCCGCGCTCCGACTTCTTGCTGTAACCCGCCTCGCCTTGCAGCACGAGCGGCTGATTAGCTTCGAGCTTCAGCGTGTAGCTGAAATCGACACCCGAGGCCGTGAGCTCCAACGGTGCGACCGTTTGCGCAGAGAAAGTTTCAGGTGCACGCATTTCCCATGAATCGATCCATGCACGAAATGGGCTGGCCTGCGCGCTCGCCTGGCCAACACCACCGCGCGCAAAACGTTCAGCATAACGATGTGTATGTGCGTTGGTGACGGCGGCATGCCCCATCCAGAGCTGCCGGTTGTCCCAACCGGCCTGTTCCGCGTCTGGAGACATCGCCTGCCTGAACAACGTCCACTGCGCACCCCATTGCGCACCGCCTGCATCCTGCAAATTCGCCGTGAGATACCACCACTCAATTCGATAGTCAGGATGCGGGCCAAGATCTCGTGGAAATTCCAGAACCTTGCCGGGCACGACAGATGAAAACCCGTCGCTTGCACCGCCAAGTCCGGCGAAACCCTGCGCACCCGCGAATGTATTGCCGAACGTGGTCAGAAGACTGCCGCCCAGAAATGCACGCCTGCTGATGCGGATATCATCGCTCATTGGCGAAAATCTTTACAAGAGCTGCCGGCTGCAAACGCGCCAACCTGAGAATTGGCAGACATGTTGCGAACAGAGCAGCCAGCATCGCGATCCCGAGCAATTCTACAAGTTGCATCGGAAATACATAGAGAGGCAGTCGCCAGCCAAAGGCCTTCACGTTCACGATGGTCACAAGGCACCACGCCACCAGGATTCCCAGCGGGAGCGCGAGCAGCGCCGTCAAAAACGCAACCGACATCGTCCTCAGCAACTCGATGCCCGCGAGCCGCCTCCGTGTAATGCCCAGCGCCCACAGCGGCGCCAATTGCGGCAACCGGCTGCTGCTCAATGTCAGAAGGCTCGTAAGCAATGCCACGCCGGCGACGCCGAGAGTAAACGCATTCAGCGCCGACGTGACAGCGAAGGTCCGGTTGAATATCCGCGTCGATTCCGCTTTGAGCGTCGCCTGATCAATCAAGCGCGTCGTGTCGAGACCAAACCTGTCACGAAGCGCCTGTATCAAGTCAGCCACCTTCGCTGGTGCCACGCGCAATCCAAAACGTGTGCGGGCGATCTCGGGCCAGCGCGCGGACAGCGTATCGATGTCGATGCCGATCTGGCCTTTGGGATTTCCGTAGTCCGCGTAGATGCCCGCAACTTCCACGGACCAGGGCCCACCCGGCGTTGGGATTCTAACGCGATCTCCAAGCTGTATCTTGAGACGTCGCGTCAATTGTTCGCTGAACAATGCGCCCTCGCCTGAATGAATTCTATCCCATACGTCCGGCGGGGATTCCAGCAGCGGCCAGCGTTCACGATAGGTCGGGTGATTTGCGAAACCGAGAATTTCGACCGGCAGACTGTCCAGCGTCACATCCGTGCGCCACGCCGGCAGGATCGCATCCACTTCCGGGCGCTGCCGCAACCACGTGACAATTTCCGAACCTTGCTTGTCGCTCGTCGCGTTCAGATAAATTTCTGCTGCCAGACGATTGTCCAGCCAGTTTGCAAATGTCCGGCTGAAGCTCTGCACCATCGTGCCCACACCGACATTCACAGCAAGTGCCAGCAGCAGCGCCATCAGCGCCAGTGAAAGGCCCGGAAGCTGCTGCCTGCCGTCCGCCCAAAACCATTTCGCGAGCGGGCGAACAGTTTGCCGCTGCCCCAGCCACAACACTGCGCCGAGGACGACCGGCAAACCGAGTGCTGCCGCAAGCAGCAACGCCCCCAGAACGAGGAAACCGGATATCAGCAAGTCGCCCCAATACAAGAAGCCCGCTGCGGCAACGGCAACTCCCAGCGCGATAATGCCTTGCCGCTTCAGCCATCGCTGTTGCGCCTGCTGCCACGCGTAAGGCTGCGCCGCTGCAAGGATTGGCAATCGATAAACACGAAAAAGGCCCGTTGCTGCGGCGAATAATGCGCCGAGGATGCTCATACCGAGACCGGCCAGCCACCACTCTGCCTTAAGCGACATCTGTCCCGGAATTTGCGCGCCGTACAATCCACGCAAGCTTGCTGCGACGTCAGGCAGTAGAAATGCCGCGATGATGTAACCGCAGATCAAGCCAACAAACCCGGAGACAATGGCGAACGACACCAATTCGAAAACCAGCACCACTGTCAGAGTGCGTGCCGAGACCCCGCATGCACGCAGCGTCCTAAGCGTTGGCAGCCGCTGCTCCAGCGCAAGCCCTATGGCGGAATGAACAATGAAAAGTCCCACGAAGAAGGACAGCAATCCGAACGCCGTCAGATTCAAATGAAAACTGCTTGTGAGACGTTCGAGATCGCTCGGGGCGCCCGCCTCGATCAGCCGCAACTGATCGCCGACAATAGTTTCGAGCGGAGCTCGCCTCCCAGCCTGGTCCCCGATCAAAAGCCGAGAGACCTGACCCGGCATTTTGAGGACACGCTGTGCCACGCCGATATCGACCACCAAGACACCCGGAGCGAGATTGTCCCTCAACGCAAGCGACGGGAGCGGCGAAATCCCGTCGATCAGCGGCATTTCGCCTTCGCGCTGTTTCATATCCGTTAGTGTTTCCGGAGCAGCGAGTGTCTGTCCCGGAGTCATGAATTTCTGCAAATCCGCCTGCCCGATATCCGGTGCCGAACCGGCCCCCGGCGGCAACGTGATCGGTTCGATGCCAAGCAATCTGTACGCCCGACCGCCAATCAGCACGCGGCCTTCGACCACCGGCGAAACCAGCCAGTTCGCACGTCGCAAATCGACGAACAATTGTTGCGAAAACGACGGTCCGTCGCGACTGACCAGCATCGCCGTCTTGCCACCACCGAATGTCGCCGCAGCGCGGTCGTAGCTGCTGCGCGCCTGCTGGTTCAACGCCTGCACGCCGCTCCACAGCGCAGTTGCTGAGATCAATCCGACAAGCAAGGTCGCAAGTTGCATCCGGTGCCGTTTCCAGTGACTCAGGAGAGTCACGAGAAAATCCAGAACGGACGCATCATGTGATCCGCCCCGCGCTTAAGTGGACCTGACGATCCAGCATGCCCGCAAGCCGTGCGCTATGCGTCACCATCAGAAAACCGCAACCGGTCCGCGCCACCAGATCACGGGCGAGCGCAAGGACATCGTCGGCTGTTGCCTCGTCGAGATTTCCGGTCGGCTCATCAGCCAGCAGGACCAGCGGTTTGATGGCCAGAGCGCGGCCGATCGCGACACGTTGCTGCTGCCCCCCGGATAGCTGCTCCGGATAGCGATCGAGCAGCGCAGCCAAGCCAAGGCGCTCCACCAATTCGGCTTGCCACTTGGCGTCGTAACATCCGGCGATCCGCGCTTGAAACGCGATATTGTCGCCCACCTGCAAACTGGGAATGAGGTTGAATTGCTGGAACACAAGTCCCAAACGATCTCGCCGCATGGCAGCGCGATCGCTGTCGGACAGTCCGGATACCAGTACACCGTCGAGCCAGACCTCACCGTCATCGGCCCGGTCCAAACCCGCAATCAGATGGAGCAATGTACTCTTGCCGCTACCGGATTCGCCCGTGAGCGCAACGCTTTCGCCGGCTGCAAGCGTGAAATCGACGCCCCGCAGAACCGCAATCTGCTCCTCCGAGGTCCGATAGGATTTGTGCAGGTTACGAACGGTCAGCATGCGCCAGCCAGCATACACATCAGTAGCCACGCGTAAAACGACGGATGTTCGTGGTCCGCTCCCTCTATGACAGGAGGGAGCGGATCGAGGTTATGTCAGGCTGAGTTCGTACTTCTCGATGTCCTTCGCGCGCTCGGATTCGGCCGCCGCCCTGTGGTCAGTTGCGAGCATGGTATAGACCGCCGGCAACACGAACAGCGTGAACAGCGTGCCGATCGACATACCCGCCACAACCACGATGCCGATCGAGAAGCGGCTCGCCGCACCCGCACCGCTCGCCGTAAGCAACGGCAGCAGCCCCGCCACCATCGCAGCAGTCGTCATCAAGATTGGACGCAATCGGACGCGTGCAGCCATCTCGATGGCCGAGCGCCGATCCAGCCCTTCCTTCAGCTGGAGTTCGTTCGCGAACTCTACCATCAGGATGCCGTGCTTGCTGATCAGGCCGATCAGCGTCACGAGACCGACCTGCGTGTAGATGTTGATGGTCGCCAGCCCAAAGAACAGCGGAATCAACGCACCGCTGATCGCCATCGGCACACTGATCAGGATTACGAGCGGGTCGCGCAAGCTTTCAAACTGTGCGGCCAGGACGAGATAGATGATGATCAGCGCGAAGATGAACGTGACCGTCAGCTGGTTGCCTTCCTGCACATACTGCCGGGAGTCGGCGAGATAGTCGTGCGTGAAGCCGGCGGGCAGTTGCTTGGCCTGGCCTTCGAGGAACTCGACGGCCTTGCCGACCGTGACGCCCGGCATCGGGACCGCCTGGAACGTCGCCGAATTCAGCTGATTAAAGTGGGTCAGCGAGTTCGGGTTGGTCAACGTCTCGATCGACACAATAGTGGACAGCGGAACCTGTCGACCGCCCGTCGTCGCGACATAGTAGTTGCCGAGCGATTCCGGCGACAAACGAAGGCCGCGCGGCACCTGTGGAATGACCTGATACGACCGGCCCTCAAGATTGAATCGGTTGACGTAGTTGCCACCGAGCAAAGTCCCGAGCGTATTGCCGACCGCCATCATGTTGATGCCGAGATCGTTTGCCTTGGACCTGTCGACGGTCACACGAACCACCGGCTGGTTGAACTGGAGGTCGCTGTCGGCCACGATGAAGAGACCGCTTTCGCGCGCCGCCTTCTTGAGCTTTTCCATCTCTTCAAACACAGCCTGGAAACCGCTCGTGCTGCTGATGACCATCTGGACAGGCAAGCCACCCGGTCCGCCTGGCAGCGGCGGCAGATTAAAGGCGAAGGCATTAACGCCCTCGACCTTGCTCAATCCACCCTGCACCAGCGGCTTCAAGGCAAGCGAAGACCGCTTGCGCTCGTCCCATGGCTTCAGGATCATGCCGGCAATACCGTTGGCGGGGCCATTGGTGCCGTTGATGATGAAGCGCAAGTCCGTTTCCGGAAAGGCCGAAAACACCTTGTCGAGCTTTTCGCCGTAATAATCGCTGTAATCGATGTTCGCATACTGCGGCGCCTTCGTCACCGCGAACAGAATGCCTTGATCTTCTTCAGGCGCGAGCTCCTTGCTCGTATTCATATACATGAAAGCGACGAGCCCGAGAATCGTAACCGCGAAGAGCGCTGTGATCGGACGATAGTCCAGCGAACGGTCGAGCTTGCGTCCGTACCAGTGCGTGACCTTTCCGAAGACTCTATCGACGGTCTTGGCGAAGCGGCCGTGATCACTGCCGCTCTTGAGCAGCATCGAGCACATCATCGGAGAGAGCGTCAGCGCAATCACGCCTGAAACGATCACCGAACCGGCAAGGGTAAACGCGAACTCGCGGAACAGCGCACCGGTCAACCCACCCAGGAACCCGATCGGCGCGTACACCGCCGCAAGTGTGATGGTCATCGAAATGACCGGACCTACGATTTCGCGCGCCCCGACCAGAGATGCTTCGACCGGAGATTTCCCCTCCTCAAGATGCCGGTGAATATTTTCCACCACCACGATCGCGTCGTCCACCACAAGGCCGATGGCGAGCACCATCGCGAGCAGCGTGAGCAGGTTGAGCGTGAATCCCATCGCCAGCATCAGGATGCAGGCGCCGACCAGCGACAGAGGGATCGTCACGACCGGAATGATCACCGATCGGAAAGATGCCAGGAACAGGAAGATCACGACGACCACGATGAGCACCGCCTCGATGAGCGTGTCACGCACCTCTTCGATCGACGAACGGATGAACTTGGTCGAATCGTATGCGACCGTCATTTTCATCGACGGCGGCAGGTTGCGCTCGATTTCAGGGAACAAGGCTCGCACGCCCTGCACAATGTTGAGCGGGTTGCCCTGCGGCGTTGATTGAACACCGATGAAGATCGCATGCTGACCGCTGAGTGAGACGCTGGAGTCCGTGCTCTGCGCACCAAGTTCGACGACCGCGATGTCTTCCAGCCTGACAAAACCACCGTCCTTGGCCTTCACCGTCATCTTCTTGAACTGGTCGATGTTGGTGAGGTCGGTGTTGGTCGTCACGTTAGAGACGATGAAGTAACCCTTCGACTGACCAGCCGCTGCCTGGAAGTTGTTGGCCTGAATCGCTGCCTGCACATCAGCGGGCGATACGTTACGGCCAGCCATGCGAGCGGGATCAAGCCAAATACGTGTGGCGAGAGTCTGCGCACCGAGAATATCGGCGGATGCAACGCCATCCACGGTGGACATAATCGGCTGGATCACGCGGGCCAGATAGTCTGAGATCTGCGGACCGCCGAGTTCATCACTCGAAAATCCCAGATACATCACAGCCGTGGTCTGGCCGGTCGATTTGGTGATGACCGGATCGAAGGCTTCCTTCGGGATCAGATACCGCACCGAGTTGACCTTCGACATGACCTCGGTCAGTGCGAAGTCCGGCTCGACGTTCAATTTGATGTAGACCGAGATCGTGCTGGTGCCCTGCACTGAGGACGACGTCATGTAGTCGACGCCCTCAGCCGAGGCGACGGCCTGCTCGATCGGTTGCGTGATAAATCCCTGCATCAGATCCGGCGACGCACCCGGATATGATGTCGTCACCGTAATCACGGTGTTCGACAATTTGGGATACTGGCGAATGCCAAGACTGGTCACGGCCTTGAGGCCGATCAGCAGGATCAGCAGACTGACGACAACCGACAGCACCGGCCGCTTGATAAAGATATCGGTGAAAGCCATCTGGCTACACTCCGGTACGAGTTCAGTTGCGCGGCGGCTGTGCAGGAATTGACGGCGGTGGATCAGCCGAAACCGTGACGGCCGAACCCGACTGGAGCTTGAGCTGTCCGACGGCCACAACACGATCTCCCGGCTTCAAGCCTGTGGCGATCACGACCCGCCCCTGAATACGAGGACCGGTCTTCACGAAGGTCCGATCAGCCGTCAGGTTTGTTTTGCCATCCTCGGCCTTGTGCTCTTTGATGAGCCAGACGGAATCCCCGTACAATGTGTAGTCCACCGACGTTTCCGGCACCGTCACGACGGACGGTTTAGGCGGCAACTCAACGGTTGTGGTCGCGAACATACCGGGTTTGAGGATGTACTCAGGGTTTTCGAATGTTGCCTGAATACGAACGTTTCGCGTGTCGGCGCTGATCTGAGGTTCGATCGTAGTGATTTTTCCTTCGAACGTCCGACCGGGGTAAGCATCGACCGTGATGCGGACCGACTGCCCCACATTGAGAACTGAGCGATCTTTTTCCGTTGCGGTGAAATTCAGATAAAGGTGCGACAGATCAGTCAGCGAAACGATCTGCGTTCCCGCGCTGAGGTACTGGCCGAGTTCAACGCGACGGACACCAAGATCACCGTCAAACGGCGCCTTGATTCGCTTTTGCGAAATAATTGCTTCCGTTCTCGATACCGAGGCACTGGCCTGGTCAAATGCAGCCTGCGCCTGATCGACAGTGGCCTGCGTACCGGCCTGCTTCGCAACCAGCGCCTTGGCGCGATCAAGCGCGAGCTGTGCCGCAAGCGTTTGCGCCTTGAAGCTCGCAAGATCGCTCTGGTCGGGCGCGTCGAAGATTTGAATCAGAGGATCGCCCGCTTTCACGTGCGTGCCTGGAGAAAATAGAATTTCGGTGACGCGGCCATTCACATCCGTCGTCACGTCCACCTGATGGACAGCCGCCAGATCACCAATCCCGGTGAGCAGGTTGGGAAGAACTTCCAACTTCCCTTCAGCAACACTGACCGGCGTCGGCGGCGGCTTGTTGTTCTTGAAGAACTCCGCGATCATATGATTGCGGAACGTGTTGAAACCCCAAATCAGGCCGACGAGCACCAGAAGCGCGGCGCCCACAATCACGAACCAGCGCGTCATACGCACCGGTGGAGTACGCGGCTTCTCTCCAAGCGGAGGCGTCTGTTGAGACGGTGAAGTCTTGGCGTCCATGTCATGCACTTTCCGAAATACGAGCCGTCACCTGAAATGGCGAAGGCTCAGCATCCAAATATTTGTCGATTGCAGTCCCAGTCAGCCCAATTCCCCGCAGGATGAACTGGCAAATCTGTCGTTCGATATCAGACGCGTTGAGATACGCCAGTGAGGGAGTCGCTGGAAGCCTTGTCAGGGCAACCATGTGAACAACCTGATGAGAAAACCAGAAGAGATTGAGCGGTTCGATCTGGCCGGGAACGGCATCCCCCGCGGCGATCGCCTGCTCCAAAGACGACTTGAAAATGGGACCGATCAAGTCGCCGATTTTTTCATGGACCAGCCGGGCGAATTCACCGTCCCCCAGCTGGCTGGAAATCATCAGCCGCATACGCTGCGCCTCTTCCTCGTCCGGCGCTTCGGTGGCCCGCATGAAATGCGCGACCATTTCGCGGATGAAGATCACAAGCGTGGACGTTGAAGGTTTCAGCTCCAGCAACTGGTGCAGTACCGGATCGGCTTCGCAGGCTTCCGCAAGAATCTCCGCGTAAAGCGCCGCTTTCGTCGGGAAATGCTTGAACAGCAATCCTTCCGATATCGCGGCTGCCACAGCGATGCTCTTCGTCGTCGTGCCGGCATAGCCGTAGCGCGCGAAACAACGCTTCGCAGCTTCCAAAATCTGCTCGCGGCGCAAATCGCCCGTCAGTCTCAGGGTGCTCATCGACGTGAGTAAGCACTCACTTTGCCTCAAGTCAATCCGTTTGTGCGGCGCGACACCAAAGTGAAGTCCGGGCCCCGTTGTCCAGAGCCCCGTCCGCGGCACCGATCGACACCGCTGCGGTTCAACAAAATTCGCACAGCGAACTCCACCCGGGACGTCGTTCACTTTCGCATCGCGGCAAAGCCCTGAAGGGTGTTGATTCTTTTCATATCGTCCGAATGTAGCCTTGCCTTGTGCGAGCAAACCCGCATGAATGCGCGCCGAATGAATGGCCCCGCCTGCGCGGAAAGGTCACATGCCCCGATACTTAAACGAGGGGCTTTGGAGGAAAGATATGACGACGGCGACCGTGCCGCCCGGAGATACTCCGGCGGCTATTTCTGATGAAGCCCTGAAAAAAGCCGAAGCTTTCATCGAAGCAGATGAAGGGGCGACCAACCGGTTGGGCGGCTTCGCCGGCCAGGCTGTAACGGTCATCGCTGTCGTGATGAGCCTGTTTCACCTCTATGCGGCTTATGCCATCGTCCCCACGCAGGAGCTTCGTTATACGCACGTCGCTTTCACGCTGGTCCTGAGCTTTCTGCTGTTTCCTCTCGCGGCGCGCTTCCGCAATCACGTGCGCTGGTGGGACATTGTTCCCGGCATCCTCGCGGTCGCCACCATCGGATACGCACTGTGGGGCGGCGACGATTTCACCGATCGCGCGACGACGCCCGATCATCTCGACGTCGTTGTCGGTATCATTTTCATCATTCTGGTGCTTGAGGCGACGCGTCGCACGACGGGCCTGATCATGCCGGTCGTGGCGGTATTTTTCATCGCCTACGCGATGCTCGGACCGCATCTCCCCGCGCCGTGGACTCATCGCGGCTACGACGTGTCGCGCCTCGTGGGACATCTTTTCATCACGCTCGAAGGCATCTTTGGTGTAGCCGTCGACGTCTCCGCCACTCTGATTATCCTGTTCACGATCTTCGGCGCGTTCCTGCAACAATCCGGCGCCGGCAAGTTCTTCATCGACTTCTCGCTCGCCTTGATGGGCGGCAAGACAAATGCCGCGGGACGCACCGTGGTGCTGTCATCTTTCCTCCTCGGCGGCCCCTCCGGGTCAGGCGTCGCGACGACCGTGATGATCGGCACCGTCGCGTACCCGATGATGAAGAAGGCCGGGTTTGAAAAGAATGCCGCAGGCGGCCTGCTCGCGGCAGGTGGCCTTGGCGCGATCCTGTCCCCGCCTGTGCTGGGCGCTGCAGCGTTCCTGATCGCTGAATTCCTCAAGATCAGCTATCTCGACGTCATCTGGATGGCGACCATTCCGACGTGCCTTTATTACGCGTCGCTCCTTGTCATGGTCGAACTCGATGCCAAGCGCTTTGGCACCCACAATGTCGACATCAAGCCGGACATGTCACTCGGCGAAATGACCAAGCGCTATGGCTTTCATTTCATCTCGCTGGTCGCGGTTGTGGTATTCATGATGATCGGCTATTCGCCGATGCTCTCGGTGTTCTATGCGGTCATAACCACGTTCTTGCTGAGTTTCCTTCGCAAGGAAACCGCACTGATGCCGAAAAAGCTGGTACGCGCGCTCGCCGATGGTTCTATCGGCGCACTCAACGCCGCGACCACCTGTGCGTCAGCCGGCATCGTAGTCGGCATCGTGACGCTGACCGGGCTCGGACTGAAGTTCTCGTCGATCGTGATCGCCTATGCCGGCGGCAGTTTGCTGCTGACCGCGATCTACACGTCACTTATCGTCTGGATCATCGGTCTCGCCGTGCCGGTAACGGCGTCATACATCATCTGTGCGGTGATCGCGGCACCGGCGCTGATCAAGCTCGGTGTCCCTGATTACGCCGCACACATGTTCATCTTCTATTATGCCGTGCTCTCGGAGGTCTCCCCACCAACCGCCCTCTCCCCATTTGCGGCGGCTGCGATCACCGGCGGTGATCCCTACAAGACGACCTTGCAGTCGTGGAAGTACACACTGCCCGCATTCCTCGTTCCGTTCGTGTTCGTCCTCGATCCGCAAGGCGTAGGATTGCTGCTCAATATTCCGAAGGGCGGTTCATGGGTCGACATTGTCGAAATCACGCTCAAGACCACACTTGGCTTGATGGCGCTGGCAGCCGCCGCGCAAGGCTGGGCCTTGCGGCAAACCACACTGGTTGAACGCGGGCTGCTGGTGTTGGCGGGACTTCTTCTCGTCTTCCCGAGCTTGATCGAAGCAATCATCGAAGCGGCGATTGGCCGCGACATCAGTTACACGTATGTACCCGGCGTCCTTATCGGATTAGGGGTATTGTTATGGCAGGCAAAGGGACCGGCAGTCGAACGACCGGCCTAAAGATTTAACCAGGAGGAACATCGACGATGATGAAAAGAACGAAAGTCGCTGCGGCGTTGGCCTTTGCGCTCTCCGTTGGCTTGGGCCTGAGCGCATATGCGCAGCAAAAGACCATGTCGATTGGGACAGGCGGCACGGGCGGCGTGTACTATCCGCTCGGCGGCGCGATCGCCAACGTCCTGTCGAAGAACCTGCCGAATGTGCAGGCGACCGCGGAAGTCACTGGCGGTTCAGTCGACAATCTCAAGCTCATCGGCACAGGACAAAGCGAACTCGGCTTCGCCATGGCCGACGCTGCGCTTGATGCCTACAAGGGCGAGGACAAGTTCAAGAGCGGCAAGATCCCGCTGCAGGCACTCCTGGTTGTCTATCCGAACCGCATGCACGTGGTGACCATCGAGGGCACCGGCGTCAACACGATGGCTGACCTCAAGGGCAAGCGCGTCTCTACCGGCTCGCCGGGCAGTGCAACGGAAGTGATGGCCTTCCGCGTCATCGAGGCCGCCGGCCTCGACAAGGACAAGGACATGAAGCGCGAACGTCTCGGCGTCGCCGAGTTGGTCAATGCGATCAAGGACGGCAAGATCGATGCATTCTTCTGGGTGGGCGGGGTGCCGACCGCATCCGTGACAGATCTCGCCGCAACACCCGGCGTCAAGATAAAGCTGATCGATCACGCTGACATCGTTGACAAGATGAATGCGAAGTACGGCAAGCTCTACAGCGCTGGCACAATCAAGGCCGGAACCTATCCAGGCTACGACAAGGACAACAAGAACACCGAAGTCTGGAACATCATTCTCACGGGCAGCAAGATGAGCGATGACGACGCATACAATATCGTCAAGACGCTCGTTGAGAAGAAGGCCGACATCGTCGCCGTGCATAAGGAGGCCGAGAGCTTCTCGCTGGACAACCAGATTCAGGAGCGTTCGCCCATTCCATTCCATCCCGGTGCGATGAAGTACTTCAAGGAGCGGGGCCTCGGCAAATAAGCAGCCCTGCTGAACGTTTCTTGCTGAACTCTTTCGTCATGCCCGGCCCTGTGCCGGGCATGATCGTTTTTGCATCAAGTTTGGAGACCTATAGCCAGAGGGCTTCAAGCGATCGAACTAAACAATCTTCGGAGCATCCCGGTCGATCGCGAAATCATCGAACCACGGTTGATTGTTGCCGGCGATCGAAGCCGCGATCATGCGCGACGCGAGATAGCTGAACGTAATGCCATTGCCACCGTATCCGTAAGCGGCATGGATACGCGGATGTCCGGGAACACCCCCGATCAGCGGCAGGCCGTCGCTTGTTGTCCCAAACGCGCCAGACCAGACGAACTCCGCGACATTCGTCGCTTTCGGCCACAGCGCATGCAGCTTGTTGAGAATTGTCTCCGCCTTCATCGGCATCAGCCGATCGCGCGCTTCCGGCTCAACAACTGTGTCATCGTCCTCTCCGCCCATAACAATCCGGTTGTCAGCCGTGGTGCGTGCGTAGCTGTACGTCTCGGAGGCTTCCCAGATCAAAACACCATCCCGCCAGAGCATATCGGCTGGCTGCGGTGGCGTAGCGATCGCCCAGCTTGATGATACCTTGTGCAGGGAGGACGTGACGAAGTCTGGCATGACATAACCGGTTGCCAGTACGACCTGTTTGGCTTCGATGATATGCCCATCGTCAAGACCAACAACGACGGCATTCCCGCTGTTGTCATAGGTCACAGCCTCCGCATCGAACAATCGGGCGTTCTGCTTGGTGGCCGCGATAAGCAACGCCGCAGACAATAACAATGGATTCGCATCCGCAGAGCCGGGAGACAAAATTGCAGCCTCGCGGGACAACTCGAGTTCTCCAAGTAATGTCCGATGGTCAAGAAAATTGCCGGGCAGCCTAGCCTGCTTGCGCAGACTATGCTCAGCAAGCAGTTCGCGTTCACCGATCTCATTGCTCGCCATATACAGTGAATGCCTTTGGCGCAGGTCACAGGCCAGTCCGCGCGAATTGACCAGTTCAACAAGGCCGCTCGTAGCCGCCATGCTGCGACGATAAATATTCGCCGCCCGATCAAATCCATAAATATCCGTGAGTTCAGTCAGTGACCGATCAATCTCCCATAACAGCATGGCGGTGCTGGCTGCGGTGCTGCCAAAGCCCGGCCGCTGTCGGTCGATGACACAGACGTCATGCCCTCGAGATGCTAGATGTTCGGCGGCCAGCGAACCCGTAACACCCGCGCCTACGATCAGAACTTCGCAGCGGAAGTCCTCGACGACTGTCGGCCTCCTCGACTGCCGCAGATTTTGATTCCACGGAGGCGTGCCGCCGCGCAAATCGTCATGCCGCACGCTCTCAGGATCGAACATCATCCCATCTTCAATGGAGTCTGCACCGGCGTGGAAAAATAATCATCGCGTCGGTGATGACTCCGCGAATGCAGATAAGTTCCATCTCGGGCCGATGGAGGTAGGTCACGCTCCTTCGTCAAGCGCAACAAGCTCACGCTTCTTGCGCAACGACGGCAGCAGTGGACCGATAAGCAGGATTGCAGCAAATACCAGACAGACGGCGGAGATTGGACGCTGGACGAAAGTCAGCAGATCGCCTTGCGACAGGATCAGCGACTTGCGCAGATTGTTCTCCAGCATAGGACCCAACACGAATGCCAGAACAAGCGGCGCGGGCTCGTAGCCGAACTTGCGCATAAAATATCCGATCACGCCGAACCCGACCATTACATAGACGTCGAAGACATTGTTGCTGCTGCAATAGACGCCAATGATCGTGAACAGCAGGATCAAGGGAAACAGCACATTGTATGGCAGCTTCAGGAGTTGAACCCACATCCCGATCAACGGCAGGTTCAACACCAGCAGCATGGCGTTGCCGATGTACATGCTGGCAATGATCCCCCAGAACAATCCGGGATTTTGCGTGATCATCAACGGGCCCGGCTGCAAGCCGTGGATGACAAACGCGCCCAGCAGCAGCGCCATCACCACATTTGGTGGAATCCCCAACGTCATCAGCGGAATGAAGGCCCCACCGGCCGCTGCGTTGTTCGCGGATTCCGGCCCCGCGACACCTTCGATCGCCCCCTTGCCGAAGCGTTCCGGCGTTCGCGACAGCCGCTTCTCGAGTGCGTAAGACGCGAAGGACGCCACGACCGCTCCGCCGCCGGGCAAAATCCCGAGAAAGAATCCGAGCACGGTGCCCCGCCCGATTGGTCCAGCGCTGGCCTTCCAGTCGGCCTTGTTCGGCAAAAGCTGCGTGATCTTGGCGTCGATCACATCCCGCTTGAGAACCTGCTCGATGTTGATGAGAACTTCCGCGACGCCGAACAGCCCCATCACCACGGGCACAAGACCGATGCCGTCGATCAATTCCAGTCGGCCGAATGTCAGTCGCGGCATGGCGGTAATGCTATCGAGGCCGATCAGGCCAAGCACCACGCCAACGCAGGCCATCAGCAATGCTTTGGCCATCGAGCCTTGCGTAAGAAAGGTCAGAACGATCAGGCCCAAAACCATCAGGCTGAAATATTCAGCCGGGCCGAACGCCACTGCGAGACTTGCCAGTGACGGCGCGATCAGCATCAAGGCAACCAATGCAAATGTGCCTGCGATAAACGAACCCAGCGCTGAAATGCCGAGTGCCGGCCCCGCCCGGCCCTGCTTCGCCATCTGGTGACCATCAAGACAGGTGACGACCGACGCAGCCTCACCGGGAATATTGACCAGGATCGATGTGGTCGAGCCTCCATACATGGAGCCGTAGTAGATGCCCGCCATCATGATGATGCCGGACTCCGGGCTGCTCGAAAGCGTCACCGGCAACAACAGCGACATCGCCGAGATCGGCCCGATGCCGGGCAAGACGCCAACCAGCGTGCCAATGAACACGCCAATAAAGCAGTAGAGCAGATTGATCGGCTGAAGAGCGACACCGAAACCGTGCACAACGTTGAGAAGAACATCCATGGCTTATTCCTGCTCAACCGATATTAAACATGCCCGCGGGCAACTGGATCAGGAGAGCCTTCTTCAGCACCCACCACATGCCGAGCGGAGCAAAAACCGCAATCGGGACTGCCAACGTCCAGCGCACCGGATCAATCACGCGCAGGAGCAACAGCATCAACGGGATCGACGCCAGGAGAAAGCCGAGTGGCTCAAGCAGGAACGAGAAGGCCGCAAGGCAACCGATCACGACGAGCGGCTTGGTCCAGCGCGTGCCAGCCCATAGTGAACCGAATGTCGGCCCTCCGTCGGTGAATGCCGAGACGATGATCGTCCCTGCAAACAGGCACATCAACAGGCCCGTGTAGAAGAGCACATAGCCCGACCCCGGATCGTTGATGCTCCCGATGTTAAGTTTGTATCCCGACCAGATCACAAAGATGCCGAGCGCAAGCCCGACCACACCGCCCCATAATTCGGAATTGTTCAGCAGACCTTTAGTGCCGCTCGAACCGTTCATTTGCGTATTGCCTCCCGCAACCTATCAGATGCAGGACCTGCGACGGAAATTCATCGCAGGCCCCCGTTTGCGCGCAGGCTCTAGTTCGTCTTCTTGCCCAATCCGAGGTTCTCGATCACCTTGCGCTCGGAGTCAGTGACTTCGGCTACGAACTTCTTGTAGTCCTCGGTGTTCTTGTAGTTCGGCACCATGTCGTATTTCGCAAGCGTTGCGATCACGGCAGGGTCTTCGATCGCCTTCTTGAACGCATCATGGAGTTTGGCGACAATCTTTGGATCCATGCCCTTCGGGCCGGCAATCCCAAATGGCGAATCATACACCATCGGATAACCCAACTCCTTGAGGGTCGGCGCGTCAGGGAAGTTCGGCGAACGCTTGTCGGTCCACACCATCAGCAGACGAAGCTTGCCGGCATCAACCAACGGCCTCCATCCTGTGGAGTCGGCCTGCAGCATCGTGTGATTGCCGAGCACCGCAGCATTGGTCTCCGCTCCGCCCTTGAATGGAACCTGCGTCAGCTTAACGCCGGCAAGACCCGCAATCTGCTCCATACCGATGTGCAGTGATGTTCCCGCGCCCGGCGTTGCATAGGTGACCTTGCCCGGATTTTGCTTGGCGAAATCGACAACGTCCTTCCACGTCTTGAACTGGGAATCCGCATTGGTCGTGACACCGAAGGTGTAGCCGGTAAGGTGGACGATGTAGCTGAAGTCCTTGCCGGAATCCCATGAGACCTGCTGCATCAGCGGCAAACGGAATACCGTGATCGGAATCTGAGAAATGGTATAGCCGTCCGGCTTTGCAGTGGCCGCCATTGTCGCGGGACCGACCGTGCCGCCACCGCCAGCCTTGTTGTCCACAGCGATTGGCTGACCGAGTGTCTTTGATGCGGCGTCCGCGATGGCGCGCATGGCGATATCTGTCGAGCCACCCGCCGGCCACGGAACGATCAGCGTGATCGGTTTGGTCGGATAGTCTTGTGCCATTGCAACGCCGCCGAACAAAGCCAGCATTGCCGCAGCAACGGCGGTTTTCAGGCGTGTATGATAAATCATTGAGAGCGCTCCCCTTCGCGGTTCGTGATCGTTGTCCGAACCTGCCGTTGTTTTATGTCGTGGACCGATGATCCCCGAAAACGACGCGAAAGAAAAGTGATGAAAACACGCCTCACTTATTGCGGCGCAACGCATCGCTGCACGTGCGGCAATACGTCTCAATCTTCGACGAGAGAAATATCAGGCAAAAACCGTCGCGTGGATTGTCATCACACCGATCGATATCGTCACGATCCCAACGACCACTTGCAATGCACGGTTGGCCCAGGTGAGGAACCGTGCCGACGCGGCGAGCGGTAACGCGATCACCGCCGACAGTGCCCCCATTCCGATCATCGATCCGATTCCAAACAGCGCGACGTAAAGAAGGCCTTGAAGGGGCTCCTTTGCTTGCGACACCGCGAGCACGAGCAGCGCTGCCGACCCTGCCATGCCATGCATCAAACCAACAAACAGGGATCGCCAACGAAAACCGTGTTCGTGGGAGTGCGTGCTGCGTGCGTGAGGCGCGATGTCGTGGGCATGACTATGCGCATGGAGATGCATGGCTCCGTCGCCGTGGCCATGCGCGTGAAAATGCACCCGATCGCGCCACAATCGCCAGAGCACGTGCGACCCCAGACCGACCAGCATCACGCCCACAGCGGCCTCGAGCGGTTGTGCCAGATGTTCCGGAATCGCGTGGCCGAGAACGATAGCCGCACCGGCAAACAGAAAGAGCGTAATCGTGTGACCAAGGCCCCAGGTCAGCCCATGCCGAACAATGTCTCCGACATTCGTCCTTCGGGCTGCGATGCTGGAAACAGCGGCGATGTGATCGGCCTCCAGCGCGTGCTGCATCCCCAGCACAAAACCAAGCCCCAGAATTCCAAACATTCGCCGCGCCTTCCATTAGCGAGTGACCATATCCGATACAGCAGAACCGCAAAGTGCTTTGTTAGAATTGTCCCGCAAGCGTGAGACGGACAGCAAGCGGCTCAACAGGATGCAGCACACGGTCCATCACGCCGGTCTGGCAGACAGCAGCTGGTGGCGAACTCCCGGAGGTACACTGCGCGTGCAACGCATCGGTTTTCAGCAGCGAACCATAGGCATAGGTGATTTGGTCCGATGTGCTGTCGGTCAGGTTGAAGCCGTCCAACTGGATGCGCCATCCGTTCTCACACCGATAGCCGAGTTGTCCGTTCAGCAAGCCGGTCGCCGGAGACACGAACGCACCATCTTCCGTCAGGGGCCGGGGACCGAAATAGCGGTACCGCAACCCGGCAAACCAACCGGTCTGTTCGCCGATCCTGAAGCCAACGGAGGCGATCATGTTCGGCGCACCGGGAATAAAATCTCCCGGCGCATTTCCAATTTGTGCTTCGGGATGGCTAGCTAATTGCGCATAAGCAGCAGCCTGATCGAAATCATTGCCGCGAAAGCGGGCATGGGTGACGGCAAGATCGCCGTCAAAACTCAGCCACGAGTATGGCTTGTAGTGATTGCTCCACTCAACACCATAACGGCGACTCGGCCGGCTCGGCTCAGTGTCACCTGCATCACCGACAAATAAAATTTCAGATGCGGAATCGAGCACAAACAAGCTGACCGAACTATCAAGATTCGGAATCGCCCGTGTCCTGATGCCGACTTCTGCCCCCTTTGTTTTGACCAAGAACGGCGAGGAATCCACGGGCGAGCCGTCCGAGGGTGATTCCTTGATAGTAACGCCGCGAGCATCGTTGCTGTGGAAGCCCTCACCCGCGTTGAAGAAGAATTCGGTCTTGGCGAACGGGCCGAACACGATTCCAAATTTCGGGCTGCCGATCGACGCATTGGCATTGCCGGAATTGGCGGGATTGATAAAGGACTCGACGTTGGCGTTATAGAAATCTCCGCGATATCCGACGTAGGTTCTAAGCCAGCTTGTCCAGTGAACCGTATTCTGGATGAACAGACCGACGCTGCCTTCCTTCACCTTGTCGTTGCGTGTGCCCGACAGAAACTGCCGTTGAACGGTGTCGGACAACGACACCTTGATATCATCGTAGCGGCTCTGAAGGCCGATCTCCGTCTGCATCGGCAGCCCGGCAAACACGGTATTGAATGTATGCGAGGCGTTGACACCCGCGAGCACACGATCATCGTGCTGATGAAACTGATCACCGTTGTCGGGATTGTCGAGAAAAAACGTGAAATCGTTATAGAGATCGAGTGAACTCTTGATCGCGTAGAAATTAATCTTGGATGAGCCGTCCTTGTCGGTTTGGGCCCACCGACCGGAAATCGAGAAACGGTCGGAATTGCCGCCGTCGGTCGGATCGAGCGCGCCGTAAAGCCCGATCAAGCCGGACGTGATCGCGCGCAACGGCGCCTGGTCCGTCGAATTCCAGCGGTTCGAATAGGCCATTCCGGTGAGCGACATGCCGTTGTCGACTGTCCCTTCGGTATAACGAACGACGGCATTCAGCTTTCGCAGCTTATCGGGATAATCCCACGGGCCGTTATCGGTATTGGCTTCACCAGCCACGAGCAGATTGCCCTCCCCAACCTTCGTCGACGTGATCCCAAGCGCCCGGCGATAACCGAAGCTGCCAACTGTGGCCAAAGCCATGGATTTCTTGACAGTATCGATAAGGCTGACATTGACTGCTCCTACGGACGAGAAGTCGCCCTCATCCGCGAAGTACGGCCCCTTTTTCACATTCACTGATCCAATCAATTCGGGAATCAGGAAATTCAAGTCGGCATAACCCTGCCCGTGGCCGTGCGTGCGCATGTTGACGGGCATGCCATCGACGGAGATCGCAAGATCCGTTCCGTGATCCAGATTGAATCCCCGCAGAAAATACTGATTGGCTTTACCGTCGCCACTGTGCTGCGTGATAATCAGACCCGGCACCACTTCGAGCGCCTCCGCCGGGCGGGAAAAAGGCCGCTCATTGACTTCCGTACCGCTGAACGTCTTCTCACTCGCGGACAATATTGGCGTATCCCCGCCCGGGTCAGAGAGGGCTGCAGGCACAGGACCGCTGGAATCGGCCTGCTGTCTCGTAACGGGCGCCCGACGTGATCCGCTTGCGACAACATCCATCGGCGGCAGCGACGTCGCGCCGTCCGAGAGATTCTCGTTCTGTGCCGATGCATGAGGCACGAAGGCGATAAACGAGGCAAGAATTGCAATTCCTGCGGGCCGCCATCGAACTAGAAATGAATTACGAGTCGCTGCAAGCAAACGCCCACGGCCGACCACTTGATGTTTGATCTTGCCCACCGCCCACTACACTTCTTAAAACACTCAAGCCCGGCGATGGTAGCTGACATGTCAAGTATGATAATGTCAATAAATCATCATACTAACCGTGTCCGAGTTCGGAGTCCCTTGATGCAGCGCGTGACGATTACACTCGATGACGAATTGATGGCCGAGCTCGATCGCATGATCGAACAGCACGGCTACCACAACCGCTCGGAGGCCATCCGCGACTTTGCCCGCGCGGGCATGCAACAGGCTGCGCAGGACGCGGGAAAATCCGGAGAATGCGTCGCCGCGCTGGTCTACGTCTACGATCACGCAGCCCGCGATCTTTCGAGCCGCCTGGTCAACAATTTCCATGATCACCATGACCTGTCGCTGGCAACGCTCCATGTCCATCTCGACAACGACAACTGCATGGAGATCACCGCATTGAAAGGCCCGGCGTCGGAGGTACAGCACCTCGCCGACCACGTCATCGCGGAGCGCGGCGTACGCTATGGCCGCGTGGTCATGATCCCCACCGACGCAGACGGCAAATCTACCAAGGCGCGCAAGCGCCCCGCCCACCGGCACACCTGACACGCCTTTTCGTGGGATGTATTCCATCCAAACCTGGGTTATCGAGGCCTCATGAGCAAAGCAAAATCAAATCTTCAGATCAATTCCGCACGCCTGTGGAATGACATTCACGAGACAGCGAAGTTCGGCGGCACGCCCAAGGGCGGCGTCCGGCGGCTGACCCTTGGTGCGGAAGACAAGCAAGTGCGCGACTGGTTTCGCACCGCTTGCGAGGCCGCAGGATGCGAAGTCCGTGTCGACGCACTGGGCACCATGTTTGCGTTGCGTCCCGGTCGCGACATGTCGAAGCCGCCGATCGGCATCGGCTCTCACCTCGACACCCAGCCGACCGGCGGAAAATACGACGGTATCCTCGGGACGCTCGCCGCGCTTGAGGTCGTCCGTGCCATGAATGATGCCGGCATCGAAACTGACGCTCCCATTTGCGTCTGCAACTGGACCAATGAGGAAGGCTCGCGTTACGCGCCTGCGATGATGGCGTCCGCCGCCTATGCCGGCGAATATACGACCGACAACATTCTCGGCCGGAAGGACGCCGACGGCATCACTGTTGCCGAAGCACTCGACACCATTGGTTATCGGGGCGCAGAGCCCGTCGGGAAGCAGAAATTCAGCGCGTTCGTCGAACTGCACATCGAACAGGGACCGATCCTGGAGGCGGAAAGCAAAACCATCGGCGTGGTGGATCGCGGCCAGGGTATCATCTGGTATGATGGCACAATCGCCGGGTTCGCAAGCCATGCCGGTACGACGCCAATGCCGTTGCGTCGCGACGCGCTTGCCGCATTCGCGGAATTCGTACTGGTGGTCGAAAAACTGGCAAAAGAGCACGGGCCACACGCGGCCGGGACCGTCGGCGAAATCATCATCGACAATCCGTCACGCAACGTGATCCCGGGCGATCTGAAGTTTACAGTCGATATCCGCAGCGCTAACGCCGACACGTTGGACAAACTTCACAGCGGCCTGAACACCGCGATTGAAGAGATTTCCAAACGGCGCAAGGTTTCGATTGATCTCAACCAGATCTGGCGTAAGGAACCGACCATTTTCGACACCAAGCTTGTTGCGGCCGTCGAAAACGCGACCAAGGAACTCGGCTATTCCAACCGCCGCATCACGTCCGGCGCAGGTCATGACGCCTGCAATCTGGCGACAGTCATGCCGGCAGCGATGATCTTCGTGCCCTGCAAGGACGGTATCAGCCACAACGAGATCGAGGACGCGACACAGGCGGACTGCACGGCTGGCGCGAACGTCTTGTTGCATACGGTTCTGGCACTGGCGGGGATTGCATCCGCGCCAAATGCGAATAGCTAAGCTGTTCTAGTGTCCCGGTTCTGACATTCGTATTAGTTTGCGGCTATCTCGTTTACGAATGTCAGAACCTAAGGGACACTAGCAAAAATATGAATCTAGTGCGGTTTTGGATCTGACGTTCGTATGATGGACTCGCCGTTAGTTCTGATACGAACGTCAGATCCACCGCACTAGTTTACCGAAGGCAAAATCGCATGAACATCCGACAACCGGCAACGGCGCCGGTCGCGCCGCGCCGTCCACACAGCTTCACCCGTCACGGCGTTACTGTCGCTGATGACTATGCCTGGTTGAAGGATGACAACTGGCAGGAAGTCTTGCGGGATCCGTCGATCCTGAAGGCGGATATCCGCAGCTATCTGGAGGCGGAAAACATCTACACCGAGTCCGTGCTTGGGCACACGGCTCCGTTACAGACAAAGCTGGTTGCGGAAATGCGCGGCCGCATCAAGGAAGACGATTCCAGTGTACCGTCACCTGACGGACCATTTGCCTATTTTCACAAATATCGCGAGGGCGGCCAGCATGAAATGATCGGCCGCTCCGCCCGCAACGGCGGCGAAGAACGGTTCATCATCGATGGTGACGAGCTCGCCGCAAAGAGCGAATATTTCCATTTCGGCGGCGCACGTCATTCCCCCGATCACAAGCTTGAAGCCTGGAGCGCGGACGTCCGCGGCTCGGAATACTTCACGATTCGCGTTCGTAACTGGGAAACCGGCGAGGATAGCGCCGACGTCGTCGAAGAGACCGATGGCGGTGTGGTGTGGAGCGCCAACTCGCAGTCGTTCTTTTATGTCAAACTCGACGACAACCACCGCCCGATGCAGGTTTACCGCCATCGCCTCGGGACGCTCCAGTCGGAGGACGTCCTCGTCTATGAGGAAAAAGACTCTGGCTGGTTCACTCATATCCATGAGAGTGCCAGCGGTCGCTTCTGCGTCATCGCAGGGGGGGACCACGAAACATCGGAACAACGGCTGATTGATCTCGCCAATCCAGACACTCCGCCGCGGCTGGTCACAGCGCGTGAAGACGGCGTGCAGTATTCAGTATCCGATCGCGGCGACGAGCTTTTCATTCTCACCAACGCGGACGGCGCGATTGACTTCAAGATCGTTACAGCGCCGCTCGACTCGCCTGCCCGGTCCAATTGGCGTGACTTGATCCCGCATCGTTCCGGCATCTACGTCATCGATGTCGAGCTTTATGCCAATCATCTGGTGCGGCTGGAGCGTGCAAATGCCCTGCCGTCTATTATCATCCGCGATCTCCAGACCAACGAAGAGCACGCCATCGCTTTCGACGAGGCCGCCTACTCACTCGGCACCCTGGGCGGTTACGAATTCGATACAACGAATTTGCGTTTTTCGTACTCGTCCATGACTACGCCGTCGGAAGTGTTCGACTACGATATGGTCAGCCGCGAGCGTGCTCTGCGCAAGCGACAGGAAATCCCATCAGGTCACAACCCGGCGGACTATGTGACCACACGCATCATGGCGACGTCACATGACGGCGCGGAGGTGCCGGTTTCCATTCTTCATCGCAAAGGACTGGTCCGTGACGGCAGCGCGCCGCTGTTGCTGTATGGGTACGGATCTTACGGCCATGCCATTCCTGCGTCGTTTTCCGCCAACCGGCTGTCGTTGGTCGACCGCGGCATCGTCTACGCCATTGCGCATATTCGCGGCGGATCGGACAAAGGCTGGGGCTGGTATCTTGACGGCAAGCGCGACAAAAAGACGAACTCGTTCGACGACTTTGCCGCCGCTGGCCACGCGCTGATCGACGCGAAGTACACATCCGCGAAGAAGATTGTCGGCCACGGCGGCAGCGCCGGCGGCATGTTGATGGGAGCCGTCGCTAACCGAGCAGGCGAATTGTTCGCCGGCATCGTTGCCGAGGTGCCCTTCGTTGACGTGCTCAACACGATGCTCGACGAGTCCCTGCCGCTGACGCCGCCGGAATGGCCGGAGTGGGGCAATCCGATCCAGAGCGCTGAGGATTTCAAGACCATCCTCTCCTATTCGCCTTACGATAACGTCGCTGCAAAGGATTACCCCGCGATCCTGGCGATGGGCGGCCTCACTGATCCGCGCGTGACCTATTGGGAGCCAGCCAAGTGGATCGCGCGCTTGCGTCCGATCATGACGGGTGGCGGCCCTGTCCTGTTGCGCACCAATATGGGTGCAGGCCATGGCGGCGCTTCGGGGCGGTTCAACCGACTCGATGAAGTCGCGATCGCCTATGCTTTCGCGCTATGGGCGGTCGGACTCGCAAACAGTGACGCCTGATTGCGACGAACGGCTCTCACCTCGAAATGGACGCGCTGATATCGATGTCGGGACGATATCCCGCACGCAACGCGTTGACGATGGATGGCGGCGTCAGGAGCTTTACCCCCTCGGGGGCTGCTGGAAAACGACTGTAACCAGCGAATGACCATAGCCAGGCTTCACCGTCAGCCATGAGATAGCTCTTGTCTGCCGTGGTAATCATCACCCCGTTCGGCAACTCCCGAACAGGCATGGGCAGCGGATGGAGACGTTTGCTACTTTTTTCGAGGCGCTCGCGGTGAAGGACCTCGTCCATGTCCTTCGCGTATGGCTGGACATGCCCGTTCCCTCTGCCCCATGCGTCACGAAATGCCACGGCGTCCGTACGGCGGCAATAGAAACACGGTCGATGCCCTGCGGCGAACGCCGTTGCTTCATCCAGAAAGAACAGCTCGGTCCAGCTCCGGCCGCCCATGACCTTGCGTCGGCGTCCCTTGAATTCGCAGACACAGGTGATCCACGCCTTTGAGGACCAGCGCCGGTTCAGCAACGTCCGAGTCGCGGGATCGTGGATGATCCCGCGATTGCCGGTGAAGCGGCCGCGATGCGACGTCGCAACGATCTCGCCAAACGGTGTCACGCGGTTCTGCAGCGGCATGTCACCCGTCCGACTGTCCCCTCAGTTCAGAACATCCTGGTTGATGACGTTCTCGCGAATGGGGGTACCATCCAGTGCGCTGATGATGTTGCGCGCGGTTTGTAAGCCCATGCGATCGAGCGCCTCTCGCGTCACGCCAGCAAGATGAGGTGCTGTGATCACGTTGGACAATGTCAGCAACGGATTGTCGACCGGCGGCGGCTCTTGCTCGAAAACGTCCAGGCCTGCGCCGGCAATCATCCCTTCGGTCAGCGCCGCATAGAGCGCTTTCTCGTCAACAATGCCTCCCCGCGCGGTATTGATCAGATACGCCGACCGCTTCATTCGCTTGAGCTGGGCAGCGCCGATCAGCCCGACTGTCGCCGGAGATTTCGGGCAATGAAGCGAAACGAAGTCCGCGCGAGACAATGCCGCATCGAGATCGGTCACACACTCGGCACCAGCGGCCTGGATCTCCTCGTTGGTCTTGAACGGATCATAGACCAATACATTCATTTCCATTGCCAGCAGCCGCTTGACCAGCCGTGTACCGATACGGCCAAAGCCCACGACCAGGGCAGTCTTGCCGAGAAGATCGAACGGAATCGCACCAAGCCGCTTATTCCATTGATTGCTCTTCACCATTTCGTCCAGTTCGGCAGCGCGTTTCGCCAGCGCCATCATCATGAACAAGGCGGCTTCGGCGACGGACGGCGAGTTGGCCGTGCCTGCCGTCATCAATGGGATACTTTTGGCACTCAGGGCCGGCACGTCGACCGCGTCGTAGCCAACACCGATGCGTGCGACCACCATCATCTCGCCGGATGAAACGATTTCATTTTCGCCGAACCGAGTTCCGCCGAGTGCCACCCCGTTGACCGGGGCGTGTTGCCGCAGCATCGCATTGAAATCGGGGGCCGAGATGGTGTTGGGAAATTCGATAGCTTCGATATCGCTTCTTTCCTTGAATAGCGCCCAGCCGCTTGGCGACATCGTTTCCACAATCAAAAGCTTCTTCTTGTTCGTTGCCATTTCATCCCCTGATATTTTTGTCAGTTTTTTATACCGGTGCCCGGCTTGTCCGGACATCATCGCCTTATGAGATTTTCACTCTACACAAAACATGGGATGGCGCCCTAGTCCACCCTTGCCGAAGCTTGCTGCCAGGCTTCAGGACCGGCAAACTCATCCCGCGACCGTTCGTCCGGATCGGGACAGCAACAAAATCAAAATCAGGAGATGAAACCCGTGACCGAACCACTTCCCGCTGCATTGCTCGCAGAACTGGCCCGTTATGACACCCCGACAATTTGCAATGCAATGGAAGTGGTCGCGCCGGAACGCCGTTTGACAGGCTTCACGAGCAAGCCTTTCGTTTGCCCATTTCCGGACCTGCCTCCGATGGTCGGCTACGCCCGTACCGCAACAATTCGCGCGACATCAGCATCCAGCCAGTCGCCCGCTGACCAGCGCGCGCAGCGGCTGGCGTATTATGAATACTGCCGGCACCGGCCCCGGCCCACGGATCAACGTGATCCAGGATCTGGACGGCGCCAACATCGGCTTCGGAGCATTCTGGGGCGAGGTCAACAGCTCGGTCCATAAGGCGCTTGGCTGCCTCGGCGTGATCACTGACGGATCGATCCGTGACATCCCGCAATGGGCTCCGGGATTCCAAGCCCTCGCAGGCATGCTCAACCCATCCCACGCCTACGTTCATCTCGACGGTTTCGGTGACGACGTCTGTGTTCACGGCATGACAGTCCGATCGGGCGATCTTATTCATGCCGACCAACATGGAGCCGTTGTGATCCCCGTCAATATTGCGGCCAAACTGCCCGAAGCTGCAGAACTGTGCGCCCGCCGCGAGGAGCCGATTCTTGGCATCGCCCGCAGTCCCGACTTCACTCTGGAGAAGCTGAAGGAAGCGCTGGCCCGCTCGGCGGAGATTCACTAAAAGGCTGGCGCGGTCGAAACGGCGCTCGACACACGACCGCAACGAAAGGTTCTTGAGATGAAAGTTGCGCTTGGTGTTGTGGTCGGATTGGTGATCGGCTTTCTCGCCATGTACTACTTCAAGAGCGGGCATCTGCCCTTCTGAGTGGTCTCAAACGATCTAGGTTGCGAGGCGCAACCTAGATCGCCTCACTAAATCGCCTCGTAGGCAAACAGCGTTGCAATAATCGTGATGCTGAACAGGCCTGCGAGAAAAAATGGTTGCCAGCCCTTCCCATCGCGAACTCAATCTCAGCCGATCTGAATAACGGAACGACAAATAACACGCTGTCGCGCTGTGCTCTGTCAATCCGTTATTCCCGCCCTCTTTTTTGAACCCGAACGCTGTTTCGTCCGTTATGGTGGAAGCCTCGGCCGTTCCCATCATTCGAGTTTTTGATGTCCGTCTCTCCCCTGTATCGCGCCTCGACCAGCCATTCCGCTCTAGGCCCCGACTTTTTCGACATCGTCGCCCCGGCTGCGTTTCCCCAACACATTTTGCGCTATCGCAATCAGCGTGCTGCAAAATCCGTTGGCCTTGAGACGCTGACTGATGAAGAGTGGATTGCGCATTTCGGGCGCTTTACACCGCTGCCCGACAGCTTCACACAGCCGCTGGCATTACGCTATCACGGCCATCAATTCCGCACCTATAACCCGGAGCTTGGAGACGGCCGCGGCTTCCTGTTCGCGCAGCTGCGCGATATTCGCGACGGCCGCCTGCTCGACCTTGCGACCAAGGGAAGCGGCCAGACACCGTGGTCACGCACCGCCGACGGACGCCTCACGCTGAAAGGTGGCGTGCGGGAAGTTCTCGCCACTTCGATGCTGCAGGCACTGGGCGTCGATACCTCGAAGTCCTTCAGCCTGATCGAGACCGGCGAATCTCTGGTGCGCGGCGATGAGCCGTCGCCCACACGCGCATCGGTTCTTGTCCGCCTCAGCCATTCGCATATCCGGATCGGCACGTTTCAGCGGCAGGCTTTTCTGAAAGAAACCGGCAATATAGAGAAGCTGCTGGATTACACGATCCGCACCTACATGCCCGACCTCTGGCGCGATGATACGTCGGCACGTGCAGTCGCGTTTCTCGAAGAGGTCTGTCGGCGCGTGGCCCGGGTCGGCGCACAATGGATGGCGGCGGGGTTCGTCCATGGCGTTCTGAACACTGACAACATCAACGTGACCGGCGAGAGCTTCGATTACGGCCCGTGGCGCTTTCTGCCCGTGCTCGATCCCGCTTTCACCGCCGCTTATTTCGACGAGACCGGACTCTATGCTTATGGACGGCAACCCGACGCGCTGTTCTGGAATCTGACGCGCCTTGCCGAATGCCTGCTTCCGCTCGCCGAACGCTCCAGCCTTGAACAGGCGCTTGGGACATTCGAGCCGATCTTACGCCAGGAATTCACCAGCGCCCTGCTCAAGCGGCTCGGCGTCGAATCAAAGGCCCCTCAGAACGACGCAGAACTGGCACGTGTGGTCTGGATATTCCTGTCGGAAACCAAAGCCCCCTTCGAGCAGACGTTCTTCGATTGGTTCGGCGGCCTTGCCAGCGCGGATCGCGCAGCCAAAAGCCCCTCAAAAGATCACTATGCCAATCCGGCGTTCGCGCCGGTCAGGGATATGCTGCAAAACTTCACGCCGCGTGCGCACGTCGATCTCAACCATCCGTTCTTCAGCAAGCCTGAGGCCTGCACGATGCTGATCGACGAGGTCGAAGCGATCTGGAAGCCCATCGCAGAGAGCGACGACTGGTCCCCCTTCCATGCCAAGCTCGACACCATCAGCCAGATGGAAGAGGCGTATGATCTCTAATTGAGAACAGAAATGGCGGGCTTGCAACCCGCCATTTCTGATCGGATCAGTTGTCAGGCAACCTTTTGCGCCGCCGCGACATTCCCATCGAGAAATCCGGTCAACCGCCCGCGGATGATACGCTCCGCATCCGCCATGATGCGATCGATTAATTCCTTCACTGTCGGAATATCGTGGATCAATCCAACGACCATGCCGCAGCTCCACGCGCCTGCGTCCATATCGCCCTCGATCATGACCTTCGGATAGACGCCGGCGACCTGATCGTGAATATCCGCGATCTTGAGGCTCTTGCCTTTCTCGCGTTCGATTTCGAGCAGCTCTTCGACCTTCTTGTTGTTCAGCACGCGCTCGGTATTGCGGATTGCGCGCATGATGAGGCGTGTGTCCAATTCAGAGGCGGCGACAAGCGCCTTCTTCACACTCTCATGAACCGGCGCTTCTTTCGTGGCGATAAAGCGCGTGCCCATGTTCATGCCCTGTGCACCCATCGCGAGTGCCGCGACGAGGCTGCGCGCATCGGCCATGCCGCCCGAGGCAACGAACGGAATTTTCAATTCTTCTGCCGCGCGCGGGAGCAGGATCATATTCGGCATATCGTCTTCGCCGGGATGGCCGCCGCACTCGAATCCATCGACGCTCACCGCATCGCAGCCGATCGCCTCAGCTTTCAGCGAATGACGAACCGACGTGCATTTATGGATAACCTTGATGCCTGCGGCTTTCAGCACGGGCATGTACTGCTCAGGGCTACGGCCTGCGGTCTCGACGATCTTGACGCCGCCTTCGCGAATGGCCGCGATATATTCAGGATACGGAGGCGCCGTGAAAGCCGGCAGAAACGTGAGATTGACGCCAAACGGCTTGTCCGTCATCTCGCGGCATTTTGCGATCTCTTTGGCTAGCAGTTCCGGCGTCCGCTGCGTCAGGCCGGTGATGATCCCGAGCCCGCCCGCACTGGAGACGGCCGCAGCCAGTTCCGCAAAACCAACGTAATGCATGCCACCCTGGATGATGGGGTGCTGAATGCCGAACAATTCCGTAATCGCCGTTTTCATACGATTTCCTCCCGCGTTCTTTCCCTATCGTTAGCGTAGCTTGCACTGGCGCGACAATGGCCGAAAAACATGGCTTGGCCACACTGGAGCGGCGAAATTCGTGCCGATTTTCGACTTCAGGCGGTGGCGAAAGCCGGTCGCGCAGTGTATCAGGGCGGCAATAACCCCATCGTTCAGCAGCGGAATTTCGTTTGACCCAAGCTCCATCTCCCAAGCCCTTTATGGATGTTCTCGCCGGCCATCGGCAACCCGTGCCGCCGGTCTGGATGATGCGGCAGGCAGGCCGTTATCTCCCGGAATACCGCGAACTGCGCGCACGAGCCGGAAGCTTTCTCGATCTGTGCTTCACACCGGAATTCGCGACGGAAGTGACATTGCAGCCGATCCGGCGTTTCAATTTCGACGCCGCGATCATCTTTTCGGATATTCTCGTGGTGCCGCATGCACTCGGACGCGCTGTGCGCTTCGAGGTTGGCGAAGGGCCGCGGCTCGATCCGCTCGACACTCCTGAAAAGATCAAGTCGCTGGCAACGGCCGCCGACTTCAACAAACTTGAACCAGTCTATGAAGCTCTGCGCCGCGTCCGGCGCGATCTCAACCCTGCGATCACGCTGATCGGGTTCTGTGGTGCACCGTGGACGGTGGCAACCTATATGGTGGCCGGCAAAGGCACGCCGGACCAGGCACCCGCGCGCATGCTGGCCTATCGCGAGCCTGATGCGTTCGCAAAGATCATCGATGTGCTGGTCGAAAACTCAATCCAATATCTGCTTGGACAACTCGCGGCTGGCGCAGACGTTCTGCAAATCTTCGACACCTGGGCGGGCGTATTGCCGCCGCGCGAATTTGAGCGATGGTCTGTGGAGCCGACGCGCCGCATCGTCGAGGGCGTTCGCAGGAAGGTGCCGGACGCAAAGATCATCGGCTTTCCGCGTGGTGCCGGCGCCCTCCTGCCGTCCTATGTCGATCGCACCGGCATCAATGGCGTCAGCATCGATTGGGCGGCGGAGCCAACGTTCATTCGCGAGCGCGTGCAAAGCCGCGTTGTCGTACAGGGCAATCTCGATCCTCTGGCGCTGATCGCAGGCGGAGCGGCACTCGATCGTGCGGTTGATGACGTGCTGGAAAACTATGCCGGCGGACGGCTGATCTTCAACCTCGGCCACGGCATCCAGCCGGAAACCCCGATCGCCCATGTCGAGCAGATGCTGAAGCGCGTTCGGAGCTATAAGGGTTAGACTGGTCGTGAGCGCTCGATAATCGCTGCTGCGCCCTTGTCCAGAAGATCAAACGCGACCGCGCGGCCAAGCTCGCGTGGTTTGTTGGCAGGTCCCGTCCGCGTCGCTTCAATCAAGTGACCACCCTGCTCATCGAGCACAGACGCAGTCAAAGACATGTCCGAACCGTCGATGGTCGAGAACCCTGCGATCGGCGAATTGCAGTGACCATTGAGAACCCACAATACCTCGCGCTCAGCATCGGCGCTCAGATGCGCCGCCGGATCATCGATCAACGAGAGAATCCGCTTTGTCTGCCAATCGTTCGCGGCGCACTCCACAGCGACAATACCCTGCCCCGCCGCTGGCAACATTTCCTGAGGTGAAAAATCATAGGCAATGCGGTCCGCAAGTCCGACACGTTCCAGCCCGGACCGTGCCATGATCAGCGCGTCAGCAGGCCCTACCTCGCCTCCACCGGCCAGCCGCTGCATCTCGCGACCGTCGAGTTTGCGCACACGTGTATCGGCCGCACCGCGAAAGTGAATCACTTCAATCTCAGGAAACAATCGCCGAACATAGGCCGCACGCCTCACGGCGTTGGTGCCGATCTTGAAACCCTTCCCTTTTGAGCGCCGCAAATCGTCCAGCGACAGCCCCTCGCGCAACACCAGCGCGTCGGTGGCCGGATCGCGTGCCAGCGTCGCGCCGATCACGAGCCCGGGCGTGTCTTCATTACCCGGCATGTCTTTCAGGGAATGCATGGCGGCGTGCAATTCACCCGCCAGGACCGCCTGACGGATCTCAGCCACGAACGCGCCGCCCTTTCCGCCATGAGACAGCAGCTTGCTGGTCTGGTCGCTATCGCCCCGGGTCTCGAATTTGACGATTTCAACCTCGACATCGGGAGACGCGGCTGTCACCCGGCGCGCGATCTCCTCCGTCTGCGCGAGCGCCATGGTGCTCTTGCGCGTGCCGATCCGCATTGAAACTGCTGCCACGTCCGCTCCATTCAAAACCGCGCGAAAGGATCGCGACGCGTTATCGTGGTGCAGAATACGGCGAGCCGTCCCGCAGTGCAAATATCTCAATGCAAATATGAACTTGCCCCTCTCCCCGTCCGGGGGAGAAGGGAAAACAAGCCATTTGGCGGAATGGACACCTAATTAGACGTTCAGCGTATCACCGCCCTTGAGGTGCAGGATTTCGCGGGCCTCGTCGGGCGTTGCGATCTGAAGGCCAAGACCTTCGACGATCTGCCTGGCGAGACGAACCTGTTCCGCATTGGACTGA
The DNA here is from genome assembly GCA_963751855.1 of uncultured Alphaproteobacteria bacterium. Taxonomy (GTDB): domain Bacteria; phylum Pseudomonadota; class Alphaproteobacteria; order Rhizobiales; family Xanthobacteraceae; genus Afipia. The sequence goes on along the minus strand of CAVVWF010000013.1, from coordinate 164,745 downwards.
GCCATCCGGCCTGGCGCGGCCCAGAGCGAATCTTCCAATCCGACGCGGATATTGCCGCCCATCGCTGCCGCCATGGCTGCGATCGGCAACTGGTTGCGTCCTGCGCCAAGCACGGACCATTCATACTGGTCGCCAAACAGCCGGTCCGCCGTGCGCTTCATATGCAGCACATCCTCCGGATGTGCACCGGTGCCGCCCTGCAATCCAAACACGGTCTGCACGAACAGTGGCGCCTTCACGAGCCCCTGATCAAGGAAGTATTTGAGATTGTAGAGGTGTGAGGTGTCATAGCATTCGAATTCGAACCGCGTGCCGCTACCCGACAGCGTCGTCAGCACATATTCGATGTCCTGGAACGTGTTGCGGAATACGATATCCTTGTTCTCGACGTGCTTGCGCTCCCATTCATGCTCGAAGGTCTTGAAGCGATTGAGCATGCCGAAGAACGCGAAATTCATCGAACCCATGTTGAGTGAGGCGACTTCGGGCTTGTAGAACGCTGCCGGGCGAACGCGCTCGTCTACCGTCATGGTCGGTGAGCCACCGGTCGTGAGATTGATCACTGCATTGGAGCGCTGCTTGATCACCTTGAGGAACGGCGCAAAAGCCTCCGGGCTCTGATCGGGCTGGCCGGTCTTCGGATTGCGCGCGTGAAGATGGACAATGGCCGCGCCTGCTTCTGCCGCGCCGATGGCCGCATCGGCGATTTCCTGCGGCGTCACCGGCAAGGCTTTCGACATTGACGGCGTATGGATCGCACCGGTCACGGCGCAGGTGATGATGACTTTACGGCTCATTTTTTTGTCTCTCTCTTTTTGCGGGCGGTTAAATCAGGATTTTTTCTGCTTGGCCTTGTGCGCGGCCAAAGCCGCGAGACGTTCGTTGCGCCACGTGGTCAGCTTCGCAACCCGATCCGGTGTCGGCTGATGGGGCCATGCCTTGATGACACGGTCGGCATTTGGACTTGTGTAAACCTCTGGACCGGCGGACGACGCAGCGAGCTCTTTATAAAAGCCGGTGTAGCGCGCGCAATAATCCGGAATGCCTCCCGGCGCGTTCAGCTCAATGGTTTCCAACGGGCCCATGAATGACCACCGGGTTCCGAGACCATCTTTCACTGTATGATCGAGATCCTCAGCGGAAATATAGCCCTCACCCACCAGCCTGAAGGCTTCGGCCAATAACGCGCCCTGCAGGCGGTTGAGAACGAAGCCGTTGATCTCGCGGTTCACCGTGACGGGTACCTGTCCGATCTCGCGGTAGATATCACGAGCACGTGACACCGCCTCGGGCGACGTCCATGGCGCGCCGCATAGCTCGACCAACGGAATGAGATGCGGTGGATTAACCGGATGGCCGACCAGACAGCGCGCCCGGCCCTTCAGGTTTTCTGTGAAGCGCGACGCAACGATGGCCGATGTCGATGACACCAGCAACGCGTCCGGCGGCGCCAGTTGGTCGAGTTCGGCGAACATCGCAATCTTGTCTTCGACTTTTTCAGGACCGTTCTCCTGGACGAAGACAACATCTTTCACGGCATCCGCGAGGCTTGCAGCAACCGTAATCCGCATCGCTGCGCCTTCTGGATCATCCGCAAGTCCATGCCGGTTGAGCGCATGCAGTTCATCGCGGATCAGGCCGGGGGCAGCCTTCAAGGTCGGTGCGTGCGGATCGGTCAGCCGCACATTCCAACCGGCCCGGGCAAAAATTGCGGCCCACGCCCGGCCGATCAGGCCAACTCCGACAATCGCGACATTCTTGTTATTTGACATGCTCTTCTTCTCTCGCCTTATAGCCACAGCACCTTGCGCCGCAAATCGAGATCGTCCCTCAAGGCTTTGGACGGGCCTTCGTGAATGATCCGACCACGCTCGAGCGCCACCGTGGTATCCGACAACGCTAGCGCCAAGTCGAGATGATGGTCGACAATGATGATCGCAACTTCGTTACGCAAGCGATCAAAGGTCTCAAACAATTGTTCGACGACAGCCGGCGCCAGCCCCTCGAATGGCTCGTCGAGCAATAGCACGCGAACGTCGCCGGAAAGCGCCCGCGCCACCGCGACCATCTGCTGCTCGCCGCCGGACAGATAATCCGCCGGGCTGTCGAGCCGCTCGCGAATGCGCGGGAAATATTCGTAGATGCGCTCACGGGTCCAATGAATGCCGTTTCCCGTCTGTCGCTTCAGGCCGCCCAATTCAAGATTTTGCTCGACGGTCATCCCTGCGAACAGGCCACGTCCCTGGGGCACATAACCTATGCCCAGGCGCGCGCACTCAGCTGACGAGCGCCCGACGAGTTCCGAGTCCGCGAGCCGGATCGAACCATGCGATGCCGGCGCGATGCCCACCAGGGTCTTCAACAACGTTGATTTTCCGGCGCCATTGCGACCCAACAGTGCGATAATTTCATTGTTGTGCAACGTGAAATTGACGCCATTGAGAATATGGCTCTTGCCGTAGAATGTATCGACGCCTTCGACCGTCAGCAGAGGGCTGGCCTTGGCAGAAGTCTCGCGCGGACGTGCGGCAACGGCTGCAGCGCCCGAACCGATATAGATCTCCTGCACTTTCTTGCTGCTGCGCGCGTCTTCCACCGTGCCGTCGAGCAGAACACGACCTTCGTTCATCACGGTGACATGGTCCGCCAACTGAAACACGCGGTCGATATCGTGTTCCACCAGCAACACCGGCAAGTCGGCCGAAATGCGCTTGATGATCGCGCCGATACGTTCCCGTTCGGCAGCCGCAAGTCCAGCGAGCGGCTCGTCCAGCAGCAGCACGCGCGGCGCGGTGGCAAGCGCCACGCCCATATCGAGCAATCGCTGTCCGCCGTAGGACAATGCGCCAGCCTGCGCCTTTTCGATTCCGGCAAGACCGAGATAACGGATGACCTCGTCCGTCTCGCGGTTAATCTCGTCAATCGACAACGCATTCGTGAACGGATCGAACCTGCGCGGATGGCGCGCCTGCACAGCGAGACGAATGTTCTCACCCACACTCAATTCCGGAAACAGGTTGGTGATCTGGAACGAGCGGCCGATGCCTGCGGTTGCGATTTCTTCCGGCGTATGCCCGGCGATCGGCTTGCCCATCAACGAGGCTTCACCTTCATCCGGCGGAAACATGCCCGACAGCAGATTAAATGCCGTGGTCTTGCCCGCGCCATTCGGACCGATCAGCGCGTGCAAGGTACGATCAGCGATCGAGATATTGATCCCCTGCACGGCTTTGATGCCACCAAAGCTTTTCACCATGTCGCGGGCAGCGAGCACCGGACCATTGGCGACGGTCTTCGGCCGCAGAAATTCCGGCAGCGGGAGCGCTTCCACCTTGCGCGCGGACATCGCGGCATCTTCGGTGATCTTCTTGCGGAACGGCGCCAGCAGCTTCTCACCGACACCAATGAGCCCCGTAGGTGAGAAGACGATGAAGCCGACGAACACAAGACCAAGCCAAAGCAGCCAGTTCTCGGTATAGATGCCAAGGAATTCGCGGAACAGAATATAGAACAGCGCGCCAAGCGCCGGGCCGAGGAAGCTGCGCATACCGCCGATCACGACCATCGCCAGCAATTCACCGGAAAATGCCACCGACACCGGATCAGCTGATGTCATCCGGTTCTTGTAGAGCAGCAGGATGCCTGCAAGGCCCGTAAGCGAGGCCGACAACACGAACGCCGCGAGCTTATACCGGTTGGTCGGGTAGCCGAGAAACCGCGCGCGCTGCTCGTTCTCGCGCACCGCGACCAGCACGCTGCCGACGGTCGAATTATGAAAACGCCACAACAGCGCGATCACCACGAATGCGATCAGCGCGACAAACCAATAGTATGTTGTCGAAGAATCGAGATCGAAACTCCCAATCACCGGTCGCGTGATGCCGCCAAGCCCGTTCTCACCGCCGGTGACATCGGTCCAACGGAACGACACTGTGTACAGCATCGCGGCCAGCGCCAGCGTGAGCAGCGAAAAATAAACTCCGCGCCTGCGCAGGATGAGATAGCCGAACGGAACAGCGACCGCGGCCGTGATGAGAACGCCGAGGATGGCCGGACCAAAAAATGATCCCGGCATCAGCTTGAGCTGGATCAGCGCTGCCGCATAGGCAGCGAACCCGAACCATGCGCCGTGGCCGAATGACACCAGTCCGGTATGGCCAACGAGAATATTCAACGCCATGCACGCGATACCGAATACCACGACTTCCGTCGCCGAGGTCATCGTAAGGCCGAGCGCGAGCAGAATAGACGGCAGGACAAGAAGCCCCAGTGCTGTAATCACCAGCGGGACAGGAATACGCTTGAGCATCACAGATAGCCTCACTCGAAGCGGGTGATGCGTTCACCGAACAGGCCGCGCGGCCTGAACAGAAGCACCAGGAGCATGAGAAGATAGATCGCAGCCGTAGATGCCGCGGAGTAGCCGATACCAACCATCAGCCCCTTCACGAGTCCGACGAGCAAGGCTGCAACCACAACGCCCCAAAACGAGCCGAGACCTCCGATCACCACCACCACGAAAGCCGGTGTGATAATCTCGTTACCCATGGCGGGATGGATCGCATAGATCGGCGCGAGCAGCACGCCGGCCAATCCTGCGAGACCAATGCCGAGCGCAGCGATACCGGCCATGTATGGCTGCAGTGAAATACCCAGCGCACCGACCATGTCAGGATTTTGCACGCCGGCACGGACAACGCGGCCAAACGGTGTCATCCGCAGCAGGACCCATAGTCCGGCAACACAGCCTGCGGCGATGCCGAGCAGCACGACTCGATAGAACGAGTAAATGAAGCTTCCGATCACGACCTGTCCACGCAACGCCTGCGGTATCGAATAGGACAGCGGCGGTGCGCCGAAGATCATGCGCAACGCCTGCTCCGCGACCATTGCAAGACCGAATGTCAACAAGAGCGAGAGGATCGGGTCGGCGCGATAGAAACGCTGAAACAGCAACCTCTCAATGACGACTCCAAGCAGCGCCACCACTACTGGCGACAGTACCAGTGCGCCGCTGAATCCGAGATAAGGCGAAATCACCAGCGTGAGATAAGCGCCAATCGCGAAGAAGGCGCCGTGCGCAAGATTGACGATGCCGCCGAGCGAGAAGATCAGCGACAATCCCAGCGCGATCAGCAGATAGTAAACACCGTCAAGCAGTCCGTTGAGGACTTGCTGTGCAAGTAACATAGCGGACATGGCAATCGCCCCGCGACCAATGGACTTCGCGCCGAGCGCGTGTCGGGTAAATCGGAGAACTCGAGAACTGATGCCGCGTTCTTCAGGAACGTCCCTGAAGAACGCGGCGAATGCTCAGGTCGGGAACGTGCAGCTATTTTCTTCCTTGGTCGCCGCGATGACCTCAAGGTCTTCATTCGGACCCGGCACTGGACCGCTCGACGTGAAGATGTCCCACTGGTTCTTGATCTTCTCCGGCGGCAGTGCGGTGATGGCGTACATCTCGTGCATAAGCTGATGGTCCCCCGCACGGAAATAGCCCTGCCGCGTCTTCAGCACGTCGAACTTCGCACCCTTTTCGAAATACTCAACGATCTTGGTTGAATCCGTCGACTTCAATTCATTAACCGACTGCGCCACGATCTTGGTAGCGATGTAGTCGCCCCACGCCTGGTTCTCCGGTGGCTTGGAATACTTCTTGGTGAAGGCTCCGACGAACGCCTTGGTACCGGGGGTATCGATGAGATGATGCCAGACCGACGGCCAGGTGCCGACGAAATTGCCCTTGCCGGCTGCCCAGGCCAGCGCCGTATCGAATCCGAAGCCACCCACCGGGAAGGTCAGGCCGAACTCGGCATACTGCTTGAGGAAGTTGGTGATCTGGTTGCCGGACAGATTGATCGCGACCAGATCCGGCTTGGCATCGCGGATCTTGAGGAGATAGGCCGAGAAGTCCGTCGCATCGGTCGGCACCAGATCGTCTCCGGCGAACTGACCGCCATTGGATTCCATGAAGCGCTTGGCAACACGCAGCAGGTCGTGACCGAAGGCGTAGTCCGCTGTGAGCGAGTACCACTTCTTGCCCTTGACCAGTCCCGCTTCCATGAACGACCGACCTACTGATTTCACATACATCGAGTTCTGCAACTCGACGTGGAACATGAAGCGCTTGCAGTCGGCGCCACGCAGAGCGTCAGAGTTCGCGCCGGTGTTGATGAACAGCGTTTTGTTGCGCTGGGCAACCTGCGCGATGGTCAGCGCGGATGCCGACGAAATCTCGCCGATGATGCAGGCGACCTTGTCGCGCTCGATCATGCGTTCTGCTTTGGTCGATGCGGTCTGCGGATTGACCGAATCTTCCTTCAGCAGTTCGACCTTGCGGCCCATCATGCCGCCCGACGCATTGATTTCTTCGATTGCGAGATCAGCGGCCATCACGCCGTATTCACCCAGCGGCCCAAGAAATCCGGTCCGCGGTGTGAGATGCCCGATGCGGATCACATCCGACGATTGCGCGCGCAGGATTGATGGAGCGGACACGCTCGACATCACCGCCAGCCCGCCGGCGGTCTTCAGTAACGCACGTCGCGTGAATTGGTCCTTGAAAGACATAGCCTTCTCCCTGTGACGGCCGCGTCCCGCGGCGCTTTTTTTCCGGTCGAGCATCGCGCTTCTTTTTGGCGCTTATATCGCTTGCCGTGATCTGTGATCACACTTAAGCTCGCAAACCATGACGACCTTGTCCAGTCCTTTGTTTCAGTTTTGGTCGCCCGTCAGGATTTACCGGCTATGACCCGCCCCGCTGCACTCAATCTCGTCGAGCCGCTCGATCGGCAAACGCTGGGTGAGCGCGCTTATACACAACTGTCCGAACTTCTGTTTTCTGGCCGCATGGCGCCCGGCGATAAACTCTCGCTTCGCCAGGCTGCGGATGTCCTCGGCGTGTCCATCATGCCTGTTCGTGAAGCAGTATCGCGCCTCGTGGCTGACAAGGCACTAGAGGTGACTCCCAACCGGGCCATTCGCGTGCCGTTGATGACCGCCGCTCAATTTCGCGACCTGACGCAAGCGCGTGTCGCAATCGAAGGTCATGTGGCTGCGATCGCCGCGCGAACTCGCAACGACACCGATCTTCAGTCGATTGCAGAAGCAGAGGCGGCGATGCGCGCAGAAAGCCTCGCCACTTTGCCGGATCTTCCGCGCGCGGTCGAACTCAACAAGACATTTCACTTTGCGGTCTACGAAGCCGCGCACTCCCCGACCCTCGTAGAGATCATTCGCTCGCTGTGGCTCAAGGTGGGACCGGTTATCAATCTCGACCTGCGCGCCAATCCCGAGCGATTGGCGAAGGGTGACGCGATACGTTTCCACGCCGAAGTGCTTGCTGCCATCAAGGCCGGCGACGAAGCAGGCGCGAGAGCCGGCATCAGCGCGGATATCAGCTCTGCGGCGGACGTCATCCTATCCCGCGGCGGACTTGCCGAATAACCCAAAATAAAAACTCGGAGATTTCATGAACCTCGACATCAAGGGATTGCGCGTGCTGGTGACGGCAGGCGCCAACGGAATCGGATTGGCCATCGCACGCGCCTTTGTAGCGGAAGGCGCGAAGGTCCACATCTGCGACGTCGATACTGCGGCACTGTCCGCGCTCAAGGCGAGCGATCCAGTGTTGACGCAAACGGTATGCGATGTGTCCGACCGCGCTTCCGTCAAAAATCTGTTTGCCGAAACTACAGCCACGCTGGGTGGCTTGGACGCGCTCGTCAACAATGCGGGCATCGCAGGCCCAACCTCGAAAGTCGAGGAAATAAATCCCGAAGACTGGGATCGCTGCCTCGACATTTGCCTGACCGGACAATTCAACTGCACGCGGCTTGCCGTGCCGCTGCTGCGTCAAAGCAAAAACGCATCCATCGTCAACATCTCATCGGCTGCAGGACGCCTCGGTTTCGCGATGCGCTCGCCCTACGCTGCCGCCAAATGGGGCGTGATCGGATTCACGAAATCGCTGTCGATCGAGCTTGGACCCGACAACATTCGCGTCAACGCGATTCTTCCTGGTCTGGTCGCGGGCGACAGACAGCGCCGCGTTCTGGAAGCCAAGGCGCAGCAGCGCGGCATCTCCTTTGCCGAGATGGAGAAGACCGCGTTCTCCTACACATCGATCAAGGATTACGTCACGCCGCAACAACTCGCGGACCAGATCGTCTTTATGGCCAGTCCGCGCGGCCGCACCATTTCGGGTCAAGCGATCTCGATCTGCGGTGACACGCAGATGCTCGGATAGTTTTGTTTTCAGGATTTCCGAATAAAAATATGCGTCGCGGGGCAAGCCCGCGGCGCCCTAACTATCGGCCCGTCACCGGCGGCCAAGTGGTCAAGACCATATCGACGAGCTTGCGCAGTTCGGAACGCTTGGTGCCGCTGACCGCCTGAACAGCCATTCCTTGTAAAATAGTCTGGACATAACGTGCCAGAGCCGCCGCATCAGCCTCTTCGGGCAAATCGCCTTCGGATTTCGCCCGCTCGAAACGCAGCCGCAGATCGTCTTCGCTCTTGGCACGACGCGCCACCAACTCCTGCCTGATCGACTGCGCGGCGTCTCCGCAACTCAACGCAGCGTTGACCGAGAGACATCCCGGCGGATATTCGGGATCAGTAATTGCATCGGCCTCACCGTAAAGAAGATGCTCGACCACGGCCCGCGCTGTCGATTTCTGAAGTGCGACCTTTACAAAGCCGCCCGGACCATCGACGTACCGATCTAACGCCTTGCGGAACAGCTCCTCCTTGTTGCCGAACGCGGCATAGAGCGAGGGCTTGGTGATGCCCATGCTTTCGGTGAGTTCGGCGATGGACGCTCCCTCATATCCTTTACGCCAAAACACCTCGAGCGCTTGCTCAAGCGCTTGATCAAGGTCGAATTCACGGGGGCGTCCCATCGCCATTTCACCGGCCTTCCTATTTTGTACCTTTCGTTAGATATGTGTCTTGACAGGGGTTGTCCACCTTCTATCTATACCGCTCGTTACAGATTTTTGCGATGCAGCGTGAGACATGCTAAGCTTGGAACGCTGGGTTGATACTGGCTTCGCCGGACCTCAGACCTTATCCAAGCCGCTGTTTCTGAAAGCTAAATCGCTTTTCTGATGGGCAGTTGGCGCAGGGGACATGCCATGAAACAACCTTCACTAAAGACCAGCCTTCTGGGTGCTGGAGCCGGAATCGCTATTCTTGCCGCCGCAGGAACCGTGTTCTTCACAGGTTCAAACGGGCGCGCCCAGGCCGATGCCGTTGCCGCAGCACCTGCGTCAATTCCTGTCTCAGTCGCCACCGTCGAAGAGCACGATGCCAACGTCTGGGATGAGTTCTCGGGCCGCCTCGAAGCCATCGAGCAGGTCGAAGTCCGCTCGCGCGTGGCGGGGGCCATCCAGGAAATCCGCTTCCGTGAAGGCGCGATGGTGCAGAAAGACGACATCCTCGTCGTGATCGACCCTGCTCTCTATGCTGCGGATGTCGCGCGCGCGGAAGCCCAGGTCGCTGCAGCCCAATCGCGACTTGTGTACGCAAAAAGCGATTATGAGCGCGGCCAGCAATTGACCGGTTCGCAAACCATCTCGCAGCGCGACCAGGACAATCGCATCAACTCTTATCGCGAGGCAGAAGCGAACCTCAAAGGCGCCCAAGCTGCCCTCAAGACCTCTCAGCTCAATCTCAGCTACACCGAAGTCCGCGCGCCCGTCACCGGTCGCGTCGGCAAGCGGGAGATCACTGTCGGCAATCTGATCGCGGCAGGTCCCGGTTCGCCGTTGCTGACAACGATCGTATCGACATCACCGATCTATGCGAGTTTCAACGCTGACGAACAGGTCGTCCTGCGCGCGCTCAACTCCCTCGGAGAAGACGCCGCAGCATCGAAAACTGGCCGCATCCCGGTCAAGATGGGAACAGCCACGAGCGACGGCACTCCTTTCGAAGGCCACATGCAGTTGATCGACAACCAGGTCGATCCACGCACTGGTACCGTGCGCGTCCGCGCGGTCTTCGACAACAGCGACGGCCACCTGCTTCCCGGTCAGTTCGTTCGTCTGGCGATGGGCCAACCAAAGAAGTCACGCGTTATGACGATCAACGAGCGCGCAGTCGGTACCGACCAAAACAAGAAGTTCGTTATGGTCGTGTCCAAGGACAACAAGGCTGAATATCGCGAAGTCGCACTTGGCGCGTCAGTTGACGGCCAGCGTGTCGTAACCAGCGGTCTGAAAGTCGGTGAGCGCATCGTGGTCAAGGGACTGCAACGTATTCGTCCGGGGGCAACCGTCGCGCCGCAGGTCGTCGCGATGGACACCAACAGCTAATCGAAACACGCCCTCTTCTTCCGTACAGAATTCTGCCGACGCCATAGGTGCGTCCAGCAACAAGACCGAATGAGATAGTGTCATGAACATCTCGAAATTCTTTATCGACAGGCCAATTTTCGCAGGCGTTCTCTCGACGCTTATTTTCCTCGCAGGTCTGCTGTCGCTGCCAGCGCTCCCGATCTCAGAATATCCGGAGGTCTCCCCGCCGACCGTCGTGGTTCGCGCGCAGTATCCCGGCGCCAATCCCAAGGTCATCGCGGAAACGGTCGCGACGCCGATCGAAGAACAGATCAACGGCGTCGAAGACATGCTCTACATGAGCAGCCAGGCGACGACCGATGGCCTGATGACCCTCAACGTTACCTTCCGCCTTGGCACTGATCCGGACAAGGCGCAGCAGCTCGTGCAGAACCGCGTGTCTCAGGCCGAACCGCGCCTGCCGCAGGAAGTCCGCACGCTCGGCATCACCACCATCAAGAGCGCGCCCGACCTGACCATGGTCGTCCACTTGCTGTCGCCCAACGACCGCTACGACATGACATACCTGCGCAACTACGCAGTGCTGAACGTCAAGGATCGGCTCGCGCGCATTCAGGGTGTCGGCCAGGTGCAGTTGTTCGGCTCCGGCGACTATTCCATGCGCATCTGGCTCGACCCGCAGAAGGTCGCCGAGCGTGGCCTGTCGGCCAGCGACGTCGTCCGCGAAATCCAGGCACAGAACGTTCAGGCAGCAGCTGGTGTGGTTGGTGCCTCTCCCAACGAAGGCGGCCTCGATCTCCAGCTTTCGATCAACGCACAAGGCCGTTTGAAGGACGAGGAAGAATTCGGCGACATCATCGTCAAAACAGGAGCCAACGGCGACGTCACCCGCCTGCGCGATATCGCACGCATCGAGCTTGGCGCTGCGGATTATTCGCTGCGTTCGCTGCTCAACAACAAGTCGGCCGTCGCCATTCCGATCTTCCAGTCGCCGGGCTCCAACGCGATCCAGATTTCCGACAACGTCCGCAAGACGATGGCGGAATTGAAAGAGAACATGCCCGACGGCATGGACTACAGCATCGTCTACGACCCGACCCAGTTCGTCCGCGCCTCCATCGAGGCGGTGGTGCATACGCTGCTGGAAGCAGTGGCGCTCGTCGTGCTCGTCGTCATCCTGTTCCTGCAGACATGGCGCGCCTCGATTATTCCTTTGATCGCAGTTCCAGTGTCAATCGTTGGTACCTTCGCGGTGATGTACCTGTTTGGGTTCTCCATCAACGCACTCAGCCTGTTCGGACTGGTGCTAGCAATCGGCATCGTGGTCGACGACGCCATCGTCGTGGTCGAGAACGTCGAGCGCAATATCGAACAAGGTCTGTCGCCGGTTGAGGCGAGCTATCAGGCCATGCGCGAAGTGACGGGACCGATCATCGCCATTGCTCTCGTCCTGATCGCAGTGTTTGTGCCACTGGCCTTCATTAGCGGTCTTACCGGGCAGTTCTACAAGCAATTCGCCCTTACGGTTGCGATCTCGACCGTTATCTCCGCGTTCAACTCGTTGACCCTGTCGCCGGCATTGGCAGCACTGCTGCTCAAATCGCATGATGCCCCGAAGGATGCGTTGACCCGAGCGATGGACAAGAGCCTCGGCTGGTTCTTCAAACGCTTCAATAATGCCTTCCATATCGCGTCGGATGGTTACAGCGGCGGGGTCAAGCGCGTCATCTCCCGCAAAACCATCGTGGTGGGTGTCTATGTGGCGCTGATCGCTGTCACCTTCGGGCTGTTCAAGGCCGTGCCGGGCGGCTTCGTGCCGGGACAAGACAAGCAGTATCTCGTCGGCTTCGCGCAGTTGCCCGACGGTTCGACCTTGGATCGCACCGAGGAAGTCATTCGCCGCATGGGCGACATCGCCCTGAAGCAACCCGGCGTCGAAGCCGCGGTGGCCTTCCCCGGTCTCTCGATCAATGGCTTCACCAACTCGTCGAACGCTGGCATCGTGTTCGTCACACTCAAGCCGTTTGACGAGCGCAAGGACCCGAGCCTCAGCGGCAATGCCATTGCCATGGCGCTGAACGGCAAGTTTGCCACGATCCAGGAAGCGTTCATCGCGATGTTCCCGCCTCCGCCGGTTCCGGGTCTCGGCACCATCGGCGGCTTCAAGCTGCAGATCGAGGATCGTGCGGGACTTGGCTATAACGCGCTGAACGACGCTACCAAGGCGTTCCTGGCGAAGTCCCAGGCCGCGCCTGAACTGGCCGGCTTGTTCTCCAGTTACCAGGTCAACACGCCGCAACTCTATGCCGACATCGATCGCACCAAGGCACGCCAGTTGAGCGTTCCGGTGACAAGCGTGTTCGACACCATGCAGATCTATCTGGGCTCATTGTACGTCAACGATTTCAACAAATTCGGGCGCACCTACTCCGTGCGTGTGCAGGCGGACGCCAAATTTCGTGCCCGCCCTGAGGACGTCGGTCAGTTGAAGGTACGTTCGAACACCGGCGAGATGGTGCCTTTGTCCGTGCTGTTGAAGGTGCAGTCGAGTTCAGGTCCTGAACGCGCCATGCGCTACAACGGCTTCCTCACGGCGGACGTCAACGGCGGCGCAGCTCCGGGATATTCGACCGGACAATCTCAGGCCGCAGTCGATCGTATCGCCAAGGAGACATTCCCGAAAGGCATCGGCTATGAATGGACCGAACTGACCTATCAGGAAATCATCGCTGGCAATTCGTCATTGTATGTCTTCCCGATTGCGCTGTTCCTCGTGTTCCTGGTGCTGGCTGCTCAGTACGAAAGTCTGACACTGCCGCTGGCGATCATCATGATCGTACCCATGGGCCTGCTCGCAGCGATGTTCGGCGTCTGGCTGACGCGTGGCGACAACAACGTGTTCACCCAGATCGGACTGATCGTGCTTGTGGGTCTATCCGCCAAGAACGCGATTTTGATCGTGGAGTTCGCCCGCGAACTTGAATTCGCCGGACGAAAGCCGATCGAGGCAGCGATCGAAGCGAGTCGCTTGCGGCTACGGCCGATCCTGATGACGTCGATGGCGTTCATTATGGGCGTGGTGCCGCTGGTGACATCGAGCGGCGCAGGTTCCGAAATGCGTCACGCGATGGGCGTCGCCGTGTTCGCCGGCATGATCGGTGTCACTGCGTTCGGCATCTTCTTTACGCCGGTGTTCTACGTGCTGCTGCGAGCCTTGACGGGCAACAAGCCGCTTACGCAGCACGGCGAAGCCTCCGTCGGACATGCGCCGGTGGCAACGCATCACGCTCCAGCGGAATAGTTCGACAAATCAATCCGAACGACCAATGGCGCCGCAATCAACTTGCGGCGCCATTTTTCGTTTAGCCAAAGCTCTTGGACAATGCTCGAAACGCTTCGAGCTGATCAGCCCTGAGCGCGCGGTTTTCATCGCGCCCGACAAACACCTTGAACATCACGCCGCCGTCGACATTGAGGAATGCGACGAAGGCGGACGATTTGCCCATGAAGGGTCGTTCGACAAAAGCTACGCCGCCACAACGTTCGTGCCGCAAATGGCCATGCATGCCCTTTGGCTTCATGATGTTGTAGTAGCCGCGACCGATTTCGCCGCCTCCGACCGGTTCGGTGACCTCGAAAATGCCGTCCTCGGTATGGATGATCAGCGTTACCTCGTCCCACTTGGCGATGTCCTGCATCGCCGGCACAAACGCCGACCCCGGCGCGAAGCTGCGCATCTCTTCCGGCAACGCTTCGATCACGGCACGCGCCGTGACGTTCTTCTCGCGCGCGACGTCTTCGATGACGGCGCCCGGATTCTCCGCCATGTGCTTTTTGAGCTCGGCCAGGTCTGTGCTCAACATCTCAGCCCCTCCTCCCCCGAAGATCACGCTGCGGCGCTGGAGTTGCGTTCGCTCTGGATAATCTCGAAACCCTCGAACTTTGGATGCCCGAGATAGAGCGAAACACCGGTTGAATTGTCCGCACGGGCATGAGCCTTTCGGAATTGCTCAGATTTGGTCCACGCCTCAAAAGCAGCCTTGCTCGCCCAGGTCGTATGAGTGGAATAGAGCGTGTGATCGTCCTCAGCCGGACCACGCAGCAAATGAAACTCAACAAAGCCTGCGAGTTCGCTCAAATATGACTCGCGCGTCGCCCAGACGGTTTCGAATGCCTGTTCGGAACCCTTCTTCACCTGGAACCGGTTCATGGCAATAAACATGGTGCTTCTCCTGTTTGTCTCAGTCTAAGGCCGATCGGCCGATGGTCAAAATATCGTTGCGTCGGAATGCAGTCCGAAACACGCGGAGCCGCGCAGAATATTCTGCGCGGCTTGTTCGTTTTTCTTGAAAAACAGTGCTTCTCCAGTGTCCCGTCAGCTTCCTCCGAAGTGATATTTCAGACCGGCCTTATAGGTGATGCCTGCCCCCGCGCTCGCCCACAGCACGTCGTTCTGTGGTGACGTGAAGTCAGCAGCGCGCGGAATGGCATACGGCCGGTAGTATTCGTTGAGAATGTTCTCGATCGAGAAGTTAAGTGCGAGATCTTTGGTGGGGCGGACCGCCAGATAGAGATTGACCAGGTCATACGATGTTCCGGGAAGGTACGTGACCGGAATATCGGTGTTGCTCTTGACGGATGTCCACATGGCGGAGAACACCACCTGGTTGTCGAGGAAGCGCAGTCCGGCTGTCGTGGTGAACTTCTGCGGCTGCACGCTGTACAGGCCAATATTGGTCTGAGTGTTCTTCCCTTCCTGAATTGTCGCCGACAGCCCAATGAAGAAACGCTGGGCGTCATACATCGTCTCCATCTCGAAGCCCTGAATCCGAGCGTGCGCAATATTCTGGTACTGAAGATACGTTGTCGGAAACGGTGTCGGGATTGGCGGGAACGTGTTGAACGGAGGTCCCGTGAACTGCACAGTGTCGATGTAGTCATCGACATCATTGCGGAAGATATTGAACTTTCCGCGGAAGCTGTCGCCCGCAGAGAAGATGTCATTCTTCTTCACGTTAAGGCCGATTTCCTTATTCTTGCCGACCTCTGGACGCAAATTCGCATTGGGCAGGAAGCAGAAAAAACCACGCGTTCCGTCGGAGCAAATGGAGAAGTCGCCCTGCCCCGTACCCGTGGCAACGTGAGCGCCGGCCACGAGTGTTTCGGTGATAGAGGGCGCACGATAACCTTCGGCGTAGCTGACGTACGGCGTCACGATCGCCGCGGGCATCAAGCCGACCGTCACCTTTGGCGAGAAACGATCGCCTGAAGCCGACCCAATCGACGAACTCAGCTGATAGTTGTCGTAACGAACAGCGCTGACAACTTCCAGCAACGACGTGTAATTCAACTTCCACTGAACGAAACCACCGGTCACGGTGCGTTCGCCGCCAGGCGTCGTCTTGTTGGAATTTCCGCTCTTGTCGAAGGTTGAGACATCATCGCGGAAACCATCGACACCATAGGTAATCGCATGACGCCAGTCGCCAGCATCGATCCGGGACGTGTTGTAAACATCAAAGCCGTAGGTATCGATCAGATAACCGCGCTGATCGCCGATGCATCCCGTGATGCTGTTGCCGGGTTGTCCCCCCGTACAGTTTCCGGTTGCCAAGGCGCGAGTTATGTGCCGTCTTGATCTGCTGGTTGTCGGTGCGGTTCCAGTAAATGTTGGCATTCCAATCAAACAACTGATCGTCCGGACGGGAATATTTCCACCCCAGCGTGGTCGTGTAGTTCTTCAGGTTTGTCGCATAGACCGACGTGCCGTTTCCTGCTGAGCCGGCCTGGGCGAATGGCAGACCGAGCGGCGCGACGCGGCTGGCCGACATCGTAAACGTCTTCCTGAAAAATGCCGCCGAGCTTCACTTCGTGACCGTCAGCCGGACGCACAGTCAACTTCGCAATACCGGCATTGAGGCGTTGGGCGGTGTTCTCGACCGTGACGCCGTAGCCGTCCTTGTAATTGTCCTGTGTCGAGTATGTTCCTCCAGCGAACAGATCGACATTCGGATTGACATGCACGCCACCGAAGATCGAGCCGAGCGCCCGTGCCATGGTTCGTCCCGAAGATCGTGTTCGCATCGACGCCCCAGCGTTCGCCGGGACGCACCACATCCTGAATATCCTTGGTGCGGAACGATGCGACGCCGCCAATGGCTCCGGAGCCGTAGATATTCGCGGTCGGACCACGCGTGATATCGATGCCGCCGATCAATTCGGGATTGAGGAAGAACGACCCATTCGAATTGTGGCCGGTACGCTGATAGTTCTGACGTGCGCCATCAACCACAACGGCAACGCGGCCAAAGTCCTGAAGACCGCGAATGTTGATGGACGTCGAAGGATCGTCACCGCGATCCTGCATCCACACCCCCGGCATAGTATAGATGAGGTCGCCAACACGGCTCGCCTGACGTCCCTCGATCTGGTCCAGCGTCATCACGCTTACCGGCGCAAGCGCGTCAATTGCGCGTTGTTCGATCTTCGTCGCAGTCACCGTGATCTCATCGAGCGACTGATAAATTTGAGGCCCGACCTGAGCGTTTGCATTCATCGTCGCCGGCGGCAACGGAACCTCAGCCATGGGCGCGCGTTTGCGTTTGATCTGCTTGGGCTTTGCAGGTTGCGCGGCAGCTATTGGATTAGCCGACTGCGCAAAGGAAGGCGCGGCAGACGCTCCCAACGAAATGACGGATACAGACAAGAGTAACGCGCACGCGCGCGCATGTAGCCCCAACATGACAGCCCCAAATCTTCTTATGTGATGTGCGGCTGGCGGGCATCGCCTCAAACGGGCGGCTGGCTGGCTACTTGAATCGCGCTGGCCAATGCCAACGTATTGCCATCTTTCGTAAGTGGCACAACACGGCCGGTCAACCGTAGTTTAAACTTATTGTAATGTGGACCATTGGAATAAGCGCGCGAACAAACCTAAAGAGAAAGAACACTTTCTCGAATGGGGCGCAGTAGAAGGATGAATGCAGACTCTGGGAACAGTTCCGGCGCTCCCGCAAGCGGCGTGAAAGCTAGAGCAAATCTAACGGAGCGATCGGTCCCGCTGGTGGACAATCGTATCAACAGTCGCGACCTGTTTGCTGTCTCGCGCGAGGTGACCATTTCTCACGGCGAAGAAACCTACAGGCTGCGCCTGACTGCACAGAACAAACTGATCCTGACGAAATAGAGCCAATGACGCCCACACGACGACTATTTTCTGCGACAATCGGCTTCGCGCTGTGCGCAGCGTTATTCGCACCGGCCTCTGCGGAAAGCGTCGTGATTCACGATGCGCGCGGCCGCGACATCACGATTGGAAATGCGTCTCGCATCGTTTCGATTGGCGGCGCAATCACTGAAATTCTATACGCGCTTGGACTTGAGGAACGGATTGTCGGCATCGACACCACAAGCCTCTATCCCCCGAAGGCGCTCAGCGAGAAGCCGAATGTCGGTTACATGCGACAATTGTCCGCAGAGGGCGTGCTCGGCCTGAACCCGCAATTGATCCTTGCGATCGAAGGCTCGGGACCTAAGGAAACGCTCGATGTGCTGGAATCAGCTAAAATTCCTTTTGTTTCATTCCCTGAGACATTTACGGAAGACGGCCTGATCGAAAAGATCAGGCTCGTGGCCCATGCCATGGATGTGGATGCGCGCGGCGCGTGTCTGGCCGCAGCAGTTGCCAACGATCTTTCCCAGCTACGCACGCTGCGCGGCAATATTCACAAACAAGCACGCGTCATGTTCGTGATGTCGTTTCTCAATGGCCGCGCCATGGTGGCAGGTCAGAAGACCGCAGCCAATGAAATCATCAAATTGGCTGGCGGCGTCAACGCCGTGGAGGGCTTCGATGGCTATAAGCCGGTTAATGACGAGGCAATCGTCTCAGCGAAACCGGATGTCATCCTGACCATGCAGCGCGGACGCGATTCAGTTGACGCGCAGACCGTATTCAGCAATCCGTCATTTGCGATGACACCCGCCGCCGCGAAGGAGTCCTTCATCGCGATGGACGGCTTGTATTTGCTGGGTTTCGGTCCTCGCACCGCAGCCGCCGCACGTGACCTCGCATTGTCTCTTTATCCAGACTTGGCTGACAGGGCTGCGGCGTGGAAGCCTGCCGCGCTCTCGGTCGATTGCCACAAATGATGACCGCAGATTCAACGGCGTCATCGGGACGGGCGCCTGTACGCACGTCCTCTATGCGACCTTCTGCCACAGCCATCTTCGTCGTGCTGATTGCCGGCGTTGTCGGCACGTCCCTGCTCGCGATGACGGTCGGTGCGGCAGGCATCCCGTTGCCGCGATTAGCTGCCGCGCTTGGTTTCAACATCGGCCACGCCGATCCGTCCATGCTGACCCGCGACCAGTTGGTGCTGTGGTCGATCCGCATTCCCCGCATTGCGGTGGCCGGCATGATCGGCGGCCTGCTCGCCCTCTCGGGCGCCATCATGCAGGGTCTTTTCCGCAATCCCCTGGCCGATCCCGCACTTGTAGGGGTTTCAAGCGGCGGCGCATTTGCTGCGGCGACTGCCATCGTAATTTCGGACAGCGCATGGGGCGCAGGCTTCCGTTTCCTGCAACTCGAGCTGTTGCCAATCGCCGCGTTCGTCGGTTCGCTCACCACGACTATCATTCTTTATAAAATTGCCAGCCGTGAGGGCCGCACATCCGTCGCGATCTTCCTGCTGGCCGGCCTCGCCATCGCTGCGATTGCGAACGCCGGCATTGGTCTTCTGGTCTTCGTCGCCGACGACCGCCAATTGCGCGACATTACATTCTGGTTACTCGGTTCGCTCAGCGGCGCGACTTGGCCCAAGGCTGCGATGGTCGCACCCGTAGTTGTGCTCGCACTGGCCGTCGTACCATTCATCGCACGCGGCCTCGACGTGCTGGTGCTCGGCGAGGCGGAGGCTTTTCATACTGGTGTCGATGTCGAGCGCCTGAAGAAGATCTCGATTGTGCTCATCTCGGCCATGACGGGCGTTGCCGTCTCGATTTGCGGCGTGGTCGGCTTCGTCGGCATCGTCGTCCCGCACCTGTTGCGTATCGTGATCGGCCCTGGTCACCGCTTATTGTTGCCTGCGTCTACGTGTCTCGGCGCGATCCTGTTGATCGGCGCTGATACCATCGCGCGCGTGCTCGCGGCGCCCGCCGAAGTCCCGATTGGCATTCTGACGGCAGTGCTTGGCGCTCCGTTCTTCCTGTTCATCCTGTTGCGACAGCGCGCACTCATCAGCTCATGACAGTCACCATGTCCTCGACATTGATCGAAGCAGATGCGGTTGGCATGAAAATCCGACATGCCACGCTGCTCGACAAGGTCAGCACGCAATTTCGCGGCGGCGTGTCGGTTGCGATCGTCGGACCCAACGGTGCCGGCAAATCGACCTTGCTGAGGCTACTGTCCGGCGATCTTCGTTGCAGCACCGGCAATATCCGCCTGAAGGGTCGCGATCTTACGTCGTATTCATCACGCGACCTGGCGAGCCATCGCGCCATGCTGTCCCAGCATGTGAATGTCAGCTTTCCTTTTACCGTGGAGGAAATCGTCGCCATGGGTGCTGGCGACCGCCCTCGCGCCTTTTCCCGGCCTCTGATCGATGCCGCGATCGCCGAACTGGCGCTTGAACCATTCCGGCATCGGGAGCTACCGACGTTGTCAGGCGGCGAACAACAACGCGCCCATTTCGCACGCGTGCTTGTGCAGCTTGCCTGTGGCGAAGCCGAGCATGGCCCGGGCGTCCTGCTGCTGGACGAACCGACATCAAGCCTCGACCTGCGCTATCAGATCAATCTTGTGGAAATCGCCAAGAAACGCGCGCTTGAGGGCACAGCTGTCGTCGCCGTGCTGCACGACCTCAACCTTGCGGTACGGTTCGCGGACCGGATTGTGGTCATCCACAAAGGCTCGATCGCAGCGGAAGGCACACCGGCCGATACGATCACCAACAAGATGATTGCGGACGTGTTCGAGGTCGACACCAGTATCGGCTCCGAAGACGGACAGCCTTACGTGCTGCTGCAGAGAATGCAGTAATAGCCGGGTAAGAACGCGCATGGCCGGGACAAGCCCGGCCATCACGACGTTGATCAGAGCTACAGCGCTGCGCGCAGCAAATTTTCGAATTCTTCGGCTGTCGCTTTTCGCGGCGTGGTCCCATTGGAATGGTCAGCCAGCGCGCGCTTGACTGTTTCAGCAATGTGCTTCTCTTCGAATCCCATCTGACCAAGTGTCAGCGGCAAGCCAAGCGACTTGACGAGGCCGGAAACCGCCGCAGCAAGATCGGCGTTTGCGTCCAATCCAAACACATCGCGAAGCTTGTTGTATTTTTTTCCGACGCTCTCGGCGTTGAAGCGCAGGATGTGCGGAAGAAATACGCCATTCAGCATGCCGTGGTGAAGTGTCGGTTGCCGCAGCGCGCCCGCGGCATGAGACAAGGAATGCACAGCGCCCAAGCCCTTTTGGAACGTCATCCCGCCTTCAAGCGCGGCCATCATCATTTCCCAGCGGGCTTCACGGTCCGAACCATTCTCCGTCGCACGCTTGATGAAGTGCCACGCGCGATAAGCACCATCGAGCGCAATCGCCTCAGCCGGCGGATTGACGAGGGGCGACAGATACGTCTCGATGCAATGTGTCAATGCATCGATGCCGGTTGCCGCGGTGAGCACCGGCGGAAGGCCAATCGTCAGTTCGGGATCGCAGATTGCGCGCTTCGGAATAAGATACGGGCTAATCAGCGCAAGTTTCGAACCGTTGGTCAGGTTGATCAACGCACCCCGCCCGACTTCACTTCCTGTTCCGGCGGTTGTCGGAATGGCAATCACCGGCGCAACGCTCGCTGTGATCTTGCCAACACCGTTGCGGATCGCAGCATAGTTTTCCAGCGGTTCGCTGTGAGTTGCAGCCAGCGCCACACCCTTGGCAAGGTCGATCGGCGATCCGCCACCCAGCGCGATCACGCCGTCACAATTTCCGGCGCGATAAGCGGCCACGCCCTCAATAACGGCCTCCTCCGTCGGATTCGGCGGCGTCTTGGCAAATACCGTCACCGCAATGCCGTCCAGTTGCGCGAGCACTTTCGCCGCAATACCGGCAGCCTCCACACCCGCATCTGTGACGAGCAGCGGCCTGCGCACGCCCAAGGCGTCGACCTCATTCTTGAGGCTTTTGATTGCACCGAAGTCAAAAAGAGTGGTCGTCAGATAACCGATCGTCGCCATGGTCCGCGCTGCCTCGCCTGTGATTTGTTGTTGCTGTCTTTATATTGTGGCCGAACCTGGCGCCACGCCGCCCTGAAATTCCGCAACGCAACATGTCACCAATCATCGGATGTTTAACATCGGATGATTGCATCGACAATCCTTCGCATGCTAGCGTCTCGCTACGCCGCCGGAAGAGCAGCGAACGGGAGACGGAAACGTTGGCCAAGGCACGTCCAAAGACAGCAGACAAGCGCGTCAAGCCTGGCCGCATACAGGCGGTGCTCACCACGCTTGGCAGCGAGATCGCGCAAGATTTGATCCCGGTGGGCGCGGCTCTCCCGCCGGAACATGATCTCGAAGTGCGCTTCCGTGTCGGACGCGGCGTTATCCGCGAAGCAATCAAAACACTCGCCGCTAAAGGCCTCGTCAGTGTGCGCCCACGCCACGGCACGCATGTCCTCCCGCGTCGTGACTGGAGCCTGCTCGATCGCGACGTCCTTGCGTGGCTGGTCGGCAAAGACGAACCGGATCGCGAACTGTTGCTGGCAATTCAGGAAGTGCGTTCAATCATCGAGCCCGCCGCTGCAGCGATGGCCGCCAAGCGCGGCACCAAGACCGATCGCCAGCGCATCAATGCGGCCCTCACCGCGATGGAAACATCGCACGACCAGGCCAGTGCCATCGCCGCCGACAAGGCGTTCCATCTTGCGATTCTCGACGCCACGCACAATCCAGTGCTTCAAGGCTTCAGAGGCGCAATCGACACCATTCTGAGCACCGTGTTTCTCGTCGCCGTCGGCAGCGCAGGCTGGTTCGAGGACAATCTGCCGAACCATGCGATCGCCGCGCGCGCCATCGACGAAGGCAACGCCGACAAGGCCCGCGCCGCGATGGAGCAAGTGCTCGGCTACACCGAGTTCAAACTGTCAAAACGAAAAGTCGCTGGATCGCGATCGACGGCCGCGAAATCAGCGACGAACGGCAAGACCAAAAGGAAGCGTAATGTATCGTGATATGAAGGGTTCAACCCACGTTCTGGCATCACCGGAGATTGCAGTCGTCGCGATCCCGGAAGATGAGCGCGTGTGGGTGCCCCAGGCCCCGGACGTGTGGTTCAGGCCGTTGATGCTCAATACGCGTCAGGGTCAATGGTGCAACCTGTTGCGCGTGCGGCGATCCGGCGTTCTGTCGCGGCATCTGCATCCCAATCCCGTTCACGGCTTCGTCCTGAAGGGGAAATGGTTTTATCGCGAGCACGATTGGGTCGCGAGCGAAGGCTCATATGTGTTCGAACCGCCCGGCGAAATCCACACGCTCGTGGTGCCGGAAGATACGTCGGAGATGATCACCTTTTTCAACATTCAGGGATCGATGGTCTACCTCGACGAACAAAACAAGCATGTCGGTTACGAAGACGTCTTTACCAAGCTCGACATGTGCCGCGCCCACTATACGTCGGTCGGCCTCGGCGCTGACTACGTCGATCAGTTCGTGCGCTGATGAGCGACGGTCCGACCATGCCCCATGACGCGACATCGGGCGCCTGGGCATCGATGTGGTACGCCGGCAAGCGCGTGCTCGTCACCGGCGGCACATCCGGCATCGGCGCAGGCATTGCGCGTGGCTTTATCGAAGCCGGTGCGAACGTCACCGTGGTTGGCGTCGGCGAATGCCGAAATCGCTGCAGCCGCATCCGATCCCGTCCTGAGCAAGGCTCACGCACAGCAACTCGACGTGCGCGACGGCAAAGCCGTCAAAGCGCTGGTCGATTCCCTCGTCGGCCTGGATGTGGTGATCAATTGCGCGGGCGTAATCCGTCGCGGCGACGAACTCGATCCAGATGTTTTTGAATCGGTCGTCGACATTAATCTCAACGGCACGATGCGCGTCTGCGCTGCGGCCCGTCCTCTGCTTGCACAATCGAAAGGCGCGATCGTCAATCTGGCGTCGATGCTGTCGTTCTTCGGCGGCGGTCTTGTTCCTGGATATGCCGCCAGCAAGGGCGGGATCGCGCAACTGACCAAGTCGCTCGCCATCGCCTATGCGAGCGATGGAATTCGGGTCAACGCGATTGCGCCGGGCTGGATCGCCACGCCCCTCACCTCGGCGCTGCAAGGCGATCAGGAGCGCAGCGAAGCCATTCTCGGCCGCACGCCGCTTGGCCGCTGGGGACAGCCCTCAGATCTGCTCGGCGGCGTCCTTTATCTCTGCTCTCCGGTGGCATCGTTCGTCACCGGTGCAGTGCTTGTCATCGACGGAGGGTACGCCGTCGTCTGACATCGTCATGAGACGTGTGGCGACGTGCCACGCTTCCATGCCGTACAAGCGCCGCTGATAAAGCAGCAGTCGCTCAACAAGAAGAAACGACAATGAAAGCTCGATCAGGAACCTGATCACAAGGAGGTTGCGTGCTGGTCATGCCCAGTCAGAAAGTCCAACCGAGATGGGTCACGCGAGGGCTCAGCTCTCTCGTGGGAACGGCGATGTTCGTCGCGCCGCTGCTTGCACTCGTTGTCATCTGGGCCGTAGTCGTACCGCTTTTCAACGTCAGCCCGCGGATATTTCCATCCCTGGGGTCCGTCGGTGCTGCGGCTGTTGAATCGATCCAGCGACGGCACGCTGCTCAATCATATCGGTGCAAGCCTGCTCCGCGTCGGCCTCGGCACGCTGATCGGCATCGTCACCGCCGTTCCGCTGGGTATCGCCATGGGCGTCAGTCCGGGCGTCTCTGCATTTCTCACGCCGCTGTTCCGGTTCTTCTCGGTGCTCGCCGGCATCGCGTGGATTCCGATTGCCACCCTGTGGTTCGGATATGGCTTCGGCGCGATCATCTTCGTGATCTTCAACGCAGTATTCTTCGTCGTCGCCTACAACACCCTGCTCGGCGTCTCGACAATTCCTTATGCATTGCGCAACGCCGCCGCCTCGCTCGGTGCCGGCCGCTGGGCGTTGCTCACGCACGTGCTGTTGCCCGGCGCGTTGCCGAACATCGTCACCGGAATCCGCACCGGCCTTGGCTTTGCATGGCGCGGACTGATCGCTGCTGAGATGATCGCGACCAATGTCGGCCTTGGCTACATGCTGTTCGTCGCCCGTGACTTCTATCGCACCGAGGTCATCGTGCTCGGCATGATCGTTATCGGCGTGCTGTGGCTGTTGATCGACCGGCTGCTGCTTGTTCCACTGGAGCGCGCGACCATCGAGCGCTGGGGCCTGGTGAGGCGCGCATGAACATCGTTCTGAAAAGCTGGGGTGCCTACACCCGCATGACGGCACGCTGGCCGGCGCTGGCCGCCATCGTGCCGTTTATTCCCGTGGTGGCGCTGTGGACTGCGGTCGCCGAGTCCGGAATGTTTCCGCGCGCCTTCTTTCCCGGCCCTGTCGAAGTCTTCAAATCCTTCATTACCCTGACCTACAAGGGTATCCTGCCGGATTATCTGCAAGACAGCCTTGTCCGGCTGTTCGCAGGTGCAGCCGTCGGTATGGCGATCGGAATTCCGCTTGGCATTCTGATCGGCACCAACAGGCTGGCGCATCGCATCTGCTGGCCGATCCTGCTGTTCTTCCAGGCTATCGGCGACATCGCATGGCTTCCGATCCTGCTGATCTGGTTCGGTTTCGGCCTCACCACCATGACCTTTGTGATCGTTTACACAGTCCTGTTTCCGGTGGTGCTCAACACCGTGCTCGGCGTGGAGTCGGTGCCTCGCGATCTCGCACGCGCGGCCCGCAGCCTCGGCGCCTCTCCTGCACGCGTATTGTTCGAAGTGACGCTGCCCGGCGCGCTTCCCAACATCATCACAGGATTGCGCAACGGCCTCGGCTATGGCTGGCGCGCATTGATCGCGGTGGAGATGATCGTCGGCACCAGCGGCATCGGCTTCATGATGTTTGACGCACGCCGCGCGGGCTCCACCGTCGAGATTCTGCTCGGCATGATCATTCTTGGACTGCTTTGGTACATCGTGGACGCATGGATCCTCGCGCCGATCGAACGTGCGACGGGCCAGCGTTGGGGACTGGTGACATCATGAAAACGCTTTCGATCCGCAATCTCCAGAAAACCTATTTTGATCCCTACGCGGGCTCGCATGTCGCCGCCGTTCATGACGTCTCGCTCGACGTTGAGCAGGGTGAGTTCATTTCCGTGGTCGGTCCATCCGGTTGCGGCAAGACGACGATCCTCAATATGATCGCAGGATTCATTCCCTACTCCGGCGGAGAGATCCTGCTTGACGGCAAGCCGGTCGATGGACCTGGCCCCGAGCGCGGCGTGGTGTTTCAGTCATTCGCGCTGTTTCCATGGAAGACCGTGCTCGACAATGTCGGCTTCGGCCCGAAGATGCGCGGCGTCCCCAAAGCCGAGCGAGACAAGATCGCGCACGAATATCTGGCGCTCGCAGGCCTGTCGCATGCCGCAAACCGCTATCCGAACGAACTGTCGGGCGGCATGCAGCAGCGTGTCGGCGTGGTCCGTGCACTCGCCAACAATCCCGCCGTACTCCTGATGGACGAGCCTTTCGCCAGCGTCGACGCGCAAACCCGTATGACGCTTCAGGAAGAGCTCACCCGCATCTGGCAGGAGCGCAAGCCCACCGTCCTCTTCATCACCCACGACGTGCCTGAAGCCGTGTTCCTTGCCAATCGCGTCGTCGTGCTGTCGAAAGGCCGCGTGCTCGATCAAATCAAGATCGATCTGCCTCGTCCGCGCGTCTGGGATGACCTGATCGAGGATGACACCTTCAAGCGGCTGTCCGCGCAGGTGCTGCAAATGGTGCGCGCCGCATGAGCTTCATTTCCGCAATCCTGAATTCGAGCAAGGGGCGCGTCGTCCTCGGCGTGATCACCGCGTGGGCTGGATTCCAGATCTGGTTGACCTTGGCAGCGCCAGGAAAAATTTCGCCTGAGCTCACGGGCACGTCCGAGAAGGTCAATGTGCAGATCGAGCTGCCCTTCACGCCGGAGCGTTTTCACGTACTTGCATTTCAGAAATATGGAAGGGTCTCCGGCGCGGACGACCATTCGATAGAACTTCGCGGTGTCAAACGAGCAGACCTCACTTCCGTCGCTCGGCCATATTGGGTGACAGGCGTTGGACCTATAAAAACGGGAGGATGATAATGAAACGAATTTTATTGCTGGGCGCGGCCCTGGCGCTGGCGTGCATGCCGGCCCAGGCGCAAAATCTGATTAAACTTAAGGCGGGTATGGTCAGCAGCATCGACCAGATCGGCCTGCCGATCGCGCTGGAACGCGGTTTCTTCGAAAAGTATGGCCTCGATGTCGATATCGCCCGCCCCTATGCGACCGGCGTCGACTCGCTGAATGCTCTTCAGGCTGGCGAAAGCGACATCGTTCAGGTTGGCGTGCCGATGATCGGCGCCGTCCTGCGCGGCATGGATCTCGTGGCGCTCGGCAACTATAGCGGCAATGCGACAAAGGCCGGTTCGGATGCGACGATGGCCATCATCGCGCGCGACGGCTCCGGCATCGTCAAGGGCGACACCAAGAGCCTCAAAGGCAAGAAGATCGCCGCCTCCTTCGGCACCATCAATCACCTTTATATCCTGGCGACTCTCGATAAGGCCGGCTTGAAGCCGGAAGACGTGACGCTGGTGAATACTCCGCCGCCGGATATGACGGTCGCGCTGCTCGCCAAGGGCATCGACGCCTTCGCCGGATGGGATCCATGGCCCATCGTCGCGCAGAAAGATGTGCCGGGCGCCTTCGAAGTGGTTCGCGGCGGCGACGTGATCTCCTACCTTGGATTCAATGTCGCGTTGCGCTCATGGGTGGATAAGAACAGCGATACCGTGGTCAAGTTCCTCGCTGCGGTTTCGGAAGCAGATCAATGGATGCGCAAAAATCCGAAGCTGGCTGCCCAGGTTGCAACCCGCTGGATTCCCGGCCTCAAGCAGGATATCGCGGAGACCGCCATGCAGTTCAACATCCAGCAGGCTGACCGCCGCCTGTCGGCGAACAACTATCGCGCGCTCTGGAGTGCGGAAGATCGGCTTGCACGGCTTGGCATGCTGAAATCGACCTTCGATGTGAACAAGCACATTGATCCGAAGCCGATCCTGAAAGTCATGAAGGATCACCCGGAACTGTTCTCCGATCTGCCGCCAATCCCGGCAGATGTGGCGATCGGTTCGGACTTTGTCTTCAAGCCGTAGTAAAACAAGTCGGCATTGCTCAAATAAAAGGCGGGCGGAATTTCTTCCGCCCGCCTTTCTCATAAAGTGTCAGGCCACCAGGCCTGCAGAACTTTGGGCTCGATCAGCCGCCCTTCTTGCCGTCCTTGCCGAACTGCTTGAGGAACGCGGTGAGATCCTTGATCTCCTGCTCGTTCTTGATGCCCGCAAAAGCCATTTTCGTGCCCGGGATCTTGGCCTTAGGGTCCTTGATGTATTCGGCGAAAGTGGCCTCATCCCAGGTGATGCCGGAATTCTTGTTGGCCTCGGAATAGTTGTAGCCTTCCACCGAGCCGGAATGACGGCCGATCAGCCCATTGAGATTGGGACCAACAGCATTCTTGGCGGTTTCCCCGACCTGATGACAGGCGCGGCACTTGGCGAACGATTTCTCGCCGGCTGCAACGTCTTGAGCGTGGGCGGTGCCGGCCATGGCGGCCAGCGAAAGAGCGGTGAAAAGCGAACGAATGATCATGTGCCTTGAACCTTTGGACAGAGGGATTGCGGACGCCGAGGATCACTCTGGCACGAGTTGATCCACGGCAAACCAGCGGGTTGGTCGCCTACATAATGCACAGCCCCGTTAATCAAATATATCGGTCCGGTGTCAGCACACCACCCCATTTTTTAAAGCTGGACTGAGCGCCTGCAGCATCTGCGGCTTTTCGCCCCTTGCAACGGATTGGCACCGGCTCCGTAGACGGGCCGAAAAACCCCGCCTAAGCTTCCGATTCCATGGCTGACGTCCGGCAAACGGGCGCTGACAAAAAAAGCCGGCACGACCGGCGATCCGGAGGACACATGAATCACCTTTCACGCATCAAGCGATCATTGGCTTTACTGGCGACGTGCTCGGGTGCAGTGCTCGCACTGGCTGCTCCGTCACAGGCGCAGGAGACTTTCAAACTCGGTATCGTCACATTTTTGTCAGGTCCTGCCGCGGAGAGTTTCGGCGTACCGGCGAGTAAAGGCGCGCAATTCGTCATCGACGAACTGAACAAGGGCTCAGCCCCTGCGCCATATCAGAAAGTCGGATTCGGCGGCATGAAGATCGACCCGGTCATCATCGATGAGAACGGCGGCGCGACCAAGCAGGTTCAGGAACTGCGCAACCTCTATCAGCGCGACAACGTCGATGCCGTGATCGGATATATTGGCTCGGGCGACTGTCTTGCGGTCGCTCCTATCGCTGAAGAACTCAAGAAACTGCTGCTGCTGTTCGATTGCGGAACGCCGCGCATCTTCGAGGAAGCCAAATACAATTACGTGTTCCGCACGGCTGCCCATGCCACGATGGATAACGTCGCGCTCATTCGTTACATGAAGTCGCGCAACATCAAGATGGGCTCGTTCTCGGCAATCAATCAGGATTACGCCTGGGGTCAGGACAGCCGCGCGGACTTCATCGGAGCTGCGGGTCAGCTCTACCCTGATGCCAAACTCAGCGCCGACTTGCTGCCGAAGTTCGGCGCAGGCCAATACGGCACCGAAATCTCGGCCCTGGTCAGCGCGGGCTCGGACGTCGTGTATTCAAGCCTCTGGGGCGGCGACCTGCAGGCTTTCCTGCTGCAATCCGTACCACGCGGACTGTCCAAGCGCAGCCAGCTCGTGCTGAGCGCCGCCGATCACGTCCTGCCTCCGCTCGGCGACAAGATGCCCGACGGTGTGATCATCGGTGCACGCGGCGCCTACGGGCTGATGTCTCAGAAATCACCGATCAACGACTGGTTCTTCCAGGGCTATGAGAAGGTGAACGGCGTCTACCCCGTGCAGGCCGCCTACCGTATCACGCAATCGATCCTCGGATTGAAGACCGCCATCGAAAAGGCGATGGAGAAGAACGGCGGCAAGAAGCCGACGACCGACGAGATCGTTACCGCGCTCGCCGGTTCGGAATGGCAAAGCCCCGGCGGCCTGATCCAGATGAAGAACGGCGACGGCCACCAGGCTATCCAGCCGATCGCCATCAGCCGCACCAAATATGATCCGGCGAAAAAACGAGTCGAGCTGGTTGATATCCAGCTCTTCCCGGCCGAGTGCGTGAATCCGCCGCCGGGTGTGAAATCGGTCGACTGGATCAAGGGCGGAATGGCCGGCGCGAAGTGCAACTAGTCCGGCTCACATACTGACAATTCGGGCGACGCGAAGATCCATCTCGCGTCGCCATGACCTGTCTGTCCCTTACCTGCGCAGGTCAGATCTCACGAAAGACCTGACCAATCATTTCCGAATACATTCGCCCTAAAAGAGACCGATGAATTTTTTTCTGACAATCATTCTCGACGGCCTCATCGAGGCCTCGTGGCTTTTCATCGTGGCGCTGGGGCTGACGCTCGTTTTCGGCGTCTTGAAGATCCTCAACATCGCTCACGGCAGCTTCTACGCGCTCGGCGCATATCTGGCCGCGACAGCCGTGACATTCGTCGCCGCCCGCGGCCTCTCGCCGGTCCTTGGCTTCGTCGTGATGCTGGTCTCCGTTGCGATCATCGCTGCGTCGATCGGCCTCGCTGCTGGAGCGCGGCCTGCTCAAGATGTTCTATGGCCGCGACGAGGTGGTCCTGCTGCTGGTGACTTATGCGGTCTTTCTGATGCTGGAGGACATCACCAAGCTGATCTGGGGCGTCAATCCGATCTATGCCAACCAGCCCTACGAACTGTTCGGAAATGTCGAATTCGCCGGGCTGTTTTATGTCGGCTATGATCTTGCACTGATCCCCATGTCGATCGCGATCGGCGTTGCCGTCTGGTTCGGCCTCAATCGCACCGTCACCGGCAAGATCGTGTCCGCCGTGATCCACAACGCGGAGATGAGCGCCAGCATGGGCGTGCGGATCAATCGGGTCTACGCCATCGCATTCGCTGTCGGTGTGCTGCTCGCGGCGCTTGCAGGCGCCCTCACCGCGCCGAAGATCTCGGTCCAGCCCGGCCTGAGTTCGGAAGTGATCATCCTGAGTTTTGCCATTGTCGTGATCGGTGGCCTCGGCAGCGTCGAAGGTGCCGCGGTCGGTGCCATTCTTGTGGGCATGGCAAGGGCCGCATCCGTTCACCTGCTGCCGCAGGCTGAACTGTTCATGATCTATCTGATCATGGCTGCGGTGCTGATGTTCAAGCCTGAAGGTTTGTTCCGCCGTGAAACCGCGAGGCGGATCTGATGACGCGCAGCACTTATCTCTTCAGCCTTCTTTGCCTCATCATAGCGGCGGTGCTGTTTGGCCGGGTGATTCCGGCCTGGACCTTGTCGCTCGCAACTGTCGCAGCATCGAATGCGTTGATCGCGCTCGGCATCGTGGTGCTGGCACGAACCGGCAATGTCTCCTTCGGCCAGGGGTTGTTCTTCGCCGCCGGTGGCTACGGCGTCGCCCTGCTGGCACACTCGTGGGGCCTGACCGATGCCGTCTTGCAGGTGTTGATCGGCGCCGTGTGCGGCGGCCTGCTCGGACTGGTGATCGGACCGCTGATCGCACGCTACACCGGCATCTTCTTCGGCATGCTGACGCTGGCGCTGTCCATGGTGCTCTACGGCGCGCTGGTGAAGACCACCATTCTCGGCGGCTCGGACGGATTCAACGTCGGCCGGCCCACCCTGTTCGGCACGGTCTTCAACGACCCGCGCGAGGCAGACTTCATGCTCTACGCGGTCTCCGTCGTCGCCACCGGCCTCGCCGGCATTGCCGCGACCGTCCTGTTCCGCTCACAACTCGGCCTCATGAGCCTTGCCGTGCGGGAAAACAACCTGCGAGTCGAGTATCTCGGCACATCGGCCAACCGCATTGTGACGATCAATTTCGTCATTGCTGCGATCTTCGCCGGTGCAAGCGGCGCGCTCAGTCTGATGGCGCAACGCCATATCGATCCGCAATTCGCCTACTGGACCACCTCGGGCGAATTCGTCTTCGTCGCGATCCTCGCAGGCAATCAGAGCGTTGCTGCCGTATTCGTCGCGTCATTGGCGCTCGAACTCGTGCGCTCGTTCTCCAATCTCTATCTGCCGAACACCTGGCAGCTTGTGCTCGGCCTGTTCCTGCTGGCCGTCATCCTGTTCCTGCCGCGCGGCATCGGTTCGCTTTGGAGCGGCATCAAACGCAAATCGAACGAGCCCCCGCCGGACCAGGTGGCAATCGAGAAAGGATCGGCGACATGACAACGCCCGTTCTTTCCGTTCGTGGACTTGAAAAGCGCTTCGGCGCGGTTGTCGCCGCGGACAACATCAACATCGATATTCCGGCGGGCCAAAAGGTGAGCTTGATCGGCGCGAACGGCGCGGGCAAGACGACGTTTGTGAACATGGTCACGGGCTACATCAAGCCCGACAGCGGGCAGATCGATCTCGATGGCTCACC
This sequence comes from uncultured Alphaproteobacteria bacterium, assembly GCA_963751855.1. Classification (GTDB taxonomy): domain Bacteria; phylum Pseudomonadota; class Alphaproteobacteria; order Rhizobiales; family Xanthobacteraceae; genus Afipia. The sequence continues at coordinate 132,699 of CAVVWF010000013.1, read as the reverse complement.
GATCGGCAAGCGCTCGCCGCGCGATGTGGCGAAGCTGGGAATCTCGCGTTCGTTCCAGATCCCGCAACTCTTCATCGAACTGACCGCGGCGGAAAATCTCACCGTCGCGGTATCCAGCGCCGAAGGCGGGAAGTTATCCGCGATCTCGCCGGCCGAAACCGAAGGCCGCCGAGATCAGGCACTCGCGCTGCTCGATCGTTTCGGACTTGCGGGCCATGCCGACCGCCCTATCTCCGAACTTGCAGGGGGCGTCCGCAAGCTCGTGGACATCGCCATGGCGCTGGCACGACGGCCCAAGCTGCTGCTGCTCGACGAACCAACGTCCGGCGTGTCAGCGGAAGAGAAATTCGCAACCATGGATCGCGTCATCCACGCGGTTTCTGGCGGGGCAGCAACCATCGTCTTTGTCGAACACGACATGGACATTGTCAGCAAATATGCCGACCGCGTCGTCGCCTTCTACAATGGTCGGATTCTCGCGGACGGCGTTCCGGATCAGGTGCTGAAGGACTCCGAGGTGCGCCGTTATGTTACCGGAGGTGCGCGATGACCGCCAATCGCCCTCTCATGGAAGTCGACAACCTCGCTGTCGAGATTCAATCGATGCCGGCGTTGCGCGGCTTCACCATGCAATTACCGGAAGGCAGGATGATCAGTCTTGTGGGCCGCAACGGCGCCGGCAAGACCACGCTGATGCGTTCGATCATGGGGCACCTCGCGCCCCGGCAAGGTGCGATCCGCTTCAACGGCAAGGATCTCACAGCATTGCCGCGCCATGCACGCGCCGGCCTCGGCATTGGTTACATGCCCGAAGACCGCGGGCTTGTGCCGCAATTGACCGTGGAGGAAAATATCCTGCTGCCGCTGTGGGTAGCGAAGGGTATCGACCGCAAGGCGCGCCTGGAGCTCGTCTACGATGTGATTGGCGAACTTGCCGCCATGCGCGATCGCAAGGCGTTGCTTCTCAGCGGCGGACAGCAGAAGCTGGTGGCGCTTGGTCGCGCGCTCGGCATCGGCACCCGTTGTCTCCTGCTCGACGAGCCATTCGAAGGCATCGCACCTGCCCTGTCTGAACGCATTTCCGACGTTCTGGCATCACTGAAGGGAAAAGGCTTAACCGTCTTGATGTCACAATCGGATTTAAATCATTCCCGCACCCTGTTCGATGCGGAATTTGTCATCGAACGGGGCGCCAATCTCACAACCTGACACCTGAGATCAGGGAGGAAGCACAATGGACTGGTCACACTATCCTATTCCGCCGATGCGGCTGGAAACGCGCTTCGGTGATCGGGTCGTTCCGCTTTTCGAAGCCAGGCCGTCCGATCTCTGGGCAATGATCGCCGACGCCGCCGTGCGTAACCCCGACGGCGAGGCGTTGATCTGCGGAGAACGGCGCATGACCTGGCGCGAGGTGGTGCATGCATCCGCGCAACTTTCCACCGGCTTCAAGGAAATAGGATTGCAGCCAGGCGACCGGGTCGCGCTGCTGCTCGGAAATCGCCTGGAATTCGTGCTGGCGATGTTCGGCGCTGCGCATCTCGGTCTGATCACCGTCATGCTGAACACGCGGCAACAAAAGCCGGAGATTGCCTATGTCCTGACCGATTGCGGCGCCAAGCTCATCATCCATGAAGACCACATGGCAGACCGCCTTCCCGATCCGGGCGATGTACCGGAGCTGCTCCATCGGGTGTCGATGGGAAACACAACCGGCTCGCTGCACTTTCAGGATTTGATGGCCACCGAGCCTTCCCAAGCTCCTGCGAAAGTCAGCGAGGAAGATACGGCAATGATCCTCTATACGTCCGGCACCACCGGGCGTCCGAAGGGTGCGATGTTGTCCCATTGCAACATCATCCATTCCTCGATGATCTACGAAGCGTTCATGACGCTGACGGAGAAGGATCGTTCGATCGCGGCGGTTCCATTGTCTCATGTCACCGGCGTGGTGGCGAACGTGACCGCCATGGCGCGGTGCGCCGGAGCGCTGATTATCATTCCGGACTTCAAGGCAGCGGAATATCTGAAAGTTCTCTCACGCGAGCGCGCGACCCAGTCCGTCATGGTCCCGGCCATGTACAATCTGTGCCTGTTGCAAAGCGATTTCGATTCCTACGACCTTTCGTCCTGGCGGATCGGCGGCTTCGGCGGCGCTCCGATGCCGGTGGCGACCATCGAAAAGCTGGCGCAGAAAATTCCAGGGCTGCAACTCATCAACGTCTATGGCTCAACAGAAACGACGTCGCCGTCGACCGCGATGCCGCCAACGCTCACTGCAACTCATATCGATAGCGTGGGCCTGCCCTGCCCCGGCGTGCATATTGTGATCATGGATCCCGCTGGCCACGAATTGCCGCGCGGCGAAATTGGCGAGATCTGGATTCAAAGCGGCTCGGTCATCAAAGGCTACTGGAACAATCCACGCGCAACGGAGGAAGGCTTCACCGGCGGCTATTGGCACTCCGGCGATCTCGGATCGATCGACGAAAACAATTTCGTGCGCGTGCTCGATCGCCAGAAAGACATGATCAACCGAGGCGGCCTGAAGATCTTTTCTGCCGAAGTTGAATCCGTGCTCGCAGAGTCACCCCGCCGTTGTCGAGAGCGCCGTCGTGGCGCAACCGTGTCCGGTGCTGGGCGAACGCGTTCACGCCGTCGTCGTCATTCGCACGGACACGGATCAGCCGACCTTGCGGGCCTGGTGTGCCGAGCGGCTCTCCGACTACAAGGTGCCGGAAACGATCACACTGAGCACCGAACCGCTCCCACGCAACGCCAATGGCAAGATCATGAAGAAGGTGATCCGCGATGCACTGGCCGGCGTGTAAGCCCCGCTCGTCATAGCGCTCTTAAAGCAGCTTGCCGTCCGGCCCGAAGAACGGATGCGGGCCGTCGAAATTGCCGATCGGCACAGTGTGCGTGGCGACATGCCCGAAACCGTCACCGGCAAACCACGCGTGCAGGTGGAAGGCTGGAGGCTCGACCTTGAACGACGGCTCGCGGAGTTCACCCAAATCGAGATCGACTGCATGGTTCGGCGCGGGACAAATCGTGGCGGCAACACCGGCAAACATCGTCAATGTCGCACGATGAACATGTCCGGCGGCGATAAGTTGCACCCGCGGATGCCGCCTGATGATCGGTGCCAGTTCATTGGCATTGAGAAGATTCTGCCGATCCATGTGCCAGATGCCGGTCATGAATGGCGGATGGTGCAAGAACAATAACGCCGGTCGCTCCTTCGATGACGCCAGTGTTTCGTCGAGCCACTGCAAGGTGGCCCCGTCGAGTTCGCCATGCGGCTTGCCGGAGACACTGGAGTCCAGCAACACCAGATCGATCTCGCCGACGCGGATGGATTGGTTGAGCGGACCGGAAGAAAACGCATATTTCTGATCTGGAAACGCAGCTCGCATCATCTCTCGCGAGTCATGATTGCCCGGAATGCCGACAAACGGCAGTTCGAGCCGCGCGAGAATGCGCTTGAGATGCTCGTATTCCTCTCGCGTGGGTGTATCGACAAGATCGCCGGATATCACGACGAGATCCGGTCGCGGCTTGAGTTGATTCAATTCAGCCACACACAGCTCAAGCGCCTTGGCCGTATCGACCCGCCCGTAGGCCAGCGCTCCAGGCGATTTGATATGCAAATCGGAAATCTGTGCAATCAGAATTGGCTTTTGCGGCATCGGCTTCGATCTTTACTTGTCTACTGGCAGAAGACGGATCGCATCCTGAGCGATCGACAGTCCGATACGCTCACCGGCCTCGGCCTTGATCGTGTTCGGCGCATCGATGGTCAATAGCTTGTCTGACGCGCCGCTGACGACGATGCGCTGCCGGTCTCCCGTGAAGCTCACACTATCGACGGTCCCTGCCAGAGGTGCGCCTTGAGCATGAACGATCTGGATTGTCTCCGGCCGGATCATGGCAACTGCGCTTGCAAGGTCGGGATTGCCACCGATAGCCAGTCGGCCGCCCGGCAGCACGAGATGGCCCTCCACCAACGGCGCTTCGATGATGTTGGCGGCACCAATGAACTCGGCGACGAACCGGCTTTGAGGCGTGAAATAGATATCGCGCGGCGTGCCGATCTGGGCAATAGCGCCCTTCCGCATGACGACGATCCGGTCACCAAGCTCCATCGCCTCGGCCTGATCGTGGGTGACGTAGATCGTGGTAATGCCCAGCGCGCGCAACAAACGATTGAGTTCACCGCGCAAGCGATCGCGGAGCGCCGCGTCAAGTGCCGTCAACGGCTCATCAAGCAGCAAAATACCGGGACGGATCGCGACAGCTCGGGCCAGCGCCACGCGCTGACGCTGGCCGCCGGAGAGCTGATCGATGCGGCGATTTTCAAGCCCGCCAATATTGGTGAGCGCCACCAGCTCCGCGATCCGCGCCGCGCGCTCCGCCTTGCCGACCCCTCGAATTTTCAGGCCGTAACCGATGTTGTCCGCCACACTCATGTTGGGAAACAGCGCATAGGACTGGAACACCATACCGACATTGCGCTGCTCGATCGGGACCGACGTCATGTCCTTGCCGTCGAACAGCACCCGTCCGCCAAGGTCCGGCACTTCAAGTCCTGCGATGATGCGCAGCATCGTGGTCTTGCCGCATCCGGACGGACCCAGCAGCACCAAAGTTTCTCCCCGGGCGATGTCCAGCGTCGCGGGCTCAAGCGCATGCGTACCGTCCGCAAATGTCTTGCCGCAATTCTCGATCCGAACCGCTGCCCCGTGGCCTTGAACCGCGTTCATTTCTTCCGCCCCTCATCGGCAAATATCTGCATCGCCACCAGAAGCGGAACGATCATCACGAAAAAGATCAGCGTATAGGCAGATGCCACCTCCAGCCGCATCGAGGCATAACTGTCGGCAAGCCCGACCGGCAACGTCTTGGTCAGCGGTGTATGCAGCATCCAGGTCAGATTGAATTCGCCGAGCGAAAGCGTCACCACCATCAGCGATCCAGCGAGAATACCCGGCATGGCATTGGGGACGATGACATCAAGAAATCGCCGCCACGGCGATGCACCCAGCGAGGCTGCGCCTTCATCGAGCGTTTTGATGTCGATGGTGGCGAACACCGCCATCACCGAGCGCACCATGAATGGAAGCGTGAACACGACATGGCCGACAAGAATGAACAGCCAGGAACGGCGAAAACTCCCGAACCCGCCATAAGACAGCAGCAGACCCAATGCGATGGCGAGGCCGGGAATGGCCAGCGGCAACGTGATGATTTCCTCGATGATGCGCGACAGTCGCCCGCCCCGCACATGCAGCGCGTAAGCCGCAGGCACGCCGACCACCAGCGTCACCGCAAGGGTGGCGAAGGCGATGATGAACGACAGAAAAATCGTTCCGGCATAGAGGTCCCAGACCTGAAATACCCACTGCAAGGTCACGCCGGACTGGATGCCCCGAAAATAATTGACCGTGACACCGGCGGAAATCGACAGGATCGCAGGCACAACCAGAAACGCTGCGACCAGCAGTGTGAAGACCAATTGTCCGGTGAAGATCAGGCGATCACGCATGATGCTATCCAGCCGCCGCGACGGTGCCGCCGCTGAACGAACGCGCAACAGCGAGGATCGCCCAAGCGATGATACCGAGCCCAACCGAAAGCGACGCCGCGGTTGCGAGGTTCGCCGCCAAGGTGAACTCGGTATAGATCAGCATCGGCAGCACATCGATATTGGTCGCCAGCGTGAACGCCGTGCCGAATGCGCCCATCGCTGTTGCAAAGGCAATCGCGCCGGACGCCACGAAGGCCGGCGCCAGCGCAGGAAGCACCACATCGCGCTGCACGGCCCACGGTCCTGCGCCGAGCGAACGCGCGGCTTCTTCCAAACCGACGTCAAGTTTCTGCACAGCGGCCATGATGGTCAGAATGACACGCGGGATCGAGAAATAGAGATAGCCGAGAAACAAGCCGTAGATCGAATAAGCCAAGACGATCTTGTCGCCGGTCAACCGGTTCGAAAGATCGCCGATCAATCCCTGCCGGCCTGCGAGCAGGATGATCAAGAAGCCGACCACGACACCGGGAAAGGCCAATGGAAACGTCAACATCGCGATCAGGATCGCACGGCCGGGAAAACGATGGCGCTGAAGAAACATGCCGGCGACGGTGGAAATCGCCAGCGTCACAATGGTTGTCGCAGCGGCCAGCAACACCGTGTTGATCAGTGTCGCGCGATAGCGCGGCTCAATCAGGATGGCGAGATATTCCGCAAGTCCGCGTGGCCCCTCGGCTCCCGTGATCACCAGCCGTGCCATCGGCAACAGGAAAAACGCCGTCGTCACGACGACGAGCGGCAGCAGACACAGCCAGACGAAGGATCGATGCGACATGGAAAAGTGGTGCCCCTCAACAGGGGCACCATACTGCCTCAGCGGACTTCAGCGAGATAGCGGTCAGTGAAAGCTTTCTGCACGCTTTCCATCTCACCCCAATTGACGCTCTTGGCGCGGGCATAGTCGCTGTCCGGCAGGAACTTCGCCTTGACCGCCTCGGGCAGCTCGATCTTGCGCGCCGGGCGCAGGTAGGCGTTGGTCCAGATCGCCTGTCCCTTGTCCGACAACAGATAGTCCATCACCTTCTTGGCCTTTTCCTTGTCCGGCGCGTTCTTCACGAGACCGACGACATAAGGAAATACCACCGAGCCTTCGCACGGAATGACGAATTCAAAGTTGCCCTTCTCGGTGTACTTCGCGCGATAGGCGTTGAAGTCATAGTCGAACAGGATCGGCATTTCGCCAGAGACAACACGTGCATAGGACGTTTGCTTCGGGACGATTGGCTGGTTCTTCTGCAATTCCTTGAAGAAGTTCAGACCCGGGTTGAAGTCCTGCGCGGAACCGCCCAGCGCGAGGTTGACCGCAACCGCGCCGACATAACCGACCGCAGCCGACGACGGATCGAGATAACCGACCATGCCCTTATATTCGGGCTTCAGCAGGTCCTTCCAGCAGGCCGGCACCGGCTTGCCGCCGAGCGCATCCTTGTTGACGAACAGGCCGAGTGTGCCGGAGTAAATCGTCGTCCAGTAGCCGTCAGGATCTTTCAGGCCGGCGTCCACCTGGTCCCAGTGTGCAGGCTTGTAAGGCTCCAGCGCATCCTGCGTCTTCGCCTTCATGGCGAAGGTGACGCCGAAATAGCCGATATCGCCGACCGGATTGGCCTTCTCCGCGAGGATCTGCGCCAGCGCCTGGCCGGAATTCTTGTTGTCGTGGGGAATGTCGTAGCCGAGATCAGTCTTGACTGACTTCAGCATCGAGGCCCAGTCAGCCCACTCGGGCGGGCAGTTGTAGCAGATCACGTCGGCTGCCTGAGCAGCATGCCACGGAGCGAAAATCGACAGCACCATCGCCGCCAGAAGCGCGCGGAAAATCTTCATTGCTCCAACTCCATTGTATGGAAAATTCGGCATGGCCGGACCTGCGCGCCATGGACTATACGCCGCACATGAACGATTTGCGACAACGCCGGTGGTTTTTGCTCTGCAACAGTTGATGATCTAAATTTGTCCTTGAGGCGTAATGCTCTTGTATTGAACACGTCGCCGTCGCCTCATCCCGCTACTCGCCTACCGACAACCAGCGCCAGATTTTCAAGGAATATTTCGCCATGATACGCGCCCTCAGCTGCCTTGTTTCATCGATTGCCGCAGCAGCGTTGCTGATCGCACCGGCTCTCACGTCAAGCGCAACTGCTGCCGAGAGCGTCGGGGGCGACAACGCCTTTTCGTTCGTAGCGTTGGGCGACATGCCCTACAACCTTCCCGGCGACTATGTGAAATTCGATCGGTTGATCGCCGCTATCAACACCATGAAGCCAGCGTTCACGCTGCATATGGGCGACATCAAATCCGGCGGAACACCCTGCAGCGACGAAGTTCTGAAGAAGTCCTACGATCAGATGCAGACCTTCGCGGGCGCACTCATCTACACCATCGGCGACAACGAATGGACAGACTGCCACCGTAAAGCGGCGGGCAGTTTCGATCCGCGTGAGCGGTTGGCCAAAGTGCGCGAGATGTTCTTCACCACGCCAAACAAGTCACTCGGCAAGACGCCGATCGATGTCGAGAAGTCAGGCTCAGGTCATGCCGGACTTTTCAACCTTCGTGGAGAACACACGCTTCGCCAAGAACAGCGTGCAGTTCGTCAGCGTGCACGTGGTCGGCTCAAACAATGGCTTTGAAGCTGAAGACCCCGAGGCGGCCAAAGAGTTCTTCCCACGCGACAAGGCCAATGTGGCCTGGATTCGGGCAGGCTTCGCGAAAGCAAAGGAAAGCAACGCCAAGGCTGCCGTGATTTTCATGCAGGCCGAATTCGATCAGGCGCGTTTCCCGAATGGCGCAATGCCGCGCCAGTCCGGCTTCACCCACGTGCTTGATGCCATCGAGGCCGGCGCAAAGGCCTTTGGGAAGCCAGTGCTCGTCATCAACGGCGACGAACACTTCATCGAACTGACACCGCTGAAGAACAGCCGCGGCAAACCGATGCCGAATGTTTTACGCCTGATGGTCTATGGCGATGGCGACATTCACGCCATTCGCGTGCTTGTCGATCCGGACAGCGCAGGCGTGTTCGGCTTCGTGCCGCTGATCATTCCAGAGAACCTCAACAAGTAAAGACTGAGGCTTCTCCTCGAAAGACCTAGCGATAAACCTTTGCCGGATCGAACATCTTGTTCGCATCGACGAACACCAACTTTGCGGCGCCAGCCTCATTGGTGACGGCACGGTAGAAGCATGAGCGTCTGCCGGTGTGGCAGGCACCGCCGCCCGCCTGCTCGACGCGAATCCAGACTGCGTCCTGATCACAATCCATCCGCATCTCGACAACGCGCTGAACGTGTCCCGAGCTCTCGCCCTTGCGCCACAACGCCTTGCGCGACCGGCTGTAGTACCAGGCCTGTCCGGTCTCGATGGTCTTTCGCAGCGCCTCGTCATTCATATGCGCAACCATCAACACGTCGCCCGAAGCTGCGTCGGTGGCGACACAGGTGACAAGACCGGACGCATCGAATTTGGGCTGAAACGTCAGCCCTTCCTCGATGTCGGCAATGTCAGTTTGTGAGGAGGATGTTGTAGTCACAGAAATGACTTTCACAAAAAAGAGAACCTCGACGAGCGCGCGACGCTATCGAAACAGCCGCACACCCTCGAGCAGGCTTCCGGTGTCAAGCACACTCCAAACAGAGTGCTAAATTCCGCGCACCATATTGAGAAAACGATTTTGCTCTTCAGGATTGTCCTGAAACACGCCCGTGAAACGTGTCGTCAGCGTCTTGGCGCCTTCCTTGGCGATGCCACGCACCGACATGCAGGTGTGCTCGGCTTCCATGACCACCGCGACGCCGCGAGGCTTGAGGATCGCATTGATCGCACCGGCCACCTGCGCAGTCAGATGTTCCTGGGTCTGCAGGCGATGCGCGAAGATATCCACCAGACGCGCGAGCTTCGACAGACCCACCACCCGATCCACCGGGGCGTAGGCGATATGCGCCTTGCCATAGAAGGGCATCATGTGATGCTCGCAATGCGAATTGAAGTTGATATCGCGGATCAGCACAAAATCGTCGTAACCCGCCGTCTCGCCGAAGGTGCGGTTGAGGACTTCTGCTGCACAAAGCGCATAGCCCTGAAACAGTTCATCATAGGCTTCCACCACGCGACGCGGCGTATCGAGCAGTCCTTCGCGGGAGGTATCCTCACCGATGTAGGCCAACAGCGTATGTACCGCCTGCTCGGCTTCGGCGCGCGACGGACGAACCACGTCGGGACGGATGGCCGAGGCCATGTAGTCCGAGGCTGGAATTTCGGATTTTTCCGCAGCCTTGGCGGTGCGGATAGGCTTGATGATCGCGTCCATATCGTCTCCGTTCGACCGTCCCTCTTACCGTAATAACCCTTACGGAGGGCCGGAGTGTCACCGGTCAGCCGCGGCAGCTCGGTCTGCTGCCGGACGCCTCACCTTGCAGAATGACAGCAAATTCGGGTGAAAATAGCCTCGTTTTCCCGCATTGCTGAGATGCAGGCTGTTTATTCCTGTATCCATGACACTATATAGGAACCGGGTGCCGACCGCCAAGGGTTGCGGGCCGGCAAAGGTCTCATGCAAGAGCGAATTTGATCGCATGCTGAACGACATCTACAACAAGAAAATTATCGAACTGGCCGGGAATATTCCGCGGCTCGGGCGGCTATCTGACCCGGACGCATCGGCCACCGCCCACTCGAAACTGTGCGGATCGACCGTCAAGATCGACCTCAAGATGGAAGACGGCGTCGTCAGCGATTTCGCCCATGACGTGAAGGCCTGTGCACTGGGACAAGCCTCCTCATCCATCATGGCCCGTCATGTGATTGGGTCGAACGCGGCTGAGCTGCGCGAATTACGCGAAACCGTGCGGAAGATGCTGAAGGAAAACGGCGCGCCGCCCGAGGGCAAGTGGGCAGACGTCGCATTGCTCGAACCGGTGCGCGACTACAAGGCGCGCCACGCTTCCACGATGTTGACGTTCGACGCGGTCGTGGATGCCATAGGTCAGATCGAGGCGAAGGCTTCCGGCGCTGAATCGACCGAGAACCTCGCGACGGCACAAAGTTAATAACGTTACTTCCGGTCCGCGTTGACTGGCGCCGCTCCGCCCGTCGGCGGATCGGCTATGGCGGTTTTCGTCGGCGTCAGATTCAACTGCGTGCTTTTGGCTGCAGTATCCGCCGCGCTCACGAAACGATCCTGTACCTGCTTTGATGCAACGTCGGCGGCGACGCTCTTCGCTTCAGGAACATTCTTTACATCAGCGATCGCATCGGTCGTGATCAGGTTGGTCAGGCGCAATTCCGCAGCAGACAATTCGTGCAGCGGATCCCACGGCGGCACGCTGAGGGCCAGCGAGAGCAGATCGCCGGAACCGCCCATGTCGAAGGTGTATTTCGCAAGCCGCCCAATGTCGCGCTCGACGATCATGAGATCCTGCGCGGTATAGCTCGCGGCCTTGGCGTCGTCGGCGCGATCTCCCATCCATATCTGATGGACGCGCACATGCGCACCGACCGGAACATGGCGTGCATGGCCGGACAACAGCAGGAAGACGCACATCGACTCGCAATACGCCTCGGGCGCAATGGTACGCTTGATACCGCCGGTGTCGGGTTTCTCCACGACAGTTCCAACAGTGGTGCGAAGACCGAGTTCACGCCAGCGCCGTCCCAGCGCAATGGCATCGAGCACTGACCCACCGCTTGAATCCAGTACGACCGTGCTGCCCTTCAGTTTACGCTGATTGGAAAACTCATCGAACTTTGCAGGAGTGTCCGACGTGATGATGCCCACAGCGGCAATCCAGCCACCGCAATCACGATCACACGCGTTGGACGCCTCGTGCCAGGTGAAGGTCATCGGGAGTTTGCGGACTTCGAGGCTCGCGTCGGCACGCGCCGAAACCCCGAGCATGGCGGGCCCGGTCAGCGAAAGGCAAAAGACGCTGGCGCAAATTCGCACCCAGCCGCCAACGGTGAGCGACTTCACGAGCTGCAACTTGGTTCCTTCCCCGCCCTATCGAGCAACGGCCCCGGCCCCAATCCGCGCGACGATTCCGTCACGTGGATGTTAGAAAATCGTAACCTCGCGAACGGTCAGCGTCTATTACACTTTTGCTGCGTCGCGGCTTCAGCTGTGCAATAATTCGCGAGGTGTGGCGCGAAAGACAGCATGTTCCGGTTCCTGCAAAGGAACCCCCAACCCACACCGCCGCCACCTTCAACAAACGCCCGAAAAGCCGCCAAAACAAGATGAAGCATTCAGTCCATTGTTCCACTTGTGCTGGCGCGGTTCAGCACCTGCCGCGCAACGCGGGACGCGGCCTGATCTGGATCTATCGCCACACGCTGTCACCGCTCGTTGGTTACAACTGCCGGCATTTGCCGACATGCTCCGTCTACGGCGACGAGGCCATCACGCGGTACGGCTTATGGGCCGGCGGATGGATGACGCTGGCGCGATTACTGCGCTGTCAGCCGTGGGGCACATCCGGCATCGACAACGTGCCACAAGCCGCTCCTGCGAACGCGCGCTGGTATTTGCCTTGGCGCTACGCGCGATGGCGGGGCGTGAACGACGCGTGATCTAATTTCTACCCGCGCGTGGCTTTGTCAGCACGATCAGCGTCAGCGCCACAGCGACGAAGGCGACCGCCGCATAGTTCATTTCAGTGAAGGCATCGCGGACATAAAACGCACCGCCAATGGCAGAGCCGACGCCCTGGCCGATGTAAAGCACCGACGTGTTGAGCGAGACGGAAGCACTTGCGAAAGGCGGCGCCGCAGCGACCAGCCGCACCTGCTGCATGGAATTACTGGCGGCAAACCCAAAGCCCCAAAAAGCAATCGCGATGAAGATGGCGGGTATCGATGCCGATCCAATTCCCCAGCCGATGACGCCGATCAGTAGCGATGACGTAAACAACAACGTCGACCGCCACGCTCCCCAGGAATCCACAATCCGGCTCGCGAGCATATTGCCGACAAAGCCCATTGCACCCCAGGTGAGAAATACCATCGCGATCGTTTCAGGACTTGCGTTCACCAACCGCGCCATCAACGGAGCCGCGAAGGTAAACACCACGAACTGGCCCGCCATCTGGCACATCGTGATCACAAGCAACGTCAAAACGAGCGGATTGCGGCCAAGCGCAGTCCACGTCTTGATATCGACGGGGACGCCTGCGAGCCCAACCGGCAGCCGCCACGCCACGAGTAAAGAACTGACAAACGCGACGGCTGCTATGCCGCCATAGGCAAAACGCCAGCCGAAATGGCTTGCCACATATGTAATGGCTGGCAATCCCAGCGCAGCCGCCAGCGACCAGCCGAGAAACACGTATGACATGGTGCCGCCACGCTTCTCCGGCGGCACCATCATGGACGCAGTACCAGCAGCTTGCGGCGTGAACAGCGCGCCCACCGCCAGCATCACCAGGCGAAACGCGAGAAGCGACGTGTAATTTGGAGCGAATGCGGAAGCGAGATGCGCCGCCGACATAAACAAAAGCGTAGCAGCAAGCAAAAGCCTGCGATCGAAACGGCTGGTGAGCCAGGCTGTGAGAGGCGACCCGATGCACAACACCATGGCGCCGAACGTCACAAGCAGACTTGCTTCGCGGATTGTTACATCGAGACCTTCGGACAGCTGGCTCAGCATGCCGGCAGGCGCCAACACGCTCACGCCCGTGACGAGATTTCCGAGCATCAACGCTGTAGGCGCGAACCTTTTCATGTCGCCTTTTAACAGACGACATCTTTAATGCAAGTGCATGGAAATGTATAAAGACCACGCAATGATCCGCTCCGCCAAAAAACATCGGCGCGCATGTCGGGTCACAGTGATGCAGATCCGCAAAGATGCACCCCGAGGGGAACAATCAACATTGCAGCGCCCGATTCGACTGCTATACAACTCACCTATCGCTTACCTGCGCCCGTTCGCAGGAGTGAGCCAAAGGAGATGAATATGACTGACAAGAATCCATCGTTCACGTACAGCCTTTCGAACCTCAAGCCCGTCGATACGAACAAGGTCACGGTGACCTTCCCCGACGGCGCCAAGCGAGAATTTCCCAAAGGCACCACCGGCCTCGATATCGCCAAGGGTATCTCACCCTCGCTCGCCAAGCGGACCGTCGCGATGGCGCTGGATGGCGAGGTCATGGACCTTGCCGACCCGATCGCGCACAACGCCGGTATCGAATTCATCAACCGCGAGGACCCGCGTGCGCTTGAGCTGATCCGGCACGACGCCGCGCACGTGCTTGCCGAGGCGGTGCAGGCGCTGTGGCCAGGCACGCAGGTGACCATCGGTCCGGTCATCGACAACGGTTTCTACTACGACTTCTTCCGCAACGAGCCGTTCACGCCGGAAGACTTCGCCGCGATCGAAAAGAAGATGCGCGAAATCATCGCGCGAGATCAGCCCTTCACCAAGGACGTGTGGTCGCGCGAGAAAACCAAGCAGGTCTTCCGCGATAAGGGCGAGGCCTTCAAGGTCGAACTGGTCGACGCCATTCCGGGCGACGAGCCGATCAAGATTTACTATCAGGGCGACTGGTTCGACCTCTGCCGTGGTCCGCATATGACGTCCACCGGCAAGATCGGCAACGCGTTCAAGCTGATGAAGGTCGCGGGTGCCTACTGGCGCGGTGATGCCAACAACCCGATGCTCACGCGCATCTACGGCACGGCATTCGCCAAGCAGGAAGACCTCGACGCCTATCTGAAGCAGCTCGAGGAAGCCGAGAAGCGCGACCATCGCCGTCTCGGCCGCGAAATGGATCTCTTCCACTTCCAGGAAGAAGCGCCGGGCTCGGTGTTCTGGCATCACAAGGGCTGGACCCTGTTCCAGATGCTGGAGAACTACATCCGCCGCCGTCAGACGCAAGCCGGCTATCAGGAGGTCAACTCGCCGCAATTGATGGATCAGCAATTGTGGGTGACGACGGGCCATATCCCGACTTACGCCGAGAACATGTTCATGACGGCGAAGCGCGAGGACGACAACCGCGTCTACGCTATCAAGCCGATGAATTGCCCTGGCCACGTGCAGATCTTCAAGAACGGCCTGAAGTCCTATCGCGAGTTGCCGCTGAAGATCGCCGAGTTCGGCAAGGTGCATCGTTTTGAGCCTTCAGGCGCGATGCATGGGCTGATGCGTGTGCGCGGCTTCACGCAGGACGACGCGCACGTGTTCATCACGCAGGAGCAGATCGCCGGCGAATGTCTGGCGATGAACAATCTGATCCTGTCGATCTACAAGGACTTTGGCTTCAACGACGTCCACATCAAGTTCTCGGACCGTCCCGAGAAGCGCATCGGCGACGATGCCGTCTGGACGATTGCCGAAAACGCGCTGATGAAGACACTTGAGGCGACCCAGCATCCATGGACGCTGAACAAGGGCGAAGGTGCGTTCTACGGACCGAAGCTCGAGTATACCTTGCGTGATGCCATTGGCCGCGAATGGCAGTGCGGCACCATCCAGGTTGACCTCAACCTGCCAGGCCGTCTCGGCGCGTTCTATATCGATGAGCATTCCAACAAGGTGACGCCGGTGATGCTGCATCGTGCGATCCTCGGTTCGCTCGAACGCTTCACGGGAATCCTGATCGAGCATTTCGCCGGCCACTTCCCGCTCTGGCTCGCGCCATTGCAGGCAGTCGTCACCACCATCACCTCCGATGGCGATGACTATGCACGCGAAGTGGTTGAAGCTTGCCGCCGAGCAGGACTGCGCGTCGACATCGATCTGCGCAACGAGAAGATCAACTACAAGGTGCGCGAGCACTCGCTGGCGAAGGTGCCGGCGCTTCTCGTCGTCGGCAAGAAGGAAGCCGAAAGCCGCGCGGTCTCGATCCGTCGCCTCGGCAGCGAAGGCCAGACCGTGCTGCCGCTGGATGAGGCCCTCAAGGCGCTCGCCGACGAGGGGACCCCACCCGACGTGAAGCGGGAGCGGACGGTCTCCTAACCTACCCCGCAGCACCGACCAGATGCTGGAGGTGCTCGAACCCTGCGCGGGCGGCGAATGTCGGCAAATGCCAGATCTCGCCGCCCGCTCCCCATACGCCATCTGCAACATCGTGCAGAACCACTGATGTCGCGATTTTCCTTTTTTCGTCGGGCGGAAGCGCGTCCCTGAACGCAAGATCGACCAGCTTGACGTAAAGCGACCTCGACGCCTGATCGAGAACCCCGGCGGGCACATAGACCATTGCGAGCGCGGGAATCACCGCAACCGAGACGTCCCTGCCGCCGCAGGTCCAGTTTCCAGGATCGACCTCCTCGATGACCACCCAGCAGAGAGCCTGCTTGCGTGGATCATTCGGAATTCGTTCGGCCTGTGCCGCCGCGCTGTTGAGCCCGGCAACGAGCCGCTTCCTCTCTTCGCCAGTGAAGATACCCTTCGGCACCTTGATCAGAATATTCGGCATGAAGCCCCTAAGTCCTGTTTTCATACTCAGATGACTACCCCTAGCAGGCTGGATATGAAATTACAACTCAGGTAAAATAACCTCATGACCGATCACCCTCTCGTCCGCCGATCCCCGGTGCCTCCGCACGATTGCAATCTCGCGAAGAGTTTTGCGATGATCGGTGACAAATGGAGCCTGCTGGTCTTGCGAGCGGCGCTATACGGTCTGCGCAGATTTGAGGATTTCCAGGCGGAGCTCGACATTCCACGCACGGTCCTCAGCGATCGCCTGTCAAAGCTGGTGGCCAATGAATTGCTCGAGAAGCGCAGCTATCACGAACCCGGCAGCCGGGCGCGGCCGGAATATTGGCTGACGGAAAAGGGACAGGCCCTCCGGTTACCATTCCTCGCGATGACCGAATGGGGTGATCGCTGGATCGGCGGAGACCGCCCCCCTCCGATGATCCTGAAGGAGCGCAAGAGCGGCAGCCGCCTCCACATCGGAATGGTCAAAGAGTCCGGTGTCGAAGTCCCCACCACAGACATCGTTGCGGAATTTTCAAAACGCTCCAAACCGAAGCTCAAGCGAACTTAGAGGCCTCTTAAGCTGGTCCGCCTTGCTATTGCATCGTACATCCCGATATCTGCATGACATTACAGCTATCACCGGCTCTGGAGTCTGAATGCCCGACGCCCTCGACCTTCTAAAGACACGCCGCTCGCTCAAACCGTTCGAGATGACCGGCCCCGGCCCTTCGCCCGCGGAACTTGAAACGATTCTCACCATCGGCTCGCGCGTGCCGGACCACGGCAAGATAACACCGTGGCGTTTCATCGTGTTCGAGGGCGAGGCGCGGGTGAAAGCTGGTGAGATTTTTGCGCGCATCTTCCGACTGAAGAATGTCACTGCGACGCCAGATCAGGTTGATGTCGAAAAGAAGCGCTTCACTCACGCGCCACTCGTCATCGCCGTCGTCAGCAAGACGGCCCAGCATCCCAAAGTGCCGCCATGGGAGCAACAATTATCAGCCGGCGCGAGCGCGATGAATATCGTTCACGCCGCACATGCGCTCGGTTATGTCGCTAACTGGCTTACCGGCTGGATCGCGTTCGACCGCGATGTGCTCGCTGGATTGGGATTGCAGCCTGACGAGAAGATCGCCGGCTTCATCCACATCGGAAAATCCGAGCGCTCCCCGGAAGACCGCCCTCGTCCGGCTCTGAGCGAAATCGTCACGCGGTTCGGCGAATAGATTCAGGCTGTTCCGAAGCACGCTGTCCGAACTTCGCAATCAGTTCCTGGACTTCCGACGCAGGCCTTGCCGCACTGAACAGGAAGCCCTGCACTTCCGTGCAGCCTTCCGCGCGCAGCGTGTCGAGCTGATCCATTGTCTCCACGCCCTCCGCTGTCGTTGAAATATTCAAGCTACGGCCGAGACCGGAGATGGCCCTGATGATGGCGAGGCAATCGGAGCGATCGCCAAGATCACGTACGAATGAACGATCGATCTTGATTTTGTCGAATGGAAAGCTACGCAGATAACTTAGCGACGAATAGCCTGTTCCGAAGTCGTCCATCGAAATGCGGACGCCGAGTTCACGTAACTGATGTAGCGTCGCGAGATTGGTCTCGGTCTCCGCGAGGAAAATCGATTCCGTGATTTCGAGTTCAAGTCGAAATGGCGATAAACCCGAGCGGGCCAGCGCTCCGATCACAGTTGCTACGAGATTGCGGTTACGGAACTGCACAGGCGAGAGATTGACCGCAACCTTGATATCCTTCGGCCATTTCGCGGCCTGCTCGCAAGCTTCCTTCAACACCCACTCGCCCAGCTGGACGATCAGGCCGATATCCTCCGCCACCGGAATGAAATCGACGGGCGAGATCATTCCCTTCTTCGGATGCTGCCACCGCACCAGCGACTCGAAGGCCACGATGCGATCCTGGGCCACATCGACCAGCGGCTGGTAGTGCAGCTCGAATTCACCATTGGCAAGCGCGTAGCGCAGATCGAGTTCCATGTCGCGACGCTTCTGCGCGGCGCGGTCCATTTCCTTCTCGAAGAAACGGTGAACGCCGCCGCCCTCGGATTTCGCGCGATACAGCGCCATGTCTGCATTGCGCAGGAAGTCTTCGCCGCTCTCGCCATCGCCGGGTGAGATCGCAATGCCGATGCTCGCACCGATGACGATTTCCAGGCTGTCTATGTTGTAAGGCTCGCTCAGCGTTTCGATCAGCCGAGCGGCATATTGGCTGATCCCATTCGGCGATGAATCCATTTCAAGGATCATCGCGAACTCGTCACCGCCGAGCCGCGCGACGAGATCATTCGCACGCAAGTTCGCCGCCAGCCGATCTCCCACCACCTTCAACAGGCGGTCACCCATCGGATGGCCGAAGGAGTCATTGACGTGCTTGAACAGATCGAGATCGATACAAAGCACGGCAATGCGCTTGTCGATCTGGCTGTTTCGTTCAAGATCGTTCTTCAGGCGGTCCTGGAACATCACGCGATTGGGCAGCCCCGTCAGTGCGTCATGATGCGCCATGAAGGCAACACGCGCCTCGGCCTTGCGCCGCTCGGTGATATCGACTGCAGAAACAAGAAAGGCATCACGGCCGTTGAACGGCACGCGGCGTCCGAATGTCAGCACTTCGATTTCGGTGCCGTTCGCTTTCAAGTGCCGCCAATTGGTGCCGGATTGGTAGACGTCGCCAACCAGACCGAGCGCCCGAGTGTGCTCATCCCACTCGTCCCGCGGCCAGATGTCCTGCAGCTTCATCTTCAAGAAGTCGGCGCGGTCATAGCCATAGTGGCTGACCGCAGCGTCATTGACGCTGAGAAATTCTTTCGTTTCGGCGTCAAATACCCACATCGGCATCGGGTTGCCTTCAAACAGCAACCGGAATGACTGTTCACGTCGCTTGAGGTTCGTGACATCCGTTAACGAAATCGAAATCAGCTCTCCGACCGGCGCGGCGTTGATCTGCAGGGTTCCGGCGCCGACACTCACTTCAAACTGATCGCTGTTATTGTCGTTGATGACGGCTATAAGCCGCGCCACGACTTCAGGCGAACACAGAGCATGGCTGCCCGTGCTCAAACGCCGCCAGCGCAATTCATCCGCCTGCAATCCGAGCAACTTCGCTGTGCCCTGGTTGAGATGAACGATCTGGAAATCAAAGGGACGGTCATGCGCATCGCGAATGGTCGCGAGAGACAAAATACCGTCGTTCGTCGCGTAAAAGATCGCGTCGAGGAGATTGTATTGCAGTCCACGTTCGTTCACATACGCGCCGACCAGCGTTTCGCCCCAGCGCGACGTCATCGGCAATGCGAAAATATCATAAGCCTGCACCAGTCCGTCGCGCACGCAATGCGCTGACGTGAGATGCGGCTTGCCGTTCCGGCAGGCACTGATGGCGGCTTCCTCTAACATCAGCGCGCAATCGGGCGGCAATACATTGAGAGGCGTGTCCCACACCTCCATGTCCAGCCACGTTTCGACGTAGCGCCCGGCGCGGGAAATTTCGATATCCGAGTTTACGCCCTTGATCAGCATGACGTGGTCCGACAGCCGGCCAAGGCTGCCCAACATCACATCTTCAAACGACGGCAGGCTTGTTCCAGGCTTGAGAGCGGCGTGCCATTTGCGGCGCAGGATCGCGACATCAGTGAATTGTTCTGAACCGGAAACTGCCTGGGACATTCTTTCGACGGCAACCACAACGCACCTCTACCGATCGACGCAACATCCTGTCGGGTCTACGGACATCCAATGCAGCGCGACTTAAAGCTGCGTAAACAGGTTTCTTGGATAGGGAGAATGCCGCGATTGTGAAAGTTCTAAGTCGTTCGATGGTTAGCGCGCATTAGCGACTATGACAGATCGATGACATAATTTATCGCGCGATAACTTCGACCTCGCCATCGACGCCGTTGGAGACGTTAAACGGGCGCTCGAATACCTTGCCCTCATTCTTCGCGATCACGCGATACTCACCTTCGGACAACACGACACGCGGAAACGCGCCGTTGTATTCCTTGATGACGTCGCCTGCAGGCGTAATCACTGACCAGGCGGTGTTCGCCAACGCCTCGCCCCCTTTGTCGCCGACAAGCTTGAGCGTAATGACTGCAGCACGATGCGTCACGGTCACGTCCGTGAGTTTGCCGGCCTGCACACGAATATCGGAGCGCACCACCGAGTTCGCGTCACCGTAATTCGAGATGATGTAATAGACGCCCTCAGGCAACAGCAAAACATCGCCGGCCGCGACGTTTTGCGCGATCGGCGCGCGCTCGCCGATCTCGAACTGGCTGCCCTTGTAAATCGAAAACGTAATCTGTCCCTGCGGGATTTTGCTGCTTCCGACCTTGCCTTCGATCCGCAGACCACCGGCAGGAAGTTCAAACGACTTCGCGCAAGGTTTCCTGACGCAGCGTCACTGGCCGCACAGCGCTGACCAGGCCGAGCGCGGCATGCACAACATAACCGCCCGGCGCAAGAACGATGTTCGGCGTCGCACCGCGTTCCTCGCGAACAAGCTGGAAAGCGCCGCTCGCATCCGGCTTGTCGGAATAAACGCGCCAGACAATGCCACTATTGACAGGCGGAAGATCTTTTCCAAAACGCGCGCTCAGTGCCAAAACACCCTGCCCCGGTGTCATCGCCGGTGCAGGCGGCGGCGCGGTCGTGACAGGCGACTGGGTGAGCGTCGCGGGCAAGCCGGGCGTCGCTGCAGGTCCCGATGACGGCGGCGCGAGGCTGATCGCAGGTCCAGACGGTGTTGGAACTTCCGGAACACTGTTAGGCGGAACAGGCGGCGGATTATCGCTGAAAAACTGCGCAGCGGCGGGCTGTGACACCAGCAGACATAGGAGCGCAAACGTCCATGCCAGGCGCACATTGCGCATGACTGTCTGGCCGCCATGTCGGAGGGTTATCATGCGGCTGGTTTTTCACTGAAAACGCGGCAAATTCAAGCCTCAGAACAGGCTTGACGAACCTTATCAAGGATATCCGGCGGGTCGAACAAACCCTTCAATATCAACTAAGTCGCCGTTCAGTCACATTTTCTGATTACGCGGGGGCGCGTGTTCAGGCACAATCATTCACATTTCACGCTTTAATGGCCTGGTCAGGTGTACGGCTGATTCGCGGTCGTCGTAGCTGCAGGGAGACCGCCAGTGTTGGAAAGTTTGATCGGGTTCGGCCAGAACGGCTCCCGCAGCAAAACCGGAATAGAAACCAGCGTGGCCAAAAAGCCGGTCATCGGTTTGGCCCTCGGAGGCGGCGCTGCGCGTGGCTTCGCGCATATCGGCATTTTGCGCACGCTGCTGGCAAACGGGATTGTTCCTGACATTGTGGTCGGCACCTCGATCGGCGCCGTGGTCGGCGCATCCTATGCTGCAGGACATCTCGATACGCTCGAGCTTTGGGCGAAAAGTCTCCTGCCCCGCAATATCTTCAGCTACCTGGATATCCGGCTGAACGGCTCAGGCCTGATCGGTGGCAGCAAGCTTGCGTCGCAACTCGAAGCGTCATTCGGCCGCATCCTCATCGATGAACTGCCACTGAAATTTGCGGCAGTCTCCACCGAAGTCAAAACAGGTCACGAGATCTGGCTCACCGACGGCCCGCTCGTCGATGCCGTGCGGGCGTCCTATGCGCTGCCGGGCATCTTCGAGCCGGTGCTCATCGAGGATCGCTGGCTGGTGGATGGTGCGCTCGTGAATCCTGTGCCGGTTTCTGCGGCGCGCGCGCTTGGCGCGGAAATCGTCATCGCCTGTAATGTCAGCACGGATGTCTTCGGACACGGCACGATCATCTCTGCCCATGGCAAGCGGCCCGCGGAGCCGGAAGTGCCAGCCGAGCCGGTTGTGGAAAAGCGCGGCTTCGGGAAATTTTTCTCAGCAGAAAAAACCGTGAAGCGTGAATTCTTCGGCAGCGCCAGCCGCCCAGGAATTTCCACGGTCATGGTCGAAGCATTCAACATCATGCAGGACCGCATTACGCGGTCGCGCCTCGCAGGTGATCCACCGGACGTCCTGATCTCGCCGCGCGTCGGGCGGATCGGATGGTTCGATTTCCATCGCGCAGAAGAAACTATCGGGCACGGCATCCGTGCCGCTGAGCGCAACATCGAGTTGATTCAGGAAGCGATCAATCTGCTCACGTCAACCTCGAGCCAGCCGCCGGGTTCCGCACAGACAACGTCGCCCTGATAACAATACCCGTTGTATCGCGAAAGCCGTCAGGCGGTTTTGATATAGTCGTGGAGCGCTTCCTGCTCCCGCTCATACTCGGCGACGCGCCATTTCACGACATCGCCGATCGAAATCAAACCGACGATCCGATCATTCTCCACAACAGGCAGATGCCGGAACTTGCCTGACGTCATGACCTCCATGATCGCGCCAACGGTGTCCGCTTCCCCGCAAGTAATGACTTTCTGAGTCATCACAGTGCGAACAGGCTCGTCAAGGACACTTGCGCCACGCTCACCCAGCACGCGCACGACGTCACGCTCTGAAAGAATGCCATCGATGTGCTGTCCGCTCATCACCAGCACCGCGCCAATGCGGCGCTCGGACAAAATTTTCACCGCCGCCGAAAGCTTGGCATCCGGCGATACGCTGACAACCTGATGGCCTTTGGCGTCCAGAACATTTCGAACCGTCATTGTCGTCTCCCCGGAAATAGCCGCACGGGTTGTGCCGGCGGCCTTTTGCTCTTGAGTCAAACAACGCAGCGTCAATTTGGTTGCGCACGATCCGCGAACAGGGCGGCTCGTTGCACTTGGATGATGTCGGAAATGAACCGGGCCTGCAAGCCGCAGAGTGTCGCTGCAAGGCAGCTCAGCGCGGATCAGGCCCGCCGGCCGGCGGCAGCGCACCTGCACGGTTGTCCTGCACAATCGCCCGCGGCACGGGATCGAACAGCGAGAACAGCAGCAGGCCTGCGAGGAAGCCGCCGATATGCGCTTGCCATGCGATGCTCTGTGCACTCGCACCTATGGCAATTGCACCCATTCCCGTCACGATATTGAGGCCAAACCAGACCGCGAGAAAGCCAAGCACGCGCGGGCTCTGCAATGACCGCACCAGCGAGAGCGCCGGTACGTGCGCCGCAGTTGCAACGTCCCGTCCGAACGACAGAAAACTGCCGCGCTGAAATGCAAAGCGAATGGCCGCCGCCATGGCTCCGGAGACAGCTGCTGACGCGCCGATCATCGGCGCCACCTGATGCTGGTGCGTCAGGAGATGCGCGACAGCGCCGGCGATCGCCGTGATGGCCAAGAATGCGAAGAATCTCACAGGTCCGAAGCGGCGGGCGACCGCGCTGCCGAACGGTAGCATCCACAGCATGTTGAACGCGATGTGGCTGAGGTCAGCGTGCAGGAACGCATACGTCAGAAACGTCCAGACTTGTGCGCCGACCCCGCCCGGAAATTGTCCCGCAAGCACCGACGCATCATAGCGTGCTGGCACGAAGCCGAATGTCCAGATCACCTCCTGGTCGACGTCCAGCGGCAACATGGCGCGCACGGCATGAATCCCGACCATGATGACGAGCAACAGCGTCATCGCACCAGGAATGCTCAGGATCGGCTCGCGAGGCCGCTCAATCGATTCTTGAGATGGGTCTGGAGAATCCAAGGCAGATGAGTCCAAAAATGGGCGGCGATAAGGGCGGCAGCGTCCCCCTGAGATAGGCGGGTTTGACGGTGCGGTGCAAGCGCCGGAACATGCGCTGCAAAAAGAAAAAGGGAGGGCTGAAAAGCCCTCCCTTTCGTTTGTCGGTCTTTTGCGCGCCTTACGAGTAAGAGCGCTTTCACGCTCGGGCAATCCCCACCCCTCCCCGCGCAATGACCAAATCGTTTTCCGCCACCTGTAACTCAACTCAGAGTTCGACTTGCCACCGCCGATCCCTGGAGAAAGACCGGCGACTTCGAATGCGTGGATACTATCCGCGCTCCGCATATTCACAAAGCTCATGGTAAATTTAACGTTAACGCCACAAACCCTCGGACATCGCCCGCTTCGGCATGGACGCTGCACCTCTCCTCCCGCACAACAACAAAGGGGCCGCGCAACGCCTGAAGCGGGACATAACTGTCCCATCTCGGGCCAGGCGCGGGGCAAGGGTTTGAATCATGAAACATCCTGCAAGCCGCGAATTCTTCGGCTATTGGGACGAAAAGCGCGCCGGCGACGCTGCGCCGGAACGAAGCGATCTTGCACCGGAGGAAATACGCCACCTTTTGGGCGACACTTTCGTACTCTCTTATGATGCCTCTGCGGCTTATCCGTTTCGGGTGGCGGGAACACGGGTCTGCGCCCTGCTCGGCCGCGATCTCAAGGGGCAGAGTTTCACGAGCCTATTTCAGGACGACAGCCGGCAGGAGATCGAGGACGTCGTCGGTATCGTCGCCGAGGAAACGTTGGCGACCATTGCGGGCATCAGCGCGCGCTCTTCCGATGGCTCGATCGCTCACCTGGAGTTGCTGCTGTTGCCGTTCAGTGCGCGCTCACACACGCCGGTCAGCCTGACCGGATTGCTTGTGCCGTTTGGTCCACGTGAGGTGCAGGCATATAGCGCTTTGAAGGATCTCAGCCTCACTTCCTGGCGGCACATCGGGCAAGAACGTCGCGGACCGCGGACTTTGCGCAAATGGTCGGTGGCGCGCGGCCTGACGGTCTATGAAGGCTTGCGGTAACTCATAGGTGAATGGCGTGTAGGTGCATGGCGTGCGGCCTCGCTAACGCACCATTAACCCTGACCACCCTAAGGTTAACCGAAACCGAACGACCGGTTGACCGGTGTGATGATGGCGTTGGTGCAAAGACAGGTAATTCGTCCGTCCGCTGAGGAGCGGAGGCGCTTTCAGCGCGTCAAGGTTCATCTGCTCGGCCGCTACATGCTGGCCGACCGGCGCGAATTTCCATGCCAGGTCATCAATATGTCGCCCGGCGGGCTCGCCATGCTGGCCCCTGGTATCGGCAATGTCGGCGAACGCGTGGTCGCCTATCTCGACCATATCGGTCGCGTTGAAGGCAAGATCACCCGGTTGCTCGACAACGGCTTTGCCATGACTGTCGCCGCCACACCTCGCAAGCGGGACAAGCTTGCGGCGCAGCTCACCTGGCTTGCCAATCGCCAGATCCTCAATCTGCCAGAAGACCGCCGGCACGATCGTATCGTACCGCGCAGCCCGATGGCCCTCCTCAAATTCGATGATGGTCGCGCCATGCCGTGCCGGATCATCGACTTGTCGCTGTCGGGTGCGGCCCTTGCGGCGGAAACCCGGCCCGCGGTCGGAGAGCATGTCACGCTCGGCCGCGTGCAGTCCCGCGTCATTCGTCACCTCGAGGATGGCTTTGCGATTGAGTTCATTCACGCGCAGCTTCCCGACACAGTCGAAGACAACGTAAGCGCCCGGTAAAAAGCCGAGGTTACCAACTCCTGACATTGCAGACCCATCGAGGCGATATCCGTTTCCGGATATCGCCTCGATGCGTTTCAGGCGCGCGCGAAATCGCCAACCGCGAATGTCAGCGCGATTAAAATATCAAGCAACATCAGTGGTTGACAGGAATTAGATAAAATTTGAATCAAATTCGATTATCTCAAATTTTATACTTATTTTAGTCAAGTAAAGCTCGATTTAATCCCGTTTTTTACTTGTAATTGCCTCAATTGTACTTGGTGCACTTAGCCGGCCCGCAAATCCTTTGTGGGAAAGATGGCCCCAACAAGAAAAGGGGGCCACAATGTTTTCAATTCGTGGACAGGGACTGGGCTTGGCGGTTGTCGCCAGCCTCATTGGAATGACTGCCGCAGCAAATGCCGCCAGTGAACGGGCGCTTTATGCGAGCCTCGGCGACACGACACGTTCGCCGATCGGCTGGATCGAATTCTGTGCCGACAATCCCGGCGACTGCCGGGGCGGCACAACGCAAGCCCGCGATATCGTGATGACGCAGGCTGCCTGGAAGGATCTGCTGCGCGTCAACCGCTGGGTCAACGAGACCGTCAAGCCGATCACCGACATGGATCATTGGGGTGTCATCGAGAAGTGGTCGTATCCGACGGACGGATACGGCGACTGCGAGGACTACGTCCTGCTCAAGCGCAAGATGCTGATCGATGCCGGGTGGCCACGCGAGGCTCTGCTGATCACGGTGGTGCGCGACAAGAAGGGCGAAGGCCATGCTGTTCTGACCGTGAAATCAGACAAGGGCGAGTTCGTCCTCGACAATCAGAACGAGGACGTCGTTGCCTGGACCGACACCGGCTACCGCTTCGTCAAACGGCAGTCGCAAACCGATCAGAACGCCTGGGTCTCGCTCGGAGACACACGCCCGGCCGTTGCAACCGCAAGCGCACGCTGACGTTTAGACAAGACAAGTAAGACACACGACCCGGTCATATCCCCACCCCTCCCCGTCCCAGACCGGTTCGTGCGCGGCCAGCTCTCCCCCAAGAGCTGGCCGCAACCGTTTGGAACGGTGAAAACCTGCAGGTCCGTGCAACAACACGCATCCGCATCCGGAAAAAGCCTGAGGATACGATTCCGCGTTATCCGATCTTCTTCAATCCCGTCTTGAAGCGCTTGCTGTTGGAAACATAGTGCGGCGCGCCCTGGGTCAGCGCGCTCAGCTGTTCTGGCGTCAAGGCACGAATGACCTTTGCAGGTGCGCCGACCACAAGCGAGCGCTCCGGAAACTCCTTGCCTTCGGTGATGATCGCGCCAGCGCCGACCACACAACCTTTGCCGATGCGCGCACCATTCATGATGATCGAACCCATCCCGATCAATGCACCATCTTCGATGGTACAGCCGTGCAGGATCACATTGTGACCAATGGTGCAGTTCTTGCCGATGGTGAGCGGAAAACCGGGATCGGTATGGAAGGTGCAGTTGTCCTGTACGTTGGAGCCCTCGCCAATCTCGATCAGTTCGTTGTCGCCACGCAGCACCGAACCAAACCAGACGCTCGCATTGCTTTTCAGGCGCACGTTGCCGATCACGGTCGCGGTTTCAGCGATAAAATATTGTCCGTCGGCAGGAAGTTCGGGGGCTTTTCCGTCAAGTTCGTAGAGCGACATTCATTGGTCTCCGGTCAGCGCGTTTTCAGGCGAAGTGGAATCCGGTTCGCGTGAAGAAAACGCGGAACACCTGAAACGACCATGCCATGAATGAGCTGGCTCTGGCGAGAGACCTAGGCAAGAAGGCCGGAAGCCTCCAGCAGCATGATGATGAATGTACCGGACATCATGCTCCAGAACCCGGCAATGATTGTTGCCATCATCACGAATTCAAAGCGCCGGGCTTCGATCTGCCGCCCGCGCACGGTGTTGCGCATAATGATGAAAGGGGCAGCGAACACCAGGAACGGTACGGCTGCAACTGCCTTCGACGTCGCCTCGTGCGACAGCAGGCCGAAACCAGCGGGACGCTGCACGAAGGCCTGGTAGCCGCTTGCCAAAGCACCCGCGAGCGCAAAGCCGACCAGCAGGGCGAATAATGAATTGAACGCTTCAGGCGACATCGGACACTTTCAACGCAACGAACCAAGGGAACTCAATCCGGCCGTGACGCTGCGCATACTGCACACACCGTCAGGCATCGAATTCTCGTCCGCTAGGCTTCGCAAAATGCAGCCGCGGCCGCCACTTTATCCTTAAAGAAAGGTTAACGCCGCGGCCTGGCCTTCCTGCGCATGCATGCCTCAATGCGGCGGGCGCTCTGTGGAACCCACGAAAAACACGATCTCCGTGGCATACTCGCCGCCGATTCGCGGCCACCTGCCGCCTGTATGGAAAGTTTCCGCCGTCTCATGGCTCTGTATTCCCCGGCCTCAAACCCAAGGCCCTCAACGCGACGCGCCAAGCGCAGTCTTCTGGCACCGTTTTTCGTGATGGGAGGAATCGGCGCGGCTGCGGTCAGCGTGGTGACTTATTTATTGTGGCCAACCTGGGGGCTGGAAAAGGCCAGTGATCCGTCACGTTTGCCGATCAGCATCGGCAACACACTGTTCAATGTTCCGACAAAAGCGATCCGCGTGAAAGTCCAGAAACGCACCGGCCCGCAGGAGCGCATTGATCTCGCTTTCGTCTATCCTTCGCTGGATCCACCTGACGCGCCGCGTCATGTGAGCGCCGAGACAGTCGAGGACAATCTCCCGTCGATTGATCGCATCTTCCTGTCGATCGCGGCTCATCGGGACACGCTATCTCCTGACGAGCGGATGAAAACCATCTATCCGCGCTATCTCGACCCGAATGCAACGCGCGTCACGGATGGCCTCAGCACGCGGGCATTCCGCGACAACGCACCTTACGCGAATGAGGATCTGGTCTATGCGGAGGCACCGCAGATCGTCGCACGCTGCACGCGCGACGCCGCGACACCCGGCATGTGCCTGAGCGAACGGCGAATTGAGGGTGCGGATCTGACGTTCAGATTTCCCCGCGACTGGCTCTCGCAATGGCGCGACGTCGCCAATGCGATGAATCAGATCGTCAGCGGAATGCGACCGCGGAGTTAGAGATCTAGCTTTTGGCTCGTCCACGACGAGCCCACCTTACGCCGTCCCGGCTTCCGCCGGAACGTGATCGTGCGAATCTGACAGCTCTCAGACTTCTTCCTCGATATCAGTCTCGAGGATCGCCATCTGGAACTGGTAGGAGCGGTCATCGTCCTCGTCATCGACGAACAGCACGCCGATGAATTCCTCGCCGATGTACACCTCGGCCGAGTCATCCTTCTTGGGGCGCGGCACGACACGGATTTTTGGATTCCCGAACAAACGCTTGAGATAAGCGTCGAGCTTCCTGACTTCCTGAACGTCCACGTGCATCTCCTAGAATGATCGATGTTTGCGATAGCTTTAATGCGGGATCACGCCGTGCGCCAGAGCCTTTGCAATGACGATTAACACAAAACCGCAAGCGATATCGCGACGTCAAACACCGAGCGCGTTGAGCATCTGGTTCATCGTGCGCGACGGCTCGGCACAGCCAGCCTCACCGACGATCTTCGCAGGAACGCCGGCGACCGTCACGTTGTTCGGCACGGGTTTGACAACAACAGAGCCCGCAGCAATGCGTGCACAGTGTCCGATCTCGATATTGCCGAGAATCTTCGCACCCGCGCCGATCATGACGCCGTGCCGGATTTTCGGATGGCGATCCTCGTTCTCCTTGCCGGTGCCGCCGAGCGTCACGTCGTGCAAGAATCGAAACATCATCCTCGATCACCGCGGTTTCGCCAACGACAAAGCCGGTCGCATGATCAAGGAAAATGCCACGGCCGATTTTGGCGGCAGGATTGATGTCGGTCTGGAATTCAGCGGAGGCGCGGCTCTGAATGTAAAATGCAAAATCCTTTCGGCCCTTGTTGAAGAGCCAGTGCGCCAAACGATGCGCCTGGATTGCATGGAAACCCTTGAAGTAAAGCAGCGGATCGATGAAGCGCGACGTTGCAGGATCGCGATCGAACACCGCCACCAGATCGGCGCGGAACGCGTTGCCAAAATCGGGCTCGTCGCGGACCGCTTCGTTGTAAGCCTGACGGATCAGGTCGCCGGACAACGCTGAATGGTCGAGCCGTTCGGCGATGCGATGCACCACCGCAGCCTCAAGCCGGTCATGATGCAGCACGGTTGAATAGATGAACGTTGCCAGTTCCGGTTCACGCCGGACAATTTCTTCGGCTTCGTCCCGAATGCGGGTCCAGACCGGATCAACAGTCTGAAGAACGGACTTCGTATCGAGTTGATGCTTGACCATGGGGGACATCCGGCTGATCGCTTTGAAAAGATATTACCACATAATCAACGGAAGAAAGGCCGCAATCCCCTCAAGGTTGATACCGGAATAATATTCTACCCTCTCACCTCTAGGCGCGTTTTGCGAGAAACTCCATTACGCCATCTTTATAGACACGGTCGCCAACCGCGCGCATGTGATCGCGATTTGGAATATCAAGCACTTGCGACCCCGGGATCACTTCCGCCAGCCGATGTGACGATCCCGCGACATCGTCTGTCGTGCCCACGGCAATCAATGTTGGAACACTAATTGCCGCCGCCTCTTCCCGGGTCATCAAACGCCGCGAGCCTCGCAGACATGCCGCCAACGCCCTGCGATCCGAGCGGGTCTGATCTGCAAATGCACGAAACGTCCGCCCCACCGGATCAGTCACGTCATCAAGTGAATTCGCTTCCAGTGCGGTCGCGACATTTTCGCCGGGACCACCGCCTTCGATCAGGCCCATGCCGATTCCACCAAGAACGGCGGACCGCAAACGTTCGGGGCTGCGTTGACCGAGATAGGCCGTGATACGGCCGCCCATCGAATAGCCCATCATGTCCGCACGCGCGATATCGAGATGATCCATCAGCGCGCGCACGTCGCCCGCCATGATACCGATGTGATATTCCTCGGGATCGTAAAGCTTGCTCGACTCGCCGTGCCCACGATTGTCGAGCGCAATCACGCGCCGCCCCGCCTTCGTGAGCGTCGAGACCCACGTTGGATAAACCCAGTTCACGTTCTTGCTGGAAGCAAAGCCGTGCACGAGCACGATCGGATCGCCCTCGCCTTCATCAAGATAAGCAATTTCAACGGAGCCGTTGTGAAAACTCGGCATCACTTGTTCCATTTATGTTGGGGATGGTCTGAAGTGGATAACGAAGGAGATGAAGTTTAGCCGAGCATGCCGCAGACTGCCAGCGATCCCAGACTGCCTGCACCGGACCTGGCGTTTACACCAACGCAAGCTCTTGCCGCGCACGCTTGAGTTTTGATCGTTGCAACCACGACAACGTGATCCGCTCGGTCGTTGCCTTGATCGACGAGAGAAAACCGAACACCGCGAGGCAAGCTGCGAACACCCACCACGCAAGATTGAATGCCCCCATGGTGAGCAATAGCGCGCCGCGGCCGAGAATTTTCACGATGGCGCGCGTCTGACTGCCTTTCGTTTCCGCGAGGCGCGCGGCCCGTGCCACATCCTTCGGACCCTCGGCGATCCGCAGCACGTCGAGTGCTCCGCGCGTGCCCGCCTTTTCGCTCACGCGACCGACATCCTTGGCAAGACGAACAAGTGCGCCTGCCTTCTCGGCCTTGAACGCGGCCTTCATGGCGGTGATGGTCTGACCAGGGCGCGCAATTGAAGCCGTCGCGACCGCCTGTTGCAGCGCCGGCGCATCCACAACACCGCGCGCGGAACGGCCTGCCCATTCGGTCAGCCCGGCACCCAGCCGGCCGACCTTGCGGGCATCCTTCACCATCGATAGACCAGCGCGAACCGGCACGGCGCCGCCGACCGAAACATAGGTTGCCGCCGTCACCGCAAGTCCGACACTGGCAAGCCCGAGCACCAATCGATCCGCCTCCTCGCCCACGGCGAGCCGCTTGCCTTCGCGCACCACGTCGCGAATGTCGCCGAACACGAACAGATCGCCGGCGACCGTTCCCGAGAGGCTCGCGACGTCATCGGCTTCGCCCGTCACAAGACCGGTCGCAAACCGCTGCGCGACGCTGGTGGTCGAATTTTGCTCAGCGACGGCTGCATCCACCCGGTCTGACATCCCGGGCGGAAGCTGAATGTCCCTGTCCTTCGCCAGATCCGTAAAACTTTTCGCAAGATCGGCGTCCCTGGCCTCCAGCGCCTGCGTCACATTCCCTTCGATGGTCATCTCTCCATTTCGCAGGGCAGACCTGAGTTGGAGATCAGACAATTTCGCCGGATTATCCTGCGCCAGCAGCAATGCTGTGGCTTCATGGGCGCGGGGCCACAGGGCAGCAAATGCGCCCGCCGAAGCCGCCACACCTGCCAATGCCACACCGATGCGCCAGGATGCTCTCATTGTGAAAACACAGGTCCAATCGATTTTCGCCGGCCCAACCGGCATTTGCAGATGAGATGGTATGCCGCTTTTCCGACACAACCTCCCCAACGAAAGAAGGGCTTTCCCAAAGCGGCAGGATTGTGTCGAATTCACACGACGACTTTCTCGCGGATTGGACGAATCCAGCGCCGCGACCTATGAATTCGTTGCATCGCTCAGTATGGTGCAGATGGTGACGCGGGTTGTGCTGCGCCGCCACTGCATATGAGTATTCGGACTTTCGGACCTTAAGGTGACTTACCATGGCGGATCACGTCGTTCCCCACTTTCAAAACGATGCGGGCGTGGCCATCATCGAAATCGGCTCGCGCGAATTCATGTGCATCGGTGCCAATCCGCCTTTCGATCATCCGCACGTGTTTCTCGACCTCGGTGACGACAACGAGATCATCTGTCCGTATTGCTCGACACTGTATCGCTATGCGGCTGACATCGCCCCCGGCGCAGCGCGTCCACCCGAATGCGTGGTGAAGGACAAGGTGGCCTGAGGCCCTTGTGGCCACTTCGCGCACTGTTGTCATTGCTGGTGCCGGTATTGGCGGACTGACAGCCTCGCTTGCGCTTGCCAGACGCGGCTTTCGCGTCGTCATCATGGAGCGCTCCGAACGGCTTGAGGAAGCCGGCGCCGGGTTGCAATTGTCACCCAACGCCAGCCGCTTGCTGATCGAGCTCGGCCTGGAACCTCTCCTTGCCCCCCATGTCATCGCGCCTGACGCGATCAGCATC
This sequence comes from uncultured Alphaproteobacteria bacterium, assembly GCA_963751855.1. Taxonomy (GTDB): domain Bacteria; phylum Pseudomonadota; class Alphaproteobacteria; order Rhizobiales; family Xanthobacteraceae; genus Afipia. The sequence continues at coordinate 100,055 of CAVVWF010000013.1, read as the reverse complement.
GCCACGGCTCGCACCGGCCGGGAGATCGGCCGCATCCCATTGGGCGCGGCTGCGATCCTTCGCTATGGCGGGCCGTACTGGATTGTTCGCAGAGCGGACCTTGCAATCCGCCCTGCTGGCCCGCGTGGCGGATCATCCCGATATCGACCTGCGGCTTGGTGCGCAGTTCGAGGACGTCGCCACCTACCCCAAGGGCGTCACCGTCGTTCAACGCAAGGGCACCGCGCGCCAACAGGAGCCGGCGCTGGCGCTGATCGGTGCCGATGGCGTGTGGTCCACCGTCCGCCACCAGATCTTTCCCGAGATCCGGCCGCAATTCACCGGCCGCATCGCTTGGCGCGGGACCATCGACGCCAAGCAATTGCCGCGGGAATTCGCCACGGGACGCGTCCAGCTCTGGATGGGGACGAATGCGCATATCGTCGCCTACCCGATGTCCGGCGGACAGCGCATCAATGTCGTCGCGATCACGTCCGGCAAATGGAGCCGGCCGGGCTGGAGCGAGCCCGGCGATGTCGTCGAGATCGCCAACCATTTCTCGGCGCCGCGATGGCCGATCGCCGCGCGCATGATGATCGGCGCGGTCGACAGCTGGCGCAAATGGGCGCTGTTTGCGATGCCGGATGGCGGAGCGTGGAGCAAGGGTAACATCGCATTGCTGGGCGATGCGTCACACGCGATGCTGCCGTTTGTTGCGCAAGGCGCCGGGATGGCGATCGAAGACGCCGTGGTTATCGCGAAGTGCCTGGAGGACTCGCAGGGGAATGTGAGCGCTGCGTTCGCGCAATACGCCAAACTCCGCGCCCCGCGTGTTACGCGCGCGCAGCGGACCGCGCGCCAGACCGGGCAGATCTATCATCTGGGCGGCCCGATGGGATTTGCGCGCGATCAGGCCATCAAAGCTGTTGGGCGGATCGCGCCTGCTCTCGCGGCAGGACTGGATTTACAACTGGCGAATGCCGTGACCCACAATCAGTGCCTGCGTTTGGCTGGCGGCGGCTCAGTTGTAGTGGTCGCCGCAGGCGGCGGCGCAAGACTGGCAGCGTTGCAATTGTTTTGGACAATTTTTTCGTCGATCTGGTCGCGCTGCGCGCGCGCCGCCACATAGTCCGACTGATAGGCAAGGCCCGACACAAGTTGGCCGGCGGCCCCCGTTTCCGCCTTCGCCATCAATCTCTCAAGCTCGACCACGCGCGCGTTCGCGGCTACGCGCGCGCTCCCGAGTTGCTGACAATTGTAGAGAGAGTATTTCGCGGGATCGACGAATACCGATGACCCGGCAGAGGCGCAGCCGCCGAGAACGGCCGCGACAAGGCCCACAGCCGAGAGCTTTAGGACAGCCTCGAACGAAGCGCATGACGCGCGAAGCATCGTTCGACTGGGGTCATTTGGACATTCAGCCATTCACCGGCATTCCATGAACTTCGTGTTGATTGTGTGGTCATGCGGACGGCGGGAATCGAACCCGCACGACGTTGCCATCGAGGGATTTTAAGTCCTATTGGCGTAAGCTTACTAGGTTGATTTTCTGGGTATATCGAGCCCGCATCGGTGAGTCCTGAATCAAAGGTAAACGACCCTCCAACACGGCGGAAATAAAGGGCGGGACTCAAGCAGTGGAATCGCTGCATGCCTTCCTCGACAACAACTATTGGCCGAAAGGAAAGCAAATGCTCCTGCCCGTGACGCTTGTCCTAACCGCAGCGCTGTCGTTGAACGCCGCAGTCCTTTGGGGATTGTTTTAAGATTTGGTTGCTGTGACGCGATGCCCCGCCGTTCAGGCTTTAGATCCACAGCATGCCCCTGAATCTGTTGCTCATGCCAAAACCTAGCATGGATCTGCACGTCTAGAGATTGAAGGCCGTCGAGTGATTGGTGCGGACGGCGGGAATCGAACCCGCACGACGTTGCCATCGAGGGATTTTAAGTCCCTTGCGTCTACCAGTTCCGCCACGTCCGCGCGACGGTCTTGTAGCACCGCTTTGGCCCCGGCTGAAAGCCGCATCAGACAGTTATCCTGATCGCGCTGGCATGGACAAAGCCGCTTTCGGCACAACGCCCGGTGCCTGCTGCGGCGAATCGACCGGACCGATTGCGACGTCCCCCGATTGCGGAAGAGGCCGTTGTCTGTACAGATGGTCTGGCCGGGACCGCTTTGCAAACGATTGTTTGAATGCCATGCGCTGTCTCGTGGTCGCCGATCTGCATTATTCCCTGCCCCAGTTCGACTGGCTGCTGGGCGCCGCGCCGCATTTCGATGTGGTCATCATCGCGGGTGATGCGCTGGACATCGGATCGATTGTCGACTTCCACGCGCAGATTGTCGTCGTGCGCAAATATCTGACGCTTTTGTCCAAAGTGACACGGGTGATCCTGTGTTCGGGCAACCACGATCTCGATGAGCGCGATTCGACGGGTGAGAAAATCTCGCGCTGGATCGGCGAAACCGACAACAACGGAATCGCGCGCGATGGCGACAGCCTCACCATCGGCGACACATTCTTCACGATCTGTCCATGGTGGGACGGGCCACGGGTCAAGGAGCAGATCGGTGCCCAGCTTCGCGAAGCGGCAGACGCCCATCGCGGGCGATGGATTTGGGTCCATCACGCGCCGCCTGCCAATTCGCCGACGAGTTGGGCGGGCTCTCGCTCTCAGGGCGACATCGAACTGGTCCAGTGGATCGAGGCCTATCGACCCGACATTGTGCTGTCCGGTCATGTCCACCAGTCGCCGTTCACCCGCGACGGCTCCTGGTTTGATCGAGTCGGAGAGACGTGGGTGTTCAATGCGGGGCATCAGTTTGGAAGCCCGCCCACCTTTATCGCGCTCGATCTCGATGCCGGCACGGCATTCTGGCTGTCGGCGGCCGGCGAACAATGCATCGATCTTGGCACGCCACTGCAGCGGCCCGCGAAGGATGTCGTGGATTTTCCGGACTGGCTTATAGCCGCGGGTCGGTTTGCCGATCCGATCCCGGATCAGCCTTCGCACGAGATACGTTGACGAGGCTTTCAAGCACATCGCCGACCATGGCCAGATGATTGCCGTGCCCGGCATACTGCCGCTTGATGTCGGCAAGATAAGTTGTCGCGGCGTTGAGCCGCTGCGCGAGTTGCGTTGCCACCAGCAACGCCACTTCCGGCTGTTCGCGCAAAAAGAGTGCCGCATCGTCTATCTGATAAATTTTAGTGTCGGCAGCCGCACGCACCGTTGCGGTATGGGGCTGGTCGAGCAGCACCGACATTTCGCCAAGGATCGCGCCAGGCTCAGCGACGGTTGCGACCACGGTGTCACCCTTGAAGACATCGAGCCGGCCGTCGATCAGAACATAAAGGTGGCCCGTGCTTTCGCCCTGCCGGATCAGCAGGTCACCCGTCACGAGAAGCATCTCCCGCCCGCCGGTACAATGATCCAGAATTGCACGCATCCGACGTCCATCCGACCGCGATGAAAATGGCCAATTCAAAGGCTAAGCCTCGCCACCGCGGCCGTCCACCGCATAGTTGCTATTCGGCTGCGCAAATTGCCAGCACTTTCCTTCAGCCGCTCCATGCGATCAAATCGGCATATATAACGAGACGGAGAATTCGTGATGGTACAGGCAACGACTGGTTTCGAGACGATCAAATACGAGATCCAGGACAACGTCCTGACCATCACACTGAACCGTCCGGACAAGATGAATGCGTTCACCTGGGTCATGCGGGATGAACTGATTGCGGCGTTCGACGCCGCGGACGCCGACGACAATGTCCGCGCCATTATCGTCACTGGCGCAGGCCGCGCATTCTGCGCAGGCGCCGATCTCTCCGAAGGCGGCAAAACATTCGACCGCGCCGCGCGGGCCGACCACAAGACCGCAGCTCTGCAGCCGAATGGCGAAGTCGACTGGAGCGACGACGCCGTGCGCGATGGTGGCGGCCGCGTGACCTTGCGCATTTTCAAGTGTCTCAAGCCAGTGATCGGCGCCATCAATGGCGCCGCAGTCGGCATCGGCGTCACCATGCAGTTGCCGATGGATATCCGCATCGCCTCCGAAGACGCGCGGTTCGGCTTCGTGTTCGCGCGCCGCGGTATCGTGCCGGAAGCAGCCTCTAGCTGGTTTCTGCCCCGCATCGTCGGCATCTCGCAGGCATTGGCGTGGTGCTATTCGGGCAAGGTGTTTCCAGCGCAGGAGGCGCTCGAAGGCCGTCTCGTCAGCAAGGTCGTACCGGCGGATGAATTGCTGCCGGCCGCACGCGCGATCGCCCGGGAGATCGTGGAGAGCGCCGCGCCGGTTTCAATCGCACTCATCCGGCAAATGATGTGGCGCATGCTTGGTGCCGATGATCCCATGGAAGCACACAAGATCGACAGCCGCGGCATATACTCGCGGGGGGCGTCGGCCGATGTGCGCGAAGGCGTCATGTCGTTCCTTGAGAAGCGGCCTGCCCATTTCGAGCAAACCGTCTCGCAAGACATGCCGTCGTATTTTCCATGGTGGACTGAGCGGGAGTACAAATAGCACAGGCACCATGGTTGCTGCGCGAACGAGCCAATCGCAGGACGGTGTTGTCCTTCTGCACGGCATCAGCCGGACGTTTCGATCCATGCAAAAGATGCAGCGGGCGATCGAAGCGACAGGATTCGCTACGCTGAATGTCGATTATGCGAGCCGCCACAAGCGGCTCGAAATGCTCGCCGAGGACATCCATCCGGCCATCGCGCGCTTTGCCGAGACCATTGAGGGATCGACCCACTTCGTATGTCATTCCATGGGTGGCCTGCTGGCGCGCGTCTATCTTGCCACCCATCCGCCTAAGCGCCTTGGTCGCGTCGTGATGCTCGGCACCCCGAACGGCGGAAGCGAGATTGCCGACCGCCTGAAGAACTTCGTTGGCTATCGCATTTATTTTGGACCCGCCGGCCAGCAACTCGTCACGATAAGAGATGGGGCGACGGAAGCGCTCCTTCTGCCCATGAGCTATCCTGTCGGCATCATTGCAGGCAATCGATCGATTGATCCAATTTCATCCGCATTATTCCTCGCAAGGCCGAATGACGGACGCGTTACCGTCGCAAATACGAAGATCGAAGGGATGACCGATCATATCGTCGTCAACGCTTCCCATCCGTGGCTCATCCGGCATCGACAAGCGATCGATCAAACCATCGCATTTCTTCGGCAAGGCCACTTTGATAACAACGGCCGCAACCCCGCGATCTAAATCTCACATCGTCAACACGACACGTCCGATGGCGCGGCGGTCCATCAACAATCGCATCGCCGCAGCGTAGTCTTCGAGTTGCAAGCGATGCGAAATGTTCGGGCTGATGCGGCGCGCATTTGCGAGACGTGCAAGCGTCTCCTGCCGTGCCACGCCAAGCGACGGATTTTTTCGCACCGCCTCGCCGGCCCTCACGCCAAGCACACTCGCGCCCTTGATCAGCACGAGATTGGTGCGCGCCATGCCCACGCCGCCAGTGAACCCGACCACCAGCAAGCGCGCGCCCCAGGCGATGCAGCGCAAGCTTTCCTCGAAAATCTCGCCGCCCACCGGGTCAAACACTACGTCAACACCGCCCCCATCGGTGATACGTTTGACGGCATCGCGGAAGGGTTCACGGCCGTACAGCACGACATGATCCGCGCCACGTTGTTTCGCAACGGCTAGTTTTTCTTCGCTTGAGGCCGCTGCGATCACGGTCGCACCCAATACCTTGCCGAGTTCAACGGCGGCGAGTCCGACACCGCCGCCCGCGCCGTGGACAAGAAGAATTTCGCCGGGCTCAATTCGTGCACGGTCCACCAGCGCGTGATACGCCGTGCCGTGCGCTGCCAGAAACGTCGCGCCTTGTACGTAGTCGAACGTCGGCGGCAACGGGACGAGTTGGTCCGGCGTGACGACGATCTCGTCGGCGTAGCAACCGAAACGGGCCTTCACGATCACCTTGTCGCCCACGGTGACGCCCGTCGCGCCTGCGATCTCAATCACCTCGCCCGCAGCCTCGACGCCTGGCGTGAACGGCAGCGGCGGCTTCAACTGGTATTGCCCCGCCACCATCAGGATGTCGGGGAAATTGATTCCAGCCGCGTGGATCGCAACGCGGACCTGTCCAGGGGCGAGAGCAATACGCTCGACGTTCTCAAGGCGCAGAATTTCCGGTGCACCAAGCTCGCGGCAGACGACGGCTCTCACCATTACGCAGCAGACTTCTGCCGCATCAGCGCCTCGCGGATCAGCGGCAGGCGGTCATTGCCGAAATACATATCGGTTCTTGTCGAGATAGATCGTCGGAGAGCCGAAGGCACCGCGCTGGATCGCTTCATCGGTATTGGCCTTGAGCTGATCCTTGATGGCCTGCTCGCCGATGCCTGCGAAGAATTTCTGCGGGTCGACGCCGATTCGCTCGCAGATCTTCGTCAGCACTTCATCGTTGGAAATATCCTGATCGTCGCCCCAATAGGCCTCGAACAAAGCGGTGGCGAACGGAATGAGCTGGCCTTGCGACTGAACCCAGAGACACCCGCGCATCGCCTTGACACTGTTCACCGGGAACACGGTCGGCGGCATCTTGATCTTGATACCTGCAAGACGCGACCAGTCCGCCAGATCTTTCTGCATGTAAGTCTGCTTGGCCGGCACCGGCCGTTCACGCGCCTCGTACATGCTTCGGTTCACGGTGTTGAAGACGCCGCCAACCAGAAACGGCTTCCATGTGATCTCGGCACCAAGCTCCTTCGCCATCGGCTGAATGTTGTGGAACGCGAGATAGGTCCACGGGCTGGAGCAGTCGAAGAAGAACTCGATCATGATGGCGTTTCCTGTTGCATTTGTTTGGCGGTGTGGCCGAACATATTGCGCCGCGCCTCTTCGTCCATTGGCGCCTTGTCGAACTTGCCGACCGCCAGCCCCTTCTGCACCTCCGGCCGTGCACGCACCTCCGCGTACCAGCGCTTGATGTTCGGATAGTCGTCGAGCGTGAAGCCCTGCGCCTTGTGCGTCATGGTCCACGGGAAGCAGGCGATGTCGGCGATGGAATAGTCGCCCGCGACATAAGCGCCCGTCTTGCCGAGCTGCCGGTCGAGCACGCCATAGAGTCGCGCGGCCTCGTTGCGATAGCGCTCGATGGCATAAGGAATTTTGTCTGTGGAATAGAGCGCGAAGTGCCCATGCTGACCGAGCATCGGACCAAGGCCGCCCATCTGCCACATCAGCCATTGCATCACGTTGAAACGCCCGCGCACGTCCTTGGGTAGAAAGCGGCCAGTCTTCTCGGCGAGATAAAGCAGGATCGCGCCGCTCTCGAACATCGTCACCGCCTCGCCGCCATCCGCAGGCGCGCGATCGATGATCGCCGGAATGCGATTGTTGGGACTTATCGCCAGAAAATCCGGCCTGAACTGGTCGCCGTTACGGATGTTCACCGGGAAAACCGTGTAAGGCAGCCCCAGTTCTTCCAGCATGATCGAGATTTTCCACCCATTGGGCGTCGGCGCGTAATAAAGTTCAATCATGAAGTGATCCGGTCGGGCGATGGGGATTCCACAATCCTAGTCCCGGCCCCGATCACATTCCATCCTGCAGGCGCGAACATCTTGTATGAAACAGGCCGGACATGGCAGATAGTCGCGCAAATCAATCATGAGGACTCGCCATGCTGTTTCCAACCACAATCGCCGGCTCTCTCCCCAAGCCTGAATGGCTGGCCGAGCCCAACACGCTGTGGGCGCCGTGGAAACTTCAGGGCGCGGAACTGGTAAACGCCAAGCGCGACGCGACGCTGCTGGCGGTGAAGATCCAGGAAGATGCCGGCATTGATCTCGTCACGGAAGGCGAGCAGGCCCGGCAGCATTTCGTGCATGGATTTCTCGAGCGGGTCGAAGGTATCGACTTCTCCCACAAGGTCGAGATGGGAATCCGCAAGGACCGCTACAAGGCGATGGTGCCGCAGGTCGTTGCACCGCTCAAATTGAAGGGCCGCGTCCATGCTGACGAAGCTCGTGCCGCGCGCGGACATACGACGCGCAAGCTGAAATTCACGATGCCCGGTCCGATGACCATCATCGACACCATCGCCGACAATTTTTACGGCGACCGGGTGAAGATGGCATTTGCGTTCGCCGACCTCCTCAATGAGGAAGCAAAAGCGCTTCAGGCCGACGGCGTCGACATGATCCAGTTCGACGAGCCTGCGTTCAACGTCTACATGGACGAGGTGAACGAATGGGGCATCGAGGCGCTAACGCGCGCCGCCAAGGGTCTCACCTGCCAGACCGCGGTCCATATCTGCTACGGCTACGGCATCAAGGCCAACACCGACTGGAAGGAAACGCTCGGCGCCGAGTGGCGGCAGTACGAGCGCATCTTCCCGGCCATCGACGCAAGCCCGATCCAGCAAGTTGCCATCGAGTGCCGCAATTCACATGTGCCGCTGGAACTTCTCGGCCTGCTCAAGAACAAGGTCGTTCAGGCCGGCGTGATTGACGTCGCCAGCGACACCGTCGAGACACCCGAGGATGTCGTCAAGGTCATCGAGGCGGTGATGAAGTTCGTGCCGAAGGAGCGGATCACCGCCACCACGAACTGCGGCATGGCCCCGATGCGCCGCGATATCGCCGAAGCAAAGCTTCGGGCGCTCGGTGCAGGCGCAAAGCTGGCACGTGAGAAACTCGCGTAACATTACCCGGTCAGATTGAACCCCACCGCGCGCGGACGCGACGAACAGCCAACGTGGCTGCGTTTCGCGGCCCGCCGGCCTTAGGATGGGGATTCATCATGATCAAACGTAAGATTTTCGCAGCCGCGATGGCACTCGCGCTCCACAGCGCCACCGCGATGGCTCAGCAACCCATGTCAACCCCGAGCCTGGGGTTGACCAGCATCTCCGATGCCGAGATCGACCGTTACATCGCGAAATCGAACGGCGTGGTGGGACTGTTGAATTCATCCCTGCGCGGGGAGGAATCCTGGAATCGCTATCTGAGCTGGGTCGATGTGAAACGTGGCCCGACCGGCAAGGAGCGCATCATCTACGGTCTCTACTCAGTGGGATCGTCCACGAAGGACGTGATTGAAAAAGCGCGGCAATCTGCCTCCGCCGCCCCCGCAATCCCCTCGCTCGACGGCGCCACGAAGGACCTTGCCGCCGCGTTTGAGACACTGGCGCCGATCCTGAATGAGGCCGAGGCCTATTACGACCGCAAGGACTACATGTCCGACAACATGACGGGTGGTCAGGCCCTGCATGCGAAGCTTGTACCGGCTGTCATGGCATTTCTTGCCGCGCGCGCCCGGACGAGCGAGTTGCAAGACCAGTTCAAGGATCTGCTTGACCGTCAGCAACTCGCCAAAATTGAAAAGGCCGAAGGCAAAAGCGTGCGGTGGCACGTTCGCAACACCATGATGCTGGCGAAGAAAGCGATCGATCTGATGCCGAACAGCCCGAAACGTGATGCCGACTTCAGGCAGTTCGATGCTGCGCTGGCGACGTTTGGCGAGGCCGCGCGCGATTTCGACAACGCGATCCGCGAATCCGGAAAATCGACATCAATCGATTCCTATCCGCGCGATATTCTCGGAAAATTGCGCGAGATGCGTGACAACATCGCCAAAGGCCGCGCCGACGGCATGACGTTTTCGATGGACCATCGCGGCGTCATCACGAGCTACAACATGATGGTGTCGATGTCGAACGCGTTCAGGTGAGAACTGTTCCACCTCTCCCCGTTCGCGGGGAGAGGTGGAACAATCACGCCGCACCGTCGCGTATCGGCGGCTGGAACGACAATCCCGTGTCCCACGGAAAGAAGATCCAGGTATCCTGCGACACTTCCGTGATGAAGGTATCGACCAGTGGCTTGCCCATCGGCTTGGCGTAAACTGCCGCGATGTGCGCGTCTGGCATCAGATCGCGCACTACGCGCGCTGTCTTTCCGGTATCGACAAGATCATCGACGACCAGCAGCCCTTCCCAGTGCCGCCACCCAAGCTGTCATAACCAGCATCGGATACGTTCTTTAAAATTTGCAGCTCGCCCTGCGCCGTGTGGTCGTAGCTCGCCACGCACAGCGTATCGATCAGGCGCATGCCGATTTCGCGCGCGACGATCGCTGCCGGCACCAGTCCGCCACGGGTGACCGCTACCAGCGCATGGAACGGCCCTGCGCCGTTGAGCCGCCACGCCAGAGCGCGGGCATCGCGATGAAATTGATCCCATGAGACGGGAAAGGGTTTGCGCGCGGTGTCATTGTTCATCGCGGTCGCTTCCGGTCACTATCGACATCACATCTTTCGAATGATTGCGGTTTCGACGGCCTTATCGCGCGACCTTAAGCCCCGCCAACATGGTTTCAACCTCTGCCATCGCCGCGCGCAGTTTCTCCGCGTCACGCGACCGCACCACGATATTGGTGTTCGGCTTGCTGTTCTCGTCGAGGAACGGATAGCTGCCGATGCTGGTGTCGGGATGCGCGGCGGCAATGTCGCGCAACGGCCCGCCGATATCCCCTTCGCGTGCATTGGCACGGACGGATTCCGAGAGCATCCGCACCCCGGATTTCAGCTTCGGCGAAATGATATCCATCATCGCCTGCATGATCGACGGCACGCCGGCCATCACGATGACATTGCCGATCTTGAAGCCCGGCGCGAGGATGGTTGCGCTCGAGATCAATTCCGCGCCGTCGGGGATGCGCGCCATTCGCAGCCGTGCCTCGTTCAGATCCGCTCCAAAACGTTCCGTGAAGCGCGCCACCACGTCGGGATGGTGATCGATCTTGACGCCGAATGCCTTCGCCACGCTGTCGGCGGTGATGTCGTCATGGGTCGGGCCAATGCCGCCGGTCGTGAACACATACGTATAGCGCTCGCGCAGCGCGTCCAACGCTTCGATAATGACCGTCTCGTCGTCGGCGACGACACGGACTTCTTTCAGATCGATGCCGATATTCGTCAGGTACTCGGCTATGAAGCCAATGTTCTTGTCTTTGGTGCGCCCGGACAGGATTTCGTCGCCGATCACCAGAATGCCGGCCGTGACGATTTCAGTCATCTCAAGTCTCCTGACTTCTTTCGGAACCTTTGCTTAGCCAAGGCATCCATGTCCACGGCCTTTGCCGCACCAATAAGCACTTCCCCGCCTGTTTTTCGAGCAGACGCAACGGATATCCTCACCAATTGCCTTCTGGCAATGCATATCGTGCTGGCCCAAGCCTTGCTACCATCACTTTGGGTACGGCATCATGCTCGCGTGGTCTTGAAAACAGTCTGGGGTTTATGACAGTCGCGTTCGATGAAATGAATGGGTCTGGAGGCGACCTTCGCCCCGCCTACCACGAACTCTCCCGGTGGCTGGAGGAGACGCCCTCCGGACGCACTGGAGTATCGGCGCCAGGAGGCCGAGCTTCTGTTTCGGCGGATCGGCATCACTTTCGCCGTCTATGGCGAGGCGGCATCCACCGAGCGGCTGATTCCCTTCGATGTCATCCCGCGGATTTTGTCCGGCAAGGAATGGACCACCCTCGAACAGGGACTGAAGCAGCGCGTCAAGGCGCTCAACATGTTCCTGAAGGATATTTATCATGGCCGCGACATTCTCCGCGCCAAGATCATCCCGGACGACCTGATCTTCCAGAACCCGGTGTTCCGGCCCGAGATGAACGGCCAGAACGTTCCGCACGATATCTATGTTCACATCGCCGGCATCGACATCATTCGGGTCGATTCCCAAAATTTCTACGTGCTGGAAGACAATGCCCGGACCCCATCCGGCGTCTCCTACATGCTGGAAAACCGCGAAATCATGATGCGGCTGTTTCCGGATCTGTTCGCGCGGCATCGCGTCGCGCCGGTCGAAAACTATCCCGATGAATTGCTGGCCGCTCTGCGCTCGGTCGCACCGCTGACGGCGAAAGGCGAGCCCACCGTCGTGTTGCTGACACCCGGTGTCTACAATTCGGCCTATTACGAACATTCATTCCTCGCCGACAAGCTCGGCGCCGAGCTGGTCGAAGGCCGCGATCTCATCGTTAAAAGCGATGAGGTGTTCATGCGCACCACCGAGGGACTGAAGCGCGTCGATGTCATCTATCGCCGCGTCGATGACGACTTCCTCGATCCCCTCACCTTCCGCCCCGATTCCGCGCTGGGCGTGCCTGGCCTGATGTCGGCCTACATGGCCGGCAATGTCACGCTCGCCAACGCCGTCGGCACCGGCATCGCCGATGACAAGGCCGTCTACAGCTACATGCCGGACATCGTGAAATTTTATCTCGGCGAAGAACCGATTCTGAAGAACGTGCCGACCTGGCGCTGCCGCGAGCCGAAAGACCTCGCCTATGTGCTCGACAACCTTCACGAACTCGTCGTCAAGGAGGTCCATGGCTCCGGCGGCTACGGCATGCTGATCGGCCCTGCCTCCACCAGGGAAGCAATCGAGTCGTTCCGCGCCAAGCTCAAGCACGAGCCGGAAGGTTTCATTGGACAGCCGACGCTGGCGCTCTCGACCTGCCCAACCTGCACTGCGTCCGGACTTGCGCCGCGTCATGTCGATCTGCGGCCGTTCGTGCTGACCGGCCGCGATCACGTCACCGTGGTGCCCGGCGGCCTCACGCGCGTCGCGCTGAAGGAGGGTTCGCTCGTGGTCAATTCGAGCCAGGGCGGCGGCACCAAGGACACGTGGATTTTGGACGAATAAAGATTTGGATACTGGACGAATTAAGATTTGGATTTCGGACGAGTAAGATCATCGCATGCTGTCGCGCACCGCAGAAAATCTGTATTGGCTGGCCCGCTATGTGGAGCGCGCGGAGTACCTCGCCCGCGCCATCGAGGCGACGCTGCGAGCCACCGCCTTGCCCGACGCCTATGTCGGCAAGACCAACGAGTGGGAATCCGCGCTGCTGACCGCAGGCATGCGCGATGAGTTCTATCAAGTTCACAACGAAGCCAACGAGAAGACGGTTGTCGATTTCCTGTCGTTCTCGCGCGACAACCCGTCGTCCATCCGTAACTGTATCGAAAGTGCACGCCTGAATGCGCGTTCTGTCCGCACCGCACTGACCGGCGAGATGTGGGACACCATCAACTGCGCGTGGATCGAACTGCAACAGGTCTGGCAATGCGGTACCAAGACCCGCGACGACCTGGCGAAATTCCTGCGCTTCGTGCAGGAGACGTCGCTGCGCTTCGACGGCTCGGCCTATCGCACCATGCTGCGCAACGATGCCTACTGGTTCTCGCGGCTGGGCCTGCATCTGGAACGCGCCGACAACACCGCGCGCATCCTCGACGTCAAATATCACGTGCTGCTGCCCGAGAAGGAACATGTCGGCGGACCGCTCGACTACTATCAGTGGACCTCGATCCTGCGCTCGGTCTCGGCGCTGACCGCCTATCACTGGGTCTATCGCGAGACGCTGAAACCGTGGCTGATCGCCGACCTGCTTATTCTGAACGACTTGCTGCCGCGCTCGCTGGCGAGCTGTTACGGCAATCTTGTGCGCAATCTCGACCAGATCGGCGTCGCCTACGGCCGCCAGGGCGCCTCACAGCGCCACGCCCGGGGCATGCGCAACCGGCTCGAACACAGCAACATGGACGATCTGTTCCAGCGCGGGTTGCACGAATTCATCCAGGAGTTCCTTGCGGATAACAGCCGCCTTGGCGATATCATTTCCAAGCAATACCTCATCTGAGCTAGCCTTCGGCGCTCTCAAAGATTCGGACGTCTCGCGCCATGCGCTTGCGAATTTCTCATTCGACCACCTACCGTTACGAGCCGCCCGCCAGCGGCGTGATCCAGATTCTGCGCATGACGCCTCGCAGCCATGACGGGCAATACGTCGCCAACTGGCAGATCGACGTTTCCACCGATACGCGCCTCGATGTGCATCAGGATGCTTTCGGCAACGTCACCCACGTACTGACCCATGGGCCGCTGTCGGACCTGACCGTCCATGTCGAAGGGGTGATCGAAACCCACGATACCGGCGGCATACTCAAGGGCACGGACGAACGTTTTCCACCGTCGCTCTTTCTGCGCACCACCCCACTCACCCAGATCGGCGCGGACATGACGTCCTTCGCCAAGAATCTCTACGTGGAAGCTGATGGCGACCAGCTGGGATTTCTGCATGCGCTGCTCGCGCAAATCCACGAGCATATGACGTTCGATATCGGACCCACCGATTCCACAACGACCGCACAGGACGCATTCAAGCTGGGGCGTGGCGTCTGTCAGGATTACGCCCATATCTTTATCGGCTGCGCACGCAGCGCGGGTATTCCCGCCCGTTATGTCTCGGGGCACCTGCTGCGGGCCGATGGCATGGTGGCGCAGGAGGCCGGGCATGCCTGGGCGGAAGCCTATGTTCAGAATGTCGGTTGGATTGGATTCGACGCGACCAATGCCATCTGCACCACCGACGCTCATGTCCGGGTTGCCATTGGTCTGGATTATCTGGGTGCAGCGCCGGTCCGCGGCACCCGCTACGGCGGCGGCCAGGAAACCCTCTCCGTCGCGGTCCTCGTCGATCAGGCCGGCCGCCAAAGTCAGTCCTGACCGGTTGCCCCAACAATCTCCGCCGCGTAGAAATGGCGCCTCTGGAGACTTTGGAATGACCTATTGCTGTGGAATTCTCGTGCGCGACGGCCTCGTCATGATGGCCGATACCCGCACCAATGCGGGCCTCGACAACGTCTCGACGTTCCGCAAACTCCATATTTTCAGCAATCCCGGCGAGCGCATCATGGCGATTGCGAGCGCGGGCAATCTAGCGATCAGCCAGTCGGTCATTTCCACGCTGACCGAGGGCTTCGAGAACCCTGACACCGGCGACAACGAAACGCTGATGAACGCGCCGACCATGTTCAAGGCAGCGCAGCGCATTGGCCGTGCCATCCGCTCCGTCCATCACCTTGAAGGAAACGCGCTCAGCGCCGAGGACATCAACTTCGACGTATCGTTTCTGTTCGGCGGTCAGATCAAGGGCGAGCGCATGCGCCTGTTCATGGTCTATCCGGCCGGCAACTTCATCGAATGCACCACCGACACCCCCTACCTGCAAATCGGTGAGCACAAATACGGCAAGCCGGTTCTTGACCGGGCGATCTCCTACGACGTCGATCTCTACGACGCGCTCAAGGTCGGCCTCGTCTCGATGGACTCCACGATGCGTTCCAACCTCGGCGTCGGCATGCCCATCGATATTCTTCTGGTGCGTCCTGACGTCTGCGATGCCGACCTGAACCATCGTATCGAAGCAGGCGAGCCATACTTCCACGATCTGCGCTCGCGCTGGTCTGCTGCGTTGCGCGCCGCGCACCAGAACATCCCGCGCCCACCTTACGGTAACAAAACCTGATGCGTACATTGACTTTGGCAGTGGCGACGATTTTGCTCGGCGCCGTGGCGGCGATGGCACAACCTGTTCAATCCGACGATGTCAGCGTGAGCAAGGGCGATATTCCCAAGGCCGTCACAACGCAAGTTGATTGCGGCACCACGCCCGAGTCGATTTTGCGAAAGCCGTTCGCGGATGGTTTCATCTTCCGTTGGCCTTGCGCCAGCAATCACGCCAACCAGATCGAAGCCCTCGTCTACACGACGAGTGTCAACGGCACCGACGCGCGCCTGTTGCGCTTTCCCATGCCGGGGCAACCCAGCAAGGTCAAACCCGCTACCGAACTCGCCAATGTCGGATGGTTTCCGCAAGCACGCGAGCTGACGTCGGTGTTCGTCGATCCCGAATCTCGCATCTGCCGCCGGGAAGGACGCTGGCGCCTTGAGGGGAAAAAGCCCGCGCCGCACTTGATTTTCTGGCGTGAAACGCGTGATTGCGACGGCAAGCGCGGTTGGCGTACCTTGCTTGATCAGACCCGCCGCCTCAAATCCAAATAACCAAGACTTCAATAACCAAGACTTCAAAGGGAGACACGAATGTCCGGCCAGAAAATCGCGATCGTCACGGGTGCAGGTTCGGGAATCGGGCGCGCCTGCTCGCTGGGACTGATGAAGGCCGGCTTCACCGTGGTGCTGACCGGACGGCGCAAGGAAAATCTCGAAGAAACGGCCAAGGCCGGCAAGGATATCGGCCAGAGCCTCGTCGTGCCGTCCGACATGACCGATCCTGCCTCGATCGCCGCGTTGTTCGCCAAGACGGTCGAAACGTTCGGCCGTCTCGATCTGCTGTTCAACAATGCCGGCATCGGCGCGCCGGCGATCCCGCTGGAAGACCTGACCCTCGCGCAGTGGCAGGCCGTGGTGGACACCAACCTCACCGCGCCCTTCCTGTGCACGCAGCACGCCTTCCGCATCATGAAGGATCAGACCCCGCGCGGCGGCCGCATCATCAACAACGGCTCGATCTCGGCCTACGCGCCGCGCCCGCTGTCGTCGCCCTACACCGCGACCAAGCACGGCATCTCAGGCCTGACGCGCGCGACGTCGCTCGATGGCCGCGCCTATGACATCGCCTGCGGCCAAATCGACGTCGGCAACGCCGCGACCGAGATGACCGAACGCATGACCGCCGGTGTCAAGCAGCCGCGCGGCGACACCATGGTTGAGCCACGCATGAACGTGCAGAACGTCGCCGATGCGCTGGTCTTCATGGCGACACGTCCACTCGACGCCAACGCAATGTTCCTGAATATCATGGCAACCCAGATGCCATTTGTCGGACGCGGATAACTGACGCGACGCGAGAGGATCGCACAAATATCTTTGCGATCCTCTTGTCAGCCCGCGTGGACGAATGTTGCGATCATCCCGCGCCTCAATGACGGTCCTGGACTGCGGGCCGCTAGTGCAACCGCAGCACGCCGTCCACGGCCTTGAGTTCTGCAGGCTTGATCAGCTTCGAGTGCGCAACGGTGACAGCCACCAATGGCCCCTCCAGCTTGTCCTGCCAGAAGGCGAGAAAGTCCTTCAGCGCCGGAAAGTTCGGAAACAAATCGTAGTTCTGCCAAACGTAGGACTGCAGCAACCAGCGATGATCCGGGCGACGGTAGAGAATTTCCGCAGTCGTCAGTCCATATCCCGCAAGCTGTTTCACGAAATCCGGTGATACCTCGCCGCGCGAAACCGGGAGCCTTGAAGCCATGCCAACCTCCATGCCTGAAGCGCATCGCTGAGAGGGGCACCGGGTGTCACGTCAGATGGCGTTCGATGCCGCTTTGTTTGACAACGCGCTTAGATTGAAATTTGACGCAGTACATCGCATCATCACAAGCCTAAACATTGAATAAATTGTTACTAATCAAAGCATTAGCAGCACACGCGACGGATTGCTGACAGCTGCCTTTTTACATGGCCAAGTCCATTCGTTCTGGTAATCTCAGACTGTAAAAGATTGATATTTCTATGCGCCCGCGCGTATTGCGCAGCCCTTGAAATGAACGCGATGCTCGCGGTCCAAATGGGCGATATATTTTTGTAGTGCACTGACTGGCGGAAGATTACGCCACCTTTGATCCCGCCAGCACGCGACCAGATGCCTCTCCGTTGAGGCCTGTCTCGTAGAGCTACACGGAAAAAGCCAAAGCAGTTCTGCAGGCACTGATTTTTCAGTGCCGATGCCAGCTCAGTGAAGCTGGAACGTGATGTCGTCCGTTTCAGTAGGGAGTGCATCCCGATGAATCCAGATCGACGTATTCCGTTCGCAAATTCCGATGCCCGTGTCGCGGCGTTGCTGCTCACTTCGATCCGATGCGGCAGAGATGGCGCCCATGTGTCGTCGCGTCTCTTCCATCTTCGATCGACTGTTCACCTTGGAATTCCGCTTATCAACCGCGTTTGTCGTCAGGAGAAGTGAAATGAAACTGAACCGATCGGCTGCGCCGTGCGGAGCCGGTCGACACATCCACGAGTATGTGGGCTTTCGATGCAATGAGGCGAGAAGCCTCTGATGCATCACAAACAGGAGGGTGACGTCATGGTTGGCTGTATACTCAAGAACAATCCATCGACCATCCGGGGTGCTCTACGCAAGAAGAAGGAGGGTTGGTACAAACGATCCTGCGCCGCATTGGTCGCAACGACACTGATGTCGGCGCCGTTATCCGTGCCTGCCAGTTCACCGGCGCTGGCACAGCAGCAACAACAGCAGCAACAGCAACAAAGACCCAACATCCTCTTCATCATGGGCGACGACATCGGCTGGATGCAGCCGAGCATCTACCATCGCGGCCTGATGGTCGGCGAAACGCCCAACATCGATCGCATCGGCAACGAAGGTGCGATCTTCATGGACTACTACGCCGAGCAGAGCTGCACGGCCGGGCGCAATGCCTTCTTCACCGGCATGCATCCGCTGCGCACCGGCATGATCCCGCCGCAACTGCCGGGCAGCCCGTCCTATCTGCGGCCCGGCACTCCGGCGCTCGCCAAGTTCCTGCTCGACCTCGGCTACAACACCGGCGAGTTCGGCAAGAACCATCTGGGCGACCACACCGACGCGCTGCCGACCGCGCACGGCTTCCAGGAATTCTGGGGCTATCTCTATCACCTCGACGCCATGCAGGGCGTGAGCTTCCCCGACATCAACAAGATCGCCGACCGAGCAGGCCATCGTTCCGCCATGCAAGAACACGCCGATCCCGGGTCTTGCCGAAGTTCCCGGCGCGGTGGATCCGAAGACCGCGACCTGCCTCACGCCGCCGCGTCCGGTGCATCGCGTGCAAGTCCTCCGACGGCACGGCGAAGAACCAGACGTGCACGGACGAGGGTCCGCTGACCCTGGAGCGTTCGAAGACCGTGGACGAGGAAATCTCGGCCAAGGTCGTCGACTTCCTCGATCGCAACGACCCGAAGAAGACCAACAAGCCGTTCTTCGCCTGGTACAACCCGGCGCGCATGCACATCACGACGGTGTTCTCGCCGAAGTACGAAGCGATGCTGGGCGAACGCGGCGGCAAGGACTGGGGCATCAACGAAGTCGGCATGAAGCAGCTCGACGACAACATCGGCGTCGTCCTCAAGAAGCTCGAGGACATGGGCCAGCTCGACAACACGATCGTCGTGTTCACGACCGACAACGGCGCCGAGGTCATCACCTTCCCGGACGGCGGCGTCACGCCGTTCAAGGGCGGCAAGCTGACCACCTGGGAAGGCGGCATGCGCGCTCCGCTCGTCGTGCGCTGGCCGGGCGTCATCAAGCCGGGCACGGTCAAGAACCAGATGTTCGCGTCGCTCGACTGGGTGCCCACGCTCGTCAACATCGCCGGCGGCCCGAAGGGCAATGCGCTCAACGAGCAGATCATGGCCGGCAGCTATCCGGGCATCGTCAAGACCAAGCTCGATGGCGTCGACCAGACCGAATACCTGGCCGGACGGTCGGAAAAGTCGGCGCGTGACACCTTCTTCTACTACACCGGCGCGCAGCCGTCGGCGGTGCGCTACAAGAACTGGAAGTTCTACTACACGATGGTCGGCGCCGGCCCGATGGACGGCCTGACCGGGGCCACCACCTATCACTGGACCCAGATCGCCAACATCAAGCGTGATCCGTTCGAGTACACGGTGGGCGCCGACCAAAAGAGCCTGATGGGCCTGGGCGGCGCACTCGCGGCTCCCAGCACGGCCTATCTCTACAACTGGAACATCCTGCCGATCGGCCAGCTGCTGTGGCTGAAGGAGCTTGAAATCCTACAAGGAGTTCCCGCCGATGCAGGACCCGGCGAGCTACAACCTCGACCAGGTTCTGGCGCAGCTCAAGAAGTCGAGCAACCGGACCGACTGAACCGGCTGACGGACATCGAATGCTGGCGGGCGTCCTCGGGCGCCCGCCGACGATTTTGGTCAAGACGGCGCCTCGCACTTCGCCGCTGCTTCTCGTTGAACGCCTGCTCGTCATCGCGTTTGTTCGTCAGGAGGAGTGAAATGAAACCGAACCGGCTTTCTGCCTATGGCCTCAACCGCCGCGTCCTGCTCTCGGCGCTGGCCGCGATCCCAACTCTGATCGGACCGCTGCGTCCCATCATCGGCGCTGGCGCAAACCGATCCATTGCCATCCTGGAACGATGGTCCGGTGAAAAACTCGATCACACAATTTGTGACGCGCGTGACCACCCAGGGCGGTCCGGACTTCGTGCCCGAAGATCAGCGCATCGCAACCTTCGACAATGACGGCACGCTCTGGGTCGAGCAGCCGATGTACGTCCAGCTCGCCTTCATTCTCGATCGCGTCAAGGAGCTGGCGCCGCAGAACCCCCGCTGGAAGACCAAACAGCCGTTCAAGGCCGTGCTGGACGGCGACATGAAGGCAGTGGCTGCGTCCGGCGAAAAAGGCCTGATGGAGCTCGTGGCGGTGACGCACGCCGGACATGACCTCAGACGAGTTCGCCAAGATCGTCTCCGACTGGCTCGCGACCGCACGCCACCCTCGTTTCAAGCGGCCCTATACCGAGCTGGTCTATCAGCCGATGCTGGAGGTGCTCGCCTATCTGCGCGCCAATGGCTTCAAGACCTTCATCGCCTCCGGCGGCGGCGTCGAGTTCATGCGCCCATGGACCGAGAAGGTCTACGGTATCCCGCCCCAACAGGTCGTCGGCTCATCAATCAAGACAAGGTTCCAGATGCGCGGCGATGTGCCGACGCTGTTCCGCCTGCCCGAGATCAATTTCATCGACGACAAGGCCGGCAAGCCCGTCGGCATCAACCAATATATCGGCCGCCGCCCGATCGCCGCCTTCGGCAATTCCGACGGCGACCTCGAGATGCTGCAATGGACCACCCTGAGCGGCGATCGGACGCGCTTCGGGCTGATCGTCCATCACACCGATGCGGAGCGGGAATACGCCTACGACCGCCAGTCCCACTTCGGCCGGCTCGACAAGGCGCTGGACGCTGCTGCCGTGAATAGATGGACCGTGGCGGACATGAAGCGGGACTGGAAACGCATTTTCCCGTTCGAACAGTCCAGTTAACGCTGCTTAACGAATTCTGGCAGTCGTCATTTTTGAGTGCCAAAAAGTTTGCTAAACCCCCTTGCCCGGAACCCGGGTCCAGCCTATCTCCGCATGACGTCTCGGTAGCACTCGCTAGCCGAGACTGCCAATTTCAAAAACCACAGCATCATCAAATCCTTAGGAGAACTGCATGAAATTCCGTCCGCTTCACGACCGCGTCGTGGTCAAGCGTATCGACGCCGAAGAGAAGACCGCTGGCGGCATCATCATTCCCGACAGCGCGAAGGAAAAGCCCTCCCAGGGCGAGATCCTGTCGGTTGGTCCGGGCGGCCGCGATGAGGCCGGCAAGCTCATCCCGATCGATCTCAAGGTCGGCGACATCGTCCTGTTCGGCAAATGGTCGGGCACCGAGGTCAAGATCGACGGTCAGGAAGTCCTGATCATGAAGGAAAGCGACATCATGGGCGTCATCACCGACGGCGGCGCTTCCAAGAAGAAGGCCGCCTAAGCGCGTCCTCCCTCCCCGATTTCCAAATCTTCCTGAACTCTAAGGAAACCCAACATGTCAGCTAAAGAAGTTAAATTCGGCGTAGATGCCCGCGACAAGATGCTGCGCGGCGTCGACATCCTCGCCAACGCCGTGAAGGTGACGCTCGGTCCGAAGGGCCGCAACGTCGTCCTCGACAAGTCGTTCGGCGCTCCCCGCATTACCAAGGACGGCGTCACCGTCGCCAAGGACATCGAGCTTGAAGACAAGTTCGAGAACATGGGCGCGCAGATGGTGCGCGAAGTGGCCTCGAAGTCGGCGGACGCTCGCCGGTGACGGCACCACCACCGCGACCGTGCTCGCCCAGGCCATCGTCAAGGAAGGCGCCAAGTCGGTCGCCGCCGGCATGAACCCGATGGACCTGAAGCGCGGCATCGACCTCGCGGTCGAAGCGGTCGTTGCAGACCTCGTCAAGAACTCCAAGAAGGTCACCTCGAACGAGGAAATCGCCCAGGTCGGCACCATCTCCGCCAACGGCGACGCCGAAATCGGCAAGTTCCTCGCCGACGCGATGAAGAAGGTCGGCAACGAGGGCGTCATCACGGTTGAAGAAGCCAAGTCGCTCGAGACCGAACTCGACGTCGTCGAAGGCATGCAGTTCGACCGCGGCTACATCTCCCCCTACTTCGTCACCAACGCCGACAAGATGCGCGTTGAATTCGACGACGCCTACATCCTCATCAACGAGAAGAAGCTCTCCTCGCTGAACGAACTGCTTCCGCTGCTCGAAGCCGTCGTCCAGACCGGCAAGCCGCTCGTCATCGTTGCGGAAGACGTTGAAGGCGAAGCTCTCGCCACCCTCGTCGTCAACCGTCTGCGTGGCGGCCTCAAGGTTGCTGCCGTCAAGGCTCCTGGCTTCGGCGACCGCCGCAAGGCCATGCTGCAGGACATCGCGATCCTGACCGGCGGCCAGGCGATCTCGGAAGACCTCGGCATCAAGCTCGAGAACGTGACCCTGCAGATGCTCGGCCGCGCCAAGAAGGTGATGATCGACAAGGAAAACACCACGATCGTCAACGGCGCCGGCAAGAAGGTCGACATCGAAGCGCGCGTTTCCCAGATCAAGGCGCAGATCGAAGAGACCACCTCGGACTACGACCGTGAGAAGCTCCAGGAGCGTCTCGCCAAGCTCGCAGGCGGCGTCGCGGTGATCCGCGTCGGCGGCGCGACCGAAGTCGAAGTGAAGGAGCGCAAGGATCGCGTTGATGACGCGATGCATGCGACCCGTGCGGCTGTTGAAGAAGGCATCGTGCCGGGCGGCGGCGTCGCCCTGCTCCGTGCTTCCGAGCAGCTCAAGAAGATCAAGACCCAGAACGACGACCAGAAGACCGGCGTCGAGATCGTCCGCAAGGCGCTCTCCGCTCCGGCCCGCCAGATCGCCATCAACGCCGGCGAAGATGGCTCAGTGATCGTCGGCAAGATCCTCGAGAAGGAGCAGTATGCTTACGGCTTCGACTCGCAGTCTGGCGAATACGGCAACCTCGTCTCCAAGGGCATCATCGACCCGACTAAGGTCGTGCGTGCGGCGATCCAGAACGCAGCTTCGGTTGCCTCGCTCCTGATCACCACCGAAGCGATGATCGCCGAGCTGCCCAAGAAGGGCGGCGCAGGCGGCGGCATGCCTCCGGGCGGCGGCATGGGCGGCATGGACTTCTAAGAAGTCCACGCCGCTTCAAGCGATTACGAAATGCAAAACCCCGGCAGCGATGCCGGGGTTTTTGTTTGGTAGGTCGCGTTAATAACTTCCTCCTAGTGCCCGGAGCGCCGACGCCAGTTGGCAATATCCGGATCGAGCTTCTTTGCAGAAGCGATGTCGGCAGCGCTGCCCCCGACATCCCCCTTGCGCTGTTTCACGATACCACGCCCGTAGAGCGCGAGCGCGTAGTCAGGGTTGAGGTGAAGGGCCGTGGTATAGTCGGCGATGGCTCGGTCGTAATCGCCCTTCTCGCTCAAACTTCCAGCGCGATTGATATAGTAGCCGATGTCCTTCGGATCGATACGGATCGCGTCGTTGAAATCCGCAATGGCACGGTCGTTGTCCCCCTTGTTGCTCCAGGCGAGACCGCGGTTAGAGAGGGCAATGGCGTAGGTCGGCTGCAGACGAATGGCCTCGTTGTAATCCGCGATGGCGCGGTCGTAATCGCCCTTGGCGTCCCAGGCGCTGCCGCGATTGTAGAGAGCGCCGGCATCTTTCGGATTGAGACGGATCGCCTCGCTGTAGTCGGCGATAGCGCGATCGTCGTCATGTTTCAGATGCCAGATGTTGCCGCGGTTGGAGAAGCCGTCGGGATCGTCCGGCCTGATGCGGACGGCTTCGTTGTAGTCCGCCATGGCGCGATCGTAGTCGCGCTGGGCGAGCCGGACGCTGCCGCGATTGTTGTAAGAATCGAAATCCTTCGGATCGAGGCGGATCGCCTCGCTATAATCGGCAATGGCGCGATCGTAATTGCGTTTGGCCGCCCAGACGTTGCCGCGGGCATAAAAGGCGAAAGCGTAATTCGGATCGACGCGGATTGCTTCGTCATAGTCGGAGACGGCGCGGTCGGCATCGCGCTTGTTACTGAACTCCACACCGCGTGCATAATACAGCTTCGCAAGGGCATGGCCCTGAGCGGTGCCCGCGCCGATTGCGCGCGTACATGCCGCAATCGCCGCATCGCCGGATTCCTCGATGCAGGTCTCCGCGTCGGCTGCCGCCGCATGCGCGACAGGCAGCATCGCTGTCATCAGGAGGGCCCCGAACAGTGTCACA
Source organism: uncultured Alphaproteobacteria bacterium (assembly GCA_963751855.1). Lineage (GTDB taxonomy): Bacteria > Pseudomonadota > Alphaproteobacteria > Rhizobiales > Xanthobacteraceae > Afipia. The sequence continues at coordinate 75,862 of CAVVWF010000013.1, read as the reverse complement.
AGGGCGCACGATCTCAGGGAAGCATGTTTGCGCATGGGATCTCCGCAAATTGCGCAGCAAGAATAAAAAAAGCGGTCCATGGTTGGTCGGTGTAGCCGCTGGCAAGGTTCAAGCGCCAGAAACCGCCCTGGCCTGAACCTACCCCGGATTTGAGGCTGTAGAGCCAGTTTCGGCGTAATTCGTCGGCCTGACTAATAATGCCAAAATGGCCGTTGCCGCCATCCCTCCTGGCACTTCGCAGATGCGAGACCGCAGTCAACAGAAGGGCGCGGTTCAATCCGCGCCCTTCTATTTTAAGGTCAACAGCTTCGCTTCGACAGTTCAATCCTTGAACGGATCGAACTCATCCGACCCGGCCATCGCCACGGCGAACGGACGCAAGGTGTGCAGGACTCTGATCGAACCGGAATGCTCGGCGAGAACCTCAGGCAGGCGGCGATAGGCCATCGGGCTCTCATCAAGATCGGCGCCGATCAAGGTCACACCTCGCGTATGGAGCCACGCTTCCATTTCCGTACGCGTGAAGCGCCGCTTTGCTTCCCTGCGCCCGAACAATCGACCTGCCCCGTGCACGGTCGAATGGAGCGATGCCTTTGCTTCGGGAGAATCAACCCCCTCAATGATGACCGCGTCATCGCCCATCGAACCGCCGACAAAGCCGCGTTGCCCGGGAAATGCCGGCGTCGCACCCTTGCGCACCACCCACAGATCGCGACCACCATGCGTTTCACGCCACGCATAGTTGTGGTGATTGTGCACCATGTCGGTAACGCGTCCGCCGACAATCTTGCGGACACGTTCAACCACCCATTCGCGGCCTGCATACGAATAGCGACCGGCGAGTTGCATCGCCGCGATGTAACGTTTCCCGAGCTCGCTATCCTCGTCAATCACCGCAGGCGGCACATTGATGCCGTCCTTGCCGCCAGCGGCCTTGAGATAACGTGTCGCGCTGGTGTGACCGAGGCCACGGCTCCCGAAGTGGACTCCGATCCAGACAAAACCATCCTCGTCACACATCAAATCGACATAGTGGTTGCCCGATCCGACCGTGCCAAGTTGCGACACAGCCTTCGGGCGGTATGCTTCCATGTCGGATTCGCGCCACGCATCGCTGTCGTCAAACAGCTCGTGATCGACTCGCTCATCGTTGCTGCGGCCGACGCCGAACGAGATCGTCCGGTGAACATCCTTGATGATGTCACCGACCTTGTCCTTTATCGCATTGAAAGGCGTATCGAGCCGGACTGCCATGTTGCCACACCCGATATCGAAGCCGACGCCGGAAATGCTGATCTGCTTCTCGTAAGCGATCACACCGCCAACAGGCTGCGCATAACCGAGGTGACCATCCGCGCAAATCACGCCTGCGACTGCATTCCCGACAGACATGCAGTTGCGCATCTGAGCGATTGTCGCATCGTCGTGCTTTCCGAAGATCGTGAGCGGGCTATTTCGATACGCCGGGGCTTGCGGTGCGACGTCCTTCGCAAGCGCTTCAGCCTCGCGCACAAGATGCTCCTGGCGCGCGGCGTCGCGGAACGTGCACCACAACGGCATGGCGCGCTGGCCGGGTCGATCAATCCTGGTATCGGGATCAAGCCCCGCTTCGACAGCCATGGCCCGCGCTCGTTCTTGATAGGGGTCAGACCGCATTTTCCTGCTCCTTCATCACATCAAACGGCATCGATCAGGCAGCCGATTTCATGGCCACCTGTCAACAGGCATACGATCCGCGAGGTATGCCAACTCGCGTGGTGGAGGACAGAGATTTGGGAGGATGCAGGTGCGCTTTTTACACCGTGCGGCTTTTTCTCTGCCTATGCGGCAGAGGAAACCCGCTGCCGTTTTACTTTGCTACGCTGAGTGCTTGTGAGTTCGCACCGACCTGGGATGCTTCCAATGCACGCGCCAAATACCGGTTCTGCCGAATAATCGGCAGAAGCGTTATGCGCATTGGAGTGGTCGTGCGGTTCAGCATAGTCATCTCGCAGGCGGAATTTTCCGCGGATTTCAGACCTGCACATACATCAATTTTGTAATTTGTAAATAGCGTCACGTGCGCGACCCAACGCGCGGCGCGCATCCGTGCATGACTTTTCTTTAGAAATTAAAGTGATGCACTCCGGATCGCCCTCCCATGCAGCGGCGGTTACCGAGCGTTTCATCGTCGCGGTCTCCGTTTCGGGGCGAAATTTCACCCTCGGTCGCGGCGCATCCGGCACCGTTCAAAACGGCTGATCAAAATTGGACAGAAACGACGATCGGAGACCCGACGACACTTCGTTTGGTAATCGCCGGCGCAGATCGCTCAATCCTCGTCGTCATCGTCCCTGCGAGGTGGCGGCGATTGCGGCGGGGCGTTTCGCCGGCGCGCGACCCGTGAAGTCCGTGTCGTCACGCGGTGGATTGAACACCACGTAACATGCGCGGCTCAACTTCGGCCCCGCGTTTCTCAGGCAGACCTCGACGCGGTCGGCATCGGGCATAAACTGCCCGCACAGACGGAAAGCGTCCGGCGTGCAGGCCTCACGCTGTTGTTCAGTACCTTGCGCGGAAGCCGATGTTTGCGCGGACGCAATGAGGGCAACCGCCGTGATTAAACCGGGTATTTTTTGTGACGCCATGATCTCTTATCTCCGATAGCGACAAAGAAACTCGCCGACCATCAGAGAGGTTCCGGTCTCCCTCTTCACATCTGGAATGACAATCAGACTGGCTCGTGCGTGCCTATTGCATGCCTCAGATCGTGCAGTCTTTCCCTCGAACATCTCGTTGGCACGCTTCTGCAATTTCCTCGCGAAATGCTCTGACTGCTTATTAGGCTGGCAGCACGATGAAGCTCGCTCCGCGCCGTACGGTTGAGAAAGCGCGATGCGCAGGACCGTCGCGGGAATATAGCCGGATCGTTCATCGGAGCCGCTGGCACTTCGCCTCCAAAACCCACGCTTTCTCGCGACCTGTCCGGATCGTGTCAGAGTGTATCAAAGGCGGGTGTTTTGATTACCGTGTCGCGCGTCTTGCCCAGGCGACTTGCCTTTGAACATATCGTTAGCGCGCTTCTGTAATTCCTCGGGCGTCACATCCTCGATATGTGTGCCGATGAACCACTGATTGCCGGCCATATCGGTCACGCCGCCGCTGCGATCGCCGTAAAACATGTCCGACGGCTCCATGATCGAAGTGCCGCCTGCCTCGATGGCGGATTGATAGACGGCATCGACGTTGGGGACGTAGACATAAAGCATCACCGGCGAGGCCATCGCGCGGTCTGATAAATCCGCGACCATCACGCGCGAATTGCCGATCCGCATCGTCGCGTGCATGACCTTGCCATCAGGCCGCTTCGTCGGCGGATGATCGAACTCGGCGCCGAACGCCTTCTGCATGAAAGCAATGATGTTCTTGGCATCATCGGCCACGATATAGGGTGTGACCGTGTCAAATCCTTCGGGGATGGGTTTGGCTTTCCGGGACATGAGAGTTCTCCCTTGTGCGGTTTCAGATGTGGCAGGCCGAAGTGGCCTGTTAGTAATTCAACTTCGGATACCAGTCCTTTCCTCGCCCTTCGGGCGTGGTGTCTAGAATAGTCCAGAGCGGATCGAGGTCCGGCGCGCCGCGCGGATCCTGGCCAGGATCGGCCGTCTCGCCGCCCATCTCACTGCTCCAAAAATGACGGACAATGCCATCCTTGCGCGTGAAGACGTTGTAGGCAGGAATGTCCGCGTCTTCGGCGCTGACGTAATCGCGCGTGAAATCGCCAGCGCTGTCGGAATAAATTTTCAACTTACGCCAGCCGCGCGCCTGTTTGGCAGCGGTCAACCGCGCGATCGGCGAACGCGCCATGCAAGCGAATGAAATGCGCTGCTCGATGTCGGGCACCTTATGATCCCAGGCGCCCATGACTGACGCGCACATCGGGCACAGTTCCTTGCGCTGCGGACCGAACATGTATGAATAGATAACGAGCGTGTGCTTGTCGCCAAACAGGCCCTTGAACGAAACAGGCCCCTGTTCGCCCTCGAACCTGTAATCCTTCCGAACTTCACCGCCAGGCGGCAACGCACGCCGCAATTCTGCCACGCGCTCAATGTGACGCCGCAATTCGATTTCTTCCGCGAGCAGTGTGGTGCGCGCGCGGCGATAGGCTTCGCTTTCATTGGGATAACGAGCGCCGTTAGCGTCTGCGAGGTCCGCAGCGGGTTTCATGCTTTGTGCAGGCTTCAGGTTTTGTACTGTCATCGAAAATTCTCCCTGGACTCCAAGGATAACGCCTGCACATCACATCCGTTCGCGCACCTTGATCCCGATCATTCGGGCGTGGAGATCGGAACCCATCAGCCGAAAGAAGGCCGCTCGCGTGAAGCCTCGTTTCTCATTCTCATCCAGAACGCTGATCTTTACTGACAGATCTGCTGTTCGCCATTCTGGGCGCGGATAATGGTACCCGGCTGACAAACAAATCCATTCAGCGCGATGAAGTCGTTCCGCGCTACATAGGCACTATTGTATTGGCTGCGATAATACGGATCGCTGTAGGCGTAGGCATCCCGGAACGGCGCACTGGCGACAGCGCCCGCTGTTCCGACGGCACCGCCGACAATCCCGGCAGCAACGCCACCCGGCCAGAAGCCGCTGTCACGCCGTCCCCAGTTGTCGCCGTAACGCGCAGCATTGTAGTACCGGGCATTGCGCCTCAGGTTTTGGTTGCCGCGATAGTAAGTGTTGCTGTCATAAGCGCCTTGACGGACAAAACCGCGAGGCGTGACATCCTGCGCCAGCACTGGCGTTGCGATCATCGCCGATACGATTGCAAAACCCGCAAGTATTGTTGTCTTTTTCATGATGCGCTCCTTTGAAAAGCACGGATCAATCCCCGCGCCGCGCGAGCAACCCGTCACATCAAGGAGCGTTCCGAATTGATCGAATGCCGCGATCAAAGGGGCGTGAGGTTCCTGTTCCATGATGTACCATGAGCTGCCAACCATGCCGCCCGCGTCGGTCGGCTAGCGCGGCGGCCCGCCAAGCTCGGGCGGCGGCGAGTGGTCGAGCGGATCGCCCTTCGCACCGTCCAGCAGATCAAGTTCGTAGGTCTCGATGGCGACCCCGCTGCGCATGCGCCGGATATCCGCGAGCTTTTCAACATGCGCGTATTGCCCGGCCAGCGCAGCAGGCCCATCGGGTTGAACATCGCCGACAAGGAGGATCTTGCCCTTCAACAAGGCAGGATCCGGTTCGGGCATGTTGACCCAGCGAATTCGCTGGTTGCGCTGTGCGACACATGTCTCCTTCGGCAGATAGAACGCGAGCAAAGATGTGGTGCCGTAATCCTGCGCCATCACGCAATTCGCTCCGAGGCGAACACGCGTGGCTTCGATCTCGCTGGCGAGCGCACGCCAGCCGACGGCAACGCTGCGAACGGTCGGATCGCGGCGGAAGCCGCTGAACAAACCGGTGTTGGTCTGCACGATCAGGGCGACGAACAGCGCCGCGCCGATCGGCAGCGCCCAGCGGCGAGACAGATCAACGATGCGCTGTTCACGCGGAGCCCAGGTCTGGCTGGCAAGCCGCATAGGCAGCGGCGATTGCAAAGGCTGGATAGATCGGGCCTAGCCAATTCGCTTCGACCCGTTCGTGAAGCGAATGCCAGATGAAGTAGATAAAGATCGTCCAGAAGCTGGTGTTGATCAGCGTCCGCGCCGCCGTATCTGGGCCGGGACTTTCTGCACCGCGCTTCAGCAATGCGTAAAGACCCAACACGCCAAGGATAAAGACCGATGGTGTCGCGAAAGCGATTTGCGCCGGGATCGTTTCAGCGAGAAATTTGAGGGTGATGCCCTCGACACGCGCCCGGCCAAGTTGCTTGATGAACGACACCCAGTGGTGATCGGCATTCCAGAGCAGCACCGGAGAGAAAATCGCAAACGCAAGAAGACCACCGAGATAAGGCCATGGCGACGCGAACCAGCGTCGCATGTCCTTGGCCAGCAACAACCACAGCAGGATCTGTGCGCCGAAGAACAGCGCGGTGTATTTCGACACCAATGCGCATCCCACCGCTGCACCGACTGCAAGCCACCAGATGCCACGCCCGGTTTGCAGCACCTTGGCTTGAAACAACAACACAAAGGCTGATGCCACCATGAGCGGTGCGTCGGGTGTCACGATGACAGTCCCTGCCCCGAACCATCAGCGTCGCGTTGAGCAGGATGGTTGCCAGTGCGGCGATCCGCACGTCGTGGAACAGGATTTCAGCGGTGCGATACACCGCCCAGCTCATGGGCAGCACCAGCAGGATGGATGCCAGCCGCACGCCGAATTCGGTATCGCCACCAATCATGGTGCCGAGACGGATCACAACGGCGACCATCGGCGGATGATCGTAATAGCCACCGGCAAGATGCTTCGACCAGGTCCAGTAATAAGCCTCGTCGAACGTCAGCGGCGTGAACGCAGCCGCCACAAGCCGAAGCACCACCAGCGCAGCGACGATATATGCAGCGCCGCGCGCAAGCTTCAACTCGTCGGACGTCATTTCGCTCGCCAGACGAACAGGCTCGACACGCCGTAATTCCACACCACGCCCATCAATGCGCCGGCGGCACCCGCGAGCCACCAGATCGGCTCCTGATCGTAGACGGAGAATGCGACGCCGACATTGGCCAGGAGCCCGACGCTGCACACGAGATAAAACAGCAGCAGGCCGCGAATGACGGCAAAGCCTTTCAGGCGCTGATCCCGGTAAGTGAGGCGATTGTTGAGCAGGAAGTTTCCGGTCATCGCGAGCAGTGCGGCGACCGGCCTGCGCCTGCGCGAACGGGACCGAGAATGCGAGCGCGGTATAGAGCGCGACCAGATGCACCACGAGACCGATGGAGCCAACCAGGGCGAACAACAGGAAGCGCAGCGACACCAGATCGCGCGTCAGCTTGGCGAACACGAGTCCGAGAAAATCGAGCACCACTCTGGAATCCAGCTTGCTCTCGCCGTGCAATCGCTCCCCGAAAGTATAAGGGACTTCGATCACACGCAGTTTGCCATGCGCGGTTGCGACGATGTCGAGAAGAATCTTGAATCCCTGCACCGACAGCGACGGCGCCAACTGCTCGAAGCGGTCGCGGCGGATCATGAAGAAGCCACTCATCGGATCGGCGATGTCGATATGCAGCAGCTTCTTTGCGATCGTCGTCGCGAACACGCTGCCGCCGAGACGCGTGCTGTCGAAATTGCCGGTATCTCCGCCGCTGACATAGCGGCTGCCGACGACCAGCTCGGCCTTCTTGCCCTCCAGCAGCGCCAACATCTTCGGGAGCTGCGTTTCGTCGTGCTGCAGGTCAGCGTCCATCACCGCCACGAAGGGCGCGGACGACGCCAGGATGCCCTCAATGCAGGCACCGGAAAGGCCCCGCCGGCCGATACGGCGAATGCATCGGACCCGAGGATCGGTCTGAGCGAGCGCCCGTGCCACGTCCCAGGTGCCATCCGGTGAATTGTCGTCGACGAAAATGACTTCCCACGAAATACCGGCGAGCGCGGCGTCCAGCTTTGCGAAAAGCTTGGGGACGTTGTCGCGCTCTTTGAAGGTCGGCACCACCACGCACAATTGCCGTGCGATGGCTGCCCCGGGAACGGTGGCCTCAGTCATGGGTCAGCGTATATCCGGGGTGCCGGACGATGCCAAGATGCCCTATTCATCCGTTATGATGGTGTATAAGGGCCGGAAATCGGGTTGAGGGGCCAGATGTCATGGCCCAGAAATGCCAACGACCACGGAGGGACCCGGTCAGAGAGCCAAGGCAGCGCGTACATCCGGCGCGCCCATTATCTCTTACGGTGTCTTCTCGTGGTCGTCCCAGCGATGGAGCGGTAGCTGCGACATCGCCGTTAGAAATTAAATAGGTACGGCAGAGGCATCCTGCAAGGGCATCCAGGGAAAGCGAATGGTCAAGAAATCAGGACAAATCCATATCGGTATCGGCGGATGGACCTTCGCGCCCTGGCGGGGGGTGTTTTATCCCGAGAAGCTGACCCAGGCGAAGGAGCTTTCCTATGCAGCGTCCAAACTGACCTCGATCGAGATCAACGGGACCTATTATGGATCGCAGAAGCCGGAAAGCTTCCGCAAATGGGCCAGTGAAGTCCCCGACGGCTTCATCTTTTCCGTCAAGGGGCCGAGATTCGCCACCAACCGCCGGGTGCTGGCGGAGGCCGGCGACTCCATCCAGCGATTCTACGATTCCGGTGTTCTCGAGTTGCGCGACCGGCTCGGCCCCGTGCTGTGGCAATTCGCGCCGACCAAGAAATTCGACGAAGCCGACTTCGGAGCATTCCTGGAGTTGCTCCCGCGCAAGCTTGACGGTCGTGACCTGCGTCACGTGGTCGAAGTGCGGCATGACAGTTTCTGCACACCCGCTTTCATCGCGCTGCTGCGCAAATTTGATGTCGCCGTCGTCTACGCCGATCACGCGAAGTATCCGGCTATCGCCGACGTCACCACGGACTTCGTTTATGCGCGACTGCAAACCGGCAAGGACACCGTCAAAACCGCCTACCCGCCGAAGGAGCTGGACGAATGGGCCGAGCGGCTCAAGCTGTGGGCGCAGGGCGGCGAACCCGGATGATCTGCCCCGCTCCGACGACACCTCCGCCAAGAAGCAGCCGCGTGACGTCTTCGCCTATGTCATTCACGAAGGAAAAATCCGCGCGCCCGCAGGAGCGATGGAACTGATCGAGCGTGTAAAGTGAGACGATACTGACCGAAGGCATCCACCGCGGGGAGACGGCGCATGGCCAGAGCCAAAAAGCTTTTCACCATCGGTTATGAGCAGACCCCGGCCAAGGCAGTGCTCGATGAGCTTCAGCAGGCAGGCGTGAAATTGCTGATCGATGTCCGGGCCATCGCGTCATCGCGCCGACCTGGATTTTCCAAGACACAGCTCGCAGCGGGGCTCGACGCACGCGGTATCTCATACCTGCACTTGCGCGGCCTCGGCACGCCGAAAGAAGGCCGCGAGGCTGCGCGCAGCGGCGACATGAAGGCGCTGACGAAAATCTATCACGCTCACCTCAAGACGCCACAGGCGCGTACAGAGATGGACGAGTTGGAAACGCTGGTCATGAAGGCCGGCCCTGTTTGCATTCTCTGCTATGAGCGCGACCACAACGCCTGCCACCGCAAATTCATCGCGGAGATCATTGCGGATCGCGAAGGCGTCAAAATCGATAATCTCGTCGCTTCGCAATTTGACCCGGACCTCGCCTGATCAAGCCGTCCACGAGCGTCTAACGCTGCAATAGCCTACAAGACATGGGTATTTATCGGATGATAGACCTGTAGATAGCTGAAATCACGAAGATTTCAGCCCTTTTGGGACAAATACATGCATTTTCCTTGAATTATATGATCGATATCATATTAAAAGATTTCGCATTCGCCGGGTGGTACCACCCCCCAAAACCAGCCAGGACAAGCAATGATCTCTTCATGGGTCGCCACACGCCTCGCCAAGCGCGACATTCACTACGGCTGGGTTATGGTGGCCGTGACGTTCCTCACGTCGCTCATCAGTTCGGCTTCGGTCGGCGCACCGGGCGTTTTCATCCTGCCGCTCGAGAAGGAATTCGGCTGGAGCACGACACAGATATCGTCCGCCCTGTCGATCAGGTTATTGCTGTTCGGGCTGATGGCCCCCTTCGCGGCTGCGCTGATGGAACGCTTCGGCTTGCGGAAGGTCGTCGTTTCGGCGTTGACGATCATTGCAGCCGGACTTCTCGCCTCGCTGGCAATGACAGAAGCTTGGCACCTGATTGCGCTCTGGGGATTTGTCGTTGGATTTGGCACCGGCATGACGGCGATGGTGCTGGGGGCGACAGTTTCCGCGCGCTGGTTCGTTGCGCGGCGCGGTCTTGTTGTCGGGATTCTTTCTGCAAGTGTAGCGACTGGGCAGTTGGTCTTCCTGCCGATCCTTGCGCATATAACCGATGCCATGGGCTGGCGCGCGGCGCTTTCTCTTATGTGCGTCATGCTGCTGGTCGCCGCCGCACTTGTGTTGCTGCTGATGCGGGACCGTCCATCTGATCTGAAGATACTGCCCTTCGGCGACGATGGCACCGCTCCGGCTGCCAAGGCCACACATCCGCCGACGATTTCCACCGTCTTCACTGTCCTGAAAGACGCTGCACAGACCCGCGTCTTCTGGGTGCTGTTCGGCACCTTCTTCATCTGCGGGGCGAGCACCAACGGCTTGGTTCAGACTCACCTCATCCCGATGTGCGCCGATTTCGGTATTCCAGCGACCACATCAGCGACCCTGCTGGCTGCCATGGGCATTTTCGATTTCTTCGGCACCATCATGTCCGGCTGGCTGTCAGACCGTTACAACAACCGCTGGCTGTTGTTCTGGTATTACGGCCTGCGCGGACTGTCGCTGGTATTCCTGCCCTTCACGGATTTCTCATTCTACGGGTTGTCGATATTCGCGATGTTTTACGGGCTCGACTGGATCGCGACTGTGCCGCCCACAGTCAAAATGACAGTCAAGAACTTCGGCCCCGAACGCGCCGGTATGGTGTTCGGCTGGGTGTTCGTTGGTCACCAACTCGGATCTGCGACAGCGGCATTCGGCGCAGGCCTGACGCGGACCCTGCTTGAAAGCTATCTGCCCGCCTTCTTCGTCGCTGGCGCGCTATGCCTCATCGCGGCAATCGCAGTTGTATCGGTTCGGCAGGCTCCTCAGCCGGCAGCCGCCACATAAGACAACAGGCGCACGCTCAGTCCAGCGTGCGCCTGAATCGCGTGACGGCGATGGTCATTGCGACCAGCACCAGGCCGCACAAGGCAATGGCATCGTATTGCAGGCTCTCGATTGAGGCGCCCTTCAGCATGATGGCGCGTACGATGCGGATATAATGCGTCAGCGGGAGAGCTTCGCCAATCCACTGGGCCCATGTCGGCATGCCGGCAAATGGAAACATGAAACCGGACAGCAGAATGTTCGGCAAAAAGAACATCATCGACATCTGCATGGCCTGAAGCTGGTTTTGCGCAATCGTCGAGAACGTATAGCCAATCGACAAATTGGCAGCGATGAACAACGTGGACAAAATCGCCAGCATTGTGAGGCTGCCGAGAATCGGCACGCCGAACAGGAAGTAACCCAACGCGATAATGATGGTCGCCTGCAGGAACCCGACGAGAATGTACGGGATGATCTTGCCAAGCATCACCTCGATCGGTCTGATCGGCATCGCCAGCAGGTTTTCCATGGTGCCACGCTCGATCTCACGCGTCACCGACAGCGCAGTGAAGATCAGCATGGTCATGGTGAGGATCGTTCCGACCAGGCCAGGCACGATATTTAGCCGTGACGCGGCTGCAGGATTATAGCGGGCGTGGGTGCGGATCTCGAACGGCAATGATGGTGGAGCACCCACGAACAAATCGTTCTTGAGAGCAGTCTGCATCAATTGCCCCAGCGCAGCCAAAGCTGAGCCGGACGCAATCGGATCGGTCGCGTCCGCGGCAATCAGCAGCGCAGGTTTGTCGCCACGGCGCACACCGCGCTCAAAGCCGCGTGGAATTTCAACTCCGAACAGGACCTTGCCGGATTCCAGCAGTTCGTCGAATTCGGCAACGGTATGAACTTCACGCGTGAAACGAAAGTAAGCCGTATTCTGAATCGCTTTCAGAATCGAACGCCCGAGATCACTGTCTTCCTGTAACAGAACCGCAGTCGGCAATTGACGCGGCGTCGTATTGATCGCGTAACCGAACAGCAGCAATTGCATGATCGGCAGCATCACGATCATCGCGAACGACACGCGATCGCGGCGCAGCTGGATGAACTCCTTGATCAGCATCGCGAAGGTACGCTGCAAGAAGCCACGTGTGCCGCCATTGGTGATGTCGGTTACGCTCATTGGAAATTATCCTTTGAACGGCTCATCAGTTCGATGAAAACGTCCTCCAGCGACGGTTCCGATTTGTGCCAGACAAGATCGCCACCGTTTCTGTAAGGCGCAATCGCGGATTCCAGCGCAGCCTCGTCACGGCCGGACACATGCAGATTGTTGCCAAAGGGCGCGACCATGTCCACGCCCGGCTTTCCGGTGAGATCCGCTGTCAGCCTGTTCAGGCCGTCTCCAGTCACTGTGTAAGTCGTCAGCGCAGATTTCGCGATGACGTCCTCGACGGTGCCGTGGGCGAGCAGATTACCGTAGGCAATATATGCGATCTCGTGGCATCGCTCCGCTTCGTCCATGTAGTGTGTGGAGACCAGTACTGTCAGCCCATTGGCGGCGAGCGCATGAATTTCGTTCCAGAAATCACGCCGCGCCTTGGGATCGACGCCCGCGGTCGGTTCGTCGAGCAGCAGCAATTGAGGATTGGGTAACGTGCAGGCGCCCAGCGCGAGGCGCTGCTTCCAGCCACCTGACAACTCACCCGCAAGCTGCTCTTCACGTCCACTCAGACCAATCCGTTTGATCATCTCTCGCGCAGCCGCCCGTGGATCGCGCACGCCATAGAGCCGGGCGACGAACTCAAGGTTCTCGCGCACCGACAGATCCTGATAGAGACTGAAGCGCTGCGTCATGTAGCCGACGTGGCGTTTGATCTTGTCCGCATCACGCCGGATGTCGTAGCCGAGACAGGTGCCCTCGCCGCTGTCCGGCGTCAGCAGGCCGCATAGCATGCGGATCGTCGTAGTCTTGCCGGAGCCATTCGGCCCGAGAAATCCATAGATCGTGCCGCGTTTCACCTGCATCGACAGATCATGCACCACCTCGCGCCCGTTGAACGATTTCGACAGGCCGGTGACGTCGATGGCGATATCGGACGCGGTCTCAGGGCTCACGGCGCTTTGCCATTCATGAAGATGCTTACCGGCTGGCCGACACGCAGGCTGTCCGGTTTATTCGGACGCGCCTGGATGAGATAAACCAGCTTCGAGCGTTCATCGAGGCTGTAGATCACCGGCGGTGTATACTCAGCCATCGTGGCAATGAAATAGATCTTTGCCGTCAAATCGTCCGCACAGCCGTCGCATGTCACCCGCACTTCATCGCCGACCTTCAGCTTCGGCAATTCCGGCTCCGGTACAAAGAAACGGACCTTCATGTTTCCTGGCGGCAGGATCGAAATGACCGGTCGCTGAGCCGGCACGGTTTCGCCTTCGCGGAAATAGATTTGCTGGATCGCTCCTGCGATCGGCGCGTTCATGCGGCGACGAGCGAGCCGGGTCTGCGATGTGTTGACCCGCGCTTCCGCAACCCGAAGCGCAGACACTGCAGAATCGAGGCTGGCCTGCGTGCCGGAGCCCGTCTTGATCAGGGATGCCGCCCGATCATAGGTCTGTTTCGCATTGGCGAGCGTCGCGTTGCTCTGGTTCAGATCGGCCTGTTGCAGATCGTCATCCACTGCATAAAGCGGGGCGCCGACTTCAACCTGATCGCCCTCCCGTGCATGAAGCTTGACCACGCGTCCCTGCTCATCAGGGCTGACGAAAATCATGTCAGCCTCCACCCACCCCTGGAAACCGGGATTTTTGTCCCCGTCGCAAGCGGTGAGCAGCGCCATGACGGACACCACACCCAAAACACGCAACAGCTTCCGAGCCGCTATCATACTGCGCTCCGTTCGCCGAAAATCAGGTCGAGATGGACCCGCAGCATGGCCTGCGTATCAAGCGGTGCGATTTTTCCAAACAACCCCTGCCAGACGATGGACAGGATCGCCGGTGCGATGACGAGTTGTGGAAATTGAAGCAGTGCTTCATGCCGGATCTCGCCGCGCGCGATGCCGTATTCGACCAGCTTGCGCATCCCGCCAATGCCATGCGCCACGACTTCGCGGTAATAGAATTCAGCCAGCGCCGGAAACCGCGCTCCCTCAGCAATAATCAACCGCACGATTTCGCCCCGCTTCGTGCCGACAACTTCACGCGCCAGCATGTCCGCAAAACCTTCCATCATCCCGCGTACGGAGCCACCCATCATCGGCGGATTGGACAGGCGTGCGATCAGCGGAACGAGCGCCGTGCGCACCAATTCCTGAAACAATGCTTCCTTGTCCTTGAAGTGCAGGTAGATCGTGCCCTTGGCGACGCCTGCACGTTTTGCAACGTCGTCGAGCCGGGTCGCGGCAAAACCGCGGGCGGTAAACTCATCGAGACCCGCCGCGACAATGGCCTCCCGCCGCTCACTGGCGCCAAGCGCACGCTTCGACGGACGCTTGGACGCGGGTTGCTCAGCGCCATGCGCCGCTGTCTTGCCGCCAGCGTCAGCAGGCCTAGAAGCCTTTCGAACGAGTTTTCGATCTGCGTTTTTCATTTCATTATTATGACTGACCAGTCAGTCATTTTCAAGAAGGAATAACAGCAGGGAGTTAAATTTACATAAGCCGTTGTTTTACAAAGAATTTCCCGTCTTAAGGCGAAGCGGCAAGCCGCTCAGCCCTTGGCATCGCAGACCCAGGCGCGGATAACGCAGTCCTTGCCGCCAAACCCGTAACACTTCTTCGTCGCCTCATTGAGCGCACTCGAAATACGCGGTGCAATCGCATAACCGTGCGCGCCGCACGGGTTTTTCATATCGATCGACAATGCCGCACAAGCTCGCTTCATCGGAACAGCCGTACAATCGCCCTTGCATTGCTTAAGGGCGGCGTTGCGGGCGGCGTCCGCACGCGGATAATCGAACGCCTGGCCATAGGCACCGCATTTGCCGATCGCCAACGCCCCGGCTGCAAGTACCGGTGGTGTCGCGATAGAAGTGGCGAAGGCTGAAACACAAGCAAACACAAACAGCGCGCGGACGCGCGCAGCGATACGGTCGACCAACAGTCCCTCCCCCAGAGGCTTATCAGGCCCAATTTAGGGAGATGGCGTTTCAACTTGGTGAACGAAATGAAAATGAACGCGGTAAACAGCCGCGCAACAACAGATTGTGATGAGACCAAAGGCTAAAGCTGCTGCACTTCGGCCAGCATCTCCGGCGTGTCGATATCGAGGAACGCGCTTTTGCCCTCGACTTCCACCTCCGCCACTGCTTCGGCGTGCTGCGCGATCAAACGCCGCGCGCCGATATCTCCATCGAGCGCCATCAACTCGCCGAAGAACCGCCGCGACCACAGCACCGGATTTCCGCGCCGGCCGTCCGCCACCGGCGCCACGATCAGCGAACCTCGATCGGGAGCGAACGCATCGATCAGCTTGTCGATCAGTTTCGCATCGATCAGCGGCATGTCACCAAGGCACACCACGGCCCCATCGACACCTTCAGGTACGGCTGCGATCCCCGCCTTGACCGACGTGGCAAGGCCATCCGCGAAATGCGGGTTCGCGACGAACATCACATCGAGACCGGACAACGCGGCTTTGACCTCCGCGTTCTGGTGACCGGTGACCACGATCACAGGCGAGGCTCTCGACGCTAGCGCCTGCTCGACGGCAATGCGCACCATCTTTTTACCGTTCACCTCAGCGAGAAGCTTGTTCGGTCCGTTCATGCGGGTCGAGCGACCGGCGGCCAGGACGATAGCCGCGACCCGACGGCTGTCATCGGCGCCAACGGGACTCGCGGTTGCGGCCGTGTAACGATTTCCATCAACAACCCGCCAACGCCCATTCCGGTGATTTCGGCGCGCGTCACTTCGAGCCTCGCAAGCAGGCGCATCAATACCCAGTCGAAACCATTCTCCTTCGGCGAGCGCGCGCATCCTGGCGCACCGAGCACCGGCACGTCGTTCACATTTCCGACCAGCATGAGGTTGCCCGGATCGACCGGCATGCCGAAATGCTCGACCGCGCCGCCGATGTTTTCAATCGCCGCCGGGATCACATCGCGCCGATCGGCAATCGCCGATGCACCGAACACCAGCACCAGTTCGGCGCCGAGCTTGAGCAATTCCTCGATCGCCGGCGCAAGCGCCACGTCGTCATGGGCGACCCGGCGTTCGGCAATAATGCTGGCACCCGCTGGTGCAAGGCGCTCCGCCGTCACGCGCAGGGTTTTGTCGATCACTTTTGGCGCGAGGCCCGGCAGGACCGTTGAGACGACTCCAACGCGCTTGATCTTGAACGGAGCCACACGCATCCGCCCCGTACCTGCCGCCGCAACGGCCGCATCGCGGAGCGTTGCTTCGACGCCGAATGGGATGATCTTGACGGTGGCAATCATCTCGCCGGCGACAACGGCTTTGAATGCCGGCAGCGTCGCAAAGGTGATCGCTTCATCGACACGGTTGATGCGGTCGACCGCTTCGCGGTCCACGACCAGTATACCAGCCTCTGCCGCGAACAGATTGGCGCGCCCCGTAAAAGCGCGTTCCACACTGACGCCCTCGCCGGCCACCGCAGTCGCAATACTCGCCGCAGCCTCATCCTCGGAGACGTCGCCGTCATCGAGTCGCGCGACGACGATTTCAGACACGCCGGCCTGCTTGAGCGCAGCGACTTCAGCGGCACCGATCACGGTGCCTTTCTTCAGAACCAGCGATCCCTGACGGATGGCATGGACCGTCACACCATCCAAACCATCCTCGGGTGCAACAGGGCCGAATTTCATGCTGCTGACTTCGCTTTAGGCCGCGCCTCGGCAGGGAGCCGCAGGACTGCGGTAATTTCCGCCATAATCGACACCGCGATCTCCGACGGCGATATCGCGCCAATGGCGAGGCCGATCGGAGCGTGAATTCGAGTCAAGGCCTCCTCGGTTGCGCCCTGCGCCTTCAGGCGATCGAGGCGCTTGGCGTGGCTTTTCCGCGATCCGAGCGCACCGATATAAAAGCAGTCGCGCGCCAACGCATGCAACAGTGCAGGATCATCGATCTTTGGATCGTGAGTTATGGCCACAAACGCCGTGTAGCGATCGACATTCAGCGGCGGCAATGCAACGTCAGGCCAATCAGCGAACAACGGCACGTCGGGAAATCTTTCCGGCGAAGCAAACGCTGTGCGCGGATCGACCACGAACACGTCATATCCAAGCGATTGCGCCAACGGCGCCAGCGCCTGACTGATGTGGACAGCGCCGATGATGACAAGCCGAGCTGTCGGTGCATAAACATTGAGGAACAGCTTTTTGCCGTCCACCTCGATCATGCCGCTCTTGCCCATCCGCAGATGCTTGTCGAGTTCCACATGCAACGGATCCGTGGCGATGTCGGCCGCTTTCACGAGACGCTGATCGCCATTCGATACATCGGTGACAACAATGACAGCGCGACGCGACGCGCGTTCGCTGTTCAATTCGGCGAGCGTATTCTGTTTCAAGAGTTGCCCACCTTTTCAACGAACACGCGAATGGTGCCGCCGCACGACAAACCGACATTCCAGGCCGTTTCGTCAGCCACGCCAAATTCCAGCATTTTCGGCTGACCGCTGGCGATGACGTCGAGAGCTTCAGTCACCACGGCCCCTTCGACACACCCGCCGGACACCGACCCAAGGAAGGTGCCATCGTCATTGATAACGAGGCTCGATCCGGCCGGACGGGGCGCGGAGCCCCACGTTTCCACCACAGTGGCCAACGCCACGCCGTGACCGGCCCTGGTCCAGTTCTCGGCGGCCTTCAAAATATCTTCATCGCGGTCGAGCATATTGTTGTCCTCAGGCGGCAGAGCGAGAATCGATGCGCCGGCTCGTCACCGGCGACGACAGCGCCGTGATCAAGCCCTCCATCGACTTCAAGTTATGTACGGGGCGGAATTCATCAACGTGCGGCAGCATCATTTTGATGCCCTGTGCCTTGGCTTCAAACCCTTCGAAGCGCAAGAGCGGGTTAAGCCAGATCAGGCGGCGGCAAGAACGATGCAGTCGGTCCATTTCGAACTCCAGCCGGGAATCGGCCTCACGCTCCAGGCCATCCGAAATCAGAAGCACGACAGCGCCCTGCCCCAGCACCCGCCGTCCCCAGAGGTTGTTGAAGTTGTGCAGCGAGGTCGCGATGCGTGTGCCGCCAGCCCAATCCTCCACGCAAGACGAACATGCCGCCAAGGCCTCGTCGGGATCGCGCGCCCGCAAAGCCCGTGTGACATTGGTCAGGCGCGTTCCGAACAGGAAGACCGAGACGCGCTTGCGCGCGTCGGTAACCGCATGGAGGAATTGCAGAAACAGCCGGGTGTAATCGGTCATGGAGCCGGAAATATCGAGCAGCGCGACGATTGGCGCCGGCTTGTCGATCCGTCCCAGGCGTTGAAATTTCACGATCTCGCCGCCGGTACGCAAACTGCCGCGCAATGTGCGCCGCAGATCAAGCCGTTCGCCTCGGGCATCCGGTGCAAAGCGGCGCGTGCGCAGCTCGGCCTGCGGCAATTTCATCTGCGCGATCGCGCGCGTCACCTCGGCGATTTCCGCCGCGCTCATTTGCGCGAAATCCTTGGACTGCAGAACCTCACGATCGGACACCGAGAGCTGGATATTCTTTTCCTCGACCTCCGGAGATTCGACGCTCCTGCTTTGAGCGAAGGCTTCCTGCACGCGGCGCGATGCTGGTGGCGGGGGCTTGTGCGCCTCGGGTGGTAACGGCACCGAGTTCGAGCATATTCTCCATGCCTTCCGCACGGCGGAAGAACAGATCGAACGCCTGCGCGAATATCAGTGCGTGCTCGTGACGCTTGACGAAAATGGATTCCAGCGTGGTGAACAGGTCAGCACGGTTGCCGATGTCGATGAGTTGCATCGCGTTCAAGGCATCGATCACCGCGCCGGGACCGATCGGCAATCCGGCAACGCGCAACGCCCGCGCAAAGCCAATGACATTGTCGGCAATCAAACCGGTCGTTGGGGTCTCGACGCCATTCG
Organism: uncultured Alphaproteobacteria bacterium; assembly: GCA_963751855.1. Classification (GTDB taxonomy): domain Bacteria; phylum Pseudomonadota; class Alphaproteobacteria; order Rhizobiales; family Xanthobacteraceae; genus Afipia. Next base: position 57,062 of record CAVVWF010000013.1, on the reverse strand, counting down.
GCATGACAATTCCCAGCTCCAAATCTTCCCAGCTTATTGCCTCAAGCAGACGGGTCGCTGACGGCTTCCTTGATCACCTTGTCGAGCGCATCGCCCTGCATGCGACCGATATCGTCCTGATACTTCAGCAACGCGCCCAGCGTGTCGCCAACCACTTGCGGCGTGAGCGAACGTGCATCGAGCTCGGTCAGCGCGGTGGCCCAATCAATTGTCTCTGCCACGCCGGGCACCTTGAACAAATCCTGCTCGCGGAGCGTCTGCACGAAACCGACCACCTGCTGCGACAGCTTGGCACTGATGTTCGGCACACGGGATTTGACGATCGCCAGTTCGCGTTCGGCCGATGGATAATCAACCCAATGGTAGAGACAGCGGCGTTTCAGTGCGTCGTGAATTTCCCGGGTTCGATTTGAAGTGACGATCACGATCGGCGCCTGAGGCGCCTTGACCGTGCCGAATTCGGGAATCGAGACCTGAAAGTCACTGAGGATTTCCAGCAGATAGGCCTCGAAAGCCTCGTCCGCACGATCAAGTTCATCGATCAGCAGCACCGGCGGTCCGGCCACGTCCGGCTCCAGCGCCTGCAACAGCGGGCGCTTGATGAGATATTTTTCAGCAAAGATGTCAGCAGAAAGCTGCTCGCGGTCGGTGTCGCCGCTGGCTTCCGCCAGGCGAATGGCAATCATCTGCGCGGCGCTATTCCACTCATAGACAGCTGAACCGACATCAAGGCCTTCATAACATTGCAGGCGGATCAGCTTGCGGCCGAGTGCAGCCGAAAGAACCTTGGCGATTTCGGTTTTGCCGACGCCCGCTTCGCCTTCGAGAAACAACGGGCGGCCCATCCGCAGCGCCAGAAAGACCACCGTTGCAAGCGAGCGCTCTGCGAGATAGCCACGGCTGGTGAGCAGGTCGAGCGTTGCATCAACAGATGCCGGAATCGCCGTAACCTTGCTCATGCCAACTCCAAGTCTTCAGACCGATCAGGTTTTTGCGGTCGCCGCTTCGACGGCGCGACGAGCAAGCACCTGGATAAGATGGGCGCGGTATTCAGCACTGCCGTGAAGGTCACTGTTGAGACCCTCGGCGGAAACCGTGAGACCATCCAGCGCCTTCGGAGAGAACCGCTTCTTCAGTGCCTCTTCAAACGAGGTGACGCGAAACACGCCATCGCCGCCTGCCCCCGTCACCGCGACCCGCACATCCGACGGCCGCTTGGCGACGAACACGCCGACCAGCGCGTAACGCGAGGCCTGGTTGCGGAATTTCTGATACGCAGCCTTCTTCGGCAGCGGGAACATGATACGCGTGATGATCTCGTCCGGCTCCAGCGCGGTAGTGAACAGGCCCTGGAAGAACTCCTCGGGTTTCAGCTTGCGTTTGTTGGTGATGATCGTCGCACCGAGAGCCGTGACTGCGGCCGGATAGTCCGCCGTCGGGTCATTGTTGGCAAGCGAACCGCCGATGGTGCCTCTGTGGCGCACGGCCGGATCGCCGATCAAACCCGCCAATTCCGCGAGAGCGGGAATAGCTTCACCGACGACCGCCGAATTTGCGACTTCGGCATGGGTTGCGGTGGCGCCAATCACAAGATTGCGCCCCTTCATTTCGATGCCGTTGAGTCCCTCGATGTGGGACAGGTCAACGAGATGCGGCGGGCTGGCGAGCCGCTGCTTCATGACAGGCACCAGCGTGTGACCACCGGCAATCAGCTTGGCATCTTCATTCTTGACAAGAATGTTGGCGGCCTGCCGCACAGTCCCCGGACGATGATATTTGAATTCGTACATAACCGGTCCTTCGGGGATGAGCTTTACGCGAGGTCGGATTTGGCCATCGCCTTGGCGCCGGCCGCGATGGAAAGCACGATATTCTGGTAACCGGTGCAACGGCAAAGATTGCCTTCGAGCTCCTCGCGAATGACGTGGTCGCTGAGATCGTGGCCTTTACGGTGAACCAGATCGACCGCGGTCATGATCATGCCCGGGGTGCAGAAACCACATTGCAAACCGTGATGCTCGCGAAACGCTTCCTGCATCGGATGCAGCGGCGCACCATCGGCGGCAAGGCCTTCGATTGTTTTGACCTCGTGACCATCCGCCATCACGGCGAGAGTGGTGCAGGCTTTCACCGCCTTGCCGTCAAGATGAACGACGCAAGCACCGCATTGCGACGTGTCGCAGCCCACATGCGTGCCAGTCAGCTTCAGGTTTTCACGCAAAAGCTGCACCAGCAGCGTGCGCGGGTCGACATTCGCTGTCACAGGATTGCCGTTCACGATCAGTGAAATCTTGGCCATCAACACTCTCTATTTTGCAGGCTGAGCGCTCAGTCACAGCGCCGCATGGCGCGGCGCAAAGCAAGTTTATAACGGTTCCAAACGCATAATATGGTCCCGCACCGCAATGAGCAACCTCATGCCGCGACGCGCCGCACAAGAAGGCTTGATTTGCGTGGGGACCTGATATGCCGAAATAGAGACGTCAGCCGGCTTTGACCGCATCAGCGAATTTCGCAAAAAATTCATCAGCGAGTTTCTTGGCGGAGCCGTTGATGAGTCGCTGTCCGAGCTGGGCCAGTTTGCCGCCGATTTGAGCCTCGACATTATATGTCAACAGCGTTCCACCGTCTTTGTCAGCCAGCGCAACCGTGGCTCCGCCTTTGGCAAAGCCAGCAACGCCGCCCTCACCCTCGCCGGAAATCTTGTAGCTGTTCGGCGGGTCGAAATCGCTCAGCGTAACCTTGCCCTTGAAGCGCGCGGAGACCGGACCGACCTTCATCTTCGCCGTTGCCTCAAACTGGTTGTCGCCGGACTTCGTCAACTCCTCGCAACCGGGAATACAGGCTTTCAGAATGTCCGGATCGTTGAGCTTTTCCCATACCACCTGGCGAGGTGCTGAAAGCTGGACTTCACCGGTCATCGTCATCGCCATGGATATCTCTCCGAATTCAACTGGGCCGCATCCAGCGGCTTGCAGCCCTCAATTAGGCCTCGAAGGCCATAAAGGAAAGAGGTTCATGCAATATTGATGCGTCCTATTGGCACGTTGGAGCACGACCGCTAGGGTCCGCCTGTCATGAGCACCTCCCTTTCACCTTTGCTCGCGCCCCTGCTGTCCAGCACCGCCATGCGCGCGGTCTGTGACGACGCGGCGTATCTGCAACACATGCTTGATTTCGAAGGGGCCCTGGCGCGTGCCGAGGCTGCGACGGAGACAATTCCCGTCTCTGCAGCGGCCGCTATATCCGAGGCGTGCAAGACCGATAACTTCGACTTAACCGCGCTGGCAAACGCCGCCAGCCAAAGCTGGCAATCTCGCCATTCCGTTGGTCAAAGCCCTCACCGCCCTGGTTGCGAAAGCCGACCCCGAAGCGGCGCGCTATGTGCATTGGGGCGCCACCAGCCAGGATGTCATCGATACGGCGACGATGCTGCAACTCAACGCAGCCTCGAGCGCGCTGCTGGACGATCTCGACCGGGCTATCAGCGCATTCGCGGAACTTGCAGCCAAGCATCGCGATACCGCGATGGTGGCGCGGACCTGGCTGCAGCACGCATTGCCGATGCCGTTCGGGCTGAAGCTCGCCGAATACGCATCCGCGTTGCACCGTTCGCGAATACGATTGAAACGCCTGCGGACCGAATCATTGATGCTGCAGTTCGGCGGTGCCGCTGGGACCTTGGCGGCCCTCGGCGACAAGGGAATGAGCGTCGCCGAACAACTCGCAAAAGAATTATCGCTGCCGTTACCCGAAGCACCATGGCACACCCACCGCGACCGCATCGCGGAAGCGGCATCCGTCCTGGCTATTCTTACCGGCACCTGCGGCAAGATTGCGCGCGACGTATCGCTGATGATGCAAACCGACGTCGCGGAGGCTTTTGAGCCTGCGGGCGAAGGCCGTGGCGGATCATCAACCATGCCACACAAGCGAAATCCCGTCGCAGCGGCGACAGCACTTGCGGCCGCGACCATGGCTCCCAATCTGGCTGCCACGATTTTTGCTGCACAGGTGCAGGAGCACGAACGCAGTGCAGGCCCATGGCACGCCGAATGGCCAACATTGCCCACCCTGCTGCTGGTGACCTCAGGCGCGCTGGCTGCCATTGTCGACATCGCCGAGGGGATCGAGGTCGATGCCGCGCGGATGCGCACCAACCTCGATGAAACGCATGGCCTCATCATGGCGGAAGCCGTCACCATGGCTCTGGCCGAAAAAATCGGCAAAAGCGAATCACATCACATCATTGAGGCTGCGAGCCGCAGATCGGCAGAGACCGGACAGCACCTGCTCGACGTTCTTAAAAACGACAACCTCGTCACCGTCCACATTGGCGCCGAAAAACTCGATGACCTCTTTGTGCCGATGTCCTATCAGGGCGCATCGCAAAAGCTGATCGACCGCTTGCTCGCGTCGCTGGATACATAAGAATTACGGAGAAGTTTTATGCCTATGATCGATGCCGACGGCTGCCTTCTTAACGTTTCGGTCGAAGGCCGCGAAAGCGGACCCACGATCATGCTGTCGAATTCGCTCGGCACCACGATGCAGATGTGGGAGCCGCAGATGGCTGCGCTCACGAAACTGTTTCGCGTGATCCGCTATGACCGACGTGGTCACGGCAAGTCCGGCGCACCTGCCGGTCCCTATTCGATGGAGCGCTTCGGTAAAGACGTGCTGGCGATCCTCGACGACCTCAACATCGAGAAAGTGCACTGGTGCGGAGTGTCGATGGGCGGCATGGTCGGCCAGTGGCTGGGCGCCAACGCGCCAGAGCGAGTGGGCAAGCTCATCCTCGCGAATACAGCCTGCTACTATCCCGATCCGACCAACTGGCTGAATTGCATCAAGGCGGTGAACGAAGGCGGGCTCGCTGCCATCGCCGATGGGGTCATTGCGGCATGGTTGACCGCGGACTTCCGTGAACGTGAACCGCAGATCACCACGCGCATGAAGCAGATGCTCGTTGCCACCCCGGTGCAGGGCTACATCGCGTGCTGCGAAGCATTGAGCACACTCGATCAGCGCGATCTGCTGCCGCGCATTACAGCTCCAACGCTGGTGATTGCGGGACGTCACGACATGTCGACGCCAGTGGAAGCCGGCGAATTTATTCGCAGCCGAATCCCAGGCGCGAGCATGACCCTGCTCGACGCCGCGCACATCTCCAACGTTGAACAGCCGCACAACTTTACGGAAGCTGTGGTCGGCTTTCTCACCCAGCGATGAGAGCATCGGAATGGACGAAGAGGCACGCCGCGAACTTGGCACAAGACAACGCCGCAAAGTTCTCGGCGATGCCTGGGTCGATAAATCAGCGGCGAACAAGAATTCGTTCAACGCCGATTTTCTGGACCTGATCAGCCGCTACGCATGGGGCGAGATCTGGACGCGGCCGCATTTCGACGAACGCACCCGGCGTATCCTTGTGATCGGCACAATGATGGCGCTCGGCCATTGGGACGAGTTCCGCATGCACGTGCGCGCCGCCCTCAGCGAGGGCGGCTTCACGCCGGACGATATCAAGGAGATTTTGCTGCAGCAGGCGATCTATTGCGGCGTCCCCGCCGCAAATCATGCGATCAAGGAAGCTGCGGCTGTTATTCAGGAGCTCGGACTGCTCGACAAATAAACTTGCTGGGGCACATCAGAGTTGATTTCTGCAGCAGACGTCGAGGTTTTCGTCTCCCCGTCTATGATGAGCAGAATTACGGCACCAATCAACACCAACGCTTCACTGGCATGCATGTGCAGCGCGGCCTGCTCACCGACTTTTGATGCAGCAATCAGGCTTGCCATGCTGATGAACGCACCCAGGCCAAGTGCAAAGGCAAGCGCCTCATCGCAACTGCCCTTCTTGCGAATGGCTTCGCGGATGATCAGCAGCAAAAAGATCATAAAGAACGCGGCAACCATCACCTTGCCGAGCGCCAGCATCCACGCGAAGCGAATGGTTCCGAGCGCCGAAAGACTGAGATAGTCGCTGACATACATCGCCGGCCCGATGTTCGAGCGATCATAAAGCCCGCGGATCGGCGAAACCCAAATCTTCATCGCAGACATCGTCCACGACGGAATAAAATAGGACGCCAGAAGCACACCATTGAAAGTGCTGATCCGCCAATCTCTGGACATGCCGCCCCACTGAAGTCGATGAATATTCACGGAGCTAACTCCGCCTAACTGCGGGCGACAATTTAAACCCTTCTTTAACCTTAACGCGGAGGGGGAAACTGTGGATCTCTGTGGACAACCGAGGTCACCTAAAGAAAAATCCCGCCTCTCGGCGGGATTTTCATAGAAAGCCCTAGCAATCCGGCCTAGTGGCCGCCCTTTTGGCCCTGCTGGCCTCTGGCCGGCTTCTGGCTAGGATCTTGCTGCTGCTGGCCCGGCTTCTGACCGCCACCCTGTTGCTGCTGACCCGGCTTCTGATTTGGGTTCTGGCTCTGCTGGCCAGGATTTTGATTCGGATTATTCTGATTACCCATGTTGGCATCTCCCTTGTTAGCCACCGAAGGGAAACGGGCCCGGTCACGGTTGGTTGCAAAGGAACTCCGGTTCCTCTGCTCATCTTTTGACATTCAGACCAAGGTATTCCGGAACCGTTCGGAGCGCAGCGCAACTCGACGTGGATGACGCCCCAAAGCCGAACCCCGCATGGTTGCCGCCCCCTGTTCCCGCTGTTAGAAAATGGGACGACGCGACGATCCGGCTGCCGGAGCCCTCGACGTGTTGATCGTTGGATATGATCCCGAAACGTGGAAAGCGATTTCTGGATCAGGTTATGCCAGCACAGGATATACGCAGCAAATTCGGACGCATCCGGTGTCCCCTTTTGCCGGATTTGCTCAAACACGGCAGCCCATGGATTACTTCGCCCAGCAACTCATCAACGGACTGGTGCTCGGTTCGATCTATGGCCTGATCGCCATCGGTTACACGATGGTCTACGGCATCGTCGGCATGATCAATTTCGCCCACGGCGATATATTCATGATCGGCGGCTTCATCGCCCTCATCACGTTTCTCGTTCTGGTCTCGATCGGCCTGACGACGATCCCTGTCATTCTGCTTTTGGTGTTGCTGGTCGCGATGGCTGTCACCGCGCTCTATGGCTGGACAGTAGAGCGGATCGCCTATCGCCCGCTGCGCCAATCCTTCCGCCTCGCTCCGATGCTTTCGGCAATCGGCATGTCCTTCGTTCTGTCGAACTACGCGCAGGTGGCGCAGGGCGCACGCGTGAAGCCGGTGCCGCCCATCATCACGGGTGGCTATACGCTGTTTGAGCGAGACGGCTTTGTGGTGCAACTCTCGAATATCCAGATCATCGTCGTGATCACCACCGTCATCCTGCTTGCGATCTTTTCCTGGCTGGTGGCGCGTACCCGCCTCGGCCGTGACATGCGCGCCTGCGAGCAGGACCAGACCATGGCAGCGCTTTTGGGCGTCGATGTCGACCGCACCATCTCGATGACCTTCGTGATTGGCGCAGCACTCGCCGCGGTCGCCGGCATGATGTACCTGCTCTACTATGGCGTGGTTGATTTCTTCATGGGCTTTGTCGCGGGGATCAAAGCCTTCACCGCCGCCGTCCTTGGCGGCATCGGCTCTTTGCCCGGCGCCATGCTGGGCGGCCTCGCCATCGGCTTGATCGAAACATTCTGGTCGGCCTACTTCTCGTCCGAATACAAAGATGTCGCCGCGTTCTCGATCCTGATCATCGTCCTCATCTTTCTTCCGACCGGCCTCCTGGGTCGCCCGGAAGTCGAGAAAGTCTGAGGGGCACGCGTGGCGCAAATTTCCAATTCAACCACGCGTGCGCCATCTCACAATGCCGCGCCGGACCAGGGTTTCGCCTTCATCCTCAAAAAGTCGGTCCTGAGCGCTCTCGTGGCGCTGGTGCTGTTTTCGCTGATGATCGGTATCCGCACCGAGGCCGGCCCGGCGGGCCAGCTGATTTACTGGACGCGATTCGGCGATCTGGCCGCCCTCGTCGCGGCGGTGTTTTTCGGAAGCATCGCGGTCGAACTGCTGCGACGACGGCTCGGCCCGACCAAACGTACTTCTCGCTTTGCCCGAAGCCGCCAGCGGACAGCTTGCCAAGGTGCGTCACTTGCTTGGCCCAGCACTTCTGCTGCTCACCTGCTTCGTGCCGGTGATCTTCTACGACCAGCGATACATCCTCGATCTCGGCATCCTGGTGCTGACCTACGTGATGCTGGGCTGGGGATTGAATATCGTGGTCGGCCTCGCGGGTCTGCTCGATCTTGGCTATGTGGCGTTCTACGCGGTCGGCGCGTACTCCTATGCGTTGCTGGCCCAATACGGTCTGCCGTTTCTGCACGTCGTTCCGATCTATCCGTTCGTGTCCATCGACTTCGTTCAACTCGGTCCGTGGGCATTCTGGGTGCTGCTTCCAATTTCGGGCATCCTCGCTGCCTTCTGGGGCATGTTGCTTGGTTTTCCGGTGCTTCGCCTGAAGGGCGATTATCTTGCGATCGTCACTTTGGCGTTCGGCGAAATCATCCGCCTCGTGTTGCTGAACTGGCAAAATGTCACCGGCGGCCCGAACGGCATCTCCGGCATTCCCCGCCCGACATTCTTCGGTATCCCGCTCACCAACACAGACGATGGTCTCGCGGCCCTGCTCGGCATCGAGTTCTCCGCCACACATCGCATCGTGTTTCTGTTTTATCTGATCCTCGCACTCGCGCTGCTGACGAATTGGGTCACCATCCGCCTGCGGCGGCTGCCGATCGGACGCGCGTGGGAAGCGTTACGCGAAGATGAAGTGGCCTGTCGCTCTCTCGGCATCAACACCACAACGACGAAGCTCTCGGCCTTCGCAACCGGTGCGATGTTCGGCGGTTTTGCCGGTGCGTTCTTCGCAACCCGTCAGGGCTTCATCAGTCCGGAGTCCTTCTCGTTTCAGGAATCCGCGCTGATCCTCGCCATCGTCGTGCTCGGTGGAATGGGCTCGCAGCTCGGCGTCGCGCTGGCTGCGCTCGCCATGATCGGCGGCTTTGAGCTTTTCCGGGGCTTTGAGCAGTTCCGCATGTTGGTGTTCGGTTCGGCAATGGTCCTGCTTATGATCTGGCGGCCGCGCGGCCTGATAGGCCATCGCTCGCCCTCGGTGTTCCTCGAGAAACGGACAGAGATTTCATCTTCGATGGTCAAGGAAGGCCACGGATGAAGCCAAGCGAAAGAACGGTTACCGACGACATTCTTGTGGTCGATCATCTCTCAATGCGTTTCGGCGGCATCGTCGCGGTCAACGATTTGTCGTTCACGGCCAAGCGGGGCGACATCACCGCACTGATCGGTCCAAACGGCGCCGGCAAAACCACCGTGTTCAACTGCATCACGGGTTTCTACAAGCCGACCACCGGCATGATGCGTCTCATTCACGAAGATCGTCGCGAGTTCCTGCTGGAGCGGCTGTTCGACTATCGCATCTCAAAGATCGCGAAGGTCGCCCGCACCTTCCAGAACATCCGCCTGTTTGCCGGCATGACCGCACTGGAAAACCTGATGGTGGCCCAGCACAACACGCTGATGCGCGCGTCGGGTTATTCGTTTCTCGGGCTGATCGGCGCGCCCGGTTTTCGCCGTGCTGAGAATGGCGCCATTGACCGCGCCCGCTACTGGCTCGACAGGATCGGATTAACCGGTCGCGCCGACGATGCCGCCGGCAATCTGGCGTATGGTGATCAACGACGACTTGAGATCGCGCGCGCGATGTGTTCCGAGCCCGCACTGTTGTGCCTCGACGAGCCCGCCGCCGGATTGAATGCGCGGGAAAGCGACGAGCTGAGCCAACTCCTGCTGGCGATCCGCAAGGATCACGGCACGTCGCTGCTCCTGATCGAACACGACATGTCCGTGGTGATGGAAATTTCCGACTGCATCGTCGTGCTCGATCATGGCGTCAAGATCGCCGCCGGTACGCCACGCGAAGTCCGTGACGATCCCAAGGTGATCGCGGCCTATCTCGGCGCCGATGAAGAAACCGCCATCAAGGTGATGGAGGGCGGCACGTGAACAAACCCCTGCTCACCATCCGCGGCCTGGTCGCAGCCTACGGCAACATCGAAGCGCTGAAGGGCGTCGACCTTGACATCAACGCCGGCGAAATCGTGGCGCTGATCGGCGCTAACGGTGCCGGCAAGTCAACGTTGATGATGTCCATCTTCGGTCGACCGCGCGCGCGTGCAGGCACCATCGCATTCGATGGACAAGACATTACTCACATACCGACGCATCACGTCGCGCGCCTGCGGATCGCACAATCACCGGAAGGCCGTCGAATCTTCCCCCGCATGAGTGTTGCCGAAAATCTCCGCATGGGAGCAGACGCTGCGGTCGCATGCACCGAGGCTGAACACGATGAGACCCTCGAACGCGTCTTCGCCTTGTTTCCCCGTCTCAAGGAACGCGTTGCCCAGAGCGGCGGCACCCTGTCCGGTGGAGAACAACAGATGTTGGCGATCGGCCGCGCACTGATGAGCCGGCCGCGTCTCCTGATGCTGGACGAGCCGTCACTTGGGCTGGCGCCGCTGATCGCGCGGCAGATCTTCGACGCCATTCGCGAACTCAATAAGCAGGACGGCCTGACTGTTCTGATCGTCGAGCAAAACGCCAATCACGCGCTGAAGCTGGCGCACCGCGGCTATGTTATGGTCAACGGCCTGATCACGCTGAGCGGCACGGGCACCGAGTTGCTCGCGCGTCCGGAGATCCGCGCAGCTTATCTCGAGGGCGGACGGCATTGACAGATTTGTATTCAAACGAATCCATCGTTCAAGTGCTGTTCGTCACCCTCGTGCTGGGCGGCGGCTGCGCCCTGCTGGCAGGACGCGCCATTGCGCTGACCTGGCGAAGCATCTGGGTTGTGGTGGCGGCGATGATTCCAATGGGGCTGGCCGTGCGGTTCGTCCACTTTGCGTTATTCAACGAAACATTGCTGGCCCCTGAAACATATCTTATCGAAACGATCATTCTCCTGATCGTCGCCTCTCTGTCATTCCAACGCACGCGTGCCCGGCAAATGCTCCGGCAGTATTACTGGCTGTATGAACCAAGCGGCCCTCTCAGCTGGCGACTGCGGCAAGATGCGCCAGTCAAGTCCTGAACGGGGCTTAAAATTGCCGATGACTTGCCGGTAAAATCAGCCGACAATAGGTGTGATTTGTTCGGCCGGGGCCGCCTGGCCATGCTTTCACGAGCTTCATGAGGACTGTTCTATGAAACCGCTTCACATTCTTGGCCTTGCGTTCAGCGCGTCGATTGTCCTGTCGACTGCCGCGTTTGCGCAGGATATCTCGGTCGCCGTCGCCGGTCCGATGACCGGAAGCGAATTCGGCTTTTGGCCGCCAGATGAAGAACGGCGCCGATATGGCGATTGCTGATCTCAATTCCGCCGGCGGCGTCATCGGAAAGAAGCTGGCATTGCAGACCGGGGATGATGCCTGTGATCCAAAGCAGGCGCGCTCAGTTGCCGAGAAGCTTGCCAGTTCAAAGGTCGCATTCGTTGCGGGACATTTCTGCTCGTCGTCGTCGATCCCGGCTTCTGAGGCTTACGCAGAAGGAAATGTGCTGCAAATCACGCCGGCGTCGACCAATCCGATGTTTACCGAGCGCAAACTGTGGAACGTCCTCCGCGTTTGCGGTCGCGATGACCAGCAGGGCCTGGTGGCTGCGCAATACATTCTGAAAGCATATGCGGGCAAGAACGTTGCCATCCTCAATGACAAGACCACCTACGGCAAAGGCCTGGCTGACGAAACCAAGAAGGCGCTGAACGCTGCCGGTTTCAAGGAGAAGCTGTTCGAGTCCTATAACAAGGGCGACAAGGATTTTAACTCGATTGTCTCGCGCCTGAAGCGCGAGAACATCGATCTCGTTTACGTCGGTGGCTATCATCAGGAAGCCGGCCTGATCCTGCGCCAGATGCGCGACCAGGGAATGAAGACCGTGCTGATGGCTGGCGATGCCATGAACGACAAGGAATTCGCCTCAATCACCGGAGCGGCTGCAGAAGGTACGCTGTTCACCTTCGGCCCTGATCCACGTAACAAGCCGACTGCGAAAGCCATCGTCGAGAAATTCAAGGCGAAAGGCATCGATCCAGAAGGTTACACGCTCTACACCTACGCCTCATTCCAGATCTGGTCGCAGGCGGTAGCGAAGATCAACAGCACCGATCCAAAGAAAGTCATCGAAGCCATCAAGGGTGGCGAGTGGGATACCGTTCTGGGCAAGCTATCGTTTGATGCCAAGGGCGACATCAAGCTGATCGATTACGTCGTCTACAAGTGGGACGCCAAGGGCAACTATGCGGAGCTCGAAAAAGGCTCCTGAGTGCACTCATCAGTCTGACATCTAAAGTCTGACATCCAAGTAAGCTGCTTCGGACTCCGGAGCAGCTTATTTTGTTTCTCACCCGAAATTCTGTAGTGCCGGAAATGTCTCGAGCAGCCAGATACTCGCCGACGACACCGCGCCGGTGAGGAAAGCAATACCAGTGAGCACCATCAGCGCCCCCATGGCGCGCTCGACAACCGCCAGATGCCTCTTCATGCGGGAAAGCATCGACGAGAAACGCTCAACCATGAAGGCTGCGAGCAGGAACGGAATGCCGAGACCAGCGGAGTAAACCGCAAGCAGTCCCGCACCTTTTGTTACTGTTGCTTCCGACGCCGCAACCGACAGGATTGCCGCCAGGATAGGCCCGATGCACGGCGTCCAACCAAAGGCAAATGCAAGCCCCATCACATAAGAGCCCCACAACCCGACCGGCTTTGGAATCGGCAGCCTGCCCTCGCGCATCAAAAAGCCGATGCGCGTCAATCCGAGGAAGTGCAGCCCCATCAGGATGATCACGATGCCGGCGACAATGGACAATTGCGCGGACCAGGTGCGGATCAAGCCGCCGATCAGGCTTGCACTGGCGCCCAGCGCGACGAACACCGTCGAGAAGCCGAGCACAAAGATCAGCGCGGACAATATGACCGCGCGCTTCGGGGCTTGAGACTCCTCGTCGCTGGCGACATGCTCGATCGTCGCCCCGGTCAGATAGACAAGATAAGGCGGCACCAGCGGCAAGACGCACGGTGACAGAAAGCTGATGAGGCCGGCCAGCAGCGCGGCGGGGATCGAAACATCCTGGATCATGCCGCTTATTGCACTGTGGCCGGTGTGCTATGCAAGCTCCGCTCCGGGCCTTCCGCGTGTTGTGATCGGAGTGTGACTGTACCCGGGAACGGCGCTCAGGGGGCTGGCCGATGAAAAATCTACTTACCGATATCGCCGGCGTCCGGGTCGGCCATGCCGAGGACGTGACGGTCGCATCTGGCGTGACCGCAGTGATCTTCGATCAGCCCGCCGTCGCTTCGGCGGATGTGCGCGGCGGAGGACCGGGAATAAGAGATGGAGCGCTGCTGGAACTGGCCAACACGGTGGAGCGCGTCGACGCGATTGCGCTTTCCGGCGGTTCGGCCTTCGGGCTTGAGGCCGGCGGCGGGGTGCAAGCATGGCTTGCCGAACACGGCCGAGGTTTCCCGGTCGGCGATGCGCGAATTCCGATTGTGCCCGGTGCCGTAATGTTCGACATGCTGAATGGCGGGAACAAAAAGTGGGGCCGTTTCCCGCCCTACCGCGACCTCGGCTACGAGGCTGCCGCTGCGGCAACCACGACATTCGGGCTCGGCAGCGTCGGTGCGGGGCTCGGCGCCACCACCGCGAATTTCAAGGGCGGCATCGGCTCGGCTTCGGCTTTGACACCGGATGGCGTACGCGTCGCAGCCATCGCATCGGTCAATGCAATCGGCAGTGTCAGTGTTGGCAACGGGCCATGGTTCTGGGCCGCACCATTTGAAACCGATAACGAATTCGGAGGACGCGGACTGCCGCCAACATTTTCATCCGACATGCTGGCGATGCGGCTGAAAGGCGCTCCGGCCACGACCGCCATCGAAAACACAACGCTGGCAGTTGTTGTGACCGACGCGATCTTGACCAAACCGCAAGCGAAGCGCCTTGCGATGATCGCCCATACCGGGTTTGCCCGTGCGATTTATCCGGTTCATGCGCCGCTCGATGGCGACATCGTCTTCGCGGCGGCGACCTGCGCCAAGCCGATCGATCCATTGATCGGTCTCACAGAGCTCGGCGCCATTGCGGCGAACGTTGTCGCGCGCGCGATCGCGCGCGGCGTTTATGAAGCCAAGGCACTCCCCTTCGCCGGCGCGTTGCCGGCGTGGAAGGACAAGTTCGAGCGATAGCGCACGAAGCGCGCTACTATTGAAAGCAGCACGCTATCGCGTGGCTCACGCGTGAAGGGACAGCGACTGCTTCGCTGCCATCGAAAGTGAATCCGTCCGACGCTGCGCCATTTGATCAGCCAGATTGTATTTCGCCGCGGCATTGCCTGGCGTGTTGTTCGCCGGAGCCGCCTGATTCATCGTGACAGCGGTCCCGTCGGCATAGGTCATCGTGGTCGTGATGGAGCCATCGCTGTTTGTCACCGACGTGGTGCTTGCGGCTTGCAGGGCGTTCATCAGTGCATCCGCACCTCCGCCTCCCTTGCCTCCGCCCCCGTGGGCATGATGCGCGCTACCGGCCTTGCCCTTCAGAGCAGAAGCCATTTCTTCGAGACTGACCGAACCATCGCCGTCAGTATCCATCTTGTTGAAGACGTTGTCAGCCGCAGTGATATTGGTGCCACCGGCGCCGAGCTTGTCCTCGAATTCGGACTTGGTGATCTTGCCGTCGCTGTTGCCATCGATCTGCGAGAACAGGTCCTTGAGCGCATCGGATGGCTTGCTGGGGTCCTGTGATGCAAGCAGCGCGTTGAACGTTGCCGGCGACAAGGTTCCGCTGGTGCGGGCAGCGCTGCTCGACAGGATCTGCGTTGAACCCGACGTTTTGCCCAGATCAGTCAGGCTAAACGGGCTTGAACTGTTTTGTGTGCCGGTCGTTTTTGTCGCGCTGGACTTTGGCTTAACCAGCGACGACAGAAAATCCACCGCTCCCGCGGCTGCACCAGCGGCCGCGCCTGCGGCACCCATGGCAAAAAGCATCGTGACACTCCCCGAATGCCGCGCAGACGCGGCTCAGATGATCCCGGGAAATATCCAGCAAATGCCGTGCCGCGCATCAAACCCAATAAAAACAGGCATTTCTGCCGAATGATCGACCGGCTTATGGCGGCAAGTTCTGCCGCTGCGGCAGAACTTGCCGTGCAATCTATGTCCGAGAGTCTGTGCATGCCGCGTACCTCGCATTGCGAGCAGCGCAGCCACATGTTAGGCGGAACTGACAGTCACGCCCGTAGGCGAACCACCGGAACCGCCGATGCCCCAATCCTTTGCACCACGTCCTTTGATCATCGCACCGTCGATCCTGGCGTCGGATTTCTCGAAACTGGGCGAAGAGATCCGCGCGGTGGACCAGGCAGGCGCTGACTGGATGCACCTCGACGTGATGGACGGCCATTTCGTGCCGAACATTTCCTACGGCCCCGATGTCATCAAGGCGATGCGGCCTTACTCAAAGAAGATTTTCGACGCGCATCTGATGATAGCGCCGTGCGATCCGTATCTCGAGGCCTTCGCAAAAGCCGGTTGTGATCACATCACGGTTCACGCCGAAGCCGGCCCTCACCTGCATCGTTCCTTGCAGGCGATCCGCGCGCTCGGCAAAAAGGCTGGCGTGTCGCTCAATCCTGCGACACCCGCGAGCGCCATCGAATACGTGATCGACTCGATTGATCTCGTACTGGTGATGTCGGTGAATCCGGGTTTCGGCGGCCAGTCATTCATTTCCGCCGTGCTGGAAAAGATTTCGCAGGTCCGCGCGATGTGCGCGGGCCGCCCCATCGATATCGAGGTCGACGGTGGCGTAACCGCGGCGAACGCTGCGGAGATCGCCGCAGCCGGCGCCAACGCGCTGGTTGCAGGTTCCGCCGTGTTCAAGGGCGGAACTATGGAAAGCTACAAGGCGAATATTACCGCGATCCGCAACGCAGCCGCATCCGTTCGCGGAGAAGCGATTTAATCATAGAGATAGCCCGAGCTGCCGTATTGGCAACCCGGGTGCTCACGATCAGTTCGTGGCTTGCGTGAAGATCTTCACGTCCTCTTCCAGCAGCAGCCGGTCCTGCACCAGTTGCCTGGCAGCCTTCTCGATGGCGGAAGCGCGATCGCCCTCGTGAGGATATCGCTCGGCCATCGACAGGCGCGGATCGCCCGTTTTTAGTCGCTCTTCCTTGGTCGCCGCGAACGGGATCATCGAGCCGTTGTTCTCGCACAACTCCCCTTCCGAATATCCCGCCTTGCGAACGTTCCATCCGGTGTGCGTCGCGGCCGGCGCTTCCAGCGTCGGCAAATGCACCCCGGCAACCGCGCGGCCGTCAGCATCGGTCTTCGGCAAAAATGCCGGATAGGATTTGCCCTTCACGGGAGGCATGACGCTGAAGTCGATCAACACCGGCTTGGTCATCGTTCCCTTGTAGGGAAAGCCGGGAATTTTCGGAAAACCAACAGCATCGATTGTCGGTGCCACCAGCGTGCCATCAGCCACGCTGGGGTAGCGACTCGCCGGGGGCTCGGTGCCGTTCGTGATCCAGGCCTCGAGCGCCATCAGCAGCGCACGCACCGAAGGTCCAGCGTTCAACGGATTGGTCGGAAACTGGCACGTCTTGGTCGTTTCAGACTTTGAATTGGCTAATGCGAAGTGCTGCAGGTTCGACAGGAAAAACAGCCGGACATTGTCTGGCATCGTCAGCGCATTACCTTGCGTGTCGGTCACCACGAGCGAGGCGCGCTGCTGGTAGAACTCGATCTCGCTGTCGGACTTGATGATCTTCGGACAGTTCTTGGCGGCGAGACAGCGGGCCAGCAGGCCATCGCTTTTCCCTGTCAGCGCGTCAGTCGTGACCGGATAGGTGAACGGAAATTCCGACCCCGGATAGACCATGTCCGCGTGCTGATAGGGTGAGCGCCCCGGCTGGCTGAAGCGATAGTTGGTGAAGGTCTTCTTGCCGCCGGAAATATGCGGCATCAGGCCTTCGAAGACCACACGATCGGACTCATCTCCGTTGAACCCGAGATAGATGAAATCATGCAGGTAACGTCCGCTCTGCGACAGGCCAAACCCAATCGCCTTGTCGATGCGCCCATCCAGTACGTTTGCGTTACCCGCAGCATCCGCCTTCTCGTAGCGGAGGAACGAGACGACATCGCGCGTCGCAGCCAGACCAAGCCCCATCACCTTGGGATCTTTCGCCGGATAGATGAGTTCATAGATCGCGCCTGCATCGAAGTTTGCGGGGCGTGAAATCGAGACCTTGCGATCGCCATCGTATTTGAATGACAGATCGGCCGGCGTGCTTCTCTCGTCCGCTTCACGTTCGCGAACCGTGAGCTTGGCCTGTGCCGGGTCGAGATCGGCCGCGGGATAGCTCAGAGGCCCACTCGCAGGATTATCCATGTTGTCGAAGACGAACTCTTCACGGGCGGCCCCGGTGATGCCGGTTGCCACCGGCGGCGAGAACGTCATACGTCCGCCGCCCGGCACGATGTCACCCTGCCACCCGCTCCAGACCAGCGTATAGCCGCGGTTCATCAGGAAGCCATTTCCCGCGTCGCCCGACTTCACCAGATCGTTCACGACCGGGTTGTCATCGTTGAACAGCGCAAAGCCGAGCTTGCCGCCACGGTTCAGCGCTTCATAGAACAGCCTGCGATTGCCGTTTGCTGCGTTGGTCGGCCGAAGGATCTCAACGTCAGTGACGGCCTCTACCTGCCCCTGTGCATTACGCGGCGCCTTGTCGACATCAACGACAATGGAATTGTGCGAGTCGGTGGGTGCCACGGCGATCGTGGCGCGGGCGATAATCCTGTCATAGGTGCCGACGCTGCCGAACGATCGCCCTTCAAACGCGGGTGATTCAGTCCGGACAATTTCGAATTTGACGACTTTGGCAGATGCCACGCCGGCAGGCACGACAACGACGGCGGCAGCAAGCGCCGCCACGGCAATAGAACGCTTCATGTTTTCTCCCGAATTTCAGCCGGGACTTTGTGCCCCGTTGGAAGCGAGGCTATCAGCCAGCTTCTGCGCCGGAAAGGCTCAGCATCCGCATGCCCTGTCGCCTGGCCATTTCCTGGCGCAGAGCGCATGAATCCCTGCGCCGGGATATGCGGAAAGCCACGGAAAACGCTGCAAAAACGGCCCGTTTCGTTTGTCTCCGGCGAGGGCTTCTGGTACAGCCTGCGCGAAAGGACATCACCCATGATCCCACGCTATTCCCGCCCCGAAATGGTCTCCATCTGGGACCCTCAGACGCGCTTCAAGATCTGGTTCGAGATCGAGGCACATGCCGCCGACGCATTGGCGGACCTCGGTGTCATTCCCAAGGAAGCCGCCAAGACCATCTGGGCCAAGGCGAAGGATGCCACGTTCAACGTCGAGCGCATCGACGAGATCGAACGTGAGACCAAGCACGACGTGATTGCGTTCCTCACGCATCTCGCCGAGATCGTCGGTCCGGAAGCACGCTTCGTTCACCAGGGCATGACCTCATCGGACGTACTCGACACCTGCCTCAACGTGCAGCTTTCGCGCGCGGCGGACCTGCTGATCGCGGACATCGACAAGGTGCTGGACGCGCTGAAGCGCCGCGCCTTCGAATACAAGATGACGCCGACCATCGGCCGCTCGCACGGCATCCATGCCGAGCCTGTCACGTTCGGCCTCAAGCTCGCTTACGCGTATGCCGAGTTCACCCGCGCCCGCGCACGCCTTGTCGCCGCGCGGAAGGAAGTCGCGACTTGTGCGATCTCCGGCGCGGTCGGCACTTTTGCGCAAATCGATCCGCGCGTCGAAGAACATGTCGCCAAGGCGATGGGCCTTGAGGTCGAGCCGATCTCGACGCAGGTCATCCCGCGCGACCGTCATGCGATGTTCTTTGCAACGCTCGGCGTCATCGCATCGTCGGTGGAACGGCTTGCAACTGAAATCCGCCACATGCAGCGCACCGAAGTGCTGGAAGCCGAAGAGTTCTTCTCCGAAGGCCAGAAGGGCTCGTCGGCGATGCCGCACAAGCGCAACCCGGTGCTGACGGAAAACCTCACCGGTCTGTCGCGCATGGTGCGCGCCTACGTCACCCCTGCGCTGGAAAATGTCGTGCTCTGGCACGAACGCGACATCTCGCACTCGTCCGCTGAGCGCATGATGGGCCCGGACGCAACGGTGACGCTCGATTTCGCGCTCAATCGCCTCGCCGGCGTGGTCGACAAGCTGCTGGTCTATCCGGCGAACATGCAGAAGAATCTCGGATCGCCTCGGCGGCCTCGTTCACTCGCAGCGGGTCCTGATTGCGCTGACGCAAAAAGGCGCGTCACGCGAAGACGCCTACAAGCTGGTACAGCGCAACGCCATGCCGGTGTGGCGCGGCGAAGGCGACTTCCTGACGCTGCTGAAGAAGACGCCGACGTGAAGAAGTATCTCACGGATTCCGAGATCGAGGAGCAGTTCGACCTCGGCTATCACTTCAAGCACGTCGATACGATCTTCAAGCGTGTGTTTGGGGCAGCCTGACCTGATGGGTATCGTCACCACCGTCAGCCTGAGCAAGAGCCATACTTTCAGCAAGCCGAATTGCCTGAGCATCCGCTTGCTGAAAGGTCTCGGCGTTGCCGGTGACGCGCACATGGGCGAGACGGTCAAGCATCGTTCGCGCGTGGCCAAAGACCCGAACCAGCCCAACCTGCGTCAGGTGCATCTGATGCACGAGGAACTGTTCGACGAACTGCAAGCCAAGAGCTTCATCGTCCGTCCCGGCGACATGGGTGAGAATGTCACCACACGCGGCATCGACCTGCTTGGCCTGCCGACCGGCACACGGCTGCACCTCGGCGAGAGCGCCGTGGTCGAAGTCACCGGACTGCGAAATCCGTGCATCCAGATCGACCAGTTTCAGAAAGGCCTGATGGCCGCGACGCTCGACAAGGACGCCGACGGCAACCTGATCCGCAAGGCAGGCGTCATGAGCGTGGTGCTCGTTGACGGCGATGTCCGCCCCGGCGATGCAGTTCGCATCGAACTGCCCGAAGCACCGCACCAGCCGCTGAAACCGGTCTAATTCGCTTGACCATCCAGCATGCGCGTCAGGACGCGATCACGCTTGATGAAGTGATGGTACAGCGCAGCAACGACATGCAGCACAACCAGCGCCACCAGCACATAGGCCATGTAGATGTGCCAGTTTTCGTAGTCTCTGGCATTGGCCCGGTTTTCTGTCGTGAATTGCGGCACGCGAAACAAGCCGAACCAGCTTGAATAATCCGGCTTGTGGGCGCCGGAGTGTGCCCAACCGAGAAACCCGACCAGCAGCGTGAGGACGTAGAGGCTGGCCTGATTGATCCTCGCCAGCACCCGGCCCCAAAGCGGCGTATCCCCGGGCAACGCCGGCACGGGATGGAATGCACGCCAGATGATCCGCAGCGCCATCAGCAACAGGATGATGTAGCCGATGTCGGCGTGGATCGACCGGTGAAAAAAGCGATCAGGCCGCGCAGGAATGTGGTTCATCCACCAGCCGTAGGCCAGCATTCCGATAATGGCCAATCCCAGTCCCCAATGGAACACCCGGGAAACACTGTCCCAACCCGTCACTTTGCTGTTCATACAACCAACCGTGCCAAAGACGACCCCGACCGGATACCTAGCTGGGATCAGGTCAAAGTCTTGAATCATTTCAACGTGATGGTAAGGCATGGGTAGCCGATGCCCGTCAAGAATTTCCGCAACTTGCGGATAACAACTGAATTGTAACCGCTGGTTCGTTAGACTGTCACCTGTGTCACACACGCCGACAATTCTTGTGTTCGACTCCGGACTTGGAGGTCTCACCGTATTCCGTGAGATCGTTCGGGTGCGGCCGCATGCCCACTACGTCTATGTCGCGGACGACGCCTATTTTCCTTACGGCCAGCACACCGAAGACGAGATCGTCACGCGTGTCGTGCCGCTGATCGGAGAGTTGATCGCGGAACATCGGCCGGATCTGGTGGTGATCGCGTGCAACACCGCATCCACTCTGGTGATGGCCCATCTTCGCGCGAGCCTACAGTGTCCCGTTCGTCGGCACGGTCCCGGCCATCAAGCCTGCCTGCGCGTCCTCAAAGACCAAGCGCGTATCGGTGCTCGGCACCAAGGGCACGGTGAAGCGCGAATACACCAAGGCATTGATCAGGGATTTCGCGCAGGGTTGCGATGTCACGCTGGTCGGCGCGGAAAATCTCGCGAGCCTCGCGGAGGCTGCGCTAAAAGGCGAAAGCATCAGCGACGAGTGCCATCGCTGCCGAGATCGCACCGTGTTTCCTCAATGGCGATGCACGGACCGACACCGTGGTGCTGGCATGCACCCATTATCCCTTGCTGAGCGATCGCCTGATCGCACTGGCCCCTTGGGACGTCGACTGGATTGATCCAGCCCCTGCGATTGCGCGGCGCGTCAGCGATCTGCTTGGCCCTTCCAACGGCGCGACACATCCGGCCCTCGCCCGTTTCATCCTCACGTCGGGACAAGAGCCGTCGCCAATTCTGGCAAAGGCACTGAAGCCGTTTTTCGGCGCAAGTCTCGTGGACTGAAGACCGGACTTCGTCCGCCAGATCGGCTTCGCTGCTAGCCTCGCCCGCAGTCTGTTCCGCGAAGAGAACAGCGAAAGGGAGGACCAGATGCTCAACAAGTCATTGCTTTGTGCCGTTGCCATCGCATTCGCAGGCATCGGTGCGGCCATTGCCCAGCAGCCACCGGCCGGTATCAAGCGCACACCGCTGCAAAAGATCGAATTCCCCGAGGGCTACACCACCGTGACGGGAATCGCCGAAATCGCCCCCGGCGGCGCAGCCGGGCGGCACACCCATCCCGGCATCGAGACGGGATACGTGCTGGAGGGCGAGGCTGACCTACTGATCGACGGGCAACCGGATCTGCACCTCAAGGCGGGCGATTCCTACGCCATTCCTGCCGGCGCCGTTCATGACGCCAAGGTCCATGGCGACAAGTCCCTGAAAGTGCTTGGGATTTACGTTGTCGACAAGACCAAGCCGTTGGCCACCCCCGCCCCGGCAAAGTAGCCCCGATCTGTTTGACATTGCGGCGGTTTTTCCATAGAACCCCCTTGCTCGCGGGCCGTTTTCGGCCCGCGTTGTGTTTCGCGACCCGTGGTCTTCCTCATCAAGCTTATGAGGCGGACCTGTCGGCACCGGAATTTTCCGGTGCACAGGAGGGCGCGTTTCCTCAAAACCTTAAACTTGAAAGAGGACGCGATGACTAAGCGCAGTGAGGCGAAGTATAAAATCGATCGCCGTATGGGCCAGAACATCTGGGGCCGCCCGAAGAGCCCCGTCAACAAGCGCGAATACGGCCCCGGCCAGCACGGCCAGCGCCGCAAGGGCAAGCTCTCCGACTTCGGCACGCAGCTCCGCGCCAAGCAGAAGCTCAAGGGCTACTACGCCAACATTTCCGAACGTCAGTTCTACGCGGTCTATGTCGAAGCGACCCGCCTCAAGGGCGACTCGGGCGAGAACCTGATCGGCCTGCTCGAGCGCCGCCTCGACGCCGTGGTCTATCGCGCGAAGTTCGTGGCCACGATGTTCGCTGCCCGCCAGTTCATCAACCACGGCCACATCAAGGTGAACGGCAAGCGCGTCAACATTGCCAGCTACAAGGTGAAGGTCGGCGACGTCATCGAAATGAAGGAATCGTCCAAGCAACTCACCTTCGTGCTCGAAGCCAACCAGCTCGGCGAGCGTGATGTTCCGGATTACCTCGAAGTCGATCACGGCAAGCAGATCGCCAAGGTCTCGCGCATTCCGAGTTTGTCGGAAGTGCCGTTCCCGGTGCAGATGGAACCGCATCTGATCGTCGAATTCTATTCGCGCTAATTTTTCTCGGCGCGATTACAGAAATACGAAAGGCCGCCCAATGGGCGGCCTTTTTGTATGGTGCCACGAAGTTTCGTCGTTATTTCTCGATCGCGCCATAGATCATGCCCTTCAGCGCCGACTGAATGCGGCCGCGTTGCGAAGGCGACTGGATCATCAGGATGGCGAACATGTCTTCCTTTGGATCGACGAGGAAGTACGTTCCGCTGCCGCCGTTCCATTCGTATTCGCCGACCGACCCGGCCCAATGGGCAACACCCGCCTCGGTTCGCACACCAACGCCAAGGCCGTAACCATATCCAGCGCCCGGGAAGTAGTAAGCCCAGGGTTTGACACCAGCGGCTTCACCGATGTGATTCGATGTCATGAACTCCACGGTCTTGGGACCCAGAATGCGCTTGCCATCGAGCGTCCCCTTATTCAGCAGCATCTGCAAGAAACGCGCATAGTCGCTGATGGATGAAGCCATGCCGCCACCGCCGGACTCCCATTTCGTGACAACTCGCGGATCACGCACCAGCTTCTCTTTCGGCAGTGGGAAGGCCAGCTGATCCTGCTTTGCAGGGTCGGTCACGAAAAAACTCGTGCTGGTCATGCCAAGCGGATCGAGCAGATTTTCCTTCTCGAACTGATACAGCGACTTTCCCGACACGACTTCGATGACGCGTCCCAGCACATCCGTGGCGTGACCATAAACCCAGACTTCACCCGGCTGCGCGATCAGCGGCAATGTCGCAATCTTGTCAGCGACCTCCGCATTGGTGAAGTTGCCGGACGTGAGATCGGCCTCATCGTAGGGCTTCTTCACCACGCCATACGCCAGCGAGGCATACGGAATGCCCGCGGTTTGCCGCATCAAGTCGTGGATCAACATCGGGCGATGCGGCGCGACGAGATCGAGCACCGGCTGACCGTCCGGTCCCATCTTCTCATTGCCGACCTTCACATTGTAAAAACCGTGGATGTACTGGCCGACCTCGTGGTCGAGTGCGAGCTTGCCCTGCTCCACAAGGATCATGGCAGCAACCGACGTGATCGGCTTCGTCATCGAATATAGCGTGAAGATGGTGTCGGGCGTCATTGGCGCCTTGGTCGCGACGTTGCGAACACCGAATGATCCGTAATAGGCCGTCTTGCCATGACGCTTGATGAGAACGATCGCACCGGGAATCTTGCCGGTCGTCACCTCATTCTCGAAATAATCGGTGAGACGTTGCAACCGCTGCGGTGAAAAACCTGCCTGCTCCGGTTTGGCGTCACCGATGATCTCAGCCTTCGCGATGGGAAGCGCGGATGACGCCACAATGATTGCAGCAATCAGGGCGACGACAGCCTGGCGAAAGACGTAAGATGCAGCGATACAAGTGATGCCTCCTTCTCAATGGCTCAACAGAACTTTAACCGGCGCGTTCAATCGCGCAAGCCTGCGCGTTTTACCGTGTTGAGCAATCTCGACGAACCGGATTTTTCCCATGCATGGTCATCCCGCGTTCGCTAAATTGTCGTCCAACCTTCGCTCAAGAGAATCCAGAACATGACCTTTACCCCCGCCCCGCGTGATCCTGCGCTCCCGCCGGTCCGCATCAATCTGCTGTCGGATACGCAAACCCGCCCTACACCGGCGATGCGCGAGGCGATGGCGCAGCGCCGACGTCGGCGACGAACAGATCGGAGACGACCCAACCGTCAATCAGTTTGCGAACGGGTCGCGGACCTGCTTGGCAAGGAAGCGGCGGTGTTCATGCCGTCAGGCACGATGTGCAATGTCGCTGCCGTGCTGGCGACCTGCCGGCCGGGCGACGAAATTCTCGCACATGAATCAGCACATATCCTCACCCGCGAGGGCGGAGCCCATGCCGCATTGGCTGGAATCCAGATCACGCCGCTGACCGGTGCCAATGGCCAGTTCACTGCGGAGACATTGCTTGCGGCGATTCAGCCACCTTCACGCTACGCGGCAACGCAGACCCTCGTCAGTGTCGAACAGACGGCCAATATCGGTGGCGGGACCATCTGGCCTCAATCCACGCTCAACGATATCGCAAAGATCGGAAAGGCCCACAGACTCTGCAACCCATATGGACGGCGCGCGGTTACTGAATGCCTGTGTCGCGACAGGTATTCCGGCACGTGAGATGTCCACCGGATGGGATTCCGTTTGGATCGATTTCACCAAGGGCCTCGGTGCGCCGCTTGGCGCCGTGATGGCCGGTTCACCCGAATTTATCGATGCTGTCTGGCGCTGGAAGCAGCGGCTGGGGGGCGCGCTGCGTCAGGCGGGAAACTCCGCTGCGGCCTGCATCTACGCACTCGATCACCACGTGGATCGATTGGCCGACGATCATGCCAATGCCCGCATGCTCGCACGAGGTCTCGCACAAATTCCGGGTATCGAGGTGCAACAGCCCGAAACGAATCTGGTGTTCTTTGAGACTGACGGCACTGGAATGCCGCCGCAGCAACTGGTGACCAAACTGCGCGCGCACGGCGTGCTGATTTCGATGCTGGACGGCCACCGGATTCGGGCCTGCACGCATCTTGATGTGAGCGCAGCGATGATCACGGAAACCGTCGATCTCGTGCGCGATATCCTGCGGCGACGAGAGGCCTGAAACAACAAAGGCCCGGACGCTTGGCGTCCGGGCCTCAATAAGAATTCATCGATCAGATCAGCCGGCGGGCTGCTGGACCGCGACGCCCTTGTCGGCGAGCAATTGCTGCAATTCGCCGGCCTGGAACATTTCACGGATGATGTCGCAACCGCCGACGAATTCGCCCTTCACGTAGAGCTGCGGAATGGTCGGCCAGTTCGAATAGATCTTGATGCCATCGCGCAGTTCCGACAATTCAAGGACGTTCAGGCCCTTGTAGGCGATACCGACGTGATCGAGAATCTGGACCACCTGTCCCGAAAACCCGCACTGTGGAAACTGTGGCGTGCCCTTCATGAACAGCACGACGTCGTTGGACTTCACTTCGTTTTGGATGAATTGGTCAATGCTCATAGTCGCGTCCTTGTAAGGGGCTATCCCTGCGTGGGCCAAGCTTCGCTCATCGGCCTGTCACTTTGGGCATATATGTAGACCGAAATGGTTCCGCATCCCAATCAAATTGGCGAGGAGGAGCCATGCTTTCCAGCGAAATCAGCCCACTTTGACCGGTCGGCCACCCCAATTTTCCCCGCCTGACCAGTCGTCGAATGAGATGGCCGCCCAGCCTTTAATTCGCTCCCATCTCCCCTATCTAGGGCAAACTGTTCTTCGGAACCGATCTATTGAAGGATCGTTCTCCCCTGAACCGGAGATTTTCGTGACGAAACCAGCCTCAATTGCCACCGCCGCGACGTCCCCGTTCAGTTTTCCCCTAGCTCCCGCGCTGAACTTGCGGCCCGTCTGATCGCCGCCTATCAGGCCGTCCGGGACGAAACCGAGCGCCGGGCGGCTCCACTGTCACCGGAAGACCAGCTTGTGCAGTCCATGCCGGACGCGAGTCCGGCCAAATGGCACCGCGCCCACACCACCTGGTTTTTCGAGCAGTTCCTGCTTGGCGAGCACTCCCCGGGTTACACCCCCTATCACCCGGACTATGCCTTCCTCTTCAACTCCTACTACGTCACCGCCGGGCCCCGGCACGCGCGCGCGCAACGCGGGCACCTCACCCGCCCCGGCGCGGACGAAGTCACCGCATACCGCAAGCATGTCGATGCCGCCGTGACCAAGTTCTTCAACGAGGCCAGCGAGGATAAACTCGCGTCGCTCGTACCTTTGATCGAGGTCGGCCTTAATCACGAACAGCAGCATCAGGAATTGATGCTGACCGATATCCTGCACGCCTTCGCGCAAAATCCGATTCCCCCTGCCTACAATCCGGGATGGACGTTTCCTGCCACGACCCGCACCGGCGAAGAATGGGTCACGCTGACCGAGGGCATCCACACCATCGGACACCCGAACGATACATTCCACTTCGACAATGAAAAGCCGGCCCACCGCGCGCTCGTCGGCCCGGTCAAGCTGGCACGCAATCTGGTCACGAACGGCGAATGGCTCGCCTTCATGAAAGACGGCGGCTACGGCACGGCGACGCTCTGGTTGATGGATGGCTTCGCTGCCGCGACCAACGAGGAATGGCAGGCACCCGGCCATTGGCGCAACATCGATGGCGCGTGGCACATCATGACGCTGGGCGGCCTGCAGCCGGTCGATCCCGCAGCCCCAGTGTCGCATGTGAGCTACTATGAAGCTGACGCGTTCGCGCGCTGGAGCGGCAAGCACCTTCCGACTGAAATGGAATGGGAGGTTGCAGCTCGCGCCGGACATCTCAACGATGCATTCGGCATCGTCTGGCAGTGGACGCGCAGTTCGTACTCGCCCTACCCGGGTTACCGCGCTATCGAAGGGGCGCTCGGCGAATACAACGGCAAATTCATGATCAATCAATTGGTGCTGCGTGGCTCGTCGCTTGCGACGCCCGAAGGCCACAGCCGCGTCACCTACCGCAACTTCTTCTATCCGCACCATCGCTGGCAATTCACGGGGCTGCGCCTCGCCGACTACGCCGTCTGATTTTGTGAACGGGCGCAGCGCGCCTCGGGAGACAGCTCATGAATGTACATGTGACCGCGCTGGCCAACGCTCCGCTCGTTGACCAAAAGGACACCACGTTCGCAGAGGATGTGATTGCAGGATTGACGCAGCAGCCAAAACGTCTGTCGCCGAAATACTTCTACGACGAAACAGGTTCAAAACTGTTCGAACAGATCACGCTGCTGCCGGAATATTACCCGACCCGCACCGAGCTGCGCATCCTGCGTGACCGTGGCTCGGAGATCGCAGCAACAATTCCGCCGGCGCAGCGCTGGTCGAATTCGGCGCAGGCGCAACAACCAAGGTCCGCCTGCTGCTGAATGAAAGCGCCTTCGGCGCTTATGTGCCGGTGGATATTTCCGGCGATTTTCTCAACGGACAGGCCAGCGCCCTGCGCAAGGATTTTCCCGACCTCGCGGTCTATCCGGTGACGGCCGATTTCACCAAACCGTTCGAGCTGCCGGCCGAAATCAAGGACATGCCGAAAGTCGGCTTCTTTCCGGGCTCGACCATCGGCAATTTCGATCCGCACGAGGCATGCGCCTTCCTGCGCAGCGCGCGCGAAATTCTCGGCGAAGGCGCAACACTGATCGTCGGCGTCGATCTCGAGAAGGACGAGCGCGCTCTTCATGACGCCTATAACGATGCCGCAGGCGTGACGGCGAAATTCAATCTCAACGTGCTGGTGCGCATCAACCGCGAACTTGGCGGCAATTTCGATCTATCGGCGTTCGAGCATCGTGCGATCTACAACCGCGAACGCCATCGCATCGAGATGCATCTCGATCAGCCGCAAGGCGCAGACAATGCGCGTGCTGGGCCACACCATTATCATTCCGCGCAGGTGAAAGCATCCACACCGAGAGCAGCTACAAATACAGCGTCGAGCGTTTCATCGCGCTGGCACGCGGCTCAGGATGGGAGCCTCGCGCGACCTGGACCGATCCCGACGGTATGTTCTCGGTTCATGCGCTGGTCGCGCGAACGGCGACTAAAGTTCGCGGTCACTCGGGCGGTAGCCCCGAGCGAAATTGCTTCCCACGCCGCCACGACCAGCATGATGGCAGTCGTCGCCGACGACAGCGCCAGCGGCGACAGGAAGTGCGCGAACGGGATCAGAACGATCAGCGACCCGATGCCGACGAGGTGGGAGAGCTGCAAACTGCCGCGAATACTCTCGCTTGAACAGAGAACTGCCGATCAAGAACAGCAGCGGCCCGCCGATCATGCTGAGCATCACCTTGATGTCCGTGTGACCGTCGGGATGTGCCAGCAGCAATTCGTCTCCGACCGCCGCCACCACGATGCCTGCCACGATCGGCAGATGCAGATACGTGTAGGCCAGCCGCGCCAACCGGCCCGGTCCTTTGAATGTGAAATCTGATCCGCGCCAGCCTCGGCCCCGATGTGAAAATACACCCACCACATCGCGATGCTGCCGACCAACGCGACGACAAATGCGGCGATCGGCGGTCGTTGTCCAGTCGATACCGGCGAACGTCGATCCGGTAACGACGATGAATTCGCCAAGCGCGATGATGATGAAGAGCGCGCAGCGCTCCGCCATATGGCCACCCTCAACCTCCCAATCCTGAATTGAGGAGTCGCGCCGAGACCGGGAAGCCGGAAGCGCATCGCCGGTCCGGCATATTCGAACAGGACGGCAATCGTCCAAAGAGCCAGCCGCGTTTCGCTGTTCGCGAGACCGCCTGCGATCCAGAACACGCCGCTCACGGTCATCCACAAGGTGATCCGCACAAAGTTCATGCGCATCGCGGATTCCGACTTTCGGAATCGACAAGGCGGTGAAAAGCGAGCGGCCGACCTGCATGCCGGCAAAGGCGAGAGCGAAAGCCAGGCCTCTCGTCTCGAAAGCCTTCGGGATTGAAGTCGAGAGCAGAAGACCGACGATCATCATGCCGAACAGCATGACGCGAACGGGAGTTCGCTCAGGATCCAGCCAATTCGTGACCCATGACGTGAAAATCCATACCCACCACACGGCCACGAACAAAATCGTGGTCTGCGCCACGCCTAGCGGCGTGAAATGCGCAAGCATCGTGTGGGAGATTTGCGTGATGGCAAAAACGAACACCAGGTCGAAGAACAATTCGACGTAAGTGACGCGATGACGTCCATGCGGTTCTCGCTCCCGCAACAACGTGTCACCGTGCTTCACCTGCGACACCACTGTCCCGTGCTGCGGCTGGACTATTGCTCAGGGACACCAGTCTGTAGCGCCAGCGCGTGAAGCACGCCGCCCATTTGCCCCTTCAGGGACTGATAGACGATCTGGTGCTGCTGGACGCGGGACTTGCCGCGGAACAATTCCGAGATGACGGTAGCCGCATAGTGGTCGCCGTCTCCTGCGAGGTCGCGGATTGTAACCTGGGCGTCGGGCAATGCGGACTTGATCATCGTTTCGATGTCCCGCGCATCCATCGGCATTTTGTTGGTCTCCTGATCATCTCGTGCTGGCAATGCACCAAATATGCCCGATTCTAGCGCGTGCAACATTCCAGGTCACGCAAGCATTGCGGCTCGATCGTCCCTATATTGTGGGCTGGACAGGAGACCCGTCATGAATGTTCGAATGAAAATTCCAGGCCCGGACCATCCCATCACAATGGCTCCCAACCCGAAACGGGTCCGAGTCAGCGTCGGCGGTGAGATTATTGCCGAAACGACCCACGCTCTGACCTTGAAAGAGGCAAACTATCCAGCGGTTCAGTACATTCCGCGCGCAGATGCGGACGCCACCAAGCTGAAGCGCACCGAGCACACGAGCTATTGCCCTTACAAGGGCGACGCGAACTACTTCAGCATCGTAGCCGGCGGCAAGACGCTGGAAAACGCGATCTGGACCTACGAGACGCCCTACGACTGCCGTGAAAGAGATCACCGGGCACCTTGCGTTCTATCCGGACAAGGTGACGATTGAGGAACTATAGACAGTTCCTCAGCCCTTCGCCGCCATATAGCCCGGCAACCAGCCCTCGAAGCCGGCCTTGAGCGAGGCGATTGACACAGGCTCTTCGCCTTCAATTGCGATGTCGTGCCCGCCGGTCTTGCCGATGACATGGCACGGCACATCAACCGCCTTCAGCTTGCTCAGAACCGTGAGAAGGTGCGCTTCGGGCACCGTCACAACATAGCGCGCCTGATCCTCGCCGAACCAATGGGCGTGCGGCACGATCTCCTCCGGCGGAGCATCGAGGATCGCGCCGATGCCGCTTGCCATCGCCATCTCGGCCAGCGCCACCAGCAGCCCGCCATCCGATACGTCATGCACGGCACTCGCAGTGCCGCCCTTGATCATTCCGCGAACCACATCGCCATTGCGCTTCTCGGTTGCAAGATCGACCGGAGGCGGCGCGCCTTCTTCACGGCCGCAGACATCGCGCAGATACACCGACTGGCCGAGCCAGCCATGGGTGTCGCCGATCAGCAGGATGGCCTCGTCTCCGGCCTTGAACGCCAGCGTCGCCGACTTGGTGAAATCGTCGAGCAATCCTACGCCGCCGATCGACGGCGTCGGCAGGATGCCGCGGCCGTTGGTCTCGTTGTAGAGCGACACGTTGCCGGACACGACCGGGAAATCCAGAGCAATGCAGGCTTCCGCGATACCCTTCAGGCATCCGACGAACTGGCCCATGATCTCAGGCCGCTCGGGATTGCCGAAATTCAAATTGTCGGTGATCGCCAGCGGACGCCCGCCCACCGCCGTGATGTTGCGCCAGGCTTCAGCCACCGCCTGCTTGCCGCCCTCGAACGGATCGGCTTCGCAATAGCGCGGCGTCACGTCGACAGTGAGCGCAAGCCCCTTCGGTCCATCCTGCACGCGCACGACGGCTGCATCGCCACCGGGGCGCTGCATGGTGTTGCCTCCGATGACGTGGTCGTACTGCTCCCATACCCAGCGCTTCGAGCACAGTTCCGGCGTGGCAATCAGCTTCGACAAAGCTTCGGAAATGGAGAGCGGCGGCTTCACGTCCTGCGCCCGGATCACCGGCAATTGCGGCGACGGCACGTGCGGACGGTCATAGAGCGGCGCTTCGTCCCCAAGCTCCTTGATCGGCAGGTCAACCATCACGTCGCCGCCGTGCTTGACGACAAAGCGCTTCGACGGCGTGGTGTAACCCACCACCGCAAAGTCGAGGCCCCACTTCTTGAAGATCGCCTCGGCTTCTTTTTCCTTCTCGGGCTTGAGCACCATGAGCATGCGCTCCTGGCTTTCCGAGAGCATCATTTCGTAGGCGCTCATGCCGGTTTCGCGCGTCGGCACGGAATCGAGATCAAGATCGACGCCGAGATCACCCTTCGCACCCATCTCGACTGCCGAGCATGTCAGGCCCGGCCGCACCCATGTCCTGGATCGCGATCACGCAATCCGCTTCCATGATTTCGAGGCAGGCTTCCAGCAGCAGCTTCTCCGCAAACGGATCACCCACCTGCACGGTCGGACGCTTCTCTTCGCTGGCATCGTCGAACTCAGCGGAGGCCATGGTCGCGCCATGGATGCCGTCACGCCCCGTCTTCGAGCCGAGATACACGATCGGCATGTTCACGCCGCTCGCCGCCGCATAGAAAATCTTGTTCGTCTCAGCGAGGCCCACCGCCATCGCGTTGACGAGGATGTTGCCGTCGTAACGTGTGTGGAAACGCATCTGGCCACCGACGGTCGGCACGCCAAATGAATTGCCGTAGCCGCCGATGCCTGCAACGACACCGGACACCAGATGGCGCGTTTTCGGATGCGACGGATCGCCGAAGCTCAATGCGTTGAGACACGCAATCGGTCGCGCTCCCATGGTGAAGACATCGCGCAGGATGCCGCCGACGCCCGTGGTCGCACCCTGATACGGCTCGATGTAGCTCGGGTGGTTGTGGCTCTCCATCTTGAAGACCACTGCCAGCCCGTCGCCGATATCGATGACACCGGCATTTTCGCCCGGTCCCTGGATCACCCACGGCGCCTTGGTCGGCAGGCCGCGCAGATGGAGGCGCGAGGACTTGTACGAGCAGTGCTCGTTCCACATGGCCGAGAAGATGCCCAGTTCCGTGAAACTCGGAACGCGCCCGATCAGCTTGAGGATACGCTCGTACTCATCCGGCTTGAGACCGTGGCTGGCGACGAGTTCGGGGGTGATCTTGGGTTCGTTGGAAATCATGAGCTCGCAGGGTGCTGTGGAAGCCCTTCTTTACGGAGAACGGCAGAGGGCGGAAAGGGCTTTTTGGCGTTCAGTTTCGGCCGGGCGGCCAAAGCTGGGGACAGCCCCGGACACCCGTTTCTCGTCCGGACAAGCCCGGAAGAATCCTATTTAGAGAGCATTAACCAAAGCGCAATAACCATTGATTTGCCAGCGCTTCTTGACCGCGTCCCGGCATCCAGATCAGCCCTTTTCATATCGGACAGCGTGGCCGTCCCGCCTCGACCCGGCGGTGGCATGCGACCACGCATTCCCCTCGCCATTGAGGTCCCGTTGCCATGACTTCTTCCAATTCCCTTGCGTCCCGGATCGCCTTCAGCGGGATCGACGACAAGTCGCGTGCGGCACTTCGCGACATCCGACCGGTCGCGATGAAAGCCCTGCCGGGAATCCTCGATGCCTTCTACGTGTCGATCTCCAAATTTCCGGACGTGCAGAAGCTGTTTCCGCGCCCCGAAATAGTGGCCCATGCCAAAGCGGCTCAGCTTGCCCACTGGGACATGATCCTGGCGGCGAAATTCGACGACGCTTACGTACAATCCGTGACACGGATCGGAGAGACCCATCACCGCCTCGGCCTCGAACCGCGCTGGTATATCGGCGGCTACAAGCGGATCATCAGCGGCCTGATCACTCACATCGAGACGACGATCACCTCCCGCTTCCCGGGCCGAGTAATGTATGAAAAGAAGGCGGCGATCATCGACGCCGTCGTCAGCGCTGCGCTGCTCGACATGGATTTCGCGATTTCGGTCTATCTGGACGCCGGCAAGCGCGATAAACGCACCGCGCTCGAGAGTTTGGCAGGACAATTCGAGCAGAGCATCGCTCAGATCGTTCATCGTGTCGGCGCAATGTCAGAAAATCTCAAATCGTCAGCCGACACGTTGAAGGTGACGGCCGAAGAAACCCGGACGCTCTCGACATCCGTTGCGACGACCTCCGAACAGGCGTCAACGAACGTGCAATCCGTTGCTTCCGGCACCGAAGAAATGGGCTCGTCGGTATCTGAAATCTCCCGGCAGGTTCAGGAGTCGTTGAAGGTCGCAAGCGACGCCGTGAAACAAGCCGAAAGCACCAACGGCCGCATTGCCGATCTCAGCAACGCCGCAAGCCGTATCGGCGACGTGATCAAGATCATCAGCGCGATCGCTGAACAGACCAACCTGCTCGCGCTCAACGCCACGATTGAGGCGGCTCGCGCCGGCGAAGCGGGCAAAGGCTTCGCCGTCGTCGCGCAGGAAGTGAAGGCCCTTGCTTCGCAAACTGCGAAGGCGACCGAAGAGATCACAACGCAGATCAACGAGATGCAGGTATCGACTGGCGAAACCGTCACCGCCATCTCCGAGATCGGCACCACGATCGGCTTCATCTCCAAGATCGCCAATGCGATATTCGAGGCCGTCGATCAGCAGAATGCCGTCACCAAGGAAATCGCACGCAATATTCATGTGGCCGCCGCCGGATCGTCCGATGTCGCCACGAACATCGTTCGCGTCAACAAGGGCGCAGAGGCGACCGGAAACGCTGCCGCCGGCGTCCATGATTCAGCACGGTCGTTGACCAACGAGAATCAAATGCTGCGGACCGAGGTGGACAAATTCCTCAAAGCCTTGCGGACGGCTTAAACGCCCGATCAAGGGGGCTGAGGGTTTACAGAGTACACAGTTGTGGTTTTAAGCCTCTGAAGAACTTCGAGGAGGCCATTTCCGTGAATATCGCGATGCCCGGCGCCAGCCGAGCCCACCCTCACCTTTATATCCCAACCGAGGGTGAATTTGCCGGATGGCGCACCTGGCGTCGTGACACCTTCGAGTCCAACAACGGTCCATTTTATCACCGCTTCGAGGATGACGGCAGCATTCGTTGCGCGTTTCGCGCCGAGGCAAGACACCTCAATGGAATGCGCAACGTTCATGGCGGCTGCTATATGACGTTCGCCGATTATTGCCTGTTCGCGTTGGCTGCTCACGAACTCGACGGACCATCTGTGACCGTTTCATTCTCGTGCGAGTTTCTGGATGCGGCGAATGAGGGAGACCTGATCGAGACAATCGGAGGTGTGACCCGCGCCGGAGGCTCCTTGATTTTTGTGCGTGGCACCTTGGTCACGAGCGGCCGGCCCTTGTTCACCTTCTCCGGCACCATCAAGCGGGTGAAGAAGCGAACGTCAGAGCCGGCCAGCCCGGCGGAATAGATCACTGCATACTGACCAGCGTCATATCGAGGAACCACGACTGCGGCGACACGAAGCCTTTGACCTTCGTACTCATCGCCCGCGGATTGAGATCGTGGACGATGTAAAGCCAGGGCGGATTATCGACCAGGCGCTCATGCGCCTTGCGAGTTGCCGTCGAAATCACGTTCGGGTCGGTGGCTTCCGCCAGCGTCTTCAAGGCGTCTTCAAACTCGTCATCCTTCCATTGCTCAAAATTAAAGCCGTTCGGTGAGAAGTTGGCTGCCAGAAAGTAGCGCGCCATAAGACTCACGTCGGATGACGGCGAACTGATGTTGAGTGCCATCGCACCCTTCAGGCTTGGATTCTCCGGAGTCGCGCGAGCAGCGGTCAGCAGCACCTGCCATTCGACCACGTCGAATTCGACATTGACGCCGCAGGCTTCCTTGAGATTCTGCTGAAGAAATTCGTTCATCGGCAAGGGCAACATCTGCCCCGACCCCGAGCTTGATATCTGGACCTTGAATGACAACGGCTTGGCGGCGGTGTAGCCCGCTTCTGCGAGCATCGCCTTGCCCTTGGCCGGATCGAATTTGTAGCGATTGACGGGATTGCCGAAATTCGGGTCACTGGTCTTGAGCCAGCCGGCTGACGGCTCCGCGGTGCCGCCGACCAGCGAGATAAGCCCATCCCGATCAACGCAGTAGTTGAGCGCTTGGCGAACCCTGACATCCTTGAACGGGCTGTTGGCCGCGCCGATGTTGTAAAACCATGGCCAGACATGGGGATAAGAGCCCGTGGTGATGTTGAAGCCTGCAGCTTTCAGCGAGGCGACGCCGTCCGGCGGCGGGACTTCGATCCAGTCCACCTGACCCGAGCGCAGCGCGGCCAGCCGCGCATTGGCTTCAGGAATCGGCATCAGCACTACTTTGTCGACCTTCGCTTTCTTCGACGCATCCCAGTAGCCATCGAAGCGAGCAAGTTCGACGCGTTCACGCGGCACCAGTTTGGTGATGCGGAACGGACCTGTTCCCGCTGCAGGCAACAGCGCAACCTTGCTCCAGTCGTGACCGGCCTTTTCAAACGAGGTTGGCGACGTGAACAACAGATAGACCGCCATGTAAGGAAAGTACGACACTGCAGTTGTCGTCGTAATCGAAACGGTGTTGTCGTCGATCTTCTTGTAAGATCCCATCACCGGCACCCGCGCCCGCGACATCGCTGAACTCGGTGCTTCGAATTGCGGGCTGTCGTTCTTGAAGTAGCGAT
Source organism: uncultured Alphaproteobacteria bacterium (assembly GCA_963751855.1). Taxonomy (GTDB): domain Bacteria; phylum Pseudomonadota; class Alphaproteobacteria; order Rhizobiales; family Xanthobacteraceae; genus Afipia. The sequence continues at coordinate 20,862 of CAVVWF010000013.1, read as the reverse complement.
CAAAATTCCAGATCACGGCGTCGGCATTGAAGTCGGTACCGTCGTGGAATTTCGCGCCGCGGCGCAGATGGAAGACCCAGGTTTTGTTATCGTCCGGCGCCTGCTCCCATTTTTCCGCAAGCCCCGGCCGAAGGCCTGCCAACTGATCGGTCTTGGTCAGGTCCCACAGCACCAATCCTTCGAAGATCGGGTAGCCAAGGAAGCGCAGACCCTCGAAGCCGTTATTGGGTAGTCCAGTTGCGGTGGGAATATCAGCCGCAGTCATGGCAATCCGCAATGTGGTTTCGGCCATCACGGGTTTGGACGAGAGACCGAGAACGGCTGCGAAGGCCAAGGCGTAACAAGCTGAGTACTTGGGTGAATACCTGGACATGTCATCTCCGGCAGCGAGCGACGGGACAATTATCGCTCAACAGACTGCAGGAACATGCTCAGCAAGTTTCAGGCCAGCGCCGCGCGAAGTACGGCAATTGGCGATGCTGAAATTTTGGGCTGCAGCGATGGCATCATGAATGAAAAAGGAACAACAACTTACGGGGTCGGCCTCAATCGAGGCACGGACCGCAGCGCTCTGCCCACGGACAGCTCAGACGACATCCATTCCGACGCGCACAATCTATTGCGGCTCTATGCCCTGAATTCGAGCAGACTGCTTCCGCAGAGGTCGGTGGATGACGCCGTTTGTACTGACGTGGCTGAGCCGCACTCATGGGATGTTGGGAGGTTTTGTCACGCAGCCAGATATTTTTCCGCGACAGAAAGCCAATCCCTTTGCACGTCGCGCAGGTATTTCGGTGCCCGGTTCATTTGAATGAGCAATTCGGAAAACACCACCTTGGCTTCAGTCTTGCGACCCTGCTGATCGAGCAGCAAGCCATAGCGAACCCGTGCTTCCGCGCCGGGATAATAGTGGGATAACGCCTCGAACTCTTCCAAAGCCTCATCAACACGTCCACCCTCGGTCAGGGCGCGAGCGTACAATAAATGACCTTCAGCAGATTCGAAATCCGGCCACCTGCTGCGGAGGGCATCAAGCGTTGCGATCACGTCAGCATACTGTCGCAAGCCGAACTCTGCCTTCGCCTTTGCGAGCGCATAAACCGGCTCATCTCCTGACTGCAATGTCAGGATGTGTATGTAATGTTGCTTTGCCTCTTCGAAACGAGCCACCTCAAGGCATTCGGCAGCAAGGGCCGCTCGATTGGCCACCGTATCCGCGATCTGAAGCTGATCGCACAATGCGCGATATTGTTTTTCCGGATCGAGCTTGTTGGCAATCCGTCGCCGCGCACGCTTCGCGTCGGGACTGCCCAGGATCTCGGGAATAAGTTCGATGGCGATATAGGCAAGAGCGCCGATGCCGGGCATCAGGATGATGAAGGCCCAGGGCCGCGCACGCCCTGACTTGCACGCGTGATACAGCAGGGCGACATCGAGCAGAACGAGAATAAGTGCCAACGGCATCGCCAATCCCCAAAGTTATCCTTCTTTTTAGTCGCGCCGCTGGCGCGGTGCGTTCGGGGATTATCAGAGATTTTTGTCAGCTGTTACGGCAGGGCAATCAAGCTGCGCGCTTGATGTGTTCGGCCAATCCTGCGAACAGACCGCGGCCGTCGGTGCAGCCCATGATGTCTTCGACGTGGTTCTCGGGATGCGGCATCATTCCGAGCACGTTGCCCTTGTCGCTGACGATGCCTGCGATTGACGCAGCTGCACCATTGATGTTGTGCGTGTCGGCGACTTCGCCGTCCGGCGAGCAGTAGCGGTAGAGTACGCGGCCCTCACCTTCCAGACGCCGGATAGTCTCTTCATCGGCGGCATAGTTGCCTTCACCATGCGCCACCGGGACGCGGATCACCTGTCCGGCGTTGTAGCCGCGCGTGAACGGCGTATCGGAGCGCTCGACGCGAACATGAACATCGCGGCAAATGAACTTGAGCTGCGCATTCCGCATCAACACACCGGGCAGCAGCCCAGTCTCACACAAAATCTGGAAACCATTGCAAACACCGAGCACGAGGCCCCCTGCGGCAGCGTGGGCCCGTACCGCGTCCATGATCGGGGCGCGCGCAGCAATCGCACCGCAACGCAAATAGTCACCATAGGAAAAGCCGCCCGGCATCACCACCAGATCCGTCCCCTTGGGCAGCGAGGTCTCGGCATGCCACACCATCGTGGCATCATTGCCAGACGCCAGCTTGAGGGCGCGCGCCATGTCGCGTTCGCGGTTGATGCCAGGAAATACGAGGACGGCTGATTTCATCGAGGTTCCGATCACAGAGGGCACAGGGGGCGTCACGCCTTGTTGACATGACTTACCCATTTGAGGGGCCATTTTCCAGTGTTAGCTTGGCCTTTCAGCACTGCGAAATCGTGCTGACCAACAAGAAAACAGGGATGGAAACAATGGATAATGACCGCCGCGAATTCCTGAAATCCTCCGCCGCGGGCGTCGTCGCGGGTGGCTTGCTTTCGACCAGCACCCGGGACGCCTTCGCCCAGGCCAAGGGCGCCCCGGCACCCGGCCAGCCGCCGAAGCTGGAAACCACCAAGAACATGACATTGGCGATGCTGCAGACCCCGATGGGGCTGGCACTCGGCGTTCGAACCGACAAGGGCATCGTGAATGTGGCGGCGGCCGAACAGGTCTTCAAGCTCGGCGCGCCACTCTCCACCGATGAGGTGATCAGTGGCGAATACAATGCCGCCGCGCTCAAGGCGACCATCGAAAAGGCGAGAGCCGCCGGCGACAAATATCTGGTTGCGGAGAAATCCGCCAAGTTTGCTCCATGCGTCACCGAGCCCAGCAAGATCGTTTGCGTTGGCTTGAACTACAAGGCACACGCGGCGGAAGCGAACGAGAAGCTGCCGAAAGAACCGATCCTGTTCAACAAGTATAATTCCACGCTCAACCATCACGGCGGGACCATTGCGGTCTCCAAGGAGCCCGGCAAGAACTTCGATTACGAAACCGAACTGGTGGCCGTCATCGGCAAGACCGCCCGCAACGTCAGCGAGGCCGATGCGCTCAACTATGTGTTCGGCTATTGCACCGGTCAGGACTTCTCCGAACGCGACCAGCAGATGCGCTCGGGCCAGTGGATGCTGGGCAAGACCGGCGATGGCTGGGGACCGATTGGCCCGTGGCTGGTGACCGGCGATCAGGTCGATCCGGAAAACCTGAACCTGAAGACACTGGTCAACGGCGAGCAGCGCCAGTCCGCCAACACCAAGAACATGATCTTCAGCGTCAAGCAGCTTGTCAGCTATGCCTCACGCTACATGACACTCGAGCCCGGCGACCTGATTTTCACCGGTACGCCGGAAGGCGTCATTCTCGGCTATCCGCCTGAAAAGCGCGTGTGGCTCAAAGCCGGCGACAAGATCGTCTCCAGCATTGACAAGCTCGGTGATCTCGAATTCACCCTGACCTAATCGCAGTTGCCAAAACAAAACCACCGGCCTCTCGGCCGGTGGTTTTTCATTTAAATCACTGAAGCTCAGACGATCTCGACGCGATAGTTCTCGATCACCGTATTCGCCAGTAGCTTGTCGGCCGCGGCCTTGAGCGCCTCTTCAGCTTTCGCCTTGTCGGCAACGGCCAACTCGATGTCGAACACCTTGCCCTGACGAACGCTGGCGATGCCATCGACGCCGAGAGATTTCAGTGCACCTTCGATGGCCTTGCCCTGCGGATCGAGAATGCCGTTCTTCAACGTAACAGTAACGCGTGCCTTCATCGCGATCAGCTCTTCACCAGCACTGGACCGGAGCCGGCCGGACGCTCGTTCTCGATCAGAATGCCGAGGCGCTTTGCCACTTCGGTGTAGGCTTCGAGCAGACCGCCGAGATCGCGACGGAAGCGATCCTTGTCGAGCTTCTCGTTCGACTTGATGTCCCACAGGCGGCACGAGTTCAGGCGAAATTTCATCCGCGACGATGATGCGCATCATGTCGTTCTCGAACAGCCGTCCGCATTCCATCTTGAAGTCCACAAGGCGGATGCCGATGCCGAGAAACAGTCCGGTCAGGAAGTCGTTCACGCGGATGGCCAGCGCCATCATGTCGTCGATTTCCTGCGGCGTGGCCCAGCCAAACGCGGTGATGTGCTCTTCGGAGACCATCGGATCGCCGAGTTGATCGTTCTTGTAATAGAACTCGATGATCGAGCGCGGCAGCTGCGTGCCCTCTTCGATGCCGAGGCGCTGCGACAGCGAGCCGGCGGCGACGTTGCGCACGACGACTTCGAGCGGCACGATCTCGACTTCGCGGATCAACTGCTCGCGCATGTTGAGGCGCTTGATGAAATGTGTCGGCACACCGATGTCGTTCAGGTGCTGGAAGACGTATTCCGAAATCCGGTTATTGAGGACACCCTTGCCCTCGATTACCTGATGTTTCTTGGCATTGAACGCGGTCGCGTCGTCCTTGAAGTGCTAAATCAGGGTGCCGGGTTCTGGACCTTCATAAAGGACCTTGCCCTTGCCTTCGTAAATGCGACGCCGACGGCTCATAGGGATGTACCGTGTGTTGTTGAAATCCATGGATTGGGGTGCTCCGGGTGATTTACGCGACCCGCGGCGGAGCTGCCACGAAGCCCAGAATCGCGAAACAAACCGCGAACTAGACTCCACTGCAACTTAACCTATTGATCTGGCCGATACAACGTAATGACAGGGGTTTTACCGGTCTGTTTGGTCCCTCCTGCGACCTCTGGTCCGTTGCCTTCGGGGTCCGTCCAGCGATATCCAAAGGCCTCACGCAGCCAGGCCCGGCGGCGCAAATTCAGCTTATGGAACAGATATATGTCCAATTTCGACAAGCGCCAGGAAGGTTTCGAGAAGAAGTTCGCCCTCGACGAGGAACAGAAGTTCAAGGCGGAAGCCCGTCGAAACAGGCTTTTAGGCCTGTGGGCCGCCGAAAAATTGGGCAAAACCGGCGACGAAGCCGCCGCCTATTCCAAGGAAGTGGTGTCCGCCGACTTCGAAGAAGCCGGTGATGGCGACGTGCTGCGCAAGGTGGCGAAAGACCTTGAGAGCAAAGGGGTCACCGAAGCCGAAATCCGCCGGAAAATGGACGAACTGGTCGCCGTCGCGGTGGCCCAGATCAAGGCCGGTCAGTAACGGCCTTTTGCTGCAATTTTCGCATTAACCAGCCTGCGAGATGATCGTCTCGCAGGCTGGTTTTTTGATCCGGATAGCGGCTCGCGTATCAGCCTTCCTTGAAACCGTATTCCGGCACGTTACCGGATGCGCCGTAATATTTGTATGGCAGGAACTTGCCAGACATTGTGATCTTGACGCGATCGCCCTTCGGATTAGGCAGACGCTCCATCACCATATCGAAGTCGATCGCGGACATGATGCCGTCGCCATACTCTTCCTCGATCAGCGCCTTCCACGCCGGACCATTGACCATCACCAATTCGTAGAAACGATAGATCAGTGGATCGGTCGGCGGCATCGGCATGCCGCGCATCGGCGTCTCGTTCAGCATCGCGACTTCAGACTTCGACAGTTGGAAGAGTTCGCCTGCATTCGCCGCCTGCGGTTTGGTGAGCTTCATCTGGCCGAGGATCGCACCGACGATCAGGACCTCGGAATAGCCGCCGATCTGTTCGCAGATGTATTTCCACGTCCAGTCCTTATCGCGCTTGATGTCGAGCAGCTTCTCGGTGAGGTCGATTCGTTTCATGGTCGGACTCCTGTTCTTTCCTAACTGGCGTTGACTTGGGAAGCGCCGGATATGGCTTTCGGCCATTCGGCGGAATTGGACGAGATGATTGCGGGTTCACCGATCCCCGGACGCACCACCGGCACATTGCGCGGGTCATGATCCTTCGTTGTCGCAACGAAGGTTTTGCTGCGGCTGACGAGAAAATCGACGATGTGATTGCGCGTGGCGTAGTACAGCGGATGACGGTGCAGATCGATCCGGGCCCGATCCTTCGGCAACGGGTTTTCGACGATCTCCGCCAGCACCGCGCCCGGTCCGTTGGTCATCAGGAAAATCTTGTCGGCGAGATAGATCGCCTCGTCCACATCATGCGTGATCATGAATGTGGTCTGGCCTGTCTCCAGACAGATACGTCGTACCTCATCCTGGAGCGTGCCGCGCGTCAGCGCATCGAGCGCCGAGAATGGCTCATCCATCAGCAGGATTTTCGGGGTAATCGACAGCGCGCGCGCAATGCCAACCCGCTGCTTCATACCGCCCGACAATTCCGACGGCCGCTTCAGTTCCGACCCGGTCAGACCGACGAGATCAATGAAGGTTTGCGCATGCGCCTTGACCTTGGCCTGATCCCATTTCGGCCACTTCGACGAGACGGCGAAGCTGACATTGCCGATCACCGTACGCCACGGAAGCAATGCGTCGACTTCTGGAAGATCACGGCACGGTCCAGGCTCGTACCCTCGATCGCCTGTCCGTCCACGATGACGGCGCCTTCGCTCGGGGCATCGAGACCGGCGAGGATGTTGAGCACGGTGGTCTTGCCGCACCCCGAATGCCCGATGATACAGCCAAACTCACCGCGCGCCATCGACAGCCAAAGATGTTCGAAGATCGTCGTCGGACTGCCGGACGACGTGGTGGCAGGATAGCGCCGTGCGATGTCTTCGATGGAGATAAATCCGGCCATATTGCTCACTCCGGAAACGTGACCATGCGCGTGAACCGCGCAAGGACCTGGTCGAACATCATTCCGACGAGACCAATCACCAGGATGGCGATGATCACGTTGGTGATCGACAAGTTGTTCCACTCGTTCCAGACGAAGTAACCGATGCCAGTGCCGCCCACGAGCATCTCGGCCGCCACGATTACAAGCCACGCGATGCCAATAGAAATCCGCATGCCGGTGAGGATGGTCGGCGCTGCGGCAGGCAGGATAACGGTGAAGGCACGACGTATCGGCCCAACCTCCAGCGTGCGCGCAACGTTGATCCACTCCTTGCGGACCGAGGCGACACCAAAGGCGGTGTTGATCAGCATCGGCCAGATGGCGCAGATGAAGATCACGAAGATCGCGGAAATGCTGGAGTCCTTGATCGTGTAAAGGGCGAGCGGCATCCAGGCGAGCGGAGAGATCGGCTTCAGCACCTGAATGAAAGGATCAAGCGCCTTGCTGATCAGCGGCGACATCCCGATCAGAAAGCCGAGAGGAATCGCAACCGCCACGGCAAGCAGATAGCCGAACAGCACGCGCGCGATCGAATAGCCGAGCTGAATGCCGAGGCCCTTGTCGTTCGGCCCCTTGTCGTAGAATGGGCTTTTGATGTGTTCCCACAGCTTCGCGCCGACATCGAGCGGGCCCGGCATCGCCGACTTGCCCTGCGTCGCCGTGAGGCCCATCAGCCTGGCGTATTCAGGGCTCATGGTTGCGACCGGCCCCGTGCTGCGCGTGGCGAGATGCCACGCGCCAACGAAGACAACGAAGATCGCAACCGACAGAATGCCCGCTCGAAATCCCAGCGATGACGTCACGTCAGCTCGCCTTCTTGATCTTGAAGCTGGCGAGATAATCTTCCGGCTTCGCCGGATCGAACGTCTTGCCCATGACGACGAACGACTTCGATGTGGTCGCGGGCGGCGTAAAACCAGCTTCCTTCATCAGCTTCGCGGTATCGGTTGCGAGATAAACCTCGTTTGCGACAGCGGCGTAGTTGACTTCGCCCTTGATCTGTCCCCACCGCTTCATCTGCGTCATGATCCACACCGCGAATGACTGCCACGGGAACGGATCGAAATCGACACGGTTCGGCTGGGTCACGACATTGCCGAGGCCATCGGCAAAGGTGCCGGTCAAGATCTGCTCCAGCACGATCTGCGGCTGGTTGAGATAGTTTGCCGGCGCGATCGCCTCCGCAATCTGCTTGCGGTTCTCTGGCTTGTGAGCGAACGCCGTCGCGTCGATGATCGACTTCAGCAGCGCCGCATAGGTGTTCGGCATCGTGGTGACAAATTCCTTCGATGCCGCGAAGGCGCAGCATGGATGCCCTTCCCAGATGTCCTTGGTCAGGATGTGGATGAAGCCGACCCCGTCATAAACCGCGCGCTGGTTCATCGGATCCGGCCCGAGGAAGCCGTCGATATTGTCGGCGCGGAGGTTCGCCACCATTTCCGGCGGCGGCACCGAACGGATTTGCACGTCGGTATCAGGATCGATGCCGTGCTCCGCGAGGTAATAGCGCAGCAGGTAGTTGTGCATCGAGTAGTCGAAGGGTACAGCGAACTTGAAACCCTTCCAGTCCTTCGGGTCGCGCTTGTCCTTGTGCTTCATCGCAAGCGTGATCGCCTGCCCGTTGATGTTCTCCACCGCCGGCATTGTGTAGGGCTGCGGATTTGAACCGACCCCCATGGTGATGGCGAGCGGCATCGGCGACAGCATGTGCGCCGCGTCGTATTCCTTGTTCAACGTCTTGTCGCGGATCACCGCCCAGCCGGCGGTCTTGATGACTTCGACGTTCAATCCCTGCTTGGCATAGAACCCCATGGGCGCAGCCATGATGATCGGCGTCGCGCAGGTGATCGGGATAAAGCCGACCTTGAGGTCCTTCTTTTCGAGCGGCGCACCTTGCGCGAACACCTCGGTCGCGGTCTTGAGCGGGAAAAACTGGGAGACCGCGGCAAGCGCGGTCGCAGCACCAACGGATTTCAGGAACGCGCGGCGCGCAACATCCTGCGGGAACATCGCACGCATGACTGCGGACGCGACCACCCCCTCATATCGCTTGTCCTCGCTTTCGGCCGGCACACATTGCAGAGCCAGCTGCGCCTCGTGGTCGTGCTCTCCCTGTGAACGATGCCGACCGCAGTTACATCCCGTGGACAATGGAGTTTCGGTATCGAACGGATTGTCGAAGATGGACATCGCGAGCTCCCTGCGTGATCGGCCTCTGGGAGTTTATTACGCAAGGTTCGTGCCATGGTCCGGATCGCAAAATCCCCAATAACTGCAGTGATGGTGCGACAAATTGGCATTTACGAAAATTCGTAATATACGATATTTCGTATATCTATTTACGAATTCTCGTAACGAGCCGAACATGCCAGAGACCGCTGAATTATCCGTCGCCAAATCCATCGCGGCCAGCCCCGCCGGAAGTGCATTCGACTTCTCGGTCGAGCCCTTGCTGCTGCTCGATCCAAAAGCGGACCAGATCATCGACGCGAACGCGGCGGCCGGCACCCTTCTTGGGTACGACCGGGCCTTGCTGCGGCAAATGAAGATCAGCACCCTCCATGCAGGCCAACTGCCGGCCTTGATCGTGTTTACGCAGGCCGTGTTTGCCAAAGGCGCCTACTGGACCCGCTCGCTGATACCAAGACACGCGGCCGGCACCGAGCTTCGTGTCGAATATACCGGTTCAGTCATCCCCAATGGCGAGAGCGCCCTCATCCTTCTCACCATCAGCGATCTGGAGGAGCGTCAGCGCCGCGCCGTCGATGCGGCCGCGGAGGACTACATGCGCGGTGGCATTGCCGCCTGGCAGCGCGTCGAGCGCGTGTTTCGCGACATCGAACGCGAGAACCAGTTGATCCTGCGCGCGGCCGGCGAAGGCATCTACGGCGTCAATGCGGAAGGAAAGACCACCTTCGTCAATCCCGCTGCTGAGCGCATGCTCGGCTGGTCGGCGGAAGAACTGGTCGGCAAGGACGTTCACTCGATCGTGCACCACACCCATCACGACGGCAGACACTATCCGAACGAGGATTGCCCGATCTACGCCGCGTTCCGGGATGGCGCCGTTCACAAGATCGACGGCGAAGTCTTTTGGCGCAAGGACGGGTCACCAGTCTGGGTCGAATACACGTCGACCCCGATTCGTGATCGCAATCTCGTGGTGGGCGCCGTGATTGTGTTTCGCGATGTCAGCCAGCGCCGCGAGGCGGACGAGAAGCTTCGCGCCGCGCTCGCCGAAGTCGACCAATTGCGAGAACGTCTCGAGCAGGAAAACGCCTATCTGCAGGAGGAAATCCGCATCGAGACCAATCCGCGCGGCATTATCGGCCGCTCGGATGCGATCCAGACCGTCCTGAGGCAAGTGAAGCTCGTCGCTCCGACCGACGCCTCGGTGCTGATCACCGGTGAATCCGGTACAGGCAAGGAACTGATCGCCCGTGCGATCCATGAAGCAAGCCAGCGGCAGGACCGGCCCCTCATCCGCGTCAACTGCGCCGCGATCCCACGCGAGCTGTTCGAGAGCGAGTTCTTCGGCCACGTCAGGGGCGCATTCACCGGCGCACTGCGCGACCGTATCGGGCGTTTCGAGCTGGCTGACGGAGGCACCCTGTTTCTCGATGAGGTTGGCGAGATTCCGCTCGAACTCCAGGGCAAGCTCTTGCGCGTGTTGCAGGAAGGACATTTCGAGCGCGTCGGCGAAGAACGCACGCGCGCAGTCGATGTCCGCGTGATCGCGGCCACCAATCGCGACCTGAAACAGGAAGTCCAGCGCGGACGTTTCCGTGAAGATCTCTACTTCCGGCTCAACGTTTTTCCGGTGCAATCAGTATCGTTGCGCGAACGGCGTGAAGACATCCCCCTCCTCGCACAACATTTCCTCAGCAGCGAGAGCAAGGCGCTGAAATCGGATCGGCGGCTGTCGGAGGCGGACGCGCGCAAGCTGTCGCGCTACGACTGGCCGGGCAACGTCCGCGAATTGCAGAACGTCATCGAGCGTGCGGCCATTCTCGCGCAGAATGGCCGGCTGCGCATCGACCTGCCAGAAAGCCATCATGCCGCGGCATCGACGGATCATCGCAAGGGCGAGCCGCGTCCTGCCATTCTCACTGACGATGAATTTCGTACACAGGAGCGCGCCAATATCGCTGCGGCCCTCAAGGCCTGCAACGGCAAGGTGTCGGGCGCGGGCGGCGCCGCCGAGCTTCTTGCGATGAAGCCGACGACGCTTGCCTCACGTATCAAGGCGCTTGGTTTAACCTAGGCCGGAGCCGGTCACTTCAATGCGTCGGCGACCTTGGCGATGCCGGCAAGAACGCAAACTTCGTCCTTCTCGCCACCAGGTGCGCCGGATGCACCAACCGCACCGATGATCTCGTTGCCGGCCTTGATCGGAGCACCGCCGCCGACAGCAACTACGCCTGGAATCTGCCGCAGATAGGCGCTCTCCGGATTCGAGGTAAGCTTCATGAATTCCTGCGACGTCTGACCTCGGGTGCGCGAGGTGTAGGCCTTCAGGCGGCTGAATTCCATGGTGTGAGGATTGGTGCCGTCGCCGCGAATTTGGGCGGCAACGTTACCCGCCTTGTCCACGACCGTCACGGATACCTTGTAGCCATCCTTCGTGCACTGCTCGATGGTGCCCTGGATAATGGCCATCGCCATGCCCATCGATACATTCTTTTCGGTCAGCGGGGCCTGCGCGTGTGCAGAACCCGTGGCGAGAATCGAAACGGTGGCAAGCAATGCAAGATTAATCGAACGCATATTTGAACCTCCCTTATATGTTTGTTTTGAAACAACCCTTCCTAGCGTATTTTAATCCTCTCGATGAACAATAATTGCGTATCTCATGCTGCGTCAGCGAACACGCGACGAAGTCATTTCAGGGTGATCTGAAAGCTCATCGATCCGTTGATCGTGAAGCCTTCCTGCGGCGCGGGGCCATATTGCCGATTGGTGCTGATGTTGCTGTTGATGTTTTCCAGCCGGCAATCCTTGGCCAACGTTTCCTTCAGCAAGTCGCATTCACGCGCCGCCGTCTCGTAGATCATGCGTCGGGCTTTTTCGCGCGACTTCTGGGCATCCTCACTATCGCCCGCAGGCGCCGGCACAAAGAAATTGAGTGAGCTTTGAACCCTTACAAAACCGTCCTGGCGACCGGGCTGGAAAACGCCCTGAACGCGTCCGTCCTGCAAGACCGGCGACTGCGCTGTCGCCGACGTGATGAGCATCGCACTGGCGCAAGCCGCGAACAAAATCCGGTTGGTCATAAACAATCTCCCTGCACATCGTTTTGATGTGCCCGGACTAGCAACGGCCGATTGCAGTTTGACGAAGACCGGATGTTGAAAATGCGACCGGTGGTTCAGGCTCCATTAACCGAAGATTTCTGAACACCGTTCTCGATCTCAATAAGTGCTGTCTCCAGGTTATTTTCGATCTGCGCGGATGACAGTTCGACGACATGATAGCCGCGCTGGGCCAGCCATTCGCTGCGTGCGGTGCGATCGCGTACGACCGTCTCCGTCTCACCGGGCTGCACGATCTCGATCGCGACGCGCTGGGAAAACGATACGAAGTCCGGGATGTGACGTCCCACCGGTGTTTGCCGCTTGAATTGCGCAGCGAAGCGGCGATCGGTGGTCAGTGCCTGCCAAAGAATGCGCTCGGCATCGGTCGGATTTCGCCGCAGCAGCCGCGCCAGGCCTCGCACCGTACCGCTTTCAGATGGCGAGCGCGCCTCGCTATGCTCGGCCAGCAAAGCGCGCAACCGCGTCGCATCGTTGCCGTCGAGGACCCCACCCTTGGCCGGCCCCTTGCGGCCCTCCGCAATCGCCATGACAACGCCGTGCAGCGTATGCATGTCCTGCTTGCTCGGCTCCATCCGCAAGAAAATGTTGCGCAGGTTGACCAGCATCACCTCGCGCTTTTCCGGCGGACGAAGGAATTCGACCTTGTCGAGTTCGCTGACAAGATTGTCGAAGAACGCCTGCATCTGATGATTGGAGGCTCGCTCCGAGCGCTGCGGCATATCGAACGGCAGCTCGTTCGCTGTCGCGAGCTTGAACCACTCATAGCCCATCAACAGCACCGCCTGGGCGAGGTTGAGCGAGGCGAAGCCTGGATTTACCGGAAAGGTGATGATGCGATTGGCGAGCGTGACCTCGTCATTCATCAGCCCCCAGCGTTCGCGCCCGAACAGGATCGCGGTCGTGCCCTGTGCCGCAGTCTCCTGAACGATCTGCCGGGCGGCTTCCTCCGGGACCGACCACCGGCTTGGCCTGATCATGCGCGCGGGCCGTGGTCGCGAACAGCAGCGAGCAATCGGCGACCGCCGCTTCGAGCGGTATCGAACAATTCCACGGCGTTGAGGATATGATCCGCACCGGCCGCCGCGCGCTGGGCGGCGATGTTCGGCCAGCCGTCACGCGGATTGACGATACGCAACCGCGTCAGCCCGAAATTGCCCATGGCGCGGGCGCACATGCCGATGTTTTCGCCGAGCTGCGGCTCCACCAGAACCACGACAGGGCCAGCCAATTCCTTGCCAGCTTTGGTCTTGTCCGTACCGGACATGGGGTCACTTTCTGATTCGACTGATGTGTTGATTCAAGCGGCGAACGTCTTGAATCAAGATCTGACGATCCTGATTCAATGACCGAAGATTTTGATTCAAGCGCTGAAGAATTTGATTCAGGCTGTGAACTCTTTGAATCAAGGTCTGAACACGCCGATTCAAGAGGCAGTTCGGTTGCCTGAAATTCCATTTATAAATCAAATGGATAGAGATTTCACCTCAATCTCATTCAAAATCTCAGGCGCACTTTTAGCGGCTCGAACCGGACCATTTTGGTGCTTCCGCAACCGGCGCGACAAAGCCAGAAGTCACTGGCCCCAGTCAAGATGCACCGGCAGCCTGACGTCACAGGCCCGGATGGCATTACCGGCCCTTATCGATCCTCAAAAATGGGCAGCCATGATGCTTTGGGCTGGCTTTCGCCGCCTCCTTCGCGGTGCTATAGCCGCCCGCGTAAACCATTCCTGTTGCCGAAACTCCCCTCAAGAAAGCCCGATCACACATGGCAAAAATCAAGGTGACCAACCCTGTCGTCGAACTCGACGGCGACGAGATGACCCGGATCATCTGGCAGTACATCAAGGACAAGCTGATCCACCCATTCCTTGATATCGATCTGATGTATTTCGATCTGGGGATGGAACACCGCGACAAGACCAACGATCAGGTCACCATCGATTCGGCGAACGCCATCAAGAAGTTCGGCGTCGGCGTGAAGTGCGCGACCATCACGCCGGACGAAGCCCGCGTGAAGGAATTCGGCCTCAAGGAAATGTGGAAGTCGCCGAACGGCACCATCCGCAACATCCTCGGCGGCGTTGTGTTCCGCGAGCCGATCATCTGCAAGAACGTGCCACGCCTTGTTCCCGGCTGGACCAAGCCGATCATCATCGGCCGCCATGCTTTCGGCGATCAGTACCGCGCCACCGATTTCAAGTTCCCGACAGCGGGCACCATCAGCATCAAGTTCGTCGGCGATGACGGCAAGGTCATCGAGCGCGAAGTGTTCAAGGCACCCGGCCCCGGCGTCACGCTCGGCCATGTTCAACCTCGACGATTCGATCCGCGATTTTGCGCGCTCGTCGATGAATCTGGCCTCGCCCGCGGCTACCCGGTCTACCTCTCGACCAAGAACACGATCCTCAAGCAGTATGACGGTCGCTTCAAGGACATCTTCCAGGAAGTCTTCGACAACGAATTCAAGAAGGACTTCGACGCCAAGGGCATCACCTACGAGCATCGCCTGATCGACGACATGGTCGCCGCGGCGATGAAGTGGTCGGGCGGTTATGTCTGGGCCTGTAAGAACTACGACGGCGACGTGCAGTCCGACACCGTGGCCCAGGGCTACGGCTCCCTCGGCCTGATGACCTCGGTGCTGCTGACGCCGGATGGCAAGACGATGGAAGCCGAAGCCGCCCACGGCACCGTGACCCGCCACTTCCGCGAGCACCAGAAGGGCAAGGAGACCTCGACCAACTCCATCGCCTCGATCTTCGCCTGGACGCGTGGCCTCAGCCACCGCGCCAAACTCGACAACAATGCTCAGCTCGCGAAATTCGCGGATACGCTGGAGAAGGTTTGCGTCGAGACCGTCGAAGCCGGCTACATGACCAAGGATCTGGCGCTGCTGGTTGGCGCCGAGCAGCGTTGGTTGTCCACCACCGGCTTCCTCGACAAGGTCGCGGAGAACCTCACCAAGGCGACGGCCGCGTAAGCGATCGTCCCGAACGGAAAACGAGACAGGCGCGGAGCAATCCGCGCCTTTTTCACGTCAGGATGAAACGCGTACCTCGCCGATCTGCGCGATCATCGCTTTGGCGATCTCCTGCTCGCCCATGATGACCGAATTCGCACCATGGTGCTTCAGGTGCGCGATCTCCTCCTCGGAATGGGCGCGCGCAATGATCGGCAGGCTCGCGCTGAGCGCACGCGCCTTTGCCACGATCTGACCGCCCTCGAACGCGTCCGGGATAGCAACCAGCAATCCGCGCGCCGCGCCGACATTCGCCGCCTGCAGCATATCTGGCGCAGCCGCATTGCCGGTGATCACCTCGACGCCTTCCTGCCGCAGCCGTTCGACCGCGCCCGGCGTATCCTCAATCACCAGAAGCGGCGTGTTGGCTTGCCGCAAGGCCTTGCTGACGACGCTTCCAACACGGCCATGCCCGACCAGCACCACGTGGTTAGAGAGTTGCGACACCGGCAAAGGGATACGCGGAACAGCCACCTCTTTCTTGCCCGACGCCTTTGACTTTTCATCAACGCCGGCCAGCACGCGATCAAGCATCGCAAAGAACAGCGGGTTCAGCATGATCGAGATGATCGCACCCGCGAGCACCAGATCGCGTCCACGTTCCGGCAACAACGCGAGACTGACGCCGAGACTAACGAGGATGAAGGAGAATTCGCCGATCTGCGCGAGGCTCGCCGAAATGGTCAGTGCGGTCGATGTGGGATAGCCGAACAGCCGCACGATCGCGAAAGCTGCAACTGATTTTCCGAGAATGATGATGAGCACGGTTGCCAGCAACGGCAACGGTTCGCGCACCAGGATCGCCGGATCGAACAGCATGCCCACCGACACGAAGAACAGGACCGCGAAGGCATCGCGCAGCGGCAGGGTTTCGTTGGCCGCGCGCTGGCTGAGTTCGGACTCACTCAGGATCATGCCGGCGAAGAACGCGCCCAGCGCGAACGAGACGTCGAACAAGAGCGCGGCACCGAACGCCACGCCGAGCGAAATCGCAAACACGGCAAGGCGAAACAGTTCACGCGATCCGGTATGCGCAACGTAATGGAGTATCCACGGGATCACGCGCCGCCCGACCACCAGCATGAAGATCACGAAGGCCGCGACCTTGCCGAGCGTGACAGCAATGGGCATCGCCAGCGAGGCGAGACCAGCACCGTTGGTCGCCTCGCCCTTCAGCAGCCCCGCGAGCGCCGGCAGCAGCACCAGCGTCAGCACCATCGCGAGATCCTCGACGATCAACCAGCCGACCGCGATGCGTCCCGCGCTCGGTGTCGATCAGCCGCCGCTCCTGCAAGGCTCGCAGCAACACGACAGTGCTTGCGACGGACAACGCGAGGCCGAACACCAGACCACCGCCGAACGGCCAGCCGAGCAGCCATGCGAGCGCGATGCCGAGCAGCGTCGCCACGACGATCTGCACCATTGCACCGGGGATCGCGATGGCGCGGACCGACAGCAGATCCTTCAGCGAGAAATGCAGTCCGACACCGAACATCAGGAGGATGATCCCGATTTCGGCAAGTTCATTGGCGATGTTCTGATCGGCGACATAACCGGGCGTGAACGGGCCCATCAGCACGCCGGCCATGAGATAACCGACAAGAGGCGACACGCGCAGACGCTGGGCCACGGCACCAAGCACGAAGGCCAGCACGAGACCAACGACGACTGTAGAGATCAAAGGTGTATTGTGATTCATGCGGCATCTTGCGGCGTCCATTTCGAGGACGCCAGCAAGTTATCGGTGACCCATCGCCGCAGCGAAAATTCAGGCGCCCATTGCGGCTTCGATGGCCTTCAGCGCCGCGTCGGCTTTCGCACCATCCGGTCCGCCGGCCTGCGCCATGTCAGGACGACCACCGCCGCCCTTGCCGCCCAGCGCTTCGGACGCCACGCGCACCAGATCGACGGCGCTGAATCGCGACGTGAGATCCGGTGTCACGCCAACAACAACACCCGCTTTGCCATCTTCGGTGACACCGACGATGGCGACGACGCCCTGGCCGACCTGCTTCTTGCCGTCATCCGCAAGGCTCTTGAGATCCTTCATCTCGATGCCTTGCACCGCGCGGCCGAGAAACTTCACATCGCCGATGGTGCGAATATCGGAACCGGCACCGCCAGTGGAAGCGCCGCCACCCATGGCGAGCTTCTTGCGTGCATCGGACAGATCGCGCTCGAGCTTCTTGCGCTCCTCGATCAGCGCGGCCACACGGGCCGGCATGTCCTCAAGTGTCGTCTTCAGTTCTGCCGCTGCCGTCTTCGCGGTCTGAATGCTCGCATTCGCCGACTGCCGTGCGATCTTGCCGGTGAGTGCCTCGATGCGGCGAACGCCCGATGCGACCGCGCTTTCGCCGCTCACAGAGATCAAGCCGATGTCGCCGGTCCGTTTGACATGGGTACCGCCGCACAGCTCGACAGACCAGCCGAGCGTATTGCCCGAGCCCTTGCCCATCGAGACCACCCGCACTTCGTCGCCGTATTTCTCGCCGAACAGCGCGCGCGCACCGGCGGCGCGGGCATCGTCCACCGCCATCGAGCGCGTGACGACTTCGCCATTCTCCAGCACGATGTCATTGGCGATGTCTTCGATGCGGCGCAGTTCATCCGCCGTGATCGGCTTGTTGTGCGCAAAGTCGAAGCGCAGACGTTCCGGCGCCACCAGCGAGCCACGCTGCGCGATGTGATCGCCGAGAACCTGGCGCAGCGCCTCATGCAGCAGATGCGTCGCGGAGTGATTGGCGCGGATCGCCGAACGCCGCGTGTGATCGACTTCGAGCTGCAGCGCCATGCCGGGCTTCAGCGTGCCCTGCTCTACGGTGCCGAGATGCACGAAAAGGTCGCCGCCCTTCTTCTGCGTGTCCGTGACGCGGACGCGGACGCCCTCGCCGGTCAACACGCCGGTGTCGCCGACCTGACCACCGGACTCACCGTAGAACGGCGTCTGGTTCATCACGACAATGCCGCTGTCGCCGGTCTTCAGGCTGTCGACCTCGGCACCGTCTTTCACGAGTGCGGTCACAACGCCTTCCGCGATTTCGGTGTCGTAACCAAGGAACTCGGTGGCACCGAGCTTCTCGCGCAACGGAAACCAGACGCTCTCGGTCGCGCTGTCGCCCGACCCTGCCCACGCAGCACGCGCCTTGGCGCGCTGCTGGTCCATCGCATCGGTGAAGGATGCAATGTCGACTCCGATGCCGCGATTGCGCAGCGCATCCTGTGTGAGATCCAGCGGGAAGCCATAGGTGTCGTAGAGCGTGAACGCGGTCTCGCCGTCGAACATGTCGCCCTTCTTGAGCGAACGCACTCTTCTCATCAAGAATGGCGAGGCCACGTTCCAGCGTCTTGCGGAAGCGCGTTTCTTCGAGCTTCAGCGTTTCCTCGATCAGGTTTTCGGCACGGACCAGTTCGGGATAGGCCTGCCCCATCTCACGCACCAGCGCCCAGACCAGGCGATACATCAGCGGCTCTTTGGCGCCGAGCAACTGGCCGTGGCGCATGGCGCGACGCATGATCCGGCGCAGCACATAGCCGCGGCCTTCGTTCGAGGGCAGCACGCCATCCGAAATCAGGAACGACGACGCGCGCAGTGATCCGCGATGACGCGCAGCGACGCCTTTTGTCGGACCGTGCGGATCAGCGCCGGTCAGATTCCGAAATGGCGCGGATCAGCGCAACGAACAGATCGATCTCGTAGTTGTCATGCTTGCCCTGAAGCACGGCGGCGATGCGCTCCAGCCCCATGCCGGTATCGATCGACGGTTTCGGCAGGGGAACGCGATTACCCGGCTCGATCTGGTCGAACTGCATGAACACGAGATTCCAGATCTCGATGAAGCGGTCGCCGTCTTCGTCCGGCGAACCGGGAGGACCACCGGGAATCTTGTCGCCATGATCGAAGAAGATTTCCGAACTCGGCCCGCATGGGCCGGTGTCACCCATCTGCCAGAAATTGTCCGAGGTCGCGATCCGGATGATCTTCGATTTCAGGCAGACCCGCAATCTTCTTCCAGAGCCCGAGCGCCTCGTCGTCTTCCGAGTAGACCGTCACACAGGAGGCGGTCCTTGGGAGACCGTATTCCTTGGTGATTAAATTCCAGGCAAGCTCGATGGCGTCGTTCCTTGAAATAATCGCCGAACGAGAAATTGCCGAGCATCTCGAAAAAGGTGTGATGCCGCGCGGTGTAGCCGACATTGTCGAGGTCGTTGTGCTTGCCGCCGGCCCGGACGCATTTCTGCGACGTCGTCGCGCGCTGATAGGGCCGCTTTTCAAGACCGGTGAACACGTTCTTGAACTGCACCATGCCCGCATTGGTAAACATCAATGTCGGGTCGTTGCGTGGAACCAGCGGCGATGACGGCACTATTTCGTGACCGTTCTTCGCAAAATAATTCAAATACGCCGATCTGATCTCGTTAACGCCGCTCATAATCGTCCAATCGCGCCTGAATACCGCCCGCGATCATGACGCGTGCAATGCTGGTTGTCCCGCACTGCTTTTAGACGCGGGAATTTCGCATGTCCAGAAAGTGTGCCCCGGATCAGGGGGTTGCGGCAACTGGCCGTTGATAGCTCGCGCCGTCGCGTTGACAGGCCCTCGAAACCAGTGTTCTGCTGTACCCATGTATTCGATACGTCGCGTCGGGAGAGACCGGCCTTGCGCCGGCGCCGAAGGAGCAACCGCCCCGGAAACTCTCAGGCAAACGGACCGCGCGACGAACTAAAATCTGGAAAGAGATGCGGCCGGACGGTGTCCGGCGCGGCATCCGCCGACGGGATAATACTCTCAGGCGCAGCGACAGATGGGGCTTCGACAGAGTTTCGGGAACTGCGTCCCGGAGCCGTCAGGAGCCTCGTTATGCTAGCCGCCGAACGTGATCAATCCTCATCCAGCAGCCTCAAGCGCGTTCCGCTGCACGATTTGCATGTGCTCGCGCGGTGGCAAGATCGTGCCTTTCGCGGGCTACGAAATGCCGGTGCAATTCGCCGCCGGCGTGCTGCAAGGAGCATCTCCATACCCGCACCTCCGCTGGGCTGTTCGACGTCTCTCATATGGGCCAGATCACGCTGCGGCCGAAATCCGGCAAGGTGGAAGACGCAGCCATCGCCCTCGAACGGCTGGTCCCGCAGGATATTCTGGGCGTTGCACCGGGCCGCCAGCGCTACGCGCAGTTCACCAACGACAAAGGTGGCATTCTCGACGACCTGATGGTGGCGATTTCGGCGACCATCTGTTTCTGGTGGTCAACGCCGCCTGCAAGGCCGACGACGAGGCGCACCTACGCAGCATCTCTCCGATGTTTGTGACATCACGCCGTTATCGAATCGTGCGCTGATCGCGCTGCAGGGGCCGAAGGCCGTCGAAGTGCTGGCCGAAACATTCGTCCACGGTTGCAGCGATGCGTTTCATGGATGCCGGTCCGCATCGCGTGCCGACATCGACTGTTTCGTCGTCGCGTTCGGGCTACACCGGCGAGGACGGTTTCGAGATTTCGGTGCCTGCCGATCAAGCCGAGCGGCTCGCAACCACGCTGCTGGCGTTGATCCAGCCGTGCTGCCGATCGGCCTTGGCGCACGCGACAGTCTGCGGCTGGAGGCAGGGCTTCGTCTCTATGGTCATGACATCGACACCACCACAACGCCGGTGGAAGGCGCACTGGAATGGTCCGTTCAAAGAGCCGCCGCACTGGCGGTACCCGTGCTGGCGGTTTTCCCGGTGCGGATATCATCCTGAAGCAGTTCGAGAGCGGCGCGGCGCGACGCCGTGTCGGCTTAAAGGCCGAGGCCGCGCACCGGTGCGCGAGAACACGCCGCTCTTCGCCAGCAAAACATCAACCGAG
>CAVVWF010000012.1:0-132735 GCA_963751855.1 uncultured Alphaproteobacteria bacterium | reverse complement strand
CGCCTTTTTGGTTAATCCGCTCCCGTCACACAGCCGTCTTTTACTATTTTCCCGCGCAGGGCTGTCCCGCAGGGCTTGATGTCGCCTCGACAAGACCCGAAAACCTCGTATAGACGGGGCCGCCCCGCATAAGATGCAGAGGGCGGCTTTGAGGCTGACGGCGAGCTGATGACCACGCCAAGGAAATATGAGCGGATTGCCTTCGTCGCAGGGCCCAGCGCGGAAGCCCAGCAGGCGCTCGCGCAGCTGACCGAGATCTACGGCAACCGTGCGCCAGGCGACGCCGACGTGGTGGTGGCGCTCGGCGGCGACGGGTTGATGCTGCAGACGCTGCATCAGCACATGCGGTCGGGCATTCCGATCTATGGCATGCATCGCGGCACGGTCGGCTTCCTGATGAACGAGTTCAACCATCACTCGTTGATAGAGCGGCTGGAAGCCGCGAAGCTGACCGTCATCAATCCGCTGCTGATGCGGGCCACTGATGTTCACGGCACGGTGCATATCCATCACGCCATCAATGAAGTCGCGCTGTTTCGTCAGACTCATCAGGCCGCGCGTCTGAGGATACTTGTCGACGAGCGCGAGCGCATGGCCGAACTGATCGCCGATGGAATCCTGCTGGCAACGCCCGCCGGCTCGACCGCCTACAACCTTTCCGCCCAGGGTCCGATCCTGCCGATTAACGCCGCCCTGCTGGCCCTGACGCCGATTAGCGCATTCCGCCCTCGCCGCTGGCGCGGCGCACTGCTGCCGAACACCGCGTTCGTCGTCTTTGAAGTCCTCGAAAGCGAGAAACGTCCCGTCGCGGCCGTCGCGGATCACGACGAGGCGCGTGACGTCCGCCGTGTCGAAATCATCGCGGACCGGACAATCACGATCCGCATGTTATTCGATCCCGGCCACAGCCTCGAAGAGCGCATCCTCAGCGAACAATTCGGTGTCTGAGGTTTTCGGGCGATTTGCCGCAACGTGGATAACCATTCGTTAACATCGGCGGTCTACAGTTAACGCAAGGTGCACCCCTTTTGGGTGTATCAACGGGTCCCTGCATGTTTCGCATCGATTTCAACAAGCTCCGTTTTCTTGTCTGCGACGACAACCCGCACATGCGGCGCATCATCCGCACGTTGCTGCATTCGTTCGGCGCACGCGAAGTCTATGAGGCCGAGGACGGCGCGACCGCCCTCGAAATGTTCACTCATTATGTCCCGGATATCGTCATCACCGACTGGTCGATGCCGATCTTCGACGGCCTCGAACTGGCACAGATGATCCGGCAGCCGGATGGCGGGGGCAATCCCTACGCCCCGATCATCATGCTCACCGGACATTCGGAAAAACGCCGCGTCATGATCGCACGCGACGCGGGCGTGACGGAATTTCTCGCCAAGCCGATTTCCGCGAAGGGCTTTTATCACCGCATCCTCAATTGCGTGGCCAACCCGCGTCCTTTCGTCAAGACCAAGAACTACTTCGGTCCGGACCGGCGTCGTAATACCAACCCCACCTACATCGGTGTCGATCGCCGCAACGGCGGCAACGCCGAAGTCGTCCAGCAGCCTTCGTTGCTCGATAAAGCCCGCGCGCCCGGCTAGGAAACATTATGGCCCCCAAAAAGCCTCCACAGATCAGCGTCGAGACCTTCACCGATCATCAGGTTATTACCCAGCCGAACCCGCTGCGTGCGATGGTGCACTATGTGGAAGATAAGGACTTCGACGATCCGGTCGCGCGAGCCGAACAGGCCCTTGCCGATCTCTCCGGTGAGTTCAAGGACTGGATGCGCATCGAATGCGACCGGCTCGGCACTGCCCATGCCGCCATCAAGCGTGACGGCGTGAACAAGGACCGCCAGGACGAGATGTTTCGTGCCGCGCATGACATCAAGGGCCACGCCGCCACCTTCGGCTATCCCACGGCGGCAGCGGCTGCAGAGAGCCTGACCCGGATCATCGAGCATGCGCCGGATCTGGCGAAAGTGCCGGAAGAGATCATCACGCATCATATCAACGCCATCCTGGCGATCTTCCGCGAGCAGAAGCGCCGCGACAACGACAAGGCTGAAACGGCGGACGAACTCAGCAAGCGTCTGCGCAGCGTGGCCGATGAATATCTCGTCGCCGTCAACCAGGATCGTCCGGAGCATCTCGAAGCTGTCCTGGCGCCAAGCATCGCCCCGACCGAGTAACAGCAAGCCTTCATTTGTGAGAACAACCGGACCGCCCCTGCCGTCATCGGCACGGGCGGTTTTGTTTTGCGCCTTCGCGTTCGGCCATGCGCGTCTTCGCCTGACCATGAAACAAAAATGCCCGGGACAAGCCCGGGCATTTGCATCAGTGCTGATTTTCTTTAGCGGACGATCACGCCGCGATCAGTTCATCATACGCATCGAACCGGCTCATCTGACCAATTGCGTCCACGGTTGCATGCGCGTCCAGCATATTGACGAAATCATCCGCCAGCAGTTCGTCGCAGAACATCCGTGCTTCGTCGCGCGCCGATTCCGTCGCGAAACGCCGCAACATAATCAGCAGTGGCTCGGTCTCCGGCGTTGGTGCCGTCTCGCATTGCGTCAGCACACGTTCGACCATGCGTCGCCGCAGCCGCGTGGCACCGTTGACTGTACCGATAAATCCGATCTCGTGACTGGCCTCGAGCGCAACACGGAATGCCGCAAAGATCGATTTCGGCAATCCCGCTTTGGTAAGCAACGCGTTCAGGCTTGCGCCGGCGCGATCGTCGACCAGCGCCGACACCCGGCTGCGCGGCAGCCCCGACAGTTGCACAAGTGCCTCGTGGAACATTTCAAAATTGCCGGACAGCAGCGCACGCAGGATCAAGGCTGCATTGAGCTGACCGGCAGCGCGCAAATGGCCGACCAGTGCGACCATGTCCGTGCCACGCGTATGCGAAGCGATGTTCATGGTGGAGCGCTCAAGCGCGTCGCCGGCAGCGCGCCGAGCGCGCTCGGCACTCAGCCAGTCGCGCGCGGTGACGAAATGGGCCAGCGTACTGGATAGTTTCTCGGCGAGCGTGAGCCGTATCGTGACCGGCAGATCATGGAGTTCCAGGAGCGACTCCCGGATCGCGGCGAAATGTCCATGGCGCTCGACGATGCGTTCAAGCGAGAAGGATGCAAGCTCCGCACGCGGATTCTCGATCAGTTCGAGTGCCGATGACGGGCTGCCGACTTCCGCGATCGCAGCACTAACTGAAGGCGGAAGGTCGGCGCGGCGCGCAATGGCGCACTGGATTTCACAACTGCCCGTCGCGACGATATCGACCAGGTCTGCGTCGAACAGCAGCGGAGAATGTTCAAGGATCGACACTGCAACGGACGCCTGGTCCACCGCAAGCGCCGCGACAATCGCAGGCGGTGCGTCGGCCGCGCGGGCGAAGACTTCCGCCATTGCCTGCCGGACCAGCGGCGATGCATCGTCGAGGAGCATCAGCAGCGCGCCTTCGGCGGCTGCACGATCATCATCCGACAAATCGGAGATAAGCCAGGCGCGGGCCAATGCCCGTGTCGCCTCTGCGCGCTCCCCTGCGGGAGCAGTACGAACCCAACTAATAAACTGCCGAACGATCATGGGTCTTACGCAACTTCCAAGGCATCACGGTTCGATGCCAACTGTCAGAAACTGTAAACCATGACACTTAATAAACGGTTCACCATAAACGACTGTGTTTGTTGATGTTTTATTAACCGCCCGTGCGCGGCAACGGTCAGCTGTGCAGCGCGGTCCAGAGCATCGAAAGGCCCGCCACCAGCATCAAGCCTTCCATCATGAGGCGAAAGGACTCCGCATCGAGCCGAAGCACGAAACGCTTGGCGACGAAGGCGCCGGCCATCAATGATGATCCAGCGATCAGACCTTTTAGCACGGTCGCAGGCGGCATCGCATCGAAGCGCTGAAAGGTCAGCGCCTTGCTGGTGTAGAGCGCCAGCGACCCGGCTGCTTCGGTGCCAAGCAATGCACCCTTGATCAGGCCGAACGACATGAAGATTGGAATCGTAATCGGACCTGTCGAAGCAACGATGCCGGTGACATACCCCACAATCGCGCCGGCAACCGCAAGGTGCCAGAGCGACAGTGTGAAATTGCGTGCAGCGAACCAGCGTCGCACCGGAATCATCGCAATGAGGAAAACGCCAATCGTGGCGTCCACCACATGCGAGGGCAACGCGAGCAACGTACGCGCACCGAGCGCCGCAGCTGGTGCGCCCGTAAGAAGGTAGGCACCGGCGGCGCGCCAGTCGACCTCGCGCCACCACGCCAGAATGCGAGACAGGTTCGCCATGATGGAAGCGATCGCCATGATCGGCACGGCTTCCTTGGGCCCGAACTCGTAGACGAGAACAGGCAGCAACATGATCGACGAACCGGTGCCGACAATTCCGCTGATCACACCGGCGACCAGCCCGACAGCGAGCACGAACACGAAGTTCAAGAGTCAGCCTCTCGTATGGAGATCGGAGCCGCCTGAGGTAAGGGCATTCGCTGATGGCTTTATCGCCCCAGCCACGCCATTCCCCGTTCAAGGGAATGTAGGCACTCGACACCAATTCGCGGAATCGCTTTATCCTTCTCCCTTGGGGAGACGACGGCCGCAACCACGGACGAAGCAGGCCGGCACGTGACGGGCAGACCCCCGAGCGGGTGAATATCAGCCGCTGAAAGCGCCGGTCGGATCACTGAACAGACCGAGCCCCTGTGGCGCACTGGCCTTGGCAGGTTCATTTGCTGCGGGTGCTGCGGTCGAGAGCGAGGTGCTGTTGCCCCACAACTCGCGCACCGTGTTCGACACCGGCTCCGGCCGGTTGCCTGCCTGAAACAGCGAGCGGAATGTCGGAGAAGTCGGCGTTTGCAGCGACGCAAGCTGAGGAGAAGATCCCTCCGGCGCCCGGGCCTGCGGGAAATTTGAAAGAAACGCGGCGTTGTCGGGCACGTAGGCATTCGCCACGTGAGATTGACCCGGCGCCACGCCTGCCGATGCCATTGCCATGCGCGTCACCTGCGAATTCGCCGCGCTGTCGTAACGTGACGTCAGCACAGAGTAGACCTGGGACACGCTGCGCGTACTGCCATCGCGATTGTAGAAGATCGAGCGGTTTGCAGCCGCGGCGTTCGGAAACATTCCAGCGGCGGAGGCCTGCGGATTGTCCTGAGCGCTCGAGATCAGCTTGGATGCACCACCGACACCCATGAAATGCGCAATGTAAAGTTCGCTGTCGCTCGGCCGACGGCCGATCGCACCGGTCAGCTTGAAACCGTTGGACTGGGTCAGCACGCCCGCCATCGCGGCATTGGCGGCAGGATCATCGCGCAATTTCAGAATTTCAACGCGCGCATTCGGATCGTCGACCGAGTAAGTGCCCGACGGCGACTTTGAAATGGCGTCGGCGTATTTGCCGAATCCGAACGCCGCCCCCGCTTCTTTCACAGTGCCGAGCCAAGTCTGCTCGATGAACTGGTAAAGCCCGCGCGCCGACGAGGTCGAGGCTTGCGCGCCCGGATTGAGATTGGATTCCATCTTCGCCGCCGAGACAAGATACTCGAAGCTGGCGCCGGTGGCGTTGGCGGCACTCTTGATCGTGCCCGCGATTTTGGCGCGCGCAGCATCAAGGCCCGTCGTGATGACAGATGTTTCAATCGACATGTTTGGTGCCCGCTCCCCAGGAACCTGACCGAACGTGCCTCAATTATGGTTAACGGGTGGTTAATGCACAAATCCCGCAACAATTGCGGGATTTACGCGATCTCTTCCGATGAGAACCAGTCCCCGCACGCGTCGAATCTGCGACGCGTGCGGAGCGATGTCCTGGCCGGAGCCTTTATTGTTGCCCCTTGATGACCTTCAGCAACTGGGCGGCGTGATCTATCGCCGGCCCGATATTGTCGATGACCACATCCGGCTCGGCCGCAACCACAGCACGCCGAATCCGCCCATCCACCTGCCCATCGCTGGCGCGTCCACGGTCGGCAATCCGCTGCGCCAGAACGTCGGGCGGAGCTGTTACCGAAACCACCGTGACATTGGCATATGACCTGCGCGCGAGTTCGACGATGGTGCGCGACACGTTGACGACGACCGCGCGCGCGGCGCGGATATCATCCATGATCGAACGCGGCACGCCATAACGTAGGCCGTGCGCCTCCCACTGGAAGGCGAAGTCGCCATGGGCAAGCATCTGCCCGAACATCATAGGGCTGACCGCCGCATTGTTCTCGAACGTCGAAGCTTCCCGCGTCACCACGCGCTGCGGAAACACCACGCCCGGATCGTCCGCGCATGCCGCCTGCGCGAGAGCAATCAGCGTGTCCTTGCCGGCGCCGCTTGGGCCGACGACCAGAACCAGCCGGCCGGGGCCGATCAGGCCCGTGCGATGATCTGAAAGTGTTGCTGTGTCGGTCATGCGACGCGATTCCCTTCACGCCAGACGCTGCGCACCACCGGAAGATCCTGCGCCATATGCACACGGATCAGGTCGGCGCGCTTGCCGGCAACGATCTCTCCCCGGTCGGTCAGACCGACGGCTTCCGCCGCCGTCTTGGTAACGGTGCGCACTGCCGCGGCGAGATCGATCACAGGAGCATGTTTCGGCAATTGCATTGCTGCCATCAGCAGGCTCGAAGGAACGTAATCGGACGACATGATGTCGAGCAGCCCTTCGCGGGCGAGATCGACAGCAGCAATGTTGCCGGAATGCGAACCGCCGCGCACGACATTCGGCGCGCCCATCAGCACGCGGATACCCGCCTGATGCAGTCCGCGTGCGGCTTCCATCGTGGTCGGAAATTCTGCTACCGACACACGATCGCGGATCGCGTCGCTGACGTTCTCCTCCGTGGTGTCGTCGTGGCTGGCGAGCGGAATATTGTGGCTCTGCGCCAGCGCAACGATCTCGCGCATGTTGGTCGCCGCATACTTCTTCTGATATTCAAAGCGCCGCTCGAACATCACATCGAGCTGCGCGTCGGTCAGGCCGCCGCTCTTGCCGCGATAGTAGTCGCGCAGCTTGCCTTCGTCGCGGAACTGGCGCTGGCCCGGCGTGTGATCCATCAGCGACATCAGCCGCACATCCGGACGCCCGACCAGTTCCTTGGCTTCCTCGACGACGCTCGGCATCGGAATTTCACAGCGCAGATGCAGGAAATGCTCGGCGCGCAGCAGATTCGCATCGCGCGCATCACCGATCGCCTTTGCGAGAATGTTCGCCTGCCCGTCCACATCCTCGGCGCCTTCCTCGCGCCAGACGCGCAGCGAATCGAGCACCGTGGTGATACCGCTGGTGGCGAGTTGACCGTCATAGGAGACAACGGCGGCGACCGGGTCCCAATAGACCTTGGGGCGCGGCACGTAATGCGCTTCGAGGTGATCGGTGTGCAGTTCGATCAGGCCCGGCATCACGAGATCGCCGCCCATGTCCTCGCCGCGCTCCGGCGCGTCGCCTTCGCCTGCCTCCGCGATCACGCCATTGGCGATCGCGACCCAGCCCCGCTCGATGACGCGGTCGTTCAAGACCACGCGGGCGTTGCTGAGAATTGTTTCGGTTCGTTCAGAATTCATTGTTCCCCCTTCACGCTGCCGCCGCAAACGACGTTACGTCGACAACTCTATCCGCGATCAGATTGCGCATCTCATCATCGTGCACGATCGCCACCATGGCGACGCCGCGGGTTTTCTTTTCTCCGACCAGATCGACGACGATCTGGCGATTGGTGGCATCGAGCGAAGCCGTCGGCTCGTCCAGCAGCAGGATCGGCATGTCCGAGATGAAGCCGCGCGCGATGTTGACGCGCTGCTGCTCGCCGCCGGAAAACGTCGAAGGCGGCAGCGTCCAGAGCCGCTCGGCGATGTTGAGCCGGCGCAGCAGCGAAGCCGCGCGCGCGTTGGCTTCGTCGCGCGCAACGCCGATCGCGATCAACGGCTCGGCGACCACATCGAGCGTGGCCACGCGCGGCACGGCGCGCAAAAACTGGCTGACATAGCCAATCGTCTGCCGGCGAACCCGGAGGATGTCGCGCGGCTCGGCGCTGGCAATATCAACGACATTGCCGTCGTGACGCACGGCGATGCGCCCTTGGTCGCAGCGGTAGTTGCCGAAGATCATCTTCAGGATCGACGACTTGCCCGCGCCCGAAGGGCCGGCCAGCACAACGCATTCACCGGCATTCACGTGCATCGACACGCCGGAGATGACCGGCAGCCGCACACCGTTCTGCAGATGCATGATGAAGGTCTTGGCGGCGCCGGAGATTTCGATCATCGGAGACATATGGACCTCACGCCGGCAGGATCGAGGAAACGAGAAGCTGCGTATAAGGCTCGTGCGGATCGTCGAGCACCTGATCGGTCAGCCCGGTTTCGATCACTTCGCCGCCCTTCATCACCATCACCCGATGCGACAACAGCCGCGCCACCGCGAGATCGTGGGTCACGATAATGACCGCGAGGCCGAGTTCGTTGACCAGCCCGCGTACCAGATCGAGCAACCGCGCCTGCACCGATACATCGAGGCCGCCGGTCGGCTCGTCCATGAACACCAGACGTGGCTCGGTGACGAGATTGCGCGCGATCTGCAAGCGCTGCCGCATGCCGCCCGAGTAAGTCTTCGGCGCATCGTCGATACGGTCGGTCGAAATCTCCACCCGCTCGAGCCAGGACGACGCGGTATCGCGAATACGTCCATAGTGGCCCCAGCCGACCGCCATCAGCCGCTCGCCGACATTGGCACCGGCCGATACACCCATCCGCAGGCCCGTGGCGGGATCCTGATGCACATAGCCCCAGTCGGTGCGGAACAGAAAACGCCGTTCGGCTTCACCAAGCGTCGCCAGATCACGCGTGACGCCGTCGCGCATGCGATACGACACGCGGCCTTTGCTCGGCTGCAACTGCGTCGACAGCATTTGCAGCAGCGTCGATTTGCCCGAGCCTGAACTCGCCGACGATGGCAAGCACCTCGCCGGGATAAAGCTCGAACGACACATTGCGACATGCCAACTGCCGGCCGTAAGACTTGCTCAGATCCTCGCAGACGAGCAAAGGCTGATCGAGATCGCGCATCATGTCACCTGATGGTCGGCGCCGAAGCCTGCGCCCTGATGGCCGTCCGCGCGGCGGGTTTCGCAATAATCGGTGTCGGAGCAGACGAACATCCGCCCGCCCTTGTCGTCCACAACCACCTCGTCGAGATAGGACTCCGTCGACCCGCAAAGCGCGCATGGCGCGCTGAAGCGATAGGTCTCGAACGGATGATCCTCGAAATCCAGCGACGTCACCTTGGTGTACGGCGGGATCGCGTAAATGCGCTTCTCACGCCCCGCACCGAACAATTGCAGCGCGTCGCAATTATCCATTTTCGGATTGTCGAATTTCGGCGTCGGCGACGGGTCCATCACGTAACGGTCATTGACCTTCACCGGATAGGCGTAGGTCGTCGCGATGTGACCATGGCGCGCGATGTCTTCATAGAGTTTGACATGCATCAGGCCGTACTCGCCGAGCGCATGCATGCGGCGCGTCTCGGTCTCGCGCGGTTCGAGAAACCGCAGCGGCTCCGGGATCGGCACCTGATAGACCAGCACCTGATTGTCGTTCAGCGCGGTCTCCGGAATGCGGTGCCGCGTCTGGATCACGGTCGCGTCCGACGTCGCCGTCGTCGTCTTCACGCCTGCGGTCTTCTCGAAGAACTTGCGGATCGAGATCGCATTGGTGGTGTCGTCGGAACCCTGGTCGATCACCTTGAGCGTATCGTCCGCGCCGAGGATCGCCGCCGTCACCTGTACGCCGCCGGTGCCCCAGCCATATGGCATCGGCATTTCGCGGCTGGCAAACGGCACCTGATAGCCGGGGATCGCGATCGCCTTCAGAATCGCGCGGCGGATCATCCGCTTGGTCTGCTCGTCGAGATAGGCAAAATTATAAACCGGCGCGTTCATTCGGCAGCCTCCGCCAGCTTGGTGTCGTTGTCTTTCGCCGCCTCGAATTCCTTGCGCAGTTTCCGCAACAGTCCGAGTTCGGACTGGAAGTCCACGTAATGCGGCAGCTTGAGATGCTCGACGAAGCCCGTCGCCTGCACATTGTCGGAATGCGACATGACGAATTCCTCGTCCTGCGTCGGCGCACCCACCTCTTCGCCCAATTCGCGGGCGCGCAGCGAGCGATCCACCAGTGCCATCGACATGGTCTTGCGCTCACTCTGTCCGAAAGCGAGGCCGTAACCGCGCGTGAAGCACGGCGCTTCCGTGGCCGAGCCCTTGAACTGGTTCACCATCTGGCA
Source organism: uncultured Alphaproteobacteria bacterium (assembly GCA_963751855.1). GTDB lineage: Bacteria > Pseudomonadota > Alphaproteobacteria > Rhizobiales > Xanthobacteraceae > Afipia. The sequence continues at coordinate 122,444 of CAVVWF010000012.1, read as the reverse complement.
CTCGGTCAGCGTGATCGAACCAAGCGGCACAGCGAAGCCGACTTCCTCCGCGACGAATTCGATTTCGACATCGCCGAAACGGATTTCGCCGGCGAATGGATGCGTGCGGCCGAAACCGCGCTGCGTCGCATACCCGAGCGCCAGCAGAAAGCCCTCGTCGCCACGCGCGAGATTTTGCAGGCGCAGGTCGCGATCCGCCGGAAAGCTCAACGGTTCGCGGGTCAGGTCACCCACCGGCTGATCCGGATTTTCCTTCGGTGACGATTCGATCAAACCATCGGCGCCGAGAATGTCGGTCACGCGCGGCATCGAATCTTCAAGCGGCGTGCCCTGTGCGGGCTCCGGAACAGCCTCGCCCGACGTCAGCGTCGGATCGAGCAGGCGATGCGTGTAGTCGAAGGTCGGTCCGAGAATTTGCCCGCCGGGAATATCCTTGAAGGTCGACGACACGCGGCGGCGCACCTGCATGTTCGCCGTGTCGAGCGGCTCGGTCGACGCCGAAGCGCGGCAGCGTCGCGCGGAACGCGCGCAGCAGGAAGATCGCCTCGATCAGGTCGCCTCGCGCCTGCTTGATCGCCAGAGCGGCAAGCTCGCGATCATAGAGCGACCCCTCGGTCATCACCCGATCGACCGCGAGGGTAAGTTGTTCGGAAATTTGCGTCAGCGACAAATCAGGCACTGCCGGATCGCCACGGCGCTCATGCGCCAGCAGCCGGTGTGCATTTTCGATGGCGCGTTCGCCGCCCTTCACTGCCACATACATGAATCAAGTCTCCTTTGCAGCAACGTGCGTGCTGCGCGGCAGCGCCACGAGGTCGTTGCCGCACACCAGCAGCAGATCGACCCCAAGCGGAAACAACGCGCGATTGGCCTGCATGCGCACGATGAAATCAGACGGCAGTGCACCGGCACGCAGGGTGGATACGCCGCGAATGCCAGGGCCACTCAGCGCAAGCGCGTCGCCTTCCGTGAGTGTCTCGACCTGCACCACCAGCGTCGTCGAACGATCTGGATATTCCGGCGTGCCCAATCCGAAGCTTTCAAAATCCGGCAACGTCTTGGCGCTACTTAACAAGGGCGAATGCAGCGCGCGGCGCGTCAGTTGTGACTGGGGCACCGGTCTGAAACCGCAGCCACGAAGCCATGTTGGCGTCGGCGGCAAATCGGTCGTCGAGCCAAATCGGGGTGTCGTGATCGAACAACGCCAGCGCCACCGCGGCGGTTGCCGGCATCAGGACCGAGGGTGCCTGCACGATGTCCGTCATCGTGTGGATCGAACCGGGACGCGCCAGCGCATTCATCACATTGCGGAACACCGCTTGCGATGACTGCACCGGATTGGCAAAGCCCGTTCCAAGACCGGACTCAAGACTGGTATGGAGTGTCATGATCTCAGCCCTCGCCCCGCACCAGCGTGTAGAAATCGACTCGCGTGGCGGCCGTTTCCACCGCCTGTTGGGCGCGGGCCGTCTCCCGCTCCTGCCGCAGCGGGGCAACGACCTGCTGCTCGATGCGGCTCTTGAACGCGGCGCTCTGGATCAGCGCGTCGCACAGCGCGATCAGCCTTGCCTTCTCGCCATCCCGTCCCAGCACGTAACCGAAGCCGACTTCGCCGGAGGACAATCGCACAGCGGCGCGCGAAACCGACGCTTCCCCGAGATTGAACGGCGCGCCGTCCCCGCCGATCCGGCCACGCACCATGACAAGGCCGTTCTCCGGCTGGCGCAGCGCCTCGTGCGCGGGAACATCGATCTCACCCAGACACGCCGCGATCCGCTCCGTGGGCGTATGCGCCAGCACGGCCATGGCCTCCTGGCGCTGGGTCTGCTGCGGGCTTGCTTGCGGTTGGGTCATGATGTCCAGCTTGCCGATTCCAAGTTGTCTATGTTAATAGACAACTTCGTAACGCAGCGCTATGACAATCTGGTGACGACGGCATGATTTTCGCTATGCTGGAACTCTCACTCAGCGAAAGGCAGTCGAGTTCATGAGTCTGACCGAGTCCAGCACGGGCGTCGCGCTGTGGCGGCGCGTGGCGGATTCCATCGAGCAGTCGATTGCCGATGGCACCTATCCGCGCGACTCCAAGCTACCGGGCGAAACGGAGATCGCGGAGACCCATCGCGTCAATCGTCACACCGTGCGCCGCGCGCTGGCGGCACTGGCGGAGCGCGGCCTGGTGCGCGCCGAACGCGGCAGCGGCACCTACGTTGAAGCGCCGCGCATTGCCTACCCGCTACGCTCACGAACGCGCTTTTCCGAAATCGTCAGCGCGGGCGGGCATGAAGCGCATGGGAAGTTACTCCATGCATCGATCGAAGATGCGCCGCAGGATCTCGCCAAACACCTGGGCCTCAAGACTGGCGCACCATTGCTGCGGATTGATGCACTGCGCACAGCAGACCGGATGCCAATCTGCGTCGGCTCCACTTGGGTCAATGCCGACCGCTTTCCAGACGGCGGCAAGCTCTACGAAAAACTGCAGTCCATCACCAAGGTGCTGGCCCACTTCGGCATCCGCGACTATCGCCGCGAGTGGACCAACATCACTGCTGCAATTGCCGAAGCCGCGGACGCCGCGCGTCTCGATCTCGCTCTAGGCCGCCCGGTACTCGTCGTTGAAAAGCTCGATACGGAAATCAACGGCAAGCCATTGATCATATCGCGCTCGCGTTTCGCCGCTGAACGCGTTCAGTTCGTTATCGAAAATCAGTAGCGGAGATCAGTGCCGCGCCTCGCCCGCGCGGCCGATAATCGCAAGGCGAAGCCTGCTCGAGACGAAGTCGATCGCAGCCACCGCGACCAGGATCATCAGCACCAGCGTCGAAACCTTCTGCCATTCCAGCACGCGGATCTGTTCGGCCAGCTGCAGGCCAATGCCGCCCGCGCCGACGATGCCGATGATGGTGGCCGATCGCGTATTGGATTCGATGAAGTAAAGAATCTGCCCCGCCAGCACAGGAAGCACCTGCGGCAGCAGGCCGAAGCGGATTTCATGCAGTTTGCTGCCGCCCGCTGCGCGGATGCCTTCGACCTGCTTGCGGTCTGCACCTTCGATCGCTTCCGAGAACAGTTTGCCGAACGCGCCGAAATCCGACGTCGCGATCGCCAGCACGCCGGCGAACGGACCGAGCCCGACGACATTGATCCACACCAGTGCCCAGATCAGCGTATCGACGCCGCGGATCGAATCCAGAAACCGCCGCACCGGAAAGCGCAGAAAGACGGACGGAATGATGTTTTTCGCCGCCAGCAGGCTGATCGGCAACGCAAACACCGCCGCAAGCAACGTGCCGAGAAACGCGATCGACAGCGTCTCCCCCATCGCATGGAGGTATGTCGGGAATGACGAGCCGGGATCGGGCGGGATCATCAGCATGATGAACCAGCCGAGCTGCTTGAAGCCGGTCACCAGGCGATGGATGGAAATTTCCATGTACCAGCAGCCGAAGAAAAACAGCGCGATGGCCGCCACCGCGATAGCAAGCGCCTTCAGACGACCGGCGTGTGATCCACGAAACAAATCGGGATATTGCGCCGCCAGTTCCGCCGCGCTGCGATCCGCCGCGATCATGCGCGCGTCCCCGTACCGAGAAGGCGTCCGCGCAGCCAGCCGGTGCCGATGTCGATGATGAACACCGTGACGATGATCATCACCAGAATCGCGCTGACGTCCGAATAGAAGAACTTGCGCACTGCGACCACGAGTTCCTGCCCGATGCCGCCGGCGCCGACAAAGCCCATGATCGAGGCCTCGCGCACGTTGATCTCGAAGCGCAGCAGCGTGTAGCTCGCAAAGCCCGGCATCACCTGCGGCAACACTGCGAAGCGGATAGACGACAGCCAGCTTGCGCCTGTCGAGCGCACGCCCTCCAATGGCTTCATGTCGATATTCTCGACAATCTCATAATACAATTTGCCGAGCGCCCCGATGGAGTGGATGGCGATGGCCAGCATGCCCGCCATCGGCCCAAGACCAAAGGCGATGACGAAGATCAAGGCGAACACGATGCCCGGAACGGTGCGGCAGAATTCCAGAAACCTGCGCGTCACGAACCGCAGCACCGGATGCGGCGACACGTTGGTGGCGGCGAAGAAATTCAGGCAGAGCGCACCGACCGCACCGATGGCGGTGCCGACATAACTGAGCAACAGCGTCTCAGCCAGCAGCTTGAGCCAGCCCTTCCAGCCCCAGAACCATTCGGCGGGATCGGTCCAGACCCGCGCGCCGGTGTCGAGATGCAGAAGGCGGTCGAAGTAACCGACGAAATTGCCGATCTTGTCGACCAAAGTCTTGGGCGCGACCTCGGCGCCAAGACCGGCGACGATCAGCAGCGCCACGAAGATGACAAGTCCCACCAGAAAACGGATGCGCTTGCGCGTGACCGACGCATCATACGCGGCTTCGAGCGCCGCGATCTGCTGGGGCGGATAGCTGGTGAGACTGACGGTCAAATCAAATTTGCTCTATGAGCGAAAAGAAAAGGCCGGACTGCACGTGCAGTCCGGCCTTCGTCCAATCAGGACGCTTTCTTCTTGCGGAGGCTGTCGACGAACTTGATCAGTTCGATGGTGTCGTTCCAATCCTTCGTGGTGGCCGGAGCGAAGCCCTGCTTCTGGCCATCCGACAGGCGATCGAACGCAGCCTTGTCCTTGGTCGGACGCGTCGAAGAAGGCCTTCTCGATCGCTGCCTTCAGGTCGGCCGGCATGTCGGTGAGAACAGCGTAAGGGCCGTTCAGGATCGCGGCGGACTTGTGGATGATGCGGAAGTCTTCCTTCTTCATCGCCGTGCCGTCGCTGTTCTTCAGCATGCCCTTGGTCAGCATCTGCGCCAGCGTCGAGTCGTTTTCCGCGGTCCACTGGTTGGCGGCAACGTCAACGGTGCCCTGGGAGAGCGCCAACAGCGCGTTCTCGTGGCTGCCGGTGAACACCACCTTGCCGAAATAGGATTCAGCGTCGCCGATGTTCATCTTGTTCAGCTCGAAGCGCGGCACGTTGTTGCCCGAGGTCGAGTTCGGATCGACGAGGCCGAGGTTCTTGCCCTTCAGATCGTCGATGCTCTTGTACGGGCTCTTGGCCAACACGAAGAACATCGAATAGTAGCCGGTGCTGCCATCGATGTTGCGGTCGTTGGCGAAGGCTTCAGCGTTCACGCCCGTAAGGCGGGCACGCGAGAACGATGCCGAGCCGTAGCTGGCGATATGGATATTGCCGGTGCGCTGGCCTTCGATCACCGCAGCGTAGTCGTTGGCGATACGAAGATTCACCTTCACGCCGAGTTCCTTGCTCAGGTAGGCGATGAACGGCGCCCAACGCTCGGTCACGCCCGAAGCGTTCTCAGCGGGAACCACGGCAAAGTTCAGTTCTGGATACTTGGCCTTCCACTCCTGCGCCGAAGCGGCAGTAGCGGTAAATGCGAGCGCTGCAGCGCCGGCGAGAATAGTGCGACGATTGAACATAAAGTCCCCCTGTGTAAGTCAGAAAGTTTCGGCAGAAAGATCAGGCAGCCGCGGCATTTCCGAGCGCGGGTGCCAATTCTCCGGGCACGAAGTCCGGCACTTCGTCCATGACTTCGCCGGCCTCGAGGTCGTAGAGTTCGCGGGCGATGGAGTCCGTGAGCATGGCGGGCGAACCATCGAACACCACGCGGCCCGCGGACATGCCGATCAGGCGATCGCAGTAGGTCCGCGCCAGATCGAGCGAATGCAGGTTGCACATCACGGTGATGCCGAAGTGCTTGTTGATGCGCAGCAACGCATCCATCACGATGCGGGTGTTGCGCGGATCGAGCGACGCGATGGGCTCATCCGCCAGAATGATATCCGGCTGCTGAACCAGTGCGCGCGCGATCGCCACGCGCTGCTGCTGACCACCGGACAACTGATCGGCGCGCTGCGCCGCCATCGGCATCATGTCGAACTGTTCAAGCGCAGAAATCGCAATCGCCTTGTCATCCTGCGCCCACATCTGGGTCATCGAACGCCACAGCGGCACGCCTGCAAGGCGGCCCATCAACACGTTGGTCAGCACATCGAGGCGACCAACCAGATTGAATTGCTGAAAGATCATCGCCGAGCGGGCGCGCCAGCGGCGCAGCTCACGCCCCTGCAGCGCGGTCACATCGACGCCTTCAAACATGATGCGTCCGCTGGTGGGCTGCTCCAGCCGGTTGATCATGCGCAGCAAAGTGGACTTGCCGGCGCCCGACCGGCCGATCACGCCAACGAAACGTCCGGGCTCGATCGAGAAAGAGGCATTGTCAACGGCCGTCTTCGTGCCAAACCGGCACGTCAATCCGTCCACCACAAGCATTCGTCGGCTCCGTCCTTGACTGAGCCCCACCGCTAACGCGCGTGCTTAACAGTTGTGTGACAACGTCGACCGTTCCGGCGCACTTCTGTGTGCAATGCAGAAGAGGTTTGCTGTCATCCAATGTTCATGACACCGTCATGAAACGTACCGAAGACACTCCGCGCATGCCCACACCCTCCACACATTGACCAGCGAGACTCCGTCATTCATGGCCGGCAAGAAGCTATCCGTTCAACCTTTCATCGATCCGACAGCCACCCTGCGCGACAGCAAAGCGGGCGCATATTGCGAAATTGGCGCACGAACCACGCTGCTTGAGGTCACGCTGGGTGATTACTCTTATGTCGTGAACGACAGCCAGATCACCTATGCCACCATCGGCAAGTTCTGCTCGATCGCGGCGATGACCCGGATCAATCCCGGCAACCATCCGATGCATCGCGCCACGCAGGCGCACTTTACCTATCGCGCGAGTGCCTATTTTCCGGGCGAGACAGATGATGCGGAATTCTTCGCATGGCGGCGCAGCCACCATGTGACGTTTGGTCACGACGTCTGGATCGGCCATGGCGCCATCGTGTTGCCGGGCCGCAACATCGGCACCGGTGCCGTGGTCGCGGCGGGCGCGGTCGTCACCAAGGATGTGCCGGCCTATACGATCGTCGGCGGCAATCCCGCCAAGCCGATCCGCCGCCGGTTTTCAGAACAGGCCTCAGAACAATTGCTGACGCTGGCGTGGTGGGACTGGAACTCACGACCAGTTGCGCACCGCGTTGCCGGATTTCCGGAAGCTGCCGGTCGAAGCCTTTATCGACAAATACAAGAACAAGACCAGCGTATAGCGCGAGATTGGGAAGAAATATGACGGACATATTGATCGAAGGCGGTGAGACGCTTGTCGGAAGCGCATTGGTGGACGATGCATCGATCCACATCGCCGCTGGCATCATTTCCGAAACATCATCGCGCGCTGAGCGCGCGGCACTGCGCCTCGACGGCCACGGCCTGATCGCGCTTCCCGGCATCGTGGACATGCATGGCGATGCATTCGAGCGCCAGATGATGCCGCGCCCCGGTGTCGATTTCCCGATTGATGTCGCACTGGTCGACAGTGACCGGCAGGCTATCGCCAACGGCATCACCACTGTCTTTCATGCCGCAACATGGTCCTGGGAACCCGGCCTGCGCGGCAGCGAGAACGCCCATCGCCTGATCGATGCCATCGAAGAACTGCGGCCGCGTTTCGCCGCCGACACGCGCTTCCATCTGCGGCAGGAGACCTTCAACCTCGACGCGGAGCCGATGATTGCCGAATGGCTGGCGGCTGGACGGGTCGATCTGCTCGCTTTCAACGATCACATGCACATGACCGCTGCGTCGATGGGCAATCCGAAGAAACGCGCCCGGATGGTGGAACGCTCCGGTCTCAGCGAAAGTGAATTCGACCAGCTTGTGGACCGCGTGATGAAGCGTGCCGATGACGTGCCGGCATCGATCGCGCGGCTCGCCGCCGTCGCCCGCGGCAACGATGTGCCATTACTCTCCCACGACGATGAATCGCCGCAGCAGCGCGCGAACTTCCGGGACCTCGGCGTCGACATCGCGGAATTCCCGATCAATGAACAGACCGCACGCGCCGCAATCGACGGCGGTGACTTCACCGTGTTCGGCGCCCCGAATGTCGTGCGCGGCGGCAGCCACACCGGCTGGACCAGCGCGGCGGAGATGGTGAACAAGGGTCTCTGCTCCATCCTCGCCTCGGACTATTATTATCCGGCGCCGCTGCTCGCGGCCTTCCGTCTGGTCGCCGACAGGATCGTGCCTTTGCCGCAAGCCTGGTCGCTGGTCTCCGGCGCACCGGCGGCGGCAACAGGGTTGCACGATCGCGGCGAAATCGCTCCCGGTAAGCGTGCCGACATTGTCCTGGTCGACGCGCATGATGCGCTCCGGCCTCGCGTCGTCGCGGCGATTGCGGGTGGACGCCTGGCCTATCTCACCGAGCCGCAACGCATGACAACAGCCGCGCCGGCTGCGCGCAGGGTTGAACCGGCCTGAGAGGCCGGTTACTCAAGGGACCGCATGCCGCAATATCCCCGCTACGCGATCTACTTCGTCCCCTCCGCCGACAGCGCCCTCTATCGCTTCGGCGCGAGCCTGCTCGGCTATGATGCATTCACCGGACAGACGCTGCCTTTCGTTGACGGCATCGAGCGCGAGATCGAAGGCTGGAAGCAGCTCACGGTCGATCCGCGCAAATACGGTTTTCACGCCACGCTGAAGGCGCCGATCACGCTTGCCCCCGGCAAGACCGAGAACGAATTGACGACAGCACTGCAGGCATTCGCGCGGACGCCGCGCGCGATTCCGGTAATCGCGCCGGTGGTCCGCGCCATCGGCAGCTTCATCGCAATCGTGCCAGATGCGCCCTTCCCTGATCTGCAAACATTCGCCGCGGATTGCGTGACAGCGTTTGACGACTTTCGCGTGCCACTGACCGAAGAAGATCGCGCCCGGCGAAATATTGCCGCGTTGACGGACAAGCAGATCGCGCATCTCGACCGCTGGGGTTATCCTTATGTGTTCGAGGAATTCCGCTTCCACATGACACTGACCGGATCATTGCCATCCGAGCGACGCGCCCCTGTGCTTGATGTCTTGCAGAAACGTTTTTCCGCACTCGATCTGCGATCAATTCCGATCGACCGTGTCGCGCTGTTGCGCCAGAGCGATGCAACATCCGGCTTCACGATGATTGAACATAAGCCGCTCAAGCAAAGCTGATCGTCTGACGCGCATTTTTACACGACAGCTCCCCTGACCTATCGGGAACAGACATAGCATTTCGAGGTAATTGTCTGGATCGACCATTCGGCGTAGCCTTTTTGGCAGCCGGCCGTGCGTTGGCACGGAAGAGACTGACCGCTCGCCTGTAAGTTGCGTGTTCCGATCGGTGAGGCGCTGAACAATGCGCGGCGAAATTCATCACATCCGATCGGGGAATGACGGGGAGCATCCAAACGATGCAACGCCTCGCCGGCTTGCAGCGATCATCGCGGGCGATATCGCCGGCTACAGCCGCCTCATGCAGCTTGACGAAGACGGGACCTACGCGCGGGTCAAGCGGATCGAGCGCGATCTCGTCGAACCAACCATTGCGGAGCACCATGGCCGGCTGGTGAAAACCACCGGCGACGGCTTCATTGCGATTTTCGACAGTCCCGTCGAAGCTGTCCGCTGCGCCATCGTCATTCAGCAGAGCATGGTGGGGCGCAACGCATCACAACCCAGGGAAAGCTGGATCGTCTACCGGATCGGCGTCAATCTCGGAGACGTCATCGTCGAGAGCGATGACGTCTATGGCGATGGCGTCAATGTCGCCTCAAGGCTTGAAGGAATTGCCATTCCCGGACAGATTTTCATTTCGGGCGGCATCTACGAGCAGGTCAAGCACAAGCTTGTTTGCGGCTATCAGTCGCTCGGCGACAAACAGGTCAAGAACATCACCGATCCTGTGCGGGTCTATCGCGTTCTTCCCGATCCGTCGGCTCTGATCGAGAGCCGGATACGGCCGATGATCGCGCTGCTCGTCGCCGGCACTGTTATCCTGCTTTCTGTCGCAGGCGGTGCATTCTGGTATCTGGTGGTCCGGCCCCATCAGGTGGCAACCCGCGTCCCGCCGCCGGCAACAACAACACAATCTCCAGCACCACACCCCCCAACGGAAATCGCAAAAGCTCCGCCGGCGGCAGTTGCGCCTGCACCGCAAGCCGCACCTGCTATCACTGTTACACCTCCCTTGTCGCAATCGGCTCCCACCCTGCAGGCCTCACCGCAGACAGCTCCCAAGACTGCACCCAAGACAGCGCCGGCGGTCACCGCCGCACCGGCGGCAATCACACCGCCTGCTGCCCCAGCGAAAGCAAGGGAGCCCGATATGGTTCCGATTTCCGGCGGCAGCTTCGCGATGGGCAGCAATGACGACCTTTCGGAGCGGCCGGTCCATCGCGTTTCGATCAGGCCGTTTGCGATGAGCAAGTCTCCGATCACGGTTCGCGAGTGGAACAATTGCGCCGAGGCCAAGGCGTGTCCATTCACCGCAACCGGCCGCGAGGACGCACCGATGACCGACGTCAGCTGGAATGACGCCAAGCAATTCGCGGCGTGGCTCTCGCAGGTGACGCAGAAGCCGTATCGGCTTCCGAGTGAAGCCGAATGGGAATACGCCGCGCGCGGCGGCACGCAGACAGCATACTGGTGGGGTGACCAATTCCAGGTCGGCATGGTCAATTGCAAGAATTGCCTCAACACCGCACCCGGCGAACAGCCGATAAATGTCGGAAGCCTCAAGCCGAACCCGTTTGGTCTCTATGATATGGGCGGCGGTGTCGATCAATGGGTCGAGGATTGCTGGCACAAGAACTATCAGGGCGCGCCATCCGACGGTTCGCCATGGATCGCCGACGGCGACTGTACCTCACGCGTGATCCGGTCGGGCTCATGGCGCAACGACGCCCGCTCGGCCCGCCCCGCGAGCCGCGATCGATATGACGCCGTGGTGCGCTATCCGACTCACGGCTTCCGGGTTGCTCTTTCGCGTGAGGACAAGCCGTAAAGGAAATGTGTCACTATGGAGATCATCCGGATCATCGCGCTTTCCACGACACTCGCATTACTGTCGTTTGCAGCCAACGCGCAAAACTCTCCGGCCGGAAAGGATGCCTATCTCTACTTCGTCTGGCCGCAAGATGGTTCCGTGATCAAAGGCGCGTTCTGGGCTCGCTTCGGTTTGCGCAACATGGGCGTAACTCATGCAGGCGACACCTTTGCCAATGCCGGCCACCACCATTTGCTGGTTGACGTCAATGACCCACTCGATCCCAACGAGCCGATCCCGCAGGACAAAGCCCACCTTCATTTCGGCGCAGGTCAGACCGAAGCACGCATCGAACTACCACCCGGAAAGCACACACTGCAACTGGTGCTTGGCGACGCCAAACACTACCCCTTCAATCCTCCGGTCGTGTCCAGGAAAATCACCGTCACGATCAGGTAGACGAAGCTGCGCGGCTTTCACGGCTGGTGATGCCGGAAGACACCGCGGGCGTCGTAAATTCGTCCAGCCTCTTTGCCGATCGAGGAAGCGCAAGGGAGGACTTATTCCATGATGGTCAACCCATTCTGGGAGTTCGAACATACGGGCTGGAGCAACGACGCCTTGGCCGTCTCCTATCACCGTCATCTCGGAGAGGTGACGTCAGGGTGCGTTCCTGACCTCATTTATGCAGTGAATTTAAAGGCAGGCGACGAAGTCCTCGATGTCGCATGCGGCGCGGGTTATGTGGCCGCCGCGGCGCATAACATAGGCGCCGAGGCAATCGGCGTGGACTTCTCCGCCGCTCAGGTTCGACTGGCCAGGGAAACGCATCCGCGCATCAGGTTCATCGAAGGTGATGCCGAAGAACTGCCTTTTGCGGACCGGCAGTTCGATGTGGTCTTGAATGCCTTCGGCATGCCCCACGTTCCGAATCCCCGAAAAGCTGCGGCAGAGTCGTTTCGCGTTCTCAAACCCGATGGACGGTTCGCTTACGCCTCGTGGTGCGAAGCCGCGAAATGCATTGGCATTTCGATGATCTATGACGCCATCCGCGAACACGGTTCGCTCGATGTCGGATTGCCCCCGGGGCCGGACTTCTTTAGCTACGGCGACATGAAATTTTCTTCGGAGATGCTGAGCCGCGCAGGCTTTAAAAATATCTCGGGAACAGAAATTCCCTTAGTCTGGCGCGTGCCCTCTCCCGACGTCTTCATCGAAGCCATTTCCTCGGGTACCGTCCGTGCGGCGGCAGTTCTCAACCGGCAGAACTCCGCGAGCCTGGCGAATATCAAACAATATCTGCGCAAGGTGATATCGGGCTTCGAACATGACGGCGGCTATGCAATTCCGATGCCCGCGTTGATTGTATCAGCACATAAGCCCGCGCATTGATGGAGCGGCAAACGAAAAGCCCGCGCTGATGCGCGGGCCTCTCATCCGCAACGGTCACTTCTTGATGATCACAACCTCAAGATATTCGCTCGGCACCACCATGGTACTGTCACCGGATGTATTCAAACGCCCGATCAGCGCATTCAGGTCTTCACGGAGACCACGCTGCTTGGTCTCATCAAGCGCCGCGAACGCCTTGAGGATCGGACCGTAATACATCTTGAACACATCAAGGAAATGTTCGGGCGAGCGATAGCGGAATGTGAAGTGACGCGGCTGAGCCTGGATCGACACGACCCCGTTGCCGAACAGTTCAGCCAGCCGTTCGCGCGTGCCCCACAGCGCAGGTGATTTCGCGCCGGCCGGCGGCGGCAGGTACTGGCCGAGCGTCTTGAACACCTGTCCGATGAAGCCTTGCGGTGTCCAGTTCGCAAGTCCGATCTTGCCCTTCGGCCTGCACACGCGCAGCATTTCCGCTGCGGACCTGTTCTGATCGGGAGTAAACATCACGCCAAAGGTGGACACGACGACATCGAAACTCGCATCAGCGAACGGCAAGTCTTCGGCGTCCGCCTCCCGGAAAGCGATGGTCAGGCCATTCGCAACGGCGCGCGCCTTTCCGCGTGCAAGCAACGCCGGCACATAATCCGTCGACGTGACGTCGCACCAGCGCCGCGCGGCTGCGAGCGAGACGTTGCCGTTACCGGCTGCGACATCGAGCACGCGTTGCCCGGCATGCAAATCAAGTGATTCACACAGTTCTTCGCCGACGATCTGCAAGGTTGAACCAACAACTGCATAATCGCCGGACGACCACGCGCCTTGCTGACGCGTCTTGAGGCCGGCAAGGTCCGGTCCGGGTGGAACCGCGGTTTGGGTCATTGACATGATAGTCCTCCCTAACATTTGAATTGAGCCAGCGCCCCCGACCAGCGTGTGGTACCCTGACGCGGAACTTCCGCCGCCGCTATGCAGCTTCCGCAAGATGGTGCAGAATCCGCAGCGAAATTCTGTCGGACCAGAGCGCCGGTTGCGCCGATCCAAACTACCGGATTGGAGGCGAAGCCATGAATGTCAAACCGGAGATGCATCTCGGCGCCGATGATGCGACACTGCATGTGCGTCACGCACTGCCTGCGAGTGTTGCACATTCATTGCGCTGGCTTAACGAGCGACTTGATGAATCGATCCAACTCGAGACGCTTGCAGCAGTTGCGGGCGTGCGCCCGCGTACGCTGGAAGCGCATTTCAAGACTTATCTCGGAACGACACCGCTCGGCTGGGTGCGGCAAATGCGGCTGGCGCGCGCACGCCAGCAATTGCTGACCGCCCGCGATAGTACGAGCGTCACCGACATCGCCACAGCCAATGGCTACACTCAGCTCGGCCGATTTTCCGCGCAGTACCGAAAGCAATTCGGCGAGCTGCCATCACAGACACTGAAATTCGTGCGAGGGCAAATCCCGAGCGGAGATGACGATATTATTGACGAAGCCCTGCGCCTGAGTTGGCGGGCACTCGGATCAGCCTTCGTGGTGGGCCCGACATCATGCAGTGCTGCGCTGGAAGACGTCGAACAGGCCCAGAAGCTGGCACCGCACTATGCATTGCCGAAAGCGATCGCTGCCTGGTGCTGGAGCCAGCGCGCGGCGCATCATTTCAGCGGTACCTCCGAACTGGACCGGGCACACGCACAACGTCTTGCCGACGAAGCAGCGCGCGATGCGCCGCATGATGCGCTTGCGCTGAGCCTGTGCAGCGGTGCATTGACCCTCAATCGGCAGCTCGGGGCGGCCGATCAATTGATCGAGCGCTCGCTGGCGATCGAGCCGTGGTCGCCATGGGCTTGGCTGCGACGCGGCTGGTTGTCGGCCTATCTCGGCGATGACAGCGCGGCACTGCGTGAACTCCAGATCACGCTGCGCCTTATGCCGTTCGAGCCGGTCCGCCATCTGGTCTTGATCGGCATGGGTTGCGCGCACTTCAACGCCGGTCGCTATGAACGAGCGATCAAGTGGATTCAGGACGGCATGGCAGCGGGGCCGGAATCATTCTGGGCCGAACGCGTTCTTGTCGCCGCGGCGGTGCACGCAGGCGCAAAAGACGAAGCCCGTCGCTGTGCGCGCAACCTCCTGCACAAGGACAAGGACCTCAACGCCAGCGCCGCCCGCGATGGGTGGCCATTCACACCCGCGTTCATGGAACGATTGGGCGATGGCCTGGTCACGGCCGGTGTGCCGCGCATGTGATCGTTAACTCAGCCAGGGCTTAGTAGTTGCCAAGGCTTAGTAGTTGATCGTCGATCGCAGACCAAACACCGCTGCATCCTTGATGCGATGGATCTGGGTCGGATCGTTGGGATCGGCGATGCCGCCGCCCGGATGGAAGACGTATTGAAAGACCGGCTGCACCGTCCAATTGTTCTGCACTTCGGCAACATAAGTCATATCAAACACAGCTTCGTAGTCACGCACCGGACTGGCGATGCCGGTGAACATCTGCGCATCGCGATCAGCCTGCCGCACGGCATCCGAGATCTTCGCATATGTCATCGCCACGCCGATCTTGTCGTTGGGCCGCGCGTCGCTGAAGCCGGTGAACTGCAAGCCGCCATCGAGATAGAAGCTGATCAGGTTGCGGTCGGACGGACTGACCGAGGTACGAATGAAGAAGCCGATCCCCTTGTCCGGATCTGACGCCGAACGCGTCAGCATCTGCTCGAAAACGCCGAAGATGCCCTGATTGCCGCGACCATATCCGCGATGTCCTGCGGCTTGGTCATGTCGGCGGCGTTGTACAGCACCTTGATGTTGTGCTCGCCCGCAAGTTCGGCGCGGATCGTCTCGATCTCGTTCGGATCGCCAAAGCCATTGAGCATGATGTTGGCGCCGCTGGCGGCAAGCCCGCGCGCGATACCAAGTCCGATGCCGCTGGTTGAGCCTGTGACGATGGCGGATTTTCCGGACAACATGCTGATCGACCACTCTGGCTGCCGAGACCGGGACCCGTCCCCGCAACCGGCAGCGCGGTTAAGGAGCGGTAAGTACTATGACGCACGACAGCTAGCGGCGCTCCTTGACAGCGGTGTGAGACAATTCCTTCAGGGCCATGACAAGCGCAGCCTAGTGTCCCAAATCCAAAGTCCGCCTCATCGTGCAGCGCGCTCCGTAGCGGACTTTGGAGTTGAGAGGACACTAATGTCTCGAATTCCGAAGTTCGCACAGGCTGGCGGCTTGCTCGGATGCGAACTTCGGAATCAAAGGGACATTAGCAAGCCTATGATTCTAGTGCCGCTTTTGGATTTGAAGTTCTTCATCGAACTTGCGGCTTCACTCGGAAGAACTTCAAATCCGCGGCACTAGTAAACCCATGATTTTAGTGTGGTTCAGGTTCAGAAGTTCGCTGGAAGGACTCGCGGGGAAAGTCGAGCGAACTTCTGAACCACCACACTAGTTGTTTTAAGCATCGCGATGAAAATGGATCGCTGCACGCAGCCAGCAGGTGGTTTGTCACGACAGCGTCACTGCCCGTCTGGAATCTGCGGCCCTGAACCAGATACCGAAAAACCAGTGGGGCAAGAGTTATGGACGCGCGTACGCCGGATACCGAGACCTTCACAAACCGCGGATGGCGGCCCGATCGCTGCGACCGTGTCGCGCTCGTGCTGCAAGGCGGCGGCGCGCTCGGCGCTTACCAGGCCGGCGTCTATCAGGCGCTGCATGAAGACGGCATGGAGCCAGACTGGGTGTGCGGCGTGTCGATCGGCGCCATCAACTCAGCCATCATTGCAGGCAATCCGCCCGAGAAACGTCTTGAGCGGTTGCGGACCTTCTGGGATCGCATCACCAGCCGCAAGGTGTGGCACTACACGCCGGATGGCGACGTCTATCGCAAGGCGCGTAATCTCACGAGCTCGTTCATGACCACGACGCTTGGCCAGCCCGGCTTCTTCAAGCCGCACGAGGTCAATCCGTGGTTCAGCCCGGCCGGCGCGAAGACGTCGACGAGTTACTACGACACCTCGCCGCTGCGCGAGACGCTGCTTGAACTCGTCGATTTCGATCTGATCAATTCACGCAAGATGCATTTCGCGGTCGGCGCAGTGAACGTGCTGACCGGCAACTTCCTCTATTTCGACAACAAGAAAGAAATCATCGAGCCCGAGCATGTGATGGCAAGCGGCGCGCTGCCGCCTGCCCTGCCCATGGTGAAGATCGGCACCGATCATTTCTGGGACGGCGGCATCGTCTCGAACACACCGTTGCAGCATCTGCTCGATCAGGAAGACAAGATGAACTCACTGGTGTTCCAGGTCGACCTGTTCAATGCACGCGGCGTGTTGCCTCGCGACATCCAAGAAGTGATGGCCCGGCACAAGGACATCATGTATTCGTCGCGCACGCGCTACAACACCGACGTCTACAAGCGCATGAACAACCTGAAGGCCGATTTTTACAAGGCGCTTGTGAAAATTCCGGAAGATCAAATGTCTGATCACGAGCGCATGCTGCGCAAGCTTGATAACCTCTTTCGAATCCGGGATGAGTGCGCGAAGCAATCTCCCGAACGCAATCCCGACGCTCATTGCTGCGAACGAAATCAGGAAAACCTGAGCAGAGGTCATTCAGGCCTCATACAATTGGTTTAGTAAATAAGTTGACGAGAAAACGTTCTCACACAAATAGCAAACATACAGGTTCTAAGGCGCTAGCTCTCGCGGAAGTTGCTTCGCTTCAAAACACCAGCATGCCTTCGGATCCGCAACAACTCAATAATCAAGATCGCAACGTAAAAGCGAGCATCCGAGCCCGCAGGGGTCCGCTATGTCCCACAATCCACAGGGAAAAATCCGGCGGTTGCAGCGATACGTCGTCGGCAATACGATACGGCGTAGAGGATTCCACCAGTGATTCATCCGCGTACTACAGTACTGTTGCCCGTCTTGATGAGCGCCAGCGTTGCGTTGTTGTCGACGCAATCGCATGCCGAGTGGTGGAAGATTTACGCGCCAAAAGACTTCGAAGACTGCGCGACCAGTGCGGAACAACCCAGCCTCACCAAACAAGAGAAGGCAAAAATTCTCTCCCAGTGCGATGCTAAGTTCGCCGGGCGTCGTAAGCCAGGCGGGGGTTACACGTATTTCGACTTCATGCAGAACCGCCAGTTCGATATCGCCGGTCCCAATCCGACTCCGGAAGAACTAAAAAAGATGGACCAAGAGTATCTGGGCTATCTGGAAGATCAGAAGCGTGAGGCCATCGTCGCTGCGATCACGGAAAAGCAGCGGACACCCGAACCGATCGAGTTACCGAAACCCATCATCGCACCACCAAAGGTTGTTGCCGCGAAGCCGCGCCCGCCTGCTACTCCTGCGCGCGTGCGCAAGGAAGAAACATGCAAGGGTGATGCTTTGGCCTGCGGCTGGACCAAGCTGACGACAACAGTGCGAGACATGTTTCACGTCCCGCCCAAGCACACCGCCCAAGCACAGCGCTGACCAAGCAGCGACGCCGCGCGAAAGCATCAAAGCTCCAGATTGCAAAAACGTTTCCCGCGCGCGGCATATCGGCCTCCGCGCCATGTCATGATCACCCCTCTACGTTGTCGCAACGAGGTCTGCCGGGCGCTTATGTTCGAATGCTGCGGGTTGGCGGCCGATGAACCAGCCGTCTGAAAAGGTGATGAATGCAAAAAGCCCGCGTCATCGACGCGGGCTTTTTGTCTTTGATTGTGAGATCGAAGCGGCAGGTTCGCTGAGATGTAGCGAGCCGCCGCTATTCGATCAGAACAGGTGAGAGAACACGAAGTACAGACCAGCCGACAGCGCGATTGCCGCCGGAAGCGTCAGCACCCAGGCCATAACCATGTTGCGGATGGTCGCCATCTGCAGACCCGAACCGCTGGCCGCCATCGTGCCCGCGACACCGGACGACAACACGTGCGTGGTCGACACTGGCAGGCCGAACATGTCGGCCGCGCCAATCGTCGCTGCGGCGACGAGCTCAGCCGACGCACCCTGCGCATAAGTCAGGTGGGTCTTGCCGATCTTCTCGCCGACCGTCACGACGATGCGCTTCCAGCCAATCATGGTGCCGAGACCAAGCGCAAGAGCAACCGCGATCTTCACCCAGGTCGGGATGAACTTCGTGGCGGCATCGATAAAGGGGCATGCCGTTCAACCCTTCGCGCGTCCGCGCCGCAACTTTGGCTGTTCGACTTCGGGCGCCGGTTCCGTACCACCCTTGACGTGGGTCTTGACGGCGATGAGCGTCTCCATTCCAGCCTCGATTGAGCTTTCCGGCACGTCATGCAGCACATCGGTGGCGATGGCATCACGCAGGCTGTCGAGATCATCGACCAGTTGGCGGCCCTTGGGCGTCAGGAACAAGCGGTTGGCCCGACGGTCATGCGGATCCGGCTTGCGCTCGAGCAATTTCAACTCAACGAGCCGGTCAAGCAGCCGCACCAGCGAAATCGGCTGCAATTCGAGCACATCTGCGAGATCGACCTGAGACAACCCCTCCTGCTGCCGCAATCGAAAGAGTACAATCCACTGCGCGCGCGTGGTCCCGCGCCCCTTGGCGCGCTGATCGATGTAGTTGCGCAGAAGCCTTGAGCTTTCAATAAGTTGCGCAACGAATTGCCGCTTGAGATCGAGGCTCATGGATCCGGCTACCCGAGACCTTTCAAACAATTAATGGTGAGCCTGCATACTATTTGCACGCTTATCAACTATAAACGACATATTGGATCGGTTCTGCGAAAAGCAATTGGAACAGGCATGGCAAAGGGTCGCATTTCTTTCTGGGGTTATTTGAGCTTGGCGGCCGTGGTGGCCGTGGGCGGCTACGCTGTCTGGCCAAGGCACAAGGACGAAAAACCGAAAGCCGTCGCGCAGAGCGTGCCGGTGACGGTTGCGCAAGTCGCGAAAGCCGATTTCCCGGTCAATCTCTACGGCCTTGGAACGGTGCAGGGTTACAACACGGTCACGGTGCGGACCCGCGTGGACGGCCAGATCGACACCATCAATTTCAAGGAAGGCCAGATCGTCAACAAGGGCGACCTGATCGCCCAGATCGATCCCCGCCCCTTCCAGGCCGTGCTTGATCAGGCCAGTGCGAAGAAGAAGCAGGACGAAGCGAGCCTGGCGAACGCGAAACTCGATTTGCAGCGTTCCACCAAGCTCGGCGACTTTGCAACCAAGCAGACGGTCGATACCCAGACATCAACTGTCCAGCAGCTCACCGCACAAATCTCGTCCGACGAAGCATCGATCTTTAACGCGCAAACCCAGCTCGACTATGCGAGCATCAGGGCTCCTATTTCGGGCGTGACCGGCATCCGGCAAGTGGACGTCGGCAACATCGTCAACGCTGCCACGCAAACCGGCATCGTTACCATCGCCCAGATTGAACCGATCTCCGTGATCTTCACCGCGCCGGAAAATCAATTGCCGGAGATCAAGCAGGCGCTCAGCCAGCATGAATTGAAGGTGACCGCGTTGACTACGGACGGCCGCAAGGTTCTCTCCGAGGGAACTTTGGAGCTCATCAACAACCAGGTTGATACTACGAGCGGAACCATCCGCCTGAAGGCAACGTTTGCCAATAAAGACCACGCATTGTGGCCTGGCCTGTCGGTGTCGACCCGGCTGCTCGTCAACACAGTGAAGGACGCCGTCGTCATTCCGGACGACGCAGTCCAGCACGGCGCGAAGGGGCTTTATGTCTACGCCGTGGGAGACGGCAACAAGGCCGAGTTTCGCGAAGTCAAAGTTGGACAATCGACCGACGGCCGCACGCTCGTCGAGAGCGGCTTAAGCTTAGGCGAACACGTGGTCACCAGCGGTCAGTACCGCGTTCAACCGGGCTCCCTGCTGACGACCACTGTCGCAAGTTCCGGACAGACATCGGTGAAGGCGGACTGATCACATGAGCAACGGTATTTCAGCTCCGTTTATCCGGTATCCCATCGCGACCTCCCTGCTGATGGCAGGGATTCTTTTTGTCGGTCTCGTCGCTTATCCGCTGCTGCCTGTCGCCCCGCTTCCGCAGGTCGACTTCCCGACCGTCCAGATTTCCGCCAGCCTCCCCGGCGCAAGCCCGGAAACCATGGCGTCGTCGGTGGCGCAGCCGCTGGAGCGGCAGTTCGCGCAGATTCCAGGCGTCGCGCAGATGACATCGACCAGTTCGCTGGGCTCGACGTCCATTACCATTCAGTTCGATCTCAACCGCAGCATTGATGGCGCCGCCAACGACGTCCAAGGCGCGATCAACGCCGCCGGCGGCCAGCTACCTAAGACGCTCCCGAGTCCGCCGACCTATCGCAAAGTCAACCCGGCAGATTCGCCTATTCTCCTGTTGTCGGTGACATCCGATACGCTGCCTTTGATCGACGTCGACGACTACGCCGACACGCAAATGGCGCAGCAGATCAGCCAGATCTCCGGTGTGGCTCAGGTCACCATCGGCGGCCAGCAAAAGCCAGCAATCCGCATCCAGATCGATCCCGCGAAACTTGTCGCCAAGGGCCTCTCGCTTGAAGATGTGCGCAGCCAGATCGCGATTACCACCGTCGACAGCCCAAAGGGCAACATCGACGGCAACACACGCAGCTACACGATCTACGCCAACGACCAGTTGCCCAAATCCAAGGACTGGAACGATGTGATCGTCGCCTATCGCAATGGCGGTCCATTGCGCATCCGCGATATCGGCCAGGCCGTGTCCGGTCCCGAAGACGCCAAGCAGGCGGCGTGGGCCAACGGCAAACGCGGCGTGTTCCTCGTCGTCTTCAAGCAGCCGGGGGCCAACGTCATCGACACCGTCGATAAGATCAGGGCGCAGTTGCCGCGGCTGGTTGCGGCTATTCCGCCTTCGATCAAGGTCGAGGTCCTGAGCGATCGTACGCAGACCATTCGCGCAGCGGTCGAGGATGTCCAATTCACCCTGTTGCTCACCATTGCCCTGGTGGTCATGGTGATTTTCGTCTTCTTGCGCAGCGTCTGGGCGACGATTATTCCGAGCGTCACGGTTCCGCTCGCGCTTTTGGGCGCCTGCGCACTGATGTGGGCGTTCGGCTATTCACTCGACAACCTGTCGCTGATGGCCTTGACGATTTCGGTCGGCTTTGTGGTCGACGACGCCATCGTCGTGCTCGAAAACATCAGCCGTTATATCGAGGAAGGCGAAGAACCGTATGCGGCGGCGCTGAAAGGTGCCGGCGAAATCGGCTTCACGATCGTGTCGATTAGTATTTCGCTGGTCGCCGTGCTCATTCCACTGCTTCTGATGGGTGGCATCATCGGCCGCCTGTTCCGCGAATTCGCCGTGACGCTTGCAATGACGATTTTCGTCTCGCTCATCGTGTCGCTGACGCTGACGCCGATGATGGCCTCGCGTTTCCTGAAAGCGCACGACCCAGAAGCCCAGCACGGCAAGCTCTATCAGATGAGCGAACGCTTCTTCGACGGCATGCTGGCGATTTACGAGCGCGGCCTCGACCTCGTGCTGCGCTGGCGCTTCGTAACTCTGTGCACGTTCTTCGCCACCGTCGCGCTGTCCGGCTATCTGTTCATGGTCATTCCGAAGGGCTTCTTCCCGCAGCAGGACGTCGGCCTCATCACCGGCATTACCGAAGGCGGTCAGGACATTTCATTCAAGGAAATGTCGCGGATTCAGGCGGAAATCGGCGGGATCATCCAGAAAGACCCGGCCGTGGCCAGCATTGCAATGTCGGTGGGCGGCGGCGGCAACGCACTGAACAACGGACGCATGTACATCACGCTAAAACCGCGCGACCAGCGCGATGTCAGCGCCCAGCAGATCATCGCGCGGCTGCGTCCGCAGTTCGACAAGCTTGTCGGCGCACGGGTCTTCCTTCAGGCCGCACAGGACGTCCGGTTGGGTGGTCGCGCCACGCGTACACAGTTCGAATATACGTTGCAGGACGCCAATCTCGACGAGCTCAACAGCTGGTCGCCGAAGATTCTCGAGAAACTGAAGACGCTGCCGGAACTCAGGGACGTCGCAACCGACCAGCAGACAGCGGGTACCACGCTGACCCTCACGATCGATCGCGACAAGGCTTCACGCTACGGCATCCAGCCGCAACTGATCGATGACACCTTGTCCGATGCGTTCGGCCAGCGTCAGGTCACGCAATATTTCACGCAGGTGAACAGCTACCACGTGATCCTCGAGGTCTTGCCGGAACTGCAGGGCTCGGTGGACACGCTGAACAATATCTACGTCAAGTCACCGACCACTGGCGATCAGGTGCCGCTGTCGACATTCGTCAAGTGGACAACTGCGCCGGTGCGGCCGTTGTCGATCAGCCACCAGGGACAATTCCCGGCGACGACGATCAGCTTCAACCTGGCTCAGGGCGTTGCGCTCGGACAGGCGACCGATGCCATCCAGAACGCGGTTGCGAATCTCGGTGTACCGCCGACGATCAACAGCAGCTTCCAGGGAACGGCGCAGGCCTTCCAGCAGTCGCTCGGCACGGTACCCCTGCTCATTCTCGCGGCGCTGATTGTGGTCTACCTGATCCTGGGCATTCTCTACGAAAGCTACATTCATCCGCTCACCATTATCTCCACCCTGCCGTCGGCGGGCGTGGGTGCGCTGGCGATGCTGATGCTGTTCGGGTTCGACTTCAGTCTGATCGGCCTGATCGGCATCGTCCTGCTGATCGGCATCGTGAAGAAGAACGGCATCATGCTCGTCGACTTCGCCATTGCGGCGGAGCGTGACGAAGGTCTGGAGCCGGAAGAAGCGATCCGGAAGGCTGCCCTGATCCGCTTCCGTCCGATCATGATGACGACGATGGCCGCCCTGCTTGGCGGCGTGCCGTTGATGCTCGGCACCGGCACCGGCTCGGAAATCCGCCAGCCGCTCGGCTACGCGATGGTCGGCGGCCTCGTCGTCAGTCAGGCACTGACGCTGTTCACGACGCCGGTGGTTTACCTCTATCTCGACAAGCTCTCGAACTTCCTGTCGGGCAAGGGACGAGGCAAGGGCTCACACGGCCAACCGCCTGCCATCACACAGGAGCCGGTATCGGAAGCGGCGGAATAATCTCCGCTCGCCACCGAGTGGCGCGACGTCACGCACAGACAACAAAAAACAGCGGCTGAAACATCAGCCGCTGTTTTTTTGTCGGTAGTAACGAACGGTACAGCGATCAGCGCTCGGCGAACGCCTTCTCGACCACGAAGTCGGCCGGCTCGCCATGGTTGCCTTCGACGAAGCCACGATCAAGCAGCAGGTCCTTGGTGTCCTGAAGCAGCGCCGGGCTGCCGCAGATCATGACCCTGTCCTTGTCGGCTTCGAGGTCGGGCAAGGAGATATCAGCGAACAGCTTGCCCGAGTTGATCAGGTCCGTGATGCGGCCACGGTTGCGGAAAGGATCACGCGTCACGGTCGGATAGTAGATGAGCTGCGAGCGCACCATGTCGCCGATCATCTCATCCTGCGGCAATTTCTCGGTGATCAGTTCGCCATAGGCGAGTTCGGCCACGCGGCGGCAGCCATGCAGCAGAACGACCTTCTCGAAACGCTCGTAGGTCTCAGGGTCCTTGATGACGCTGAGGAACGGCGCCAGGCCGGTGCCGGTGCCGATCAGATAGAGATTACGTCCGTTGGTCAGATTGTCGATCACCAGCGTTCCGGTGGCCTTGCGGCTGACAATGATCTCGTCGCCTTCCTTGAGATGCTGGAGGTGCGAAGTCAGCGGACCATCCGAGACCTTGATCGAGAAGAACTCCAGGTTCTCTTCGTAGTTGGCACTCGCAACGCTGTAAGCGCGCAGAAGCGGCTTCTCGTTGATCTTGAGGCCAATCATCGTGAACTCACCATTGCGAAACCGGAACGATAAATCGCGCGTCGTCGTGAAGCTGAAGAGATTGTCCGTCCAATGATGGACGCTCAGCACACGCTCCTGATTGAAATTGCTCATTACCGATCCATGCTCGCAATTGGCGGCAGCATGATTGACCGGATCACGGCCGATCATGCTTCACGCAAAATTTCTCTAGCCAATGAATTTTGCTGATTTGCCCATTAGTGGGCGCAGACGTTGGCTACGTTCATGACGAGCCGCGAAATAGTAGAATATTCTTTTAAAGTCAATTACATACCGCGTTTGCGTTATGCCTCCAGGTTAGAACCGCTCTGCATTCCAGAATTTCCTTCTAAAGGAGAAATATTCTCCCGCAGGTCACGCGGCTTGGGAAAGAAAATACCAACACCCTGCTCCGTTAACCTTCCGCGGCCGGGACGGGATTGCCGCCGGCCGCGAAGCGTTTTCGTTCATTTCTTGACCATCGGGCAATTGCCCTCAGCCATCGGCCGGAATGCCTCCGCAGCCGGGATCGCGCGGCGGCTTTTACATGTGGTGCGAGTTGCCGGATCATGTCGACGACAAGCAATTGTCGCGCATCGCCGCCGAGCGCAGCATCCTGCTGGCGCCGGGCTCAGCCTTCAGTCCGGATGGCGCGACATCCCGCCCCGCGATGCGCGTCAACATCGCCCATGTCGGCGATCCGCGTTTTGAAGCCTTCATGGCTGAACAGATCCAGGCGCCGTAACTCAACGGCGCGGCGTTCGTTGGCTCTCGTTAGCGGAGGAAGCCAATCGATATCCACGGGAATGCGGCAACGACGACCAATCCGATCAACAGCGCCAGCAGATATCCCCAGATCGGCTTGATGCCTTCCGCCGGATCGACGCGGCCGATCGCACACGCGGCGTAGTATCCGACACCGAACGGTGGCGCGAACAGACCGATGCCCATCGCGAGAATAACGATCATCGCATAGTGCACTTCATGCACGCCAACGGCCTGCGCGATCGGAAACAGCAGCGGCCCGAACAGCACGATTGCCGGGATGCCCTCGAGCACACTGCCGAGAATCATGAAGGCCACGATGGAGACCGCGATGAAACTCGCGGGGCCGCCGGGAAGTCCCGTCATGGAAGTTGCCAGCGCGCGGGAGAAGCCGGATTGGGTCAGTCCCCATGCCATTCCGGTGGCGGTGCCGATGATCAGCAAAATCGCGCCCGAAAGACACGCCGTCTCGATCAGCATCGGCAGCAGCCGATTCCAGTCGAACTGACGATAGATCAAGAGACCGGCGAAGATCGCGAACACGATGCCGATGGTCGAGACTTCTGTGGCGGTCGCAACGCCTTCGACCACCGCCGCACGGATCACGAACGGCAGCGCCAGCGCCGGAAGCGCGATGACGAAGGTGCGAAGAATCTGCTTCGGCGTCGCGCGTTCGACGTGGCTGAGGTCTTCGCCGCGATAACGCCACCACACCAGCCCCGACAGCGTCGCCGCCAGCACCAGCCCCGGCAACAGGCCGCCGGTGAACAGCGCCGCGATCGAGACGCCGGTGACAGAGCCGATGGTGATCAGCACCAGGCTCGGCGGGATGGTTTCCGTCTGCGCGCCCGTCGCGGACAGCAACGCGACGAGATCGCCGGGCTTGGCGCCGCGCTCCTTCATCTCGGGAAACAGCACCGGCGCCACCGCCGCCATGTCCGCGGCTTTGGAGCCGGAAATGCCGGACACGAGATACATCGCGCCGATCAGCACGTAATGCAGGCCGCCGCGCACATGCCCGAGCAGGCTCGCGAGAAACGCGACCATGGCTCGCGCCATGCCCGTCATCTCGATCAGCAAGCCAAGGAACACGAACAGCGGCACGGCCAGCAGGATCAGATGGCTCATGCCCTCGTCCATACGCCCGACCAGCACCATCGGCGGCGTATGCGTCGTCAGCACGAGATAGCTGAAGATCGACAACCCGAAGGCGAAGGCAATCGGCACGCCGGCGAAGACACACATCGCCACCACGCCGACGAAAAAGATCACCAGGTTGAGATTTCCGAGCGGCCGCAACACCGGCTGCATGAACCAGAACGCCGCGACGATAGCTCCGACCGAGAGCACCGCGAGCAACAGACGTTTCTTGTCCGTCTCACGGGCCAGCCTCAGCAGAGCGAACAACACCATGAAGCCGATGCCGATGGGCAAGCGCCGACGCACGCCACGAATTCGGGATCTGCAGCGCAGGCGTGGTGATGAAGCTTTCCTCATACGCATACTCATATGCGGGAGATGCAATCATCAAAAGAAACGCGAGCGAGGCACAGGTGCCGACCACATCGAGAAACGCACGCATCGGCGGGGTAGCACTTGGCGACGACCGCCGTCATGCGCATGTGCTCGGCGCGGCGGAACGCAACCACCGCGCCGAACATCGCCAGCCAGAGGAAGAGGATCGACGCCAGTTCGTCGGACCAGATCAGCGGGCTGTGAAAGACGTAACGCGAAACGACACCCGCGAAGAGAATGACGATTTCCGCCACCACCAGCAGCGCCGCCGGGATCTCGACCAGCCGGCCGAGTGCGGATTCGATCCGACCAAGCGAGGTCCGGGGCACGGGCGCTGCGCTGTCCCCGTTCGCCACGATCACCCGGATGCGCAAGTCTCGCTTCGCTCATGGCGGTCGATTACGTCAGCTTGCCGGCGTTCTTTTCCAGGATGGCCCAGGCCTCGTCGCCGTACTTGGCTTTCCACTCGGCATAGAAGCCGGCCTGACGCAGCTTTTCGCGGAAGGGCTTGAGATCCGGCTGGTTGAACACGAAGCCTTTCGCCGCCAGCTCGGTCTGCAGGCTGGCGTTCAGCTTTTCGGTGTCCTCGCGCGCCTTCACGCCTGCCGCATTGATGTTCTTCTCAACGATGGGGCGGATGTCTGCCGGTATCCGTTCCCATGCACGGCGATTGGCGAGGAACCAGTAGCCGTCCCACATGTGGTTGGTGAGCGAGCAATACTTCTGCACCTCGTAGAGCTTCGCGGTCGCGATCAGCGCCAGCGGATTTTCCTGACCCTTCGACGATCTTGGTCTGCAGAGCGGAATACACTTCGTTGAAATTGATCGAGGCTGGCGATGCATCGAACGCCTTGAACATCGAGGTCCAAAGCGGCGACACCGGCACGCGGATCTTGAAGCCCTTGTAATCCTCCGGCGTGGCGATCGGCTTGGTGGACGATGTGGTCTGGCGGAAGCCGTTGTCCCAGATCTTGTCCATCACGACCAGGTTGGCCTTGTTGATCTGGCCGCGAATGTAGGCGCCGAGATCGCCGTCCATGGCCTTCCAGACCGCCGGATAGTCCGGGAACGCGAAGCCGATGCCGTTGATCGAGGCAGCAGGAACCAGCGTCGAGAGAATAAGGCCCGACAACGTGAAGAATTCCACGCCCCCTGAACGGAGTTGGCTCAACGTATCAGTATCGGAACCAAGCTGGCTGCTCGGGAAAAGCTGGACGTCAACGCGGCCATTGGTTTCCTGCTTGATCGCGGCCGCCATCTCCCGGCCGCGGACGTTGATGGGGTGCGTGTCGGGAAGATTGTTGGCGAACTTGTAATTGAATTCGGCCTGCTGGGCGCGCGCCACAAATGGCGCACCGACGCCGGCCATCACAGTCGCGGCGGCCGACGATTTGAGCAAGGTCCTGCGTGAGACGTTCATTAGGCTTCTCCCTGATCGGCATTGTTCTTATTGCTTCCTGATCAGAAGCCTATGCCGTGCACCAACATCTTTCGGTGCATGTCAAACCATCTGTGCCGGTAATAATCAACCGTACGGAACACAAGAAGCGAAATAATAGTGAGCCGGATTTCTCGCCGCCGATCTTGCCCGACCCGCTGAAAACCAATGCGTTTGAAACATTGCTTTACGGCGACGCAGCATTTTTGGTGAACGAGTGATAAGTTCCTGAACGAACGAATGTCGATCCTCTCACCGCGCGACGCCTTGGCTGCATTCATCCGATCTTTGCTTGACTTAATCTCGCCTCCTTAGGCAGTCTGTCGAAGCAAATAAAAAGCATCGAGCAACGACCCAGATGTATCAGGGAGGAACGCCATGAACTCATTTCTGAGGTTACTCGCGGCTGCCAGTATCGTAAGTGCGGGCACCGTCATCGCCGGCGCACCCGCGTCAGCCCAGCAGGCGCCGATCAAGATCGGCATTCCTACTTCGATCCAGCTTCAGGTCGGCCGCGATACGCAGAACGCGGCGAAACTGGCTATCGAAGAAATCAACGGCAAGGGCGGCCTGCTCGGCCGCAAGCTCGAAATCGTTGTCGCGGACGAAACCGAGAATCCCGAGCAAGGCATCGCGGCGATCAAGAAGCTCACCGCCGACGACAAGGTCAATGTGCTGATCGGCGGCTACACCAGCGGCGTCACCCTCGCCCAGCTGCCGCATATTTCCTAGCGAAAACCATCTACATCGGTGTCGGCGCGGCGTCGCCGGCCATCACCGCGAAGGTGAAGGCCGACTACGACAACTACAAATACATCTTCCGCGCCTTCCCGATCAACGCGGCGCATCAGGCCCGCGCGCTGGTCGACTTCATCAACGGCAAGCTGAAGGGCGAGATGAAGCTCACCAAGATCGCCATCGTCGGCGAGAACGCGAAATGGGTTCAGGACCTCGTGCCGATCCTGAAGAAGGGCGCCACCGACGGCGGCACCGACGTTCGGATGGCCGAATTCTTCGACACATCGACGTCCGACTTCTCGCCGCTGTTCGCCAAGGTCAAGGAAAGCGGCGCGCAGTATCTGATCGTCATCCTGTCGCACGCCTCGTCGGACATCTTCGTCAAGCAGTGGCATGACGCGCAGGTGCCGATTCCGATCGGCGGCATCGACGTCAAGAGCCAGGACGCGGACTTCTTCACCCGCGTCGAGCGGCAAGGCGAATGCCGAAACCGTCGGCCTGTTCGCGATCCGCGCTGCTCTGACCGCCAAAGACCATTCCGTTCTGGGATGAATTCGTGAAGCGCTACGGCACGGCCCCGGTCTACACCGGTGTCGGCGCCTATGATGCGGTCTACGTCTACGCCGAGGCCGTGAAGCGCGCCAACTCGGTCGAGCCGGATGCGGTCATCAAGGAACTCGAGAAGACCGACTCACGTCGGCATCGCCGGCAAGATGATGTTCGACGAAATGCATGACGTGAAGACCGGCCCGGGCCTGCAGAACCTGCTGTTCGTGCAGTGGCAGAAGGATGGCGCAGCGCGTCGTGGTCTGGCCGAAGGAAGCCGAGACGGGGAAGATGATCCCCCCGCCCTGGATGAGCAACTGCAGCTCCATCGTCGCGTTGCAATGCGTGGCCGGTAACGACCTTACCGGCCACTGAGCTTGGATGCCCGGATTTCACCTACGGCCGGGCGAGCACAGCAGGCGGACATGCTTCAAATCCTGATCTATGGCGCTGTTTCCAGCGCGATCTATGCGATGCTCGCGGTGGGCTTCACGCTCATCTTCGGCGTCGCCCGTATCCTCAACCTTGCACATGGCGCGTTCTACGCACTTGGCGCGTATGCAGCCTATGTCCTCACCTCGCTCCTCAACGTGCCGCTGTTTCATCGCGGCACCGCATCGCGGTGCTGCTGGTCGCGCGTGCTTCGGCGTGGTGATGGAGCGGTTTCTGGTGCGGCCGTTGCGCGCACTCGCAGCTCGCCGTGCTGATGATCACGCTCGCGGTCTCGCTCGCGGTCGAACAGGCGCTCTTCATTACCTTCGGCTCCGAATACCGCAACGTGCCCTCCTTCGTCGCCGACAAGGTCTCGATCGGCGGCGTCGACATCGGTGGCCAGAGATTGCTGGCCCTTGTTGCAGGCGTTCTGGTGCTGCTCGTGCTGTGGCTGTTCATTCAGCGCACGCGACTGGGCGCAGCCATTCTTGCGGTGTCGCAGGATCCGGAAGCCGCGCAGTATATGGGCATTCCGACCAACCGCATTTTCTCGATCGTGATGGCGATCTCGGCCGGCACCGCCGCCCTTGCCGGTGTTCTGGTCTCGCCGTTCCTCACGGTGCAGCCGACGATGGGCCTGCTGCCGATGGTGAAGGCTTTCGCCATCGTCATCGTCGGCGGCCTGGGCTCGATCCCGGGAAGCATCATCGCGTCGCTTATTCTCGGCTATTCCGAAACCATCGTCGCCTATCTGATCTCGACATCGTGGACCGAACTGGTGTCGCTGGTCGCGGTCGTCATCACCCTCATGATCAGACCGTCCGGAATTCTCGGTCGGCGGGCGGCGTTCTGACATGCGCAGCATTTCCTTGATCGATATCGCCGGCGCCATTGTCGTCGTGGCCATCCTCGCGCTGGCTCCGATGTTTATCGAGAGCAGCTATCTCACCGGCGTCCTCACCGTCTGCGCCATCTATGGAATCTGGGCATCGAGCTGGGATTTCATGTCGGGCCTGACTGGCCGCGAAAATTTCGGTCACTCGCTCTTCATCGGCGCGGGTGCCTATACGGCTGGCTTCCTCGCCACGATCTGGTTCGCCAATCCGTGGTACAGCCTGCCGATGGCGGTCGTGATCGCCGTGCTCTTCAGCCTGATCGTCGGCTTTCCGACGCTGCGTCTGCGCGGACCTTACTTCGCGCTGGCGATGCTGTCGGCCTCGGCGATCCTGCAGCGGCTATGCCTGATCTTCTGGGAATACACCGGCGGCGAGGAAGGCCTCTATGGCCTCGATCCGCTGATGACCTCGCCTCTGCACTATTACTGGTTTGTGCTCGCGATCCTTGTGGTCACCGTGATTGTCCTGATGCTCCTGGCGCATTCGCACTGGGGTCTCTTGCTGCGCGCGATCCGTGGCGACGAGGCGACCTGTCAGGCGGCGGGCATCAACGTGACGTTCTACAAGATCGCCTCACTGATGATCAGCGCGGCATTCGCCGGGCTCGGTGGCGCGCTCTATGCGCACTACCAGCTTCAGGTCAGTCCGCCGCTGTTCTCCGTCGTGGTGTCGATCACGGTCATCATCATGGTCTATGTCGGCGGCATCGGATCGATCTACGGCGCGGCGGTTGCGGCAATCCTGCTGACCCTGCTGACCGAGATGCTGCGCGGCTTCGGCGAATACCGGCTCTGGATCTACACCCTGACCCTGATCTTCATCCTGTTCTTCCTGCCGAATGGCACTGATCGCCCCGATGTGGCGCCGGATGACGGAGCGTTTCCGATGACCGCGCTTCTGGAAGTCAACGACGTCACCAAGCGCTTCGGCGGCCTCACCGCCGTGAAAGGCGTGACGTTCACGCTGGAGAAAGGCGAACTGACCGGCATCCTCGGGCCGAACGGCGCCGGCAAGACCACGCTGTTCAATCTGCTGACCGGATTCATGTCTCCCACCTCGGGAACAATCCAGTTCAACGGCGAAGCAGCTGGCCAAGGCCTCGCGCCCTACAAGATCGTCAATCGCGGCATGGCGCGCACCTTTCAGCTCGACGCGCCCGTTCGTCGGCATGAACCTGCTCGAGAATGTGCTTGTGGCGTGCCTGTCGCCGCGCGCGCATGGCGACACCGACAAGGAAGAACGGGCACGGCACCTGCTCGAGCAGGTCGGCCTCGGCGGCCGCGACCGCGAGCCGGTCGAGACGCTGCCCTACGGCGACTTGCGGCGGCTCGAGATCGCCCGCGCGCTGGCGACACGGCCTGATCTGCTGCTGCTCGACGAGCCCTTCGCCGGCCTCGGCAGCAGCGAGATCGAGCCGCTGGCGCAACTGATCCGGCGCCTGCATCGCGAGGAACACCTCACGATCCTGCTGATCGAACACAAGCTGCGCGAGTTCATGGCGCTGGTCTCGCGCGTCATCGCGATGAACTTCGGCGAGGTCATTGACGTCGCGCCACCCGCAGGAAATCGTGAAGAATCCGAAGGTGATCGAAGCCTATATCGGACGGACGGAGGACGCTCATGTCTCTGCTTGAGGTCTCCAACCTCCGCGCCAGCTACGGCAAGGCGCTTGCCATCGAATCCGTCTCGATCAAGGTCGAGAAGGGCGAACTGATCGGCGTTCTCGGCCCCAACGGCGCCGGCAAGACCACGCTGCTGAAAGCCATCTCGCGCTCGATCCCCTCGCAGGGCACGCTGATGTTCAAGGGCCAGTCGCTGGACGGCGTTGCGCCCTACGACGTCGTGGCGCGCGGCATCTGCCACTGTCCGGAAGGGCGCAAGCTGTTCTCCGAACTGTCGGTTCTGAAGAACCTGCAGCTCGGCGCGTATCTGCGCAAGAACAAGGCCGAGATCGACGCCGATCTCGAGCGGGTCTTCACGCTGTTTCCCGGTTCTGCGCGAACGGCAATGGCAGCAGTCCAGCACGCTGTCCGGCGGCGAACAGCAGATGGTGGCGATCGGCCGCGCACTGATGGGGCGTCCGGAGCTGCTGCTGCTCGACGAGCCGTCAGTGGGCATCGCGCCGCGGCTGAAGGGCCTGATCTTCGATGCCATCCAGCAGATCAGGAAGGACGGCACGGCCATCCTGATCGTCGAACAGGACGCCACATCGACCTTGCGGATCACCGATCGTGTTTACGTGCTTGAGCACGGCCGCACGATCCGCGAGGGAAAATCGAGCGAATTGGCCGGAGACGAACACATCCGCCAAGTCTATCTCGGTGTCTAAGTCTACCTCGGCGTGTAAGTCTACCTCGGCGTATAAGCGCACAACTAAAAGGCGCGGCGTTTCCGACCGCGCCTTTGTCTTAACATTGAGGATATTTACTTCAGGGCGCCTTCCGCCTTCAGCACTTCGTGCGCGGCCTTGAAGGCCTCAAGACCGGAAGGAATGCCGCTGTACACCGTGGCGTGCAGCAGGATTTCCTTGATCTCTTCCACCGTGACGCCGTTCTTCAGCGCGCCCTTGACGTGCAGCCGCAGTTCAGCCGGCTTGCTCAGCGCCGTCAGCATCGCCAGATTGAGCATGCTGCGTGTCTTGCGATCGAGACCGGGACGCGTCCAGGCGTAGCCCCAGCACCACTCGGTGGTGATGTTCTGGAACGCCATCATGAAATCGTCGGCCTTGGCGATGCTGCCGTCGACATATTCCGCGCCCAGAACGTCCCGTCGGACAGCCAGACCTTTTTTAAATTGTTCGCTTTCGCCGCTCATGACGTTCTCCAAACATAAAGCCCTATTGGCGGGCCACCTTACCATTGTCCGCTTCGCCGACAATCGCCGGTGCGGTTAGCTCATCTGCGTGATTCACGGAACGACGAAAAGATCGTCGATCAGGTCAGACAGTCTCAGTTGGCTTTCGCACCCGAGGCCTGAATCACCGGGGACCATTTCGCGACTTCTGCCTTGAGGTGAGCCGTCAATGCTTCCGGCGTCGCCTGCTCCGGCTTGACCGGCTCGGTGCCCAAGGCAGCGAGACGCTCGATCACCTTCGGGTCTTTCAACGCGGCCTGCAAAGCATCGCTGAGCTTTTTCTGGACTTCAGGCGGCAATCCCTTGGGCGCCCACATCGCATGCCAGGCAGCCACCTCAAACCCTTTCAGTCCGACTTCATCGAGCGTCGGCAGATCAGGCAAAACCTTGAGGCGATCCTTGGTTGTCGCCGCATAGCCCTTGATCTTGCCTTCCTTGATCTGCGCTGTGGTCGTCGTGGTCTGGTCGCACATCACATCGAATTGACCGCCGAGAAGATCGGTCATCGCAGGTCCGGTGCCGCGATAGGACAATCCGGTCATCTGGGTGTCGATCGCGCTCATGAACATCAACGCGCACAGATGAGCGGCTGAGCCAATGCCTGCGTGCGCGTACGTGACGGCTGCTTTCTTCTGCTTTGATCCAGGCGATCAGCTCCTTGGCATCCTTCGCCTCAAGGCTGGCCTTGCCCACGATCGTCATCGGCACATCGGCAATGCGGCCGATGGAATCGAAGTCGTCGATCACGTTGTAGCGAAGATTGTCGTAGAGCGACGGCGCGGTCGCCTGTGCGATATGCCAGACCGTCACCATGTAACCGTCCGCGGGCGATTTCGCGACACGTGTCATACCGATCGTTCCGCCCGCGCCGCCGACGTTCTCGACCACGATCTGCTGACCCAGCGTCCGGCCCATCAATTCCGCGATCAAGCGAGACACAGCGTCCGTCGGTCCGCCCGCGGCCGACGGCACGATCAAGGTAATGGGACGCGACGGGAAGTCCTGCGCCGTTGCCTGCTTGATACCGGCAACTGATAGCAACGTCGCCGCGACAGTCAGCGTGAATCCGACGAACAACTTCCGCATCACAATCCTCCTCCGTTCTAATTTTGTTGATTGTCTCCAGCCAGCGCGTCGCACACCGCCTTTGTGACGTCTGTCGTGCGCGCTTTTCCGCCGAGATCCGGCGTGTGCAGGGATTTGTCCGCCGTCACGCGCTCGATCGCACGCATCAGCCGGTCGGCCGCGGATTTCTCACCGAGATGCTCCAGCATCATGACGCTGGACCAGAATGTGCCGATCGGGTTGGCGATGCCCTTGCCGATGATGTCGAAGGCCGAACCATGGATCGGCTCGAACATCGACGGGAACTGACGCTCCGGATTGAGATTGGCGGTTGGCGCGATGCCCAGCGAACCAGCCAATGCAGCGGCGAGATCCGACAGGATATCCGCATGCAGATTGGTGGCAACGATCGTATCCAGGGTTTCCGGCTTCAGGGTCATGCGCATGGTCATGGCATCGACCAGCATCTTGTCCCATGTGACATCCGGAAACTCGGCAGCGACTTCAGCGGCGATTTCGTCCCACATCACCATCGCGTGCCGCTGCGCGTTCGACTTGGTGACAACAGTCAGGAACTTGCGCGGACGGGAGCGCGCCAGTGCAAACGCAAAGCGCATGACCCGCGCGACACCGGCCCGTGTGAACATGGAAACGTCGGTCGCGACTTCCTCGGGCAATCCGCGATGCACGCGGCCACCCACGCCCGCATATTCACCTTCGGAATTCTCGCGCACGATCACCCAGTCGAGTTCCGGACCGGAGACATTGCGAAGCGGGCTGGTGATACCTGGCAGGATGCGCGTCGGCCGCACATTGGCGTACTGATCGAATGGCTGGCAGATCGCCAGCCGCAATCCCCACAGCGTGACGTGGTCCGGCACATCCGGCGCTCCCGCCGAGCCGAACAGAATCGCGTCATGATTTTTGATCAGGTCGCGCCCGTTGTCAGGCATGAACGCGCCGGTCTTCTTGTAGCGCTCCGATCCCCAGTCGAAATGATCGAACGTAAAGGCAAATCCGCCATCGCGCTTGGCGCAAGCGGTCAGCGCTTCCACGCCCGCCGAAATGACTTCGGAACCAATGCCATCCCCCGGGATGGCTGCAATTCGATAAGTTTTCACGATGAACCGTCCGATCAGCCGAAAGCATAGCGAAATGCTGCAATTGGACGGAGCGGAGCTTTACCTCTCCCGTCTTCAGCAGCCTTGATGCGTTTCATCTTCCATGGAAGCATGTACGCATGTCAAGATCACCCGGCGGTTGCGCAGATCATTTGCGCTTTGACGGCGTTCGGGTAGGAGTTGGGCATGAATCGTTTGAAATCGCCGGATTCGCTCCGCCTCAAAGCCTCCTTCGCTTGTTTCCGATGCCTATCGGATGATGAAGGACGCCATTCGCGACAATGTTTTCGCGCCCGGCTATCAAGGTTCCGAACAGGAAATAGCGCTGCGGCTCGGCATGAGCCGAACACCGGTGCATGAGGCCCTGATCCGGCTGCAGGAAGAAGGCCTTGTTCGCATTCTTCCCAAGCGCGGCGTGGTTGTTCTGGCGCTGTCGCCGGACGACATGCGCGAGGTTTATGATGTCATCATCGCTCTTGAAGGCATGGCCGCCGAACTGATCGCGGAAATGGACGCGCAGACGCGGCGCCCGATCGTTGCCGAACTCGAGGCCATCAACGCCGAGATGAAGACCGCATTGCAACATGAAGAGCTCGACGTCTGGGCGCGCGCGGATGACCGCTTTCATCGGGTCCTGATTGATCGCAGCGGCAATGCACGGCTGGCGCGCCTCGTCCACACCATCATGGACCAGTCCCACCGCGCACGCATGATGACGCTGCGCTTGCGGGCCAAGCCGACCAAATCCATCAAGGAACATCAGGCGATCACCGCCGCGATCAAAAGCGGCGATGCAGCGCTGGCGTGCAGCCATGCCCAGAACCACAGGCGACGTGCCCGCAACGAGCTCCTGCCTCTGTTGGAGCAATTCGGGATGAAGCACCTTTGAAACGAGAGGCCAGCACAGGGCAACGCCCCACCTGATTGCATAGGCGCATTCGTAAACTGCACCTGCTCTTCGCATCCGAATTAAGGTTCATGATCGCTATGGATCGAGATTCGACTGCCAAGAGCCTTCCTGGAAAACCAGCGCACACCGCACTTTATGTGCTCGCTTTGTGCTTCATGCTGTCCATGCTGGGGCGTGGATTGGGTGAAAGCTTCACAGTCTTTCTGCTGCCGATTTCGCAGAATTTCGGCTGGGATCGCGCTGAGGTCATCTCGATCTATTCAGTTGCCGCCCTGATGGGCGGGCTTGCGGCCCCTTTCATCGGCCGACTGTTTGATCACTCCGGTCCGCGTACGGTTTATTCGCTTGGATTGCTGTTGCTGGGCGGCGCCTTTCTCACGGCTGCCTTCGCGCAGAAGCTTTGGCAATTTCAGCTGAGCCTGGGACTGTGCGTCGGATTGGGCATGGCCTGCATCGGCAACGTGCCGAATTCGATCATGCTTGGCCGCTGGTTCGGTCCAAGATTGTCGACCGCGATGGCAGTGGTCTATTCCGCGATGGGCGCCGGTGTCTTGATCATGCTGCCGCTGTCGCAGTTGCTGATCGACCGACTGGGCTGGCGCGGAGCCTATCAGACCTTCGGCGGTGCAACCTTGTTTCTGCTGGTGCCATTGCTGCTGTTGCCCTGGAAACCGTTGTCGGCCGGATCGCCCACCCTGATTAAAACTGCGGCGGCAGACCTCATCGACGAAGGCTGGACGCTGTTCAGCGCCATGCGTCATCACGCGTTCTGGGCGCTGTTCTCGACGTTCTTCTTTACCGCCATCGGCATGTTCGCCATTTCGGCGCAGATCGTTGCCTATCTCGTCGATGCCGGATTCCCGCCTCTCCAGGCCGCTGCTGCCTGGGGATTCAGCGGTGTCGTGTTGCTGTTCGGCATGCTCTCCGTGACCTGGCTCGATGGCGTCATCGGACGACGGCGGTCGGTCCTGCTCAGCTATGCCATATCGATTATCGGCATTGCCATGCTCTGGCTGCTGCCGCGATATCCAAACGTGTGGCTTCTCACCGGATTCGTCGTCTGCTTCGGAAGCATGCTCGGCTCGCGGGGGCCGTTGATCAGTGCCACTGCCATGAAGATATTCCGTGGCGAACGGGTCGGAACAATCTTCGGAACGATCTCGATCGGCAGCGGATTGGGCGCGGCGCTCGGATCATGGAGCGGCGGACTGATTCACGACCTCACCGGCAGCTACGATGCCCTTCTCGCATTCGCATTGGTGAGCGTGATCCTGGGAATGATCCCGTTTCTCGTCATACCGGCGCTGCGGCAATAACCGCCGCTTCTTCAGGTTGCGATCGCGTACGGTAGCTGCGATCATTCAGCAAATGCTCACAAGACCTACCTTGGAAATCATCTCATGAACGCGCCAATCGACGCGCCGGACTGGCGTCAACTATCTCAGGATGATCGCGATGCCGGCTTCAACAACAGTGCCGCCGTGGTCAACTCTCCGGCCATCCTGGCTGAGTGGGAACGGTTGTCGGCCGATATGCGGGCGCGTCATCCACAATACCTTGATCTTCGCTATGGTCCGCGCGATCGCAACCGTATCGACTTTCTGAATGCCGGTGCAAAAGGTCCGACACTCGTCTTCATTCATGGCGGCTATTGGCAGGCCCGCGCCAAGGAAAGCTTTACCTTCTGCGCCGCCGGCCCGATGGCGCACGGCATCAATGTCGCCTTCGTGGGCTATACGCTCGCGCCGGACGCGACACTCGACCAGATCGTCGACGAGGTCCGCACCAGCATCGATTATCTCGCCAACGAATTGCCGACACTCGGCGGCGACCCGAACCGGATGATCGTTTCAGGCTGGTCGGCGGGAGGCCATTTGTCGTCCATGGTGCTCGGGCATCCACGCGTCAAAGCCGGGCTGCTGATCAGCGGCATTTATGATCTGAAGCCAATTCCGCACACTTATCTGAACGAGAAGCTCAATCTCGACGACGCGATGGCAACCCGCAATTCACCAGTGCTGCAGGCCGGCGGCGCGAACAAACCCATCGCTATTGTTGTGGGCAGCGGAGAACTGCCGCTGCTGCGCAAGCAGTCCGCCGATTTCGCCGCCCATCGCGCCCAGTATGGACTGCCGGTCGTCTATGAGGAAATTCCCGGCGCAAACCACTTCACGATCATGGACGCGTTGCGCGCGCCATCAGGCCGGATGACGACGCTGGTCCGTCAACTCGCGGAGCGGATCACCGACGCTCGTTGATCACGAGCGTCGGTGATCCATTCAACGATCGCTTTACGCGGCCGCCAGCGGCAGGCGCGTCTCGATGATCCGCGAGAACAGGCTCGCGCCGACCGGCAGGATGGCGTCGTCGAGAACGAAGCCTGGATTGTGCACAGGGACAGAGCCCTCGTGACCAAGCCAGAGATAGGCACCGGGCACCGCAAGCAGCATATCGGCAAAATCCTCGCTGCCCATCTTGGGTCGCGAAGCAGTCAAGACGTTCTCATTGCCGACGATCTCACGCGCAACGTCCGCCACTGCCGCGGACTGCTCTTCGTGATTGATCAGGACCGAGAAAATATCGCGGATGTCGACGGTGATCTCGACCTGGAACGCAGCAGCAATTCCGGCCGCGATGGTGCGCATGCGGTCCCGGATCTGGTTGCGTATTTCGTCCGAGAAGGCACGTACCGTGCCCGCGAGCTTCGCTTCATTCGGAATTACGTTGTAAGCGGAGCCCGAATGGATTTGCGTGATCGACAGCACCGCCGACTGCAGCGGATCGACGTTGCGGCTGACGATGGACTGCAGCGCCTGCCCCAGCGTCATCGCGATGACCACCGGGTCCTTTGACCGCTCCGGCATCGCACCATGGCTGCCATAACCGGTGATCGTGATGTCGAAGAAATCGGCACCGGCCATGCCGGGGCCAGGGAAAATCGCAACCTGACGTGGATCGAGGTCCGGCGCGTTGTGCATTCCGTAGACTTCATCACACGGAAACTTGTTGAACAGCCCGTCCTTCAGCATGGCGCGGGCACCGCCCAGACCTTCCTCCGCCGGCTGGAAGATGAAGGCGACGGTGCCATCGAAATTGCGTGTCTCGGCAAGATACCGCGCGGTGCCGAGCAGAATGGTGGTGTGGCCGTCGTGGCCGCAGCCGTGGAAACGGTTGGGAATGGTCGAGCGCCAGCTGAGATTGGTCTTCTCTTCCATTGGCAGCGCGTCCATGTCGGCGCGAAGGCCGATGAGCTTGGTGCCGTTGCCCTTGCCTTTCAGCAGGCCGACAACACCGGTGCCGCCGAGACCGCGATGCACCTCAACGCCCCATTGCTGAAGCTTCTCGGCGACAATGCCTGATGTCCGATGTTCCTCGAAACCGATCTCCGGATGAGCATGAATATCGCGGCGAATGGCGGTCAATTCGTTGGCATAGCTGTCGATGAGTTCGATATTGGGCATGGGTTGCAATCCAGTTTTGACGTGACGAGTTTTTCTTAAGGCTTGTTGAGTTGACCGAATGTCGGACCATTCGGCTTGATGCGCATGTGAGGGCGCAGCCGTGTCCACGGCAACGCCGCAGTGTCGGCAGGCATGGCTCCGGGCGCGGCGCAGACGATAATCTCTTCCGCGATCGGATCGAAATCGGCCCGAAAATGAACCGAGCTCTTGTTGACGAGGATCGATTGTTCGGTCGGCTCGATCCCGACGAAACGAAACATCGCCTGATCCGCAAGTTGCGCCTTGCGTGATCCAACGACGACCCGAACGTCATCGATGCGCAGACACGCCGATGGACCCAGATCCATCTGACTGCCACCGAAGTAAGGGCCCGGCGCTATAAAGCGACCATCGGAAAGGGATTCGACAACGAAGCTTCCCTCGAACGGCGCGTCACCGGGAATCCCTGACTTCCCGCCCAGCGCGAGACTCACAGCATTGCCTTTGCCGGCAGCGTGGGCTGCTTGTGCCGATTCCGGATCGACGATGACGCCGATAGCGGCTTTCGTCGCTCCGTTTGCCAACAGCGCACGAAGCATACCGGTCGTATCTGAATCGCCACCCGCGCCCGGATTATCCTGCGTGTCGGCGATAACGACGGGTTTGCGCGCGCGTGTCGCGACACTCATGGCATGTCGCACGCCTTCGTCGGCGTCGAAAATCCGCCCATCGAACGACGTTTCGTGGGACGCGACAAGCGCAGCAATCGCGTCAGCCGCCTTGTCGGCGTCCTGCTGGGTCTTTCCGTAAGCAAAGATCGCAGGACCGCAATCGGGGAAATCCGCGGCCGGAAATCCGGGAGCGAAAGACAACGTCGGAACGTCAGATGTCTCGAGCGCCGCGAGTTTCGCGTAGATGCTCTTGCACGGCTCCATATCCGTACACTGCCAGCTGATCGGGATCAGGAACGGCAGTTGCCGGAAGGCCTTGGCGAAGCGCTGTTGCGATCCCAGCAACAACGCCATGTGCCGCGCTGCGGCCCGTCCCGTGTCAGCCATATCGATATGCGGATAGGTGCGATACGCGATCAGGGCATCCGCATGCTCCATCATCGCCGGGGTGACGTTGGCGTGCAGGTCGAGACTGACCACAAGCGGCAGATCCTTGCCGATGATCTTGCGCACGCGAGCGAGAAGTTCGCCTTCACCGTCATCGAGATGCTCGGTGACCATCGCACCGTGCAAATCGAGGTAAACCCCATCGATATCGCCTGCTGCGGCGATGCCGTCGAGAATCATTTTGGCAACCGGCTCATACGCGTCTTCGCGCACATGTGCCGAAGGACTGGCGGCGCACCAAACGGTCGGCACCAGATTCCAGCCTGCCTTCTCGGCCTCTGTCACGAAGCCGGACATGCCGACATTGATGTTGTGCGTGGCCTTGAACAGCTCGGCGCCTTTAGACATCGCGGGCCAGCCGCCGCCGTTCACGAAGTCTTCGTAAGTCGCCTTTGTCGGGGCAAAAGTATTGGTCTCGTGGAGAAATCCACCAACAACGATGCGGGTCATCGATACATTTTACCTGAGTTCACATCACGGATGCGGACGCGTCTTGCGACAGGGAGGCGCCGACAATAGGCCGAAAATTGGCAAAGTCCCAGTCCCTGCCCGGAGCCGCTTCCAGCAACTGTCGCGTATACTCCTGCTGCGGACGGGTCAGAATATCTGCTGCAGGCCCCTGTTCGACAATCCTGCCATGCTGCATCACCATAACGTCGTCGCAAATCTGCGCTGCCACGCGCAGGTCGTGGGTGATGAACAGGATGCCGATGCCAAGACGCTTCTGGACATCGTCGAGCAGATCGAGCACCTGCGCCTGCACTGAAACGTCGAGAGCAGACACCGCCTCATCCGCGACCAGCACATCCGGGTCCATCGCCAGCGCGCGCGCGATCGCGATGCGCTGCCGTTGCCCGCCGGAAAACTGATGCGGATAACGCGACACGGCATCGGCCGGCAGATCAACCAATTCAAGCAGTTCGCCTGCCCGCTTCAGCGCGGCTTTGTGGGAGGTGCCAAAATTGACGGGACCTTCTGCAATCGTCTCGCCCACCGTGATGCGCGGGTTGAGTGAACGATACGGATCCTGGAATATCATCTGGATGCGCTTGCGATGCGGCTGCAACAGCCGGCGCGACAGGAACGAGATCTCATGTCCCATCAGCCGGATGGCGCCGGAGGTCGGGTCGATCAGCCGGACAATACAGCGCGCGACGGTGGATTTACCCGAACCGCTTTCACCGACGATGCCGAGCGTCCGTCCCTTCCGCAGCGTCAGCGTCACATCTTGCGCCGCCTTCACCTCGCGACCGCGGCCGAACATCGACTTCTCGCGGTAAACCATGCCGAGTTCTGTCGTATCCAATACGACCTGCGCATCGGTTGCGGGTCGTGGCGCACGCGGAACAAGGCTCGGCACCGCGGACAGCAGATTGCGCGTATAGTCCTGCGTTGGCGTCTCAAGAATCGATTTAAGCGGACCGCTTTCAACGATGTGACCGTGGCGCATCACGGCCACCTGATCGGCGATCTCCGCCACCACGCCCATGTCGTGCGTGATGAACAGCACTGCCGTGCCGTGATCCTTCTGCAAATCGCGGATCAGCGCCAGGATTTGCTTCTGTGTCGTGACATCCAGCGCCGTCGTGGGCTCGTCAGCAATCAGGAGTTTTGGCTCGAGGATCAAGGCCATCGCGATCATGATGCGCTGACGCTGTCCTCCGGACAACCGATGCGGATATGACGCGAAGATGCGCTCGACGTCAGGCAGCCGGACCTGCTCCATCATTGCCAGGATGCGGCGCCGCCGTTCCCGCGCATCGAACGACGTGTGCGTTCGCAAGACTTCGTCGATCTGGTGGCCGACATGCACGACAGGATTCAGGGCCGTCATCGGCTCCTGAAAGATCATCGCCATCGTGGTCGCACGCAACTGGCGCAAGCGCCGGTCACTCGCAGTCAGGATTTCCTCGCCTGCGAGCCGAATGCTGCCACCAACCGGAAAGAGCGTTTTCTTCGGCAGCAATCCCATCGTGGTGAGGGACGTGACCGACTTGCCGGATCCGCTTTCGCCGACAAGGCAAACTGTTTCGCCCGCGCGGACCTGCAGCGAGATATCATCAAGGATGCGCCGGCTACCAGGCTTCTTGCCAAGCGCGACGACGAGGTTGCGCACGTCAAGGACGGCGTTGTCCCCGCTGGAAGACATTTTATTCACTTGCCGCTCTCCCGCTGTTTCATGCGCGGGTCGAGCGCATCGCGTGTCGCGTCACCGATAAGATTGATGGAGAGAATAGCCACGGACAGCAACAATCCCGGCCAGAAGATGAGAGAGGGCTTGATCTGAAAGT
This sequence comes from uncultured Alphaproteobacteria bacterium, assembly GCA_963751855.1. GTDB lineage: Bacteria > Pseudomonadota > Alphaproteobacteria > Rhizobiales > Xanthobacteraceae > Afipia. The sequence continues at coordinate 79,170 of CAVVWF010000012.1, read as the reverse complement.
AAGCCCGGCCCTCGGCCATGATATTGCCCCAGGTCGCCGTCTCGGGACTGATGCCTGCGCCCAGGAACGACAGGATCGCTTCGGTCAAAATCGCGGACGCGCAGATGTATGTCCCCTGCACGATCAATGGTGCGATCGTGTTCGGCATCACATGCCGCCACAGGATTTTCGGCAAACTCGATCCCATGGCGATAGCGGCTTCCACATACGGCTCTTCACGTGCGGACAGCACCACCGAGCGGACCAGACGCACGACGCGCGGAATCTCGGGAATGACGATTGCGATAAGCACCGTCTTGAGGCTCGCCCCTGACAACGAGACCACCGCGATGGCGAGCAAAATGCTCGGGATCGCCATCAATCCATCCATGATGCGCATGACGATCGCATCGACCCATTTGAAGAAGCCGGACACAAGGCCGATCATCAACCCAATGGCGATGCTGATGACTGCTGCACCGAGACCAATGACGAGCGAGATACGACCGCCGTAGAGAACGCGAGACAACACATCGCGGCCATAGGCATCGGTGCCCAGCGGAAACATCTCGCTCGGTGGCTTCAATCGTAACGCCGGCGTAAGCTGCTGTGGATCATGGGGGGAAAGCCATGGCGCAAAAATCGCCGATGCGACGACAAGCGCCAGGCATATCGCCGCTCCAGCGATAATCGGACTGGAGATCAAAAACTTCAGTCTTGAGCCGGGTTTTTCAGTTTCGAGAGCAATCGCGGATTGCTGAAGAGATTCCATCGCCATCAGTAACGTATCCTTGGGTCAAGGATTGTATAGGCGACGTCGATCAACAGGTTGATCGCGACGTAAAGCCCGCTCGTCAGAAGAATCATGGCTTGAATGACCGGATAGTCACGAGCCAGCACGGCATCGACCGTCAATCGCCCAATGCCCGGCAGATTGAAGACACTTTCAGTCACCACAACGCCAGAGATCAGAAGCGCAAATCCAGTGCCGATCACCGTGATCACCGGCACGGCGGCATTCCTCAGGGCGTGCTTCATCAGCACGCTACGCTCCGCGATACCCTTCGCCCGTGCAGTGCGCACATAGTCTTCACCGAGAACATCAAGCATCGATGCCCGCGTCATGCGCGCAATCAGCGCGATATAGATGAATGAAAGCGCCAGCGTCGGAAGTATCGCGCGCTCGAAGAACGGTCCGAATCCCCGCGAGATGCTGCGGAAGCCCTGCACCGGCACCCATCGCAGCTCGATGGCGAAAACCTGGATCAGAACGTAACCGACCACAAACACCGGCACGGAAAAGCCGAGGACCGACAGTCCCATGACAAAGCGGTCAATCCAGGTGCCGTGCTTCCATGCGGCGATAACACCGAGCGGCACCGCAACGATGATGGCGAGTATGATCGTCGACAACGCGATGCTGATCGTGGGTTCGATGCGCTGACCGATCATGGTGATGACCGGAACGTTGGAGATCAGCGATACGCCGAGATCGCCGTGCAGAACCTTGACGATCCAGGTGATGAACTGGGTGTAAATCGGCTCGTTCAACCCGAGTGAGGTACGTATTCTCTCAAGCTGCTCCGGTGTGGCCATGTCGCCCGCAATAATCGCTGCGGGATCTCCAGGCGTCAGACGCAACAGCAGAAATACAAACACCGCGACCACTCCCATGACCGGGATAGCGGCGAGTACACGGCGGACAAGATATCCGAACATTAGACCTCTTCGTTTATTCGCCCACCATAAGAACAGCTGCCCAATGAGGCTCATCAAGTATTTGAATCTGCCCGTCGCAACTCATCTTAACGTCTGCTCTTTACGCGCGAACTCTGCCAACATTGTCAGCAAAACCTGTGCCAGCAAACCCATCCTGAACGGTTCACAAGCACAGGTCAAAGATGACAAATATGCAAGGCACAACAGACAGGCCCACCGGGGCCGATCTGTTGATTTCCAGGAGCTTAACCGGCCGGCTTAATCGAGGGTGGCCAGAAGCCCGGCCATCAGACGCCCACGTTCGACAAGACTGTCGACCTCGATATGCTCGTTCAGCGTGTGATAGTCGGCGCCACGAACGCCCAAACTGTCGAGGGTCGGAATTCCCATGGCGCCGGTGAAATTCCCGTCGGAACCACCGCCCGAACTGCCGTGAATCAGGTCGATACCGAGCTTTTGACCAATTGCGCGGGCCTTTTCGTACAGGGCCAGCGTACCAGCACTCGGTTCCCAGACCGGCCGGGTCACACCGCGCGTCACATTGAATGTCACATCGTTTGTCGTCCCGGACAGAGCAAGCATGCGCTCCACCCCGCGATCGAGATCGGCCTGGCGCTTCGCCATGCTGAGCGCTTCGCCCTGACAACTCGACGCGACGCAGTTCACCCATTGTCCGCCATGAACAATACCGACGCTGAAGGTGCAATCGTCGCCCGTCATGCCATCGATGGTGAGGATCTGTCGCGCCATCTCGCGAATGGCTGATCGTCCGGCCGCGAGCGTGGCTCCGGCATGGCTGGGTTTACCGACAGCTTCCAGATTGAAGCGGGCAATGGCATAGCGGCCAGTGGTAACTCCGGCGTTCTTGAATGCGGGCTCCGGCACCAGGACATATTTGTTGCGCGCGGCTTCGGCCTCGATAATGTCGCGCGTGCTCGGTGTACCGACTTCTTCATCCGGCGTAAACAGCACGGTGATGGGCAACGGTGTCGTGAATGCCGCTTTTTGAAGTTGCCGGATCGCTTCCAGCGAAATGAAGTTGCCGCCCTTCATATCAAGAATGCCGGGCCCGTAGCATTTGTTGCCTTCACGACGCCACGGCAACTTTTGCAGCGTGCCGACTGGATGAACGGTATCCATGTGGCCGGCAATCAGAATGCCGGGCTCTCCCTGCCGTGGATGCGGAAACCGCGCGCGGACACATCCACCAAAGCCCTGGCGGCCGGCGATAAACTCAATCGAGGCTCCCGCGATGGCCATGTCCCGCGCCGCAAGAGCGAGCATCCGATCAACCGCACTCGCGTCCCATGTCGGGCTTTCGCACTCGATCCACGGGCGCAGGCCCTGCAGCATCGTTTCAACGTCGAACGGAAGTGAGGCGGGATCGATCAAGGTTATATTCCTTTCAGCCGTTTCTTGTTCTCACCGCGTGACGGAAGCGCGGCGCAAAGCGACGGCATCTGATGCAAGTTCGGTCGGCAAGTCAAAATGAAAACCGCATTGACGGGTCGACCACTTGATGCAAATCTCAAAAATCGAAAAGTTACCAAAGGCTTAGTTTGTCACGGACGCCTAAATATCTGCCGGGATGCACAAGTAATCATCGAGTGGTGACTAGTTTAAAGTCAGGAGAGACATGATGTCTTCGAATTCGCGTGGATGGTATTCCACAGCGTTACTCAAACGGGTTTTGCCTGCCGTACTTCTCGCAGCAGCAGCCGCGCTTCCATCGGCGGCATTGGCAAAGACCAAGACCATCACCGCTGTGATGCATTCCGACCTGCGCGTGATCGATCCGCTGTTAACCACCGCGTACATTACGCGTGACCACGGCTATATGGTTTACGATACGCTGTTGGCGACGGATTCCAATTTCAAGATTCAGCCGCAGATGGCGGACTGGAAAGTCTCCGACGACAAGCTCACCTATACGTTCACGCTTCGCGACGGCCTGAAGTGGCATGATGGTAAGCCCGTCACCGCGGAAGATTGCGTTGCCTCGCTGAAGCGCTGGGGCGCAAGCGACGGCATGGGCCAAAAGCTCATGGACTTTACCGCGAGCCTAGAGGCCACGGATGCGAAGACCATCACGCTGAAGCTCAAGGAGCCCTACGGTCTGGTTCTGGAGTCGATCGGCAAGCCATCCTCGCTCGTTCCGTTCATGATGCCGAAGCGTCTTGCGGATACGCCCAAAGGCACACCAATTCCCGAACAGATCGGATCGGGGCCGTTCAAATTCGTGCAGGCCGAATTCCAGCCCGGCGTGAAAGCCGTCTATGTGAAGAACACGGACTACATCCCACGCAAAGAACCGGCGAACTGGACCTCCGGCGGCAAGGTGGTCAAAGTCGATCGCGTCGAATGGGTCACGATGCCCGACGCGCAGACCGCGATGAACGCGCTGCAGTCCGGCGATATCGACTTCATGGAGAATCCATCTTTCGATCTTCTCCCGACGCTGGCCAACGACAAGGACATCGAGATCAAGGTTCTGAGCCAGCTCGGCTTCCAGACTCTTGGCCGCATGAATTTCCTTTATCCGCCCTTCGATAACGTGAAGGTGCGGCGCGCGGCGCTGATGGCGATGCGCCAGAAGGACGTGCTCGACGCGCTTGTCGGCAATCCGAAATACTACAAGGTCTGCGGCGCGATTTTCGGCTGCGGCACGCCGCTTGAAACCGATGTCGGCTCCGAATCGCTGGTGAAGGGCAACGGGATGGCGGAAGCCAAGAAGCTGTTGGCCGAATCCGGTTACGACGGCACCCCTGTCGTCATCATGGGACCGACGGACGTCATCACCCTCAAGGCCCAGCCGGTCGTGGCAGCACAGTTGCTGCGTGATGCCGGCTTCAAGGTCGACCTGCAGGCGACCGACTGGCAAACTGTCGTGACCCGCCGCGCCAGCCAGAAGCCTCCGAAGGAAGGTGGCTGGAACATGTTCTTCACGAACTGGGCCGGGCCGGAGATCCTGAACCCCATCGCTCACGTGACCCTCAACGGTAAGGGCAAGAACGGCGGCTGGTTCGGCTGGCCGGAGGACCCCAAGATGGAGCAGCTGCGCGATGCGTTTGCCCGCGCGTCGTCTCCCGAAGAACAGAAGAAGCTGGCCGTTGAGATCCAGAAGCACACCTACGATGAGGTGCTGTATCTGCCCCTCGGTCAGTATCTTACGCCCGCTGCCTGGCGGAAGGATCTGACCGGCGTGGTCGATGGACCGGCCACTCCGGTGTTCTGGAACATCGACAAGGTCGACTAACAGCTAGTGTCCTGAATCCAAAGTCCGACTCATCGTGCAGCGCGCTCCGTAGCGAACTTTGGATTCGAGAGGACACTAGTAAATCCATGATTCTAGTGTGGTTTAGGTTCAGAAGTTCGCTGGAAGGACTCGCGGGAAAAATAGAGCGAACTTCTGAACCACCACACAACGCCATAGCTGATGCGAAAATCCTCCGGTTGCGGAGGACATGCATATTTTGTAAGCAGGCCCCTCAGCGATGAGGGGCCTGTTTTCGTTTTGGAAGCAGCCTGAACGCTCAAATCATTAGCCCTGACAACAGGCGCACCAAGCTATTGGCGACGGATATGTTCAGCCGCCCTGTCGAACCGCCGCCTTTCCGTCTTCCGCAGTCGCGGCCGAAGCAATCGCCGCAATATCGACGCGCGCGAATCGAGGTGCACCGCAACAAAGGTGCCCCGTTGACACAGACAATCACCGTACTGCCGCCTTCCAACGCGAAGGCAGCCGCCTGGATGGCCGGCTGGCTTCTGTCGATGCTGGTCCTGATGGTGGCCGGCCGCGAGATCACGCGCGAACTCGACGTATTCCAGCTCATGGAGATGCGATCGGTTATCGGTCTTTTCATGCTCTATCCGCTGATCCGCTGGAATGGCGGATTTGCGAGCATGAAAACATCGCGGCCGCTTGCAGCATATCGGCCGCAACATCGTTCATTATGCGTCTCAATACGGCTGGTTCCTGGCGCTGACGATGATCCCGCTCGCGCAGGTGGTTGCGATTGAGTTCACCATGCCGATCTGGACCGCCCTGCTTGCGGTCAGCTTCCTGGGCGAGCGCCTGAATGCGTGGAAAATTCTCGCCATCGCTCTCGGACTGGTCGGCGTGTTGATCATCGTGCAGCCTGGAGGTGCGCAGGTCAGTCCCGGTCAGTTGCTCATGCTGGCAGTGGCGGTCGGGTTCGGCGCGTCCGTTGTCATGGTCAAATCACTGACCCGTACCGACTCCGGCGCCGCGATCATATTCTGGATGCTGATCATCCAGTCGGCCATCGGGCTGCTCCCTGCCCTCTACGTCTGGCACTGGCCCTCGGCTCACGTCTGGCCGTGGATTATCGTGATCGCATTCTTCGGCACTTATTCGCATTACTGCATGACGCAGGCGATGCGTTTTGCCGATGCGACCGTCGTCGTGCCGATGGATTTTCTTCGCGTTCCGCTGAGTGCGACCGTGGGCTGGCTGCTCTATGCGGAGCGGCTTGATCTCGCGACCGTCGCAGGCGCAGCACTGATCCTGACCGGCAACCTGCTCAACCTGAAAAGGTCGCGCACGCCTCTGGCCAATGCAGAGGCGTGACGCAAGTCATTGACGCGATATCAGTCGGCCGTCCAGCCGCCATCCATCACCAAAGACGATCCCGTCATCAGCGATGACGCGTCACTGGCGAGGAAAACAATCGCGCCCATCAAGTCCTCAACGGTACCGAGACGACCCAGCTTGATCTTCGACAGCACGCTTTCCTTGAACGCGGCGTTCTCGAAGAAAGGTTTTGTCATCGGCGTTTCGATGAAGGTGGGACACAGCGTATTGACGCGAATGCCCTTCGGGGCCAGGTCGATCGCCATCGCTTTCGAGAACCCTTCCATCGCCCATTTCGATGCGCAATAGAGCGAGCGGTTCACACCACCGACATGTCCCATCTGCGACGACATGTTGATGATCGATCCCCGTTTGCCGGTCTCGATCATTCGCCGCGCGACGGACTGTGCCGCGAAATAAGCCGCACGCACGTTGAGGTTCATGACGATGTCGAAATCCTCCACCGGCACGTCGGTGAAGGGATTCGGCCTGTTCGTGCCGGCATTGTTGACGAAAATATCGTACGGCTCGCGCCCGTCGATCGCATTGCGAAACGACGCGACGTCCGTGACGTCCAGAGCGAGCGTGTCAGCGGAGAAATCCTTCTCGCGCAATGCAGCTGCCGCCTCGTCAAGTTCGCTGGCCGTGCGGGCGCAGAGCGTGACATGCGCTCCCGCCTCACGCCAGCGCAGTCGCGGCGGCGAGCCCGATACCCCGGCCCGCCCCCGTGACGAGAGCTCGCCGCCCGTCCAGCCGGAATGTCGGCGTTTTCGGTAGCGGCTGCACACTCATTCCGCAGCGCTCGCGTATGGCACGTTGCGTCCGCCGTAACGGCGCACGCGCACGTTGGCCTGCTCGGCATGGCCCACGAAACCTTCGAGCATGCAGAGCCGCGAGCAATATTCACCGATCATGGCCGACGCCTCATCGGTCAGCACGCGCTGATAGGTCACGGTCTTGAGGAACTTGCCGACCCACAGGCCGCCGGTGTAGCGCGCCGCCTTGTTGGTCGGCAGCGTGTGGTTGGTGCCGATGACCTTGTCGCCGTAAGCGACATTGGTGCGCGGTCCGAGGAACAGCGCGCCGTAATTGGTCATGTTCTTGAGGAAGTAATCCGGATCGCGCGTCATGACCTGCACATGCTCGGACGCGATGCGGTCTGCCTCCTTCACCATCTCCTCTTCGGAGTCGCAGACGATGACCTCGCCGTAGTCCTCCCACGCCTTGGCGGCAGTCGCGCCGGTCGGCAGGATCTTCAGCAGGCGCTCGATCTCCGACATCGTGTCGCGCGCGAGCTTCTCGGAATTGGTCAGCAGGATCGCCGGCGAATTCGGCCCGTGCTCGGCCTGACCGAGCAGGTCGGTGGCGCACATTTCGCCGTCGACCGTCTCGTCGGCGATCACCAGCGTTTCGGTCGGGCCAGCGAAAAGATCGATGCCGACGCGGCCGTAGAGCTGACGCTTGGCTTCCGCCACGAAGGCATTGCCCGGGCCGACCAGCATGTCGACCGGCGCGATCGATTCCGTGCCGATCGCCATCGCGCCGACGGCCTGGATGCCGCCGAGGCAATAGATCGACATCAGCACCCGCGAGATGCTGCGCCGCGACGATGGCCGGCGCGGGCTTGCCCTGGAACGGCGGCGCGCAGGTGACGATGCGCTGAACGCCGGCGACCTTCGCGGTGATCACCGACATATGCGCCGAGGCCAGCAGCGGATATTTGCCGCCCGGCACATAGCAGCCGACCGAATTGACCGGGATGTTCTTGTGGCCGAGCACGACGCCGGGCAGCGTCTCCACCTCGATATCCTTCATCGGATTCGCGCTGGTGCTGGGCGAAGTTGCGCACCTGCTCCTGCGCGAACTTGATGTCGTCGATGTTCCGCTGTGGAAAGCTGGGACACGCAGTCCTTGATCTCGGCGTCGGTGAGCCGATAGTCCTTGCGATCCCACTGGTCGAACTTCACCGAAAGTTCGCGAACCGCGGCATCGCCGCGCTTCTCGATGTCGGCGAGAATTCCTTCGACCGTCATCGCGAACCTTGGAATCGTCCTCGGCCCGCTGGGCGGCGTCGCGGCCGCGCTTGAGATATTTTGCCATTGCTGTTCTCCGCGATTACTTGATGGCCTGAGGATTGATCGGCGAGCCGGCAGCGCCCGGCAGATGCAGCGGCGGCGCCGTGAAGAAGAATTCGTAGACCTTGTCCTGCGCGCAGTCTTCGGCAAGTTCCTTCAGGTAGAAAATCTCGCCCATGGAAATTCCGATCGCCGGGATCACCACCCAATGCCAGGGCTGGTTGGCCTCGTTGGTCTCGTTGGGCCGCACCTCGCAGCCCCAGGTGTCGGTGCAGATCGCGGCGATGTCCTTCTCGCGGATCCAGTAGCAGGTCTCGAACGCCACGCCCGGCGCGTCGCCGCCGGCATAGCCCGCTCCAGTCCTTCTTCTTCAGGCAGCGTTCCTGATGGCCGGTGCGGACGATCACGAAGTCGCCCTTGCGGATTTCGACGCCCTGCTGCTTGGCGCAGGCATCGAGGTCGGCATTGGTGATCGCGTAACCGTCATCGAGCGACTCCACGCCCTTGAAGCGCGCGACGTCGAGCAGCACGCCACGGCCGGCCATCTTGTCGCGCACGTGCTCGATGCCGAGCTTCTTCGCGCCGCGCGCATCGACGAGCTTGGCGTCGATAGCCATTGTACATCTTGTCGTCGAGGAAGATGTGGCAGAGCGCGTCCCACTGCGTCGAGGCCTGACACGGCATGTTGATCGCGTCGTCAGCGTAGCGCAGATAGGGCGACGGAACGTCCTGGTTGCCGGCCGCAGCGTCCGTGCCGGTCGCCAGCATGGTGTGGATCGGATTCCAGCGGCCGCCGAACAGGCCCGACTGGATCGGCTCCTTCAGGGACAGACCAAGCGCGAACACCTTGCCCTTCTTGATCAGCTTGCCGGCGTTGATGACGTCCTCCGGGCGTCACATTGTTAAGCGTGCCGATCTGGTCGTCCGCGCCCCATCGTCCCCAGTTGGAGAGCTTCTTGGCGGCTTCGTAGATCGCGGCTCTGTCGACTTTCATAGTGATGATCCTCTGTGTTTATTTATCGAACGATAATTTAAATGGCGTAAGGCGGCGCATAGCCGCCGGTCTCTGGTCAGACCGAGCAGTAACGCTCCTTGATTTCGTCATCGGCGAGCAGCGCAGTTGCTGTGGCATGATGCACGACAGAGCCCTGATCCAGCACATAGGCGCGATCGGCAATACCGAGCGCCAATTCGACGTTCTGCTCCACAAGAAGAACGGTCGTCCCCTCCGACTTCATCTTGCGAAACAACTCGAACATTTCGTCGACGAGCACCGGCATGATGCCTTCCGAAGGCTCGTCAAGCATGATGAGGCTCGGTTTCGCGATCATGGCGCGCGCGATGGCAAGCATCTGCTGCTCACCGCCGGACATCGTGACCGCTTCCTGATCCAGACGCTCCTTCAGGCGTGGAAAGATTTCCGCAATCTCATCGATCAACCTGACTTCATTTTTCTTGTCCGGCGATGCGACGAGACCAAGGCGTAAATTCTCACGCACAGTCAAACCCTGCACGATGCGGCGCTCTTCCGGCACATAGGCCAGTCCGAGAGCGAAACGAATGTGGGCGGGCTGTCCCAGAACTTCCTTGTCCCTGAAGGTCACCGACCCGCTCGTCTTCTCGAGCAGGCCGATGATCGACCGCAAGGTCGTGGTCTTGCCGGCGCCATTGCGGCCGATCAGACAAACAATTTCACCCTCTGTTCACGTCAAGGCTGATGTCCTGCAGCACATGGCTAGCGCCGTACCAGGCGTTGAGATTTTCGACGCGCAACATTGCTTCAGTGCTCCCGCTGGCCAAGATAGACGCGCTTGACCTGGTCGTTCTGGCGGACTTCGGTCGGAGTACCCTGTGCAAGCAATTCCCCGTGATGGAGAACCAGAATGCGATCGCTGATTCCCATCACCAGTTTCATCTTGTGCTCGACCAGAATGACGGTTCGTTCCTTCGCCAGTTTGACGATGAGATCCATCATCACGCGGGTTTCTTCGGGGCTCATGCCCGCGGTCGGCTCGTCCAGCAGCAACAGCCGCGGATTGGCGGCCAGCGCCATCCCGATTTCGAGCGCGCGCTGCTCGCCATGCGCGAGTTCCTTGGCGAGCCGCTCGCGGCGGTCCCAAAGTCCCACCAGCGCAAGCAATTCATCGGCCTTCTCGACAAGCCCGGGCAGCTTCGCTCGCGGACGCCACATGTCATAGCGCGAGACAAACGCCTGCAGGCCGACGCGGACGTTCTCCCGCGTCGTCAGCAGCGGAAACACGTTCGTGATCTGGAACGACTTCGCGATGCCCATATGGGCGAATTCGTGCTGCGCGACATTGGTGACATCGCGGCCTTCGAACTCGACCTTGCCGCTGGACGGCGGAAACGCGCCGGACAACAGGTTGAAGTAGGTGCTTTTGCCGGCGCCGTTCGGGCCGATGATCGACGTGATCGCGCCACGGGAGAACTCGGCGGAGATGTTGTTCAGCGCCTTGAACTTGCCGAACGACTTGCTCACGCCGTTGGTGCGCAGGATGACCTGCGATGACGTGATCTGCCGAGGTCGTCATTGATTGATCCGCTTCAAGATCGTTCCCCAGATTCCGGCCGGGAAGAACAGGACGCAGATCACGAACATCGCGCCGACGATCAATTGCCAGTGCACGGTCCACAGCGAGACGAGATTTTCCAGCAACAGGAAAACTGCCGCGCCGACGAATGGGCCGAAGAACGTGCCCATGCCACCCAGCAACGACATCATCACCACCATGCCGGAGGTCTCGATAGTGCAGGATCTCGATCGGCACGATGGACAGATGCAGCGCCATCAGCGCTCCCGCCAGACCGCAGAATGCGCCGGACAGGATGAAGGTGATCAGACGCGTCAGCGTCACGTTATAGCCGGACGCACGCGCCCGCGCCTCGTTCTCGCGGACGGCCTCGATGACGGCGCCAAACGGCGACGCCAGAATCCGCGACAGCACGAACAAGCGCCAGGATGACGAACGCCGCGACGACGTAATAGCGCGTCAACGGATTGATGAAGTCGAACTTCAAACCGAAGATGTCGATGACGCGAACGTTGATGCCGCGCAGGCCGTTCTCGCCGCCGGTCCAATCGCACCGCCTGATAGAAAAGGTAGAAGACGCATTGCGACAACGCCATCGTCACCATGGCGAAGTAGATGCCGCGGGTGCGGATCGCCAGCGCGCCGATGCCCGCCGCCATCACGGCACCGCCGAGAATGCCCATGACGATGGCCGCGTACCAGGGCAATGCGAAATGCACGATCGCGATACCGCAGAGATAAGCGCCCGTTCCGAACAGGGCAGCGTGTCCAAACGACAGCAGTCCCGAGATAGCCGAACAGCAGATTGAAGCCGAGCGCATAGAGTCCGTAGATCAGGATGTTCACCGCCAGCGCGGTGAAAGGCATCACCAGCGGAAACACCAGCACGAAAGATGCTGGCAAGCGATCGCGCGGTGGCGCTTGGCAAACTCGAACCAGTTGGCCGATGCGACGCTCGGCTGCGTCAGGGTCTGAGAAAGCTCATTCATCGTTTTCGTACTCGCCTCAGCTCATCAGCCCGGCACGGCCGAAGAAGCCCTGCGGACGGATGAGGAGAACAATTGCCATCAAGGCAAAGATTGAAACCTTGGCCATTTCCGGCGCGAACAGCGACGTCATGCTGACGACCACGCCGACCAGAAGACCCGCGATGACTGCGCCCCCGATCGAGCCCATGCCGCCGACCACCGTGACGACAAACGCCTCGGCGAGAATGGTCGCGCCCATTTCCGGGATAACGCCCTGCAACGGTGCTGCGAGAAGTCCCGCCAGGCCCGCAATCCCGGTGCCGATCCCGAAAACGAACAGCCAGACCCGCGAGACGTTGACGCCGAGGACGCGGACGATCTGCGGATCGCGGGCGCCGGCGCGGATGATAAGACCGAAGCTCGTGCGCTCGAGGAAGAGCCAGAGCCCGAGCAGCACCACCACCGCGATCGCCGATCACGAACAACCGATACAGCGGGAAGTATCCGACGCCGATGTTGACCGCGCCTTGCAGAATTTCCGGGGTATCGAAGGGATAACCGCTCTTGCCGAAGGCGATGCGCACAAGTTCAACCATCACGTAGCTGAGGCCGAACGTCAGCAGCAGCGGATAGTCGATGCCGCGCCCATAGAGCGGCCGGATCAGAAAGCGTTCCACGACAAGTCCGATCGTACCGACAATCAGCGGAACGGCAACCAGACAGAGCCAGAAGTTGCCTCCCAGCGAAAGAAGAAACAGGCCGACATAAGCTCCGACCATATAGAAGGCACCGTGCGCGAAATTCACCACGGTCAGCATGCCGAAGATCAGCGACAAGCCGATGGCGAACAGCACATAGATCGCACCGAGCGCCACCCCTGTGAACAGCTGCAATGCGATAAGATCGAAACTCAGGCCGGCCATAGATATCTCCAAATATGACGCGCGCCCGCAACGGACGCGCGTCTGTTCAGTTCAGGCCTTGTGACCGAGCGCCTCGCAGCTGCGCAGGTTGGCGTCGTTCGGAGCTTCGGTCTCGATCACGTTGAACACGTCGGCATCGCCCTTCTGCGGTGTCGATTTGGACTCGATGATCAGGACCGACTGCACCGACTGGTGATCGCATTTGCGATAGTATTCCGGTCCCTTGTAGTAATCGTACTTGAGCGCTTCGACAGCGGCGATCACCTTGTCGGCTTCGAGACTGCCGGCAGCCTTCGCGCCTTCGAGCAGCGTGCTGCACGCCGCCATAGCCCAGTGCGCCGTAGTCCGACGGCACCTTGCCGCCATGCAGCTTGCGGAAGCGGTCATTGAACGCCTTCGCCGATGCGATCTTGTCTTCGATGCCCCAGTAGTACGAGGTGCCGCCGATGACGCCTTCGAACGCCTGCGGGCCGGCTGCGATGCGGCCGGTGTAGAGCAGGATCGGCGCGACGATCTTCATCGACTTCTTCATGCCGAAATCGGTCGCCTGCTTCAGCGCGATCTGCTGGTCGCGGCCGAAGTTGCTGATGCAGAGGATGTCCGGCTTGAGCGCCTGGATACGCGGCAGCAACGCCGAGAAGTCCGTGGTGCCAAGCGGATGGCGAATATCGACCAGCGTTTCGACATCGAACGCTTTGCCGGCTGCCTGGAAGCCGCGGACCATTTCATGGCCATAGGCGTAGTCAGCGGTGAGGAAGGCCACCTTCTTGCCGAACTTCGGGAAAGCATAGCGACCGACCGCGCCCGCGGTGAGGTGCGGATTGAGCGCTTCGTGGAAGGTGTACTTGCTGAAGTCCGATGCCTCATTGATGGTGTCGGACTGGCTGATCGAATTGAAAATGATCTGCCGCTCTTTGGTGACGTTGTTCACCGCGAGCTGAACGGCTGCCGACAAGCTGCCGACGATGAAGTTGACCTTTTCCTTTTCGATCAGTTCCAGCGTGCGCGTCGCCGCTTCACCCGGGTTGAGCTTGTCGTCACGGACGAGCAGTTCGGCCTTGCGACCGTTCAGACCGCCGCCTTCATTAAACTCGGCGATGGCGACTTCCGCGGCGCGCACCTGATCCTGAGCCTCGGTGCCATAAGGGCCCGGTCAGCGGAACAGGGAAACCGACCTTGATGGTGGCTTCCTGCGCCTGCAGAAGATTGATGCGAAATGGCGACGCGGCAAGAACGGCACCGGCACTGGCGGTCGTCAACAAACGGCGGCGAGAGATCAGCTTTGAACCAGTCGTTTTCTTCGTCATACATTCCTCCGTGGGTAATTGCTCATTTATCTTGCAGCACTCCGCTCAGATACGTCCGAGCGCAGTCAGAATAACCCGTGGCGTCAACGGGATTTCAGTAATCTCGACATTGAATGGCGACAGCGCATCATTGACGGCGTTGGCAACCACCGCCGCCGCGCCAGCCGTACCCGCCTCCCCGGCCCCCTTCGCACCTAACTCTGATCTCGAGCGTCGGAGAAATGACATGCCCAACCGCGATATCCGGCATCTCACCCGACATCGGAACGAGGTAGTCAGCCATGTTGGCGTTGGTCAGCTGCCCCCGCTCATCGTAGATGCAGTGCTCATAAAGCGCGGCACCAAGTCCCTGAACGACGCCGCCCCGAATTTGCTCATCCACGAGTTGCGGGTTGATGATCGTACCGCAGTCCTCCACCACCCAATGGTTCAGGAGCTTGATGAAACCGGCCTGCGTATCGACTTCGAGCCAGGACGCCTGAATGCCATTGGTGAAAGCGAACGGATATTCGCGTGGCACGAAGTGGCGCGTTGCCATCAGTTCAGGCTGGAAGCCTGGTGGAAGCGTGTCGGGGCGGAAATAAACAATACGCGCCAGCTCGGGTAGCTCGATACGCTGCTGGCCGCCCTGAACATCGACGATGGAATTGTCGACAATATCCAGCGCTTCCGGCTTGCCTTGCAGGATGGCGGCGGCAACATCGAGAATGTTCTTGCGTAACACCTTCGCTGCCTGAAGCGCCGCCTCACCACCGATGCCCGCACCGCGCGACGCCCACGTCCCACCGCCGTAAGGCGTGTTGTCCGTGTCCCCCGAGATGACCCGTACGCGTTCCATCGAAACGCCGAGCACGCTGCCGACGATCTGCGCCGTCAGCGAGTTCAGAGCCTTGCCCCTGTTCGGTGATGCTGGTCTGACAGATCACGCGGCCGGTTGCGTCCAGGCGGACGGCAACACCATCCTGCGACGAAATCCGCGCACCGCCGACACCATAGAATGCCGCGCTTGGATTGGTCACTTCGATGAAGCTTGCGATTCCGATACCGCGATAGATACCACGCTTGCGCAGATCAGCCTGCTCGGCCCGCAGCGCATCGTAGTTCATCATCGCAAGCAGCTTATCGAGCGAGGCATGATGCGAAAGCGCCTCGAACTTAAGTCCGGACGGCGAGCCGCACGGATAAGCATCGTCGCGAATCAGATTCCGCCGGCGGATTTCGATCGGGTCCATACCGATCCGCCGCGCAGCGAGATCGACCAGCCCCTCCGTGATCGAGCATGCAATCGGGTGACCGACGCCGCGATACTGGCAGGTGACGTTCTTGTTCTGAAATACAACCCGGGTCCGCGCGCGATAGTTTGGCGTCGTGTAAGGACCGCCGACCAGATTCACGACCTGGTTGGCTTCGATAGCGCTGGTGCGCGGATACATCGAATAAGGACCGATACCGGTCACATCGTCGATCTCGAACGCGTTGATCGTGCCGTCCTTGCTGACACCGATGCGCCCCTTGCAGACGTGATCGCGTGCATGGATGTCGGTGTTGAAGCTTTCGATCCGGTCCGCGACGAACTTGATCGGACGGCGCAGCAGTTTCGACAGCGCGCACGTCGCCATCTCGTCGGCGTAGATATGAACCTTGATACCGAACGATCCACCGACGTCCTTGCAGACCACGCGGATCTGGGATTCATCGAGACCCAAATGCATGGCAGCAATGTTCTGCACCATGTGCGGCGCTTGCGTGCCGAGATAGACCGTCAGACGTTCGTCGCCGGCATTCCAGTCGGCGAGCACAGCGCGCGGCTCCAGCGTTACGCCGGTATGGCGGCCAAACACGAACTCCGCTTCCACGACCTCATCTGAATTCGCGAACGCCTGATCGACAGCTCCCGCGTCGAGACTGCGCTCGAAGGCAAGATTGTCTCCGAGATCAGGGTGAATCACCGGCGTCTCGGGATCGAGCGCCGTGCGCATGTCCGTCACCGGCACAAGCTCTTCATAATCCACCGACACAACTTCGGCGGCATCTTCCGCGAGCGCGCGGCTGGTCGCCACGATGGCTGCCACCGCTTCGCCCTGCCAGCACGCGCGGTCGATCGCGATCGCGTGCTGAGGAGCAGACTTCAGTCCCTTCAGATGCGAAAGAACGCCGACCCACGGCGAAATGACTTTCGCCAGTTCAGCGCCGGTCACCACCGCGATCACGCCGGGCATCTGCTTTGCCTCGGTCGCGTCGATGTTCACAATCTTCGCATGCGCGTAGGGCGAGCGCAGAAACACGACATGCGCCATGCGCGGCAACGTCATGTCGCTGACATACTCGCCGCGCCCCTGCATGAGCCGCTCGAGATTCGGCCGCGGAACGGTCTTCCCGATATACGAATTCGGACGGTCGAGCACGGACAGACCGCGCGGCGTATCGGAGCCGCTCATCGCTGAAGCTCCCTGCGCGCTTTCGCCGTCGCTTCCACCGCATCGACGATCGCGTGATATCCCGTACAACGGCAGTAGTTGCCGGACAGATGCTCGCGAATTTGTTCGCGGTCGGCATCGAGGTCGTGCGTCAGAATATCCTGCGCGGCCATCAACATGCCCGGCGTGCAGTAACCGCACTGAAGCGCATTCCGATCGCGAAAGGCCGCCTGCAGATCGGCGATCTCGCCGCTGTCCGACAGTCCTTCGATCGTCTCAACCGAAGCATTCTCCGCCTGCACCGCCAGCAACAGGCACGCACGCACGATGTCGCCGTTGACGCGGATCGTGCATGCGCCGCAGACGCCATGTTCGCATCCGACATGCGTGCCGGTCAGGCTGAGCTGTTCGCGAAGAAAATCCGCGAGATTCAGCCGCGGAAGCACATGCGCGTCGACGCGCTCGCCGTTCACCGTCAGCGAGATCGATACTGGAGCCGTCATGCCGGCGTTCCCGCATTGAGCTCCGGCCGACCGAGCAGTCCAGCAACGCATCGCGCCATCAATTGACGCGCCAGATAGCGGCGCATTCCGGCGGTTGCCTGCTGATCCTCCTGCGGATCAAGTTCGTCATCCAACGCGGACTGCGCATCCGTCAGCGTGGAGGGTGTTATGGGCTTTCCCGTAAGGTGCTTTGAAGCGGCAGCCAGCAATGGCTTCTCGCCGACGGCGAAGAAACCAAGCCGAAGGTCAGCGAACATGTCGCGATCGAGAATTGCTGACGCAGCAAGCCCGACGATAGCGTAGTCGCCTTTTCGTCGTGCATACTCGTGAAAGAAGTGAACGGTGTTCGGCCTGACCACCGGAATCTCGACCGCGGTCAGCAACTCTTCCGGCGCCAGCACTGTCTCGTAGATACCGGTGAAAAAATCCGCAGCCGAGATGCGCCGCTCGCCAGATTTGCCTTGCACGACAATGGTCGCATCCAACGCGATGACGCATGCAGGCATCTCCGAAGCGGGATCGGCGTGCGCAAGGTTACCGCCAATCGTACCTTTGTTGCGGATCGCGGGATGCGCAACATGCGCGATGGCTTCAGTCAGAAGCGGCGCGTGCTCTGCGATCTCCGGCGACTTCAAAATGTCGACGTGGCGCGTCAGTGCACCGATCCGCAAGACGTCACCGGAAACAGAAATGCCCAGCAGTTCTGGAATTGCGCCAATATCGACAATCCAGGCGGGAGCAGACAGACGCAAATTCAACGCCGGCATGAGGCTTTGCCCCCCGGACAGAACCTTCGCCTCATCGCCATGCTGGGCAAGCATATCCAAAGCGTCGGTAACGCTTGATGCACGCCTATAGCTGAAAGCCGAAGCTTTCATTCCGTGCCGCCTCCCTCGCCTCATTTTCTATAAGGGCTTCGGCGCGGATTAGACGGTGCCGCACCAAAAAGGTCAAGCTTGTTTATCGAACGATTATTTCGCGATCCCCACCTGAGAGCCGATACGATGAATGAATCACGAAGGACAAATGAACGGTTTGCCGCATATTGCAGGTCCCGCAACATGCAGGGATTCAAAGCCTAATTGTTTCATGCATACGGTGCGACAAATTATCAGATCGGGAATTACCGCACTGCAGCATGAAAACAGACCCATTGGTCTTTTTTCAGCGCTAGCTATTATCAGGAAATACTCGCGCCGTCGAAGCGTTCGCGAAATATTTGCTGCGACTGCTCGGTTTCCGTTTTCAGAATTTCGGCAAAGAGTGCCGCCGCCGGCGACATCACCTTGCGCGCGGGTTCGATCAAAACGAACTCGGAAAAGAAAGGCGGGTCTTCCAGCGGCCTGACGTCGAATTCGCCGCCATCGAGGTCCGACGCCATCATCACGAACGGCAGAATGGCGACCCAGTCACTCGCTGCGACAAATTGCAGCGTGCCCATCATGGCATCGAGCTCCAGCCTTTGCGCGACGGCGACTCCATTGGTGGCGAAGTAGGTTTCGATATTGCGGCGGCGCGTATTCTGAATACCGGGCAACACCACCTTCAGCGGACCAGCTTCGGACAATTTCACCGGCGTTGGATCATGGCGGTTGCGCTTGCCCTTCTTCGCCCGGACCAGCATCTCCCGATCGCGCGCGAGAAGACGATGCGAGATTCCGACGGCACCTTCGAAGGCCGGGACCACCGCGAAATCCAGGTCGCCTTTCAGGATCATATCCGTAAGCACACCGGAGTAAGCCTCGGTGACACTGATCTCCGATCCGGGCGCGGAGGCGAGAAACTTGTCCAGAGCCGGAGCAAGGATGGATCTGGTGAAGGTCGGCATCAATCCGACCCGTATGGCGCCGTGAATCCGATTGACGGCGACGCTTTGGTGCGCGGCCTCGAGCCTTTTCAGCACCTCGACGCATTCACGATAGTAGAGCTTGCCCGCCAGCGTCGGTTCGACGTCGCGACCGTTGCGCTCCAACAGCATCACCGCGAGTTCGGACTCGAGCTGCTTGATGTGCTGCGAGATGCCGGACTGGGTCGCGCCCTCCCGCGCGGCGGCCGCCGTGAAGGAGCCCTCTTCATATACGGCGACGAACGACCTGATCTGACGCAGCGAGACCATTTTTTCCATCAATTTTCATAATGCGAGTGAGTAAGAATAATCATTTTTCTAATAGCTCACAATCGGTACTCTGGACAGAGCGAGCAATGAACGTGGGAAATGCGCGATGAAACTGGGCTTCTTCACCATGCCGATCCATCCCTTGGACAAGGACTGGCGCCAGACGCTGGCTGAGGATCGCGAAGCGTTCCTGCTTGCGGACGAACTTGGATTTACCGAGGCCTATGTCGGGGAACACGTCACCGACAAGGCGGAGAACATCACCTCCTGCGTGACGTTCCTGGCGTGGATTGCGGCCGCCACCAAACAAATCAGGCTGGGAACCGGCACGGTCAACATGCCGAACGCCCATCCGGCGACCGTCGCGGCCAACATCGCGATGCTGGATCACATGCTCGACGGCCGCTTCATCTTCGGCATCAGCCCAGGCGGCCTGTCTGTCGGACGCGGAACTGTTCGGCAACCTCGATTTCAACCGCAACGAGATGTTCCTCGAAGCCATCAATCAGGTGCTCGGCATCTGGTCGGGCGAGCCGCCCTACAATCTCAACGGCAAGTACTGGACGGTCTCGACGCAGCGGACCCAGATCAAGGAAATCGGCCAGGGCTATATCCCTCGCCCGCTGCAGCGTCCGCATCCACCGATCGTCGTGACCGCCGTTGCGCCATTCTCCAAGGGCGTAACCGAAGCCGCGGTGCGTGGATGGGATCCGATCTCGGCGAACTTCCTGATGCCGGCATGGGTCAAGAGCCACTGGCCGAAATATGTCGAAGGATGCGAGCGCGGAAACCGGGTGGCCGATCCGGCCAACTGGCGCGTCGCCAAGAGCGTGTTCGTGGCTGACGACGCCGCGACTGCCAAAGCGTACGCAACCGATCCCAACAGCCCTTATGTGAACTACTACCGGTCATTGTTTACGAAGCTGAAGAAGAACGGGCGCATCGAGCTGTTCAAGACCCACCGCGATCAGCCCGACGACGAAGTGACGCTCGAAATGATCTGCGAGAAGTTGATCATCTACGGAACGCCCGATAGCGTCGCCGATCAGATTCTGGCCTTCCAGAACGAAGTCGGCACATTCGGGACGCTGCTCTACGCCGGCAAGGATTGGAAAGACCGGGATCTTGGGCGTAAATCCATGATCCTGATGGCGGAGAAAGTCCTGCCACTGGTCAACGCCGGCTCACCCAAGCAGGTCAAAGCCGCAGAGTAACGACAAGAAAAGCAGGAATTTCCATTGGCCCTCACCGACCGCATTCCCTATCAAGCCCTGATCGATCGTCCCAAACTGGTGCTCCCTGGCGGCAAGAAGCTTGCCGTCTGGGTCATCCTCAACGTCGAAGAATGGCGGATCGAAAACGCCATGCCGCGGACCGTTCTCAGTCCGCCGATGGGACAACCGCTGCTGCCCGACGTTCCGAACTGGTCGTGGCATGAATACGGAATGCGCGCCGGTTTCTGGCGGCAATTGAAGGCGCTGACGGACAGAAACATTCCGACAACGCTGGCCATCAACGGGAACGTCTGCACGTCATATCCGCGCGTCGCCGAGGCCGCGCGCGAAGCCGGCTTCGAGTTCATGGGGCACGGCTTCCTGCAAGGCCCGATGCACAAGGTCGAAAATCAGGGCGATGCCATCAAGCGGGCGGTCGACACCATCGCGAAATTCGCAGGCAAGCCGCGTGCGGTCATGGGAAAGCCCCGGCCTCACCGAGACGGAAGAGACGCTCGATCTGCTGCGCCTCAACGGCATCGAATATGTCGCGGACTGGGTGATCGACGATCTTCCGCAAGACATCGCCACACCGCACGGCACGATCACGACAATCCCCTACACGGTCGAGACCAACGACATCGTCGTGCACGCGCTTGCATCACATGCCGTCGGATCAATTCCTGCGGCGGAGCATGGACCAGTTCGACCGGCTGTATCTCGAAGGCGACGAGAATGCCCGCGTCATGGCCATCTCGATCCATCCCTACATCACAGGCGTGCCGCACCGGATCAAATATCTCGAACAGCTTGCTCGACTACGTCATCGGTCACGACGGCGTCGCCCTGATGACGGCGAGCGAGATCGGCGACTGGTATCGCGGCCAGATGGCCAAAGCCTGAATTTCTTCATTGGAGTGCAGACATGATCCGGGCCGCTATCGTCGGACTGGGATGGTGGGGTCAAACCATCGCCCGCAGCCTCGCCTCAAGCGAAATCATCAAGCCGGTGCTCGGCATCGATCCTCTCGAAGCCGATGCGCGCCAAGGGTGCAGCCTTGGGCTTGAAACAGCCGCGCGTTTTGAAGACGCATTGGCGAGACCGGATATCGAGGCCGTCATTCTGTGCACCCCGCAGGACCATCATGCGGGACAGATCGAAGCTGCCGCCAAATCCGGACGGCACGTGTTCTGCGAGAAGCCGCTTGTGCACCACCGCCGCCGACGCCGAGCGTGCTATCGCCACCGTCCGGCAGGCCAAGCGTGCAACTCGGCATCGGGCACGAGCGGCGCTTTGAACCGGCCGTCATCGAGATGCAAAAGCGGCTCGCGGACGGCGAATTCGGCAACGCGCTCGTGCTGGAGGGAAACTTCAGCCAGGACAAGTTTCTGAATCTGCCACCGGACAACTGGCGTTTGTCGAAAACGATCAATCCAGCGGGACCACTTGTCGGCCACCGGCATTCATCTTGTTGATCTGTCGATCGCAATGCTTGGCAAGCCCACACAGGTCTGGGCGCGGTTGGCCACGCTTGGCAGCAATTTCGCCAACGGCGATACGCTTTCGATCACCATCGGCTTTGAGAGTGGCGCGACAGCCACGCTGAACGCCGTCCTTGCCACGCCATTCATGGGTCGACTTGCGCTATTGGGCTCAAAAGGCTGGATGGAAATTCGCGACCGGACCCACCCTGAAAATCCAACGGGCTGGGACGTCACCCGTGTTCGCCGCGATCAGTCTCCGGAGACGGCTTACTATCAGCCTCATCCCGCCGTGCGCGACAACCTCGAAGCTTTTGGCCGCGCAGCCCAGGGCCAGGGTGAATACCCCGTGCCCTACGAGCAGATGCTGGCGAACGTGCGGACCTTCGAGGCGATCCAGAGATCAGCGGCCAGCGGTCGCATTGAGGCGATTTGATTTCGCAACAGGCCGTTTGGTGCCGTTTCCTGCCGCGCGGGGAAACCCGGCAAGATACCCATCAACGGCGTTGGCGATGACCTGCTGCTTTTCCTGGAGAGACGGCATCTCGTAGATAAATCGACGCACGCCGTAATAGAAGATACCGCCGTGGAAAACCCACGCCATTTCCAGTTCGGCTCCGGTCGGCTTGGTCTGCGATCGGCAAGCCCCGCTTCGTGCCTGCATTCCTTGATGATGCGCGTCAGAATCTTGTCGCGCACAACGCCGACATACCAGCGATTGATGTCGAGCCCTTTCAGGCCTGAGAACAGATAAATTCTCAGCCATTTGCGGGTGAAAATCACGTTGGTGTAGTTCTCGTAGAACTGCAGCAACCGATCCCGGATCGGGCGCGACCGGTCGGTGAGAAGCTTTCTCCCAACCGGTGTCGAGCGGCTCGAGATAGACCTTGCGATAGACTTCCTTGATCAGCTCTTCCTTGCTCGGGAAATAACGATACAGCAGCGGCTGCGTGACACCCAGGCGACGAGCAAGCTCGCGGGTACCACCGTTAAATCCTTCCTCGGAGAAGAACTCCGTCGCCTTCCGAACGAATTCCTCGCGCCGGTCTTCGGGAGACAGGCGCTTCTGTTTCACGCGCACAACCGACGGCGATGGTTTCTTTTTCATAAAGACCTACTGGGATCATGCCCCAGGAACAAAGTGACCGAATTTGCCCTGCGCGAACAGCAGCGGCTCAGCACGGTTGTAAGCGTAGCCTTCGACGGCACCAAGGAAAATTACGTGGTCGCCACCGTAATAACGGTCGGCGCTGCGGCATTCGAATGTGGCAACCGCATTGGCAAGTACCGGCGCATCGCCCAATCCCGGCCTCCAGGCGACCCCTGCGAACTTGTCGTCGGACGGGGTCGCAAACTGCTTGGCGAGCGCCTGCTGGGACGCGCCCAGCACGTTGATCGCGAAATGGCTCGCGTTCTGGAAAATGCTCATGCTCGGCGAGTAGGTGACGAGGCTCCAGAGCACCAGCGGCGGGTTGAGCGACACCGAGGCAAAAGAGTTACAAGTCAGCCCCGCTAGCGTGCCATCGGGAGCAGCCGCAGTGATCACCGTCACGCCCGTAGCGTAAGCTCCCAGCGCGTTGCGGAAATCACGCGGGTCAATCGATGAGCTGTCGCTCGACAACTCATTCCCGTGTTCGGTCGGATGTTGCGAAACGGCAGCCATCGGTCCCCTCACAACGTCAGATTTTCGGATGGAAGATCGAGCGCCACACGACCGTAGTTGGTTCCCGCGGCATCGAAGCTGAACGCAATGTGCGCGTTGATCGCATGCGCATCCCGGAACTGCCGCTGAAGTGCCCCCGTGGTGTAAAGACCCCGCGCACCGCTGGCAGCGAACAGCAGCGAGACAGCCTCGGTGCACAGATTGACGCTATAGGCACCGTCACGCCGGTAGCGCGTCTTCTCCGTCAGCTTGGGGACGTAGCTTCGGCGAGCATCCGACATGGCATCAATGCAGGTTCGGCGCATGATCATCCGCGCCGCATCGATCTTGGCAGAAGCTTCGGCGATCTTGATCTGCGTCGTCTGCAAATCGCCCAGCTTGGCGCGATTGTAGGTCGAAGCGCGATGCTTGGCGATTTCGACATAGTCGTCCAGGCAAGCCTGTGCGTTGCCGAGAGCCGCTCCGGACAACACGAACGCGAACAGCGCAAATACCGGGCAGCGCATAGAGAGCGCCGGGATTCGCGACGCTCCCCGGTGTAGGCCCGCCGGCGACGTCCTTGACCGCGAGCGTCATGTAATCCGGCACGAACACGTCCTTCGCTTCGACGTCATTCGACCCGGTGCCCTTCAGGCCGGTTGAATTCCAGGTATCGATGATCTTGTAGTCGTCCTGCTTGAGAAGGAAAATCCGATACTCGACACCATCTGCGTCGTCGTCCGAGGACACAATGCCCGCAAGCATATTCCACGTGCTGGAGTTCACGCCGGACGAAAACGGCCAGCGACCCGACAGGGTATAGCCGCCCGCCACCTTCCTGGCGCGGCCCGCCGGGAAAATGAAGGACGACGCAATGAGAGCATTGACGTCCTCGTTCCAGATCAGGTCCTGCGCGCGCTTGTCGAACATGCCGAGCATCCAGTGATGGCTCGCGAGGTTGACGAGGTTCCAGGCAACCGAGGCGTCTGCCAACGCGATCACGTCGGCAAAATCCACCAGCGCGACGTAGTCGAATTCCGAACCGCCGATACGCTTTGGCTGAAGGATGCGGAACAGGCCTGTCTCGTGAAGCTCCCGCTCGGTTTCGGGCGGCAACCGTCGCATCTCTTCCGTGATGGCAGCACGTTCACGAAGCTTGGGAACAAGCGCGTGGGCACGCTCCAACATTTCGGCATAGGCAGCGTCCTGCCCGCTCGCGCGCCGATCCAGCTCGAGCTTATGGATTGTACCTGACATAAGTCTCTCCTTGAGCGTCAGCGCGCCACGGTATTCTTCGGAGCGCCCGGCTTCATGTGCGGACGGTCCAGATAAAGAGACGCCTTCAATCCCTCATCATCCTGCGTTGCGAACTCGGACAGCAGTTTCATTTCCGGAATTCGCGAACGATCCAACGTATTGACGTCGGGCCAGTCGATTTCGACAAGGTTTCCGGCGGGATCACGCAGATACATCTGCACGCAACCGTCCGGCAATTCGTTCACGGGGTTGCGGAAGGCCTTAAAATCAAGGGCTCCGATGGCTTTCGCCTTTTCATAAGCCGCGTGGAAATCATCCACATCGAGTGCAAAGTGCTGATAAACAGGAATATGATCTTCGAGTTCAAACAGATGAAGCTGCAAATTGCCGCAACGAAGATACTTGGTCTTGAAGCCGAAATTGTAAGTCGGAATCAGCTCCATGCCCAGCACCGTCTGATAGAAACGCGAGGACTCTTCCAAGTCTCTGGCGCCAATGGACAGATGATTAAAGCCGAGGACTTTCATATCTGCACTCCCAGATGTTTCGCGAGCATTGCTTATTTTATCGCATGATAAATAACGCGACCTGAGGAATGCAAGCAAAATGCCCGAC
Organism: uncultured Alphaproteobacteria bacterium; assembly: GCA_963751855.1. Lineage (GTDB taxonomy): Bacteria > Pseudomonadota > Alphaproteobacteria > Rhizobiales > Xanthobacteraceae > Afipia. The sequence goes on along the minus strand of CAVVWF010000012.1, from coordinate 53,807 downwards.
GGTGCGCCGCACAAAGCGGTTGGGCGGCGCCACCAGGTCGTCAGCCTATTTTCAGTGCACGTGCTAAAGGATTGATTCACCTTAGTCGGGCTTGCCAAGGGCTCGTAAAGATTGCGGCCCGTGAAGAGCGCGGACGACGAATACCCTGAAGTCCTGCCCGCAGATCCTTGATGCGCTCAGCGTTGCTCGCTGCCCGGCTGCCGTCGGAATTGATAAAGCTGTTTTCAAAGCCGACGCGGCAGTGGCCGCCCAAGGCTGCAGCCGCAACCAGTGAAGCCGTCTCAGACGCCCCAAAGGCGCAAACCCACCAGTCAAAACGTGCCGCACCACCGCTGTCCTGAACTTTAGCAACGAAAGGAACGAGTTCGGCAGGATCGCTTTCCTGATCGCTCGCGTAGCGACCCAGCGGGAAAATAACCGAATGCCGCTCGCCCGGCACGATGCCGCGCTTTATCAGATCGAGCAGATGATCGAATTCGTTTGCAGCGTAGACGATATGCTGCATGGCGATCTTGCTGTCATAAGCCCATCGATAGAGTTCCGCGGCGGCTGCTTCCTCACTTGCATCAGGGATCAGCTCCTTGGTCGCGATGCTCACGGCTTCAGGTTTCACCGCCTTGACGACTGCGATCTGCTCATGCGGTTTGAACATTCCGACCGCCTCAGTCGTGATCTGGACGACGAAATCCTGACCCGTCAGTCGGCGCACAGCGTCCGTTGCCGCCAGATACCGTGCAGCATCAAGCGTGTGGCGGCCCTGGTCATCGCGAACATGCAGGTGAATGGCCTGCGCGCCGGCCGCCTGACATGCGAGCGCTTCGTTTGCCGTGGCTTCAATCGTGATAGGCAGGTTGGGATGTTCGGCATGGCCTTTGCGCGCGCCGTTCGGCGCAACCATGATTGTCAGATCGGCCATTTTGGCTCGTCTCCATGAGCTTTAAAATTGCGGGTGAGATTAAGTGAGAATGCCTGCGCGTTAAGACGCAGGCTTCTTTCGGTCGAAGCCGTGCATCGTTTCGAGCACCGCACAGACGGCGGCCGTGTCTTGCTCCTTGCGTCCGAGGGCTGCACCGGCGTGATAGATCTGAGACGCCGCAGCATAGACCGGCAACGCGCAACCAAGATCGGCCGCGAAAGCATCGATGATCGAAATATCCTTGAGCTGCATCCGAATCGTCGCCGTCGGTGCGTCGTAGTTTTCGTCGCGCATCAAAGGTCCGCGCATCTGGAACATGCGCGACGTCCCGGCGCTGTCGGCAAGCGTGTTGTAGACGACGCCTGGGTCGATCCCGGCCTTCATGCCGAGCACCATCGCCTCCGCCGCCGCCACGTTGTTGATCGTGACCAGATGATTGGCGATGTACTTCATGACACTGCCGTTGCCGAACGAGCCGAGGTAATGCTGGACGCGCGACATTCCGGCGAAAACGTCCGCACAGCGGTCGAATGCCGCTTTGTCGCCACTGCCCAGAATGACGAGATCCTTGTTCACGGCCTGCGCACCGGTGCCGCTGATCGGACAATCGAGGAGAATCTTGCCGTTCTGCTCCATCAATTCGGATGCCGCTCGCTTGATTTCCAGCGGCAAGGTCGAGCACTCGACCACAATCTGGCCAGTTCCGATTGCGCCGGCGATGCCATCAACGCCACCGATTGTTTCGGTCAAAGCCGCCGCATTCGGCAGAGACATCAAAATGACAGGAGCGGCTTCCGCCACCGCGCGCGGAGACCCCAATGACTGGCCTCCCATCGCCTGCAAACGTGCGCATGCTGCTGGAACAGGATCATATCCCACGACGGTGAAGCCTGCCTGGCGCAAATTTTGCGCCATGGCGGTTCCCATAATTCCGATCCCGACAATACCGACGACTTTATCCATTTGGCTCTGCTCTCTTGACCATGGACGTCAGTCAGAGGCCACCGAAGCCAAATCTCAAACGCCCGAAACGTCACCGGCAGATGCCGATGACGTTGCAGGTATAAGCATATTTATTTCGGTGCATCCACCGGCTGAGTGCCGGAATCACCGAGCGGTGAAGGACAGAACGCTCGGCAGAGCAACGCTATGCAGCCCGAATATTCGCCATGAAGCGATCCAGCTCCTGACGAAGCCGCGTGCTCTCGATGGCAAGCGTCTGAGCCGAATTCAAGACCTCGCCCGAGGCAACCCCTGTTTCGCTTGTGCCACGGTTGACCTCTGAAATGCTCTCCGCGATCTGATGGGTGCCGCTGGCAGCACTTTGCACGTTCTTGGATATTTCGTGCGTGGCCGAGCTTTGCTGTTGGATAGATGCCGCGATATTGCCCGCGATTTTCGAAATCTGACCAATCGTCTGTCCGATCTCCTTGATCGCTGCGACAGATTCCTGTGTTGCATCCTGCATCCCGGCGATATGCGAGGAAATCTCGTCGGTCGCTTTCGCTGTCTGGCTCGCGAGCGACTTGACTTCGGATGCAACGACGGCAAAGCCACGGCCGGCTTCACCGGCACGGGCCGCCTCGATCGTCGCATTGAGTGCCAGCAGATTGGTCTGCTCGGCGATGGCCGTAATAAGCTTGACCACCTCACCGATTTGCTGGGCAGCGCGTGACAGCTTCGCTATCCGTGCATCGGTCTGCTCGGCTTGGGCGACCGCCTCACCGGCGATGCGGCTGGATTCCTTGACCTGCCGTCCGATCTCATGAACCGATGTTGACAATTCTTCTGTCGCGGCAGCAACGGACTGAACATTGGCAGATGCTTCCTCAGAGGCACCGGCCACCCTGCCCGACAACTCCTGGGCCGCTTCCACAGTTCTCGTCAACGTCGTCGCGGAAGCTTCGAGCTGGCTTGCCGATGACGACACGTTGGAGACAATCCCGCCGACAGCTTGTTCGAAATTATCGGCAAAGCGGCGAAGCTCCGCACCACGCACATCGCTGGCTGCCTTGTTTTGCGCTTCCCGCTCCGCGGCATCGCGCTCCGCTCGTTCGACCGCGCGTGTCTTGAATTCCTCGACAGCGCTGGCCATTTCGCCGACTTCATCCTTGCGGCCAAGACCGGGAAGAACAACATCGAAATTGCCGCTCGCCAGCTCACGCATTGCAGCGCACATTCCGACCATCGGACGGGAGATACCTCTTCCCAATGTCATCGCAAGGATTGCGCCGAACACGAGGCCACCGATACCCAGGAACGTCACAAAAGTACCGGTGTTGTGTGCAGCCGAAGCCGATTCACTTGCGAGCTTGCCTTGCTGAACGAGAAGCCCCTCTTTGATGGTTTTGGCTTCCTGCGTGATTGCAGCCGCCGCATTATTCATCTTGCCTGACAGCTCTTCCACAGTTGCGGTATTCTGCACGAATTTTGCAAAGTCGGCCTGATAAGCGGTGAGCTGGTCGGATATCTCCTTCACCTTCGGTGTGAGCTTGTCGTCGCCAACGTTCAGCGAGCCGATGCTGTTCTTCAGCATCTGCATTCTGGCGCCCGCGCTGCTCGCCACAGCTTTTTCGGGCCGCGCGACGAAATTGCTGACGGTCGCCGTGATGGCCGCCGACTGCGTCGCGAGTTCTTTGACCGTGGATTGCAGAACGTCCAAACCGGCCAGAACCGCGGTATCGCCCAAGTCGTCAAATTTATAGCGGAGAACGTTTCCTACCCGGAGCAACTGGTTCGATGCAATTCCGGCATTCTCGTTCTTGATCTGAACGACGTTTGCGAAGAGCTTGGCGAACTCGCTGAACTTTCCGGACAGCCTCTGGATCTTTTCGCGATTTTCATTGCTCGCGACTTTTGCGGCGCGCTCGATAGCCTTTCCAAGCTCAGCCTCCGCAGCACGCGCGGCCTTCTCGTCATTCTCTGCACCGGTTACAGCGTAGTAGCGGACGAGAAGCTGATAGGCCGTGAGTTCACGGTCGATATCGCGTGCGCCATCGGTTTCAGAGACAATGTTTTGGTAAGATTGTACGCCAGCCGATATGCGTTCAAAGCCGAAATAGGCGACGCCCATGTTGACGGCGGAAATGCCGAGCACGACAGCGAAGCCGAGCATGATCTTTGCTCGAAACCTCAGATTAGAAAGGAAACCCGCCTTTGCCTGCTTCTGCGCCCGAGCGCCCTTGAACCAGCCCATCGCAATCCCCCCAAAACAAACGCTAATACAAAAACGACCGGGAAATGCTCCGGTCATGGCCACTGGGATAGCGGAAAATGGATAACGTCACGTAAATTGCTACCCTTGCATGACTAAACTGCTAGTCACGATGTCGGTGAAGCACGCAGACTGCTGCCTGGAGAGGCACACCTCCCTTTGGACGTGATAGTATTCGGCCCTCCGACGCGACATATGTCGGGATGCCAAAATCATCCCGTTGCAAGACCAAGAGACGCGCATGGCGCACGATCACGCTAGTCACGACCACACCGGCCACGTCCATGGCTCAGGCAGCCACGTCCATGCACCGGCAAACTTCGGCACGGCCTTTGCGGTCGGAATCGGCCTCAACACCGTTTTTGTCGTGGCCGAGGCGATCTTCGGTTATGCCAGCAACTCCGTGGCACTCATCGCCGATGCGGGTCACAATCTTTCAGATGTCCTCGGCCTGATAGTCGCCTGGATTGCGGTGATCCTGTCGAAACGGCCGCCTTCACCACGCTACACCTACGGGCTTCGCGGCTCTTCTATTCTGGCGGCTCTTTTTAATGCCGTATTTCTGCTTCTGGCGGTCGGCGCGATCGCATGGGAAGCGGTTCTCCGCCTGTTCAATCCAGAACCTGTTGCCGAGCTGACAGTCATTGCGGTTGCAGCGACAGGCATCATCATCAACGGCGTGACCGCCTGGCTATTTGCCTCCGGCCGCAAGAATGACCTCAACATTCGTGGGGCATACCTGCATATGGCCGCTGACGCCGCCGTATCGGCGGGTGTCGTTGTCGCGGGCTTTATGATCATGGCCACGGGCTGGTTATGGCTGGACGCAATCACGAGCCTCGTTATTGTCGCCGTGATCGTCTTGAGCACGTGGGGACTATTGCGCGACAGCATGGCCATGTCGCTCGACGCGGTGCCCGCGACGATCGAGCCTTCAGCCGTGCGTGGCTATCTCGAGAAACGTCACGGTGTGGTGCAAGTGCATGACCTTCATATTTGGCACATGAGCACCACGGAGGTCGCCTTGACCTGTCACCTGGTCATGCCTAGCGGCCAGCCAGGCGACACGTTTCTGCTCGAAATCGCCCACCAACTAAAAGATGGCTTTGGAATCCATCACACGACAATTCAGATCGAAACAGATCCATCTTCCAAATGCGCGCTGGCGCCGGAACACATTGTCTGAGCCCAATGCCAACCCGGCCGGCAATTCAGCCCAGCCTGTCCATCGCATGTGTTTAAGCTCGTTTGTGGCGCCTGAATTCCAGAGCATTCGCAATATGCGTACGCATGGCGGCGGAAGCAGCCTTTTCATTGCGTGCTTCCAGAGCCTTGAGCACCGCAAGAATTTCGCCGAATGCGTCCTGGATTCTGTGCGGTGAATTGGCGCTCGCGCGACGGATCCAGCGGATCTTGTCGATTAAGTTGACGAGAATGCTCGTGATAAGCTGGTTCCCCGCAGCCTTGTAAATCGCCAGATGAAACTGCAGATCGAGTTCGAGATAGTCGTCCAGCCGGTCACTGGCCACGTCCGCACCGAACGCTGAGAAAGCTGCACGCAGACCGGTCAATTCTGAGTCCGTGATCTTCTTGGCGGCTCGTCCTGCGAGATAGGATTCCAAAACAAGTCGCGTTTCGAGAATTTCCGTGATCTCGCTATCCGAAAGCCCGCGAACGAAGGTGCCGCTCTGCGGCGAAATCTCGATCCAGCCCTCGCTCTGGAGACGGGAAAAGGCGGTGCGGACCGGCGAGCGGCCGAACCCGAGTTCACTCGCGATCCGGACCTCCGACAATTTGTCGCCGGGGTTGTAAACCAGCTCCGTAATTCGCCGCTTGATCTCGCGATAGGCCTGTCCGGCACGGCCGAGATCGTTGTTCAGAGTGCTGCCTATCATCCTTCTCGTCCGGTTAGTGCGCGTGTCCCTTCGGGATCAGCACGCAATCCAACGCGACACACCCTTGTCCCTTCTCCAGCACCGCCAGCGGGTTGATTTCGATTTCATGGATGCGGTCGGAAAAATCCGCCATGAACCGCGACAATGCACTCACGGTCCGGGCAACGGCCTGGATATCCCCGACAGGGGCACCGCGAAATCCGCCCAGAAGCTGCGCGACCTTGGTCGAGGCGATGGCCTCTCGCGCGGTGTCCTCGTCGATCGGCGCCAGCCGGATGGCCACGTCCTTGTAGAGTTCGACCTGAACGCCGCCGGCACCGACGACAACCAGCGGACCAAAATCGGCATCGACCCTTGCCCCGACGAAGATCTCGCCGAGCGACGAAACTTTTCGCTGAACCAGAAAGCCGAAGAATTTGTTGTCCGGAAACTTGGCCGCGGACACCAGCATCCCTTCAGCCACACGCCGAACCTCCTCAGCCGAGGAAAGGCCGACCTTCACAAGGCCTGCGTCAGACTTGTGAACCATGTTCTCGACCAGTCCTTTCAGAACGATCGGGAAACCAATGTCCTCCGCCGCAGCGACCGCCTCATCGACTGATGCGGCGAATGTCTCTCGGGGGCCTTCGACGCCGTAGCTCTTGAGAACATCACGCGCCTCGTGTTCAGCCGCCAAGCGATGCGACGGAACAAGGTCGAGACCGAATTTTGCCAGACTGGCTTCCTTGGACGAATCTGTGACCGAGACCCGTGTCGAGCCCGCTGACCATTTGACGTAGCGGGAGATGGCGGACAGGCCTACGCGTGTCCCGCGGAGATAAGGAATTTTGACCTTGTCCGCGATATCCTGGAGCGCGGAGTGCGGTTGGTCCGAGACATTCGACAGAGCGACCACGGGCGTCTTGGCGGCCAAAGCGCCGCTCGCGACTGCCTCAAGCAGCCTGGAATAGCGGGCGGCCTGCTGAGCTCCAAGCCGGCTCGGTGCATCCTGGATCAAGACCAGCATTCCGACATCGGCTTGCGACGCAATCGCCTGGGCACAGTCTTTCGCAACATTCGGGATCGTAGAGACCAGCCCAAGTCAGATCCAGCGGGTTGGACAGATGCGCGAACGGCGGAAGCAACTCTTTCACTTTTGGCTTTGCCGAACCAAGCGGCGCGAAGGTCACGCCAAGCTCTTCAGCGGCATCCAGCACGAGCGCGATCTCGCCACCCGAAAGAGACAATCCGCCAAGCTGCGAGCCGGTCGGGCGCGCGGAGATGCTCGAAGCAAGCAACGCCGTCTCGATCAGTTCATCAATCGAATGGACCTGGATTGCGCCAGCCGCCAGCAATGCGGCATCACATGCCTCGTCGCTGCCTGCGATCGCGCCTGTATGAGCCATGACAGCCGCTTTGCCTGACTGCGAACGGCCGCTCTTGAGGACGATCACGGGTTTGCCGGCGTCGCGGGCACGGCGGAGCGCTTTCATGAAGGCGGCCGGCTTCTTGATCTGCTCCGCAAACACCAGGATCGTCGTGACATTGGGATCATCGATCACCGCATCGATATAGTCCGATGCGGACGTGACGGCCTCGTTGCCCGTCGTGATCAAATAGCTAAAGCCAATTCCTCTGGCCGAGTTCAGCAGGGCGATGCCAACGGAGCCGCTCTGGACAATCGCCGCAACACCGCCGCGGCCGACATGATCCGGCAGCGACGTCCCAAACAACGCTGCTCGCCCGACGAAATTCAGCAGCCCCAGGCAATTCGGCCCGCACACGGCAATGTCGTTTGCTTCCGAAATTTCGATCAAGGCCTGCTGAGCCGCCTTGCCATCCTCCGTCTCGCCAAAGCCGCTCGACAGGATAGCCATCGCGCCGGCACCCTTGCGGACGGCCTGCTTCGCAACGTCGACAACCGCCTCGGCCCCCACAGCCACAAACACAGCATCGACGCTTCCCGGAATATCGTCGAGCGACGCATAGGTGCGGCGCCCGAACAATTCCGGCGAGCGTGGATTGACGAGATGGACCTCGCCTTCGTAGCCCACGAATTCAAGCGCCTTGACCGCGTTGAATCCCGGCCCGACCTTTTCCGAGGCCCCGACGATGGCAATCGATTTTGGGCTGAGCAGGCTTTGAATACCCATCAAAGGGCTCCGAACTTTGGCTTGCGCTTTTCGGAGAATGCCTTCGGCCCCTCATGGGCGTCGGGATGGGCAAAGACCTTCTCGCAAACCTCGATCTCGAACTCGACCATGTCCTCCCAGGACTTCGCGCGAGTTGAAAGCAATGGCATCGCGCGTCGCCTTGATGGCCGTCGGCGAAGCCGTTGCGATCCGCTCGGCCACACTCATGGCCTCTTTCGCCAGGTCTTCCTTCTTCACCACGCGGGTGACCAAGCCGAAATCGCAAGCGGTCTTCGCATCAAAATCCTGTCCGAGAAGCAGAATATCGAGAGCCCGGTTGCGGCCGACATAGCGCGGCAAGCGCGTCAGACCCATTCCCCAGCTCGGCACCATTCCGATGTAGGCATCGCCAGCGCGGAACACCGTGTTGTCCGCAGCGAGACGAATATCGCAGGCCCATCCGATGGCCGTGCCGCCACCGATGCAGTAGCCGTGAATCGCAGCCACGATCGGCACTGGAAACAACTCAAGGCGGTTGAGCGTTTTCCGTCCCAACGCGCGGAATGCTTTCGAAGCCTCCGGGCTGCCGAAGTCCTTTTCCTCACGCAGGTCTCCGCCAGCGCAGAATGCCTTCTCGCCTGCACCGGTCAGGATCACGCAGCGCGTCTCTTTATCCTGTTCGACTTCGTCGAGGCGCGCATGCAGCGCATTCATCAGCTTGGTGGACGCCGCGTTCACGGGAGGATTGTCGAGCGTGATGATCGAAACGGCACCGTGTTTTTCGAGACGGACGAGGGACTTTGACAAGATTAGCTCCTTCCAGTTTGCAGCAATTAGTTCGAGCCGGAACGTAAATTGTCCGGCTTGGCCCAGAACACGAAACGGACATGAAGAAAGCGAACGAGCGCATAGAGAATGATTCCGAGCACTGCCAGGACGAGGAGCACCGCAAACATGCCCGAGATGTCCATGTTGTAGTTCAGTTGCATCAGGAGATTGCCAAGACCCCGATCCGCGCCGATGAACTCACCCACCAGCGCACCGGTGATGCTGAGAACGATCGCGACGTTCAGGCCAGCAAAGATGAAGGGCAGCGAGTTCGGAAAAATCACGATACGAAACTGCTGCCAGCGCGAGGCCACCAGCGAACGCATGAGGTCGATCTTCTCGGCCTCAACCGTCGAGAACCCCACGATTGCGTTGATCAGCACCGGGAAGAACGAAATGATCGCCGCGATCAGAATTTTGGATTCGATCCCGATTCCGACCCACACGACGATCAATGGAGCGAGCGCGACTTTTGGAAGCGCCTGAAGCCCGACCAGATAAGGCATCAGGGTTCGCTCGATAATGAGCGAACGCGTTACGACGAACGCAAAGAAGATCGCCGCAATCGAGCCGAAGGCAAAGCCAAGCAGGGCCTCGACGAGCGTTATGAGAAAATTATCGACCAGAAGCCCCCTGTCGTAGATCAGCCAGAGTGCGCGAGCGACCGACGACGGTGGCGGCAGCAGGAGTTTCGAAACATTAAAGAAGGCGGGGATGAACTCCCAAGCCAGCAGAAGCACAACGCCACCGATGACAGGTGGAGCGTATCTGGCAAACAGCGCCGCCATTCGCGCGTTTTTCTCGCTGTCCTTATCAACCTGCATGCGCTGTCTCTGTTTCGAAATAGCTGCGTAATTTTTCAGCAAGACTGATGAACACCGGGTCTGATCTCGTGGCTGCAGATCGTGGACGCGCGATCGGCACGTCGATCAGGTCGCGAACAAATCCCGGCCGTGGCGCAAACACCGCCACCTTGTCGGAAAGAAGCAAGGCTTCCTCGATCGAGTGCGTCACAAGAACAACGGTCTTCATGCTCGACTGCCAGATACGCAGCAATTCGAGATTCATCGCCTCGCGCGTCAGAGCATCCAGCGCGCCGAACGGCTCATCCATCAACAGGATTTCGGGATCATGCATCAGGGCACGCGCAATCGCCGCTCGTTGACGCATGCCACCGGACAAGTTCGTCAGGATAGCGATCACCAAAGCCCTCGAGACCAACCAGCTTCAGCAATTCGTGCGCACGTTGCAACGAAGCGGTCGTGTCGCTCTTCATGACTTCGGCCGGCACGAGAACATTCTTGAGAATGGTCCGCCATGGCAGCATGACCGGGCTTTGAAAAACCAGACCGATATCCCGCCGCGGGCTTGAAACCTGAACGCCATCGATCAGGATTTTCCCGCTCGAAGCCGTTTCGAGACCGGCCATCATGCGCAACAGCGTACTCTTGCCACAGCCGGACGGCCCCACGATGCAGACGAATTGCTTGGCCTGGACGGCCAGTGACGTATCCGAAAGCGCCTGCAGGAAGGTCCCGGACCGCGAGCGGAATTGCTTTCGAACGTCACGGACATCGATGAGTGGGCGCAGCGATGCACTCATTTGTAGGATTCCGCTTTCTTGATGATCGCGGCTTTATCGAAGCTGTTGACCTGATCGATGAGATCGTTGGTGTAGTATTCACCGACATCCGGCTTCTTGTTGATGACGCCCACATCGAAGAAGAAGTTCTGCGTCGACGTCCATTCATCGCGCGTAAACGCTCCAAAACGGGGGTCGGCCCGCCCTTCGAGTTTGTATTTTGCCAGACGCGCCTGCAGCACGTGCACAGCTTCCCGCAACGCCTGCTCCTCGGGAATATTCGTGGGCTTGGACGCCGGATACTTCTCCCAGTGGATGCGGACTGCAGCCTCAGGATTGGTCAAGCGTGAACAGCGTTCCTTTCGCAATCCCTTGCGCGAACTTCATGTCTGCACCGGGATTGGCCTTCAGGAATTCGCCGTTGGTGATCAGCATAAGCGCCAGAAGTTTCGACGTTGCCGGCGTTTCAAACTGCCGGAACTGGAAGCCGGAGTTCTCAAGGATCGCGTAGGCCCAATCCCACATCGCGATGGCGTCCACCTGATTGGACTTCAAGGCGTTTGCTGATTGCGGCCCCAGGCCAATCGGAAGCCACTTCACATCCTTCTCCGGATCGAAGCCGACACCACGAAGCATGGCCTTCGCCACGGCCGTCGCGCCGCTGGAGAGGCTGACAACACCGATAGTCTTGTTCTTGAGGTCTTCAAGCTTCTTGATCGGGCTGTCCTTGAGAACAGCGATCGTATAGATGGATTCACGCGTGTGATTGTAGACGCCCTTGATGTTTGCGCCTTCCTGGCGCCCCACAAGCAGCGCCTCGGGGCTGGCCATCGTGAACTCGGCGCTGCCGGAAATCACAACTTGTGTCGCACCTGTGGAGCCGGCGAACGGCTTCACTTCAACATCAAGGCCAGCCTCTTTCCAGAAGCCAAGCTTGTCAGGGACGGAAGAATGCGCGGCTTCCGCGACATTCGGCGTGGGTGACGTCAGGAGATATCGAATTTTCGTTTGAGCGGAAGCAGGCAGCACGCTGAAGAGAACAAACAGCACGAGACACAGATGTCGGCAGAAGATCGCCATAGCAACCCCTCCATGAATTCCGGCATAACTAGTCTACCAGTTATCTAGTTAACCGCGCGCGGAAAGGTTGTGCAACCAACGGCGAGTTTAGAGGCAACGCACCAAATATCATGCAATGCGATACTGATGCCGGAGACGGACAACGTCAGGAGCAAGCGGAGAGACCAGACGGTCTGATATTAAGGTGCGCGTCAATCGTTCGCGCGTTCAACACGTTAAGCCGTTGCAAGTGATCGGCCCGAGCTCACACAAAGAGTCTTATGCCCTTTGTCCGATCCCTGCTTGGGTTGCCCCGCGTTTCTTCGCAAAGCGAAAGCGCCGAAATAAAAATCTGATGAGACGATTTACCTCAGCCCACCTGGAAGTCTGAGCAACGAGAAGTCGGACGTGATTCTCTCCAAATTCAGGTGAAGCTGCGCATTGAATCCATACGGTAGCGACCTCCGGCAGCATCACGTCCGGCTTCACTAGCTCAGATGCCGTTGGGCGTTATCGGCACCAAATGCGATCCCGACTGTGCATTCCGGCCGGTGCGGCATCTCCGCGTTAAGCAAGCGTGCTCACCATTGTTATGTGAGGGCGACGCTGCGAATTTGCGCGCAATGACCTCGCCAATGGCAATCAACCGGGCCAACGCCAGCAATCAGATTGAGCCCCGATGGCATGCCTTTCGCATGCTTCAACAAACGCAAATCCGGATGCTAGAAGACATGCATCCGTTTTATGCAGCAACCCGATCTAGATTAGCCCCCTCACTCCAACGCTAGAAAGTTCATCGTGGCCCACCATCACCTTCACGCCAGCTCGGCAAACTGTCATTGGGGCTTTTTCGATTCAAAACTGAAGCCGATTCTCACGGTCGCAAGCGGTGATGAAGTCACCATCGATACCGTGAGCGGCGGTCCGGACATGCTGCCTGATCGAACCAAGTTCTTCATTCCGCCGGAAATGCAGGAGATTCACGAGAAGAACGAGCGGATGCTGCCCGGCCATATTCTGACCGGCCCGGTGGCGGTGGACGGCGCCGAACCCGGCGACGTGCTCGAGATTGAAATCCTCGATATCAAGCTCCGGCAGGATTGGGGATGGAATCTGATCCGCCCGCTCAGCGGCACGCTGCCGGATGATTTTCACGAAATGCGGCTGCTCAATATCCCGCTCGATGACAAGCGCATGGTCGGCAAATTGCCATGGGGGCTCGAGCTGCCGCTGTCTCCGTTCTTCGGTGTCATGGGTGTCGCTCCACCGCCTGGCTGGGGACGGATCACGTCGATCGTTCCGCGCGCGATGGGGGGCAATCTCGATAACAAGGAGCTGCTCCCCGGGGCAAAACTTTATCTCCCGGTATTTGTCGCCGGCGCACTGTTTTCTTGTGGGGATGGACATGCCGTCCAGGGAGATGGCGAGGTTTGCGTCACCGCGATCGAAACCGCATTGCAGGGACGCTTTGCGTTGACCCTGCGCAAGGATCTCCGTTTTACCTATCCGCGGGCAGAAACGCCCACACATTATATAACGATGGCGATGGACCCTGACCTCGATCAATGCGCGGTCAAGGCGCTCCGCGACATGATCGTCGTTCTGGGTGAAAAGACCAAACTATCGCGTGAAGATGCCTACACACTCTGCAGTCTTGCTGCTGATTTGCGGGTCACGCAGACAGTCAACGGCTCCAAAGGCATCCACTGCATGATTGCGAAATCGGTTGTCGATGCCTAACCGCCATGCAGACTGGACAGGACAACTTTCCAAATCCAGGCCTGCATCCTCGCGCATCAAGCGCGCGAGCTGAGCTTTGAGAGAGCAGGAAAGAATACGGAGGGCGATCTACGTGCTTAGGATCGCCCTTCCATCCAGATGCGATGGAAAGAAGAAGAAATTGTTGATGTAGGCACGGCCGCTTTTCCGCCCGCCGTTTGACAGCAACGAGCTTGGATCCTGGAATATCTTTGCGTCGAACTCATCGATGGACATGATGTCGCCATCCTCGATGAAAAATCCATCGTAACCGTGATCTTCGAAGAACTCGAAGATGGAGGACGTGGCCTTTTCGCGATGGCGATCTTCCGCCTCGACCAGAAAAACCGGCCGGCTGCGCTCAAGAAGTCCGACCGCGCCATTAAGAACATTTAGTTCGTGTCCCTCGACATCGACCTTTACGAATGCGACATCGTCTTGAACAACTGCATCAAGACGCGCCATGGGAACGTTGATGGCGAGGCAGGACTCGGCTGAGCGCGCCACTTGCGGCTCGAGAGACGCGAGACCGTGAACGGAGCCTTGCTCTCCTTGTGGAATGAGCAGCTCTGCTTCCCCTGCGCGATCAGACAAGGCGATTTCGTGGACTTTCACATTCGCCGCCGATGTCTGCCGAAGCAACTCGGCCATCTGGCGCGATGGCTCGAAGGCATGGACATTTTTGGAAAGTCGAGCCAGTTCACGGGTGTAAAGACCGCAATTTGCGCCGACATCGATCGTTAGCCCATCACTCGGAACGATCTTGTGCAGGAATGACAGCTCGACTTCCGCGGTCTTCGGACGATGCAAGAGATGCCATTGCAGCCAAAGTGACGGAAATGCTTCTTTCAGCATGTTCTTAGCCTGTCGCACGGCATTCATGGCGATCGCCTCTCTTGTTCTTGATAAAGATTTAGAAGGAGGTCTTCAGGAGCCGCTACCGGACAGGAATTCCCTGCGGACTGTGCGGGCTATGATCGCTACATCCATCTTCAACGACCACTTCTCGATGTAATCAAGATCATAGTTGATCCTCGCAATGGCGAGGCCGGACTCGGCTGTACTGCCTCGACAGCCGCTTACTTGCGCAAGACCGGTGATCCCGGGCCGGGCCGCATGACGCTGGAAATAGTACGGAACCAGATCTTCGTAGTACAGATTTGCCGCAAGCATGCCGGGAACATGCGGGCGTGGTCCCACCAGCGACATATCCCCTTTGATGACGTTGATGAGTTGGGGAATCTCATCGAGAACTCGTATTGCGCAGAATTCGGCCAACCCGGGTGATTCGGGAGTCGCCTTTCACCGTCTGCTGCACACCCGACGCATCGCCCAGCGTGGTGTGCATTGAACGGAACTTGTAGATCGTAAAGAGCTGATTGCGATATCCGTACCGCTTCTGACGAAAGAAAACGGGACCGCGCGATGTCGCCTTGATCGCGACCGCAATCGCAAGGAAAAGCGGCGCGAAAAACAGCAACGCCGCGCCCGCTGCCGTCACGTCAAGGACACGCTTTCCGGCAGACGAAGCCGGCTCGCCATGCGGAACGCGAACGGGGCGTCGATTGCGGTACACACTGCTACTGCTCGCGTCCTCAACGGGGCGGACCGAAATGAATCTCGGCCCCTTCCACAAAGATGCGTCGTTGTCTTGAACAAAACGGGCTGTAACTGAAGCCATTACTTTTGCTCTCTGCTGAACATCGGCAAATGCCGGATGGAACCGAACGCACACTCGGAGTTCTCAGCATTCACGTGAGCAATCGGTTTTCTCGCATCAGCGAGATCCAAATCACCAGCAAGAAGCCATCCGCACTCCATCCATTAAGTTTTTCCTAAAGTTTTGTAGGAAATGGGGCGAGAAAACGGAAAGTTCACGCACGCAACGCCGCGAAAACTTCACGACGTTTGTGCGATGCGGAATAGTTTTGCGATCAAAGGCGCTTAGGACGAATGCCGCAATTATGCGCTGCGCTTTTGTAGACGCTGCCATGCATGACAAGAAACGAGGACGACTCAAAAATTGGAGTCGCTTCTCGAATTCAACAGGTGCATTCTCGCGGCGATGGAAGACGCGCCAATCGGCGATGATATTTTTGGCAATGCCGTTCACTAAAAACTAAAACACAGTTCCTATGCTCTTTTTAGAGCACAAGATGCTTCCAGCTCTTAATGAGCCACTAGATGATTGTCAGGCTACAGAAGATTGACACCACGGCAGGTGATGACACGTTCATGTCACGCCAGCCCTCGGCGGAGCCATTGATGATCGCTGAACATGCGAACATCCCTCCAGCATCCCAAGCCGAAGGTTCCAATCGTCGGCTGAGAAATCGAATCATTCTGGTGAACGTAGCCGCATGGGTTGTCATCATCGTAGCGATCCGTGCCATTTTCTTCTGATATTTCGCAGCTTCTTGTAAATTGCGGCAATCGGGTGTGACATCCCCGGCTTCAGCGCTCGCTGCCTGGAACCCTTCACTCCAACACCCCCGCAAGATGCAACCGCGCGCCGCCAGTTCTCCGAGAACCGTTCCCGCCTCCATACCAGCGGACACCCGTATCTACGCAGTCGGTGACATTCATGGCCGCGCCGATCTGTTATCCGAGATCATTGATCGTATTGAAGACGATCTCTGGCGGAGACCGATCAAATACGCATGCGAAGTCTATCTCGGCGATTACATTGACCGCGGCCCCGATTCAAAGGGTGTGATCGATCAACTTGCAATCCGAATGGTCCGGCGACACGCGGTATGTCTGCGCGGAAACCACGAAACATTTCTGGAGGCGGTCTTTCACGATCCAGCTGTGATTGATCACTGGATACAATTGGGAGCGCTGCATACGCTAGCGTCGTACGGCGTCGGCTACTCCCAATTCAAAAATTCGCCCCAAGACTTGCAGCAATCTTTCCTTCGCGCGTTTCCTCGCACGCATGAGTTGTTCCTTCAGTGCCTTCGCAACAGCTTTATCTGCGGCGATTTCTTGTTTGTTCACGCCGGAATAAAACCCGGCATTTCAATTGAACGACAGGAGCCTGAGGATTTGTTTTGGATTCGCGATGAATTCCTCAACTCGACACTGGATCACGGCAAAGTCGTAGTCCATGGCCACACGCCGGTGGAACACGCTGAGATCTTCCAGAATCGTATCAATATCGATACGGGCGCATGGAGAACGGGAATTCTGACATGTGTCGCGATCGAAGGTGATCACGTTCTTATTCTTTGAGAACGAATGATCTCGCAAGCATGCGCGAATCATCACGGCGACATATTGGAACCCGCGGTCACATTTTTTCGCCTTGTTTGCTCGACTATGATCCCCGCGCGCATTCGAGGGCGAGACCTGCTCTGTTCGCGCATAAAAATTTAGTGGGGTGAAGTCATGCTGCATTCTCTCAACCGCAGGGCGATTGCGCTTATCTTATGTGCAGCCGCAAGCTTAAGTGGCGTATCTGCGATACAGACAAGCGCCAGCGCCCAAACAAGTGGCACACCAACAACTTCCGCTGCCCGAACATACGTTCTTGGATCGACGGATAGAGTGCGCGTGAAAGTCTATGGCGAGCCCGATGTCGCCGGCGAATACGAAGTCGATAGTAATGGCTTCGTATCAATTCCGCTCGCCGGCCGCATAAAAGCCTCGGGTTTGACAACGCGCCAACTTGAGCAATCAATTATTTCGGCATTGTCGAAGGGAATCGTTCGCGATCCGCGCGTGAACGTCGAGATAGCGCTTTATCGACCTTTTTATATCCTTGGCGAAGTAAGGAAGAGCGGAGAATACCCATATCGAGTGGGCATGACGGTACTCGACGCTATTGCAAGTGCTGGAGGGTTCACGTACCGCGCCAACGAAAATAAAGTTTATTTACGTCGTTCCGGCAGCACAGTCGAAGAAACGTACGCTCTCGATGCACCGGTTCTCATTTTTCCCGGCGACAACGTCCGAGTCCCGGAGCGCTATTTCTAGCGTATGTCACGCGCGCACTTCTTCTCACCACTCATCGTTGCAAACATGATGAGTGACAATGCCCACCATCTCGCTCGCCATAGTCTTGTCTCTTTGCAGTGCGAAATATTTTGCGACGCGGAAACAATTTTCAACGTCGCGCGTTTTAAGGCGTGGAGCTTCGTCTTCGTGCGAGCGAAAGATGATAGCTCGTGAGGCAACTGACTGTTTAACAGTTCGATGCTGCCGACTCTGTGGGCGAGAGTGATGGCTTTGGGGGCAATGGAAAAGAATCGGACGTTCACTGTTTCCATCCAACATGTGTGCCTCCCGCAAGGGACGAGTAATGAAGCGTGCTGCGTTAGTGATGTTGGATTTGACCGGAGAACGACAGCGATCGGCAGCTTTGGATGCGTTGCTCCGAGCGGTAAGGGTCGCAAGGTGGCCAGCGACGGCGCTCGTCCTCGGCTTCTCCTCGACGTCAAATGCACAGGTGATCCCATCCACAACTGATCTGATCACACCCCCCTGGAATGCGCAGCAGGTGTTTGAACCTTCCTCGCAGCCGGACCGCAGCGATCCGAATGCACGCGAACCGATTCAACCCGAGGATATGCCGGTGAAAAAGCGACAGCAGCCCGGATACGAACCAGTGGGAATCCGCGCCGGCTCGTGGATGTTCAATCCGACCCTGATCACGGGCGGTTTTTTCGACAGCAATGTCTTTTCGTCGAACACCGATAAACGTTCAGATTTTGCCGCCGTGTTCGAGCCGACGCTACGTGCGCATACGCTGTGGGAACGGCACGGGATTGATCTCAAACTGGATGCACAGTCCACCGTATATAATGAGAATCCAGGCCTCAATCAGACCAATGCCAGTCTTAAAGGCACGTCCTGGTTTGATATCGCCCACGACCTCGCCATCCTTGCCAATTTCCAGGTCGCCCATCTGAACGAGGGCGTTGGAACGCTGAGTTCGCCTGCTAATGCCGTCCAGCCGACGCCATATGACCTGCTATCGGGCGATGTCACCGTCCGCAAGGAATTCAACCGGCTGACCACCTCGTTCGGCACGAGCATCGATTCTTATAATTTCGGCTCGACGGTAGCTCAGAATGGCTCCGTCATTAATCAGGACAGTCGAGACGGCCAGATCTACACGGTTCATGGCCGTGTTGATTATGCGTTCTCTCCAATACTCGGCTGGTTCACCGCAGTCGAAGGCAATCAACGGAATATTCGCGGCACTCCCGGTCAAACGCTCGAACTCGCAAGGTTATCGGGCGATTTCAGGTTTTACTGTCGGCTTCACCAGCTTGATCACGGGCGAAATTGGGGGCGGCTATGTGAATCAGCGCTTCGACGACCCCTCGATCGGAACCATCGAGGGGCCGACGTATCGTGCAATGCTGACCTGGCGCCCTACCCCGCTCGTCGATGTGCACTTCAAGGCCGAACAAATTGTCACGCAAACGTCGGACACAAGCTCGACCGGTGTGCTGGCGAATGCAGTTCAACTGGGTATCGACTACGAATTACGCCGCAACGTCATTATTTCGCTCGCAGGCGGCTACGAAAACGATCGCTTTTTTGGGCAACCACGCACGGACAAGGTCACAACAACCGACTCCCGCATCAAATATCTGATTAATCGATACGGAGCGATTTCGCTCTTCCACAGATTCACAGAACGTAACAGCGACATTCCCACCTTCAGCTACGACAAACATCAGGTTGGAATAAATGTTACAGCGCAGTTCTGAATACGACCGTCAACTACCGGAAGACTCGGTTGGGTCCACCGTTGGAGGCTGGCAACAGCCCACAGTGGATCTGCGAGAGATGGCCCGCATCCTGCGGCGACGCTGGAAGACCCTTGCCGCGGCGCCCGCGGCCCTGGTTGCTCTTGCGCTGATCTATGTGATGACCGCCACGACATTATATACGGCGACGTCGACAGTTCTGGTCGACCCGCGCCGGGCCAATGTCGTCGATAATAGCCAGACAGTCCTGACGAACTTTGGGACCGACGACGCCACGATTGAGAGCCAGACGCTGCTCATACAATCGGTGGCGATCTTGCAGCGGGTCGTCGAGAAACTGAAGCTTACTGAAGATCCGGAATTTACACCAAAGCCGGGTCTACTCGACCCGATCCGACGGTTGTTCAGCAGCAGCGCGCCGACGTCGGGCGCGAGCCCGGAGGATGCCGCAAAAGCCCGATCCATCGAGATCCTTCAGAAGCGCATGAAGGTTACGCGGCAAGGGACCACGTTCCTTGTCGATATCAATGTTAATTCAGAAGAGCCGCAAAAAGCGGCAAAGATCGCGAACGCCATCGCCGAGGGATACTTCGAGGAGCAGGTTCGCGCCAAATATGATGCAACAAAGATCGCAGCGAGCTGGCTGAGTGGCCAGATCGACGGACTGAAATCGCGCGTTGTCACATCGGAGCAAGCCGTAGAGAATTTTCGTTCTGCAAATAATCTCTCGGTCGCTCAGGGCGTGACGGTCAACGACCAGCAGATCACCGACCTGAACAACAAGCTCATCGCAGCGCGCGTCCAGACTGCGGAAGCGCGCGCCAAGAATGATCAGGTCCAGCAAGTCGCCAAGTCCGGCGGCGATCCAGGCAGCATCACCGCCGCTATTTCTTCCGAAATGATCACCAAGCTTCGCACGCAATATGCCGACATCGCGAAGAACGAAGCTGATCTATCGAGCAAGTACGGGCCGCGGCATCCGCTCGTCGCCAATGTACGGGCTCAGCGTCAAGATACACAGCGTCTCATCAATGAGGAAATCCGGCGCATTCTCGACAGCACGCAGCACGAATATGACGTCGCGAAGTCTCGCGAAGCATCGCTGCAGCAAAGCCTTGACCAACTCCAGAATGTATCAAGCTCGTCCGGCCAGGCACAGGTCCGTCTGCACGAGCTGCAGCGCGAGGCTGAAGCCAACCGGACGCTCTATGAATCCTATCTCGCCCGCTACAAGGAGACCTCGGCTCAAGAAAGCCTGGAGATGCCGGACTCGCGGGTCGTAACCCGAGCCAGCGTTCCGATCCGTCCCTCGTCCCCAAAGACCATGCTCATTCTGGGTCTTGCCCTGATGCTTGGGCTCGGCGGCGGCTGCGTGTTTGCTTTTCTTGCTGACTATCTCGATCGACGTATCAAGACTTCTCGAACAGGCCGAATCCGTGTCGGGCGTGCCGGCACTCGCCGCCGTTCCGCTGATCGGCGCACGAGAGCTCGCAGCCCGGGCGAAACGCGGCAATAGCGAGCTTGGTAGTTATGATCCCAGGACCACGAGGCTGTTGCCGCCGGCATTGCAGCCGCCTCTGATGCGTTATGCTCTTGAAGAGCCGGGTACATTCTTTGCCGAGGCGATCCGCTCGGTCCGCCTTGCCATCCAGCGCACGCTTCGAATGCAGCCAATCAAGGTCGTTCTTGTCACTTCGGCTCTCGATGGTGAAGGCAAGACGACGCTCGCCGTTAATCTTGCTTTGTCACTCGCTACGCTCGGGATCAAGACTCTTCTTATAGATGGAGATCTTCGCAATCCGGAATTGACCCGCTCGCTTTGTCCGCATGCGGATGCCGGTTTGCTGGAGGTCGCAACAGGCCAGGTGTCGCTGGAACGTGCGCTCCTTCTGGACCGCAGCACCGGACTCTCGATCCTTCCCTCGCCCGCCATCAAGAATGTCGACGTCATCACCGAATTGATGTTCTCGGAACAGATCGTCGACACGCTCGATCATCTGCGTCAGCGCTATGAACTGATTATCATCGACTCCCCGCCACTGGTCCCGCTGGTCGATGGCCGCGCGCTTGCCGAGATTTCCGACCGGATTGTGCTCGCGCTGGCTTGGGATCAGACCCCCGAAGAAGTCGTCGCGCACACCATCAATCTGTTGTCGCCGGTGTATGACCGAATCCTTGGGACAGTTTTGACACGGGTCGACCTCAATCGGCTGAAATTCTACGACTATTATCGCAGCTCGGCTTACCTCAAGCCCTATGGCTCGGCGGCGCTCAATCCTGGGGCCGCGGAATGAGGCCGCAGCAACCCGTCATGGGACGCGCTCGCCTGCTTCCCGGTGACGGGCGCGGGTTTCCGCCCTATGGCAGGTTCCCGGCGCCGAGGGCATTTCGTCAGTCGCCACCGCCTGCTCATCACGCATCGACACGCGCTGGATTTTCCATCGATTGGCTGATCGTCGGATCGATGTTGCTTGCGGTGGTAGTGACATTGACCCTCTCGTCCACCATGCTGACGAACTGGAAGATTCACTATCTGACCAACGGTGGTGGCTTTTACGAAAAGCTGCATCCGACAACGTATTTCACGTGTCTCGCATTTCTCCTGCTGTTGATCCGCAACGGCGATCCGGTGGGGGAGATCAATCGCATGTTTTCGGAATCAAAGCTCCTCATTGGCTACCTTCTTTGCTGGGCTCTCCTCTTCGTTCAGGTGCTCACCCTGGATCGCCCTTTCACGGTCATCATCGATACGTTCCTGCTTCCGGTACTGCTGTGTCTGGTGATGTGGCGGCTGTCTCCACAACAGAAAAAGCCGCTGGTCTGGGCCGTGCACCTCACGATCTTGCTGAATATCATTATTGGATATTATGAGTATTTTTCGGGCCATCGACTCTTTCCGCTGACCGTCGGCGACGTACTCGTTGTCGGAGAGTGGCGAGCCTCGGCTCTGCTGGGCCATCCTCTGACCGCCTCCGGACTGGTCGGGGCTTACGTTCTTGCTCTTGTTCTCCGGCCTTCGCTTTGTCCTCCCGTCGCGCTGCGAATTCCGATGATCGGCTTTTGCCTTGGATCGTTGATGGCGTTTGGCGGCCGAACAGCGCTTGTCACAGTCATGGCGATCATTGGCCTGGTTCTCGCTCTGGAAATGCTGCGGATGCTGCGCGGCGGTCGCGTTCCGCTTTTGCTTGTAATCGGAGCAATGTGTCTTCTGTTCGCGGTAGCTGCGGCGATATTCGCGGCGCTCGATCTTGGCATCTTCGACAAGATGCTGCTGCGGTTCTCATCCGACAAGGGCAGCGCCCTTGCACGCTTTGCTACCTTTGATCTTCTGTCTCACTTCGACTGGCATGAACTGCTGCTCGGACCTAACCCGGTGCGACGTCAATGCACTGCAAGCACAACTTGGTCTGACCTATGGGATCGAGAATTTCTGGGTTTCTTCGATTGTCCAGTTCGGCATCATCCATACAACGCTGCTGACGGTCGGATTGATCGGACTGTTCACTGAAATCATCCGGCGATCCGTTCCTGCCGTCTGGGCAATCATCTTGCTCATTCTGATGATCGCTGCGAGTTCGGTAAGCTTCTCATCGAAGAACATCCAGCTCGCACAATTTATCATCCTTATCACGCTGCTGTTGCCGAACGAGCGAGCGCCTGTGGCGACGCCAAAACAGTTCGGTCCCCAGAACAGACCTGTGAATGCGAAGTGAGATCGAAATCAAATGCCTATCTATGTCGATCATACCCATCTGGGGCGTCATGTTACCGGCCTTGAACGTATCACCCTCGAATTGTTCTCGGCCGCGTCGCTAGCACCGCTTGATATCGTCCCCGTGGTCGCGAGCGGCACCGGCCAGCTGATCATGACACAGACCTTTGGCTTGCCATGGCGCATGGCCGCTTCGTCATCCCTCCTCCTATGTCCCGGCTTTCCGCCCAGTGCATTGTTGCGTCCGTTTGCTTCACGCGTCATTCCCTATATTCACGACGTGTTTTTGCTGTCGCGACGGCAAGATCTCAACTTGAGAGCGAAGCTCTACATGGCCGCGCCATTCAAACTCGCGGTCCAAAACTATCCGCGTTTTTTCGTGAACTCGGTCGATACCAAGCGAAAACTCACCGAGTATTGCCGGCCTGATGCCGAGATCACGCTATATCGACCGCCGGTGCGCAACGTGTTCGATTTGCAACCGGGGAATCGTGCTGGACGACCGGCCAATGCCTCCACCCTTCGGCTCGTTACGCTCGGCACCGTCGAACCGCGCAAGAACTTCACGTCCGCAGCGAGAATTCTCTCCGCCTTACGTGAACAAGGCTTCCCCAATGCAACGCTCGAAATCGTCGGCCGTCGTGGTTGGGGCAACGACTGGGACACACTCGAGGCTCATCCCGGCGTCATTCTTCACGGGTACCAGCCGACTGAACGCGTCAATCAAATTCTCCAGGAAGCCGATGCCTTTATCTGCAGCTCCCACGACGAAGGCCTGGGTCTGCCGTTGCTCGAATCGCAGTACGCAGGCCTCCCGATCATTGCCCCGGATGCCCCTGTCTTCCGCGAGGTGCTTGGCGAGTCTGGCATTTTTATCGATCCGAACAATGCAGTGCAGGCCGCGGGACTGATCGCCCACGAACTTGGTGAGCAAGATTGGCGTGCGTCTTACATCGCGCGCGGCGCTCAGAATCTTGCGCGCTGGAATTCATTGGCGGCGTCGGATCGAAGGACTGTTATCGAACTGATCGGGCGTCTCTCCCAATCACCGGTGCCGTCCTCAGCTTTACCTGCAAATCAGCCGGAACGACCGTAGCGCTCTTCTCAGAGCCCGAAGATCTTTGAGATCGTGTCACGATCCTTCATTGCGTAGACCACCAACCTAAGGACTTGCTTCTTGCCCGAGAACAAGGACATCACGCAGAATCTGGACAGCTTGCGGATCATTGCCGCATGCGCCGTGGTGATCCTGCACTATTCGGACTATGTGAAGGACCATCCTGCCGGGCTCTTTATGGTCGAGCACACCCAGCACTTTAATCTGTTCGTCGATCTGTTCTTTGTCCTCTCCGGCTTTGTGATCGCGAGTCAATATCTCGGAAAAGTTGACAGCCTGCCGTCTGTTCGCCGCTTCATCTGGCGTCGGCTTGCACGTATCTACCCCCTGCACCTGGCGACCCTGGCGTTTTACGTCGTCATCGCCATCGCACTGCACTTTGGGCTCGCCAAGACAGACAATCCTGCGCGCTATCCTTTAAGCGATATTCCCGCGCAGCTCCTGCTTTTGCACGCTGTCGACGGTGAGCGGCTGACCTTTCAACTTTCCAAGCTGGTCGTTGTCTGCGGAGATGTTCTGCTATCTCGCCTTTCCTGCCGTCGCCTTGCTCGCGGCGCGACGACGAACAATGGTGATCGCACTTGTCATCGTCTTGATGTGTGCAAATACCCTTTACGTTATCGCCACGAATAGTGAGCCCTGGGCAGATTGGATCAACAAGGGAGGCGCCTTCCGGGCACTCCCCGGATTCTTTCTCGGCGTCGCATGTTATCTATTTCGCCACCAGATCATGCGTTGGCCTGTCATAAGAGGCGCGCTGCCGCTCAGTCTTGCGGCATTCATTCTCCTTGGCTGGCTGCTCCCGGTGATGGCCGGACTTATCGCCGTCTATGCGATAGCCATTCTCGCGGTCCAGTATGACAGTTCCCGTCGGTCGAGCCTGCTGACATTGCTCCGCCTCGACCGTGGAGCGGCCTATACCTATTCCTGCTATATGCTGCACATCCCCGTTGCGACCATCATCCTGACTTTTGGCGCCCGTCATTTCACGCCGTCGGTGCTCCCTGCCGGAAAGCTGGCACTCCTGCCAATCGCTATCTCCATGCTCGTTGTCGTCAGTGTGCTGTCCTATCGATTCTTTGAAACCCCGCTGCGACGCTATCTCAACGACATATTCGATCGCTATTTCATACCGGACATTCCTGCTTCCGCAGCGCTCCAGCAAGAGAGAGTTCGATGACAGCGGCGACGCAGATATCCGCAACCTGGATACAAAATTCGGATTCGCGAGCCCATGTCGCTGGTCGCGATATCGGTATCGACACAATGCGCGGCATCGCCATTCTGATGGTTGTGGGAATTCACTCGCTGCCCCAGCCACTCGATGCACCTTGGGAAAAGCTTCTCGATGCGGCATTGCGGCCTTGCGTTCCGATATTCCTGTTTGCGTCAGGATATCTGACTGCCCTTTCTGGGCGTGTCCTGTTGTGGAAGCGGATTAAGGCAGCGCTGATTCCTTACGCCATCGCCTTCGTTGCGGCCTACATCTACATGGCTTGGCACAACCCCGCGATGGACCATCGCCTGACCACCACGGTGGCGCGCTTCGGGCTCGCCTACGTATTCGTCTATTACTATGTCTTTGTCTATATTGGCTGTACCGCATGCCTTTGGGTGGCGTTTCGGCTTTCGGAAGGCAGCTCGCCCGACGCACAGCAGCGGCTCATTATTATACTGTCACTCGCCATTCTGTTCGGCCTTGTTGTCGGAAGCTATCTCGATCCGCTTCTGCTCAAGAATGGCTTTCGAGACGCGTTTGTGCAGGAAGTCCGGCTGCGGGACATTCCCTTCTGGTTTTCTTTTGTGGCATTGGGGGCAATCGTTGGAATCTCAAGCGCGGGATTGGCTCTGCGTGACATGTACCGTTCTGTCGCGGTGGCCACATTAATCGCCTATGCCATCTACGCTGCAGTGAGAATCTTCGGCATCGGTGATGCCGCCGACTACAATTCGATAGCCTTCTTTGGCTACGCAGCACTGATTAGCGTCGTGCTGTTCGCCCTTCATCCAAAGATCCGATTTCTTGCGTTTATCGGCTCAGGCAGCTACTTCGTCTACCTCTGGCACATTTTCGTCATCATGATCCTGCGGGATCACGCTTCGTTGCGAGACTCCGGCACGATCGCTGACTTTGCGATCACCTATGCCGTCACAGCGATACTCAGCATTCTTGCATTGTTGTTGATTCGGCGAACCGCATCTGCGCGCGTCGCTCAATGGCTGGGAGCTTGACCATGCTGTTGCGACACACGCTGCTGTATATGCCGGCGCAGCTCATCGGCCCGCTATTTCAGCTCATCGCCATGGTGGTTTGGACGCACGTCGTCAACGAACATACACTTGGCATCATCACGTTGGTGACGGCTACGCACGAACTGCTTCAAATCGGCTTTCTTGCGTGGTGGTCGCAATATGCGCTGCGCTTCTTTGGGCGATTTCAGGGTGGTGAAGAAGCCAAGCGCTTTCACCGAACCGAGAATCTCATTCTCTTGGTCTCCGTCGTGATTCAAAGCGTGGTCATTGTCGGCACCCTGTTTCTCGTCATTGCGCCGGATGCCAACGCGGGGCTTCTCGTCGCAACCGTCGCCTATGTCGTGACCCGCTCGTTCAATCTTTACATCGGCGAACGTGCCCGCGTGCAGCAGCAGATCGGCGTCTATTCGATCCAGCAGGTGATCGGACCGGCCATCGGCTTCATTATCGGCTTGATCATGATCAAGCTCCTTGGGCAAGGCCCGGAATGGCCGCTCGCCGGTTATGCCGTCGCACAACTTGTCGCGACACTGATCGTTCTACCCAGGATCAGCTATGGCCGCAGCCTATGGCCTGTAGATCGAGAGATCGTCCGGCATGCGCTGCATTATGGCATCCCTCTTATTGTCGGCGGCGCGCTGGGCTGGGTCGGATTGAATGCGTCACGCTTTATCGTCAACGATATGCTCGGCGTCGCGGCCGCGGGTCTGTTCGCGGTCGGTTACGGCCTCGGTCAGCGTGCCGCGGCAGTCGCCGCGATGTTGGTCACGGCGGCGGCATTTCCCATTGCGGTCAAGCGAATGGAGGAAAGCGGCAGCAAGGCCGCCATGCAGCAGCTCGCCGACAACAGCGCACTCCTCATCGCCATTCTGGCCCCAAGCATTGTCGGCATCTTTATGCTCCGGACAGAGATCGTGCATCTGCTGATTGCGGCCCCGTTCCAGCAAGTGACGCTTGCCGTTCTGCCACTCTCCGTTCTCGCCGGTGCAATCCGCAATCTGCGCGCCCATTTCGGTGATCAGGTATTTCTCCTCCATAGCCGCACGCGCCTGATGATCGTCGTGGCGAGCATCGATGCGGGCGTCACCATTGCACTGAGCTTCGTTGCCATCTGGTACTGGGGCATCGTGGGCGGCGCTATTGCCACCGTTGCAGCCGCCTCTGCCGCTGCAATTGCCAGCTTCACGATCGGGTTCTCACAGTTCGGGCTGACGTTGCCCCTGACGCATCTCGTGCGTATCGCCTTGGCCACATGCGCAATGGGCGCCCTGCTACGCATGCTGCCGGAAGCCAGCAATTTTATTTCGCTCGCAGCTCACATTGCGAGCGGCGCTTCCGTCTATGTGGTGACGCTATCGCTTCTTTATGCGCCTTCAATATTCAGGATCCTTCACACGCGCCTCCGGCCCCAACAATCCAGTTAAACTGGTGGCGGGCCGTTACGATTTCTTCGCATTCTGGAATGCGCGCGCCATTGCAAACCAGAGTGGCTTTCTCTGCATGTCCTGGTCGAACGGCAGGGGGCGTGGCAGTCGCTCGGCCAGTGGATTCTTTTTGCGGGCAGCATCCGTATAAAACGAATAATTATCGGACAATTCCCAGGCAATCACCGTCTTCACAGCGGGAATTTTCAGTACGTTATTGAGGAATTTCTCCGCCGTATCCGCGATCATTGCATCGCGAGCCTGGATATCATCCGGAAACGTGTCGTCACGCACATCAAATTCCGTGATGTAGATGTCGACTTTGCGCTCCGCGAGCGCGTGAACGAAGTCGGCGAACCGTGCAGGGTCGTGCGGATATCGCGGTTGCAGATGCCCTTGCAATCCAACTGCATCGAGCCGGACACCTGCATCCTTCAATTCATCGACCAAACGCAGCAGACCTTCACGAACGGCCCGCCCCACATCGTCATCACGCTCAGTCTGGGCTTCGTTGAGAACGAATTTCGTTGTCTTGTCGACAGCGCCCGCTCGCTCAAATGCACGCTTCACATAGCCAGTTCCGAATGCGTCATACCAAGGGCCGAGCCGATATCCGCCTGGAGCCTTATGTCCCGGCCAGAAGGGCTCATTGACAACGTCCCATGACTGCAACTTTCCAACATAACGACTGACCACATCCTCGATATAGCCATCGAAGAACACTTGTCGCTCCGAAACACTCATATTTTTGATCCACGCAGGAACCCACTCATTCCAAATGAGGCAATGCCCGCGCATTGGGATCTTGTTGCTTGCACAAAATTGCAACAATCGGTCCGCGCTTTCGAAACGCTTCGGCCCCGCCTGCGGCACAATGGTGCCCATTTTCATGGCGACGTCGGTCGTCACGATCCTTGCATGCTTTTGGTAGAGCTCGCGATACGCAATATCCTTGTCGATGACCGGACCAGCAGCGGCGCCAAACACAAATCCGTTTTCAGCAGCGATTGCTCCCAGACTTTCAGTTGCAGCCGCAGATGAAATCCTGCTCTGAGTTGCGATGGTTGCTGCTCCCGCAATCATCGAAAGAACTTGTCGTCGCGAACGCGTCACATGCATGGCAGATCTCCAGTTAGAGAAGTGAACAACGTTTCTTATTTCGTCATTCAGCAAGCGTGACGCCATCGTTGCGACGCAATAGTGCGATTTCGTGACGCTCGATGTCGAAGATAAAATATTCGGCATGCATATTTCATCGCGACGCGATGGAATGTTGTGCAGGTGTAACTCGACCACATTGTCATGGGGACAGACGTGCTGGATTCGCGCGCACTACCGACGAATGATCTTGTTGTTGATGGTATCTCCATCAACCTCTTCTCGATGCCGGAAGCCGTTTCTTCGATCGTATCCGCAGCAGAGGGAGGAGAAAACTTCTCCGTCTGCACGCTCAATCTCGATCATGTTGCGCAACTCCAGCACAAGCCCGATTTCCGCGCAGCTTATCGTCGCGCTCGATTCGTGACCGCCGATGGCTTTCCAATTGTCATGCTTGGCCGTCTTGCGGGAACCAAGATCAACCGGACGACCGGCGCCGATCTTGTGGCACCGATCTGTCAGCTGGCAGGACAAAGGAGAATTCCCATTTTTCTCCTGGGCTCCAGCGATCTCTCCCTGCACAGAGCAGCGCGACGTTTGTCAAAAAAATTCAAAGGCCTCGACATCGTTGGTTCATACGCACCCGGCCTCGGTTTTGATCCGCATTCCGCCGAGGCCGATGACGCAATCGCGCGAATTCGGGAATCCGGCGCCAAACTTTGCTTCGTTGCGCTAGGCGCCCCCCGACAGGAGATATTCTCCGCTCGCTGTCTCGATGAATTGTCCGGAACCGGCTTGCTCTGCATCGGCGCTGGACTGGATTTCATAGCCAATACACAAGCACGCGCGCCCTCTTTCACTCAAAAAGTGGGCCTTGAATGGGCATGGCGAATGCTGAGCAATCCGCGTCGGATGGGGCCGCGTTACGCACGCTGTATGGCGGTTGTCCCTCGTTTGGTACTTCGCAGCATCCCACAAATTGTAAATGCACGGATGAGGAAAGCGGCATGACATCCACGTTGACACTGGCGCAGCGCGCTCGAAATACAGGACTCGCCCGGCAGAGATATCAAATCTGCCTGATTCATCCCTTTGACCCTCGCGGCGAGAAGGTTGGGGGCCTGGAAACATACATTCGAGACTTTATTACGTTTCATCCAACCGACACCGATCTTCTCTTCATTGGCGTGGATTCCGTCGGCGACCTCAAGCTCGGAGAAATTCACAAGCTGACGTTCAGAGGCCGAACGTTCGATTTTCTTCCAATTCTCCACTACACGGACCAACAGGCGCGCGAAGCTGCGCGCACCATTCGCTCGTCCCTCACGGGGCAGTTCTTTGTCGCGCTGCTCCGGAATTTTGGCGTGATCTCGAAGCAAATTCGCGAGCGAAGGTGCTCGATCGATCTGCGCCGTGTTGAATTCTCATGGCTTCCGGTCGTACTACGCCTCCCGTTCATTCAGATGTTGCATGGCGAAGGCGCGCCAAAGCTGCAAATGGATTCCCTGCTTCGGAAATACTCATTCGTACATCACGCGGGCGAGCGCTTTGCCGTTACAGCCAGTGCGAAATTTCTCTGCGTCAATCCCTTCATTACGGAACGGCTCCAGAAGACCTACCCTCGGCAGAAAGAAAAGATCGATACGCTCTGGACGTGGGTCAACACTGAAATCTTCAAGCCGCAGCCCTTGCCCGACGACATGGCCCCGTTCCGGATCGTTTTCGCGGGCCGCCTCGACGAATTCAAAGATCCACCTCTGATGTTCCAAACCATCAGTCGCCTGAAGCAATTAATGCCTGGCGGAGTTGAATTTCACTACATCGGAACCAGCGATCCACACCGCTTCGAGGACTTCGCAAACATCGAAGACGTCACCATCCGCCATGGATTCAAGGATGCTGTGGGAATGGCTGCGACACTCGCGTCCGCGCATGCCGGAATTCTGACATCAGAATTCGAAGGCATGCCGAGATTCGTTCTTGAAACGCTGGGCGTGGGTCGTCCCGTCGTAGCCATGCACCTGCCACAGCTTGAGTCAGCTATTCGCGACGGTGAGAGTGGATTTCTCGTGCCGCGCAGCGATTCGAGGATCGACATGGTCGAGCGGCTGGCACATCGCTTTATCGATATGCGCAATGCCATTGCTAAGGGAGAGATAGATCCCTCCCGTGTTGCCGCCAACATCAAGACTTTCACACCAGGAACGCAACTCGCCCGCGTGTTCCGATATCACCAGGAGATCCAGAACATGCGGGGCATGGTCAGCCCACCGATCCATTGAGGCCCTGCGATGAACATTCTGATGTTAACCAGCGAGTTCGCTCCGGCAACAGGCGGTATCGGAACCTATGCGCGCGAAATTGCCAGTGCAGCTTCGCATCTCGGGGCGAGCGTTACAGTCGTCGCTCCCGACTATTCAAAAAGACTCGGCTTCTGAAGATAAATCTTTCCCTTTCAAGATCGTGCGCTTTCATGGCGGCCTTCACTCGATGCGGGATCTGCCCGCCAAAATTCTTTTGGCTCGGAGCAAGGTTCGGATCGAAGATTACGACGTCATTCACGCTGCGGATTGGCCCTTTTTCATTCCACTGGCGCTTGCGCGACGTCGCACCCATGCCCGTCTGCTCATGACGGTTCACGGCACCGAGATCAACGAAACGCAAACACCGCTCAAGCGCGCAGCCATTCGAGCTTCTGGTGTCTTCGGACCAAGAACCGAAGTCGCTGCCAATAGCAGGTTTACGCGCGAGCTTTTCCGTGAGCACTTCGCGATTGAAAGCCAGCGCGTCAATGCAATACCTCTTGGCGTGTCGAAATTTTGGTTCGGCCCACGCGACAGAAAGAAGGACGTTCGCAAGGCTCTCGGCATCGGGCAGGACAAGATCGTCATGGTGACGGTCGCCCGTCTCACACGCCGCAAGGGACACCATCTGACGCTCGCGGCATTGGATCGCCTGCCGCGCGAGCTGCGCGACCGTATCGCATGGCTCGTGATCGGTCCGAACGGCGAATCCGACTATGTTGCTGAGCTTCGCGAGATGGTGGAACGGTCCGATTGCGAGATCCATCTTCTCGGCTCACTCGCTAACGAGCAAATTCGCGATATCTACGGTGCGAGTGACTTCTTCTGCCTCACCGGCGCGCCGGATCCGTCTGGTCGCGTCGAGGGATTTGGGCTGGTCTATCTTGAGGCTGCTGCAGGCGGCCTGCCTAGCGTCGCTACGGCGATCGGGGGCGTCCCCGACGCCGTTCTTTCTGATGAAACCGGATTGCTTGTCGAGCCGACCGTCGAAGCTGTCGCGCATGCGATCGCGGAAATAGCTGAAGATCACGATACGCGGTCAATCCTTGCTGCAGGGGCTTCAGCACATGCTCGTGCGCTGTCGTGGGAGCGCTGCGCGGCCGAAACCTATGGCCTCCCACGATCAAGCGAACGAACCGATGCAGCAATCGGCCATCTCGCTAAAGGTCAATCGTCGTGGCGAACAGCGCAGGCGGCATCAGCAGGCCGGTGATATGAGATCTATTGCGGCTGCTATCCTTCTCATTGTGTGCGGCGTCTGTTCGGCGCACGCGGAGAGCTGCAGCAAGAGCCGCGACTATCTGCTCGGAGGCCTTGGCGGGGATCTGATGCAGCCGCCCCAAGCCTACCAAAGTCTGTTCAAAAGTTGCATGGCCACCGTCGGCATGTCGAACGTCAAGGACGCCTACATTCTGAAAGACGGCGGCATCGCTGTGATCCCAAAGCAGGACAGCGTGATCGCGACAGCCGCGACGCTTTCTGCTTTTTGCGATGCCTATCCGAGTGGAATTTCTGCGTTTTCTCTCACGCAAGGACCTGCTTACGGCAGCATCGACGGCGCGCATCATCCAGATCTCCTCTACCACATCGACTCCCTGCAAGAAAATCAAAGGCAACGCGTCCTGAAGCGTGACTGTGATTTATTGTCCTGCGGCGGTCACGTGGTCGAGAGACTTCGGACAGATAGCTTCTAAAGAGATTTGGATTCTCACACATCGGAAAATGACCGAGGCCCGGCATCACCTTGAAAAAGGAGCCGGGGATCAAATCTGCAAGTTGGCGGCCATCTGCAGGCGTGGCCGAATAGTCGTAGTCTCCCGAGAGCAGTGCAACAGGCGTAAGCTTTGGATTGATTTTCCTTGCCACAACAGCACCATCGAACTCGTCTGAATAGAACGCAAGATCACCGCCATAGATGCCGGGTGCACCCTGGCTGTAAATCCAGGCCGCCCGGCGACGATCGCTTTCCGGGCTCTGCGGACTCATCAGGCCCCGCACATAACTCGCATTATGGAGCGCACCATGCACGGCTACGTGATGCTGGAATGGATTGCGCCGTCCTTTTGACAATAGTGGCGGCTCAACAGCGACAATACCCAGCAAGAGGTCAGGTCGTTCCGCTGCAAGCACCATCGCCATTGCGGCCCCCATCGAACCGCCCACCACGATCGCTCGCGTGCGAATGACCTGCTCAAGGATGGCGACACACCAATCGCGATAGGTGGCCAGATCCAACTTGTAGTCGCCACCGTCCCAGCCAGTTGGCGGCATCGATCGCCCATGAAACGGCAGATCAGCTGCAATCATCTGAAAGCGTTCTGCCAACTCAACGTCGCTCAGTTGAGCAATGAACTGCCGGGAATCCGCTCCCGCCGTATGTAAAAACAGGACCGGCACGCCCTGCCCCGCCGTTTCGACGTAGATGTCGTGCGGTATACCGCGAATGACGACTTCATGCCACGCGCCCGCGATCTGCGATAAACTTCGGCGAGAGGGAGCGAGCGTGACGGGCGGAGCATCCACAAGCCGCTCAACCAGCCGCTCCAGCACGGGGCGAGCCTGGGCGAGAACCAGCGGTTCGGCTTCGATCTTGAAATCAGGATTGACCAGATCCAGCGCCGTGAACGAGTGAAACGTCGGCGGTGGCGGGCTTTGCAGCACCTTCTCCCACGCGTCCGCCGAGGCGGTTACACCGATCAGCGCCTCAGACGTTGCGTCCGTAAGCTGGAAACGGCCTTGCTCGAACCTGAGATTGAGTTCGTCACTCCCCATCCGCAGCGCAAGAGCGAATGCCAGACCCGGACCAAGGCGAAGGTACTCCGGATCTTCCAGGATCGTTACCAATCTCGCCCGCAAGCGATCGAGGGTGCTCACCACTGCGGCTCCTATCAATCCTCAACGGCCGACGCGAGAAAGCGATAGATCGCCGTATGGTCGGCGTTCTTGTCGAGCGACCCCTTTGGCTTCCTCCCAAATCTTGGCAATCGTTTCGGCGTTCGACGAATTGAGCCCGACGAACTTCGACAGGTCGGCGGCAATGCGCAGATCCTTGGCCATCAAGGCCAATGAAAATCCCGATGCGAAACTCTCCGAGATCACGAACTGCTTCATTTTGACTTCGGTGGAGTTGTTCTTGCCGGTCGAAGCATTGAGAACATCGATGATGGTATCGGGCTGAAGGCCGAACCTGCGTCCCACCAGCAATGCTTCGCTCGCCGCAACAAGTCCCGCGGCGGAGACGTAGTTATTGAGCGCCTTCATCGCGTGACCGGAACCGAGCGGACCGGTCGCGAATACCGATTTCGCCATCGCTTGAAGCACCGGGCGCGCACGCTCCACCAACGCGGCATCACCACCCGCCATAATCGACAAAGTCCCGTCGATGGCACGCCGGACTCCGCCGGAGACCGGCGCATCGACCAGTCCAATGCCGCGTTCAGCCAATGTCTTTCCGAGAGATTGGGTATCGACAGGGACTGACGAACTCATGTCGATGATGAGCGCGTCCTTCGCCAGAACGTCTGCAACACCCTGTGCACCCAGCACCGCCTCGCGCACGACCTTGCTGTCCGGCAGCATGGTGATCAGCGTCGATGCACCTTGTGCTGCTTCCCGTCCGGTCGCAAATGCCTTTCCGCCCGCGGCCGCAAACGCTTCGCGCGCGGACGCTGAAAGATCAGCGCCGCGCACCTCAAAGCCTGCGGCAAGACAACGCTTGGCCATGGGCAAACCCATTTGCCCAAGACCAAGAAAAACGACGACATCCGGTGGAGTGATGATCTTAGTCAATGCCCATATCCTTGAACGCTTCGCGTGCGATCCTGAAGCTGTCGATACCGGCAGGGATACCGCAATAGCATGCAATCTGAAGGAAGATTTCTTTCAACTCGTCCTTGGTGAGACCGTTTTGGATCGCTCCGCGAATATGAAGCTTCAGCTCGTGCGGTCGATTCAAGGCGGCGATCATTCCCAGATTGAGAATGCTGCGGCTGCGCCGGTCGAGGCCCGGGCGATTCCAGATTTCATCCCAGCAATATTCCGTGCTGAGCTGCTGCATCGACCAGCTGAAATCGTCAGCGCTCTCCAGCGACTTCTCGACATAGTCCTTGCCGAGCACCGCAGTGCGGGTCTTCAAGCCCTTTTCAAATTTTTCCGAGCGAGGTCGTTTTGCGGACATGCGCAGTCTCCGTTTTTGATTCTTGTTCGAGGTCAGACAACACCGCGAGCGCTATCGCCGCCGCGGCATGAATGTGATCAATGCACGCGCGCTCCGCACCCGTCGCATCGCCAGCGCCGATAAGTTCGGCAATGTTGCGAATTTCCTTGAGACTTTGCGGAAGCCGGCCAGGATGCGTCATCGATGTCGCACGCAGCATCGTGACCCGGTTATGCAGATTGGTCAGCATCTGCTGGATGAAGATGTTTCCGCACCCTCGCATCAGCGCATCGTAAAAGCGCGTTTTTGCCTTGATGAGAGCATCGCGATCACCGGCTTTCGCAGCATTCTCGAGATCGCTGACCGCCGTGAACATCAGCGCCAACGTATCCGGCGGCCGACGCTCGGCGAAGCGCGCGTCCCGCCGCTCCCTCGAGAAGCGCGCGCACGGCATAGAGTTGTTGCGCTTCTTCCACCGAAATACGCGTGACGACCGGGCCCCGGTGCGGGATCGATGTAATCAGTCCCTCTGCCTCAAGTTGTCGCACCGCTTCGCGGATTGAAGTCCGTCCAACACCTGTCAGTTCACACAACTCGCGCTCGATAAGCCTCTGCCCAGGCTTGAAAACACCATTCGAAATGGCGCTCCGCAGCTTGTCTTCCACGCGCATGCGCAGAGTGACCGCTTCCCGAGTGACGTTGAGATCCATCTCGCTCATTCCGTTACCATCGTCTTTGTCAGACAATCTGTCAATCTGCTTGACTGCGATCGCTGTTCGGTCAAAGCTGAAAAAAACGAAACATCGATTGGGAGGATCCAATGAGCTCAACGAAGAATGCGCGGCCGGCCCCCGAGCCAGCGATGGGCCTCACGCGACGAAGCCTTCTGGCTTCAACCGCAGGTCTGGCGATGGCGTCGAGCTTTTCCGGCGTTGCCTCCGCGCAGGCGAAGACCATCAACATCGGCGCGATCGTGCCGCTATCCGGCGCAAACGCGCAGTTCGGCATTAACTCGCGTAATGCAATCGAGCTTGTTGTGGACGAGATCAACGCTGCCGGCGGCATCAAGGCCTTGGGCGGCGCGAAGTTCAATCTGATCGTTGCGGATTCGACATCCACTCCGACGACAGCCGCCACGGTGGCCCAGCGACTTGTATCGCAGAACGAAGTCGTCGCTCTTTTTGGATGTTTTGCATCCGCCCTCACGCTCGCCGTGTCAGAGGTCACCGAACGCGCGGGAATTCCGCTGTTCACGCAATCATTTTCCGACCAGCTCACAAGCCGCGGATTCGAAAACATTTTCCAGATCGTCGCCAAGGGTTCGGTGCTCGGCAAGGCGCAGCTCGATGGCTGCATCGAGATCGCCAAGGCCGCCGGCCAAAAGCTTGAACGCGTCGCGATCATGTTCGAAGACACCGCATACGGCACATCGCAGGCTGGCGGTCTTCGCGCTGGCGCCAAGGCGGCCGGCATCGAAATCGTCATGGACGAAGGGTATCCGCTCGGGATCACCGACGTTACGCCGCTCATCAACAAGTTGCGCGCATCGAACGCACAGGCTGTATTTCCGGTCTCATATTTGAACGACAGTCTTCAAATCGTTCGCGGCATGCGCCAGCAGAAGCTTGAAATCCCGACGATTGGCGGCGCGGCCGGTTACATCATCCCCGACTTCGAAAAGGGACTTGGCCCGTTTGCGGAAAACGTGCTGTCGATTTCTCCGGCGACCTACGACCTTGCACCGGAACTCACGGAGCGATTCCGCAAAGCGCTTCGGCTACTTCATGGTGCACGAAGCCGTCGAATTCGCTGCCGCAGTGGATGTCCTTGCTCAAGCGCTCGAAATAACCAAGTCGACCGATCTCGACGCGCTTCGTAAAACTCTCCATGGGACCAAATTCACCGGCGGCTGGACCAAGGCCATGACGGGTGGCGCGGTCGAGTTCGATAAAGCAGGCCTGAATATCCTGTCCGTCCCTGTGATGGTGCAGTGGCGCGGCAAGGACCTCGCAACGGTCTGGCCCGACATCCTTTGCCAAGTCGAAGCCCGTCTGGAAGCTCTGAGCAGAACCTGCAATGTCTTTTATCCAAGCCTTGATCGATGGGATCATGATCGGCGGCGTCTACGCCATGATCTCCATCGGTCTCACGCTCGTCTTCGGCATCATGGGAATCGTGAACTTTGCGCATGCCGAGTTTCTGATGCTCGGCATGTTCATCGCCTATTATGCCTGGGCCTGGTTGGGGCTTGATCCCCTTCTGGCCGCCCCATTGTCTTTTGTTCTTGGTCTTCGCCTTGGCTGCATCCTTCAGCGGCTGCTGTTCCGTCGCATCATGCGGGCACCGGAAATCTCCCAAGTCTTTCTCACGGTCGGACTGCTCATCGTTCTGGAAAACACCGCACTCTGGATGTTCGGATCGAACTATCGCTCCGTCACCACGCCATACCAGACATCATCGCTCAGTCTTGGGCCGCTGTTCATCAACGTCCCCTATCTCTTCGCATTCCTGATGTCGGCGATCTGCGGGGCGGCGCTGTGGCTGTTTCTTCGCCTGAGCTGGTTCGGCCGGGCGATGCGCGCGACGGCGCAAGACCCGATGGCCTCAACATTGATGGGCATCAACGCTGATCGCATGCATATGCTGGCGTTCGGGCTCGGCGTCGGCCTGACTGCTTTCGGCGGGGCGATCATTCTTCCCTATCTCACCGCGTCACCCACAGTCGGCGGCCAATTCGTCATCCTGATGTTTACTGTCGTCGTCCTTGGCGGACTGGGCTCGGTTGCCGGAGCCGTCGTCGGAGGAATTGCGGTCGGTGTTATTCAGTCACTGTCCGCGCTCGCATTTCCGATCCAGCTGCAAAACCTCGTTCTGTTCGTCGTGTTCATCGCGGTGCTCATCGTCAGGCCCCAGGGATTGCTGGGAGACGTGCGGTGAAGCGCCTTCTCATCGGATTGGCCCTCGTCGCCGCCGCGGCCTGTGTGCCGCTGTTTCTGGAGCCACGCGGCTACGCCATCCGGGTTCTCTGCATCGCGTTGCTTTTTGCCGCCATGGCGCAAGCCTGGAATATCGTCGGCGGTCTGGCGCGACAGACCTCGCTGGGACACGCCGCGTTTTTCGGAACCGGTGCCTATACGTCGACCTTGCTTCTGATCAAGTTCGGCATCTCGCCATGGCTCGGGATGATCGCCGCCGCAGTGATCGGAGCCGTGATGGCGCTGCTAATCGCGTTGCCGACAATGCGACTGCGCGGACATTACTTCGCGCTGGCGACTCTCGCCTTTGCCGAGGTGATGCGGGTGATCGGAAACTCATGGAGCAGCGTGACCGGCGGTCCCGTCGGTCTCTCAGTGCCGTTCAGGCCCGACTCGCTCTGGATGCTTCAGTTCAAAGCGGCGCGGCCGTATTTCTGGATCATGCTGGGCGCGTTGGTTGTCGTGACGCTGGTTTTCATGGCGATTCGCTCAAGCAAAATCGGCTATCGCCTGCGCGCCATCCGCGAAAATATCGATGCCGCCGAGACCATCGGCATCGACACCTCCGGCACGAAAATCATTGCCGCAGTGATATCCGGGGCGCTCACCGCAAGCCTTGGAACGTTGTATGCCCAGTTTCAATTCTTCTTTGATCCGGATACCGTCTTTGGGCTTGCATCGATTTCGGTTCGCATCGCTTTGATCGCCATTGTTGGCGGTATCGGCACCGTGGCGGGACCAATTATCGGCGCGTTTTTCATTATTCCGCTCGAGGAATTTGCCAACATACTTCTGTCGGACAAAGCAGCCGGCGTCTCGCAAATCGCCTACGGCCTGCTCCTCATCGCAGTGATCCTGCTGGAGCCTCGCGGCCTGATCGCTCTGGGCAGCAATATCATGACCAAGCTGTCGCGGAGGAAAGCGGCATGACGACGCCCCTTCTGCAAGTCATCGACCTCAACAAGAGCTTTGGCGGTCTTCGCGCCCTGTCAGACGTGACATTGTCGGTGAATCAAGGCGAGATCGTTGGCGTCATAGGTCCGAACGGAGCCGGCAAGACGACCCTGTTCAGCCATCTGGTCGGATTGCACAAGCCGACCTCCGGCCGCATCGTCTTCGACGGCAAGGATATCGTGGGTCTCAAGCCGCACCGCATCGCGTCAGCAGGCATCGTCAAGACGTTCCAGAACGTCGCCCTGTTTCTCGAGGAAACGGCTCTCGACAACGTCCTGATCGGCGGGCTGATGCGACACGACATTCCGCACGCACGCGACCTTGCAAGATCGTGTCTCGATCGCGTCGGCATGCTGTCTATCGCAGACAAAATGGCCAAGGATTTGTCTTTTCCCGAACGTGCACGCGTCGAAGTCGCACGCGCGCTCTGCACCGAGCCGAAAATTCTTCTGCTCGATGAAGCCATGGCTGCGCTCAACCATGCCGAGATGGATGCTTTCATGGCTCTCGTCCGCACTTTGCGCGGCGAGGGGCTCACCATTGTCATCATCGAACATCACATGCGCGCCATCATGTCGCTGTGCGACCGCCTCGTCGTTCTGAACTTCGGGAAAGTCATCGCGGAAGGACAGCCTTCCGAAGTTGCCCGGCATCCTGAAGTGGTCGCCGCCTATCTTGGCAAATCCTACGCTGAGGGCGCAGCGTCATGAAAACTCCTTTGCTTGAAATCAAGAACTTCTGCGCAGGCTACGACGCAGGAAACGTTCTGCATGACGTCAATATCGATGTGCATCCAGGCGAGTTCGTCTGCGTCATCGGCGCGAATACGGCGGGCAAGAGCACCCTGCTCCGGTCGATTTCCGGACTTGTCTCAAACTCCAGCGGACAGATCATTTTCGACGGTCATGATCTGCGACGAATTCCCGCTTATCAGATACCCGGCCTTGGCATTGCGCATGTCCCGGAAGGCCGTCACGTCTTTCCAGGCATGACGGTGGAGGAAAACCTGATGCTTGGGGGCTTCTCAACGCGAAAGGCGCAGGATCTGCAGCAGCGTCGTGAGCAGATGCTTACGATGTTTCCCAGGCTTCGTGAGCGCCTGTCGCAATTTGCAGGCACGCTGTCCGGCGGAGAACAGCAGATGCTTGTTCTTTCGCGTGCCCTGATGATGGCTCCAAAACTGCTCCTGCTCGACGAACCCAGTCATGGGCTGGCTCCCAAGATTGTCGACGAGCTCCATGAGACCTTCGCCACGATCAACAAGGCCGGCACCGCAATACTGCTTGTCGAGCAAAATACCGCGCTCGCTCTCTCTGTCGCGTCTCGCGGTTATGTGCTTGAATCTGGCCGTGTTGTGCTTAGCGGCAACAGCACCGACCTCAACACGAACGATCGCGTCCGCAGCGCTTATCTTGGGATCTGAGAATCGAGCTCCGCCTTCGCAGGATGTTTCTCTCATCGACTGGACCGCATCGATACCGATCGCCACGCGACAAGATGGACATATATCCATGAGCCTCTACGCAAAACTTCAGCAACGCGCTAGCGACGGCAAACCGATCACCGTCGGCCTCATCGGCGCGGGAAAATTCGGATCGATGTATCTGGCGCAGATACCGCGCATGTACGTCGAGGCCGAGGAGGACGGCGTGCACGTCTTCGTCCGGGACCGGGGCGTCGGCTTCGACCCCGACGGGGTGCCCGACGACCGGCACGGCCTCGCCGACTCCGTGCACGCCGCGTTACCCGGCACGGCGGTACCGTCCGGTTGCGCAGCACCCCCGGCGAAGGCACCGAGGTGCACCTCTCGATACCCGGCCCACCCCCCTGGAGGCCCCGTCGATCAGCGAGCCGGTTCGGCGTCTTCCTCGTCGACGACCACGCCCTCTTCCGGCTCCGGTGCGCGCCGAGCTCGATCGCAGCGTCCGGACGTCACGGTGATCGGCGAGGCGGCTCGGTGGACGAGGCGGTCGCGGCGATCCGGCACCTCAAGCCGGACGTGGTGCTCCTCGACGTCGCACATGCCCGACGGTGGCGGCGCCGAGGTGCTCGCGCCGGGTGCGCCCGGACCAGCCGACGTGGTGTTCCTCGCGCTGTCGGTGTCCGACGCGGCCGAGGACGTCATCGCCGTCATCCGGCCGGGCGCCCGCGGCTACGTCACCAAGACCATCTCCGGGCGCGAGCTCGGCCGACGCCGTGCGTCGGGTGCGTTCGGGCGACCCGGTGTTCTCCCCGCGGCTGGCCGGCTTCGTGCTCGACGTGCTTCTCCGACCGCCCCGGCGCCGCCCCCCTCGGGGACCCCGAGCTGGATCTGCTCACCCGCCGCGAGCGCGACGTCCTGCGCCTGCTGGCCCGCGGCTACGCCGTACAAGGAGATCGCGGCCGAGCTGTTCATCTCCGTGAAGACGGTGGAGACCCACGTGTCCAGCGTGCTGCGCAAGACCCAGCTGTCCAACCGCTACGAGCTGTCGCGCTGGGCGTCGGACCGGCGGCTGGTCTAGTCGAGCAGGTCGGCCACGACGCCGGTGGGGGCCGCGCTGGTGCTCGGCTTGGCGCTGCTCGTCGGGGTGCTCGCGGCCGACGGAGGCCGATGCGGCGCTGCTCGTCGGCGGGGTCGTGAGCGGGGTCGTGAGGGGCGTCGTCAAGGGCGTCGTCAGCGGCGCCAGGGGGGCCGTGACCGGGGCGAGGGGTTCCGTGATCGGGGCCGCCACGGCGCCGAAGCTGACCACGACGCCGGAGACCGTGTCACCGACCTTGTCGGTGACCTCCTTGCATCGGCGTGTCCTTGCCGACCTCGCGCACGGTGTCGCCCACCGTGCCCACGGTGTCGCCCACGACGTCGACCGTGTCGTCGACCACGCCGCCGCTGTTGCTCTGGTCGCGCTACTGCGCGCAACCTGGAGGTCGCGGGGGAGCTCGCCTGCCGGGCGGCCGAGCCGCCGCTCGCCACCTGCGCGGGTGCAGCAGGTCCGCGGGCGGCGCCGCCGCGGCGGCCGCTGGACGGGGGCCTGGGGAGCGGCGGGCGGTTCGCCCCGGGGAACAGGGTCGGGAACGCCACGGGCAGCCACGTGGACGGGGCCGCCTGGCCCGCGTCGAGCACGGAGGGGGCGGCCGGGCCCGAGGGACGCCCTGGTCGGGGAAGGTCCCGGAGGACGTGGGCGGCGCCACCGGACGTTCATGGCGGCGGTGAGCCCGAAGACCGAGCCCGCCGCGAGCAGCGCACCGGCCGGCGATCGCGCCACGACGCAGGAGCGGCTGCCGAACGGGCAGGGCGGCAGGATGTCGCCCACGGCGGGCGCGTGCACGGCGGGCAGGCCCGCGGAGCTGCGACCCTCACGGCGCAGGAGCGCAGCGACGGGGACGGCGCGGCGCCGTCGTCGTCCACCTCGGGCGCAGCCGCACAGCGGCGCATCAGCTCCGCGACGGTGACGACGGCACCTGTCCTGCCTCGGGACACGATCTGGGCCACGCCCGAACCTCCACCAACACATTGCGCAATCGGACACCAGGTTGCCGTACCCGATGCCCCGGTCGGGCCTCAATCGACCGGGTGGACCACCCGGATGGGCGTCCTCCGCTCGTCCACCGGGACCGACCGCTTCACCGATCGTGACGATCGGAACACCTCCGCGATGTGCCCTTCGGGCAGCCGGAAACGGGCCGCGGTCGCGGCGCCGAAGGCGCGGATGCGCTGCTCCAGCTCGGTCCAGCGACCGGTCTGCGAAACGTGGCCCGCAGCGCGGCGATCTTGCGGTCGAAGGTCGGTGTGATGTCCTCCACGCACATGTTGGGCGCGTTCCGGCGGCCGCCCATGAGCCAGAGTTCCGCCACCGTCCAGGCGTCGAGGCCCTCGTCGGCGAGTAGCTCCGGATGGGCGAACGGGTTGCGCGCATCCGGGTAGACGGCAGCCAACGCGGCCTCGCCGACCGCGCGGTGGTCCGGTGTGGAGACGCCGAGCCGTCCCGAGTAGATCTCCC
This sequence comes from uncultured Alphaproteobacteria bacterium, assembly GCA_963751855.1. Taxonomy (GTDB): domain Bacteria; phylum Pseudomonadota; class Alphaproteobacteria; order Rhizobiales; family Xanthobacteraceae; genus Afipia. Next base: position 10,752 of record CAVVWF010000012.1, on the reverse strand, counting down.
GGTGACGGTGCGAGCACCCGTTGCGGGCGGACGCGGCGGATCTCGCGGCTGATGTCGCGACCCAGCTCGATGCTGGGTGTGACCCGCCCGTCCTGGTAGTGGAGGAACGTGAGGTCCTGCACGCCCAGCTCGGCCGCCGCGGCCTTCTGCTCGCTCTCGCGCAGGGGACCTATCTGGGCGCGTGGGGTGTCGTCGAAGCCGCCCGCGTCGCCGGAGGTGCAGATGCAGTAGGAGACCTGAACGCCTTCGGCGACCCAGCCCGACACCGTGCCCGCGGCACCGAAGTCGACGTCGTCCGGATGGGCGACGACGACCAGCGCGCGCTCGATCGGTGCCGCGCCCTCCGTCACGGGACGCACGCGAAACTGCTTCCGGGTGGCGTCAAGTGACTGCTTCGCGACGACGTCGGCGCCGCCGCCGACAATCAGACCCAACAGGCGGGAATGAGCCCGCCCGAGTGAGCAGCAACCCAAGCAGCGCGACACCGCCATGCCACCCGGCGACCTGCGACCGCCCCGACACGTGCTCGATGGTCGGCGCCCGCCGGATGCCCCGCTTGCGCGCCGCGCCGTTCAGCAATAGCAGATAACCGACGTGTCCGGGCGACGAGCAGACCCACCAGGGCGATGCCGAAAGCCACGATGCCCGCCACTCCCTCCATGCCCTCCACTGTGCCACGGGCCCGCGTAAACGGCCCGTGACCCGGCCCGCGTCCAGCGAACGTGGTCGGTGACGGGAAGCGGCGCCGCGTGGTCCGTCCTCCACCACTGGGGCGAACTGTGGTTACAGATCGTGGGGTTGGGCCAGTATTCCGCCCCGTGACCGCCGAACGGACGCAACAGCACACGGCTACGTGGGCTACTGCCACTCATCGTGTGGGCGTACTGATCGTCGGTTCGCCCTCGTCTACGCCACCGTGGCCCAGGCGCGTTCGCGGCGGACCAGGCGGCGGTCGCGATCGGGCTGCGTGGGTGTGGCGGCGCGTGGCGGTGGTCGGGCGGCGGTCGATGCCGCGGGCCGTGGTGGTCGCGGTCGCCCTGCTCGTCGCGCTCGCGGTGTGGACGGCGGCGCGGGCGGCAGGCCTCGGTGACGACCTCGACGGCCTTCCCGGCGGCCTTCCCGGCGGCCTTCCCGGCGGTCATCCCGGCGGCCTCCTCGACGGTGGCGGCGCGGGCAGCCGGGGTGGCGGTCTCGGCGCGGCCGTAGGGGTCGGGCTGCCGATCCTCGCGGTCGCCGCAGCGGCGACGGCCGTCGCGGGCCTGGCCGCGCGGGCCCGCACCGTGCTGACCGCCGTCGTGATCGCTGCGGGCCTGTCCGTGGCGGTGGCCGGGTGGGCCGGGGTGGCGTGGCACATCGAGCCGCTCGCCCTCGTCTCGTCCGGGCTGTGGCGGACCTCCTCGACGCTGACCTACGCGAACGCGTCGGCGTCGTTCCTCGTCACGGCCCTGTTCGTGACCCGGCGTCGGCGGCCGGTCGGCTGGGCCCGCGCCGGGCCAGGGTGTGACGGCGGCCCTGCTGGTCGGGCTGCTGGCCACGATCAGCCGGGCGGGCCTGCTCGCACCTGGCGCTGGGCCTGCTGGTCGCGGTGGCCGTCTCAGCGTCGTCGAGGCGCTCGGCCGGGGCTGCGCCGGCCTGGTGGTCGATGCGGTTCGCGGCGGCGTCTGCCACGTCGTCGACGCTGCGGCCCCCAGCGGCATGGCGCGACCTCGCGCGGCTCTGGCCTGCCGTCCCGGGGGCCGCGGTGGCGGCGGCGGGGCTGCTGCCGGGGCTCATGGCGGAGTCGGCGCCGCACCCGCTCGTCGCCGTCGTCACGCTGGCCGCGGGCCTCGGCCTCGCTGCGCTCGTCCCGCACCGGCCCGCCACGCCTGCCGCCGCACCCCGGGTGTCCGCAGTGGCGGTGGGTCCGACGCTCGGCAGGGCGATGCGGCCCGCGATCTCTGGCGGCGATCTTCCGGGCGACGTGCGCGGCCGCCCGACCAGTGCTTCGCCCGCCGCGCGTCGCCGGGTGCTCGTCGCGGCGGCCGTCGTCGCGGTGGCGCTCGCGGCCGCGCCGCCATCCGCCGCCGGGCAGACCGGGACGATCGTGGGCGCGCTCGTCACGACCCGCCTGTCGGCCGACTCGCCGGAACGCGCGGACCTGCGCCGGGTCACGGCGGCGCAGTTCGCTGCGGCGCCGCCGGTGATCGGGGTCGGGCCCGGCCACCTCGACCTCGTCTACGTCGACCACCTCGGCAGGCTCGTGGCCGCCGAGTACACCCACGACGAGTTCCTCCAGACCGCCGCCGAGACCGGTCTCGTCGGGGCGGGCCTCGCCGTCGCGGTGTTCGCCTGCCTCGGCGCGGCCGCGTTCCGACGCCGGCGCACCGCGGGCGGCCCGTTCGCCGCGGCGATCCTCGCCGCGTTCGCGGCGCACAGCACGTTCGACTTTCTCTGGCACATCCCGGTGCTACCGCTGCTCGTCATGGCCGCGGTGGTGCCGCTCCTCGATCACCCGTCCTACCAAGAAGAAGAGGTCACGCGATGAAGCTCGGCAACCGCATGCCGGTCGACGTGGGGGTCGTCCTCGTCGCAGGCTTGACGATGGCGCTGGCAGGCTGCACGCCGGGGGCGATGACGCTCGCCGGGCTCGGCCCACCCCGGCCGCAGCGCTCAGCGCGCCGCGGGCGATCAGCGCGCACAGCGCTCCGGCCGTCGAGGTCGTCGGCGAGCACAGCGCACCGGTGAGCGCGCACAGCGCCCCGGCCTACTGCCTGGACGTCACCACGCCGAACGCCCGGATGACCGTCGGCGAGGCCAGCGCGCCGCGCTGCGTCGTCATCACCAACGGCCGCGGCCCGGTCGCGGACCACAGCGCTCCGGTCGCGGACGCCAGCGCACCGCAGTGCGTCAGCATCGACACGCCGAACGCGAACCTGCGCCGGTGCTGAGGGGTCAGCGGCCGCCGAGGCGTCCCGACCCAGCCGCAGCAGAATCATGCCGAGCTCGCGGCCCTCGCTGCCGAGGTCGCGGAAGCGGTCGAGCACCGCCATCTCGCGGTTGTAGACGATGCGCGGCCCACCCGCCGCCATCCGGGCGCGGCCGATCTGCTGCGACACCGCGCTGCGTCGTTTGATCAGCCGCAGGATCTCGGCGTCGAGGTGGTCGATCTCCTCGCGCAGCGCCGGGATCTCGTCCGCGGCCGGGATGTCGCTGTCGGGGGTCGTCACGCTCATGGTCTCCTCCTCGTGGCAGACCCCGCGGCACGAAAAAGCCCCGGGGTCCGTGGACTCCGGGGCTTCCGTGGGGGCTGGTCAGCAGGCCACGGGCACCGGTGTCCGGTACCCGTAAAAAAATCGCCGCCGATCCAGCATGCGAGCAGTGTGCCATACCCCGGGGCTGTCGGGGAGCGGCGGTAGGCTGTTCCGGCGATGAGCGCCCTTTTCGAACTCCCGGTCGACGGTCCCGTGCAACCCGCCACGAAGCGTGGCGCGGATCTGCTGGAGGGGCTCAACCCGCGCCAACGGCAGGCCGTCACGCATGCCGGGTCGCCGCTGCTCGTCGTCGCGGGCGCAGGATCGGGCAAGACCCGGGTGCTCACCCGGCGGATCGCCCACCTGCTGGCGGTCGGCGACGCGGCGCCGGGGGAGATCCTGGCGATCACGTTCACCAACAAGGCGGCCGCCGAGATGAAGGAGCGGGTCGCCCACCTGGTCGGCGCGCGGCCCGCGCGATGTGGGTGTCCACGTTCCACTCGATGTGCGTGCGGATCCTGCGCGCCGACGCCACCCAGCTCGGCTACAAGCCAGCTTCACCATCTACGACCGGCCGACTCGCAGCGGCTGGTCACGCTGGTCGGCAACGGGATGGACCTCGACTCGAAGAAGTTCCGCGCCCGAGGCCGGTCGCCGCGGCGATCTCCAACCTGAAGAACGAGCTGCTCACCCGGCGACGCCGCCGCCCGCGCCACCGGATCAAGCGCAAGGTCGTCGCCGAGGTCTACGCCGTGTACCAGGCCCGGCTGGCACGGCCGCCGCGTTCGACTTCGACGACCTGATCATGGAGACGGTCGCGCTGCTGCAGACGTTCCCCGACGTCGCCGAGCACTACCGGCGCCGGTTCCGGCACGTGCTGGTCGACGAGTACCAGGACACCAACCACGCCCAGTACGTGCTGGTCCGCGAGCTGGTCGGCGGCCCGCCGCGCCGGGGGTGGCGCCCGGCGAGCTGGTCGTGGTCGGCGACGCGGACCAGTCCATCTACGCCTTCCGCGGCGCGTCGATCCGCAACATCGTCGAGTTCGAGACCGACTACCCGAACGGCCAGGACCATCCTGCTGGAGCAGAACTACCGCTCGACCCAGCCATCCTGTCCGCCGCGAACGCGCTGATCAGCCGGAACACCGGCCGTCGGGCCGAAGAACCTGTGGACCGCCGAGGGCAACGGCGAGCAGATCGTCGGCTACGTCGCCGACAACGAGCACGACGAGGCCGCCGTTCGTCTGCGGCGAGATCGACACGCTGGTCGACCACGGGCGTGATCCGCTACGGCGACGTCGCCGTCTTCTACCGGACCAACGCGGCGTCCCGCGCGTTCGAGGACATGTTCGTCCGGCTCGGCTGCCGTACCGGATCGTCGGCGGCGTGCGGTTCTACGAGCGCAGGGAGGTCAAGGACGCGCTGGCCTACCTGCGCGCGTTCGCGCCAACGACGCCGACGAGGTGTCGCTGCGCCGCATCCTGAACGTGCCCAAGCGCGGCATCGGCGACCGGGCCGAGGCGCGCGGTCGCGGCTGTTCGCCGACCAGCAGAAGATCCCGTTCGCCGAGGCGCTGCGCCGGGTGGCGCGATCCCGTTCATCGTCACCCGCTCGGCGAACGCGATCGACGGCTTCAACACCCTGAGGCCTGCGCGAGCTGCGCGCGAGCGCGGCGCCGAGCCGCCGACCTGCTGGCCGAGACCCTCACCCGCTCCGGCTATCTCGCCGAACTCGAGCACACGACGACCCGCAGGAGCAGGCCAGGGTGGACAACCTGGAGCAGCTCGTCACCGTGCGCGGGAGTCGCGTGCGAGCGGGTGAGATCCTGCAGCAGGGCGACGACGCCGACCCGAGCCGGCCGTCATCGACACGCTGCTCGCTGGCCGTGTCTGGAACAGCTGTCCCTGGTCGCCGACGCCGACCAGGTGCCGGACTCCGAGACGGTCGTCGTCACGCTGATGACGCTGCACACCGCGAAGGGGCTGGAGTTCCCGGTGGTGTTCCTGACCGGCTGGGAGGACGGGCTGTTCCCGCACATGCGGGCGCTGCTGGACCCGACCGAGCTGGCCGAGGAACGCCGGCTCGCCTACGTCGGCATCACCCGCGCGCAGCAGCGGCTGTACGTGTCGCGGGCGCGATGCGGTCCAATGGGGACAGCCGTCGGCCAACCCGCCGTCGCGGTTCCTCGCCGGAGCTGCCCGCCGAAGTGCTCGGACTGGCGGCGGCTGCGGGACGCCGGACCGGAGTGGGCCGGTTCGGCGCCGGTCGCCGCGAGCCGGTTCGGCGAGTCCGCGCAGTCCCGGATCGCCGCCGGCGGCATGCGCACCACGAACTTCAAGGGCTGGCAGACGCCGGCGCTGGAGCTGGCGGTCGGCGACCGGGTCAACCACGACAAGTACGGCCTGGGCAAGGTGATCGCCGCCGAGGGCGCCGGCGTCCGGGCGACCGCGACCATCGACTTCGGCGCCGCCGGCACCGTCCGGCTGATGCTGATCGGCGGCGTGCCGATGCAGAAGCTCTAGCGATCCGCGGCCCCCGCCTGGTTCACCCGGATGCCGTGCGTCGCCAGCCACGGCAGCGGGTTGATCTTCGTCCCGTCGGGTGCCCACACCTCGAAGTGCAGGTGGGGCCCGGGCGACTGGCCGCGGTCGCCGATCTCGGCGATGCCCTGGCCTGCCCGCACCTGCGGCCCGACGGTGACCAACATCCGGTTCACGTGCCCGTACGCGGTGCGTGCCGTCCGGGTGGCGCAGCACTACCCACAGCCCGAAGCCCGCGCGGGGCCCGCGTCCTCGACGACCCCGTCGGAGAACGCGTAGATCGGCGTGCCGACCCCGTTGGCGATGTCGATGCCGTAGTGCACGGTGCCCCAGCGCGCGCCGAACACCGACGTCAACCGGCCGAGCGCCGGCCGGACGAACGCCTCGTCCCCGAAGACGTGCGCGTCCTCGGCTCCGCTCGCCTCCGCGGCGTCGACAGCGCCGAATTCGGGCGACCTTCGCGCCGATGGCGATGGCCTTGGTCAGGCTCCGCACGTCGACCGAGGACCCCGGGTCGGGCGGGTCGCGAGCGGCGGCGTTGGGTAGCAGCTGGTCACCGCCGATCGCGTCCAGCGCGACGAGTCGGCCGTCCCCACGGTCGTGTCGGCGACCGGGACCAACGCGCTCACCGGCTGCGGAATCGCGTCCGGGAGCAAGGGCGCGATCCGCGTCTGGCCGGCCGCGACGGCGGCGCCCGCGACGACGGCGGCCACCGTGATCCGGCCGTGCCGGGACCCGGGGGGGGGCGGCGGAAGACGATGGACTGCGCGTACCGCGTCGTGCGGTCGGAGTAGTCTGTCTGGGCGCCGCGTGGGGAGCGGTGGCGCGCCAAGACCTGCCCTTCTCGATGCCGTCGGTCGGTCACCGGTGCGGGTGGGGATCCCGTTGGATCGATCGGGGACGACCCGTTACCGTAAGTGATCGTCCGTGACTCGGGCTGCGGCAACGTAGCGATCCCGGCGCCCCGGAGCAAATCCGGGTCCGGCGTGTCGGCAGGACGCAGGGTGAGCGACCGCGGGCAGCGCCGGGGGGTCGTCGCGTCGCCACGGACGAGCACGGCGGCAGAGCGCCTCGACGACCCAGCTCACCGCCCGCGCATCGAACGGGAGCGAGAGGTGACCGACGTCGCGTAGCTCCATCTGCTCATGTTCAGGTCCGGATGCTGCAGCCGGGCGCTGTGCTGCGGCACGACCAGCTGGTCCAACCGGCTCCACACGACCAGGAACCGGGTGGGGCAGCCGGGAGCCGGGCGGTCCAGCTCGGCCAGCAGCTCCGAACCGGGGCGCAGCTGGCGCGCGATCGGGGTGGGCCACAGGTAGGCGGTCATCGTGCCGGCGTGCGGGCTGCCCAGGGTGACCAGGGTGTGCACCGCGGCCGCGCCGCCCATCCGCTGCACGTAGTAGCGAGCGATCAGCCCACCGAGCGAGTGCCCGACGATGTGCACCCGCTCCGCGCCCATCGCCTCGCGGACCCGCTCGACCTGCCGGCCCAGCTGGTGCGCCGCGGCCCGCACGTCCCCCGTCCACAGGCTGTAGTTCACCGCGAACACCGCGCCGAACCCGCGGCGGTGCAGCGTCCGCCGGAACACGGTGAACGCAGAGCGGTTGTCCATGATCCCGTGCACCAGCAGGATCGGGGTGCCCGCGGCCGCCAGATTGGTCACCAGCAGGCTCCGCCGCAGCGGCGGCAACGGGTCCACCCGGTACCCGGCGGGTGGTCGAGTCGCTCGGTCAGCAGCCCGGCCGGGTAGGCGGCCAGGTGCGCGGCCAGCCACGCCGACTCGAACGCCAGCCCGCAGCCCCGGCGGGCGCGGCGAACGTGCTAGCTCCTCCCGACGGGCTCCCACAGCTCGATCGAGCCCGTCCATGATTAAACGGTAGGCGAGTCCGGCGTCCCGCTCGGCCCGGCGCCGCCCCGTGACCTCGGCCAGCGAGGAAAGGGAGCGACTTCGGAGCGTGACAGCGGTCACCAGCCAGCCACAGGCGGGCGCGCCTGCGGTGGCGAATGTCGTTACCAGCGTCGCAGGGAGAGCGAGTGGATCTCTACGAGTACCAGGCGAAGGAGCTGTTCGCCGCGCACGGCGTCCCGCCCCGGCCGGTCGAGTCGGCCGCAGGACGCGGAGCAGCGGCGGTCGCCACCGAGCTGGGCACGGCAGTCGTGGTGAAGGCCCAGGTGAAGACGGGCGGTCGGGGCAAGGCCGGTGGGGTGAAGCTGGCCTCGACCCCGGACGAGACGCGGGCGAAGGCGGAGGCCATTCTCGGGTTGGACATCAAGGGCCACACCGTGCACCGGGTGCTGGTCACCGAGGCCAGCGACATCGCCGAGGAGTACTACTTCTCGTTCCTGCTCGACCGCTCCAACCGCACGTTCCTGGCCATGGCCTCGGCCGAGGGCGGCATGGAGATCGAGCAGCTGGCCGTCGAGCGGCCCGACGCGTTGGCCCGTGTGCCGGTGGACGCGATCGCCGGGGTGGACAAGGCCAAGGCGGCCGAGATCGTGGCGGCGGCGCAGGATCCCGGCCGGCGGTGGCCGACCAGGCGGCCGAGGTGATCGTGAAGCTGTGGGAGACGTTCGTCGGTGAGGACGCCACCCTGGTCGAGGTGAACCCGCTGGTCCGCGACCCGCAGGACCGGTGGTCGCGCTGGACGGCAAGGTCACCCTGGACGACAACGCCGATTTCCGGCAGCCCGGGCACGCCGCACTGGTCGATCAGCGCACCGAGAACCCCCTCGAGGCCAAGGCCAAGGCCAAAGGCCTCAACTACGTCAAGCTGGACGACGGCCAGGTCGGCATCATCGGCAACGGCGCCGGCCTGGTGATGTCCACCTGGACGTGGTCGCCTACGCCGGGGAGCGAGCACGGTGGGGTGAAGCCGGCCAACTTCCTGGACATCGGCGGCGGGGCGTCGGCGCAGGTGATGGCCGACGGGCTGGACGTCATCCTCGGCGACCCGGAGGTGAAGCGGTGTTCGTCAACGTGTTCGGTGGCATCACCGCGTGCGACGCGGTGGCCACCGGCATCGTCGAGGCGCTGCGCATCCTGGGCGACACCGCGACCAAGCCGCTGGTGGTGCGGCTGGACGGCAACAACGTCGTCGAGGGCCGGCGGATCCTGGACGAGGCCAACCATCCGCTGGTCACCCAGGTGGACACGATGGACAACGCGGCCGACAAGGCCGCCCAACTGGCGGCGGGGGCCTGATCATGTCGATCTTTCTAAACGAGCAGAGCAAGGTCATCGTGCAGGGCATCACCGGTGCGCGAGGGCACCAAGCACACCACGAAGATGCTGGCCGCGGGCACCAACATCGTGGGCGGGGTGAACGCCCGCAAGGCCGGCAGCCACGGTGAACATCGGCGGCCAGGACCTGACCGTGTTCGGCGCGTCGAGCAGGCCATGAAGGAGACCGGCGCCGACGTATCGGTGGTGTTCGTGCCGCCGCGGTTCGCCAAGGACGCGGTGATCGAGGCGATCGACGCCGAGATCGGGCTGGTGGTGGTGATCACCGAGGGCGTCCCGGTGCACGACAGCGCCTACTTCTGGGCGCACGCCTGCGCGAACGGCAACAAGACCCGGATCATCGGCCCGAACTGCCCGGGGATCATCTCGCCCGGCCAGTCCAACGCGGGGATCATCCCGGCCGACATCACCGGGCCGGGCGAGCATCGGGCTGGTGTCCAAGTCGGGCACGCTGACCTACCAGATGATGTACGAGCTGCGCGACATCGGGTTCTCCACCGCCATCGGCATCGGCGGTGACCCGGTGATCGGCACCACCCACATCGACGCGCTGGCCGCGTTCGAGGCCGACCCGGAGACCGCGGCCGTCGTCATGATCGGTGAGATCGGCGGCGACGCCGAGGAACGCGCGGCCGAGTTCGTCCGGGCCAACGTGACGCAAGCCGGTGGTCGGCTACGTCGCCGGGTTCACCGCGCCCGAGGGCAAGACGATGGGCCACGCCGGGCGCGATCGTCTCCGGCTCCGCGGGCACCGCGCAGGCCAAGAAGGAAGCCCTGGAAGCGGCCGGGCGTGCGGGTCGGCAAGACGCCGAGCGAGACCGCCGCCCTGATGCGGGAGTTGATCACTACAAGTTAGTTACGAAGGGGCGGCTTCTCGGCGTGTCGCACGTGTGGGTTAGCGTCTCCACCCGCCAGGTGGAGGGAGACCCACATGACGCAGCGACCGCAGGAGCCAACCGAGCTCCCGAGCGACGCACAGGTGTCGCAGGGAAGATCGGTTCGCGTGCCCGCGCTTGTTTCGGCCGTCGCGGCCGTGGTGTTCGCCCTGCTCGGCTTCCTAGGGGTGGCTCCGGCGACCGGCCTCACCGGGGCGCTCGTGCTCGGCGGCGGGTTGCTGGCGGGCGCCGCCGCCTTTCCGCGGACCGGGCGGGTGACGGCGCCCGCCGCCGTCGTCGCCACCGTGGGCATGGTCGGGGTGATGCAGGCCGTCGCGGCGAGTCGAGGCGGTGGAGGGCTGTTGATCGCGGCCGCTGCGGTCGCCCTCCTCACGTGGATTGCGGCGGTGGTGGCGGCGATGCTGGACGCCGGGGCCTTCGGGTCTCGCGCACCACGGCCCGCCGCCGTGGCCACGCCGCCCGCCCCGGCTCCCGCCTGGGCGCCCGTCGAGGGCTGGCAGGCCACGGCCTACCCCGCCGATCCGACCATGACGTACGTGGGCCAGCAGACGGGCCAGCAGGCCGTGGCCGCGGGGCAAGACATGACGCTCGTCGGTCGCGTGCCGGGTGCCCAGTTGGAGCCCACCGGTACGCCGCTGTTCGGCGTCAGGGGCCCAGCCGGGTGGGCCGGAGCCCACCGCGGTGTTCGGTGGCGTGGGTCAGGCGAGTGCGCCGGAGCCGACGGCCGTCTTCGGCGGTGTGGGTCAGGCGGGCGAGCCGAAGCCTGCGTTCGGCCAGTCGCCGCAGACAGGTGCGTCTGACGCGGCCCCGGCGTTCGGGCAGTCGACCCAAACCGGTGCCTCGG